>NZ_JBIBWQ010000010.1:0-398061 GCF_043081505.1 Streptomyces sp. NPDC014870
CTCAAGCGGTACGTCGCCCGCGAGCTCTACCGACACATTCAGCCCCTGGCCGCGAGACAACTCCCTTCTGCGGCTTGACGAAACATAGGGGCTTCGACACGTTCCGCGAGCGGGAGGTGAAGCTGAACAGCACAGGGATGGAGTTCTTCAACCTGGCGTGGGCGAACGAGTCGGCGACCGGTTTGATCTGCTGGTCGTGTGGCTACGTCCACCTGTTCGTCAATCGTGACATCAGGCTCTACCGGGTCCGTGGGTGATGTGGGCCGACGGAGGAAGGGGCCCATGGGCTTCTCCGCCGGTGCCTATGGTGGGCGCGGACCCGCTCGCCCACGTATCGGCAGGTGAGGAGCCCCTTGGTGAGACCACCAACAGGCCGATAGGGTGTAAAGAACGCGTCAATATGACGCTGGTGTGCCGGGAAGTCTGGTCGGCGTCCGAGGGGCCCGTGTGCCCACCCACCGACCGCCCCGGAGGCACACCCCATGACGCAGCCACGCCCACGCAAGGTGATCCTCGGACTGCTGCCCTGGCCCGAACGGCAGGCCGTCGCCGAGGCCCTGCGCACGGAGACGGTCGGCGGACTGGTCCTGCTCGCCGCCGCCGTCGTCGCGCTCGCCTGGGCGAACAGCCCGTGGAGCGAGGCGTACGAGCAGGTACGCGAGTTCCACTTCGGCATACCCGCCCTCGGCCTGAACCTCTCGGTCGGTCACTGGACGGCCGACGGTCTCCTCGCGATCTTCTTCCTGGTTGCCGGCGTCGAGCTGAAACGCGAGTTCGTCGTCGGCGAGCTGCGTACCCGCGCCACCGCCGCGCTTCCCGTCATCGCGGCCGTCTGCGGCATGGCGGTCCCGGCCGGCCTCTACGCGCTCACCGTCACGATCGGCGGCGGAAGCCTGGAGGGCTGGGCCGTACCGATGGCCACGGACATCGCGTTCGCGCTCGCGGTCCTCGCCGTCCTCAGTACCCATCTGCCCGCCGCGCTGCGCGCGTTCCTGCTGACGCTCGCCGTCGTGGACGACCTCGGCGCCATCCTCATCATCGCGGTCTTCTTCACCTCCGACCTCAACTTCTGGGCGCTCGCAGGAGCGTTCGCCGGGCTGATCGTCTTCTACGCCCTCCAGCGCCTCCGCGTGCGCGGCTGGTGGTGGTATGCACCCCTGGGGATCGCGACCTGGGCGCTGATGTACAACTCTGGCGTCCACGCCACCGTCGCCGGAGTCGCCATGGGACTGATCCTGCGCACCACCCGCGACAAGGGAGAGGACACCGCACCGGCCGCCCGCGTCTCGCACCTGCTGCACCCGGTCTCCGCCGGCGTCGCGGTCCCGCTGTTCGCCCTCTTCGCCGCCGGAGTCGGCGTCACCGCCGGCGCGCTCACCCACGTCTTCACCGACCCCGAACCGCTGGGCGTCGTCATCGGTCTCGTCGCCGGCAAGATCCTCGGCATCTTCCTCGGCACCTACCTCGCCGCACGCTTCACCCGAGCCCAGCTCAACCCCGACCTCGCCTGGGCCGACGTCCTCGGCCTCGCCACCCTGGCCGGGATCGGCTTCACCGTCGCCCTCCTCATCGGCGAACTCGCCTTCCCGGCGGGCGCAGAGGCCGAACACATCAAGGCCGCCGTCCTCGTGGGCTCCCTCATCGCCGCAGCGCTCGCCGCCCTCCTCCTGCGACGCCGCAACCGCATCTACAAGCGTCTGTGGGAAGAGGAAGAACGCGACGACGACGCCGACGGCATTCCCGACATCTACCAATCCGGCGCGCGCCCAGGCAGTGCCGGATGAACGAGCAGGGCGTGGCCCCGGCACTGCTCGGCGCGACCGTCGTGCTCGCGATCCTGGTCATCCGCACCGCCGTGCGCGAGCTGAGGAAGCCGGGCAGCGCCCGCCACGAATGGACGTTCCTGCGGGAGCGGCGAGGTCTGCTCACCTTCCTGGGGACGGCCTCGGTGCTCTCCGCCGTGAGCTGGACGGTCTCCGGCCCTGCGCACGTGCCCTGGGTGGGCCTCGCGGCCCTCCTCGTAGCCCGTATCTCTTCCAAGGAAAGGTGAGGGGACATGTTCCACGCCCTGTGGATCGTGATGTCGACGCTCGTACTCGTACCCCTCGGGGTGGCCTCGCTGAGGGGGTGGACGCCGCGCTGGTCGCCCGCCACGAGCGCACGCGTCACGAAGGCCCGGGGCATTGCGGCCTTCATGATCTACGGCGCGAGCCTCACGCCCGCGGTCCTTGGCCTGGCGGGAGTGCATGGCGACGAACTGCTCCCGCTACGGATAGCGGGCGGGCCGCTGCTCCTGCTCATCGCTGTCGGAGTCGTGGTCTGGGCTTCCCTGCCCGGCCCGCGACGTTTTGAGGAAACCACGCGTCGACCGCCCGGGTAGCGGCGAGCCCGCTGACGCGGACCTGCCCCGGTTCCTTCCTCCTTCCCGCATGGAGAGTGTGGTTGTGGCTTCTCCTCTTCTGTTCTTCGTGAGCTGTGCCCTGGCCGGGGTGTTGCCCGCTGTGTGGGCGAACCTGCGGAACAGGTCTTCGCGGCGCGCCTTCAGTGCGGGCCGGCCCGTGGGGGTATTCGCGGAGATGGCGATGCAGTCCGCCACGGGAGGTGAGGACGCGGCCGGTCGGGTGCGGGGTGACCTGTGGATGACGCCTCACGCCGCTGAGCCGGTGTTCTTCGTCTCGGAGACCGCTGTCCTCGCAGTCCCACGCCACGGCAGGATCCGCGACGTCGTCCCACAGCGGCAGGGCGGCTTCCGGCGGTCCTCATTCGTCAAACGGGACATGCTGGTGTACGAGGAGCCCGGCTCGGGGCGAACGCTCCTGATCACCGTCGACCGGCCGGTCACCGCACTGCTCCAGAAGGCTCTCGTACCGCCCGAGGCCGAGTCCCGAGAGAAGGAGGGCCGTGCGGCGGAGCCCTTCGAGCGGGCCGCCGACGCCTTCCGCGTGGCGCCGGCGCACCGTATCCGGATGCCCGGCTTCGCGGCTCTGCTCCTGACCGGTGCGCTCTCTCTGACACTCTTCGGCGTGCACACCTTCGGCCTCGGGCGTGAGGTGACCGCGACAGTCACCCACGTGGAGGCGGGATCGTGCCGGGTCACCTGGCAGGACCCCTGGGACCCGTCCCGCACTCAGCGGGCACGCGTCGACTGCTACCAAGGGGAGAAGCCAGAGGACCTGTTGCGGATCAGCGCCCGGCCCTGGCCGGTACGCGGGGAGGCGGCCGATCTGGAGGACTCCCGGTTCATGGTGGTCTTCGGGGTGACCGTCACCGGACTGGCGGCGTTGGCCGGCAGCGCCTCGGCCTCCATGAGCGGCGCACGCCGGTTGCGGCTGCTCCGGCGCCACCTGCGCAGCGGCGGCGAGGCAGCCCCGCGCGACGCGCGCCAGATGGTGGTGCCCTGGTGGAGCTGGGCAGCCATGACGCTCGGCCTGGCAGGTCTGGGCCTTGTGACGCTCGCGTACGGGTTCGGACAGCCCGTGCACGCGAAGGTCACCGGCACGACCGAGTACGACATGTGCGCGGTCGCCTGGGCCGATCCCTGGGACGGCACCCCGCTCACGGCGGAGGTCGACTGCGACGGGGTTGCGGTCGGGGACCTCCTGGAGGTCAGCGCCCTGCCGTGGCCACTGCGCGGGGAGGCGTTTGACCGGGGCTTCACCCCGATCGGCCTCGGGTTCGTCACGGCCTTCGGTACCAGCGTGGCCCTGCTGGGGGTCGGCCTGCACTCCCGACGTTCACGACGGGGCAGAGCCCTCGTCTCCACGGCCAGCACCTCGACCGGAGCCGCCGCCGCTCCCTCGCCCGCCCCTCTTCGGAAGCACACCGCAGGGCAATCGGCCGACACGGGTGACGTGCTCGACCGCGCCCACCTGACCGCGGTGTCCCGCCTGCTCCTCGCGCGCGACGTGCTCGGGGCCGGCCCGAAGCGCCGCCGCCCTGAGCCCGACCCGCGCTCCGGTCCCTGGTGGCGCTCGCCCGCACTGCGCCGGATCACGCTCGCATCGGGCATCGCCTGGGGCGCCCTGGTCGTCCTCGGCGTCACCGCCGTGTGGTCGGGATGGTGGTGGCTGACGGCCTTCCAGATCGCGACGGACCGGCCTCAGACCGCGATCGCGACGGTCGAGTATCGGCACGACGAACTCCCGCTGGAGCCCTGGCTGCTGCCCGGTGCGTCGGAGATGAGCTTCCTCACGGCGGACGGCCGCCGCATCGTGACGGACATCGTGCACGCGGACCCTGCCCCGGCCGAGGGAGACACCGTCGGGATCGAGTACGCCGCCAGCCATCCGTCCGTCGCCTGGATTCCCGGCGACCCGGGGTTCAGACGCGGACTATGGGTGAGCGGTGCGGTCGCGGCCCTGGCGCTCGCCCGTCTGGTTTGGTGCGTGGTCGCCACCGGGCGGATCCTGCGCCGGCTGCTGCGCGCCGCCCGGCGCGGGCAGGTCCGGTCCCTCGACTATCTCCTCCTGCCGGGGGGCGAGGAGCCCGCGACCGAGGCGCCGATGCTTGTCCTCTTCGAACCGGAGGCGCAACGGCCGACAGCGGTGATGGACGTGGTTCCGGGGGCGGTGCTCCTGCCCTCGGAGGGGACTTTGGAGCTGCGGAGCGATCCGCGGGACCCCGCCGCTGCGGTCGCCTGGATCGGGGGCGAGCCGGTCTGGCCGACCAGCCCGTTGACCGTTCTCGCCGAGGACGACGAGAAGGAGGACTTCCGGCAGTACGTGACGGACCTTGTCCCGTCCGGAGTCGCACTCGACGCCCCACCCACGCCTGGCTATCCGGCGGAGTCCTCGCCCGACAGGTAGCGTTCCAGACCCATCCCGCGCATCATCGCCCCCACCTGCCCCTGGGCGTGGGTGACCCTGAACCGGGTTCCCTGGCCGCGGGCTCCCCGGGCGGCGAGGAACAGAGGCAGGGCGCCGTCCGGACTGAGATGCGTCACGCGGGAGACATCCACCTCAAGAATCTTCGGCGCCGCGCGCAGAGCCGCGCGCAGGACACGGCTGGTGTCCTTGGCTGTGTCGGCACCGAGGTCGCCCTTGAGGCGGATGACGAGGAACTCCCGTCGGGGATGGAGCCGGCGGAGCAGCGCTCGCGAGCGGCGGCGGAGCCGTTCGGCCGGTGACATCGGTGACATGAGGGCTCCAGGGCAGGTGTCGGCAGTTGCCGACCAGCCTTCCCGGCACACCTGGTGCGGACGTTACGCGCCGGAGCGCCCGTCCGCCCCTTGGGCAGGAGGTGTGACCACTTCAGGGCTGCCGGGTTCCGGCAATCTGCTCGAATCGCTGGTGCGCATCAAGGACCTGTCAATGTCACGTATGGAACGTGTAAGGTCCGTGGCGGAGTGCCGGGAAGCCTGGTCGGCGAACAAGGGACACGTGTCTTCTTCTGCCGATCGGGGGATATCCGCCATGGTGCTCGTCGCCGTCTTCGGAGCCGCGCTGCTCGTCGCGGTCCTGCTGTCCGGGCTCGCCGCCCGCACCGTCCTGTCGACCTCGCTGCTCTTCCTCGTAGGCGGCGCGTTGGTCAGCGACGGCTTCCTCGGGCTGATCCACATCTCGCCCGAGAGCGAGATCGTGGCGGTCACCGCCGACCTCGCCCTCTTCGCCGTGCTGTTCACCGACGGCATGCACGTGTCCTTCGCCAAACTGCGCGCCAACTGGCGCAACCCCGCACGCGCCCTCGGCATGGGCATGCCACTCGCCTGCGTCGGCATGGCCTTGGTCACCCACTACCTCGCCGGCCTGGACTGGACGACCTCCTTCCTCGTCGGCGCCGTCCTCGCACCGACCGACCCGGTGTTCGCCTCCGCCATCGTGGGCCGCAAGGAAGTCCCGGCCCGACTGCGCGAGCTGCTGAACGTCGAGAGCGGGATCAACGACGGCCTCGCGCTGCCCGTCGTACTGATCCTCATCGCCGCCGCCGGGCCCACCGCGGCAGATGCCGAGGCATCCTTCGGAACGATCGCCCTGGAGCTCGGCCTCGGTCTGGCCTTCGGCGTGCTGCTGCCCCTGATCGTCAACGGACTCGTGCGCTTCCGGCTCCTGGGCGCCGAGCCCAAGCTCCAGCCGCTCCTTCCGCTGGCCACCGGCATCATCCTCTACGCCGCATGCCACCTCACCCACGCCAACCCCTACCTCGCCGCCTTCTCCGCCGGCGCGGTCCTCGCCGCGAACTCCCCGGAGTCAAAGAACGCGTTCGAGCCGCTGGGCGAGTCGCTGGCCGAACTCGCCAAGTTCGCCGCCCTGCTGGTGTTCGGCGCGCTGCTGACCCCGCAGCTGTTCGGAGACCTCTCCCTGGGCGGATTCGCGGCGGTGGTGCTGGCGATCGTGCTGATCCGGCCGGGCTCGCTCCTGCTGTCGCTGTGGGGCACGCGAATTGACCGCAGGGAGAAGCTGGTCGCGGCCTGGTTCGGCCCGAAGGGCTTCGCGTCCGTCGTCTACGGCCTCCTGGTCCTCCAGGCTGGCATCCCGCAGGGTCAGGAGGCGTACACGCTGATCGCCGTCTGTATCGCCTTCTCGATCATCGCCCACAGCAGCACCGACGTCCCCATCGCCCGCCTCTTCCACGTCGACGACCTCGTCGACGCCGGCGACGCACCTCAGGCACGCCCCGACGACACCTCGGAGAACAAGGCACTTCCCCATGCGCGCACGTGACCTGACCTGGCCCTGCACCCCGGTCCGACTGGACACCAGCCTGCGAGAAGCGGCCGAGATTCTAATCCGCGAACGGGCCCCGGTGCTCGCCGTCGTGAGCGAGGACGGACACCCCGTGGCCACGGTTTCCGCAGTACGGGTACTGGCCGCGGCTCTGCCCGAGGCCGTGCGGGATGACCCCCTGCTTGCCGCGGTCGTGGGCGAGTCGGTCGACGACGACGTACGGGCGAGGGCAGCCTCGCTCCGGCTCGGCGACGTGCTGCCGACACGCCTGCCCACGCCGGCTGTCGTCAGTCCCGATGCCTCGCCGGTCCAGATGGCCTCGCTGATGGACCGCACAGGCAGCACCGTCGTCCTGGTGGTCGACTACGACGGCGACAGGCCGAACCTGCTCGGCACCATCGACGCGGCCATCCTGCTCCAGCACTACCTCTGATCAGCCGCACGACCACGGAGGTGAGGAAAGGGAACGAACATGAAGCCGGCACGGGGCCGGAGGCGGCAGGGATGGCACTCGCAGTCGCGCCCCAGACGCGCGCCCGTCGAGCAACACTGTGAGTAGGCGGACGCCGTACTGATCCGATCATCGGGAGCGCCCCGCGGGCCTGCGGCTCGGGCGGAGGCCGCCTTCGGCCATGGGAGACGGCGATGAACGGATCGGTTCGGATCGGACGAGTTCTCGGCGTGCCGCTGCGCGTTCACTGGACCGTGCCCCTGCTGGTGTTCCTCTTCGGATACAGCCTGGGAAGCCAGACGCTCCCCGTGTGGATCCCGGACCGGCCGGCCGTCACGTACGCGGTCGCCGGGTTGGTGGGTTCCCTGCTGCTCATCGGAAGCCTGCTGGCGCATGAGGCCGCGCACGCGATCATCGCCCGGAGGAAGGACATCCCCGTCGAGGACGTCACGCTCTGGGCGCTGGGCGGGGTGACCCAGATGGGCAGGCCGCGCACGGCCGGCGTGGCGTTCCTGGTGGCCGTCGGCGGGCCGCTCACCAGCCTTGTGGTCGGCGGGGCGGCCTTTGGGGTGGGCGTGGGGGTGAACGAATGGTTCTCCTGGGAGGTGCCCGCGGCCGTCCTGGTGTGGCTGGCGTGGGTGAATTTCCTGCTGGGTGTGTTCAACCTGCTGCCCGCAGCACCGCTCGACGGAGGACGTGTGGTGCAGTCGGTGATCTGGTGGCGTACGGGAGACCGGGACCGGGCCGAACGAGTGGCCGCCCGCAGTGGGCAGGTGCTGGGCTTCCTGCTGATCGCCGGCGGCTGGGTCTACGTGCTGCGTGGCGCGCTGGGCGGTCTGTGGCTGATGGCCGTCGGGTTTTTCGTCCTGATCGTCGCCAATGCGGAGCGGCGGCAGGCCGGGATGGCTTCAGCACTGCGCGGGGTGCGAGCGGCTGACGCCATGTCGAGCCCCGTGGAGACCTGCCCGGACTGGCTCACCGTGGAGCGCTGTGTCGAGGACGTGGCGATGCGGGCCCGCCATTCCGTCCTCCCTCTGATCGACTTCGGGGGCCGTTTCACCGGCCTGGTCGACCTGTCGCGGCTCGCGAGGGTCCCGGCGGCGCAGCGCAAGGAACTGTGTGTACGTGACATGGCGACCCCGCTGTCGCAGTGCATCACCTGCGCACCGGACGAGCTTGTGGAGGACGCACTCGAAAAGGCCCGCCCGAGCAGGAGTGGTATCCGCATCCTCGTCACCGAAGGCGGGCTTCTGGTGGGCATCATCACCGCGCGTGACATCACTCGGCTCGTCCAGCGCCACGCCCTTCGCGGTACGGACAGCGGCCTGAACAACAGTACGGACGCCTGATGAACGCTCCAGGCTGAAGGCGGGCGACCGGGGGGCGCCGCACGGTTCCCCCTCGGTCACGGTGCGGTGGTTGCTGTGGGCGCGGCGGGCGCGGCGCAGTGGTGGGCAGCGGCGGAGCGCTCGGCGAAGACCTTCAGTACGGAAAGCGCGTACGTCCGGTCCGCGTCCGACCTCTTGGCCTCGTCGCCGTACAAGACGAGCGAGAAGAAGGTGGGTTCGCCGCTGCCTGGGCAGGTGGCAGTGGTCCAGTAGCGGCCGTCCCGGAGAAAACCCGACCGCTGCCCGGCTGCGATCGGATCGGGGTCCCCCGAGCGCTCGACGTAGTCGTGCCGCGCGCTCTCCGCGTACGGGCCGTAGTGCGCGGCGAGCTGGTAGGTGGTGTGGCCCTCGGTGTTGCCCAGTACGCATTCCTCGAGCGGTGCGGTGCCGCGTTCGCTCTCCCAGGCGCGTGCCACTGCCTTGCCTCGGGCGGTGATGCCGGAACAGGTTCCCTTGGCGTCCGCCGGGGCGACGTACTCGTCCTTGTTCACCGGCAGAGGGGCGGTGGTCAGCGGCTCGCCGAGGTCGGCGTCGCAGTTCCACCGGCGCGAGGCGTTGGCGGCCGTGTCGGTGGCGATGCGCGCGAAAGCGGTGCGGCGCTCGGGGTTGTCGAGCGGGGTGTCGCCCAGGTATCCGTCCACGTCCACCGAGACGGTGACGAGCAGGTCGCCGCGGCCCGGTGCGCAGTCCAGCAGGACGGCGGTGGTGGCCTCGGCCTCGCCGTGGGAGTCGCCCACGCTGAACACACCGTTCCATCCCTGCCCCAGAGGGGCGGGCGGCAGTTCGGACCGCATCGTGGGGTAGAGGCTTTCGTACCGCCGCTCCTCGCGGTCGAGGGTCGGTACGCCGTTGATGGTGACCGTCACCGATCCGTCGTCGACGGGCTTGCCGGCGTTCTTCTCGGTGTCCCGGCTGATGCCGCACGCCACCCGCAGCGAGGTCGTGGTGTC
Organism: Streptomyces sp. NPDC014870; assembly: GCF_043081505.1. NCBI lineage: Bacteria > Bacillati > Actinomycetota > Actinomycetes > Kitasatosporales > Streptomycetaceae > Streptomyces > Streptomyces sp. NPDC014870. Next base: position 9,452 of record NZ_JBIBWQ010000010.1, read on the forward strand.
GTCGAGGCTTCCCTCGCTGTCGTCGGCGCCGGCCTTCAGGTGGCGTTCGCCGAGGATGGAACGCACCTGATCGGCGGGAAGCACGCCGTCACACGCGTTGGTGAGCAGTCGGCCGGTCGACCACCGGTCGTAGCCGCCACCGAACCAGAAGAAGCCGCCGCTGAGCAGCACCACCGCGCCCAGCCCCGCTCCGGCCCTCGCCACGTGTCGCTTCATCGGAGCCACTGCTCCACCTCACCCAGGATCTTCGTGTCGTGGCAGCGCGAACGCTGCGGCCAGCCGTCCGCCGCCGCCAGATAGCGGTCGAGCGCGGCGCGCGCGTCCGTCGAGAACCTCTTACGGACGTGGCCGTCCACGACGACTTCCTTCTTGTCCCCGAAGCCGAGTTCCGGGGTGACGGCGATCCGGTGGTAGCTCGGGCCGCGGTCACACACCGACTCGGCCCATAGGACCAACGTCGGAGGGATACCCGAGTCCTTGATCACCACGCTGCCGGCCGGGGTGGTGGGCGACGGTGCGCGTCGTCCGGGTGCGGTTCCGGCGTAAGCGTGCCGCTCGTACGCGCCACGGGCGAACGCTCCCGACCAGCTCTCCGCAGTCACCCCCACGACGGGCATGCCGGGAGGGGCGCCGTATCCGGCGATTCGGCCGACGCAGGACCCGACTCGCTGGTCGTACGTGCCGTCCCCGGAGAACTCCCACTCCTCCTCGGCGAATTCCAGCTCGGCCGGGTCCATCCACGCACAGAGTTTCGTCGGCGTAGCACCTTCGACCGGGCGGGGCGAGGCGTCCGTGGTGATCGGCTCGCGGCCGCAGTTCTGGCGGTCGATGACCCAGTTGGCCACGCCCACCGCAGTGCGGGCCGCGACGAGATGATCGGAGGCGGGGACGTCGTACTCGCTGTCCGCCTTCGACGGCAGCTCCACCGAGACCTGGAACCTCTCGGACGGCCGGCTCCGGCCGGGCAGCCCGCGAGGGCACTCCACCTGCAACGAGGCACTGACCTCACTGCCGTTGACCCGGTCGTCGGCCCCGGTGCTGCCCCTTGCGCCGGGCGGAAGCGGCATCGGGAAGTCGCCGATGGACCGGTATCCCGCGTCGGCCGCCGCGACCTGCGTCGCGATCAGCGCTTCCACCCGCACCTGAACCAGCGCCTCGGGCTCCCACCGCCCGGCGCCCCAGGAGAGCGTGCAGTCCAGCAGCGCCCGGCTCTCCTGGCCCGGATCGAGCATCGTGCCGTACTCCTCAAGCACTCCGGCGCTGTTCCCCGTCACGAAGCCCCGCAACTGCTCACGAGGCAGCAACCCCGCGCAGGCCCGCTCCAGTTGATCCAGATTGGCCGCGTGCTGCTGCGCCCGACCGGCCGAGAACCACACCACCACCCCGGCGACGACGGCCGCGAGCATCCCGCCGACTATGACGTAGAGCAGCCCTGTGCGCCCCCGTATGCCTCGCATTCCGTGCCCTTCCCCCGCTGATCCGGCCGAGGAATCTATCAAAGGCGCTCGCGACGGGTGCCACCCCCCCCTTAACGGCAGGCAGTGGCCCAGCAGATTGCCGGATCCCAGCATGGTGACCGGCACAGCCACTGAGAACATCGCGGCGAGACCACTGTGGAGGCGGCTGTTTGGGGCGCAATGCGCATGGGAGGCTGGTCGCTCTGTTGTAGAAGTGGTGTTCGAGATAGCGGGGGAACGCATGGGAGATTGGGCATCACGGCACTGTAAGTGGCTGTGGAGCTTGGCCTGTACGGGGCTCGTACTGGTCATCGTCGGGCTCTCGGTCCGGGCGCCGGTGAAGGACTGGTGGCTGGCACGCGAGGCGTGCGGGGGCGCCTTGCCCGGTGGCGACCTGAAGACGGTACGGACGGGCGTGCGGCTCGGCTCGGAACGGGAGTCCTTCGACAAGGAACTCGGCGAGTACCACTGCGTGCTGACGAACGATGCGGACAAGGTCGTGGTCGCGGTCGACGCCTATCCGCCCGGAGCGGCCCGCGACGAGGAGCTGCGGTTCGTCGCGGCGTACTACCCGCCGCACGCCGTGCTGCCGGGCGGTCTGCCCGGATTCGAGGATGAGCACAGCCGGGTCTTCTTGATGCCCGAGTGCCCGAACGGCGTCAAGGGCCCGCTCAGGAAGGACCATCGGGTGCTGGTGACCACGTGGACCTACTTCGCTGAGAGTCGCGGGGAGAAAGCGGCCATGCTGCGGCTCGCGGTATGGATGACGAACGAAGTGACTGCGAAGCTCGGTTGTGGTGGCGAGCCGCTGACCGTACCGAAGGACGGTGCGGTCCCGGACACCGGCCGGTTCGTGCCTCGTGCGGACGCGAAAGGCACCGCCTGCAGCGCTCTTGCCACCACCCCCGTCCCGGCGGAAGGCCGCGACGGGGAGGTGCGCATCGCCATCGCGGACGGCGGGATCGTCGGACGGTGCACCCTGCACGCGGCGAGGGACGAAGATTCGTACCGTTTCGACGGGCGAGGCCGACCGCTCGTCGAACTCACCAGTTGGCGCGGGGACTGGGGCACGCGCGTCCGTGAGATGGGCTCCGGCCCCGACCCGCTGCCGATGGGCGACGGCGCTTGGAAGCCCGCGCTGACGGAGCACAGAGCGTGGGCCGTCGCCCGGTGCGGCGGAGACACTGTCGGTTTCGCCGCGCACTGGGGCTACGACGACCGCCCCCGCGAGAAGCGCGAAGCGGACAAGAGAGACCAGCCTCCGACCGAGGCATCGCAACGAGCGCAGCGCGTGCTGCTACGCGAGTACGTAGCCGCGTTCGCGAAGGACCAGGTCCGGCGCGGGCACTGCACCGGGTTGGAACTGCCTGAGAGTCCATGAGACCCAGTCCTGTACTCCCCGGTAATGCGCGGCACCACGGTGGCCGGCCCTCAGCGGAGGAGCGGAGTAATCAGCATGTGCACCCGTACGGAGGGCGAGGCTGGGGCGGGCTTACGTGGCACCCCCTCGCGCCGGGCTGCAGGATCGGGCCGGCCAATGGGCGACGCCGGATGCCTCGCGGTGTGTTCCTCGTCGGCCTGCTTCCGGCGTCACTGTCCGCCGGGCTGTCGAGCCGGCACCGGAACGTGGGTGGGACCTCCTGTCGCTGTTTGGGCGTCCTGATCGCGGACCGGGCGAGACGAGTCCCTTCTGTCCGGGTTCCGGGCGATAGGTCCGTGGGTAGGTCTCCTGAAGGAGGCTGATTCGATGCCGTGGTTCGCATGGCTGCTCGCCGCCGCGGCGCTCGGTGTCGCGGAGTTCTTCACCCTGACGCTGGTGCTCGGGTTGCTGGCGGGGGCGGCCCTGGTCGCTGCTGTGGTCGCCGGTGTGGGCGTCGGCCTTCTCGGCCAGCTTGTGGCGTTCGGAGTGGCCGCGGCGGCGGGTCTCCTCCTCGTCCGTCCTGTCGCGCTGAGGCAGATGGCGAGCGCACCCCTCTCCCGTGAGGGCAGCGATGCGCTGATCGGCCGGCGGGCCGAGGTCATGCAGGAGGTCACCGCGACCCGCGGCCTGATCAAGGTCTCCGGTGAGGAGTGGTCCGCTCGTGCTCTCGACGAAAGCCTGGTGATCCCGGTGGGAGCGCTGGTGGATGTCATGGAGATCGAAGGTGCGACGGCTGTCGTCTACCCCCGCGAGCTCCTTCCCTGACCGGCTGAACACGTCCCGAGGGAGGAATGGTGGATCCCGTTGTCATCCCGTTTCTCGTGGCGGCGATCGTCGTCGTCTTCCTGGTGGCCTCGACGGTGCGGATCGTTCCGCAGGCGCGTCGCTACAACATCGAGCGGTTCGGCCGGTACCGGCGGACGCTGCAGCCCGGCTTGAACTTCGTCGTGCCGGTGGCGGACCGTGTCAACACCAAACTCGACGTGCGCGAGCAGGTGTATTCGTCCGCTCCCAAGCCGGTGATCACCGAGGACAACCTCGTGGTCAACATCGACACGGTCCTCTACTACCAGATCACCGACCCGCGGGCGGCCGCCTACGAGGTCGCCGACTATCTGCAGGCGATCGATCAGCTCACCGTGACCACCCTGCGGAACGTCATCGGCTCCATGGACCTGGAGCAGACGCTCACCTCGCGCGAGGAGATCAACGCCCGCCTCCGCGCCGTCCTCGATGACGCCACCGGCAAGTGGGGGATCCGGGTCAACCGCGTCGAGATCAAGGCCATCGACCCGCCGAACACCATCAAGGAGGCGATGGAGAAACAGATGCGGGCCGAACGCGACAAGCGTGCGGCGATCCTGCACGCCGAGGGGGAGCGACAGGCCAAGATCCTCACGGCGGAGGGTACGAAGCAGAAGGACATCCTGGAGGCGCAGGGCACGCAGCAAGCCATGATCCTGCGGGCGGACGGAGAGGCGAAGGCGGTGGAGCGGGTCTTCCAGGCCGTGCATCGCAACAACGCCGACCCGAAGATCCTGGCCTACAAGTACCTCGAAACGCTCCCGCACCTCGCGAAGAGCGACAACAACACGTTCTGGGTGATCCCGGGGGAGCTGACCGAAGCGGTCCGTGCTGTGACCGGCGCGTTCGGCGATCGGTCGACGATGGGTCTTCCCGGATCCGCGCAACCGGAGGCGGCAACCACCACTACCGTTGCCGACGGCGCAGCGGACGACGGCGGGGCTCCGGAGCTCGAGGCAGGCTCGACGTTCTCGCTCGACGCTGCCGCGGCTGCTGATGAGGTCGCGAAGCAGGCCGCCGCCGTAGTGAGCGACGCGAAGGCCGAGGCCGAGGCAGCGAGGGCGTCCCAGGTACCGGGCAGGGGGCACCCGTCCGGTGATTGAGCGCCGCGAGGGCGAGGGCCCCGGGAATGGGGGCCGTCCCATGCGTGGCCTTGTTCAGCGGACGCGTCTGCGCTGCTGAGGAACGGAGGTGGGGAGCCGGAAGGCGAGGGGCGGTCGATGTGTGGGGGTGGGCAGTGGTCCGGCGAGTGCGGCGGCGGTGCCGGCGAGTTGGGTGAGGATGTCGTGACCGACGCTGGCGGACAGGCGGACGGCCCATGTCGCCCGGTCGAGGTCCTCGCCCCCGTACAAGCCCCACCGGTCAGCCGTGGCGTGAGGGACGTGGTCGAGGGCGATGGTGCGGTTCGGCGCGCGACAGGTCGTCCAGGCTGGGTGACGCCATCCGGCGGCCCGTAGTGGTTCGTGCGGCTCCTCGGCGCGCGCAGGGTCTGGGGCGTCGAGGTGCTCAAGTAGTTCCCGGATGAGCGGGATGGGGGTGCCGACGGTGAGGGTGGCGTGCCAGAGGCGCTCGCCGACGGGCCCGTTGTACTGGGCGATCTTCCAGGCGGTGTCGGTGCGGTGGCGAGCCTCGTGGTCGAACTCGGCCCGGACGGTGAGACTTTCGTGCGAGGCGATGGTCGTGTCGTCGTAGGGCCGGTACTTCTCCCACTGCGGGTTCTCCTCCCGGAAGGACGTGAGGAACTCCTCGTGTTCGCCGAGGGCGGCAGGCGGCGCCGCCGCCACCCCGGCGGTGCTCTTGGCGGAGCCACTCGCTGGCGTCTGCCCGCGGAGCACCTGCCGGAAAGTCTTCTCCAGGTCGGTGAGATGCGCGGGGCCGGGGCGGACGGCGACGGAGTAGAGCCGGTGGAACTCGCCGATGGCCTCCGGCTCGTCGTCGAAGCGGGCGCTGATGAGGCGGAGGTGGTTCTCGCCGCCGAGGTGGACATGGCGGCGCACGCCTGTGGTCCAGCTGCCGACGGCGACGGTGTTGTGCCCGTCGTCGGCGTGCAGGTGGATGATCAGCCGGCCTTCGGCGATGTCGTCGTGGATGCGCTGGGCCTCGGCGCCGACCCCGCGGATCTCGTCGCGGGTGCACCAGGGCATGGGGTAGTTCGCCCAGGTCCACTCGGTGTCGATCTCCTCCTGAAGGGTCGGATCGACCTCGATGGAGAAGCCGTATTGCTGGAGGAGTTGGGCCGCTTTGGCGGAGTAGTGAGGTTCCTCGCGGTCGATGCGGGCCAGGACCATCGTGGTCGGGCCGGTGCTGCGGAAGCCGAGGTCGTGCAGGTGGGAGCGGGCGGCGTCGCTGGTCGGACCGGATGTGGTGGCGACCACGGCAGGAGGGTGGTCCGGGTGGAGACTGAAGCGGATATGGGCGTCGGCGGGGGCGTGCATCGGAGGTCCTTCGGGGGCTAAGGGGTTCGGCCGACGGCGGCCCGTACGGCGGCGGGGCGCGCAGGCGGTTGTGAGGCGGCGGGGGCGCGGCGGATCGAGGGGCCGGCGCGCGTGGTGGGCGTGGCCTGTGGTCGCCGCGGAAGCGGGCGCCCGGTGGCGTGCTGCCAGCGGGTGCGGATGGCGCCGATGTCGGCGAGGGACCGGCGGGCACCGGCGACGAGCTGGAACGGTGTGTTCGTCGGGTCGTCGGTGTACGCGGCGATGCGGCGGGCGGAGCGGTCTGCGGCGGCCAGGAGTGAGCGCTTGAGGGCGCGTTGGCTCCAGTGCTCGACGGAGCCGGCGGGCTCGGCGAGCAGACGGAGCACGTCGCCCGGCTCGCTCCCGTCGTGCAGTAGCCCGCGCTGCTGGGCTTCCCACAGGACGGTGACGGGGTCGACGGGCTCTTGGCGGCGCACGAGGGTGGTGAGGCATTGCCACAGGCCGGCGTGCAGGGGCTGGGTGAAGTCCTCGGGTATCAGCCACCGTACGGACTCGACGTCGTCGGGGTGGGCGGTGGCGGTCGCGAGCAGCAACTGCTCCTCCTCCACCGCTTCGGCGTAGTCGGGCGCGGTGGCCGGCGGGGACGCCGGAGTGCGGGGCAGGACGCCGGCGCGTGGCGGGAAGCGGGCTGCGATGTCGTCCACGAGCGCGGCGAGCGCGTCGGCTTCGGCGAGCACCGTCTGGACGGGGTGCGGGAGGGAGGCGTCGTGGACCGTCTGGACGAGGTGCTCGGCGGCGGCCCGTAGACGGCGGCGGGCGTGTTCGGCCTCGACCATCCGTGCGTAGGCCGGCGCGTGCCGGGGCCAGGGGCAGACCTGGATGAGGGTGTGCAGGTAGGAGGCGGTCAGGCCGCGGGCCTGTTCCCGGCCCGCAGTGAGCACCTGGTTGAGCCACGTGGTGGTCTTCGTGTGCTCGACCGGGTCGGGCGGCGGCAGGGTGTTGATCGCGGTGAACAGGGCGGCGTGGGCGGCTGTGGAGAACGCCTCGGCGGAGATCCCGGTCAGGTCACCGAGACGTTGCGGATCGAAGAGGAGCGCACCGAGGAGGGCTTGCTCGACGTGGAACACCGGGGGCGGCGCCGGGATCGCATCGAGGTCGTCCTCGTCGGGGTCGGGGCTGTGGGGCATCAAGCGGCCAGGGCGAAGTCGTTGGGGTTGAGGGTGACGCCGAGGTGCGGGGCGAGGAGGTGGCCGGCGAGCAAGGGCGGAACCGCGTTGCCGATCTGCGAGAACTGCTGGCCCTTGTTCCCGGCCCACGGGTAGTCGCTGGGGAAGGTCTGCAGGATGCCGGCCTCGCGAGCGGTGATCCGGATGGGCTCCGGCACCGCTGGTGCGTCCTCGTCCTGCGCCGACGCCGGGGCCGGTTCGGCGACCCACGTGCACTCATTGGCGCGATGCCCGAAGAACAGCGTCCCGGCCGGCTCGGACAACGGCCGTACGGTGGCGTTGGCCTGGTTGTTGCTGCGCAGCGACCAGGACCAGCGATGCGCCTCGGCGGTGAACGTCGGCGCCGGGGCGGTGGCAGCGCGGTTCTCACGGGTGCCGTGCCGCGCCGCCCATCCCGCGCCTTCGCGGCGGGACTGCAGGACCACTCCGTCCGGTCGCGGCATCCAGGTGCCCCGCTCCCGGGCGTCGGAGAGCGTCTTGCGGGAGCCCGAAGGGAACGGCTCGGGCCCGCCGCCGGGCCCGCCCCCGGCACAGACGGTGGGGACGGGCCGGTCGGTCGCGCCCCACCCCAGGGCCTCCGCCATGCTCACCCAGCGGGCGCGGCCCGGCCCGAAGAGGCTCTCGGGCTCGGCGATCCGGGCATGTGTCGGCGTGGGAGGCTGCGCCGTGCGGACTCGGGAGGCGAGCAGGATCGCCCGCTTGCGCGTCTGGGGAACGCCGTAGTCGGCCGCGTTGAGGATCCCGTACCAGACCGAGAACCCCCAGCCGCGCAGGATCGCTGCGTACTGCTTCCACAGGGGGAGGACGTCCGGCACCTCCTCCATGGCGACCCACTCGGGCTCGCCGACCGTGTTCAGGGCGTGGAGGTAGCGCATCGGCTCGGCCGCGAGAAGGGAGCGCTCGTCCCGGCAGGCGGCGAGGAGGCGCGCGCGGGTGTCGCGTCCGGCGGCGAGGTCCTCGACCGCCGCATGCACCAGCGGCTGGTCCACCAGACCAAGGCGCTTGCCGGCCATGCTCCACGCCTGGCATGGCGGAGAGGCGATCAGCCCGCGCGTCCGGCCGAGGAAGGGCCGCGTCGGATACATCGCCACGTCGGTCCGGATCGTCAACTGCCCAGCGGCAGCACGGGTCCTGCAAGCCCATGCGTCCCACTCCAGACCCACGTCACGCACGCCGAAGATACTCAGCGCCCTGCTCCAGCCACCCGGCCCCGCGAAGAGGTCGAGTATCACGTGGCCAGCCCGAAGTCCTCCTGCGCCGGCGCGTCCGCATCCCCGCGGCACGCCCAGGGGGAGCAGCCGTCCTCGACGCCGCGCTCCAACTCGTTCTCGTCGGAGAGCTCTTGCTGAAGGGCTGCCCACTCGGCGGCGGTGACGTGGTCGATCGGGGCTCGGTCGAGGGGGACGCGGGAGCGGTGCAGGAATGCTTCGCCCAGGAGCCGGTTGCCACTGGCGTTGGCGCGGGCGTTGCCCTTGCGGATGGCCGCGTCGAATTCCACGACGTCTTCCCACTCGGCAGGGGAATTGTCGCGGATGTGTCGCCACTGGGCATTTCCGTGGAAAGGGCAGCCCAAGCAGCTTGATTTCGGGGTTTCGGCCAGGTTGAGCGAGGTGAGATAGCGAATGCAGTCGGAACGCGACCAGCCCATGTCGATCAGCGGATGCCGGTTCTGCATGTACTGCACGTCGGCGTCCTTGGCGCGGTGGAATTCGTCGGTGGATATGCCGATCCACTGCTCGACGAAAACTCTCTTTGGTACCCGCGTCGGATACGGATAGCCGAGAAGGTCGCGGATCTTCTTCTTGATGGGCTTGACCTTGTACTCGCCGGTGCACTGGCGCCGGGTCATCCCAGGGCGCCCGTCGGTGTTGAGGATGTAGAGGGGCATGGACGCGAAACGGTGATCCGGGTTCAGGGCGTCGTTGCGGATATTTCCGGAGGAAACCCGGAGGACGGGTATGCCGGCGGGCTTGGCTATTTCGCGTTCGAGGCGGTCGAGATGGTCATAGACGGATTTGGGCTCCCATCCGGTGTCAGCGAAAATCGCGTAGTCGATTTTCGGGAGGATACCTTCGGCAGACAGGGCGAGCAGGGTGCTGGACTGGACACCGGCACCGAGAGAAAGGGCGCGGAACTGGGGGGAGGGGTGAATGCGAAATCCTTGGGCGAGCGTGGAGGCGAGGGAGGGGCGGTTCAGTCGGCAGGGGTTCGGGAGATGCCCGGTTGCGGGACGGGGAGCAACGCGGGGATGGAGGACGCGGGGCGGTCAGGGCGGGGTGGCTTCACGGGCGCTGGTGACCGCCTCGGTAGGTTGAGAGATGAGCAGCGGCGAGGCGCAGCGGGTGATTCGGTCTGTGACCAGTTGTGCGTGACGCAGGGGCAGTGCGTGGGTGGCGTCTGGGACGATCTCCAGGTGGGCGTCGGGCAGACAGGCGGCAAGATGACCGGTCTGCTCGGGCGGGATGAGGGCGTCGAGGCTTCCGGCCAGAAGGTGGATCCGTCCGGCGAGCTGCTGCAGGGGACCGGGGTCGGGCTGCTGGCCGGCGAGGTCGTGCCACAGGGCAGCGATGTCACCGGTCGCCGTGGTGTGCAGGCCCCTCCGGCACGGAAGCGGCAGTGCACCGGACGCCCGCTGTACGTGGGGACGCAGGGCCCACCGGCTGGTGTCGGGAAGTCGCCGCCGGGCCGCGTCGAGCACGTACGGCGCGTGCGTGCACGCCGACGCGAGAAGGTTGCGGCCCAGCGTGAGGAAGGACTGGGCCGGCCCGCTGCCCGTGCGGGTACTGATGCCTCCGTACGGGGGCGAGATCAGCACCAGCCCGCGGATACGGGGCGCGAGGTGGCGGTGGCGCGCGACCAGGCGCATGAGCGTCATCGCTCCCATGGAGTGGCCGGCGAGAACGAGCGGTCCCCGCGGCGCTGCCGTCTCGAGGAGGTGTGCGAGGTCGTCGGCCAGCTGGTTGAGGCTCAGCGCGGCGGTGCCGCGCGTGGAGTAGCCGTGCGCGCGCTGGTCGTAGCGCACGACGCGTATCCCTTCGCGGAGCAGGAGCGGTACGTGGGAGCGCCACAGGGCAGCGGTGACCGAGAGGCCAAGCACGAGGACTGTCGTCAGGGGTGCTTGTGCAGGTCCGTCGACGTAGGTGGCGAGCCGGGCACCATCAGGGAGCCGTATCGATCTCATGCCACGGTCCCGAAGTCGGTCTGCCGAGGTGCGTGCTTAGCGACGGCCCGCTGGGTGATGCCGTCGGAGGCGCGCTTGGAGGCAGCGGTGAGTTCGTCGGCGCCCGGCTCCAGATACCAGGGGCGAAGATCGAGCATCGCGGCGCGCATACCGGTGGCGAGGCACAGGGCGGTGCCCTTGGGCAGGGCGCGGATCGCGTCGGCGGGCAGGATCCGCTCCTGCCGCATCGACACGGAGGTCGACTTGCCGGACTCGGAGGTGGAGGTGGAGGTGGTCTCGACGTCGTGGTCGCCGATCAGCCGGGAGAGCTTGTCCGCGAAGTCCGGATCGTCGATACCAGAACCGATGACCTTCACGGTGGAGGCGGACCACATGGCGTCCATGCCTGCGTCGCCCCAGACTTTCTGGCCCTGGCGGTAGGACTGGAGGATGGTGATCGGGATGATCCCGCGTGACCCGAGGTGGGAGTACAGGTCCGGCAGGTCGCTGATCTTGCACACGTTCGCGGCCTCGTCGAGGATCGCGAGCATCGGCGGATCGAGGCGACCGCCGGCGCGCTCGGCCTGCGCGGTCGCGGCCCGCATCACCGAGTCCGCGCATGCGGCGATCAGCGCTGAAGCTCCGCCGCCGCCGTCCTTCGACAGCAGGTAGAGGGTGTCGGTGGAGGTGACGAACTCGGCGGGCCGGAACTCGGGGACGTCCTTCTGCGGGGTGACCCACGCGGCGATCCCGCTGTTCAGCAGGGCGGCGGCATACTGGCGGGCCGTCTCGTAGATCCCGTCTCGTGTCTCGGGCGGGCCTTCGACCGTGCCCTTGAGCTGCGCGGCGACGGCGGCGAAGCCGTGGTCGCGGAGGATGTCGAGCGGGGTGCGGTCCGCGGGGAACGCGAGCCACTGCATGACGTCCGTGATCGGCCGGTCGTCGAGGGCGGCGGCGAGAAAGAGCTGCGAGAGGATGTTGCTGCCGGCCTTGGACCAGAAGTCGCCCTGCTGGCTCGCGTCCACGGAGGCGGCGAGGAAGTGGCCGGCCAACCGCCCGGCGCCGTCCAGGGTCTTGGCGTCGGCGAGGGGGTTCCACCACATCTCGCGTGCGGCGTGCGCGATTTGCTGCGGGTCCATCGACCAGACCTGCCCCACGTCTGCTCGGGCGTCGAGGGTGGTCGTGTAGGCGTCACCTGCGGCTTTGTTCGAGGTGAGCAGCACGGGGCCCGGCGCGGCGAGGATGGAGGGGATGGCGAGGGAGGTGGTCTTGCCGGACCTCGGGGCCATGATCGCGACGGCCACGTCCTCGAATCCCATCCGCACTTCGCGGTGGGTCCCGGCGAGGTTGCCGAGGAGGATGCCGGTGTCGGCCGGCGCGATGTGCTTGGCGTCCTTCAGGCTCGGCCGCAAGGAGCGGGCCTTGGCCTCGATCGACTTGGCGAGGAGCGGCTCGATGTCGCGGGCCTTCGCCATCCCGTCGACCTTGTTCTTTCGGCCCCTGGTGCGGTTCTTGTAGCGGAAGAACAGGATGCTGGCGCTGGCGGCAAGGAGCAGCGTCAGCAGGACGGGGACGATCCGCGTACTGATGAGCAGGGACGTTTCTCCGGCCTGGGGCCAGAGCTGTTCGGGGTGGAGCAGGGCGTCGCCGGGCCGGTACGGCACCCAGGGCCCGGTGCCGGCCGCCCAGGCGGTCAGGTTGCCGCCCAGCCAAGCGATCGAGGCGAGGGGAAGGCCGATGGCGAGGCCACCGAGGAGGATCTTCAGGGCTATGTCGTAGCCGTCGGAACTGGAGGAGGGAGCAGGGGGCAAGCGGCGGTTCCTTGAACGGTGCGGGCCTCGGCGGGCGAGGGAGGGTCAGCGGGCGCGGCGGGGCGCTGGCGGCAGCACGGGCGGCGCGGGCGGCGGAGCGCTGGCGCGGCGCGCGGCGAGGCGGTCGATCCGCTCGGGCAGCGCCCGGGCGACGCTCTCGGCCGACCACTCTTGCCAGTGCAGGGTGATCCGGCGGCGGCTGAGGCCGATGGTCTGCTCGTGGGAGCGGCGCACCGGCTCTGGATCGGCGAGGGCCTGCATGAACGCGGCCACGACGGCTGGGGGCGTGGCACTGTCGAACCAGGCTTTCCACACGGGATCGTCCTCGTCGAGAGAGGCCGTGACACGCCAGTTCCGACTGCCGGAGAAGTTGAGGCGTTCACCCCTCACTCGCCCGTCTGGCGAGCGGAACTCCCCGTTGGGGACGGCTTCCCACCCGGCCCGCCGCAGCGGCTGGTACGGGTCGGCGGCCTTCCGTGCGTGGTAGTCGGGGTCGGTGACGGCGTCGGTGACCGCGGCGATCAGCTCGACGGGTGTGCCACCGCCGAAGGACGCGTTCCAGACGGATCCGGTGCGACCGTCGCGGTGGGAGAGGTGCCACCATGGTTCGTTCAGATCGGGCTGTAGGCGGAGCAGCGTCTTCTGGTCCGGGCTGGTCAGGATGACCCGGGGCATGAGCGGGTCGTGGCCGTGACTCCATCCGGAACCCTCGTGCAGGGCGGCGGTGACCCAGGACGGGTCGCCTGGGCCGGCGAGGTAGCGGGGTGAGATGAGGGCTTGCTCGACCTTGATGCTCACCCGGGCCTCCCCACTCGGCGGCGGGCCGCCGCTGTCCCCGGGACCCGTACGGCGCTCAGAAGCCGTGGCGGCGACTTGAGGGCGGCGGCGTGGATGTCGAGGATGGCGCGGCCGTGGGTGGCCCAGTCGCCGAGGTAGCTCCACGACTCCGCGTGGTAGTCGGCGAGCGCGTCCTCGTAGACGTCGGTGCCCGGCCGGGCGTTGGCGGGCAGGTTGTCGCGGGTCTGCAGCCATTCGGCGTGCAGGGACTCCAGCCGTTCGAGGGCGTTGTGGAGAGTGCCGATCTGCCAGACCCAGCGGTTTTGCACGGTGCCGGCGGGCAGGGCGGTGAGCTGTGTTTCGGCGGTGGCGAGCAGATGACGGGCACCGGCGCGGACGGCCTCGAACGCCTCGGCGGTGTCGGCGTCGCGCCGGCTCTTGCGCAGTCCGTAGGCGTCCTCGTCGTACGGCCAGCCGTCGAGGTCGGTGTGGTCCTCGGAGTACGCGTCCCAGGCGGCGAGGATCTGCTCGCTCTCGCGCACGAAGCGGTCGAGGTGTTGGACGAATTCGCGGTGGACGGTGGGCGTGAGGGAAATGGGCAGGGTGTCCAATCGGGGTCATCGGCGAACGGACGGGCGGGCCGTGTCTGCCTTCGCAGGGGATGTCGTGGCCGGTGGGCGGCGGCGTGCGGTCGCTCGGGCTTGCGCGCGGATGGTGTCGAGTCGGCTGGTGTGGGCGTCGACGACCTGCTGCGGGGTGAGCGGGCTCGGCTTCTGCACGGCGGAGTGGTGGGCGGTGCGGTCGTACATGCCGCGCTGGAGCGGGGCGGGATCGGCGAGCGCCGTGAAGAAGGCGTTCACCAGGTGCTCGGGCGTACGGCCGTCGAACCATGCGTGCCAGATACGGCGTCCCATCGGCGTGCCGTATCCCGGCTCACAGGTCTCGACGTGCCAGTCCGCCGCGGCGCCGTCGCCCGGGTCGGCCCGCTGTTGGGCGTGGCACATGGCGTCGGGTGAGTAAGCCGCGTTCCGCGCGTCGAGCAGCCAGCCCGCCGACTCCAGCACGGGGAAGAGATCCGATCGCTGGGCGGGCGGCGGGGCGATAAGGGCGTCGGTGAGGCTGCCGAGGATCTCGGCGGGGACGAGCTCGCCGAATTCGGCGTACCAGCCCGGCTCGGTGTCCGTGGGCTCGGCCCGCAGCCGCCACCATGCGGAGGTGGCGGACTGCGGGTCGAACTGGAGGGAGTGCCGGCGGTCGGGGCTCGTCAGGACGATCTCCGCGCTGAGCGGGTCGGAAGTGCGGGTCCAGCCGGCCGCGGCCAGGCCGTGCGTGACGTGCCGGGCGTCACCCGGGCCGGCGAGGTGACGGGGGCTGGTGCCGAACGGGATCCGCCAGGCGTGCTTGTCGGCGAAGGCAGCGAGCTGCCGTTCGCTCACCGGCACGGGCTACACCCCTGTGACGGTGGCGGAGTCTTCGCGTACAGGTTGCGGAGGTCGTCGAGGACGAAGTGGAGGGCGTGCTGGTCGGTCTGCTCCCACGCCGCGGTGCGCAGCTCGGCGATCAGGAGACGGACTTCGGGGTTGCGCGGCCTGTCGGGGTGGTCCTGTAGGGCGCGGGCGAGGGCGCGCAGGGTGTCGCCGAGCTGGATGGGGACGCCGGTGTACTCGTCGAGGAGCGGCTCGGTGAGGGCGAGCGCTTCGGCCGGGTCGGGGTTGTCACGCAGGTACTCGGTGAGCCGCGACAGGGTCTCGGTGGCGTTGCGGATGTCGTCAAGGGTCGGTGCGGGCAAGGGGCTCCTCGGGGTAAGAGACCATCGGGTCAGCGGTGGGCGCGGGCGCCGCCAGTGTGGGCGTGCGGCCGGGCGGCGGGGCGGGTGTGGGGGCTTCGGACAGAGTTGCGGGCCCAGGTGGTGGCGCGGGCTGCCGTGATCCGGGCCTGCTGCCACGCGCTGAGCTGGGAGGGTTTGACGGAGACCGACCAGGTGCGGATCTGTGCACTCAGCGGCACGCGTCCACGCGGACGCATGACAGGGTCGGGGTTGGCGAGTTCGGTCGAGAAGGCTTGTACCAGGTGCATCGGCGTGCTCGGCGAGAAGTTCGCGGTCCAGCCGTTGCCCTGGCTGTCCTTCGCTCCGGTCCACCACATCGCCTCGCCGTCGGGGCTCTGGTGGTACTGCATCCACGCGGTGCCGTCGGGGCTGGTCGCGGTGTAGTGCTCGCCCTCGAAACGCGTGTGCCAGTTCTGCTCCTGCAGCGGCGCCCAGACGTTGGGGGCGTGCGCGGAGCGCGGACGGGTGAGGGCATCGGTGAGACCGGCGACGATCTCCACCGGAGTTTGCCGGCCCAGGTGTGCCGACCACTCGTTGCTGTGGCGGGTCGCGGCGCCGTGGATGGTCCATCCGCCGGGAAGGACGTAGGGGTCGTACGCGATGCGGATGGTGCGGTCCGGGCTCTCCAGGGCCAGGGGGCCGCCGGTCTTGGAGTGGTCTCGCCATCCTGAGGCGCGCAGGAACTCGGAGATGTGTCGGACGTCGCCGCCGCCGGCGAGGCCACGCGGGTGGACGAGGTAGTGCTGCTCGGCCTGTTCATCCGGCCCCCAGCCCTGCCACGTCCTCTTCATCGGTGCCGCCGGATGACGAGCGGGGCGGGAGCCGGGGGCTTCGCCGCTGTTGTGGAGGGCTGGGCGCCGACGCGCCGGAGGGTGGCGCGGTGTTCGTCCAGGTCTCCGCCGATGGCGTCGAGGTCGTTGGTGGCCCGGCCGAGGGCGAGCCACACCTCGGCCGGCAGTACGCCCCGCTCGGCCTGCGTCTTCGCGAACGTGCTGCTGACGGACATGAGGCCGGTGACGCCATCGAGCAGTCCGTGGTCCGGGTTGAGGACGTGAGCGATGACCTGCACCGCTTCGTGAGGCGGGAGCTGGGCGAGGTGGTCGGTCAGCAGGCCGAGCTGCCGGGCGATCTCGTCGGCCAGCCGCACTGGGTAGGGGGCGGGGTGGGACATGCTCCTCCGGGGCGGTGGACGGTCAGTGGTGGTGGGGGTGGCCGACGCGCCGGGTCTCGGCGAGGACCGCCTCTGGATGGGCGCGGGCCAGCGGGGAGATCTGGTCGGGACCGGTCGGGATGCAGGCGCGCAGGTAGCGGCGGAACAGGGCCGTCGCGAGCCGGGGCTTGAGCAGGGACGTGATCCGCGCGGGTGTACGGGGTGCTACGGGTTTCTCCGGGAGTCGAGCGGTGCGGGGCGGGCGGCCCCGGCCGGGTGCCGGGGCCGCCCGATCGGTCTTACGGGGTGCGCCGGGCTGGTGCGGGGCGTGAGGAGGAAGGGGCCGGTGCCGGGTTCTGCACCGAGGGGTGGGCCGTGCGGGCGAGGGCTTCGTGTGCGGCCTGCCGGAAGGTGGCCTCGTCGAAGACCTCGGGAGTGCAGTCGACCTTGTATCCGGCCAGGCGGAGGACAGGGATGGCACGCGTCGCCAGGTGCTTTTGCTCGTCGATGTCGAGATGTTCGGGCACGGTGTGCCAGATGTAGAGCGGCGCGCCGACGGGGTACTCGTGTCGCTGCAGGCCGAGTTGGTCCAGCAAGTCGTGGAGCGCGGCGGGGGCGCCGGTGGGGGTGTCAGCGTGGATCGTGGTGGTCAACGGCTTGACGTAGAACTCCACGACCGTGCCGTATTCGTCGGCCAGGTTGCCCATGGGCCTCTCTTCTGTGTCACCGGGCGCGGGTTGCCGGCGTCCGGGCGCCGAACGGAGCGGGTGCTGCGGGTGCCGGGGCCGTAGCGGGCGCGGTCCGGCCTGCCGGGTGCTGGAGCGCCGTGCCGATGCCGAGGGCATCGAGCGGCGGTCCGATCGCGCGCAGGGCGCGGGCCTGCCCCCGGGTGTCATCCGCGCCGAGGCGGTAGATGCCGCTCTGCGGGTCCTGGATGAAGCCGTTCGCTTCGAGAACGGTGCCGGCCTTGTCGTCGACAGGGGCGGTGGCGATGCTGCCGTCCTGCTGCCAGGTCAGGACGAGACGGTCCGGCTGGGAGGGCTGGATACCGCCCAGGGCGTTGTGCCGGACCTGAGCGAGGGCGCTGTCGTAACGGACGAGCAGGTCGCCGGCGACCTGCTCGGCGCTCAGGAACGGGTCGTCGGCCAGGGCGATGCCGTTGGGCTCGGGGACGGCGCGGTACGCCTCGTCGGGCAGGGCGCGGGGGGCGACGGCGGCGACGAGGAATCCGTCGCGCTTGTCGTGCCGCTCGAGGAGGACGAGCTGGGCGCCGTCCGTGCGGCTCAGGACGGCTGCCTGCCGCAGCGGGCGCTCGGCGAGGGAGTCGGCGACCAGGTCCAGGTCCCAGATGCGCTCGGAGAGTTCGGCGAGATCGTCCTTGGCGTCCGGCGGGAGGTAGGAGCTGGTCCACGTGTCGGGGAGTTCGCCGGCGAGGACGTCGGCGTACGAGGCGAGGCGCTCGGAGGTGTCGTGGTCGTGCATGGTGTCCTTGGGCGAGGTGAGGGTCAGCGACGCAGGCTGGCGGCGACCGGGGGCGGCGGAGCCGGCAGCGTGCGCGGCGGGGGCGGGCAGGTGCACACGGCGGAGCGTTCGCGTTCGGTGACGGGGACCTCTTGGGTGCAGGTGTTGTGTCCGGGGTGAGGGGCGTGCCGGTCGGCGAGCGCGTTGCAGGTGTGTGCGAGGTCGTTGATGACGCGGAGCTCGTCGGCGAGGTAGCGCAGCGGCCGGGAGGTGTAGGGGGCGGATGCTTGGCTGCGCCTGTCGTGGAAGTCGGCTGTGGCGGTGAGGACTTCGTGCAGGGCGGCGAGGATGCCGTCGCAGTCGGCGGTCAGCTCGGTCACGGCGTCGGCCGCTTCTTCTCTGGTGACGGCTTCCCGGATCCGCTCGGCGATGTGTGCCACGGAGGAGCCCGGCGGCAGGTAACTGGCTGGGCGCGAGTCGGTGTCGAAGTCCTCGTGGCAGTCAACGTGGTACCCGGCGGCTCGCAGTCGGGCGACGGCTGTGGTGGCGAGGCGGGTCTCGTCTTGCTTGGCCAGGCCGGTGGGTGCGCGGTGGTAGGTCTCGTGGAGACGGACGACGGCGACGAACCCGGCACGCTGGAGGATGCTGTACGCCGCAGGGTCCCCGCCGCGGGCGAGGAGTTCGTCGGAGTGCGGGTCGCGGCGGATGTCCAGGAAGCGGTCGGCCAGGGTCAAAGAGACGTTTCTCCTACAGGGTTCGGTAAATGGGGCGCTGGACGGCGGACGAGGTGGCGGCGACCCGGGGTTGGACAAGGTCCGTGGCGGTGGCGTCCAGGTCCTGCTGGATGGTTTGCAGGCGGCGCGCGATCAGCTCCAGGCGGTGCGCGGTGCCGACGCTGGCGGCGCCGGGCTGGGAGGCGATCCGGTGAGCGGCGTGCTCGACGAGTCCGCGGACTGTGGCCAGCGGGCCGGCCTGCTCGTCGGCGAGCTGAGTGAGCACGCTCGCGAGTTGAGCCGACGCCGTCGGTGCGGGCCGGGAGGTGGGAGGCGCCGACTGCGCGGCGCGTACCGGGATCAGCTGCAGGTCTTCCTCGATGCGGCGGGCCTCTGCTGCGAGCTGCCGCAGGACGTCGGGGGGCGGCGCGTGCCACGCACCGTCGAGGTGGATCAGGTTGGCGATCAGGTCAAGGCGCCGGGGCTGGGCCTGGACGGCGATCCACCGGCAGCCGTTCTCCTTGCCGGGAATCTGGACGCCGGCGGCGCGGGCGAGCCGGTGGGCGACTTCGGCCCACTCGGGGCCGGTGAGGTCCCGGTCGTCGGGATGGAGCCGGACGTCGAGGTGGAGGATCGCTCGCCGGTCGTCGTCCGGGCTGACGGCGAAGGGGTGCTCCAGGAGAGGATCTTCGAGGTGCTCGGCCCACTGGACGGAGGTCCAGGTCATCTGCTCGTCATCGAACGTGTAGTTGTCCAGGCCCGGCCAGTGGCCAACGACGGTGTGCTCGGTCAGGCCCTCGTGCGGTGAGACCGGACGCCCGAGTGCCTCGGCGAGCGGGTCGCGTGGGGCATGTGTCCGCTCGTGGAGACGGGGGATCACTGGCCGACCCGGACGTCGGCCACGTGCACCAGCTGGCCCACGGCGGTGGTGGTGTACCAGCCGCAGTCGATGAGGGCGTTGTCGTCGGGGTACTTCGGGAGGAGGGCGTCCTCCATGGCCCGCAGGTGGATCAGGCAGTCCGGGCAGCGGCGCGAGAGGTGCACGAGGTACCTGGGGTGGGCGGTGATGTAGGACTGCTGCCCGCCGGTCGCGTCTCGCAGGCGCCAGCCGGCCTCGTCGGTCGGGAGGTGCCAGGACGGGGCGACCACGCGCATCGCGTCGCCCCACAGTTCGCCGCCGGCTACCCCCTTGAGGACGACGACGGTGTCGCCTGCCTGGAAGTGGGCGTGGGTCATGTCCCGGTGGGGGGTGAGCGGGTCGGGAGTAGGTGCGACCACGGGGTTGGGCGGGAGCTGGGACATGCGATTCCTTCCACGCGGGGCGGATGCGGTGGGAGGAACAATGGTCCGGAGGATCGCCGGTTTGGCTAACCGGCGATCGTCGGCTATGTTCCGCTGCCGTCAGCGGAACGGGTTCTCCGTACCCCGGTCGTCCTCGCCAGCGGCGTCGAGGAGTTCGAGCAGGTCAGAGCCTGCCGCATCACGCTGGTCGATCCACCAGCCGGCACGGGTGATCGAGCGGGCCTTGTCTTCCAGCTCCGCCCAGTCCGCCTCGTCCCAGGACCCCTCGACGACCAGGGCGGTGTGTGCGGAGACCATCAGTGTGTGGCGAGATCGTGCACCCCAGTCCAGAGCCTTCTCCGGTCCCTCCAGCTGCGGCATGTCGAATTGCGTCGCCCACGCGGCGGCAGCCTCCTGCTCTGTGGCGCGCTTGGCCGCGAGCCACTCCTCCTTGGACTCCGTATCGGCGTCGCGGGCGGCCTTCCAGCAGTCGGTGCAGTCCCTGCCGGCGAGCCAGCGGGCGAAGCCGGCCCGCCGGTCGGCGGGGCGGTCGGACTGGTCATGAACTACCTGGTGGGAGCACGAGTGCTCAACAGTCCACTTCGTACGTACTGCCATGTAATTGTTCCTACTTTCTATCTTTTGTGTCGCCTCAGCGGGTCCTGCGGATGGCGTCTGTGGCCGCCGTGGCGATGGCGGCGGGAGCGCTGGAGGGCCGGGGCAGGTGCAGCAAGGTGGTCCCCGGCAAGTGGTGGGACTTCGCGGTGAGGGTGAGCTGGAGTACGGCGCAGCCGGCGGTCGTGAGCTGCTTGACGCGGGTGACGGCTTGAGCGGTTTCGTCACTGCCGTAGTGGGCGTCGGTGACGATTACGAGGAGGCGGCCGGCGCCGGGGCGGCTGAGTTCGAGGCCGTGGTCGAGTGCGTCGATGGCGTCGCCGAGGTTGTGGTGGCCGCCGGTGGCATCGAACGTCGTCACGCGCTCCGGTGCTCGGTGGGTGGGTCGGGTCAGTGCGGTCAGGTGCCTGTCGTAGGCGATGGTGGCGGTACGGGAGTCGGGGTCGGTCAGGGCTGCTGCGCGTGCCACGATCCAGGCAGCGGACGCGACGGGCGCGCAGGCGGCACGCATGGAGCCGGAGACGTCGACGGCGATACCCACGCGCAGCGGTGGGGTGGGGGAGTTCCGGCGGCGGGTGTGGGTGAACGGTTCTGCGGTGGGGACCGACCCGGCCGCGCGCTGGGCGTCGCGGGCGAGGGCCGCGCGCATGTTGAGGCGGCCGGGCGGGGTGGGGCTGGTGGTCCGTTCTTCGGTCCGCTCGCGGTAGGCGGCGGCACGCAGGGCGCGGCTCAGGCGTGCGGCGGCGCTCTGCTCGGCGGCGGTGGGCCTGCGGGTGCCGGTGACCGGGTTGCTGTAGGGCGCCGGTGTGCCGTCGGGGGTGACGGTGGTGCCGCGGGCGTTGAAGACCGACTTGGCGGTGGCGGCGGCTTTGCGTCGCTGGCCGGCCCGCTGGGCGCGGTCCTGAGCCTGCGCCTTGGACCGGGCGGCCTTGGCGTTCGTCGCTGTGTCCTGTGCCGCGAGGTCGGCGGCGTCGGTGGCTGCCGTGCTGTCCATGACGACTCCCACGGCGCCGGACAGCAGATCGGCGAGGTTCTCCGGCACGGGCAGGGCGGGGGCCGCGGTGTCCAGAGCGTCGCACCATTCCTGAGCGTGCGCGAGCATGGTCGTGGCGTCGTGGTCGGCGCACTGGTGGGCTGCGGTCCAGATGCTGGTGAGCGTGGCCAGCAGGTCTGCGCCCAGCACCTTTTCGCACAGATCGGCGACGGCCCGGGTCTCGCCGGCGTCCAGGATGCCGACGTCACGGCGGCCGAGGACCAGGGCCGCCACGGCGGCGGCGTGCTCGATGCCCTGGAGGGTGGGGTGGGCGATGTCGGGCATGACCAGGGTCCGGGCACTGGTGCGCAGGTACGTGCGGTCCGTGGGCCGCCGGATCAGGTGCGCGCCTTCGACACGGCTCTCCTCCAGCAGGAGCGCGGCCTCGACGACACGGGGGTCCGCTCCGGCAGGCGCCGTCCAGACGGAGTGGGCCGCGTGCGCGGCCTCGTGGACGAACACTCCCCAGGCGGCGGGATACCGCTCCTCGTCGCCCACGATCCGCGGATGGATCTCGTGGGGCTTCAGCGGGGCGAACAGGCCGGCGTCGAACTCGACCTCGCCCAGAGCGGGGAAGAACGCGGCCGGTGCGCCACTGCGCGTGCCGGGGCGGCAGGTGACGAGGAGGTCCTGGCGGCCGGAGAGGGCGACCAGCCGGTCGCCGAGTTCGGCTCCCACGCGCAGCCACGCGGCCGGGGAGGAACGGGGTCGCGCGGGCGGGGCGCCGTCGTCGTCCCATCGAGTGAGGTCGGCGTCGTCGTCCGGCGTGGTGGCGGGGGACTGGACGTGGTGGTGGGCGCTCATCGCGAGCGGCCCCGGTGCGCGGAGCCGATGCTGCCCGGGGGCTTCCGGGCAGCCGAGGCGGAAAGCTGCTTGCCGAGGGTGAGGGGAGCGACCTCCTTGACGCCGACAGCCTTGATGACGGCGGCGGCGACGGCGTCGCGATCCTCCACAGGAGCGATGCCGACCAGGTTCGCGAGCGCGGCTTTGGTACCGAGGACGGCCTCGGCCTTCTGGTAGCTGAGCAGTTCCCGCAGTTGGGGGGCCCAGCCCAGCTCGCCGAGTTCGACCTGGCGGGAGAGGTGTCGGGCGACCCGGACCACCCGGGCATCGATCCTCAAGGCCAGGGCGAGGTCATAGTCCGTGCCGATCTGAATCTGCACGCTGAACCGGGACGCGAGCGCCTCCGTCAGAACCGCCCCGTGGACGCCGGGATTGTGGCCCGCCACCACGTAGAAGCCCGGCTCGGCCTTGATGGTCTCGCCCTTGTGGGCCTTGACCTGGATCTGCCTGCGCCCGTCCATCGCGGGATACAGCGCCGCCAGGACCTTCGGCGAGATCAAGGTGGCATCGTCGATCAGCAGGGCGCGGCCCTCGGTCATCGCGGTGACCAGCGGACCGTACTGGAAGACGTAGCCTCCCGCGTCGGCCTGCGTGTACTCGCCGATCAAGTCGCCGACCGTGGTGTCGCCGTCACCGGCGACGGTGAGCAGGTCCGGGAACGCCGCCTCGACCAGACTCGTCTTGCCGGTGCCCGGAGGGCCGTAGAGCAGCACCGGCACGTCGGCGTCGCGCAAGCGATTCAACGCCTCGACGTCGGGCAGATCGGCCAGCTCCCGGGGGTGGTAGACCTGGCCCCCCGCGCGGCGGATCGGGCCGGTCTGCCTGGTCGTGGCTGCTGCGGGAATGGTCGTGCGGGCCGTTGCCGCCTGTGCGCGCGGAGTGTGGGTGCCCGGTGGGCTGATCACAGCGGTCTGCGCGGCTCCGGCGGTTTTCGCGTTCGCGCGGAACTCCGGTTGTCCGGCTCCGCCTTGGTCTGCCTCGCCGCGTCGCACCAGGGTGAGGGCGGCGTTACGGACGGCGCCGTGGGAGTGGCCCAGCTGCCTGGCCATGTCCCCGATGGTGAGCGTGTCCGCCGGCCGGTCGGCCAGCAGTCGGGCCACCTTGGCCCGTAGTTCGCCGCCCTTGGTGCGCGCTGGGCTGGTAGGCGTAACGGGTGTGGTCAAACGAGGCCCCTTCAACAGGTGCGGATGCGGGCGGGGTTGGCGATGCGCTGGAGAGGCTGGCCCCTCTCGGAGGGGATCACGGACTGTGCCGATATCGGCGACTGGGGCGTACCGTCGGCGCTCACCGGCCGGCCGAGGGCTCGGTCCAGGTGCACGGGATGGCCGGCGACGAGCAGCTCGCTGGCTGCCGAGCAGGTCGGTGCGTCTGCTCCGTACCGGGTTCCGTCGCTCGGCAGGTGCAGTCCGGCGCCTCTTCGAAGCCGTCCTGAAGCAGGATCCGCCGGGCGGCGGCGTTGTAGCTGGTAGTGGTGACCTCCCCGGTGATGGCATGCCGGATCGGCATGAACGGCTCTGCTGGTGCTTCGGACAAAGGCGGATCTCCTATCGGTGGTGCCGAGACGTCTTGTGCTGGCCCTCGGGCAGGCGGCGGTGCCGACCGCGGCGGTTCAGGCGTCCGGCGGGGCCGAGACGACGACGCGCGGTGAGCAGGACGACGAGCGCGAAGGCCGCGCCGGTGGCAGGGAGCGCTGCGGTGGTGAGGGGCTGCTCGGCGAGGCGTCCGGCCAGGGCGGTGCCGACGGACTGCCCGGCGCCGATCGACAGAATCAGCCACGCGTACGCCTCGCTGGTGCGGCCCGCGGGGGTCAGGGAGTCGGTGGTCACGTAGGCGCACGCGACCACGACGGTCAGGAACACACCGGGCACGGCGACCGCGGCGGTGGCCGCGTACAGGCCCGGGAGAGCAACGAGCGGGAGCCATCCGGCCAGGAAGAGGGTTCCGGCGCCGATCAGCCGATCAGTGGTGGTGCTGCTCCAGCGGCGTCGTCCGTAGAGGAGGCCACCGAGGAAGCTGCCGGTCGAGAACGCGGCGGGCAGAATTCCGGCGAGCAGCTCCTGCTCGTGGTGCCCGGCCATGGTGATCGCCCAGACGTTCATGGCCCCGAGCGCGAATCCGATCCCGGCGAGGGAGATGAACAGCAGCATCAGGCCGGGGCTGGCCAACCGGTGGGCAGTCCTGGCCTGTGCCTGTGCGGATGGTGTCGGGCACCAGCGCCGTGACGGCGGCGTGAAGGCGACCACGGCGGTGCCGGTAAGGCCGAGGGCGGCGGTGACGGCGAGCGCGACGGACGGGTTGTAAGCGGAGGCGAGCGCGGCGACTAGCAGGGGACCCACGATGTACAACAGGCCCTGCGTGCCAGTGTCGAGGGCGAGCGCCGCGTGCCGCAGCCGGTGGTCGGGCAGCACACTCGGCCATAGCGCCCGAAGCCCTGCCTCCAAAGAAGGCGTCGTCAGGCCGCCGGCGACGACGATGGCCGCGGCCAGACCTGGTCCACCGTACGGTCCGGCCAAGGGAAGGGTCACCAGGAGGGCCGCGTTGAGCAGGGCGGCCGGAAGGTGCACGGCGGCCTGGCCGTGGCGGTCCATGAGGCGTCCCTTGACCGGCTGGGACAGCGCGGACGACAGCCCGTACAGAGCGCTGAGCAGCCCGCCGAAGGCGATGCTGCCGCCATTCGTGGTGACCCACAGGAGGATGGCGACGGGTGCCATGCCGTTGGGGAGGCGGCCGACGAGGGTGCCGCCGAGCAGGCGGGCGACGTACGGGCTGCCCAGCACCGCGCCGTAGGTGATGCGCGTGGCCGGGGCCGGGGGTGCGGTCAGGGACAAGAAGAGCTTTCTCTCAGGGAGGCGACGCCTCAGCGGTGGCGGGCGGCCGTGCTGGTGCGGGGAGGCGGCGTGGGCGGTGTGGTGTCAACGGCAGGGCGTGGGCGGACCCGCGGCACAGGAGTGCGGTGCGGCGGCAGGACGGCGACGGTCGCGCCGAGGTCCTCGGCCGCCTCTTCGACTTCGCGGGCGAGGAACTCGATCTGCCGACCGAGCGCGCCGAGCCGGGCGGCGATCTGCCGGCCCTGTACGGTCTCCAGCGCACCGGCGAACTGGCCGCCGGTTTCGAGGAGTTCCTGGAGGCGGACCATCGGGCCCGCGTCGTGGCCGCGCTGGGTGGCGCCGAGGAGTGCGTTGGACGCGTCACCGGCGTGCTGGGCCTCGATGACGTTCCGGATGAGTTCCTGCAGCGACACCTCGGGCGCGAGCTCGTTCCGGTTGAACTCGGAGACGTCGGCCCGCAGCACACCGGGCGGAACTGGGGCGGGCAGTATCTGGCCGGCTTCGTATTCATGGGCGTAGTGACCGATCACCTGCCAGCCCGGTGCGTCCGGGTCGCCTCTCAGCGCGACCACCGTCGAGTCGTCGTCCTCGACCAGGTAGGCAAGGGTGATCGGTTGGCCGTCCGCGGCGTACCAGGACTCGGTGAGCTCCAGCTCGCCCCGCTTCTGTGCGGCCCGGGCCCGCTCGGTCCACATCTGCTGCTCTTCGACGGTCAGCGGGGCCTGGTGATGCTGGCGCTGGTCGAGGTCGGCGAGGTGGCTGGCGATCGAGCCGTAGTCGGCCCACGCGGTGAGATGTGGCCAAAGGGCCTTGCACTGGGCACGTTCGCCCGCGGTGCCGGGGGCGGTCGGCCGTTCGAGCACTCGGCGGATCGCTGCGGTGGAGGCGGCGAGACCGTCCAGCACGGTCCGCCACCCGGCCAGGTGCCGGGCGCGCGGCAGATCGTCGAGCGCACGACGGGCGGTATCGAGCAGGACATCGGCGCACGGCGCGAGGTACGTGCTGTACGCCTCCACGGCCGCCCTGTCGCGGCGAGCAAGTACCTCTGCCGCGGCGTCTGACTGGACGGTGCGGCCGTAGCGGTCGCGGGTCATGTCCAGCGCGGTCTCGGTCTCGCGGTCGATGACCGCCATCCGCACCCGGTAGCCGCGGGCCCGGTCAGTGAGGTCGAGCGCGGTTGGCGGGGAAACGGCCGGGGGCGAGTTGCTTTCGGGTGTCATCGGGATCGCCCGCCGCCTGCCGCCGTCAGGTGGACGGTGGGCGCGTAGGTGGGCCTCGGCGGGATCGGCCGGGCGGACGGCGTGGAGGTGGTGGGTGGAGCGGCGCGCTGTGTGGTTCGGCCGGCGGCGGCCTGTGCGAGACGGCTGCGCCGCTCCTGCAGTCCGTTCGGGCGGATCGGACGCGGCGGGCCTGCTGACGCGGCGGGGTCGAGAGCGATGTCTGCGTGCACCGTGTAGCCCTGTCGTCGCAGGTCGTGGACGGCCTGGCGGGTGCGTCGCGGGCCGTCGTGCTCGGGTTCGACGAGCCGGTACAGCCGGGGATTCCCGGGAACGGGCTCGAACTGCTCGCGCTCCAGAAACCAGTGGGCGAGGTGGTCGGGCAAGGAGGTGGTGAAGGAGGCGACGAAGCCGTGGTCGTTGTGGGTGCCGAAGGCGAAGTGGGTGCCGGGTTGCAAAGGGGCGGGGTTCTCCTCACGGGCAGTGGTGGAGGGGATCAGTGGCTGTCATGCGCAGGACGGGCCGCGGCGAAGGGCGCACTGGAGTGGAAGAAGCGGGGAGAGCTGGCGGTGGTGGGGTGCGAGGTGCTGCGCCGCGTGTCAGCCGTGGAGCAGATCCGCGCGGCTGTGCAGGACGGAGCGCAGGCTGTGCCCGTACTGCCAGGCGTGACTGCGGGCCGCCGCCTCCATCCGGTCGTACCCGACCTGGGCCGTCATCTGCCCGCCCCACTTTCGGTACCGGTATACGGGGACCGGGAGCAGGACTCCGGGTGCGAGATTCGAGGTGCCGACAGCCGCCATGTAGTCCTCGCCCTGGGCGAGTCCGCCCATGCCGCCGGCTGCGCGTACGAGGCGGGTGCGGGCGAGGATCGTGGTCGGTCCGATCGGGATCGTGTCCTCGGGGCGCGGCCAGTAGGTGATCACGTCGCCGGCCGCGTGGTAGCCGGGCGGGGTGGGGCACTTCCACAGGCGAGTCGAGCCGTCCGGGAGCCAGTCCTCGCTGTATCCCGCGACCCACCCGAGCCGGTCGGTGAAGGCTTCCAGCCGCAGGCCCAGGCTCCAATCGGGGAAGAGGTCGTCGTCATCGGCCCAGTTCACGAACTCCGTGCGGACCTGGGTCAGGCCGAGGTTGCGGGCGCAGGCGGCACCGACCGGACGGGGCAGTGCGAGAGGCCGGACGCGGGGGTCGGCGGCAACCGAGCTGGGGAGCTGCTGCGGGTCGGCGCCGTCGAGGACGAGTACGGCTTCCCACGGCACGGTCTGCCGGGCGAGGCTCGCGTGCATCTCCTCCAGGTAGGGCAGGCGCTCGGGGCGGAGCTGGGTGGCGATGACGACGGTGATCTGCGGGACGGACAGCGAAGGGCTCCTGTGTTCGGGGCGGGACGGGACGGTCAGCGACGCACGGCCGTACGGGACGCGCCCGGCGTTGCAGGAACGGGAGAGGCCGCGGACGGCGCAGCGGAGCGGGGCGGTGTGACGGTGGGCCAGGATGCGGGATCCCCGAAGTCGGTGAGAGGGTCGGCGTCCCAGTCGACGACGGGGCCGAAGGCGGCGTACATCGCGGGGAACACCTCGATGCCGGACGGACGCAGGACGTACCCCCACTCCACGTCCATGCCGCCGACGGTCGTCTCGGTGACCGCGATGCGGGCCGACGGCGAGCCGTCCGGGGTGATCAGGTTGTTTAGGGTCCGGCTAGGCCAGGGCTCTCCGCCGGTTAGGGCGGCGACAATCCCCGGCGGTGCTCCGTCGAGGAGATCGCTGCCCAACTCCTCCCAGCCGATGGCGACGTCGTCCACGAGGTGCCGGGTCATCGCCTCCAGATCCCGGCCGAAGCGGTACTGAAAGGCGGTGACGAGCAGGGGGAGCTTCGAAGCGGGCGTGCCGTCGAAGCTCACGTACACCCCGGTGTACCCGGTGCCGGTGGGGCGGGCGATGAAGGAACCGGTGGTCAAGGAGAACTCTCCAGGTACGGCTAGCGGCTGAGGGAGGTGCCGGGCTTCGGTGAGCTGGGTGGAGCCGGAGGAAGCGGCGGCGCGGTCTTCCGGGCTGAGGACGGTGGCGCGGGAGCGGGGGCGTATTCGGCGCGCGGGGCAGACTCCGGTAAGCGGGGCGGGACGAGTTACTGGCGGGCGATATTCGGGGCTACCTGCCTGGCGTCGGTCTACCGATGGCGCGCGGTGGCAGCGGCGATGGCCGGCGCGGGAACGGGCAGGCGTGCGGGCGTGGTGGTCGGTGTGATGGTGTGGCGGAGGTTCACGCCGATGCCCTTCTGGGCGAGGTGGTGAACCAGGGCCCGCAGGCGTAGAGCGAGGCCGTCGTGGCCGTCCGGGGAGGGCATCAGGAACGCGGCCTGGTGCGGGTCGTAGTGGAACCCGAAGGTGTAGAAGGCCGTACGGGCGTCTTCGGGGACGCTCTTGTACGGAGCGCCGAGTGCGCCGTCCTCGTACCAGGTCAGGGTGACGACGTCGGCCACCTGCGGCGGTCCGGGGCGGAGCGGCGGTTCGGGTTGCACGGCCGCATTGCGCAGCACGGTGTCCAGGGCGTGCTGGTAGCGGGGCAGCAGGCGAAGGACTACCTGGGCGGCTGCGCGTGCCGGCTGGTTGGGGACGGCAATGCCGTTCGGCTCCTCGACGCCGGCGAAGTGATGCGGCTTGACACGGGGGTCGGCGGGCTCGAGCGGTGCCACGACGAACTGGTGCCGGTACAGGGGCCGATCGGTGATGTAGAGCTGTCGTCCATCCTGGTGGTGAACGACCGCGTGGCGGCCGAGGACGTACTGGCTGACGATGTAGTCGACGTGGCCGACGTCCCATAGACCCTCGGCTGTGGCGAACTGCTCGTCGTATGGGTCGTGTTCTTCGTACTTGCTGGTCCAGCGGCCGGGCAGTCTGTCGGCCAGGTCGGCGGCGAAAGCGGAGAGATCCGTGCGTGAGGTGAGCAGTGCTCCATTGAGGACGCGGGGAGGGGCGCTTCTAGCGACGGGAGAGCGGGGGGCTGGACGGGGCCGAAGGAGCCGGTCCCGGGGGCGACGGGCGGGAGACGGCCGTCCGGTCGGCTTGTTCCTCGCCTGGACCCACGGCGGGCGGGGCGTAGTGGGCCCGCAGGTTCTTCCAGTCCGCCCGGGCGACCTGCATCAGAGCGGACCGGATACTGCGGCCGGCTTCACGCAGAAGGTGTGCGGCCTCAGGCGTGTGACGGTGCTCGTGGCCGGCCCAGAGGGCGAGGGCCACGAACTGGCCGGCGATGTGATCGAGCAGGGGAGCCGTGGCTCCGAAGAGCCGCTGGGTGACAGCGCTGACCTCGGCGGGTGTCTCCGCCTCGGCCAGCACCGTGAGGTACGGATTCAGGTCGGGGAGCGGCAACGGCTCGTCTGGGAGCGGGTGCGCGGCCAGGAAGGGTTCGGCGTCCCGGCGGGCGTAGCGGTGGAGAGCGGCGAGTGTCGCACCGCCGTCGTGCGGTTCGGCACCAGGTATCACCGGTGGTCACCGCGCTGGGTCCGGTTCTGGTTGACATCGCGTGCCCCATGGTTGGCGAAATCCGTGGTGCGCTTGGTGACGAGAAAGTACAGGGCTATGGCACCGACGAGGAGGAGGGGCGCGCAAGCGGACAGGCATATGGCTGCCGGGCCTTGCGGGACCCCAAGGCTGCCGGAGACGAGCACCGCGACGGCGCGCACGGCGATGACGAGGGCCAGCAGCGGCCAGAAGCCGTCCCCTTCGAACGGGATTGAGCGCAGCCCGATGATGGCGGCGACGGTCAGGGCGATCAGTCCGTCGACGACCGCCAGGGACAACAGGGAGACAAGCGGGGGAAGTGCGGGATCGTTGAACCTGGGCAGGAAGTCGAAGGCGGCCAGCATCCCGAGCGCGATGAGCCCGGCGATTTTGATGTGCTCCCACGAGGATGTCGGGTGCCTGAAGCAGGGTGAGGCCGAGGCAGGGGGGACTGCTGAAGTGGGCATGTGCTGCCTCCGAAAGGGGCTTGGGGCGTGCGGCGTTGAGCCGAGTGCCTGAGAACGGTGGACGAGCTGACCAGAGGCGTTGGCGCTGATCGGCCGGCGTGAGCGCGCGTAGGGCTCAGTGCATTCGGGCGTCGGTGTCGAAGAGCGCCAGCTCGTGACTGTGCAAAAGATGTTGAACGATGAAGGATCGTCCGGCGACCTTCCACAGGCCGCGCCCGCGGTTCAAGTGCGCGATGGCGTCCATCTCGACCGAGGTGAGGCCGAGCAGGGAGGCTGCGGCCTGGAGCTGGTCGTTCTCCTGGCGGTAGATGATCCGGGTGCTGCAGTCGGCGAGGAGGCCCTCGGCGAGGGCGCGGCCCTGTGATCCGGCGTCGCCGGCGGTGAGCAGGTCGGACAGGCGGTGGATCACCAGGAGGTTGGCGATGCCGAGGCCGCGGCTGAGCTTCCACTGGGCCTGCATCCGCTGCAGCAGGCCGACGTGCCGCATCAGGCGCCATGCCTCGTCGTACACGATCCAGCGTCGGCCGCCGCTCGGGTCGGAGAGGGCGGACTCCATCCAGGCGGAGGCGCAGGTCATCGCCAGGACGAGGGCCGTGTCGTCTCCGGAGCCGCCGAGCCGGGAGAGGTCGATGGTGAGCATCGGCGCGTTCGGGTCGAAGGCGACGGTGGAGGGGGCGTCGAACATTCCGGCGAGGTCACCGTGGACGAGGCGCCGCATCGCGTGGGCCAGGTCGCGGGCGGCGTCGCCGAGCTGCCCGGACATGATCCCGGCTGCCTCGTCGAGCGCTCGGGGGTCGTTGAGGGTGGCGGCGACGTCACCGAGGAGCGGAGTGCGGCCGGTGGCGGCGGCGTGGGTGACGACGGCGTCCAGGGCGATGTCCAGGGCGGTGTGCTCCATGGGCATCAGGTCCCGGCCCAGGACGGTTCGGGCGAGGGAGCCGAGCAGGAGCAGGCGCCGTTTGCGGATCTCGCCGACCCAGTCGGCCTCCGCGACGCCTGCCGGGCGCGGGGCCGCGTCCAGCGGGTTCAGCCTGCCGGCCAGTCCGGGCCCGAGGGCCACGGACCGTCCACCGAGGGCTTCGGCCACCGGTGTCCACTCGCCCTTCGGGTCGCAGGGTACGTACACGCGGTATCCGAAGGCGATCGAGCGCAGCGCGAAGCTCTTGGCGAGTGCGCTCTTGCCCTGGCCGATGACGCCGGCCAGGAGGAGGTTCGGGTTGGTGAAGCCTTCGACCTTGCCGTACAGGGCGAACGGGTCGAAGACGAAGCTGGCCTCGGCGTGGACGTCGCGCCCGATGTAGATGCCTTCCGCGCCGAGGCCGCCTTCGGCGAGGAACGGATACGCGCCGGCGGCCACGGCGGTGGTCATGCGGTGGGCGGGGAGTTTCAGCCGGTTGTGACGGGCGGAGGCGGGTCCGGGGCGTCCGCCTGGAGGGAAGAGCGGGGCCGGTGTGTCCTGTTCGGCCGCGGTGGTTTCGGCCTGGTGGGCGCTGGCTTCCGCGCGGGCCTTGGCGGTGGCCTCGGCGAGCTGACGGCGTGCGGCCTTGCGGCTGGCCCGGTCGGTGCCCTGGGGAGTGAACAGCGGGCTTGCGGAGGCCCGGCGGGCGCGACGGGCGGGCCGGTGACTCATCGGAGGCCCTCGTTTCTGCGGGTCATGCTCATCGAGCGCAGGCCGTGGTGTGCGCGCGGAGGTCGGTGGGGGTGGTCTTGCGCCGGACGATGTGGCCGGCGGCGAGGTGACGCTGGCAGATGGTCAGCACGGGCGGTCCCTCGGGCAGCCGCTCCGGACGGCACGCGGTCGCCTCGCCATCCGCCACCGTGCTGTTGGGCAGCAGGTGGAAGGCGGCGTGGACTTCGCTGGCGGCCTGCCACAGGTGGGTGTGCGCGGTGGCCAGGCGGCGGCCGGCTGCCGGGTGCGGTGGCCGGGTGGTCTCGGCAAGGCGGTCGAGGAGCTGGTGCACGAAGGTGAGGTGGGCGTGGAGCACATCAAGGTGCAGGCGGTCTGTGGGCCGGGGAGGGCCCGTGTCCGACGGTGCCAGCGCGCGGGTGTGGTGCCGCACTCCGGCGCTCGCGGCGCGGAGATAGGGGTGGGCGTCGTTCGAATGCGTGGGCGAGGTCAAAGGCGGTGGTCCTTCCTGCTGGAAGGCAGGGGGTGCGACGGGTGTTCCGCCGCAGATGATCGGAGGGGGCCCGGCGGGAGCGGCGCCGGGGCGGGCCTGGGCTACAGGGCGGTCCGGGCGAGCGGGAGCGCGCTGAGAGCAAAGGCGTCGGGCTGCTGGTAGTTGAGCCTTCGCAGGTCGACGCCCGAGGTGACGGCGTGGGTTTCGATCTGCGCGCAGGCGGCGTCCAGGAGGGCGTCGGTCTCGGCGGTGACGGTGATCAGGCCGGTCAGGGCCACATCGGCGTGCCCGGCGATGAGCTGGCGTTCACAGGTCTTGACGTCGGCGTACTCGACGGAGTCTTCCTCGCTGTCGACCTGACCCCGGCGGGCGCGCTCGTTGGCGTCCGCGATGATCGCGGCCTTCTTCCGCTGGACGTCCCGCAGCGCGGACTCGAGCCCCTGCGGTACGTATACAAGGGAGAGACTGCGCCGCACGCCGGCCGTGAACATCAGCCCGTGCAGGAACCCGGCCCCGACCTCGGTGCGTGGCCAGTTCTCCACCCAGTACGTCGCGTGTCGTGCGCTGTCGGTGGCGATGCGGTCGTACTCCTCGACCTGAACGACGGGCCCGGCGGCGGCGGGGTCGGCCTCGGCGCGGCCGGTCTCGGACCACTGCTGGAGTGCGCCGAGGGCCTTGGGGTCGTAGGCGGTGCGGATGACGGCGGCGATCTCCCGCGCGCTCAACCACCCTGTCACCTGGAGCCCGGCGCTGCGGGCGGCCTGGGCGATGGAGGCGGTGGTCTGCGCCATGACGGTGAACGCTCCGGGCAAGCCTCCGCCCGCCTGACTGATGAGCCTCTTGGCGGCCTTCAGGTCGAGGGAGATGGCGAGATAGGTCTCGTGCGGGGCTGCGGCGGGGCCGGCGGAGGCGACCAGCTCGGAGTAGATCTGGCCTGCGACCGGGGTCTGGGGCTGTCCGTTCTGCGTCCAGTGGCGAGTGAGGGTGTCACCGCTGTCGGGAACGGTGCGCTCCAGGACCTGCACGGTGGCGATGTGCCCGCTGCGGGCGATGCTCGCCAGCGCGCGCCCCCAGCTGACCACGTTGTGGTTCTGGGTGGCGGGGTCGAGGAGAGCGAAGGCGCGGGAGGTGACGCGGGCGACGGCGGTCAGGGTCTGCTGGTGGGGGTCGTGCACGGCCGCGGCGCCGTTGCCGGAGTCGCCAGGGGTGACCACTCTGAGGGAGGCGGCGCTGCCGGGCAGGTGCAGGACGCCGTCCTGCCGGGGGCGGGTGACGGGACGGGCGAACCAGAGCGTCTGCCCGGTGCGTCGGCGATGTGCGTGTCGAGCGACGATCGGCGCCCAGTCGATGAGGGAGCGTCCGTGCCGGCGGATTGCGACGAGCGCACCGGACGCCGCCCACAGGGGGGCCAGGACGACGGCGCCGAGCAGCCCGGTGGAGACCACCGTCATCAGCAGCACGGCCAGGGTGCTGGAGACGAGGATCAGTTGGGGCAGGGAGAGGCCGAGGAGGATGCCGCGGCGGGACCGGTGCGGGAACTTCACCGTGACCGGGGCGAGGGCGACGGAGAGATCAGTCAAGAGGCGGGTCCTGGGAAGTGCCGGGGGCGGGAGGTGGAGTGCACGTCCCGCCCCCGAAAGTCGGGCAGGGGATCAGAAGCCGGCCGGAGGCGGCGGTGAGGCCGGTCCGCTGAACGTGGCGTTCTGGGAGCCGGAGGACGGGGGCGCGCCCTGCGGCGGTGGGGTCGCGGTCGGCGGAGTGGACTGCCACCCACCGCCCTGGCCGGACGCGGGGTTCGTTCCGGAACCGCCCGGCCCCGGGCTGCCGCCCACCTGGCCGCTGGTGTCGTCGGACGCGCTCGTCGGCGCGGGCTGGACGGCCTTCTCCAGACCGGACTTGATGGCGTCACCACCGGGCGAGGCGCCTGTCCCGCCGCTTTGGGTACCCTTCTCGGTCTCTCCGCCTCCGCCGGTCGTGAGGGAGGCGATGTCGCCGGGGAATCCGCCGCCACCAGCCGCGGACGGGCCCTGCGGAGCAGCGCTTGCTCCGGCTGCGGCGCCACCGGTTCCGGCGGTGGCCGCTGCTGCTGCGGCCTTGCGGGCGGCCTTCTCAGCATGTGCCTTCGCGATCTGCGCTCCGGCGCCGCCGGCCCGGTGGATGGACTCGCCGTCGGTGCCTTCGGCGGCCCAGTGCACGAACTTGAAGACGGCGTAGGGGCACAGCAGGACGAGAACCATGATGACGACGCCGGCCATGACGTCGGCGAGGGCGGCCACGCCGTCCTTGGCCTCGGTCTTGCCCATGGCGGCGATGCCGAGCACGAAGATCACGGTCATCAGCAGCTTGCTGACCACGAGGGTGGCGGTGGCCTCGATCCAGCCCCTGCGCCAGCGCCGCGCGACCTCCCAGCCGCCGCCGGCGGACGCGAAGATGGCCAGCGTGACCATGACGAGGATGCCGACCTTGCGGACCATCATCACGCACCAGTAGAGGAAGGCGCCGATCGCGGCGCCGAGGCCGGCGACGACCGGAACGAGCCAGCCCAGTCCGGCGAGGGCGCCGATCTGGTTGACCTTGACGATGCGGCGTACGGCCGACTCGATGTCCAGGTGAGCGGTCTTGAACAGGCCGTCGCTGATGGCGTCGACGACCTCGACGGCGACCGTGGTGAAGGCGATGGCGCCGAAGGCGAACAGGACGCCGCTCGCGGTGCCGGTGAATGCCTGCGTGAGGGCTTGTCCGTCGCGGCGGATGGCGGCCCGGACGAGCTGAGCGCAGAACGTCGCCACCAGCAGGACCAGGCCCAGCGGCAGCAGCGTCTCGTAGTTGTCGCGGAACCATCCGGCGTTCAGGTCGACCTTGGTCGTGGTGTTGACGGCATCGGCGGCCAGGTCGGCAGCCGCGGCGGCCAGCTCGCCTGCCGACTTCGCCATCCAGTCGCCGATGGCCTTGCCAGGGTTGGAGGCGAAATCGACCGCGTCGCCGACAGCGCACAGCTTGTCCGCCAGGGGAAAGTCGCAGAATCCCACGAGGAGTTACTCCTCCCTTCTTGTGTCAGGCGTGGGTCACTGCGTGACGCTCGGAGCGATGGCGGCCAGGGCGCAGTCGTGGCTGGGGCGGCACTGCACGGCGAGGGTCACGGCGCGCTCCTCGGCCCCGGCGCCGCCCTTCTTCCAGGCGATCTGCTGTTTGCCGTTGACGGTGACGACGTAGATGTACGCCTTCGTGATCGCGGAGGGGTCCTCGGCCAGGGCCTGCTTGAACGCGCCGGGGTAGTGGCCTTCGAGGACCGTGCCGGTGGCGTGCTGGTCCTGGTCGGCCATCCGTGACCACAGCACCGGATCGGGCACCTGGCCGGTGACGGAGGCCCAGTCGGCGTACGTGGTCTCGCTGGTCATCCACGCGCGCATGCCGGCGAGTTGCTGGTCGCGACTGGTGGTGCGGGTGTCGTAGGACCACAGCATCTGCGCCGCGGCCTTGGCGTAGGCGACCGGCTCGGCGATCCGCGGCGGATGGGGTACGGACCCGGATCCGGCGGCGGGCTTCGGGGTGGCCGGGGCGGAGGATGTGCTCGGCGCCGGGGCCGGAGCGGCGGTGTCCGGGGCCTGGTGGCCGTTCTTGCCGCCGGACAGCCAGGCGACGGCCGTGGCGATGGCCAGCAGGACGGCGACGACGGCCGCGACGATCGCGATGCGCCGGTTGGCGGACCAGCCGGCACCGTACGAGGACGGCGAGGTAAGAAATCGTTTCTGCGTCACTGGACCTGCGATCCCAGGGTGGAGAAGAACGCGACGATTCCGTTGGCGGCACCGAGGCCGAGGGCAGCTCCGGCCGCAACGACCGCGCCCTTCTTGCCGTTGGCCTCGGCCTGGTGGCCACCGGTGTGGTGGCCCCAGGCCCACACGCCGAGCGAGACGGCGAGGGCGCCGACGACGGCGATGATCCCGAACATGTTGATGGTGTTGACGACGTTCTTCAGCACAGCGAGTCCGGGCAGGCCGCCGCCCTTGGGCGAGATCCCAGGGTCGAAGGCGAGCTGGATGACGTGGTCTGCGAGGGGGAAGGGCATGGGTGTGGCGGAGCTCCTTGCGTGCGCAGGCCGAGCGGGCCCGGGCGGAGGTGAAGAAGAGGGGGGTGGGTGCGCGAGCGGCGCGAGAAGGGGCCGGTGTCAGAGGACGCGGCGGGCGGCGAGGACGTCCCAGTCCTTGAGCGGCGTGATCCGGACGGGCTTGCCGGTGCGCGGGGCCTCGATGACGAGCCCCTCGCCCATGTACATGCCGACGTGTTCCGGTCGGGCCGCAGTGCCGCGGCTGAAGATCAGGTCGCCGGGCTTGAGTGCCTCGACGGAGACGGCTTTGCCCTCGTTGACCTGCGTGTACGTGGTGCGAGTGAGCTGGATGCCGGCCTTGGCGTACGCCTGCTGCATCAGCGAGCTGCAGTCGCAGCGGCCCATGGGGTCAGGGCCGTGCGGGGCCGTGCACGAGCCGCCCCATTGGTACATCGTGCCGAGCTGGTGCATCGCCCAGACGATCGCGGTGCGGGCGCGCGGGTCGGTGTCCTTCGGGATCGAGTAGCCCTTCGGGACGGCACCTTCGGGGATCGGCCCGTACTGGGATCCGTCCTCCGTGCCGCAGCTGGAGGGGGCGGTGTCGCCGGTGTCCTTGTCGGAGCTGTCGGAGCTGTCGGAGTTGCCGGGGAAGGTGGCGGCGATGGCCTTCTGCAGCGCGGTCGCCAGCGGCTCCCACTGCGCGTACGCGTCCGGGTAGCCGGACTTCTGTACGGCTTGGGCGGCCTGGGTGACGGTCATCTGCTGCCAACCGTCCACCGCGAGAAGAGCCTTGTAGAAGCGCTCGCTCGCGTAGACCGGGTCACGGATCTGCTGGGCGGTACCCCAGCCCTGGGAAGGGCGCTGCTGGAACAAGCCGAGCGAGTCGCGGTCTCCGTAGTTGAGGTTGCGCAGCCGCGACTCCTGCATCGCCGTGGCGAGCGCGATGATCTGCCCCTTCTTCGGGACATCGAGGCTGATGCCGGTGGCCACGATCGTCTGGGCGTGAGGGATCTGCTCGGTCGGCAGGTCCAGACCCTCGACGCGGACGTCCTGGCTGGACGCCCCGTCGAGGATCTTGGACACCTGGTCGGCGACCTTGCCGGTGTCGATGCCGGTCAGGCAGTTGCTGGCGGAGCCGGTGGTCTGCGCGGCTTCGGCGGAGGCGGCCAGCATCATGCCGGTGCCGGCGATCAGGAGCGGGGAGAGGAAGACGGCGCCGATGCCGGCGGCGAGCGCCTTCAACGGGAACGGACGGCTCGGGTGTCAGCGGTTTCGGGCATAGGTGGATAGCGAGACGTCATGGACGTGTCCTTCAGGGTGCGGTGTCACGGCATGCCGCGTGCGCGAGGCGTGTCGGAAGGGCGCGGCAGCCGGGGTGGGCGATCGGTACGGGCCGGCGCGGGCGAGTTGCCGCTCGCTCCACGCGGCCGGGCCGTGAGCTAGGTGTGCCGGGGCAGGGGAAACCTCCGTCAGGAAGGGCAAGGGAGTAGCCAGCGGCGGTGTGCGCCGGGCGGTTCAAAAACAGTAGGCGCGGATTGGCGGCTGACCAAAAAGCTGAGCGGAAGGTGCCGGAATCCGGCACCTCGGCCATGCACTTCTTGGTCGTCGGCGTATTCGCCTCTACAGTTTTTGGACTCCCCTCGCCCTCCTCGGTCTGCGGCCCTGGGCTTCTGCACGCCCACCTTTGGCCCGCGAGGACTCCTTTCGTGCGACGGGCAGTTCCCTCCGTGCATCCACACCCGAATTGGGGTTTCTCTTTGCCTTTCTCCCTGCACCATGGCGATGCCCTCAGCGTCCTTGCCGGTCTGCCGGACGACTGCGTCGACTCCGTCATCACCGACCCGCCGTACAACTCGGGCGGCCGGACCGCGAAGGAGCGCACCACCCGCTCCGCGAAGGCGAAGTACACCTCCGCCGAGGCCAAGAACGATCTGGCCGACTTCACCGGCGAGAACATGGACCAGCGCAGCTACGGCTTCTGGCTGACGCAGATCATGACCGAAGCCCACCGCGCGACGAAGGAGGGTGGCACCGCGCTGCTGTTCACCGACTGGCGTCAGCTCCCCATCACGACGGACGCGATCCAGGCGGCCGGTTGGCTGTGGCGCGGGGTGCTGGCCTGGCACAAGCCGCAGGCCAGGCCGCAGAAGGGCCGGTTCACGCAGAACTGTGAGTTCATCGTCTGGGCCAGCAAGGGCTCGATCGACGGCTCCCGGAACCCCGTCTACCTGCCCGGCCTGTACAGCGCCTCGCAGCCCTCGGGAGCGAAGCGCCAGCACATCACCCAGAAGCCCGTCTCCGTGATGCGCGAGCTGGTCAAGATCGCTCCGCCGGGCGGCACGGTGCTCGACTTCTGTGCCGGCTCCGGCTCCACCGGCGTCGCCGCCCTGCTGGAAGGCCGCGACTTCATCGGCGTGGAGAAGACCGCGCACTATGCGTCGATCGCGTCCGACCGGCTCACCGAGACGGTCCGCGAGACCCTGACGCAGGACGATGTGGTTCTCGCCGTCTAGGGCATCAACTGCGCTGCCTTCAACGGCAATCGGTCCTCTTTCCCAGTCTCTTGCGGCTTCATGCCGGAGCGTGCTCGTCATCCGCCGGCCGGTCTGTGCGCCGCCATCCCTGTCTCGTAGGAGGCCGTCCTTTTCATGCCCGAATCCACAGAACCCGCGGACGGCGGGAACCTGGAGCCGGTCCGCATTCCGGACCCGCAGCTGGAGGGAATCGAGGCGAGCGTCCGACGGCTCATGGAGCAGTCGGCACAGCAGGCCCGGCAGCTCGACCATCTCGCCTCCGCTCCGGCCCCGGACCGATCGCCGTTCGCCGCGTTCGGCATGCCCGGGTTCGGCGGGCGGCCTCCCGCCGCGCCGCCGGAGCCCCGCCCGATTCTGGAACTCGCGGGGGAGGAGCGCGAGGACGAGCTGGACGCCCTGTCGGACTGGGTGGACGACTTCTTCCTCCCGGTCTACGGGTCGGAGGTCACCACCGCGGCACCCTGGTGCCTGCAGTGGCAGGAGCACGACGACGTCGTCGCCTGGTTGCACGCCCTGTGGCTCGCCTACCAGCAGCACAAGGAACCCGACGCCGGCCTCGCCGGGATGTTCGTATGGCACAGGGACTTCCTCACCCACGCCATCGCGGCGATTCGTGCACCAGGTGGCCCGCTGTCGGCCTGCATGACCTCTCCCGACCGGCCCGCGCACCGCCTGCTGCCCGGCCCGCCGCCGTCCGCCCGTACGGAATCGGCGAGCGCAGCGGAGGCCGCCGGTACCGCGGAGCCGGACGAGTCGACGTCATGAGCGCGGGACAGCCGGCCTTCGGCCTGAGCTTCGACCCCCGTGCCCTGACCGACCTCCTCCAGGCACCCAGCGATATCCGCGACCTCACCCTCGCCTACCTGCAGGAAGTCGTGAACGCCCAGCGCTTCGGGCTGCGCCTCACCGGAGACCTGGAGGGCTACCGCAAGCTGTTCGTGGACGCCCGCAAGGACTGGCGCGTCGTCTACGGCCTCCGCCCCGCGCCCGTGGAATCCACACACCAGCGGGAAATCCACGTCGTCGCGGTCCGGCCACGCGCGGACAACGACGTCTACGACGAGGTCGGCCGCCGTCTGGGGATGACCCGCCGGCCCTTGAGCGCCCGCACCCACGCAGCACGCTCGCGCTCCCCGCAGCTGACCACCCGAGCTCCCGTACCACGGCCCGGTCCGCCGCTCTCCGGTATGCCGGGCCTGCCCCGCCCTGCGCAGAACCCCGCGCACCATCACACCCGCTGAACGCACGGAGCGTCGCCTATGCCCCCTGAACCCGCGCCGGCGGCAGCCCGGCGTGCGGTCTCTCCGCTCGACCACCGAATAGAAGCCGCCACCGGCCATGACATCGACACGCTGTGGGCCTACCGCGACCGCGGCGTCCTCGACGAACCGCACGCCCGTCTGGTCGACCAGCACCGCGAGCTGGCCAAGACCCAGACCAGCGTCACCTTCTACCTCAAGCTCCTCAACCGCCTCTCCAGCGGCGAGTTCCCCGTCGACACCGCCTGGTTCGAGCGCGTCGACCGCACCGTGGACCAGATGGAGGAGGCCACCGACGCACGCGACGCTGCCGCCTGCAAGGTGCTCGCGGCCCTGGAACCCATCGAGGCCGCCGCCGCAGCACCAGCCTGCGGCGAAGGAACGCTCACGACCGACGACCAGGCGGCACTGCTCGCCATCGCCGGCGGAGCCAAGCTCTACGAACACCTGCTGACCGGTCGGCTGTCCGTGACCGTCGCCTCCGGCACCCGCATCCCGTATGCCGAGGTGCGGAAGCTGGAGGACGCCGGCCTGGTCGTTCGGGAACTCGGCCACCCCTTGCACGCCGGCCAGCCGGTCGCTCTGACCGACGCCGGCCGCGCCGCGCTGTTCGCCGCCCACCGGCCGCCCACCACCACGCAGGTGCGGAAGCCCCCGGCTCGACCTGGGGCATGGCCGTCCGCCGCACCGGCACAGCGGCGCTGAATCCCACCGAAAGGCTCTTGTTGTCCTCCACCGAACCGGCGCCCGGCCGGAAGTCCATCCCCGTCGTTGATTTCGGCCTGGACGACTTCGACGCCGACGAAGAGGTTCTCCTCGACTTCGATCGCCAGGTCGGTGTCGGCCGGGACATGCTCATGCCCCTCGCCGAGCACCACTCCGCGGACGGGGTGCACAGCTATTACGCGTTGTTCGATGGCTCCGTCACCTGGGGAATCCCCGGTATGCCACAGTTGATGGCCCTGCACCTGCAACGGGACCGGGACAACAGGACGTTCACCTTCGAGGGGGAACGGCTGCCGCTGCCCGCGATGGCGCAGTCCTGGCTCATTCACCGCGGCTGCCAGCCCGACGCCATCGGCCTCGATCCTGAGCTGGGGCCACCGGCGGCGGACGAGGCGACGCGCGCCCTGGAGCGCCGTCTCGCCAGCGACGGCGACCACTACGCCATGGGCTACTCCTACACCCGCGATGACCCGGACGACATGTTCACCGTCGTGGCGCTGCGCGCTCTGGACGAGCGGGCCCCCAGCCCGTTCCGCGTCCTGGTCGAAGAGGTCGACACCGACGCGTGGACCCACACCCTGCGCGAGGGCGGCTTCGACACCAAGGACGAGGCCCTGCGCTGGTGTTTCAACCGGCTCGACGGCGATGCCGGTCCTCTCCCGCCGGTCCGTCCGGCAGCCGCAGTCACACGCCCGGCCGACTTGCCGAAGGGCCCTGCTGCACACCCGTCCGGCCGTTCTCGCTGAGCGCCACGGCTTTCGAGAGCGGCGAAACATAGCCGACGATCGCCGGTTAGCCAAACCGGCGATTCTCCGGACTCTTATTGCAGCCGCCGGGCCAATGCCCGCAGCGGCCACCCACGCCATCCCTATGCCTTTACGGAGGTTTCTTCCGCATGCGCTCCACCCGAATTGCCGTATCCGCTGCGATACTCGGCGCACTCGCGCTGCCGGTGCTGTCTGCCACCACCGCCAGCGCGGCACCCGCCGCCGCGCCGGCGGCCCTTACGAGTAGCTGCTACGACCTGCCGCCGCTGCCGTACGAGGTGCACACCGCAGCCGTCACCATCCGGTCCAAGGCCACTACGAAGTCCACGGCCCTCGGCGTTCTCTACAAGAGCCACAAGTTCACCGTGCACAAGAAGAGCGGCAACTGGCTCTACATCACAGACAAGACGACCGGCGTCAAGGGCTGGGTATCCGGCACGTACGTCTACCGAGACGTCCGCATGTGCCTCAGCTGACAGACGCGCAGCAGTAACCCGCCCACTCCATAGCCGGGTTGCCGGCCTCTCGTGAATTCCCTGCCCCTGAATTTCCAGGTGTCGCCTTCCGGAAGGAGTTCCCCTTGTCCGATGACATACCCGATGGCACTGCGGATGTCGTGGGTGTCCTCACCGAACGGATCGAAGCCCACTTCGGAATGGGCATGGATCAGTTGAGGGCCGCAGTCGCCGTCGCGCCGACCGCGAACCCTGATGCCACCGAGGTCGTCAAGTGGCATGGCCATCTCGTCGACTCCCAGGCTGTGCTCGACCGAGCGGAGGACGACCTCCTCGCCGCGCTGGAAACGCAGCCCAGTGAGATCGACGACCCCACGATGGGCCTCGCCCAGCGCGTCAACGCGGCCGTCACGGCACGGGACGGCCGGGCCCAGGTCGTGCGGTGGCTTCTCGATCCCGACGCTCCAGGGAAGAAGGGCCTCGCTGCCGAACGCCTCGCCCGTCTCGATCGCGGCGCCCGCAAGGGCCCGGCGATCCAGACCAGCGCTCCGAACCGCCCCGCGGCTGCGCCGGCGTCGGTGCCGCGAGCGGGAAGGGCCGCACTGTGAGCGTCCGGCTCAAGTCCAGCACCGCAGACGGCCGCCTGCAGGAGGTCTTCGGCGCCCCGATCGCCGAGCTGCACGCGACGGCTACCGGGCCCGATGCCCCTCCCGCGCTGACCCGCGCCCTGGAGCTGCGCTCCTTCCTCGCCCTGGCCGAGGAGCAGGTCGCCCGCGTCCGCGACCGCGTGCACGAGGCGATGGCACCCGACCGGGACATGGGCGAGCTGTCAGCCGGTGACCTCCGCTTCGACGCGCAGTGGCTGGAGGCGGCGCTCGATGCCCGCAACGGCTACCGCGCCGCGATCGGCCAGTTGCTGCGCGCCATGCCACCACCCGATCAGCAGTCCCGCCCCGTCCGTACGGCGCAGCCAGTGGTCGCCGCCGCCCTGCCCCCGTCCCTTGCCGCCCCGGTACCCGTGCGTGCCGGGGTGGCAAGGGCCCGCCGACCGTGAAAGCCCCCGCTTGCCCCACTCGACGTCCACCGAGATAGCCGGACGGATCGAGGACCTGTACGGCGCGCCGCTCGCCGACCTTGAGGCTCATGCCCGAGACCAGCCGCCCGGCATGCTGGCCGCCCTGCTCGGCATGCACGCCGACGTCGCCCTCGCCGAGCGCAGCATCGACTTCCACCGTGATCAGCTCGCCCGGCTCCTCCACCCGGAACGGCAGATCGACCGGCCCGAGGTCTCCCACCTCCTCGACGGAGCCCGTCGGCTCGCCGAAGCCGTTGCCGCCCGCGACGCCCAGACCAAGTCGGTCTCTGCCGTTCTGCAGAGCCTGACCCGTATTTCGGCCCCGGCACCTTCCCCGCCGGCAGCTGCGCCGCGCGTACCGGCTCCGCCCCGACCGGCTCAGAGCACGACGCGAAGCCGCTGACCTGCAGGCGATTTCCTTCTTCCCACCCAGGAGTTCCTCCCTTGGCCATCACCGCTCTGCCTCCCGACACTGACGCCGACATCGCCCGGGTCACCGAGGCCCTTGCCATGATCACTCCGCGCTGGAACGTCAGGATCATGCTGGCGCTCTCCGGGCCGCCGCTGCGCTACAGCGAGCTGGCGGCCCGGGTGCCGTGGCTGCAGAGTGGCCAGCTCCACCCCAAGCTCAAGTCGCTGTGCGACGCCGGGCTCGTCGAGCGCACCGAGCACACCGCGCGGCACGTCACGTACGGCCACACCGACCGTGGTGCCGCCCTGCTGCCGGTGCTGCCGGTGATCGTCACCTGGGCCGAGGAGCACCTGGAGAAGCCGGACCGCCCGCTGCCTGTGATCGAGCAGGTCGAGGACAGCCTCACCCTGCTCACCCGGCGTCACGCCGCCGCCCTGCTGTGGGTGCTCAAGCAGCGCGGGGAAGTGAGCGGCCGGGCTCTGGCCAGGATCGTCATGCCGAGCAGTGACTGGACCAACGTCTACCCGCCGCTACGGCAGTTGGTAGCCGACGGCTTGGTCGACACCGACGGGATCGGCCGGCCCTACCGGCTGTCCGCGGCGGGCGACGGCCTGGGGCCCGTTCTCGGAGCCGTGTCCGCGTGGTCCGCCGGCCAGCCCCTCAGCAAGGCCGGCCAGCACCCGGTCTGGGGGCACCCCCAGACGACGCCCGCGCCGAAGGGATGGGTCAGCAACCAGACCCGGCCGACGTGGCACAACCGCGACCTCTTCTCCCACGCCACGCCCGCCCGCCCGATGGCGGCCATCCCGGCGGGAGGCCCGCGCCGATGACCACCCTGTTCACCTCCGCCGAACTGCACAAGACCACCGCTGTGCTGGCCTCGCCGCCACTGGTCCGGCTCATCACCGAGATCGACGACAACGGGGCGATACCGCCGCGACGACTGGCCGGCATCCTCCACGACCTGTCCCCACACCACCTGCGCTGCGCTACCGAGACGGCCCGCGACCACGGCCTCGTCC
The DNA here is from genome assembly GCF_043081505.1 of Streptomyces sp. NPDC014870. Lineage (NCBI taxonomy): Bacteria > Bacillati > Actinomycetota > Actinomycetes > Kitasatosporales > Streptomycetaceae > Streptomyces > Streptomyces sp. NPDC014870. The sequence continues at coordinate 53,871 of NZ_JBIBWQ010000010.1, forward strand.
GGTCCGTTCCCGGCATCGGCCTGGAACTCACCGAGCCCGGTTCGGCCCTGGCCGACCTCTACGACGCGACCGCCCGATGGGCCCGCCGCCACAACTGTCCGCAGCCGGTCAGCGATTTCAGCAGCCGCGTCCGGTACACCTTCGAACTCCTGGCGTCCGCGCTCGGAACCGGGCAGGCCGATGGCTTCCCCTCTCCGGCGACGGAGCTGGTGGGTGGCTCCGAGCCCGACACGGACCTTGATCGTCTTCGCGCCCTGCTGCTCCAGTGGCTGACTAGCAATCCGCAGGTCACCGCGCTGCCCGAGCCCGAGCCGATCGCGTGAGCGTAGCGGTCGCACCCCGGCACGCGCGCCACACCGCCGGGCTGATGCGCGGCATCTACCTGCCGCGCACGGCGGACGCCCTGGCGTTCGCCATGTCCACCTACGGCATCCCCCTCCTGGTCCTGGCCACCACACGCTCCGCCACGCTGACGGGCGCCGCCTTCGCCCTGGAGTGGATCCCGAGACTGGCGGCGTTCGGGTGGGCCGGCTCGGTCGTCGACCGGCGCGGAGCATCCGTCGTCTTCCACCTCGCCTCCATGGGACGAGCGCTGGCCCTCACCGCCGGCGCCGTTCTTCTCTACCTGCACCCGTCCGGCATCGTGGCGAGCGTGACCGTGATGGCGCTCGCGGCGACCACCGGCGTACTGACGGAGTTCAGTTACATCGCGGCCGAGACCGCGGGTGCCGCTGCCGGCCGCCGAGCCGGTGCACGCGCTCACCGCGTCCAGGCCGTTCTGCTCGGGATCGACCAGACCGCGACCCTGGCCGGACCCGCGCTCGCCGGACTGCTCCTGCTCACCGGCCCGCCGCAGATGCTCGCGGTGATCACCGCGCTCTCGCTGCTCGCCGCGCTGCTCGCCCTGCGCACACCCCCTTCGCCCGTCGCGCCGGCCCGACTGCCCAAGGGGCAGACGAACGCCGGCCTGCTCACCGGATGGCGCACCATCCGCTCCCTGCCCGCGCTCGGCTGGCTCGTGACCGGGCTGACCCTGTCCAACCTGGCCACCGGTCTCTTCCAAGCGGCTGGACCCGTGATCGTCGTCCAGCACTACGGGCAGCCGACCACCGCCGTCGGCCTGGTCTGGTCCGCCGCTGCCGGAGCGACGCTCCTGGCCGTCACCATCTGCCGGTTCGCGATCGACCGCCTGGGCCTGTGGCCGGTCGGCGCCGCCTGCGCCGCCCTCGCCTCGCTCGCCTGTCTCGCCGCCGCCCAGGCCCCCGACTACCTCTCCTACCTGATCCTCGTCGCCCTCCTCATGGCGGGCGAAGGCGGCATGACGGTGGTCCTGCGCACCCTGCGCTCCCGCCTCATTCCACCGGAGAAGTTCGGCAGCACCCTGTCGGCGACCATCCTCATCCTCCTGCTGCCCTTCCCCGTCGCCGGCGTGCTCACCGCGCTCACCCCTCCCGAGGCACTGGGACACGTCATCACCGCCTGCGCCGCCCTTCAGGCCCTCGGGCTGTTCCTCGCCTTCGCCCGCCTGCGCACCGATCCCGCCCTGCACGCCTGACCCCGCCACGCTTTCCCCAGCCTGTGGCGAACCCCATGCCCGCTGTCGCTCTCGGCCCGAACCCTGCGTGCGGTCGCACCATCACTGTTGGCGGAGAGCACTTGTTCCGCAGCGGTCGTATTCCTGTCGAGGTGCGTACACCCGGCGACGGCTGACGCGGCGGCGTCAGACCTCTTTGCGATGGCCCTATACGCCAACCCCAAGAGCCGCAACCAGGGCAGCTTCGTCCGCGGCGTCGACGGCTGAGATCTTCACGGCATTGACCCTGGACCTTGGACACTCGAGACACTTGGATCTTGATGGTCTAGGAGAACGGATGTCCCGTGGTCATGAAGCACGATGACGCCCGCCACCCCAGCCTCGGACATCGCAGTCCGATCGCCTTCGAGGCAGCCTTCGTCGCACCACCAACTACGCTTGCCCCAGCGGCATAGCCCGTGTCAAGGATTCAAGGTCAAGGCCCGAGGATGCCCTGCCCCGCATGTGCATCCAGAGACATCCAGATGCGGGGCAGGGCGCCGGGGCGCACATTGGAAGAGAGCCCACAGCCTTCGCATGGAGGCGCAATGAAGCGGGGAACCAGAAGCAGTCATGATCGTGACTGCTGGACTGCTCGTGGTGGGCGGGCAGTGTGCCTCGACCTCTTGTCGGCAATCAGTGGGCCTGTGGCTCTGGCTTCGAGCGCTTCCGCATACTGCCCAGCGGTCGGTGACTAGCAGGCTTCCACCACGCTAACGGTGGGAACGCCCGTCCCGGGACGACACAACGGGGAGAGATCTCATGATCCTCCGAAGGAATCCCCCCCTCGATTGTCGAGCTGACGCCGCATGTTCGCCTCGCGCTGGCCCCGTCACTCTCGGCCTGCTAGGCCTCATACTGGTTCTCCTCATCGGTATGGCCTGCGCGGCCACGCCCGCCAGCGCATGGGCCCCCGGGGATTCGGACGGCCAGCCCGGGATTGTGGATCTGCCGCAGGTGAGCGTGTCCGATCTTGCGTACGCGTGGCAGCCGACGACCCTCACGTTCAACAGCTCTGTTGGTGCGACGGCGCAACGCAGCCCCGCTCATTCCGGCGCCCAGGTGATCGTCGCAACTTACTTCCTCGAGCGGTGGAACGGACAGGCCTGGGTGACCATTACTCAGAAGCAGTACGTGGTCCAACTCGCAGCGAACCAGGCTGAAGTGAAGATCCCCGCGATCTATTTCCAGCCGACATCCGGCACCGGCTATTACAGAATGACGTTCGGGTTCGTCTGGATAGTGGCCGGGACGTCGACGTTTCTCGGTACGCAGAGGTGGGTTCCTAACGGCGCCAACGACCACGTCTGCGTCACTACGCTCAGACCCTGCGCGGCCGGCGCCGACTCCGTCCGAGTCGGCAAGCTCTACCAACTGGGAGGCGGCTGGTGAGGGAAGAGAAATCGGGACTTGCCACGGTCACTGAAAAGCCGGTCATCCTTGTCATCCATTCTCGCCCAAGGCTTCGGAAGCGCCTCGTTGAACAGGTTGAAGAATGGTGTGCCGGCAGTATCGAGGTCATCGGGATCCAACTCAACGAGCTCGATACTGCCTGCCGACAACCGTGGTTCCAGCGGCTCGTATGCGTATTCTTCCAGCCCGACTTTAATCAGGCACGCATCAAGGCCAAGGTTCAAGGGTGCAACGGCCGAGCGGGAGTGGAGCCGTTGCCCGAGAAGCACGAATTTCATCAAAACTTGGATGAAGGAATCTTCCACTCTCTCGAGTCGGAGGGGAAGTTTGAACAACAGGTAGAACAGTCGTTCTTCGATTGGACTCCAGCACGCGTGAGGCTGCGACTTGAAGGACCTCATGAAACCGTGAGGGCGATCCGCCTGCGATGGTTTCTGTTGCGTCATGGGATTCCATACCAGTGGACCACTAAAGAAGACGGGCCCGACATTGCAGCCAAGGTCGGACTAGGGAAGGAATTTAACCCAACCGCCAGTAACCTATACATCGAACTGGGACTCATCAAAACCCCACCTAGATCTGACCGCAAATATGACCTGGTCATCGTGGGCGCTGGCCCTGCAGGCCTGTCCGCAGCGATCAGCGCCAGCGCTAACGCCGGCCTAAGCACGCTAGTCATCGGAGGGGAGTATCCGGGCGGCAACGCGGTCATGTCGATCAACCTGATCGAGAACTATCTGGGATTTCCTGGTGGAGTCACCGGGACGAAGCTACTCAAGCTCGCCGTTGCGCAGGCGGCCCTACTGAAGGTTGACATCAGGCCCAACTGGACAGCTGCGCGGCTCAGAAAGGACCCTACGCATAGCCGCCGCTACCTGATTGATGTGAAAACTGGCAACGGAGGTGCGGTAGCGTCGGCAGCCATGGTGCTCCTGGCCTGCGGACGGCAGCCTGAGTCCATTTTCAACAACCCCGACTCCCCGGAAGCCTTAAGCGAGCAGCGGTTTACCGCAAGCGGAGAAGTCCAATATGGGATGGAAAAGTGCGACGCGGTCACGGCGGTAGGGAAGAACATCGTCATTGTCGGCGGGGGAGATTCTGCGGGCCAAGCAGCATTGCTTCTCAATGCCTGCGGGGCGGAGCTCGTAACCGTTGCACCTAAAGAAGTGATCATGTCTTACCATTTGCAGGCCGCTCTCCATAGAAATGGAGGAATCGAGTTCAAGAGCCCTCCACTAACAGTCAACAAATTTATCGGAAACGACGACCACCTCACACACGTCGAGCTCTCCAGCGGGGAGAAAATTCCGGCCGCCAAAGTTTTCGTACTGGCTGGCGGCAAACCCGCCACGGGCTGGCTGAATACGGAAGGTGAGAACGACCCAGGCGACAATTTCGTCAATATCCAGCTCGATAGAGGTTTCATTCGAACGGACGCCTACCTCGACCCCAAAGGTGAACTGATGTTCGCCACCAGCGCCCCAGGAGTGTTCGCCGCAGGCGATGTGCGGATCAAAGCGCATGGCCGCGTCGGCCAGGCTGTAGGGCAGGGCGTGGCGGCAGTTGCCTCGATGGAGCGCTATCTGAAAGACACGTGGCAGGAGATCCTCAAGGACGAAGAAAGCCAGGCCTGGGTCTTGCGAAAGCTCATCCATGACGCGAAAGAGGCGGCAAGCTAATACCTCGAAATAGCGGGCGACCGCCGGGCAATCTCCCTTATCGCCGGGCTGTGCCAGTGACAGCGCGACCGCCAGTACGACGGAATGTAGACATGGTGTAAATCAGACTCAAAATCTGGCGGCCTCTGTTGGCGGAGTGCTAGCTCAGACTCAGCGTGTGGTGTTGCTGGATGCGGCGGAGATGATCAGCGCTGTTTGCGGCTGGCGATGTAGTCGAGCCAGTCCCGCTTGGCGTATCCGGTCCAGCGGGTGGAGTTGCTGATGCTGGTGGCGGTGAAGTCGGCGAGGACGGATGCGGGCAGGTCGGTGGCAAGCGCGAGACGAGCACTGTTTCGGCTGGCGAGGAGTGCGATGCCGTGTCGACGGAGCTTCAAGTAGAGGTAGGTGGCTCCGAGCGCACGGGCGGGCTCCTGCCCGGGGAACAACCACGGTGTTGTGCTGGCCGTCTGGTCGAGGTGCCAGCTTTTCTGGCGCTGGTCGCGCAGTGCGCGGACCAGCTCGGCGACTTCGGGCGGCAGCGGAAGGCGATGACCGTTGAGGTTGAGTGCCACCACCGTGCCGTCGTCGATGATGTCGTGCAGGGTGAGTTCGAGCAGTCTGGTGTGCTGAAGCCCGAAGAGGAGTGTCAGGGCGCCGGCCGTGCGGACATCGAGAGGCAGCGCATCGTCGCCGAGACACCGGTGCAGTTGTTCGGCCTGGTCCTCGTCCGTGCTGAAGACGCTGGGTGCGGCAATGGGGGCCCGCGGGACTACGAGTTCGCCGGCAAGGCCCCGGCCTGTCGCCCAGGCGATGAAGGCACGCACCGCACGACGCTTCTCAGGCCCCTCCTCAAGCCACGTCTCGAGTCCTGGCTGTGTGAGCTCCCCGAGAGGGATGCCGTGCTGGTCGAGCCAGTCGAGCAGTTCCAGGGAGCCACTGCGGTTCCAGGAGCGTGGCGTTCAGCTCCTGCAGGCGTGCCCGGAATGCCTCCTCGGTAGCAAGGCTGCGCGCGGACCGGCGCCGCGTTGTCGCCGTTGTGTTTCTCCCCAGCCATCGTGTGCGGGCCCGTTGGCGGGCCGCTGCTGCGGCTGTTGCGGATTTGCCGCCGCCGTTCTTAGAGGTCATCTCAATTGGTCCGGCCGCGCGTTTGAATGCGGGGGGCGTTGAGGGACGGCTCTGCCCCATGATCACGCCATGACGAGTCCTGCCGCCTTCCGGGACCAGACCAACTGGTCCATCGGTTACTACGAGCTGGCCATCGAGGTTGGGTCGAGTGAAGATGCCCAGATTCAAGCCGTCCTGAGTGCGCTGTGGTTTGCCGCAGACGTTCACGGGTGCTTCGGGCGGAGAGACATCGAACCCGAGGAGCAGGATCCCGTGCCGTGCACAGTGGGATCACTCACCGAGTTCGGACACCTGCACGGTCAGGTCCGCCTGCCGACGGGCCAACTGGTCGTCTGCGGTTGTGTGGCGATCCGGGGCGGCGATGAAAGCAGCGACTGGCTGGACTCTTACGTCCCCGTCAGTGCGCTGGATCAGGCGGGCCTTGCCTTCTGGGCCGGTCGGCCGTTCTTCAGGTCTGACGTGATGGACGAATGGCTGGCTGCCATCGGGGCCGAAACCTTCAAGCGCGCCTCCTTCAGCCTGGGGGTTATCGGTTTCGAAGTCTCCGGCTGCACCGACGCGTCGACGCTGGCGGGAAAGCTGCCGCGCGAAGTCCGTGGGTTCAGGAAAACCGAAGTCTGTTCAGCGGCAACTCGCGGGTCGTTCCGTGTGTATCAGCTGGCCGAATCCGTGGGTTTGACGGGAACCGTGGGGCGGGCTGCGAAGTGGCGGGCTTCGGCGGTGACCTCGGCATTGACCTGGTCCACGGTTCTGTCGCCGTATTCGAGGATGTCGTACTCGTCGTCGAGCTCAGCGAGGCGCTCGGTAAGGGGCAGCTCATGTCCGTGGCGCTGATGAATCCGGAAGGTGAACTCCAGATGCGTGAGCTCTCCGGCGAGCATGCGGCGTGCGAGGGCTCGGGCGGCGGCTTCCTGACCGGCCACGCTGCCCACCGGATAGAAGGCGAGGCCGAGTTCGTCGAGTGCTGCGGGAAGCAGGTCGTGGACGTCGTAGTCCGCCTCGGCGCGCGTGCAGGCGGCGAGCATCGAAGGCCGGGGGTGTCGAGTCCGGCGACGAGCGCATCACCGGCGGCATTCACCACGTCGCTCGCGCGGATTTCCCCCATCCTCCAGAGAGCGGCATGGTCCTGCAGAGCGATTGCTGCTGCTTCGGTCGATGTCACTCGCCTGTGATCCCTTCACGGTGCGTCCAGGTCGACCAGATTTCATCGAAGGTGCTGTTCAGCGGCCATTGGGACGAACCGACTGCAGGTCAGCTCCCGAGGCAGTGCTGGGCCGGCGGGCCGGGGTAGAACTGAGGATGCCCGAGTCGGATCCTGCGGGGTCCGGCTCCAATGGCGCGGGCACAGACGTGGAACGGTAAAATCAAGATGGACGCGTCCCCTGCACCCGCTTATCGCGTGGTCCGAAGGGTACTGAGGCCATGTCTGTCACTCTCCGCCTGCACCGGCACTTCGTGCATCGGAGCATTCTCGCGGCGGGACTCGTTCTCGCCTTGTCTGCCCCAGTCGGTATGGCGAACGCCGCTGTCGCCCAGCCAGTCCGTGCGCCCTCGCAGCTAGCCGACATCGACCTATGCAGACGCTTCGAGCAGTACAGCTGGACTGAGGAGAAGGTCGATAAGACTGCCACGAAGGCCGTTTTGAGAGGGCTGGTGTGGGGGATCGGTAAGACTCCCTGGGGGCGGTCCCATGGGCTTGGGAACTTGAGGTTGCCGCCGTTCACCTACGGTGCCGGATCGACTCTGATTCTCGGATTCGCGAAGGCGTCCTGCCCGCGCGAAACACTGGTTCCCGCCGCACAGTCCCTGCAGTATCTGTCCCCCGACCGGCCGCAGCAGCAACCGACCACCGACCCCCAGGACTACAACACGATTTTCCCGGCTCCCACGGCTGACAACATCTCCGCGCAGCAGGCGGCTGAGGACTTCAACATCAGCGGAGCCACCGGCATGACCGGGCAGCGAGTTCTCAACTTGTCTCTGGCGATGTGCATTGACACAAAGCTCGGGGAAGCGAAAACCGATCTTCGCGCCTACCTCGGCCGGGCTGACCTGCGCGCGCACGATGCCGCCAAGACTCTCGTGTCCCTGACCCGGAAACGGTGCCCCTTGTCACCGGTGCAGACGGAGGTGGTGGCCGGACGGCTGAACGACTTCCTGGTCTTCAATCAGGAGCTTGCACAGCTACCGCCGTTCCTCGTCAACCCCACGTGGGCCTGCGGCGCCACTCCCGAGCAGGCCACCCTGAGATGGACGGCGGCCGGGGCGAACCCGATCACCCAGTACGAGCTGTACCACCTGAATGCGGATGGCACCTGGACCCCGTACAACGTCCACCCAGACACCATAGTGACCAGCACAATCGGCGTGACGAACCTCGCGTCGGGCATCCATGACTTCGCCCTCCGCGCCACCGACGATCAGGGAAACCAGAGCGGCTGGGTAACGATCCGCACCGACCAGCAGCTATGCGAGGGGCCCGCAAACCCATGACCTCCAGCGCAGCAAGGCGTGCCTCCATGGCCGGTCCGGGGCGTTCGCCACTCGTTGTCTTCCGGTCTCGGGCAGCAGCCCGGATGGCTCGAGCGTGGATGGCTGGGTGAATGCGTAGGTTGACGGCTGGGGTGCGCCCGGGATGAGGAGCCGGTATCCCGTGATCATTGACTACAGGGCGTTGCTCGCGGCGACGCCGAGCCCGTATCTGATGCTGGAGCTCGTCCGGCACCAGCCGCTCGACAACCCCCACCACAGCCCGCAGCCTACCGAGCTGGCCAAATGAGATGACCTCTTAGCCGCCCTGCATCGGGCACCCACCGTACGCGGCGCATCCGACACCGGCCCGCTCCAGGCCGCCTGCAACTAGATCCTTCGACCCGCTCGTTGGGATCGAGCTCCCCGTAGACGCCGACGTGGATGAGCCACCTGGCATCCGAGGCCAGCGGCAGCTGGAGCCGCTCCGTAGACAGTTGCTGTTCGCCGGCGCTTCCGATCTACGTCGCAGCTCCCTGTAGCCCTCGTGTGGCAAATACCGTGCGGTTCGGGTGAGGTGTCCGTGATGATGACGTGGTGCGAGTGACCCGACTCTTGATCACGGACTTCCGGGGCTTCAAGTCCCTCGACCTGCGCCCCCGCGATCACGCGGTCGTGGCTGGCGTCCCCCGCGCCGGCCGCAGCGACGTAATCGAGGCGTTGGCCCGCGTACTCGACCAGGAAGCTGCACATGCCCCCTCCCTGTCGGATCTACACCAGAGCGTGCCGGTGGAAGGGGAAGACGAGGGCCACAGTGCCCAGCCCGTGGTCACCGCGGAGGCCGTACCGCGTGGGCCGGCAGAGCCGCTCCGGGCGTCCACGGCAGAGGTGGAGGTCACCCTCTCCGATCTCGACCCGGAGGTCGAGCAACTGGTCGACGGCTACCTTCAGCCGCTCGATGCGACGGGTATGGCCTCCGAGGACGACGAGTCGGACCCGTCTGCTCCCCAATGTGTCCGTCTCACCTATCGGCTCAGCTACGACCACGGGACCGAGGCACTAGAGTCCCTCGTATACTACCCGGCGCGCAGCAATCCTGAGACCAACCAATTTGCACGAGTGCCGGCTTCCGTGCGCCGGGCTCTACCGGTCATCACACTCAACGCGGGAGTCCCCCTGCAGCTTCGAGCGGGAGGGAGCCTGCGGCAGTACGTCGAAGAGCGGGATCCCAAGGCTGCCGTCGCGGCCTTCGAAGTCCTGCGCGACGCTGTCGGTGAGGCCGTAGCCGCTCTATCCCAGGACCCGGCCATCACCGCAGCCGTGGACGCTGTACTGGCCGTGGGTGGCACCGGGAATCGGCTTGGAGATACCCCGATCGCCGCGGTGGACGTGGTCTTTCTCGCTGAAGATGGGTCCGTCAGCGCACTTCTGCGGACGCTGCGGGCCGCGCTGCGGCTGGACACCGCCGGACCGTTGGCCTTGACGAACCACGGCAGCACCGTGACCGCCGTCCTGTCCATGGCCGAGGCGATGCTGCTCGCGGACATCCCCGGTGCGGTCGTACTCGCTGATGACTTCGGAGACCAGCTCGACGCCGCCACTGCCGAGCATCTGGCCTCGCTGATCCGCAACCGGTCCGGCCAAGCTTGGTTGTCCACCCGTCGGCCCGAAGTCGCGCGCGCATTCGAACCTGGCGAGGTGATCCGTCTCGTCCGCCATGGCGGTCTACGTACCCCGCACCAGCTTCCGCAGGTAAGCGACCGCAAGCAGCTCGTCGCGCACCGCCAGCTCCATACGCAGCTGCTGCCCGCGCTCACCGCGCCCGTCGTCGCGGTCACCGAGGGGCCGCACGATGTCGCGGTCCTTGGCATGGCCAATCGGCGCTACCCTCCCAGCAAGTTGCCCTTGTCCGCTTACGGTGTCCGGCTCGTCGCTGCCGGGATGGGACCCGACGGCGGCATCGACCAGGTCCCTCAGATCGCCGAACTCGCCAAGCAGCTCGGCTTCCGCGTGATCGGCGTCGTGGACGCAGACAAGCCCTCGCAGCAGTCGGCTGCTCAGCTCGACAAGGTCAAGCAGTCGTGCGACGTCGTCATCCAGCTGCCGGAGAAGACCGCGATCGAACGCGCGATCACCGCTGGCGTCGGGCTGCATCAGCTCGCCGCCGCCAGCTCGGTCCTCACCGTCTTTGGCCAGCCGGATCCCCTGGCCGTGGAAGCCACCGAGCAGACCGTCACGAACCTCTGCATGACGCTCCACAAGAAGGGCTTGCACGAGCCCTTCCTCGATGCCCTCTACCGTGAGCTTCAACTGGAACCTGCGGACACGGCAGAGCAGGATGAGGAGGAGCCGGAAGAGGCGGCGCCCGTGGTGCACCCGCCGCTCCTGGCAGCCGTTCTCAACGCCATCTCAACAGCGGCCAGCTCCAGCTACAGCGGCCCCACGATGATCGCCCTTGAGGGCGTCGGCCGCCCCAACGAGGACGCCGCGTGACGTACGAGGCCAGAGGAGAGCAAGAGGACGTTATCAAGAGCACCGCGCCGGTTCTCGTCGTGCTCGGAGGGGCTGGCACAGGCAAGACTACGACTGCTGTCGCAGCCGCCCGCCGCCACCTCGAAGACGCCGACGAACGACTGATGCTCCGACGCCGAGCCGCCCACCGGGCCGGCCGAAGGACGAGGGTGCCCGCCCCGGAGCGGGTCCTTTTCCTCTCCTTCTCCCGCACCGCGGTGGCCCAGATCATTGACCGCTCATCCCACGTGATCGGACCGCTGGCCACCCGACTCGAAGTGGCCACTTTCCACGGCTTCGCCTGGCGCGTCATCAACAGCTACGGCCCGCACCACGGATACCCCCAGCCCCTCGCCGTCCTGAGTGAAGCACAGCGCCTCGTCGGCGGAGCGGGGCCGGGCCTCACCTACAGCCAACTGGTCCCGGCAGCGATGGAGTTGTTCAGCCTGGACAAGGTGCGTAACCACTACGACACGCGGTACGGCCTCGTCATCTGCGATGAGTTCCAGGACACCGACGATCAGGAATGGCAGTTCCTCCAGCAGATCGCCCCGACCGCGCGCCGCATCTTGCTAGGCGATACCAACCAGTGCATCTACGCGGGTTTCAAGCACATCAACGCGGACACACGGATCGCCACAGCGATGCAGCTGCCCGGCGCCGACAAGATCATGTTGTCGCCGCTCAGCTACCGCGACCCAAGCGGTACTCTGCCAGCCGCCGCCGAAGCCGCCCTACGACGCGACTTCACCCACGACGCCCTCCGCACCGCCGCCACGGCGGGCCGCATCTCGGTCACCGACTACGCCGACGGCCACGGCCATGCCGAGGTCATTGACCTCGCGCGCCGAGCCCGGAAGGACGGCAGCACCGTCAGCATCTTCACCCACACCAACGTGGCGACCTCCAGCCTGTCGGACGCCCTGCTCGCCGACGGCCTCGTACACGAGCAGGTCGGACTCACCGAGGCACATGGTGAGGCGCTTGCCGCGCAACTCGCCCTGGTGAAATACGCGATGGGTATCCCCGACTCTGAGGTGCTCCGTTCGCTGGCCATCTACGTCCAGGCCACGGAGCGCAAAGGCAACAGGGTGGTGCCGCTCGCCCAGCAGATGCTCAACCCGGCGACCAACCCGCCCTTGCAGAACGCCCTGGAGCGACTGGCACGGGACCTTCGTGCCTCCATTGGCGAGGGCGGGCAGCCCAACGTCGCGCGTCTCACCGAGGTGGTCACGAACGCTTACACCGCGGTCGGTGCCGGCCGAGGCCAGGAGACCTGGATGCAGGCAGCCCGTCAGACGCGGATCGCCCTGCGTCACGCGGACCGTGGCTCCTTCGACACTGCCGTGGTTGAGCAGGAGCTCCTCCGCGTACGGGATGAAGCGCTGGTGGGGGCAGGGGCGGCACGGCGGGCCCCAATCCAGGTCATGAACCTCCACCAGACCAAGGGCCGGGAAGCGGACGTTACGACCCTGCTCCTTGGAGAAAATGAGTTTCACGGCTCCGAAGGGGAGCCCTATCCGACCGGCTCCAAACTTCTGTACGTCGTGATGACCCGGGCCAGAAAGAGGGCACACCTCGTCGTGCCGAACCGGATGCATGGTCTCTGGGCACCACTCGTCGCGGCACTGCGGAGGGAAGGCGGCGGCTTCTAACGCGTATCTGACCGTGCTTGGAACGGCGTCGCCGGGGCCGGCTCCTGCCGACGGGCGCTGGAACGGAGGCAGATGACGTGGGCCGTGGTGGTGTTCAGGGCGCGCGCAGGTGTGTGATGGAGAAGTCGCCGCCGGGCACGGCCTGGTGGAGCTGGGCGTCGGTGATGCTGTCAGGACCGCGGACCCGAGGTAGATGGCCCAAGTGCCGATCTGGTGCCATTGCAGCTGAGACTGTGCCGCGAAATCCTGGACCCTACACGAGACGGTCGGCGCAGTTCGCCGGGGGCAGACAGGAAAGATCCTCGAAAGACTGGCCAACGCGGGGAGGGCATGTCAACGTAGACGACCTTGCAAGAAACCCCAGGTCAGAGAGGTGATTGCCCGTGACCGTGGCTCCCGTGAGCCCTGGATTCTCCACGACCGTCGAGGCCCTGCGGCTGCGCGATTGGCAGCTGGGCCCCGGCCAGCCCACGCTCGTCATGGACCAGTTCTCCGCAGAGGACTTCCACCTCATCGTGGACGACCGCGCGGACGTGCACGTCAGCTCGAAGGACGGCCGGTTCTATCTCGGCTGGTTCCCGCTCGGCCGTCCCGGCACCAACGGAGAGGGATGGAAGATCGCCGTCACCGGCACGGCCAAGGTGCGCGGCTATCACCTGTCGTTCGACACCGAGACGCCGGCCGAGATCGTGGCCGCCGCCGTCGCGCGCGTGCTGGATACCTCGCGTCGCGTGTGACAGCGCTGCCGTTCCCAGCAGCCCTCACTCCGAGGCGGTCGGCTGACTGCCGGCCGGTTCCATCGCTCATCGTTTTCCGCACCCCAGGAGGCTTTTCGTGACGTCCCCGGAGATGACCGTCGGCGACCTCATCGACCTGCTGTCCCGCTGCGACCGGGATGCGCCGGTCCGCCAGGCCATGAACCCGTTCTTCCCGATGGCCCACCGGCTGGCGCAGGTCGTGCAGTCTGTGGACGAGACCGGCCAGACCGTCGTCTACCTCGCCGAGGGACGTGACGAGAACACCCAGCTCGGCCACCTGCCCTCGGAGGTCGCCGTCGCCCTGGCCTGGCAGGAACCCGTTCAGGCACCCCCACGCCGCCCTCGCCGCAGTGCAGGCGGCAAGTAGATCCGCATCGAGCCCTTGGAGGCGCCGCTGTACCCCGAATTCCCGCCCGACCCGTCCACACCGCCCGGCGGACAGCCCGCGTTCTGGGTCGGCCCCCGGCACCTGGCCGGCGACGACAGGCGCCTCTACGACACCGTCGCCGACACGCTCTCCGGCCTGGGCTGGTCGAGCCTGACGATCGTCCGCGGTCGCCACGAGCCGGACGAAGCAGACGAGGACCGCCAGGTCCTGCGCAGCACCGTCCTGCACATTAGCCCCGACACCCTCCGGTGGGCCCAGTGGAGCCTGGCCGACGAGCCGTTCTACCTGGGGGAACTACCGGTCGCCTGGCAGGTCTCCGCCCGCGCGGACACGAGCAGTCCGCTCGCTGGGTGGTCGGCCTACTTCACCCCCGACGTCCCCGGCGAGGCCGTGGCCGACTTCCTCGTCGCGCTCGACGCCCGCGACCAGCCCGTCGTGCCCCTCGCCGGCCCGGACGTGGTCCTTGACGCCGTCGCCGCACACGGCTGGCTCCGCGACATCGACCAGCCCGCCGCAGCAGCTACGGACCCGACGTTCACCTCGCATCTCAGCCTCGGCGAGGTGCCGCCCCTCATCCAGGACGGTGACCCGCGGGCCCTGACCACCAAGGCCGACGAGGCTGGACCGCCTGGGTGGCAGGCGTGGGCCGAGCCAACGCTCGGCGCACCGTGCCTATGGGTGGCGTCGTTCGGCAGCAGCGTTCCGCACGACCTCGTCGCCGCGTTCGCCGCCTCCCTCAGCTCGACCGCCCCGGTCCTGCGACGGGTCCTGCCCAAGGCCACCCAGGAGCGGCTCCTCCGCGCACCGGCGGTCTAACGCCTGCCGGCCCCCTCTCGCCCGACGCACGTAGCCCAGCCTCCCTCTGGGAGAGCCGGGCTCCCTGCTGTTCGGGCCGAAATCCACCTGCACCCGATGCTGTCCCCCGGCGTCGAGGCCGACGCAGCAGGTTGGTGTCGGCCCGAGCGGCACGCACTGACGGTCGGGTAGAGGCGCGGATGCCCCCGACCGTCAGTCGGGGGCATCCGAGTATCGGCGCCGGTCAGTCCGTCGCCGTGGCCTTGGCGAGGGCCTTGTCGAGGTGGCGGTCGACCAGGGCCGGCGAGCCGGAGACGATCAGCAGCAGACTGCCGTCGCGGATCGCGGTCTGCTTCACCACGGTGCTGCGGCCTCCGGCGGAGAACGTCAGGAGCTGGCTCCATTGCTCGTCACCGAGCCCGTGGGGCACGGGCAGCTTTTGCGAGGCCATGTCGATCGGGGTCCCACCCGCGACGACCTGATAGCTCGGGCAGCCCGTCATGGCGTCGAAGATCCGGCCTATGCCGTCGGACAGCTTGTTCGCGCTGTCGCTGTACAGCTCCTCGGAGACTTCGGAGGTGCTGCTGGCGTAGGTGAAGGTGGCCTTGGCCTTGTGCGGGAAGGACAGTGTGCCGCCGGTCGCGGCGTCGCCGCCCAGCTCGCTCAGGGCCGGGCAGCCGACGACGGTGACGTCGTCGTGCTGCGCGGGGCGCTCCGGCTTGCGCACGTAGTCGCCGCCGAGGTCGCTCTCGTCGAGCAGACGTGTCTTCAGGACGGCCGAAGACAGTAGAGCGGCGTTCCGGTCGGAGCGGGCCGGCTTCCCGGCAGGGGCGGAGGAGGCGGTGTCGGACTTCGTCCCGGCGGCGGCGCTGGAGCACGCGGGTACGACGAGAAGAGCGGCGGTGATGCCGAGGGCGGTGGTGGCGACGCGAACGCGCATGGCGGAACTGACCCCTTGGTGCTAGGCGGCGGGTGGTCAGTGCGGGCCCGCGGGCCCGGTGGGGTTGTAGGGGTGGGGGTCAGTGGCCGAGGTGGCGCAGGCAGTCCTCGAACGTGGCGTGCGTCGCGTCCGCGGGCCCGGCGCTCCGGTTGTACCAGGCGGTGTCTAGACGCGTCTCCTGCTGCTGGTGGCCCGCCTGGCAGCGTAGCCAGATCTGGTCGCGGGTGGAGAGGACGAGCCAGTCCCGGTACGCGCCGCACTCGGCGCAGGTGACCATCTCGTCGTCGAGGACCAGCGGCTGCTTCCAGGGCATCATCCTGCCGTCGAGCTGATCGTGGCTGGGCACCCGCAGTTCCGGCGGAAGGAAGTCGTCCACCACGACGGCCGGTTCACCGCGCTCGGCCTCGGCCGGCTGCCCCCCGAAGCCTGGCGGCGCCTGGTCCCGCAGCCGCGCCGACAGCTCGAAGAACCGGCGCTGAGCCTCGCTGGGCTCCGCCGCCCGGCGGCGTATCCGGTGAAACACCCTGACGTCCTCCATTGCCTCGTCCTGCTCGCGTCATGATCGTGCCCCACGCCCCCGGGAGCTTCAATTCACAAAGTCCACAGTCACCTTCGAGGAGGCAGTTGGATCCTGCTGGGGCTCCGATCTCAAGCAGCAGTGATCTCCTCGTGGTGGGGTGGTTGCTTGGCTGTGCCGTAACGCCGACGGGCGGATCTCGTTGGCGAAAACGATCACTGGTGAGATCTTCGGATCCGGAACAAGGAGCCCCAGCAGATGAAGAACACCTTGCGGTCGTTGCTCGTGCCGGTGGCCGCTGCGGCTACCGTCGCGCTGCCGGTCTCTCCGGCTCATGCGGCCGACGGGTACGACCGGTGCCCTGTCGGCTACTACTGCATGTTCTCGGGCCTGGACGGTACCGGCGACATGATCAAGCTGAGGGGGAATACACCGGACCTTGCAATGGCCGGCATGGCCGACCGGGCCAAATCGGACTGGAACCGGACGGAGTCGACCGTCCACCTCTGGTCCGACGAGAACTACACCGGCTGCACGATGGCTACTCCTTCCGGCCCGACCGGCAAGGGAAACTTCTTCCCGGACTACCAGGACTTCTTCAGCTCGGTTCAGTTCGACGGTCCAGAAGGCCCTTCCTGCGCTACACCGGCCAGCGAGGGCAACTGACCCCAGGTGCCGGGGCAAAGCCAGCCAACCGCACTGCACGGGCGCAAGGGCGCATGGGACGGCAAAGGAGAGCGCCCGACGCCCAGCCGTCGAAGACGCAGGGTGGGCACAACCTCTGGACTGGTTGCGCAGGGTGTTCCTTCATGTCGCCGGCCACGCTCACCGATGGGTGCAGGCCCCAACCGCACCGAACATCAGGACGAATAGCGGTGTCCCTGTTCCTGGCCGCGGTGTGCCGACACTGTGGCACGGCCCTCGCCGGAGGGCCTACCGGGCGTTTCCGGCAGCGCCCTCCCAGCCGCGACGTCGCCCAGGCGCCGAGGGCGCTGCTGCATTGCGGCGAGTGGAGGGGCCGCCCGGTGTGCCGTACGTGGGCAGTTCCGAGGCGTCGGCGGGCAGGTCGGCCATCCGCCGTATCCGCCACACGAGCACGTCGCTGACCGACTCCGCGGTGTCGAGTTCGCGGCGTTCGACCGCGTCGGACAGGAGGGCGGCGGGGTCGTGGCCGGCGGCTTCGGCGTCCGCGATGGTGGCCGCCAGGGCATACCAGCCGGGCTCGGCGAGGATCTGCTCGGCCAGTCCGGGCAGCGCCTCTCGCAGCACCACCGTCTGTCGCTGGAGCAGGGGCCGATTCAGGCGCCGGCCTTGCTGGTAGAGCACGCCGAGGGGGTGGGCTGCGGCCTCCTGGTAGGCGGAGCGCAGGTGCTCGGCGGCCCGCGCGGCGGCGGCGGCCTGCTGTGCGTGGCCCTTTCTTGCGTGCCAGTGCGCGGCGGCGGTGATGAGGAAGAACAGCATGTCGATCGCCATCGCGGTGCTCGCGCTGTCCTCGCCGCGGCCGAGGGCCGTCCCGCCGTGGACGAGGTCGCGGGCGGCTTGGCGCAGGGTGCGGTCGTGTCCGCGTACGGCGCGGACGTGAGAGCGCGAGGCCCGTTCGAAGGCCGTTGCGGCTTCGCGTAGTTCCCGACGGGTGTGAGCGGCGGAGGTCTTCGCGAGGGCGTCCAGGATTTCGCCGGCCGCGGCGATGTGTGCGGCGGCGACCCCGTCGTCGCCGTGCTCGATCACGAGCATGGCCTGCCACGCTGCCGATGCCGTCTTGCGGCGAGCAGCGGCCGGGGTGCCCGGCCCCGTGCGGAGTGCATCCTCCTGCCGAGCCGCCGGGTTCCCCTGGGTATCGCCGGACCAGCGCTCACGGATGCGGGGCAGCGAGAGGTCGGGAGCGAGGCGCGCGCCGGGGTAGAACACCGGCTCGCCGTCCTTGTTCCGGTCGTCGGGCAGGGCGACCTTGTATCCGAGGAGGTCCCCGGAGGGCGCGACGCGCTTACGGATCAGGAGGCCGTCACCGGCAAGCCGGTCGAAGAACTCCTCGTCGCTGGTCGCGCCGGCCACCGCTCGCCGTACCGTCTCGCGCAGTTCCTCGCGGGCGGTGCGTTCACGGCCTTGCCGTTCGGCCTTGTGGCGTTCGGCGCTGGTGGGTCGCTGAGCGGCGGTGCCGTCGCCGGGTGCGACCTGGTGGAGGCCGAGTTCCTTCTCGATGAGACGGGCCTCGGCCTGGGCGCGGGCGCCGGAGCGGTAGTCGTCGGGGCGATGGCCGTCCTCGGTCACGAGGGTGGCGACGATGTGGATGTGGTCGTCCGCGTGCCGTACGGCGGCCCAGCGGCAGCCGGGCTGTCCGTCGCCTGGGTCGATGCCGGTGGCGGCGACGATGCGGCGGGCGATGTCGGCCCACTCCTCGTCGGACAGGATTCGGTCGCGCGGGTCTGCGCGGACGGAGGTGTGCCACACGTGCTTGGCCGGACGGGCGTGCTCGGCGAGGGCCATCACGGGCTGGTCCAGGAGCTGCTGGAGGTCCTTGAGGGTGGCGTTCGGGTCGCGGCCGGGGTCGGGGGACATGCCGTCGAAGGAGGCCACGAGATGGGGGTCGGTGTGTTCCTCGTGCTTGCCCGGGCCGTAGAGGTAGGCCAGGAGCCCGATGGTCCGGGAGCCTGAGGAGTTGACGCTGGGGATCATGAGCTGCGGCGTTCGATCAGTCGCGTGGCGGCTTCGTGCGCGGTGTCGGCGGCCCGCCGTACGGCGGCGATGGCCGCCTCGAGCTGGGGCGCATCCGCACCGGAGTTGAGCGCTTTGACCGCCTGGTTGAGGTTGCTGCCGGCCCAGCCGAGCCGACGCCGGCTGTCGAATAGGGCTGTGATCACTTCGCGCTCGTCTGCGATCTCGGCGCTGGTGCGGTCGAGGTCGCGGGCGGCGGCGAGTGCGGAACGAGCGAGGAACCCGGCGACGGACAGGCTGCACCGGGCGGCGGCGGACTTGATCAGGGCGAACTCTTCGTCGTTGAAACGGGTGTTGGGCTGGTGCAGTCGCTTCTTCTCGGGCGGCTGACGTGGGCGCTGACGGGCGCGAGCGGCGTGCTCTCGACGTGCGCGGCGGTCGGTCTGCTTCTCCTCCTGCCCCGGCTTCGATCCGCCCTCGGTCGAAGCCTCCAGGACCTGCGCCCCCCGGTGCAGGTCCTGTCCCGCCCCCTCGGGGGCGGGTTCGGCGGAAGCTACGCTTCCGCCCCAACTTGCTCGCCCCGAGACCGAGTTGTAGTCGGGAGCAGGTTCCGGGGTGGTGCCGTTCTGGGTCGGGTGCGTCATCGGGATTCGGGCCTCGTGGAACGGATGCGGAGCTGGATGGCGGCGGCCAGTTCGACGACGTCGGCCGGTCCCGCCAGGACGCGAACCGGGCCGTCGGGACGGCCCTGGACGAGCCACTGGCCAGTGGGCGTCAGGACAGCGGCGTGCACGAGCCGCCGGCGGACCAGGACGTCCGCCCAGGCGCCGGCCTCGATGACCGTGGGCGCGGATGACCGAGGAGAAGGCGGAATCACGGCATACCTCCTTGAGCGGGGCGGTGGCCTGGCACGAAGCCGGGTCACCCGTGGTGGATAGGGGCGTTGAGCTGGGGCTTTGCACGCTCAACCGCACTCGGGACAGCGCCCGACATGGCTGCTGAGCGCGCGAGCCATCCGCTGCTTCGTCGAGGCAGCCTGCTTCGCGCTGGACTTCGCCGCCGGCTTGCCCTCGTACCGCTTTGAGTGGGCGAGCATGAAGCCGATCTCCCGCTCGTACTGCGTACGGATGGTGGTGAAGTAGTGGCAGGTCTTCATCGGGCGTTGCTCCTTGACGTCGTGGTGTCGATGCTCCGCAGCTCCTGGAGGACGAGGCTCAGCCGGTCGTTCCGGCCACCCCTCAGTCCCTCGCATCGGAGGATCTCCCGTAGCTGGACTCGCGTGATGGCCGGGTTGCCGTCCCGTTCGAGCAGGGCGGGGACGTGAGGGAGGACCCGTTGGACGAGCTGGTCCACCGACTGCTCCGACTCGCGCGACGGGCGCTGTGCCTGCGGGGTGCGGGGACGGCTTCCGTGCTGCCCCTTGCCCTTGGTCCTGGTCTTCGAGCTCGGCTTCCGCCGGAGGGCGACCTTTTGTCCCCGGTCCCCGGTGTGCTCGGTCCCGGTGTTGGGGTCGGTCGGTCCCCGGTCCCCGGTGTGCTCGGTCCCCGACTCGGCGCCCCTCGGTCCCCGATGCGAATCACGCGCCTGAGCAGGCACTTCGACAGCAGGGCAGTCGGTCCCCACGCCGTCGGCGGTCCCCTCGTCGGGGTCCGGTTCGACGGGGACGGTCCCCGGGACGGCGCTCACGTCTGGGGTTTTGGTCCCCGTGTCGTCGCCTTCGGTCCCCACGACTGCTGGTGCGTTGACGTCCCAGTTCTCGGTCGCCGGTCCCCCCGGGACGCTTGGTCCCCGGTCCCCGTCCTCCGACTCGCCGGGACCGTGGGGACCGGCTATGGGGACCGGTGCTGCCGAGGTCTGCTGCGCGGGGACCGTGGCAGCCGCTGTGGTGGTAAGCACCGGAGACCAGGGAGAGGGGAGCGGGACCGTGGCGAGCGCGAGCGCGTGCCGGCGGGCGGCGAGCTGATCGAGCAGCTGCGCGCGCTGGAGGGGGTCTGTGCCGACCGAGGCTCTGGCGACCGCCTTCGACAGCCGTCGGGCGAGCCGCCGGCCTCGCCAGCCCTCCCGCCGTTCTGGGGCGCGCTCGGCGAGGCGGGCGGCCAGGTCGACCGCGCGGGCGGTGGCCCGGTCACGGGTGATCTGCGCGGCGTCGCGGTCTCGGGCGGCGATGCCGAGGCGGGACAGCAGCCGCTCACGCGCCTCCCGCCCCAGGACGGCGAGCAGCCCGTGGGAGGCGGCGCCGGGGGTGTGAAGCCGCAGCTCGATGCCCATGGCGAGGTGCCACAGCATGGCCGCCATGACCGGGCCGACGAAGGCCCGGACGGTGCCACCGATGGGGCCGCTCTCGGCGTAGGCGGGGATCACCTGCACTCCGGTGATCACCCAGACCAGGGTGCCGGGCAGGCCCGGGGCACCCTGCGTGGCCAGGTTCTGTCGCGCCATCAGCGCGGTCGCGAAGAGCGCCAGTTCGGCGGCGGCGAACATCCCGGCACGCTCGGCGGTGCCGGCCATGTCGAGGTAGTCGGCCGCGAAGCGCCAAGAGGTGTCGGCGCTGTAGGCGGTGCAGCCGAGGGCGGCGAGGGCGGCGACCTTGACCGCCGGACCGCCGACGCGCTTCTGCGGGCGGGCTCCCCGGCGCCAGATCGTCCAGGCGACCAGCACCAGGGCGAAGGCGGCAGGGACGCCGGCGGCGAGGAGGAGAGGGAGGTCCGGAGCGGCACCCAGGGACAGGACGGGGTGGGTCATGCGGCCTTTCCGAAAGAGGCAGGCGTCACGGTTGACGCTGCCTGGCGGGACACCGGCTGTCGGGTGCCGGGCTTGGTGGTCACAGGGCGGCCCGCTGCTGAAGCGGTTTTCTGCCGCTTCTTCTTGCGCCGGGGCACACCCTGGCGGCGGTCGCGGTCGAGCACCTTGTTGGCCGCCTGCCGGAGCAGATCACGGGCGTGCTTGTGGCTGATCTGCAGGCCGGCAGCGAGGCGGGCGGGCCGCCAGCCCCGGACGTAGGCGTGATCGATGACGACCTGTCGCTCGGCCTCGGTCAGGTGGACGTCGCGGCCCTGGAAGAACGCGGTCACACGCCGGTAGTCGAGGCGCTGGGGCAGTCCGTCGTGCCACGGGCGGCGCTCGGCTTCGGTGAGCCCGCCCCAGATGCCCTCTTTGAGGACGTTCTCCAGCGCGTAGTTGAGGCAGTCGCTGCGCACCGGGCACCAGCCGCACAGCTCCTTCGCCTCGGCGATGGCTTCGTGGTCCCGGGGTAGGGGGAAGAAGACGGCGTCGGCGTCCTCGACGTCCATGCCGTGGCACGCTCCGCGGGAGTGCCAGCTGGTGTCCGCGATGCCGCGCAGGCTGGTGGCCGGCGCGTCGTGGCTGGTGATGTGGCGCAAGGGGTTCTCCGATGTGCTGCCGCGTCGGCGGGCCAGGGCGGTGCTCGGTGGGCGCGGCGTCGGGTGCCGGCTGCGACGCGGGAGCGTGCGCCGCAGCCGAGGAGGGACGGTGGTGGTCGGTGGTGCACTGAGCGGGGTTCACCAGCCATGTACGCCGGTCAGACCGTGGCCGGCTGCTGGGCCTGCTGGGCGGCGGCGAGGTCGATTCGGCCGGGGTGCGGGGTGGCACGCGGGGCGGTTCCGCGTACCCCGTCGTCGGGACCGATCCGGCGTCGGCGGCAGGGCTCACCGGGCTGCGCCAGGCACCAGCCGCAGCGGACGCCGAGAGGGTCGGGCTGCCCCTGCGCGACGGCGGCCTCGCGTGCGGCTCGGGCGGGCCGGTAGGGGGCGAGGGCGGCTCGGGCGGCGGGCGGTATGCAGGAGCCGATCTCCCGCAGCCGGGCCTCCAGCTTCAGGTCGACCCCACCGCGACCGCTCGTGATCGCCCTTGCCGGCGCGGGCTGCGCGAGGCCGGTGGCGACGGCGCGGCGGGCGTCGGCCAGCTCGGCGGTCCAGGCGGCCTGGTCGTCCGGGTCGACGGACGGAGTGGGGTCGGAGTGCCGGGCAAGGCGGTCTCGCCGGTAGCTCTCCCAGGGACGGGCCACGTCGGCGGGCAGGATCTGGTATGGCGAGGTGCGGATGTGTTGGCGGGCGGCGACGCGGGCGTCCCAGCCGTGCGGGGTGGCCATCGGCACGTCGCCGAGCAGCTCGTGCCACTGGGCGAGCTGGTCGCGGGCCTCGCCCTGGTCGGTGCGGATGGTGCGGGGGTCGAGTCGGCCGATGTAGGCCAGCAGGGCGGCGATTTCGCGGCGATCCATGGTGTGGCTACTCCGTTCCGGTCGGCTCGTCGAGGGCGGCGAGAAGGGCTGCGGTGTGGGCCTCGGCGCGGGTCATGCCGCCCTTCGGGGCGGGGCCGTTGCCGAGCACGGCGTAGAGGTTCGGTCGGCCCGGGGCATGCTCCCGGGCGACCCAGGAGCGCCAGTCGGCAGCCCAGGCCCCCGCCGGCCGGGGCTTGAAGTCGGCGCGGTGCGCACGCCACTTCGCGTCGGCCGCCTGCAGGCCCTCCTTGCCGAGGCGGTCGAGGTGTCCCTGCTCGCGGGCCCAGACGTGGGTGGCTGGGTCGACCTGCCACTCGGCGGCCGGGGTGACGGCGGCACCACTACTGCTGTACCTACGGTTCACCTTCGGTTCACTACGGTTCTGGGGGCCGGTTTCCGGTACACCGACGTGCCGGTTTCCGGTACGCCGCCGTGCCGGTTTCCGTCGTGAGGTACCGGTTTCCGGACCTGCCGGATTCCGGTCCGTCGCGGGGGAATCCGGTACCTCACGGGGCCGGATTCCGTACCGCCGCAAGGCCGATATCCGAAGCGTGAGGCTGGCCTCGTGCTCGTCCGCCTCCTGCTCCCTCGCGGCGTGCGCCATGCCCTTCGCGGCCAAGGGCAGGCGGTAGACCGTGCTGCGCTGCGGGCCGGTGAGGTCGTCGAGCTGCTCCAGCTCGCCATCGTCGATAAGCCGGTCAAGGGCCTCGCGCACCGTGGACCGGGAGGCGTTCGTGCGCTCCTCCAGGCTGGTCAAGGAGGCCCAGGCGATGCACTGTTCGTCGGTCACCCGGTCGGCGATCGACAGCAGGACCAGGCGGGCGTTTCCCCGGCTGGAGCTGTGCTGCCACACCCACTCGCGGGCTTCGCTGCTCATCGGCCGCTCCCGCCAACGAGGCGGTTAGGGCGATGCGGTGAGGCTGTGGTGGGCTGCTCCGGCCCGGGACGGAAGCGCGCCGAGGCGGAGGTGGCTGCCGCGCAGGCCAGGCGGTTGGGCCTTTCGCGCAGGGCAGGAGGCATGCAAGAATCCCCTTTGCAGTGTTGCCACGCTGACGCACCCCGTTGGAAGGGATCAGCGTGGTGATGGTGGGCAATCTCCGCCCTTGCCGGGGCGGGTTGTGCCGTTAAGCGTCCGGCGTCCGGGAGTTCGTACCTCTCGGGCGCCGCCGCTGTATGAGGCCCTATGAGGCCCTGGGTGTGCGCATGCCGCTACTCCTCACGCTCGTCGCGCCGGACTGGCGGCCCGGGGACGAAGAACATACGCACGACTCCGCACCAAGATCCAGACTTGGTTCTTAAACTCTGTAGAAGTCGTTGTGCCGTCTGCGGCACAGGAGCGGATGGTGTCCCGTTACGGAGATATCGCCCGCCGGCAGGGGCAGGGCTGACGACCTGCGTTCGCCCCGGGGAGTTGCCGCTCCCCGTCGCCATTTCCTCTTGCCTGGGGTTAGCACCCTGACGGGTTGTGCAGCGCGGGCTTCCAGATGTGTGGGCCGCCACAAATTGCGCCACGCGCAATTTGGCGGAAGTGATGCGGCTCACTGTGTGCGTGGTTTCCTGTCCGTAGGGCTCTAAGAATTGAGGTGGAATTTATGCCCGCCGGACTCCGTTCGTCAAGGGGTGATTTAATGGCTTCGCGATTGCGTGTGACGCAATCCCTTCAAGAATTGCGCGTGACGCAATTACTTCAAAATTGCGCGTGGCGCAATTTCGTCAAGTGATCTCGAACGTTGAGAGGCGAGAAGTGCGAGCTGTCACCATGTCCAGCTACGGGGGACCAGAGGTCCTCCGGCTCGCGGAGGTCCCCGAGCCAGAGCTGGCGGTCGGGCACCACCGGATTGAGGTTCTTTGGTCGGGGGTGAACTACGCGGATCTGCACGTGCGAGAGGGGAACTACCTTGCCGGTGTGACGCTCCCGTACGTCCCCGGCAACGAAGTGATGGGCTACTGCGACGGGCGGCGGGTTGTGGCCCTGACCCGTGGTGGCGGATACGCGCAGGCGGCGTTGGCCCACCGTCGGACGACGATCCCGGTCCCGGACGACATCGACGATGTCACGGCGATCTCGTTGACGCTCCAGGGCAACTCGGCCTGGCACCTGTTGCATACAGTCGTGCGCATCAGCCCGGGGGAAACCGTGATCGTGCCCGCAGCTGCCGGCGGTGTCGGGTCTCTGGCAGTGCAGCTCGCCAAGCGGGCGGGAGCTCGCGTGGTGGCCCTGGCCAGCACGGACGCCAAGCGAGCTCTGGCCCTTGGTCTGGGGGCAGATGCTGTCCTGGACAGCACCTCGACAAGTCTGGCCGCGGACCTGAAGGAGGCGACCGATGGGGGAGCCGCCGCAGCGCTGGAGATGACCGGCGGCGACACCCTCCACGCGACCCTGGATGCCCTGGCGCCCATGGGCCGGATGGCGATCTACGGGAGCGCAAGCGGCATCGAGTCCACTGTCGCCACCCGCGACCTCATGGCCACCGGCAAGACGGTCAGCGGATTCTGGCTTCCCCTGCTGTTCGGGCACCGAACCGCGCTGCGCGACTCCATGAACGACCTCTTCCAGGCAGTACGCGATGGGGAGCTCGACGTCCCTGCGCCCACTGTGTACCCGCTGAGCGAGGCGGCTCGGGCCCACGAGGACATAGCTGCCCGCCGTACCACCGGCAAGGTCGTCCTTGACCCTGCCGCCTGACTCTGCCTGGTTGTCGCCGCGGCTCGACCTGGTGTTCCGCCCCGCGAGGAGAGGGGCGAGGCCCGAAGTCGAGTCGGCTGCAGTCAGCCGACCGGCTCGTCCAGTTGCTGGCGCAGGTCACGCAGAATCACAAGCCGCTCTGACAGTTCGTTGATCATCGTGTCCAGCTCACTGCCGGCCTCTCCCGCGGAGGCCGGCAGTGTCGTACGGAGGAGCTGCTGGTATTCACGCATGACGCCAGGGCGGGGCGACAGCGGCACAAGGCGGCTGAGCGTCGCCTCCACAGAGAGCGTGTTTTCGCGCGCCCCGATGTCAGCCTGCTCGTACGCCCACACAACGGTTCGGTCCTGCGGGTTGAGCGTGAGACGGCATCCGGGGCCGACCAGCGCGCTCAGCTCCGGCAAGTCGATGGCCTCGGTGGCCGCGAGCGCTGCGGCGTCCTGTGGGGAATCGGCCCATCCGGCTCGTGCCCAAGAGGCGTCCCCGATCACGTCAGGGTTGTCTGTCCCCTCTGATCCGAACGCGCCCGACGGCTGTACGAATCCGGGCTGCAGCTCGTGCTCGCTGCCGAGCCAGGCGATGACCACCGCCCGCAAGTTCGGGTGGCTGGCGGGGAACAGGACGTGGGAGACGACTTCGATCTCCTGGAAGTCGAACCGTGGCAGCCGCATGCGGAACCGGTTGCCGTCGCGGTGGGCAACCACGTGAGGGCTCTCATCCCAGAGCCGGCGGCACACCGGGTCCTCGTAGACCTCGCGCAGCAGGGAGGTCATGAAACGGTCGGCCGGGTGGCGTGCCAGGGCCATCCGGATCATGGCCAGGTACACGCGGGCGTGATCCTCCCAGCCCACGTACTGCTTACGGGCGTCCGGGTGAAGCAGAGCCCAGCGCATCAGGTTGGCTCCTGGCTCAAGAACCCAGGGGAACCAGTCGGCCATGGCCCTGTTGAAGCCGATCATGGACCAGTCCGCATCACTCACGTAGGCCGGGTGAGGCATCTGCTGGTCCAGCAGAAACTGGAGTGTGCGCAGAGCTGGCGGCTCATCCCTGGGGCGGGGGCGGCCAATCAGAGCGCCGCCGGGGGTGTAATAGAGGAGGGTCTGGCGTTCGTCCGGACCCAGGTGGAGCCGCTTGACCAGCTTCTCGACCGCGTCATGAGGGATACGGGGAACGGCGCCCCGTTCCAGCTGCCGATACCACTTCTCGGACATGCCGATCGCGTGCGCCACCTCGGCCTGCGGGATTGCTCGGCCGCGCCCCTCCTTCAGTCCGGCGGCAAGGCGCCAGGCTCTCAGCAGGCCGGCCAGTCCCATCAGCTCTTCCGGACCGAGTTCTCCCTCGTCCTTTTCGCCGAGACTCATGCGGCACCAGCTCCCCTCACATGCCGCCAGCTTGAGGCAGCCCAGAGGAGGCGACAACTTGAATCGGCCCGGTGGGGTCTCGCTCGAGTCTCTTCCATATGCGTGCTGCTGGCCTCGGGCAAGGACCGGTAGTCGTGTTCCGGTACTCCAGTTCCGGTTCGCCCCTGAGACTGTGTGCGGGCCGGGGACGGAGGCAGGATTTTCTGGCCCTGAATTTACTCATCGGGCACGAGCAGCCCCGCTATTAGTTCTGGATTCAACATGGTATCCGGGCGCCCCAAGGGGAGCAGTCACGCCGAGCGGGTGATCCGGGTGATGCAGGCATTCGCCGAGCTCTCGGGAGACACGCATTCTCTGAAAAACATTTCCGATCACACAAACCTGGACCCTGCGGTGGTTCACCGGATTCTCGCGGTTCAGGTCGCCGCGAAATGGGCTGAACGCGTTGGTCGCGGCAAGTACCGATTGGGAAGCCACACTGCCCGAGCCGGAATGCAGGCGATGGCCGGCATGTACGACCACCTGGACCAGCACGAGATCCTCGTCGATCTGCAGGCGGACTGCGGCGGCCTCGTTCTCTTCTACAGCCTCGCCTCCGTCGGCGCGCGCCGCGTCTGCACCGACTACGCGATCGGCAACTACTGCCCGGACGACTTCGGCATGACCGCGTACGACATCTTCACCGCCGGCTGCTCGCTCCGCACAGGTGCATCCGGACGAACCCTGCTCGCCTACGTGCCCGAGAGCCTCCGGGAGATCGCACTTGCTGAGCCCATCCCCGAGACCGCCGGCCCTGGCGCACTCAGCAACGACGACCTCCTCGCCACCTTGGAGGAGATCCGGACCCTGGGCTACGCCATTGGACGCCAGGAGTGCCTACCGGGCTGGGACTCAGTGGCGGCACCGGCTCTCTGGGGCGACACGACACTCGGCGTCGTCCTGCTCCTTAAACCCCTGAGCGACATCCCCAACGACATCACCGACTACATCGACCAGGTCCTCGGCGCCGCCCAGCTGATCAGCCTGGCGGCCACCCAGGGCGGCCGGAACCCCCAGCTCGTCGCCTGACCACGAGAAAGCACAGACACATCGTGACCTTCATTGCCCACGTCCCAGCGGTGGACGATGCCCACGCCCTGATCGCCGACCTTGCAGGTGCCAGCCTCCACAACCTCGACGGGCTCGGCGCCCACCTTGCCCCCTCCCGACTCGCCCTCGACCCAGAACACAAGGAGGTCTGGTGGGTCGTGCCCGAGGGGGAAGCGTGGACGGTGGAGACAACAACACCTGGCCAGTGCCTCGACCTCATCAGCCAGCGAGCCGCCCCGACCTGGGCATCGGAGCCGCTGGCGCGTGCTGACTACCAGCGCATCCTCGATGTGCTCCTTCCGCCGACGGAAGCTGTGCAGCGGGCGATGCGGCCCCACGCTGAGCAGAACAACTGAGTTAGCACCTCGTCCGGGCCACAGCCACACGGCCGTTCCTCGCGGTGGGGGCGTATCCAATTCGGCGGAGGGTTCGTTCACAGCATGGTGGCGATGATTGCTGCTTGGGTCTTCGGCCCGCGGCCCGTCGCGGCGACGCCGTTCTCGCGATCGGCTTCACCGAGCTGCGGGGGCCTGGATCGTCACCGGAGAGGGCTTGGAACGAAGGAGCATGCTGGCTCTCGCCAGGTCCTCCGGTGTATCGACCGCCATCCCTTCGTCCACGACGCCGAGCATCCGTACGCCGTGGCCGTGTTCGACGAGGCGCAGCATCTCCACGCCTTCCGTACGCTCCAGCGGACCCTGCGGGAGGCGCCGGAACAGGCTGAGCGCCGTTCCGGTGAAGCCGTAGAGGCCAAGCTGACGCAGGTAGCTCGGCCGGTCACCGCGCGGGTAGGGGATCGGCTGCCTGGAGAACATCAGGGCGTTGTGCTCGACATCGACGACGACCTTGACGACGTTGTGGTCCAGGACGGCACCGACGTCGCCGAGCTCCGCGTACGCGTTCACCGCGAGCGTTCCGGGCGTCAGGTGTTCCAGGGCTTCAGAGACGGCGTCGATCGCGGCGGGCGAGATGAACGGCTCGTCGCCCTGGACGTTGATGTATGCGCCAGCGGGCAGGCGCTCCGCGCACTCCGCGACGCGGTCCGTGCCGGTGAGGTGTTCTCCGGTGCGCACCCACTCGATGCCCAGTTCCTGGCACGTCGCCTCGATGCGTTCGTCGTCGGTGGCGACGACGACGCCGTCGAGGCGCTTCGCCTCCAGGCAGCGCTGGTGGACGTGCCACAACAGTGGCTTGTCCCCGAGCTGTGCCAGGGGCTTCCCCGGAAACCGGGAGGCTCCCCAGCGGCAGGGGATGACGGCTATGTGGCGGCGGGGTGTGGTGCTCGGTGGTGCGGCTGTGGTGGCGGCCACGGCGACTCCCGTCGGTGAATGTCAGGAATGAGCGGGGCGGGGGAGGAGAGCCAGCTTGGCGCGGACGGTCGGCGAGGCGGAGTCCTCGAACGACCGCCACTCGAAGCCGCTGACCTCTTCGGAGCGTCACTGCGGGTTGGGTCCGGAGGAGGAAGACCCAGCGGAAGTCCACGTGCTGGTGCGCAGGCTCGCCCTACGCGGCGTTGGCGGCGCTGTCGTGCACGTCGATGTCCAGGGGCACCGTCTCGAACCCCGGGAGGGGGGCGACGGCGTTGGACTAAGGCGTCCAGCCGCGCCTTCTCAGGACTCTCCACTGCAACTCCTCCTCGCGTCTCGCTGGTTATGCCGCGCGGCCGTACGCGGCGGACTCGGCGGCCAGCGCCTGCATCTGGGCCCGCATGCCGTTGTGGAGGTCGACCTGGGGCTGCCAGCCCAGGACCTCGTGGGCGCGACCGGGGTTGGCGCGGGTGGTGAGGACGTCGCCGCTGCGCGGGTTCTCCTGATGAACCTGGATCTCGCGCCCCGCGAGGCTGTTCGCGATGTTGATCACTTCGAGCAGGGAGGCGCTCGAACCGCCTCCCACGTTGATGACCCCACTGGCCGTCGGGATGGTGGCCGCGGCGATGGTCGCGGCGACGGCGTCGTTGATGTAGGTGAAGTCCCGGCGCTGGTGGCCGTCCCCGTACAGGCGCAGTGGCCGGCCGGTAAGGGCGGCCTTGAGGGCGCGGTGCGTGAACATGTCGGGGCGCTGCCGGGGGCCGTAGACCGTGAAGTACCGCAGGGCGACGACGCTGGTGGGGGAGTGGGCCTGGATCGAGTGGGCGAGGCAGAGCTGCTCCTCGGCGAGTTTCGTGACCGCGTACGGGGAGGCCGGCTGGGGCCGGTCCGTCTCGACGCTCGCACCGCCCTCGGTGGGGCCGTAGACACTGGAGGACGAGGCCACCACGAGCCGGGGAACGCCCATCCGGGTGGCGGCTTCCATGACGCGGTGGGTGGCGAGCACGTTGGAGGCGACGTACTCGCTGAACCTCGGTCCCCAGGAGGGGCGTACCCCGGGGATGCCGGCCAGGTGGAAGACGGCGTTCGCGTCGACGAGCATCGGCTCGATCGCGCAGCTCAGGAGGTCCCCAGTGACGTGCATGTAGCCGGGGAGACCCCGCAGGACGGCGAGGTTGGCCGCAGCCGTGGGGTCGGTGGCCGGGTCGCGCCGGTCGACGCCGATGACGACGGTGCCGGCCTGGACGAGGGCGTGCGCGAGGTGGGAGCCGATGAAGCCGGCGGCGCCGGTCACCACCGCTCGACGGGGTACGGCGGTGGTCAGCTGGGGCGAGAGCTGTGACACGGAGGTCTCCAGAATCGGGGGAGGGGTGGTTCAGACGAGTCGGGCCAGAACAGTGCGGCCGTGGGTGCTGAGCGCGAGGTCGTCCCGCTCGTGCCCGCGGACGAGTGCGGTGACGGCCTCGATGGCACCGAAGGACTCCAGCAGCCGCTGTTCGGTGTCGTTCAGTGGCTTTCCGTATCCGGCGAAGAAGGCGGTGCGGAGGTTCGGGGCGGCCTGCCAGCGGCGGAACTCGAGCCGGGCGAAGTCGCGGATGCGGGCGTCGCGGCGCATGTGCTCGAAGTCGCACAGCCCGAAGGCGTCGCCGAGGAGCCAGTTCCGCGGCTGGTAGTCGAGGTGGCACACGGTGCTGTCCATGAGTGTGTTCGCCAGGACGTCCGCGTGGTGGCTCAGGCGGTCGCGTTCGACTGTGGAGATGAGGCCGGCCCGGTCCGCGCGGGCGGTCCAGTCACGCAGCCGCTGGGCGAGTTCCGTGCCGACGGCACCGGTACGCGATACCGAGGTGGCGTGGTGCAGCTTGCCCAGCACGCACCCGGCCTCGTAGTGCGCCTGCTCCTCCTCTGGGGACCCCGGGGCGACCGTGTCCGCCCGCACGCCGGGAACAGCGGTGAGCAGCAGCGTGCACGTCCTGTCCTGTTGGCCCACCACGCGAGGGACATGGCCGATCAGGTGGGACCCCCAGGCGAGATAGGCGTGGAGCTCACGGACGTATCGGTCGCGTTCGCCGTGCTGCTTGGCGAAGAACTCTTTGCCGTCGCGGCTGACCAGCCGCAGGACGCGCGGCGGGAGCCTCGGATCGTGCACGATCCGGACCGCTCCCAGCGCACCTCGGGCCAGGCTCAGGCGCGGGTCGTCGGACAGCGTGATCACGAGGCGGCCTCCCGTGCTAAGGCGGCCAGGTGCTCGGTGTCGTTGTGGCGGTCGAGCACCCACCGTCTCTGTCCGAGGCGGTTGAGGTGGTGCTGCCAGCGGGTGATGGAGCAGTGGGAGATCGTGAATCCGGCCGGAGCGCCGAGCGGGATCCCCAGGAGCAGGGTGTGGGCGACGATCACGGTTTCGCCGTGCGCCGCAAACAGGACGCGTTCGCCCTCGTGTTGGTCGATGAGTTCCTGCAGGAAGCGACCGGCCCGTTCGAGGTAGCCGTTCCAGTTGTCGGATCCAGCCGCCCAGGGCCTGTCGGGGTGGGCGTGCGGCCCGCCATTGGCAGCGGCCTTCACCTCGGCCCAGGGCTGCCCGTCAGCGGCGCCGTGGATGGGGCCGTCGAGACGGTCGTCTACGGACATAGGGATTCTGAGGGCCTGGCTGATGATCTCGCCGGTCTGGCGCAGGCGGATGCGCGGGCCGGCGTACAGCGCGTCGAACGGCTTGTCGCGGTGCTCGGTGGCGAGTCGGAGTGTGACCTGCTCGACCTGTGCGTATCCACGGTTGGTCAGCCCGGTGCAGGTGCGCGAGCCTCCGACCAGGCCGTCGACGTTGCACTGGGCTTCGCCGTGGCGGACGAAGACGAGTTCGGTGTTGATCACGTGGAACCTCCGGGACAGGGGCGGGATGCGCCGCTGTGGCGGTAGCCGTTGCGCCCGGCGTACGGGGCGGTCAGGACGGCGTGCAGGGCGAGGAAGTCGTCGAGCCGCTCGCGATCTGTGGTGCCGAGCTGGGTGTCGTGCCGTGCGGCGGCCTCGTTGTACGCGTGCATGCTCGCGTCGACGGAGTCGGTCGGCAGAGGCCCGTACGTCAGGATCAGCGTCGCGATCAGTTTCGCCAGGTCGTACCCCATCGGCGCGAGCGTGAGGTCGTCGGTGTCGACGGTGTAGATGTCGCCGGCCTCGGTGATGATGAAGTTCCGGGGGTTGCTGTCCTTGTAGAACGCGGTCGGCCCCTCGGCGGTCTTCTCCAGTAGCGTCAGCATCGCGTGGAGGGCGACCCGGTCGGGCAGGTAGCCCTGCTGCAGTCTTCTTCGGAGGGCGGTCTGCCGGGGACCGATGTAGTCGCCGAACGCGGTGCCGTCCTGGAAGCGGTGCGGCGTGTTCAGCCCGGTCGGCCGGAGATCGCTGGTCCAGGCGGCGCCGTGGGCGTCTCCCAGCAGCCCGGCCAGGGTCAGCAGGTCCTCGGGCCGTGCCGGGCGGCCGTCGACCCACTCGTACGTCAGGCCGCTCTGCCCGACTACCGTCAGCACCGGCAGACGCAGCGGCCGTGCGTGCTCGGCGAGCCAGGCGTGGTGACGGGCGGCCGAGGCCACCCTGCCGGGGGTCTCGTAGCGCTTGGTGAACCGGCGGATGGTCACGGCCGTCCTCCCCGTGACCGGGCCACGACGAAGGTGACGAGGGACTGGGTGGTGAGGGGCCGGTCCGGCACGAACTCGTGCAGCGTCGCCGCGAGCGCGCCCGGATTCCCGTACAGGCCGGGGGCGAGGTCGTACTTGGGGTTGGTGGCCAGGTACTCGGCCACGTGGTCGTGACCGTCGAAGGTGAAGCTGTGCTCCTCGTCCTTTACGGCGAGTACGTCGAGCGACACGGCGGCCAGCTCGGCGAGATTTCCGCTGTGCGCCGAGACATACAGACTCTCGTGCTCCTCGGCCCTGGGATCGAGGCCGGCGGCAGCGACCAGCTGGTCCATGTCCCGGTAGCTGTCGAGCCCCTTCGTCACGAGCACGGCCAGCCCTCCAGGGGCGAGCACCCGGTCGATCTCCGCCACCACGGTCTGCGGGCGCGGCGAGTGGTAGAGGCAGAACGAGGCGACGACGACGTCGTACGAGCGGGCGGGCACCGGGAGATGGTGGAAGTCGCCCTGAAGGAAGCTCACTGGGAGGCCGGGCAGCCGCCGGGCACGCTGGAGCGCCTGCTTGATCAGGGCCGGCGCGGCGTCGAGGCCGACGACCCGCCGGGGCCGGAGCTCCTGGGCGAGGGCCAGGCTGCTCGTGCCGCGACCGCAGCCGACGTCCAGGACCAGGCCGAGACGGTCGGGCCGCCCGTGTTGGCTTCGCACCAGTCCGACGATCGTGTCCGGTACGGGGTGCCCGGCGGTCTTCGCCCGCATCAGGGCATTGGACCGACCGGCCAGCCGAGAGGCGTGCCCGTACAGCTCCGCCTGCCGTGCGGGATCCAGGAAGGGGTTGGTGCCGCTCATGCCGCGCCCTCCCCTCGGGGGCGCGGAGCGCTCAGCTGCGCTCGGCGGCGGCCTTCCGCAACCAGCGGCGCGTCTGCCGCCGATTGGCCAGCAGCACCACGTCGCCCCGGCCCGAGGCGTACTCCTCGATCTTGGCCATCACGCGCGGGCGCATCTTGCGGCGGTACGTCGCCACGTACTTGACCACGCCCCAGTGGATGCGGTTGTGCACCCCGTTGCCCTTGTGCCCGGCGCCATGCCGGAACTGCCGGGAGAAGATCCCGTACAGCGCTGCCACGGTCGAGACGTCCATCAGGACCACGGTGTCGCAGGCTTCGAGCCGGATCTGCAGCGTCGAGTTGTAGTTCCCGTCGATCACCCACGTCGGCCGCGCGACCAGCTCCCGCTGCAGCGCGGCGAACTTCTCCATGGGCAGTTCGTTCCACTCGTCGTCGTAGAACGCGGCGTCCAGGTGCGTCACCGGGGCATCGAGAATCCTGCCCAGCTCGCGAGCCACGTACGACTTGCCGCTGCCTCCGCAGCCGACGATGGCGACCTTCTTCATGATGCTCCAGAGTAGAGGCGCTCGGATGCCCGGTCAGACCGGCGGTCCCGACACGTTCGGATGATCCAGACCCCACGGCCTGGGTGGTCAGCTGCATCACGCCGCTCCCCGCTCTGCCGCGACGGGGTCGACGGCGGTGTTGAGGACCGCCTCCAGAGCAGTGACCTGCCGGCTCAGGCGGAACAGGTCCAGGCGGTCCAGGCAGGCCCCGATCAGGTCCGCGTGCTCCTGGGTGCCGGCGATCTGCCGGAGATACGAGAGCCGCTCGATGACCTCCTGGCCTGAGCGCACGATCAGATCCGCGGGCACGAACTGATCGACGTGGCGGATGTCCGCCGGGGCGAGCGGCAGGCAGCCGGCAAGCACGGCCTCGAAGATCCGCTGCGTCATCTGCCCGACGGCGGCGTACCTCTCGGGGAGCATGAGGATGGTCGCCAGGGACCTGCTGTAGACGGCGTGGACCGCCTCGAAGGGCAGCCTGCCGAGGAACCGTACGTGCGGCCAGCGGCTGGTCTTGGTCCACTTGCCCCCGACCAGGTGCTCGAAGCGGGCGGCGGCCGGCGCGAAGAAGCGGTCGAAGTGCTCGTCGCGGTTGTACTGGTTGCCGATGTAGCCGAGGGCGAGGTCTCGGGGCTTGCTGGCGAGCGCGACCGGGTCTGCCTCGGCGAGCAGACGGTCGTCGACGGGGAAGAGCAGCCGGTGTGCGCCGGGCGTCGGTTCGAGGGCGGCCTCGCACACGGCGGCCTGGGGGACACGCCGCCACACACTGTCGGTCCGGAGCTGGCGGTCCTTGTCCCAGATCACGGTCGGCGTCTTCCGCCGCACGGTGTACCGGGTGACCAGTTCGGCCTGGCGGTGCAGGTCGCAGGTGTGACCCGTGGTTCTGCAGGGGGTGGTGTTGCGCCCGTCGATCGCCCATCGCCACTCCAGGAACAGCACGTCGATGTCTGGCGTGCCGCTGTGGAAGGTGTAGTCGTTGCCCAGGTCGTCGTCGGCCTCGATCAGGTCGCGGTTGGCCTGCAGGAAGACGATCTCGTGGCTGCGGCCGAGGAGGGCGTCGACCAGAGGGCGGCGGTGGCTGCGGCCGCCGTCCGGGGTGTCGGTGATCCCGTTGCCGAGGAATCCCCAGAAGCTGTATCCGATCTTCACTTGGTGATCCACCGGCCTTCCAGCAGCAGGGCGTCCAGTCCGGAGTTGGCCAGGCAGTCCAGGGCCATCTCCGGTGTCCCGCAGATCGGCTTGCCCTTGACGTTGAGCGAGGTGTTGATCAGGACCGGCACCCCGGTGCGGCGGGCGAATGCGCTGAGTACGGCGTGTATGAACGGGTTCTGCGACCGGGTGACGGTCTGAAGACGCGAGGTGCCGTTGGCGTGCACGATGGCCGGCACGCGCTCACGCGCCTTATCGGTCACGCCGGACGCCATCGACATGTACGGCGCCTCCTGGCCGAGCGTGAAGAACTCCTCGGCACGTTCGGCCAGGACCATGGGGGCGAACGGGCGGAAGGGTTCCCGGAACTTCACGGTGGCGTTCAGCCGCTCGACGACGCCGGGCTCCAGTGGGGAGGCGAGGATCGAGCGGCTCCCCAGCGCGCGGGGGCCGGCCTCGACCCGGCCGCGGAAGAGGCCGATGATCATGCCGTGGGCGAGTTGGTCGGCGAGGAACTCGGTTGTCTCGACGCCCAGCGTCTTCTGCTGGAGACCGGGCCACGCCGTGAGGTCGAGGGCCTGGTCCTGGTACGACGGGCCGAGGTAACAGGCCCGGGCGACGCCGGACACGGGCTGTCGGCTGTGGCTGCCGGTGTGTACGGCGATGGCGGCCCCGATCGCGGTGCCGGCGTCGCCCGGCGCGGGCGGGACGAAGACCGCGTCGAAGATTTCGTCCTCGATGATCCGGCCGATGCTCACGCAGTTCGTGGCGACTCCGCCACCGACGCACAGACGGCGCGACCCGGTGATCATGCGTGCCCGACGGGCCAGGTGCAGCATCACCTGCTCGGTGCGCTCCTGGAGCGAAGCGGCCAGATCCCGGTGGACGTCTTGGAGCGGCTCGCTCGGGTGAC
This sequence comes from Streptomyces sp. NPDC014870, assembly GCF_043081505.1. Lineage (NCBI taxonomy): Bacteria > Bacillati > Actinomycetota > Actinomycetes > Kitasatosporales > Streptomycetaceae > Streptomyces > Streptomyces sp. NPDC014870. The sequence continues at coordinate 90,076 of NZ_JBIBWQ010000010.1, forward strand.
GCTCGGGGCACGTCTCGGCGATGAAGCGGCGAGAGGTCCTCGGATAGCCCGAGGCCAGCACGCGCGGCGGGAAGTAGGCGGGGTCGACCGCGAAGCCGGTGGGTGTGGGGCGCACGGCCCGGGCGAAGAGGTGCCGGAACCGCTCCGGATCGCCGAGGGCGGCGAGCGCCATCACGGTGCCTTCCTCGTCACCGCGTCGCCACCCCAGGTGCTCGGTGACCGCGCCGTACACGTATCCGAGCGAGGCAGGGTCGTTGATCGCCTCCAGGGTGCGGGTGGAGGGGTGGAGCGCGTCATGGCCGCAGGCGATGGTCGTGGTCTGCCGCTCGCCGAGGCTGTCGACGACGAGCACGGCGGACTCGTTCCACCCGGAGGCGGCGAAGGCCGCCAGCTGGTGGGCGCGGTGGTGCAGGACGGGGGAGACACGGGCGGAGGGGAACCGTCGGCCGAGGGCGCGGGCGCGCAGTTGAGTGCGCAGCGCCACCTTGGCGAAGCCCTGCGCCCTCGGCAGAGCCCGGTCGCGCGTCGTCGCCGACAGGGCCAAGCGCAGGGCGGCCGGGGACTCGGCGAGGTAGTGGGCGGGCTGGAAGTTGTAGGCGACGGTGTTGACGTCGGCTGCGGTGAGCCCGGCCTCGCCCAGCAGCCACTCGACGGCGTGGCGGGGGTAGTCCTTAGTGTGCTTCTGCTGGGAGAGCCGCTCTTCCTCGACGAAGCCGATCAGCTCCCCGTCCACCATCAGGGCGGCGGCGGAGTCGTGCGTGTAGGAGCACAGGCCGAGGATGACCGAGGGCGTGCGGTCCGTGGCGGCCATCACCGCGTCCCCGCCGTGTCACGCGCGGTGGAGATGCGGCCGCGGTGGTTCAGCTCGCCGTACCAGGCGGTCAGCGCCACGCCCAGCGGACCGTCGACCTTGTCGGCGACCCGCCACGCCTGCTCGCGGGAGCCGTCCTTCCACAGGCGGTAGCTGCGCAGTGTCTCGGCCATCGCGTCCCAGCCCGGGTGGCCGGTGACGTCCTGGGCCTCCACCTGGTCGAGGAGGTCGTCGAAGCCCCGCCACGGTGTGGTGAGGTCCGGCATGACCGCGCTCGCGGTGACCGAGGTGAGCTCTTCGGCCTGGGTGAGGTGGTTCTCGTAGATGTGCAGCGATCCCACATGGTGGTGGAACTCGCCCAGCTCGGCGCCGAGCCACCCGGCGACCAGCTCGTGCAGCACGGTGTAGAAGAACAGGTCGTACGGCATGCCGATCCACACGTCCTGACCGCGCATCGTGGTCGACATGTGCAGGCGGCCGGCGCGCAGGTAGAAGCGGAAGCCCAGCGTGCACGGCACGTCCTTGTGCCCGGCGGCGTCCTGAACCGGGTCGTAGAGCTGGATCAGGGCCCGGCGCGAGTCGGGATCCTCCTTGAGGATCTCCACGACGCGGCGCAGTTGGTCCACGGTGCCGCCCCACTTCCGCATCCGCGGCCCGTACGCACCGCGCAGGACGCCGTCGTCGGCGTACTGCCGCAGGCGTGCGTTGTAGTCGAAGATCCACGGGGCGTCCGAGCCGGAGAGGTGCCAGACGGCCTCCGCCACGGCGAACGCGGGGTTGATGAGACGCGCCGGCGGCGCGTACAACAGGCGGGCCCGCGGCTGGGTCAGCCGCATGTGAACGTCGAGGACCTCACGGGTCGTCATGCCCCGGGGGCTGACCTTCTCGCCGCCCTTGGCCAGGGCGACCGCGCCGACGAAGAGTTCGGCGACGCTGTCGGCGTTCAGGTGTGTCATCGGGCAGGTACTCCTTCGCCCTGCGGCCGTCCGAAGTCGGCTCCGCGGGCATCGTGGTGAACATGGTGGGAATGCGGGACATCGCCGTCGGCGCGCCGGGCGATGAGGCGCGCGACCTGGGCGGCGCTGTCGCCGCGCCACCGGCACACCGCGTCCGTCGCCCCCCGGTCCGCAGGCGGGCGGGGATCGCTCAGTGCGACCAGGGCGCCGACCACCTCGTCGGCGGTGCTGCACCGCCGTGCGAGGCCGTGGTCGGAGAGTCCGAGCGTGCGCTCGCCGGGCAGGGCGAGTTCGAGTACCGGGACCCCGAGCAGCGCGGCTTCGATGCCGCACGTCGAATAGGCGCTCGCCAGGGCGTCAGCGCCGGCGAGGGAGCCGCGAGCACCGACCCGAGGATCGGCCACGGCCACGAGCGGCCGCCCGTCCCGCTGGAGCACGTGGGCGAAGGCGTTGACGCTCTGTGCCGGGTGGGGCGCGATGACGAGTCCCCAGTCGCCGCCGGCCTTCCACAGACCGTCCAGGAGGAGGTCGGCGTGGGCCTTGAGCCGGTCGGTTCCGAAGGGCTGGCAGGCCCACACCGCGATACGTGCCGGGCCTCGGCGTTGGGCGGATGTCAGCAGGTTCTCCAGGTATCGCCGCTGGGCCTCGCGGTCGAGACCGGCGAGTGCGTCGAAGCGGGGCTGGCCCAGGACGTGAACCTCGGCGTGCGGGTGGCGCGCCCACGCCCTCGCGAGGGGCAGGTCCTGTTCCCCCATGACGACGACGTCGCGGCTGTGCAGCGCGGGCCATGCGACGGACTCCGCGGTCCAGGCCCCGTGCTGGACGTGGACCGTGTTCGCGCGATGGCGCCCTGCCGCATGTACGGCCAGCGCACCCAGCGGGCTGGTGTCGTTACTGACCAGGACGGTGTGCGGCTGGACGGTGCCCAGTACGCCGTCCAGCCACGTCTCCGCCCGGACCACGGAACGCCACGAGGGCTGGGTGCACCCGCCGCTGGTCTCCAGTACCACGGACACGAGGCGAGCCAGCCGGGCCAGTTGAACCTCGTGCTCGTCGACGCGAATGAAGCGGCCGTCGTCCGGCAGCCGCAGGCCGTCCACGGCGCCGGAGAGGCCGAAGAGACAGGATGGCGGCGAGCACAGCTTCACCCCCGGATCTCCCGGGGCCGGGCACCGCTCCGTCGGGTCGGTGGCCAGGTCCAGCACCAAACTGGTGCATCCGTTTCGGGCCAACTCCTCCAACACCGGCAGCAGAGTGGCCGCGTGTCGGGAGGACCACGACAGCGCCACCACCTCGCGCTGCGGCAGCCCCGAAGGAGTCGGGCTCGGCACCTCTACGGCCACGGGGAGAGGAGGGAGATTGCGTAACTGCGCGGAACGGAGAGGGTTGTGGTGGGCCGACGCCCCGAGTAGGTACGCAATGCCCGACCAGGTGACGGTGTACGCCCGGTACTCGCGCGAGCTGCTCGACCGCAGCCCGACGAGCCCTTCATACGGCGCGATCCTCAGAGGGCCCGGCGCCTTCGCGAACGGCTCCCAGGCGCTGAGCGCAACCAGCTTGCGTACGACCTGTGCCACCAGGCGCCGCGCCGGCACGTGCTGGACGTACAACCACCCCGCGCCACCCGGCGTCCTCACGAGGTCAGCGGCATACTCTTCGAGGGCCTCCATCACCTGCTCGACCCGTGCTTCCGCTTCCTCCGGGTCGAACGGCAGGGCCTCCAGTTCGGACGTGGTGATCCGGTCGGATTCCATGGTTGCGAGCGCGCCCCCGCCGACCAGCGCCCACAGGGACTTGCCGTCGGACTCGGCACGGGCGATGCCGAGGGCGCTGCAACTGGTCCGCGTCACACCAGGCTCCCTTCGAGGATGGGCCCGGTGTCCATGAGTCGCAGCAGGTCCTTCGGCGATCCGGCGACGACGGGGGCTGGTGCGATCGGGGCGCCGTAGCCCCAGGCCGCGTGCACGTACGAGACACCGGCACGGAGGGCCGCCTCCTGGTCGACTGCCATGTCCCCGACGTACACCGCATCGCCCGGGTCAGCGCCGAGGTCGATCAGGGCCAGCAGGATCGGGTCCGGCGTCGGCTTGCCCCTGCCTATGCCGTTCGGGGTGCGCACCGTGGCGAACGGGACGCCCCGCTGGGCCAGGAGCGGAGTGGCTCGGTCCAGCGGCCTGGACGTGACGATTCCCAGCCGCCAGTCGGCAAGGCCGAAGGCGTGCAGGACCTCGGCGATGCCGTCGAACTGCCTTGCCAGGTGCGACGCGACCGTCGACGCCTTCGCATACGTCTGGTGGATCGCGTCGTGGACGTCAACCAGCCCGAGCTGCTCCATGATGTCGGCGAAGGGCCGGCCCAGGTGGCGCTCGTACTCCTCGAACGGGACGTCGAGGTCGTGCTCCTCACGGACCTGGTGCCACGCGCTCTCCATGACGGGGCGGGTGTCGACGAGCACGCCGTCCAAGTCGAGCAGCAGGACACGTACGGCTTCAGCGTCGCGATCCAGTCTCGTTCCGCCAGAGAACGGCGTGGGCGAGGGCGTAAGCCGGGATGACATCAGAGTTCTCCAAGGGGAGGTGGTCAGGAGGTGATGGGCGCCTCGGGGCGCCTCACGAGGGCGATCACCCTCTTGCCGCGTCCGTCTTCCTTGGGGCAGGCAGCCCAGGCGTCGGCCGTTGCGGACACGAGGTACAGGCCACGTCCGCCCGTGGCGTAGAGCGAGGGATTCTGAGGCAACGGGGCCTCCGGGGAGTTGTCTTCGACCTCGATCCCCACAACACCGGCCTGCAGGGCAAGGGTCAGCGTGATCTCCTCGGCGGGTGCGCCGTCGGTCCTGGACGGAAGTCCCGGACCGGCGTCAGGAGTTCGCCCGTGCCGCTCGGCGTTGGTGGTGAGCTCGCTGACGATCAGCACGGCTTGGTCCAGGAGGTCTTCCACCTCCCACGCCGTCAGCACATCCCGGGTGAAGGACCGTGCCCGGCCCGGCGCCCTGTCGTTGGCGGCAAGCGTCAGGCTCTTCTGGTGTTCGGGGGCGTTGATCACGCTGCCCAGGCTTTCGATTCGGTCCATGCTCGCCTTCTCACAACTGGTGCTTGAGCCCGCGGAGGACTCGATCGGCGGTTTGGTCGGTGCGGTCGAAGCTGCGGAGGTTTTGCACGAGCACGGCCACCGGCGGGGTGTGGTCGAGATGCTCGCTTCGGACATCGCGGCGGGACCGCGCCCGTCGGCCGAAGCAGTCGGGCGGCGGCCCCAGTCGTGTGGCTGGTCTTCACCGGTTTCCTCCCGGACAAGGGCAGTTGGTGGTTTCGTTGACCACGAGCGAACCGTGGATCACACCGCGGCGGTATCTCCGGGCGGTTGCCGGGGCCGTCAAACCCGTCAAAGATCGTTTTGGTGAACCGAGGTAGACGATGGCGCGCGAGCGGAACGTGAAGCTGGCCGACGCGATCGCGGAAACAGGCTGGTCGCAGGAGAAAGCGGCGGCTGCCTTCGTGAGGGCCGCGGCCGAGGTGGGAGCGAAGGAACTGCTGGGTACAAGCCGCTCGCACATCGCCATGTGGGTGGCGGGAACACAGCCCTCGGGCAGAGCGCCCCTTATCTTGTGCGAGACGTTGTCCCGGCGGCTCCAACGCCCCATCACTCCAGCTCAGATCGGGCTCTCCGTGCCGGCCACGGGTGCAGCCGCGGTATCGGAGTGGAACGTCGATACGCTGGATGCGCTGGTAGACCTTGGGAGAAGCGACGTGGACGTCGAACGCCGCCGACTGCTGGCTGGTGCCGCCTACTCGGTGGGTGGCCTGGTCCTGCCTGGACAGCAATGGTGGGAAGAGGCTCCCCAGCGGGCGAAGTCTCGCCCGGCCGCGACGAGCCGCAGGGTCGGGGCCACGGAAGTCAGCGCTGTCCGTGAGATGACCGAGTTCTTCTCTCAGCGAGACCAGCGCCACGGCGGCATGGACGGCCGCACGGCCCTCTACCAGTACCTCGTCGACGACGTTGCCCGGTACATCGGCGGGGTGTTCGTCAGCGACGACACCCGTCGTGCTCTTCTTGCCGCCGCCTCCGAGGCGGTGTACGTCGCCGGCTGGATGAGCTTCGACGCCTCCCAACACGAGGCTGCGCGACGCTACTTCACCCTGGCCTTGAAACTCGCGGCGGAAGCGAACGACGCCCCGCTCGCCGGCCATATCCTGCGGGCAATGGCCCACCAGGCCACGGATCTCGGCCACCCACGGGCTGCCGTCGAACTCGCCACAGCCTCCGTGGAGCGCAAGCGGTACACCCTCGCCACCCCCCGCGAGCGGGCACTGCTCGGAGTGGTGCAGGCACGCAGCCTTGCCGCCGACGGGCAGAAGCGCGCCGCGATCGCAGCACTTCTCCAGGCCGAGGACGACCTTGCTGCGGCGGACACCGGCGACGCAGATCCGAGTCGGGTGTGGTTCTTCCAGCGTGCGTCCCTGGCCCACGAGACCGCCCGCACCCTGTGGACGCTCGGCGATCTCGACGGAGCGCTCCGAGAGTTCAACAACAGCGTGCTGACCAGGAAGGCCGCGACCTTCAGCCGGACCCACGCGGTGACCCTCGGGTACATGGGCACGGTGCAGGCGCGCAAGGGGAACGTAGAGGCCGCGTGCCAGACGTGGACCCAGGCACTGGACGCCATGGAAGGCGTGCAGTCGGGGAGGGCACGCGAGGCCGCGGTGAACATGCGCAGGGTGCTGTCCCCCTTCCGAAATCGGGGAATCAGCGCGGCGGCGGAGATCGACGAGCGAGCCAAGGCCGTACTTGAACGAGTAGCCTGACGAATCCATGGTGGCGAAGGCGGGCACACTGCGATCGGCCGCCTCGCCGAGCCGCGAGCGGAGAAGGGGGAACCCGTGTCCACCGAGTTCATCCAGGTGCCGGTGATCGCCGACGTGGTCGGAGGCCACAAGGGGCAGCTCGACGACTTCAAGGGCGGTGTGGAGTCGATCATCCGACTGCGCCCGGAGTACCCGGAGGAAACGCTCCAGGGGATCGAGGAGTTCTCCCACCTCCAGGTCACCTGGTTCTTCAACTTCGGCTCGCCCGACGACGTCGCCCTCCACGCGCGCAGCCCGCGCAACAATCCGGAGTGGCCGGCCACGGGCACCTTCGTGCACCACAACCACCGTCGCCCGGCTCGGCTCGCGACCTCGTTCCCTCGGCTGCTCCGTGTCGACGGACGGGACCTGCACGTCACAGACCTCGATGCCGACGACGGCACCCTGGTGGTCGACGTCGTGGCCGTGTTCGAGGAGATGCTCCCGCGCGGCCCCGTCACGCAGCCGTCGTGGCCCAGCGAGATGCTGAAGGGCTACTGGAGGGACGCAGCCGAACGCTGAGTCGGGGCGTCCTCCGCAGCGGCAGGCACTCATCACTCGGTGCCTCCGGCTGCGAGGTTCGGCGAGGCTCCACCTGGTGGAACCGTCTGCTTACCGCGAATCAGCAGCAGGTGAGCGCCGGCTTCGGTCAGCTGGCTGCGCCGTTCATCAGCTATGGCCTTGGGCCCGAGGTGCGACGGGGTGGGAAGTACGACCCCATAGGACCGAGTGGCCGTGAGGGCATCGAGCATGCCGATGAACGCGGACGGCGTGGCCGAACAACGCTCCGTGTAGACGCCGGCCAGCGTCAGCTCGTGACGACGGCAATACTCGGTGATCGCTGTCGTCAGGGCCAACTGCCGAGCGTGCGACACACGCACCAGATGCAGGAAGCCGAACACGAGCGGACCGGTGACGTTCCGCTGTTCCGTGAGAGGTTCCATGATTATGACCGTCCATCGGGCCGTCGTCGGAGGGGCACTTCGAGCCTGATGGCGGCCTGGCCGACGGGGAAGCCACGGCCGTCCTACTTCTGTCCCACTTTCGTCCACCTGGCGCGACACAGCGTGCTTCGATGGCGACGGAAAGGAGTGGTACGTGGCGACCGTTCATGAATGGACCGGCCTGGAGGCGCTCGCCCTCCGGAAGGCTCTCCGCCTGAGCGTGCGCGCCTTCGCCGAAAGGCTGGGCGTCTCGGTAAACACGGTCAGCAACTGGGAGAAGTTCCTGGCCAAGAGGCGGCCCAACACGGAGAGCCAGGCCATCCTGGACACAGCGCTCGCCCAGGCCAATGCGGTGACCCACCTGCGTTTCGAGACAGAGGTCGTCAAACTCGCCGAGGGGAGTATCTCCTTGGAAGCGGCTGGGCGTGTGATCATTCCCCGCCCGCGAGCCTGGGACTACGAGACCTGGGCCGACGACATCGAACGCGCAGTCGTGGCCGTCTCCCGTCAGAACTTCCCCTTCGCAGAATCTCTGCTGCACCGTTGGACTTCTCGCTACCAAGCCTCGGAACTGGATGAACGGGGCTTGTCCCTGCTGGCGCGATCCACGGCGTTACAGGGAGATTTGATGCGAGACCAAGGGGCCGTCATCGGCCCTCTCTCGGCACAGCGCTCGTACGCCAACGCTCGCTCGCTCTATACGCAGTTGGAAATTCCGCGGCGCGTAGCTCAGCTCGATCTCTCCCTCGCCGTCGTCACGGAGATGGTTGGCGAACTTGAGACAGCGGCGCGCCAGTACGATGATCTGGCTGCCGACGACCGACTGTCCCCTCGTGACCGCGCCCGTGCCCGTCTGTGGGTGGGCACCGCCCTGAGCAAGGACGGCAATCACGACTATGCGGTCAGCGTGATGGAAGCGGCGGTCCGCGCCTTCGAGGACCTCTCCGAGCAGGAGGACTGGTCGGTCGCGCAACAGAAGCTCGCCCTCGCCCACCGCGGTACCGGGAACCTCGATGCCGCCCTGCGCCTGATCGATCTTGCTCGCATTACGGGCGTCACGGAATCACCGATGCAGCGGGTGCGCCTGGACACCGCGTATGGCCACATCCTGCTCTCCGATCCCGCCACCCTGGATGATGGGCTACACGTCCTCGATGACGCTGCCAAGGAGGCGGCCCAGTACGGGCTGAGCCACCAGCTCCGCAGCATCACGGACATCCGGAGGACGGCCGACCGGGCAGCCCGCCCCACACGACGGTGACCAGGGAGACAAGCGAGTGACCGACAACCAGCCGGCGATCACCGAGGAGCAGATCAGCAACGCCAAGCTGGTCTGGGACTTCCACCAGATGCATCACGACGTGCGCCCCGTCGACGCCGCGATCGGACTCGGCAGCCACGACCTCGGCGTGGCCGCCTTCAGTGCCGAGTTGTACCGTGCCGGCCTGTTCCCAACGCTCGTGTTCACCGGCGGCAACAGCCCGACCACCGCCAAGGTGTTCCCCCGGGGGGAAGCCGTCCACTTCCGCGAGCACGCACTCGCCCTCGGCGTGCCGGACAGCGCGATCCTCGTGGAGCCGAACGCCGGCAACACCGGCCAGAACATCACCCTCTCCCGTGAGGTCCTCGCGTCTGCCGGCATCACGCCGAAGTCCGTGCTCCTCGTCTCCAAGCCCTACATGGAGCGCCGCTCCTTCGCCACCGCCCGTAAACTCTGGCCTGAGGCCGAGGTGACCTGCGCCTCGGAGTCTATGGAGTTCGACGACTATCTCAAGAGCATCGGCGACGAGAGGCTCGTCATCGACATGCTCGTCGGCGACCTCCAGCGCGTCATCGAGTACCCGAAGCTCGGGTTCGCCATCGAGCAGCATGTCCCGGAGGACGTACATGCCGCCTACGCGTCCCTCATCCGTGCCGGCTTCACCAGCAGACTCATCGCTTCGTGACCTGCCCCCTGCCCGGCGGTCTGTGCGCGATCCACCAGCCGAACTTCTTGCCTCGACTCAGCACGCTGGCCAAGTTGTTCGCGGCGGACTACTGGATCGTGCTCGACGACGTCCAGTTCACCCGCCGCGACTACCAGCACCGAGCCCGGCTGGCCAGCACGTCCCACCCAACCCGGCGCCGATGGCTCTCGATCCCTACTCACCTCCCTCATGGCCGGTCGACCGTCATCCGCGACGCCGTCCTGGTTGACCCGGAACGGTCACGTCGACGAGTGATGCACATGCTCGCGCTGCACTACCGCAGCTGCCCTGACTGGCCGGTTCTCAGGCATGAGCTGGACTCCGCGCTGGCCCAGTTCCGGCAATCGGACAAGACCGCCGATGTGGCCGAGGCGTCCACGCGGATGCTCCTCAACCTGGTGGGGTGGGAAGGTCGGATCCTGTACAGCAGCCAGCTACCGGCCCGCTCGGAACGGTCACAGCGACTTGCCGATCTCACGGCGGTCACCGGGTCGCGGGGCTACCTCTGCGGCACCGGCGGCACACGCTACCTCGAGGTGGGTCCGTTCAAGGCCCACGGGATAGCCGTGATTCCCTTCCGTACGCCGACGAAGGGTATATGGGAGGGCGGGCGCGACGTCAGCGCCGTACACCCTCTTATGACCTATGGCATCGGGGCTGTGTCCGAGGAACTGCATGCTGTCGCCTCGGGTCACCGGATACGTGGGCTGGCTGACTAGCTCCCACGCGTCCCCTCACGGGCAGGCTTGGACAGGCTCAGGCGGTTCTTCGTCGCGTTCTGAGCGTCTGGCCAGGCCACGCTCAATGCCCGGAGGCTACTGCCGGAGCCCAGCGAGGCTCGTGGAACGCGACGCGGGCCCTGCTCATCGACGCAGGCGTCGGACCGCTTGACGAGGGGCCACCGCTGAACCCGTTAGGGCCTGTTGCGAAAGTCGATCTCGGTGGGGCTACAGTTCCCGACTCCTGACTTTGATGTGGGGAGGGAGGGGCGGGAACAGTGGGTGCTCGCGTGCAGACCCGTGTTTCGGCATACGCCATCGCGATGGATGCAGATCGGCTGCTCTTGGCCCGCTTGTCTGACGCGTCACCGATCTTCAGACCAGGGCTATGGCACTTGCCGGGCGGAGGAATCGACCCCGGCGAGCAGCCCGTGGAGGCCCTGGGTCGTGAGCTTCGGGAGGAGACAGGACTCGAACTCACTTCTGCTCAATTGCTCGACGCGCGAACATACGCAGTTCAGCGCCATGGAGTCAGCTGGCACCTCACCGCACTGTTTTACACCGTCGGCCTCAAGCTCGGGTCGCCGGCGGTGGCCGAGATCGGTGGGTCCACCGACGCGGCGGTCTGGACCCCCATGGCGGACCTGCAGGACTCCATGCTGTCGCCAGCAGCCGTCGATGCTCTTCGCATGCCTTGAGACCAGGGTTCGGAGTGGATGTGCCGGCCACAGTCACAGCCATTCGTTGAGGACTGCGACGAGCACCGTCGCCTCGTAGCGGACCGCGAGCTCGTCACGGCGGGGACCGGGGCCGGGCGGCGCAGCGCGACGCGGGAACTCCCCCGACCGGCCCGTCCTCGGCGCGGCCGGCCGCCGTCCTCGCCACCGCCGGTTTCGCCGCTCTCAGGGGAAGGCCACGCCCAGGGTGTCGGCGCCCCAGGGCTTCGGAGCGCCCTCCTCGTAGAAGACGTCCACGTTCCGGATGGTGAAGCCGGCCACGCTGAGGAGGGGGACGACCGGGCGGGTCAGGTGGCAGCCGCCGAGGACGCGCTTGTTCAGCGGTTCGAGACGGCGTTGCCACCGGCGAACGTTCTCGTTGGGGGCCAGGCCGTGTTCCACGAAGTGAAGGGCGGACCCGGGCCGCAGCACACGCCGCAACTCGGCCAGCGCGGCCGCGGCGTCGGGGACGGTGCACTGCGTCCAGGTGCACAGGGCCGCTGCGAAGCTGGCGTCCTCGTACGGGAGCTTCTGGGCGTCGTGGCCGCTCCTGCGTATCGACACCGGGGAGGTCGCGATGCGGTCGGCGGCCAGCCGCCAGCAGGTGTCCGAGGGCTCGACGGCGTCGACCGAAGTGACCTCGGGCGGGTAGAAGGGTACGTTGTGGCCAGTCCCGAAGCCGATCTCGACGATCTCGCCGGCCAGGCTCGTACAGACCCGGCGGCGCAGCGGGGGAGCCGACTTCGCCCCGCACGCGAGGTTCACGATGAGTGGCACCACTTGGTCGGCGTACCAGCCCATGGCAGCCTCCTGCTCTCTGCGACCGAGGAGATGTGGGTGACGGCGTGTGACGACCGAGAAACGCTATGTCGCCGAGGCGGACAACTCGGGAATGCACTACGTGTCCGAGTTCCGGCTGACGGAGCGGGGGCCGGGGCGGACGGCGGTGCGCATGACCTTCTCGGCACAGCCACAGGAGGGCGAGAAGCCGCCGCTGCTGGCGCGGCTGCTGGGGGGGCTGGGGGCCAGGGCGGTGGCGAAGGCCATTGCCAAGGACCTGGCGGATGTCGCGGCTTCGGTGGAACGCCGCACCGCCTGACCTCCCGACGTCCTGACCTCCCGACCTCCCGATTCAGGACTCAAGTCCCGCCCGTTCGGGACCTTTGCCGCAGGGTCGACTTGTCCGGTTCCGCGAAGATCGATTCATCCTTGATCATCTTTCGCGAGCTGTGGGGTGGCCGTGGCGGAGACGCCGAAGCGGACCGGAGACCGAACCGGAACCGGAATCACAATCGGAATCCCAACCGGAGCGACGGCTTTCCCCGTGGTGCCGGTCCGGCCCTACCGGGACCCGGTGGTCCTGAGCCCGCTGTTCCGTGACGAGGGCGACGAACAGACGCAGACCATCACGGTCCCGGCGACACCCGCCCCTCCCCCGGCACTCGCCCCCGCGGCCCAGGCACCGGCCGCACCCCGTGCACCGGCCGACGCCCGTGCACCGCGCCGCACCCTGCCGCCCGCACTCGACCGGCAGTTCGCCGAGCGGCCCGCACGGTCCTGCTCCGGCTGGTGGGCCCTGCTCGTGGCCGGCACCGCCGGGGCCGGAGCGGCCGGGCTGGTAACCCGGTACGGGATTCCGCGGCCCGCGCTCACCCCGGACGCCTGGCCCGCCGCGGCGCTGGCCGGCTGCGCGCTGGCCGTCGCCCTCGCCCTCGCCGGACTGCGGCGCGGCAGCACCGGCCACGCCATAGTGCTGACCCTGTTCGGGCGCTACCGGGGCACTGTCCGGCGTACCGGGCTGGTGTGGTCCGCCCCCTTCCCCCGCCGCGCCCGGGTCGACGTACGGCTGCGGCACTGGCGCAGTGAGCCGCTGGCCGTGGTGGATGCCGAGGGCACCGCGCTGCACGCCGTGGTACTGGTCGTGTGGCGGGTGCGGGACACCGCCCGGGCCCTGCTCTCGGTGGACGACCACGCCGCGTATCTGCGCGAGCAGGTGGAGTCCACGGCCGCCCGCGTGTTCTCCGGGATGCCGGCCGACTCCTTCGGGGCGGAGGCCGGCCCGGAGACCCTGCGCGATGCCGAGGCCGTCGGCGACGCGCTGACCCGGCTGCTGGCCGCGGAGTGCCGGGCCGTGGGCATCGAGGTGTTCTCGGCCCGGCCGGTGCGCGTCGAGTACGCCCCGGAGGTCGCCGGGGCCATGCAGCGCCGCCGGATCGCGGCCATCGACGCCCGGCACCGGGATTCCGTGCTCACCTCGGTCATCGACGCGGTCGACGACACCGTGCAGCGGATGTCCGACCGTGGTCTGGTCAGCCTCGACGACTACGAACGCAAGGCCCTCGTCAAGGACTTGACCGTGGCCTTCTACACGGCACGCGGCACCGCCGCCGAAGCCCGCTGAGATCCCCCCGCGAATCCCCCCTCCCGAAGAAAGGAAACACGCATGCGCGCGCCCGAGTTCACCGAGGAGATACCCGACCGCTGCGACTGCGCCGGCTGCGGGAGCACGGCCGCGAGCCACGCACCCGGCACCACCCGTGCCGCCCGCTGCACGGTCCGCGGGGCCGTGGTCGCAGCGGTCGGCGCCGCCGTGCTGGTGGGCACCGGGGCCGGCGTCGCCTCGGCCGAGCCGGCGCCCAGCCGGGCCGGCTGGGACGGCTCCCGGTACTGGTACAAGGACGAGACCGGCTGGTGGCGCTGGACCTCCCACCAGAGCAAGTACCTGGCCAAAACCGGGCAGCAGCAGGCCGGCGGCTCGTCGGGGCAGCGGACCTCGGAGCCGGTGTTCCGGAGCAAGCAGGGCTGGGACTCCATCGACCGGGTGTACTGGTACAAGCGGAACGGCCAGTGGTGGTGGACGAGCCACCAGGACAAGTACGAGCGCTACACGGGCTCCTCGGCATCCACCAACGGCTCGACCTCGGGCTCGAGCTCAGGCTCGACCGGTTCCGGTACCGGATCCGGCTCCGGCAGCCCGGTGCGGTACGGCACCGAGGCGGCCATCTCGTACGCCATGCAGCACCTCGGCGACCCGTACGTCTGGGGCGGCAACGGCCCGCACGGCTGGGACTGTTCGGGTCTGGTCAAGGCCGCGTACCGGAGCGCCGGCATCTCCCTCCCCCGGGTCGCCGACGACCAGTACCGGGCCACCACCCCCATCTCCCGCTCCGAACTCCGCCGCGGCGACCTGGTGTTCTGGTCGAGCGACGGCCGGACCTCGGGCGTCCACCACGTGGCGATCTACCTCGGCGACGGCCAGTACCTGGAGGCCCCGCGCCCGGGCAAGAACGTCCGGATCTCCTCTTTCAGCTTCTACAACCCGAACCTGTACGGCCGGGTGCGCTAGACGCTGTCTGATAATTGATCTTGTGGTGGGGCGTGGTGAACTGACGGATGCGGCGTGGGAGGGGATAACGCCTCTGCTGCCGGGGGATGATGGTCGTGGTCGTCCGTGGCGTGATCACCGGCAGGTGGTCAACGGGGTGCTGTGGTGGCTGCCGACCGGAGCTCCGTGGGCGCGATATGCCAGGGCGTTTCGGGGCTTGGCAGACCGCCTACGAGCGGTTCGCCCGCTGGGAAGCGGACGGGACCTGGGCGAAGCTGCTTGAACACGTCTAGGTCCGCGACGACGCGGTGGGCCGGGTGGAGTGCACCGTCTGCGTCGACTCCACGATCAACGGGTCCCGCCAGCACGCGGCCGACGCCCGGAAAAAGGGGCCGCAGACGGGGACGAACTGGAAGATCCGGGCCGCTCGCAGGCGCGTCAGGCCCTCGGCAGGTCCCGGGGCGGGCTGACCACCAAGGTGCACCTCGCCGTCGACGGCCGGGGCCTGCCGCTGTCCATCGTGCTCACGCCCGGCACGTCAACGACGCCACCGCCTTCGGTAGGTCCTCGACAGCATCCGCATCCCCGGCGCCGTTACGGGTCGACCTCGCACGACACCGGCGCGGGTGTCGCGGCCCGCGTACCCCGCTCCGTCAGCGCGCTCCACGCATGTCCGAGATTGCGCGGGATCGCGACGCGTGGTTCCGGTACCGCCGCGTGATGCTTTTCAGGCGGCCAGACCGAGGTCCAGGACCCTGGCTGCCTGCCCGAGAGTCCCCGGCATGAGGTGCCGGTAGATCTTGAACGTAATGTCGATGCTCTTATGCCCCATCCATTCGGCGACATCCGTGATGGGGATGCCATGGCTGAGGCAGTTCGAGGCGAAGAAGTGGCGGAGGCTGTAGATGACTACGCCTTCAGGGATGGAGAGTTCCTGCTCCCTCTTGAGTCTCTGCCATTGGTTTTGCAGGAGATATGGCTGGAACGGACGGGTGGTGTCCTTGGGGTGCCGGAGGAGGTAACCATCGGTAGTGCCGTGCTTGTCGGCGTACCGCTCGATGGCGTCCTTGATGCGCAGAGGAAGCGGGACATCGCGGTATTCACCGGGCTTTCGGTGCTTGAGTGGGCCGTACGTCTTAGTGGTCTGGTTGACCTGCTCAGTGACCCGGTATACATCATCGGCCACGATGTTGCGAATGTTGGCTGCGGCGGCTTCGCCGTTGCGCAGCCCGCAACCACTCATGAGACCGACGAGCAGCTCGAACGAGTCGTCACCGCCGGAACGTATCGCTGCGAGCTGGTTCGCAGTCGGGATGACGCTACGACTCGGTGTGTACTGCGGAGGCTTCACGCCTCGTAGAGGGTTCTCGTCGAAGATGCCCAGATGATGTGCATCCAGCAGGATGGAAGCGAGCTTGTCGAAGACGTTCGATTGTGTGGCCGCGCCGACTCCGGCAGTCTCCATGCTGCGGACGAAGTCTTCGACCACCTTGTGGTCGAAGCTGTTCATGCGCCGGCTTCTGAGGACGGGTAGCAGGTGATTTTCCAGCAAGGAGTCGAGGTGCCTGGCTGAAGACTCGGCCAGATGCCGCTGCCCTGCTCGCCACTCGGCAACGTACTCGCTGAATGGCATTCGTCCGAATTTATCAATGCGTTCGGATTTTGCCTGACTGTGGGGCTTTCTTCTTTTTGTGTCGTAGACTTCGCTGAGCCTTCCGATGGCCTTCTCTTGGGTTTCGAATCCAGATTCCTGAATCTGGCGTCCCGATGGGCCTCGGAACCGAATCTTGTAGTCGTGCGGACACTTCGACCACCTGGCCTGTGGGTGATCGCATGATTTGAAGAACGTTCCCATCCCGCGAGCCAGGTTCCTCGTTGCCACCTTGTGATTCCTCCTTCGTGGGTGTGTTTCCAGCGGCGGGTTGGGTTACGCGGCTCTGGGCAACTTCTGTTGTCCGATCCATGCCTGGACCTCGGACACCTTGAATTGGATCTTCGCGTTGCGGCCCGTGCCGAACTTGTAGGGCGTCAGGCCCGATCGCGCGGCCTCTCGGTAGACCCAGACCAGCGACATGTTGAGGTGCGCTGCAAGTTCCTTCGCGGTCATGAACTGCGCTGGCATGGTGCCCCTTTCGTGGCTAAAGCTTCGTGAGATCGATGGTATGGAGAATCCCCGGTTTGGCTAACCGGCGATCATCGGCTATGTACGAAGCGTCCGCCGCCGGTGCCGCAGCGTGGGTTGGACGGCGCGTCCAGGCGGTTGGCGGGAGTCTTGGTTGCCCCCGGGGCAGTTCTGGAGACTGTGCCGAGAGCTCTTGACGGTGGGGTGCGGGTCACACGGCCAGACCGGCATCGAGGAGCTTGGCGGCTGTGCCGATCGATCCGGGCATGAGGTGTCGGTAGATCTTGAAGGTGATGTCGATGTTGTTGTGTCCCATCCATTCGGCGACGTCCGTGATGGGGATGTTGTGCCGGAGGCAGTTTGAGGCGAAGAAGTGGCGGAGGCTGTAGATGACCATGCCTTCGGGAATGTCGAGTTCGCCCTGCCTCTTGAGCCGTTGCCACTGGTTCTGCAGGAGGTACGGCTGGAAGGGCCGCCGGCCGGGGTCCTGCGGGTGGCGCAGTAGGTAGCCGTCGGTGGTGCCGTGCTTGTCGGCATACCACTCGATGGCGTTCTTGGTCCGTTGGGGAAGCGGCACGTCGCGGTACTCGCCGCGCTTGCGGTGCTTGAGGCGGTCGTACGTCTTGGTCGACTGGTTGACCTGCTCGGTGACGCGGTAGACGTCGTCAGCCACGATGTTGTTGACATTGACCGCGGCCGCCTCGCCATTGCGTAGGCCGCAGCCGCTCATCAGGTCCACCACGAGTCGGAAGGTGTCGTCCCCGGCTCTCCGCAGGGTCTGGAGCTGGGCAGGGGAGGGGATGACGGCACGTTTGGGGTCGTACTGAGGTGGCTTGACACCCAAGAGGGGGTTGTCGTCGAACAGCCCCAGACGGTGTGCGTCGAGGAGGATCGACTTCAGCTTGTCGTAGGCATTCGACTGGGCTGCGAGACCCACGCCGTTGCGTTCCATGGTCCGGATGAAGCCGTCCACCACCTTGTGGTCGAACGTGCTCATCCGGCGGGTCCCGAGGGCGGGGAAGATGTGGTGCTGGAGGAGTGAGTCGAGGTGGCTGAGCGACGCCGCTGCAAGGTGCCGCTGGCCGGCCTTCCACTCGGCCGTGTACTCCCGGAACCGCATCTGGCCGTACTTCGCGATGCGCTCGCTCTTCGCCTGGTTCGCGGGGGCGGCCTTCTTCGCTTTGTAGACACTGGTCAGTCGGTCGATGGCCTCGTCTGGCGTCAGGAAGCCCGACTCCTCGACCTGTTTGCCGCCGGGGCCCCTGTAGCGGACCTTGTAGAGGTGTGGGCACTTCGCCCAGCGGGATGCGGCGTGCTCGCAGTCCTTGAAGAAGGTGCCCATTCCACGGGCGAGTGTCTTGGCTGCCATGCGCCTGGGACTCCTCGGATGCCGATGCTGACGGTTTGCTGACCGTCAGCGATCCGAGACCCACTTGACCTGCGAATACGTTCCTGTGTCGCGCTTTGTTCTGGAACTGGATCGGGCGGTCCCAGCAGGACATCGAGGAGGCCCGCGAAGCCTGGACGAACGGCACGCGCTTCGGCGAGGTCAAGGGCTACGACGGCGCTCCACTCCCGGCCCCGGAACTCCCGGCGACGCCGCTGAAGCCGCGAGGGAGGGTGCGCTGAGCAGGGGGAACAGGGTGGAATTCGCCGCCGGGGCGTCTATGGCGAGGTGAACGACGCGGGGCCATCCCCGTGGGCGCGGGGATGGCCCCAGAGGCGGCGCGCTCGCGGTCAATGGAGAGCGCTCCTCGGTCAAGACGCGGGTTGCCGACCCGAGTTGTCCCCGATGTCCAGCATGCTGGTGCTCACCGGCGTCACGTCCAGGGTCGGCTGGCTCAGCAGCGTGTTCAGGCCGCCGTCCACACTGGTGGGCATCGGGCCCTCGGCGTGAGCGGGCGCGGCGGCACCCGCGATCGCCACGAAACCAGCGAGGACTGCGGCAGCCTTCAGGGACTTCATCATGTTCCTTTCACGGTCACGCTTGTCGGCCTTGGCGGGGCCGTCCATGGCTTCACTGCTCAGGCGACTACGTCTGCCCGGGTCTCTCACCGGCTCTAACGAACGGAACCCGGGGCAGAAACGTCGCCGGCCGCCTTGGTCAGAACCAGCGCTGGTGGGGGTTGAAGGCGCTGGTGCTCGCGTTCCAGAGGCCTACCGGGCTGCCGTTGCCCCGCCAGCTGCTCGAGTAGCCGTCCAGGGCGAGGACGTTGCTGCTGAGAGGGGACGTGAGGGCGAGCTCGTTGTTGCCGAGCTGGTAGACGTGGAAGGTCTGGCCGGGGGCGGCGCCGTCCTTGCAGTCGAAGACGTTGAACTGGGCGCCCGGGCGCTCTCCGAACGAGGACGGGTAGTCGAGGCAACGGCCGGAGGCGTTGTTGACCAGCGTGTAGTTGTAGTAGCCGCCGGAGGACACGACCCGCCACCGCCAGTACAGCGTGGAGCCTCCGTTGCATTCCCAGAAGCCGACCGGGGAGTTGTTGCGCCCCCCACCGCTCGCGAAGTTGTCGAGGCAGTACCTCGCGGTGTAGCCGCGCAACCGCATGGTGAAGGCGGCCGAGTCGAGAACCCGGGATCCGTCCGAGGCCAGTCGGCCCTCTCCTGCCCGGGCGTCGGCCGACACCTGGCGGAACGCTTCAGCGGCCGAGACGGTACCGGCGGTGACGGTCCGGAGGGAGGATGCTGCTGCCTGGCTGGTCCCCGCCAGGGCTGCCACTGCGAGGGTGGCAACCGCGAGTAGCGTACGGAACTGCTTGACCATGTGCTCTCCTTGCACGCTTGGGATGGCACGACGACCGAGGGATCGTCCCCGGACGACAGGCGCGTGCGGGGCTGGTCATCGGCCCGGGTCGCCGCGTCTGTGTCCCGCACAGTAGGCGCGGGGCTCAACCGCGGGTTACCTCCCCGTGCGCCTTTGCTTACCGGTCCGTGCCGCGCGCCGGTACTCACCCGGGGGCGTTCCGAACATCGTCCGGAACGCCCGGCTGAACCCCTGTGGATGGCCCATGCCCCAGCGCGCGCCGATCGCCGCCACCGGCAACGCGTCCCAACGCGGGTCGGTGAGGTCCTCCCGGCAGCGTTCCAGCCGCCTGCGCCTGATCACCGCCGCCACCGTCTCCCCGTCCTGCTTGCGGAACAGTGCGTGCAGAGCGCGCAGCGACAGATTGTGGAACCCTGCGACGGCGGCCGGCCCAAGCCGTGGGTCGGCAAGGTTCACGTCGATGAAGCTGAGAATCCGTGCCCTCATGACGTCCTGCCGGGTCTGCACCGGCAGATGCCCGTAGGCGTCCAGCTGCCGGGCGATGACCGCCCCCGCCAGGTCGGCCGCCATCCACCCCGTGCGTTCCAGATCCCGGGGGTCGCAGTCCGCGCCGTGCGCCCGTATCGACGTCAACAGGTCCGCCAGGACCCCGCCCACACCGGACGCCTCCATGGGGACGGCCAGGGCCCGGCGTGCCCGGTCCACCCGGAGCGGCAGCACATCGTGCGGTATCTGCGCGATGATCACCTCGGTGTCCTGATCCCGGTCCGGGACATTCCCGCGGAACGGCTCCGACAGGTCGAACATGGCCAAGGCCCCCTGCAGGAGCCCCGAGTCCTGTCTGCGTTGCTCGATCCACAGCGGAGCGCCGGTGACCAGCATCAGCTGATACACGCCCGGATCGTTCGCCCGTACGTCCGCCCAGGTCCGCGACAGGTGTGCCGGGGGAGAGCGGAACCAGGCCACCCGCACCGGACCGGCCGCCGTCAGGGACGCGTGGGCGACGAAGTCCCGCGAGGGGATCGGACTGGTCATCCGCATGCGTCCCAGCTGGTCCGACACCAGGTCGGCCCAGAACTCGAACCGGTCTGATGCGGGTAAGTGCGCGTTGGAAATCTCCATGGCTCCCCCTCGACGGATGTCAGCCCGAGTTTCTGAGGGTGTGGAAGGTGCCGCAAGAGTGAAGCGCCGTTTACGGACACGCGTTGCCGGGACTCTTCAGAAGCGCGGCGCGGACCCGGGCCCGCTTCACCAACACCGCCCGCACGGTGGGTGCGCGGTCACGTGATCGTCGAGCACGGCGACGCCGCCTCATCTGCGCTGGCCCGGGCCGGGCTCGCTGAGCCGGTGGATCGGGGCTCAGTACACGGTTCCGTCGGCGCGCCGGCCGGGCGAGGCGGTCAGCGAGCTGATGGTGTTGTGCTTGACCCAGCCGCCGGTCGCCGAGCCGTCGGGGCTTCGGTTGATGGACACCCCGTCGGAGTTGGCCTGGCTCGAGGTGTAGCTCATCGACTGGACCGTCGCTCCGGCCGCGTCCCGCAGGATCACCTGGTCACCGCTGTTGGACAGGTTGAGGCCGCCGGTGCCGGCAGCCACCCCCACGACGCCGCCGGGGATCGCGGAGCCCGCGCCGAACACGGTGACCGCCTTGCCGGGCTGCAGCGTCGTACCGGCCGCGAAGGTGTGCCGCACTGCCGACCCGTCCGAGAGGGTCCATCCGGCGATGCTGATCGCGGTGCCGCCGGTGTTCACGATCTCGACGGCCTCGCCGGCGGTGCTGCTCCCCGGTTCGTTGGCCAGCACCTCGTTGATGACCACGTTGGCGGGTCCGCCGCCACCGCCGGCCGTGACGGTGACGTTCCGGGTCGTGGTGTGGGTGGCCCCGCCGTTGTCCGTCACGGTCAGCGAGACCGCGTAGGTACCGGCCGATGCGTAGGTCACGGTCGGATTCGTCGCGGTCGAGGTCTGGCCGTTGCCGAAGTCCCAGCCGCGGCTCACGATGCTGCCGTCGGAGTCGGTGCTGCCATCGGTGAAGGTGCAGGTGAGAGCGGTGCAGGAGGACGTGTACGACGCCGTGGGCGGCTGGTTCGCGCCGCCGCCACCGCCGGGGACGAAGTTGTAGCGGGCCAGCACCGGGTAGTGGTCGCTGGTCGTCGTCGCGTAGTTCGGGATGTAGGGCTGGGGCTGGAAGGCGGTCGCCGAACCGGCGACGTACTTCGCCTGCACCTCGTTGGTGGTGAGCTGGTGGTCGATGAAGTCCGGGTAGCTCGTCGTCGACGCCACGCCCGCCAGCGACAGGGCCCGCGTCGGGAACGTGTAGCGCGCCGCGTCGTTCACGAAGTTGGCGTAGGGCGAAGCCTTCTCGGGCGTGATGGAGGTGTCGACGTCGTCGTTCCAGTCACCGATGACGAAGACGTTCTGTGTGGGGTAGGTCGTGTCGAGGTAGGACTTGAGGGCCTGCGACGCGGGGTGGCGCAGGTTCCACGCGTCCTGGGTGGACCCGGCCTTCGCGTGCAGGACGATGAAGACGAGGTCGCGGGTGACACCGTCGAACGTGCCGCGCAGGGTGAACTCCACCGGCGGGCGGCCGGCGAAGTTGCTGTTCTGGCCGGTCAGGATGACCTTCGCACTCACCAGGGTGGCCATGCTGGAGCGCCAGACGAGGCCGACCTTCTGCTCGGTGTTGCCGAAGTCCGAGTAGTACTGCGCACCGTTCGTCACGATCGGGTCGTTGGCCACGACCCCGGTGTACCCGGGCATGCCGGCCACGAGCGTGTCGAACGCCGAGGTGCTGACGACCTCGGAGAGGCCCCACACGTCCATGTCGGCACCCGCCATGACGTCGCGGACGTTCTGCTGCTGAAGGGCCTCGTCGGTCGGGCCGAAGTCCGGCGCGCCGAACCACTCGACGTTCCAGTTGCCGACGTCGAGCTGGGTCGGCGACCCCTGCGACGGAACCGTGGCGGCGGCGTCCGCCGCGGGGGCGGTGGTGAGCGTTGCCGCCGTCAGGGCGGCCGCCAGGAAGGCGGCGCCGAGCACGGCGGCGCGGCGGGGGCGTCTGACAGGTATGTGACGAGGCGACATGAGGGTGCCTTTCGCGAGCGGTTGCGGACGGTTCGCGGAGCACCGCGGCGGGGGTGTGGGAGGACACGCCGTGGCGGCAGGGCAGTTCTACGCTGGCCGGGTTGCACGAGGGGGACCGGAAGGTTTCCTCCGCATGTCACTTCTACGCGCGTTGCGCAGTGTGCACCGACCGCCGGACGGTGCGCCATACCTCGTACAGGCCCTGTCTGTTGAACCGCGCCCCCCCCGCGGCCCACAGCTCCCTGTTCCGCGCACCTGGCCACGGCTTGACCCGCATCCCACCCGCGGCGACAGGGTGCAGCGACGCGCGTCGCCAGCCGCGAGCAGGCTCGCCAGCTCCGTGATCGCTTCCAGGGACGGCTCGAGGTAGCGGCGGACGCTTTCCGGCTTCCTGTGCCGGAATCGCGCCACCGCGCCGACAAGGCGTCCGCCTCCCGCGGCAACCGTTGCTACCTGCGGCCACGTGGTATCCGCTGCACCATCCCGGACAAGGCCGACCAGGCACTCAACCGGAAGAGACGCGGCTCGCGCGGCGGCAGGCTGCCGATCAACTTGCCTGCGCATGTGCTCAGTCGGGGACGTGGACGGCAGCATCCGTGCCGATCAGAGCCCCATCGACTCCCAGTGACGCAGGACGTGCGTGGCCAGACCGAAGCGCTTGGCGAGGGCCCCGATGCCCATCGACTCACGCTCGCCGCCACCATGAGCCCTTTGCGCGCTTGACTTCATGCCGACATTAAGTCCCAGTCTGGCGCTCATGACCAGGGACATGGAACAGACGCCCCAGCCGGCGAACGACCTCGTAGCACGGCTCGACGCCGCCGACCGACTGCCGGGCGCCGAGCTGCTGAGGGTTCTCTCCTACGACTTGCTCGGCGCCGAACCCGGAACGTCCGTGGTGGACGTGGGCTGTGGCGCCGGACGGGCCGTGGCGGAACTGGCCGAACGGGGCGTGAGGGCCGTCGGTGTGGACCCGAACGAGCGGATGATCGCCGTCGCCCGTGGTCGGTGGCCCGAGGCGGACTTCCGGATGGCGGGAGCGTACGAGCTGCCGCTGCCTGCCGGACGCCTCGGTGGACGGTTACCGAGCCGACAAGGTCTTCCACGAACTGGACGAGCCAGAGCGGGCGTTGGCGGAGGCCCACAGGGTTCTTGCACCTGGAGGGCGGATCCTGCTGGTCGGCCAGGACTGGGACACCTTCGTCATCGACTCCGACGATCCGGCCCTCACCCGCACCATCGTGCACTCCCGCGCCGACCTGACCGCCGCCCCGCGTGCCGCTGGCCGATACCGGAACCTGCTACTGAACAGCCGCTTCAGCGATGTGACGGTCGAGGTGCACACAGGGGTGTTCACCGGGTCGGCGATGTTGCTCCTGCTCACCGGACTGGCCGAAGCAGCCTGCTCCACCGGCGCCATTACGCGCGAGCAGACGGACAACTGGATCGCCGAGCAGCGTGCGCGGGCCGAGGCCGACCGCCTCTTCCTGGCACTGCCGATGTTCGTGGCAGCGGCGACCGCACCACGGTGAGGCAGCGTTCACCTGACCAGTCGTGGGCCGGAGCCGCGCGTCGGGCGGTACCGCGAACGCCTGCGTGAGCGGCACGAGACGATCGAGGCCAAGGGGCCCCTTCGTCACCCACTCCTCCAGGACTCTCATCGAGGCGCACGAGCCTGAGCGGGCGTAAGACCGGCGCCCCGTCCCTTCGCAGTACGTTGTAGTACCGCTCGCGACGTCGACTCGTACCCCGTGCGAGCCGCTGCCCACCTCGAAGAATCGCTCCTTGGCCGCCCTCAGACTACTCAGGACCGATTCCATACAAGCGTATAGCGCCAGAACAGACGTCGTCGCAACCTCACTCCAGGCAGGATGCCCTTGGCTTCACGGGCGATGTCGTCGAAGGTCATGCTCGCCGAGCGAGTGGGAGCCGTCATGGAGGCGGGCCGTGGCGAGGGACGCCCCTTGTTCTTCAGCCAGCCCATGGCGGCGTTGGCCGGAACGGAGACAATTCCGAGCAGGTGGTCCACAGGGGTCTGCGCGCGGGACAGGCCGACGATCACCAAGGTCCCTCCCGGGGCCACGTGGCGGCGGAATCGGGTGAGTGCCTCGGCGAACGGCATGTGGTGGATCGCGGCGACGCAGGTGATGACGTCGTATGAGCCGGCGGGGAACTCGGCTGCTGCGTCCGCGACGCTGAAGGTCACGGGGAGCGCAGCAGGAGTCAGCCTCTGAGCCAGAGCGGTGATCGTCGGATCGGAATCCACTGCCTTCACGGCGTCTGCTCGTCCAGCCAGAAGCCTTGCGAGATCACCGCTGCCGGAACCCACGTCCAGGGCGCACTCGAAGCGCCTCGGCAGCTGACGCAGGATCCAACGGTGGTAGTGAGCGTTGTGATCCCACGGATAGGCGGCGTTGAACCGTTCAAGAGCTCGTAGGACACGAGGCGAAAGGATCTTCATCGCCCCAGTTCATCAACTCACGGCGGCGTGCACACCCCCAGTTCGATGCTGCCTTCCCCGAGCCGAGCTGCCTTCGCCTCGGCAACCGACTCAGGCGTTGGGCGTCGGCGTGGAACCAGTCGAGGTCGGCGAGGTCGGCGATGGCGTCGGTCGCGGCGGCCTCCCGGAGTTCCGCGGCGGCCGCTTGGACGTCTTCCGTGAGTTCCCAGGTGTCCGAGCGGATCCGGCCTTCGTCGTCCAGGGCGAGCGGGGTGGCGCCGGGTGAGGTGCGGAACCAACCGGCCGTAGCGGTCCGCCGTTCGGTCGGGGCTTTCTCGAAGGGGACCAGGATGCCGCGGATGGCGGCGTGCTTGAGTCCGGCGACACGTCCTGCAAGCCTGTGAAGGGACGGACGTCGGCAGTGCCCCATCAGGGAGCAAGATCAGGAGCCGGTCTTGAAGGTTCCCCTACGTTGCCGAGGCCGGTCAGGGACCGCCCTGAGTTGCGCCGATGCTCCGGCGCATGGTGCGGCGCATCTCCGTGAGCTGCTTCCAGAGCCCCATGACCTGCTGGTGTGCTTCGTCGAGCGACTCGTCGTCTTCCCAGCGCGACGGAGCCCCACTGTCCAGACGCTTGAGGACCCCGTAGACGTGGTTGAGCCTGCGGTGCACGCCGTCGACGACGGTGAGCACGTCGTCCGGAATCCGCATCTGCGCCTCGGAGTAGCGCGCCCTGTGCTCGCGCCGTGCATCGTCCAGACGAGTTCTCACGTCGTCCGTGACACGGCCGGCCCGAAGGGCATGCCAGAAGTGGTTGAGCTCGGACTGATAGTCGAGTGACGCCGTGTTCAGTCTGACGTAGCAGGCCCGAACAGCCTCAGCCAACGCGCGTTCGGTTTCGTGCTGTCGCTCCTCGGCGCGCTGCCGTGCGGATTGATCCAGTTCCAGGGCCTTGGCCTTCGTGGCGAGCCGCTGAGTCATCAGTGCTGATGCGAGAGTTCCGACGATCCCCAGAAAAGCGATCACCAGGGGCGCCACCGTGGTGCTCATCCGGATACCGCCTCTCTGGTCCGCGCCACTCCCAGTGTGGCGGTGTCTCGCCGCCATGTCCTGGAGCCATTGCTCCCCGTCCCTGCTTCTCACCTACATTGGCGCAACGCCGCGAGCAGTGCACGGTACCTGCGCCGCACGACCGACGTCGGCACAGCGCAGACCGCGCGCCTGCGCATCGGCTGATCCGACAACAGCTCCGACAACAGCTCCGCCAAGCGCGCCGACGCGGTGGGTTTGGGTTTCCGCCATGACCAGAACGACGCCGCCGCCCTGTGCACGTTGAGGGGCTCTTCCCGAAGCGGGGGGCGTTTCGTGGTGTGACGGCGCGCCTGCATCCGTGGCCGGGGAGGCCGGTCGCGTGGGACAGCTCGGTCGGCTGGCCGCCCGGCCCGGACGGCTGCGACCTGCTCGAGGTCCTCTGGTGCCCGGTCGATGCGCACGGCCCGTCCCGCCCGACGACGGGATCTACGATGATGATCACGATGACGATGACGGTGGCGTGGCGTCCATGAGGCCGATCACCGCCCCGGCACGATCGATTGGCGGATGAGGCGGCCATGGCCACACAGCCCGTACAGCCCGCGCACCAAGAGCCGCTGCCGGACACGGCCGTCCCGTACCTGCCCCGCCGCTGGTGTCGCCGGTGCGGGGCCGTTCTGCGCGATCCCGTCTCGCGCCAGCGGCTCCTGGGCCCGGAGTGCGATCCCGAGCGTCGCATCGGACACCGGCGGCACGACGTCGACCAGGACCCGATCCCGGGCCTGTAGCGGGGCGGCGGGTGATCGGTGGTTGGCCGACGAAAGACGACCAGACGATCTCGTCGGTCGTCGCCCGCGGTTCGAGGACGGACGACGCGGTCACCGGAGGGACGGCAGTTCCCTGAGTGTCCCGCCCCCGCTGTGCGGCAGGGGCGGGACGGGTGGACGGCGGCGGGAGCGGTCAGCGGTCCTGGGACAGTTCCAGGAGCTCGGCGAAGGTTCCGCCCCCGTGGGCGAGGTCGTCGTACCGGCCTTGCTCGGTGATCCGGCCGTGTTCCATCACGATGATGTGATCGGCGATCCGCGTGTTCTCCAGGCGATGGGTGACCACGATCGTGATGCGGTCGGCGGAGATGGCCTTGATCTGCTCGAAGATCTGGTGCTCGCCCCGCGGGTCCATCTGGGAGGTGGGTTCGTCGAGGATCAGCAGGTCGGGCCGGCGGTACAGGGCTCTGGAGCACGCGATGCGCTGCCACTGCCCGCCGGAGAGTTCCGTCCCGCCGAAGATGTCCCGGGCGAGGAGGGTGTCGAGACCTGCCGGGAGGTCTTCCACGGCATCGCGCAGACCGACCGCGTCGACGGCCTCCCACACCGCGTCGTCGTCGAAGCTGTGCGGTTGGCCGAGGGTCACGTTCTCGCGGAGGCGCAGCGGCCACTGCGCGAAGAGCTGCG
Source organism: Streptomyces sp. NPDC014870 (assembly GCF_043081505.1). Lineage (NCBI taxonomy): Bacteria > Bacillati > Actinomycetota > Actinomycetes > Kitasatosporales > Streptomycetaceae > Streptomyces > Streptomyces sp. NPDC014870. The sequence goes on from NZ_JBIBWQ010000010.1 coordinate 117,241, forward strand.
GCACGAGTCCCACGGACGCCCAGACCGTGGCGGGGTCCACCTCCGAAAGGTCGCTGCCGTTCCACGAGACGGTGCCCTTGTCCGCCAGGTAGACCCCGGTCAGCAGACGGGTGAGGGTGGACTTCCCGGATCCGTTCGCCCCGACGATCGCGAGGATCTGGCCACGGCGCAGGGCCAGCGAGACGCCGTCGACGGCGGGTTTGTCCTTGCCGGGGTACTGGTAGACGACATCCCGCAGGCGGATCTCGTCGACCGGTGCGGCCAGCCGGTGGGGGCCGCGCTGCGGGGCGCGGGCGGCGGCGTCGTCGAGGAAGGCCTGCATGTCGCCGAGGTACAGGCTGGTGTGGAAGACCGCGGCGGCGCCGATGACGACCTGGGACAGGGCGGCGAGCGTGGTCTGCACGGCGATCACGGCCGTCGCGGCGACCGCGAGGTCGATCCGGCCGGACACGGCCAGCCATGTCAGAGCGCCCCACGTCGCCATCAGGAAGACACCGCCGGCCAGCGCGGACAGCAGAGCGATCCGCAGGGTCCGCGGCGCGCCGGTCAGCGTGCGCCGGTCACACCGCTCGGACAGCGCCCGGTACCAGTGGACGAGGTATTCGACCACGGAGTTCGCGCGGACCTCGTCGCTGTACTTGGAATCGGTCGCCCACCAGCGCATCATGCCCCGCACGTTGCGATCGGCGACATTGGCGTAGTGGATCTCGTAGTCGACCCGTGCGTTGAGCACGGCTCCGACACCGGCCGGGAGGACGGCGAGCAGCAGCAGCGGCAGGAGCAGCGGATTCAGCACCGACAGCACACCGCCGGCGGTGACCATCCGGATCACCGCGGAGACGAACCGCTGGGCGTCGGTCACCATCACGTGCGTCCGCATCACCCCCATCTCCGCTGCCTCGCGCCGGTCCGCGAACCCGTCCTCCGCGTACGCCACCGCCTCCACCCGGCACACCGCCTCGACCAACGCCGAGTCCGTCTCCGTCGTCAGTCGCGGTGTGATCCGCCGCTCCGCGTACGCGGCCACCGCCGCCGCGGTCCGAGCCAGGGCGGCGGCGATCGTCACCACCAGCAGCGCCGGTAGCGCGCCACGCAGCCGGTCCCCGGCGGACCCGGCTCCGAGAACGGGTTCCATGGCGCGGGCGGTTGCGGTCAGGAGCACGGCGGCGGAGACGCCGGTGACCAGCTGGCAGCAGAGAAGCAGCTGCACGGCCCGCCGGTCGATCCGCCACGACAGGCGCGCGATCCGGCCCAGGACGGCGGGGATCTGCGCGCACATCTCCCGGAAGGAGGCTTCGGCGAGCGGGTTGATGGCGTACTGCCCGCTATAGGTGATCTCCGCCGGAGGGGGAGGGGGCGGCGTCGTCTTCTGTTGTTCGTTCACGGGAGGCGAGGTCAACGGCGGGTCCTCCTGGACGTTCGCTGGGCTTGGTCGGGAAGCTCAACGAACCCGCCTGGATATCGAACTGGTGTCTTTCGGACTCTGTCGGATCCCCGGGATTCGGCGCGTGTCGGAGCGTGGCGAATGCACCGATCCGTCTCGCGTAACAGGGGTGCTGTGCGGGGAGGTTGGCCGAAACGCCGACAGGGGAGCCTGTGAGGTGAGGGTGAGCGCGTCGCAGTGGAGACGGCCCCGACTCGCGGCCCGGACTACTCCGTGAGCCCATGCGTGCGAGGTGTGCGGTACTTCGTGCGCGGTCGGCGTCTAGAACCAGCGGGTACCGACCGGTCCCTGGCCCTCGTCACCCACGTCGTCGTGTCGACAGCGCAGGAGGGGAGTTCGGCCGCGCTCCTCACCGCGGGGGCGGTCAATGTCCTGGACCGCGACGCCCGGCCGGGAGTCCTCGGCGCGCGCCTCGGCGCGGACGTGCGCTGGCTGCGGCGGATCGGATCCACGCGCCCGGGGGGCGGGGACGGCGCGGAGGAGGCGGCTCCGTCGTTCCGTACGCAGGCCCTGCTTCTGGAGATCTTCTGCGCGCGCCCCGGGCCCGTCTGCTGCCACGACATCCGCCGACTGCTCGGCGCGCCCGGGCGGTTGATGACGCTCGCCGCCCTAGGGGCCGTATCCGCAGGCTCGCGCCGTAGCGCGCCGAAGGCGGCCCGGTGTGCGGGAGAACGGTCCGCTGGGGCGCCGACACCCTCACCGTCCACGCGGCCCAGGCGGGACACCGCCCAGCGGCTGTCCGCCGGGCACTCCCTAGAGCGTCTCGCTCGCCGAGTCGATGAGGCGGCGGCGTGCGGTCTTCACGGCGGGGGTCAGCGCGGCGAGGGCGCCTACGGCGGTCGCCGCGGCGACCAGGGTCAGCAGGGCCAGGGGGGACGGGACGTGGGCGATGCCCGCACCGATGCCGCTGGAGCGGCCCTCCTCGTCGACGAGCCACCGTCCGAGCGCCGCTCCCGCCGCAGTGCCGACGAGGGCGGCGACCAGGGTGGTGAGGGCCGCGGCGGTCACGATGACCGCGCCGATCTGGCGAGGGGTCAGACCGATGGCCTTCATCGCCAGGAGGTCGCGCACCCGGGCGCGGACACCGGAGCTGATCAGCGTGAGCAGTTCGACGAGGGCGATGAAACCGAGAACGGCGATGAGCGCCGCGATGACGCCCCGCGGGGTGTCGAGGCGGTCCGCGGGCGTCGGGGTCTCCCGGATCTCCAGGCCGCCGTCGACCGCCCCGGCGACGGCGGCCGCCACCTGCTTGGGATCGGCCCCCGGCCGCAGGACGAGCGCGTGGAAGCGCGCCGTCATCGACGCGTCGCCGTTGCGGAGGCTGTCGAGCGAGGTGGAGATCACCCGGCCGCCCTGCTCGGGTTCGACGCTGCGGCCCACGACGTGCAGGATCTGCGGGCGGCCCTCGACCGTCATCCGCACCCACTCCCCGACGCGTACGCCGAGCAGGTCGAGGAGACCCTGCCCCGCGACCGCCTCGTCCGGGCCGGTCGGCGCCCGGCCCTCGACGACGCTGTGCGGGTACGGCCGCGCCTGGCTGCCCAGGCCGCGCAAGGTGATCGTCCCGGTCTGCCCGGGGACCAGCGCGACGAACTCCGCGCCGGGGAAACTGTCCTCTACCCCCGGGACCGAGGTCAGCGCGCGGGCGAGCGCCGGGTCGTCGGCCGGGCCGGGTTCGTCGGCCCGTACGGTCAGGGCGGCGGCGCGGCCCATCCGGGCGGGGTCGCTGCCGAACTGGTCGAGGGTCGACCAGGCGACGAGGGCCACGGTCATCAGGGCGACGGGCAGGGCGAGCCGGGATATCGGCACCAGGCTGCGTCCGCGGCCGGAGAACGCCGAGCGCCAGCCGAGTACCAGGGCGGGGGACAGGCGCAGGGCGATGGCCCGGCGGCCGAGCCGGGTGAGCGGGGCGGCGGTGAGGAGCGCCGACCTGGCGGCGGGGACGGGCGGTACCCGACCGGCCCGCCAGGCGGCGAGCCCGGTGGCCGTGCCGATGAGCAGGACGGCGGCGACGGGCAGTCCCGCCACGATCGCCCGGTGCCCTGGCAGTTCGGGCCAGAGGACCACCGCCTCGCCGATCCTGCCCGGGATCCACCGGCCGACGGTCAGGATCGCGACCGTGCCGAGACCCGCTCCGAGCACGGCGAAGCCCAGGTGCTGGACGAGGAACCCCCGCGTCACCTGACCGGGGGTGAAGCCGATGGCCTTCAGGACCGCGATGTCCTTGAGCTGGCCCCGCACGCGGGCCCTGACCGCGCCCGAGATGGCGACCGCGGCCGCGAAGAGCGCGGCGAGCCCGAACGCGGCGAACATCTGGCCGAGCAGCCGGTCGTCGCCGCCCACATCGGCCTTGGCCTCCTGCCAGTTGGTCACCCGGTCGACCCGGTGGGCGCCCAGCAGGGTGACGGCCCGCTGGACCACGTAGTCGGTGTCGTCCGGGTCCTTGAGCCGCAGCCCGACGCTCTGACCCGTACCGGTCGCGGCCACGCGGTCGAGCGCTCCGGGCAGGACCCAGGCGACCCCGGTTCCCTGGCCGGCCCGGTAGAGGGGTTCGGCGCTCTCCGCGATGCCCGCGACCCGCAGGTCGAGCGGCGCGCCGTCCGCGCCCGTGACGGTGACGGTCTCGCCGGGATCGGCCCACAGGGCCCGCGCGAGCGCGCTCTCCAGGACGATCCCGCCCGGGCGGCCGTCGGGCGACGACGGCTCCAGCCAACTTCCCTCGGTGACGAGCGGGCGGGCCACCGCGGGCGGCTGCGGTCCGGCGCCCCGCAGGACGACCCGGGCCCGCGCGCCGGCCACCTCGACGGTTGTCTCGGCCGTACGGAACGGTCCCGACACCGCGGCGACCTCGTCCAGCGAGGCGAGTGAGGCGACCGAGGCGGCCGAGGACGCGTCGAGGTCACCCCGGGTGTGCAGCCAGATGTGGGCGCCCTCGGACTCGTTGAACACCCGCTGCCAGGGGTTCACGGCGTAGCTGAGGAGCGCCCCGGACAGCAGCAGCGAGACGATCACGCCTGCGCTGGCGAGCACCACGAACAGGGCCTCGCCCCGATGGGCGCGCAGGTCGGAGTGAGCCCACCGCAGAATGGCCCGCACGACGCCCCGCCTCAGTCTCTCAGTTCGAGCACGCCGGAGACTCCCGGCCGTGCCGTGCCGCCGTCGCCGAGGGCCGCGTCGTCGGCGACCTGTCCGTCGAAGAAGCTGATGACCCGGTCGGCGGCGCTGGCCATCCGGGCGTCGTGGGTGACCATGAGGATGCTCTGGCCGCGCCCGTGGCAGCGGGAGAGCAGCCGGGCTACATCGCGGGTCCCCTTGCTGTCGAGGCTCCCCGCGGGCTCGTCGGCGAGCAGCAACGCGGGGTTGTTGACCAGGGCGCGGGCCAGCGCGACCCGCTGCTGTTCACCGCCGGAGAGCTCGCCCGGCATCGACCGCTCGCGGCCTTCGAGCCCCAGCTCCTCCAGGAGCTCGGCCCGGCTCCTCCGTGCCGCGCGGGGCGACACCCCGGCGAGGAGAGCCGGCAGTTCGATGTTGTCGGCGACGGTCAGGTTGGAGACCAGGTTGAAGAACTGGAAGACGATGCCGATGTGGCGGCGCCGCAGCATCGCCCAGCGGGCCTCCGAGTAGCCGTCGACCTGCTTCCCGTCCAGCCACAGGCGCCCGCTGTCCGGCCGTTCGAGACCGCCCACGAGGTGCAGCAGGGTGGACTTCCCGGCCCCGGACGGTCCGGTGATCGCGACGAACTCACCCGGCCGCACGGTCAGGTCCACGCCTCGTACCGCCTGGACAGGGGCGCTGTCGCCGTGGTGGGTCTTGGTCAGACCCTCGGCGTGCACGATCGTGTCCTGTGGGGGCGCCGCGACGGGACCTCCGCTCATTCCAGCTCCTCCTGACAACGCTCCAGCCAGTCGAGGTCGGCCTGCAGGTGCAGCATGGCTCCCTCGATCAGGAGTTGGGCGATCTTGTTGTCGCGGTCCTCGGTGGCGGCGAGCCTGGAGAGGGTGCGCATCATGTTCAGGTGCTGGCGCCGCTGCTTGTTGATCAAGGTGATCGGGTCGGCGAATCCGGAGAGCGGGGCCAGCGCGAGCTTCATGAAGAACTCGTCGCGCACTCTCGGTTCGTCGGCGGTCTCCTCGAACCAGGCGGCCACGGCTTCCCGCCCCGCATCCGTCAATTCGTACGTCCGCTTGTTGGGGCGACCGGACTGTTCGACATCCTCACCCTTGATCAGACCGCTCTTCTCCAGCCGCCCGAGCGTCACGTAGACCTGGCCGACGTTCGGCTGAGGGTATGCGGAGCCGAGGAGTTGTTCAAGGCCCTGCTTGAGCTCGTAACCGTGGGCTGGGCCCCGGGTGAGGAGTGCCAGCAGCTGCTGCCGCACACGCTCCCCCTTCTCTGTCGTTCCGGAACCCGATGCCGGACCTGAGACCGGTGGACCAGGCGGCGGCGTGGTGATGTGGGGGCCCAGTATCCCCGATTCCCCGGGCGCGACATATGCCACGATGGTCCACGTCGCGTCCGGGACCACGTGCAGGAGGAGCCCATGGGGTGGATGCGGGCCGTACGGAGGGGGATGCTCGCGGCGGCGGTCGTTCTCGCCGGATACACGGGCGTCGCGCAGGGTGCCGGTGAGCCGACGGCCGGTGGCAGGGGGCCGCTGACCTTCGTCACGGCGGGGGACCTCACCCGCTACCTCGGGCCCCTGGTCGACGACTGGAACCGTGAGCATCCGGGCGAGCGGGTCACCCTCGTCGAACTGCCGGACTCGGCGGACGAGACCAGGGCCCAGATGCTCAGCGAACTCCGCTCCGGCAGCAGCCGGTTCGACGTGCTCAACCTCGACGTGGCCTGGACCTCGGAGTTCGCCGCGGCCGGGCTGATCACCCCGCTGGACCGCGACCGGTTCGAGCTGGACGCCTTTCTGCGCCCCGTGGTCGACACGGCCACCTTCGACGGGCGGCTGTACGCCGTCCCGTACGTGACCAACGCCGGGCTGCTGTACTACCGCAAGGACGTGCTGGACGCGGCCGGCGAGAAGCCGCCGACGACCTGGGCGGAGCTCGCCAGGCAGGCGCGCACGCTCGCTCCGCGCCACGGCCTGGAGGGGTACGCGGGCCAGTTCCTGCCCTACGAGGGGCTGACCGTGAACGTGACCGAGGCGATCCAGTCCGCGGGCGGCACCGTCCTGCGCGACGACGGCACGCGGGTCGCGGTCGACTCGGACGCGGCGCGGGCGGGTCTCGCGTTCCTGGCCGGCGGCCTGCGGGAGGGCTGGATCCCGGCGGAGGCCCTGAGCTACAAGGAGGAGGAGTCCCGGGCCGCCTTCGAGGAGGGCCGCCTGCTCTTCCTGCGGAACTGGCCGTACGTCTACTCGGACGCCAACGGGCCCGGATCGAAGGTCGCGGGACGCTTCGGCGCCGTGCCGCTGCCCGGCCTCGACGGGCCGGGCACGAGCGTGCTCGGCGGATCGAACCTCGCGGTGTCCGCCCGCTCGAAGAGCGCCGCCACGGCCGCGGACTTCATCGCGTACCTGACGAGCGAGCGGGTGCAGCGCCAGGTCCTCACCCGGGGCGCGCTGCCGCCCGTGCGGGCCTCGCTCTACGACGATCCGGACCTCGTCGCCTCCCATCCCTACCTCCCGATCCTCCGACAGAGCGTCCTCGCCGCCGTGCCCCGCCCCAAGAGCGCGCGGTACGACCAGGTCAGCCTGGTCGTCCAGGCGGTCGGCCAGGACGTGCTGGCGCTCCGCGAGACTCCCGAGGAAGCCGTGCGGCGACTGACCCGTGAGCTGGGCGCCATCTCGGGTGGCTCGTGAGATTGATGCGCTCCTCCCCGGGCCGCTACTTGCACGTTGGGTAGCGGCCCTCTCCTTTGCTCGGACAGTTCTACCCAATCGGGCATCCTCACAAGCAAGTACTGCAGCGTCGTTGACATCCTGCCGTCACAGCTACTTAACATGAATGCATAGCAGAGGCGCCCCCGTTCGGGTGCTCTCCTTCACTGCAGACAGGTCGACGCGAGATGCTCAGCACGCTTGCGGCCGATGCCGGCCGCCCTCCCCACCCCCGCTCCGCCACCGCCCCCTGGTGGCGGGACGCGGTGATCTACCAGGTCTACGTCCGCAGCTTCCTCGACAGCACGGGGGACGGTGTCGGAGACCTCGCCGGAGTCCGCGCCGGGCTCCCGTACCTGCGGAAGCTGGGCGTCGACGGCATCTGGCTGAGCCCGTTCTACCCCTCGCCCCAGCACGATCACGGCTACGACGTCGCGGACTACCAGGGCGTCGACCCCGTCTACGGCGACCTCGCCGAGTTCGAGCACCTGGTCACCCAGGCCCACCGGCTCGGACTCAAGCTGCTGATCGACATCGTCCCCAACCACTGCTCCACCGAGCACCGTTGGTTCCGCGAGGCGCTGGCCGACGGACCGGGGAGCCGAGCACGGTCGCGGTTCCACTTCGCCCCCGGCCGCGGGCCGAACGGGGACCTGCCGCCGAACAACTGGCACGCCATGTTCGGCGGTCCCGCCTGGAGCCGCGTCAGGGAACCCGACGGCACGCCGGGGGAGTGGTACCTCCACCTCTTCACCCCCGAACAGCCGGACCTCAACTGGCGCGACCGCCGGGTCGGCGACCACTTCGAGCAGGTGCTGCGCTTCTGGCTCGACCGCGGTGTGGACGGGTTCCGTATCGACGTGGCCGCCGGGCTCTTCAAGCACCCCGAACTCCCGGACTCCGACGACCCGACGGCGGACGAGCGCACCCGTGACTCGGTCAACCCGCTGGCCTGGAACCAGCCGGAGGTCCACGACGTGTGGCGCCGCTGGCGCGCGATCTGCGAGGAGTACACCGCGCGCGACGGCATCGAACGTCTTCTCGTGGGCGAGGTGTCCGTACCGAGCGCGCGCGAACACGCCCTGTACGTACGGCCGGACGAGCTGCACCAGGCGTTCTTCTTCGACCTGCTCAGCGCCCCCTGGGACGCCAACGCCTTCCGGGCCGTCATCGACGAGGCCCTGCGCGACATCGCGGGCACGGGCTCCACGGTCACCTGGGTCCTCAACAACCACGACCAGGTCCGCACCGTCACCCGCTACGCCGGCGGCCCCGGCTGCGAGAACGTGGGCTCCGCGCGGGCCCGGGCGGCGGCCCTCCTCATGCTGGCGCTGCCCGGCGCCGCCTACGTCTACCAGGGCGAGGAGCTCGGACTGCCCGAGGTGCTCGACCTGCCCGACGACGTCCTGACCGACCCCATCTTCCACCGCACCGGAAGCCGCGCCCGGATCAGGGACGGCTGCCGCGTCCCGCTGCCCTGGTCCGGCCAGGCCTCCCCGTTCGGCTTCAGCGAAGGGGCGACCGGCGCCCGCCCCTGGCTGCCGCAGCCGGAGTGGTTCGCCGAGTACGCCACCGACCGCGCCCTCGCCGACACCCGCTCCTTCTGGCACCTCTACCGCGAGGGGCTCCAACTCCGGCGTGAACTACCGCAGTTGGGGGAAGGAGAGCTGCGCTGGCTGGAGGCGCCGCCGCAGGTGCTCGCCATGGCGCGCGGTGACGGTCTGGTCTGCGCCGTGAACTTCGGCTCCGAGACCGTCCCCGCCCCGGTGCCCGGCGCGCCGCTTCTCGCGAGCGGACCCTGCCCACCGGGCGAGCTTCCCGGAGCGACCGCCGCCTGGTGGTCCGTCGACACCCCCTGACCCTGCCCGCCCCGCCCGCTCCCCAAGGAAGGATGGACCGTCATCATGAGACGACCCGCCACCACAGCCCTCCGTACCACCGCCACCGTCACCACGGCGCTCGCCCTCGCGCTCACCGTCACCGCCTGCGGCGGCGACACCGGACCCGCCGCCGGAGGGGGCGGCGAACTCGCCGGCAAGACGGTCACCGTCGCCGGGGTCTGGACCGGCAGCGAGCAGAAGAACTTCAAGAAGGTGCTCGACGCGTTCACCGCCAAGACCGGCGCCAAGACCGTCTTCGTCCCCTCGGGAGACAACGTCTCCACCTTCGTGGGGAGCAAGATCGAGGGCGGCAACGCCCCGGACGTCGTGCTCGTCCCGCAGGTCGGCGTGCTCCAGCAGTTCGCCAAGGAGGGCTGGCTCACACCGCTGTCCCCGAAGACCACCGAGACCGCCACCGCGGGCCTGGCCCCCGTCTGGAAGAACTACGGCACGGTCGACGGGAAGTACTACGGGCTCTACTTCAAGGCCGCCCACAAGTCGACCATCTGGTACGCCCCCGAGGCGCTGACCCAGGCCGGCGTGAACGAGCCGAAGAGCTGGCAGGAACTCCTCACGGCCGGACGGACGCTCGCCGACTCGGGCCGTCCCGCCTTCGCGGTCGCGGGCGAGGACGGCTGGACGCTCACCGACTGGTTCGAGAACGTCTACCTCTCCCAGGCCGGACCGGAGAAGTACGACCAGCTCGCCCAACACAAGATCAAGTGGACGGACGAGAGCGTCGTCACGGCCCTCACGACGCTCGCCGAGGTCTTCAAGGACAAGCAGCTCGTGGCCGGCGGCGCCCAGGGCGCCCTGCAGACCGACTTCCCCGGCTCGGTGGAGAAGGTCTTCGGACCGCAGCCCGAGGCAGGCATGGTCTACGAGGGCGACTTCGTCGGCGGCGTCGCGAAGGACGAGTTCGGCAAGAAGCCCGGCGTGGACGCCAAGTTCTTCCCGTTCCCCGCGGTCGGTGCGGGCACCGCGCCCGTCGTCAGCGGCGGTGACGCGGCGGTGGTCCTGAAGGACGCCAAGAACGCCGACGCCGGCATGAAGCTCCTGGAGTTCCTCGCCACCCCGGAGGCGGCCGAGGTGTGGGCCGGGGCGGGCGGCTTCCTCTCCCCGAACAAGAACGTCAAGCCCGAGGCGTACTCCGACGACACCACGCGCGCCACCGCGGCCTCGCTCGTCGCCGCCGGCGACTCGGTGCGCTTCGACATGTCCGACCAGGCCCCCGCGGCCTTCGGCGGCACCAAGGGCGCCGGAGAGTGGAAGCTGCTCCAGGACTTCCTGCGGGACCCGTCGAACCCGAAGGCGACCGCGGCGGCTCTGGAGGCCGAGGCGGCCAAGGCGTACGGGAACTGAGGCCACCCGCCATGGCCCGTACTCCGAAGGCACGCGCCGCGGACAACCCGCGGCGCCGTGCCCTGCGCAGAAGGCGCCTCCTCGGCGCGCTCTTCGTCCTGCCGGCCCTGCTGCTCCTGGGGGCCCTGGTCGTCTACCCCGTCGTGTTCTCCATCGGTCGCAGCCTCTTCGACGCGAGCGGCGACCGTTTCGTCGGCGGGGACAACTACCTGGAGATGTTCCAGGACCCGGCCACCCTCAAGGCGGTCCGCAACAGCGCGATCTGGGTCGTGGTCGCGCCCGTCCTGCTCACCGGGCTCGGGCTCGTCCTCGCCGTCCTCACCGAGAAGGTGCGCTGGGCCACCGCGTTCAAGCTGGTCCTGTTCCTCCCCATGGCGGTGTCCTTCCTCGCCGCGGGCATCATCTTCCGGCTCGCCTACGAGCAGAACCCCGACCGTGGCGTGCTCAACGCGGCGATCGTCGGCGTCCACGACGCGATCGACGAACCGTCCCCGTACCCGACGGCACGCGCGCGTGCAGGGAAGGGGCTGACCGGCACCCCCGACGAGGGGTACACGACCGTCGAGGTCCGGCCCGGCGACGACATCGCCCTGCCCTTCGTCGGCGTCGCGCCCGAGGCCATGCCCAAGGGGGCGATGCCCGCCCGGCTGCCGGAACCGTCGGCCGGGAGTCTCTCGGGCGCGGTCTACCTGGACTTCACACCGGGAGCGGGCGGCCGGCAGGGCCGGATCGACCCGAAGGAGAACGGCCTTCCCGGCGTGACGGTCGAGGTGGTGCGCGCGGGCTCGGTCGTCGCGTCCGCGGAGACCGGTGCGGACGGCTCCTTCCGCTTCGCCGACCTCGGCGACGGCGCCTATACGCTGCGGGTTCCGGCGTCCAATTTCGCCGCCGGGTACGCCGGCGTCGACTGGCTCGGCCCGGCGCTGGTCACCCCGGCCATCATCGGCGCCTACCTCTGGGTCTGGACCGGCTTCTCCATGGTCCTGATCGGGGCGGGGCTCGCGGCCATCCCGCGCGACGCCCTGGAGGCGGCCCGGGTGGACGGCGCGACCGAGGGGCAGATCTTCCGCAAGATCACCGTCCCGCTGCTCGCACCCGTCCTCACCGTCGTCTTCGTGACCCTCGTCATCAACGTCATGAAGGTCTTCGACCTCGTCTACATCATCGCCCCGGGCCCCGTGCAGGAAGAGGCCAACGTGCTCGCCACCCGCATGTGGCTGGTCTCCTTCGGCGGCGGCAACGACCAGGGTCTCGGCAGCGCGCTGAGCGTGCTGCTGCTCCTTCTCGTCGTACCGGCGATGATCTTCAACATCCGGCGCTTCCGGAAGGGCGGATCATGAGCAGCCACACGGGCGCGAACGCCCGTACCGGACCGACCAGATGGCTCGGCAACTCCGCGGTCCAGGCGCTCCTGGTCCTCGTCGCCCTCGTCTGGATCACCCCGCTCGCCGGGCTCTTCCTCTCCTCGCTGCGCTCGGAGCAGGACAACGCCTCGAACGGCTGGTGGACCTCGCTGTTCGACCCGGCCCAGTTGTCGATCGACAACTACCAGGCGCTCTTCGCGGACTCCGGTCTCGTCACGGCCTTCTGGAACACCGTCCTGATATCCGTGCCGACGACGGTGCTCGTCGTCGGCATCGCGGCCCTCGCGGGATACGCGTTCGCCTGGCTGAGCTTCCCCGGCCGGGACGCCGTCTTCCTCGTGGTCGTGGGCCTGCTCGTGGTGCCGGTGCAGATCGGTCTGCTGCCCGTGGCCAAACTCTTCGGCGCGGTCGGCCTGTTCGGCACGGTCGCGGGCGTGATCCTCTTCCACGTCGCCTACGGCCTGCCGTTCGCCGTCTTCCTGCTGCGGAACTACTTCGCCGAGATCCCGAAGGAGATGCTGGAGGCGGCGCGTCTGGACGGCGGCAGCGAGTGGCGGATCTTCCTGCGGCTCATCCTGCCGCTCGGCCGGCCCGCCATCGCGAGCCTGGCGATCTTCCAGTTCCTCTGGGTGTGGAACGACATGCTCGTGGCCCTGCTCTTCGCCGACAGCGAGTCGCAGCCGCTGACCGTGGCCCTCCAGTCCCAGATGAGGCAGTTCGGCAGCAACATCGGCGTCCTCGCGCCGGGTGCGTTCCTGTCGCTCGTCGTCCCCCTCGTGGTGTTCTTCGCCTTCCAGAAGCACTTCGTCCAGGGGGTGATGGCGGGCTCGGTGAAGTAGCGGCGAGGGGGACGAGCACGGCGTACGGGCCGGGACGACGAGCCGACGACGGCGACGCCGGGCGGGCGACCGCGTCGGGCGGGCGGCTCGCCGTCACCGGGGTGGGCGCTCCGTGGAGGTGGTGGCGAGCGCCTCGGCGCGCAGGACGGCAGCCACGCGCGCGACGGACGGTTCCAGGGGGCCGCCCTCGCACCCGCGGCGCTCGGCACGGTCAGGGCGTCGCGCGGACGATGACGAGCGAGCCCTCGTACGTCGGCTGGGTGCGCAGGTGGCCGAATCGCTCGTCCCAGGACCCGGAGGCCAGGTCACGGCGCAGGGTCCGGTCGAAGTGTTCGCGGGCGTCGTCGTCGACGAAGCTCCAGGCGGAGCACGCCTGGCGGGCGGCGGGGTCGAGGAGCATCTCGGGGCGCCCGTAATACGCCTCGTTGAAGCCGTCCGTGCAGTCGAGCGGAATCGGCACGGCCTCGACGGTGACCGTCCCGCCGAGGGCGGCGGTGATCTCGTCGAGGGGAGGGTAGCGGCGCGCCTCGGTGTCGAGGACCTCGGGCGCGTACGCGTACAGCCAGAAGTTCCGTACGAGTGCGGGGTCGCAGCTCAGCACCACCACGGGACCGACGGCCACGCGCCGCATCTCGCGCAGTCCGGCGGTCACGTCGCTCCACTGGTGGACGCTGAACATCGTCATCGCCGAGTCGAACTCGCCGTCGGCGAACGGCAGGTCCTCGGCGATGGCGTCGACGGCGCGGGGAAGCCCGGTCGGCCGTTGCGCGCGCATCGAGGCGGACGGCTCGACAGCCGTCACGATGCCGCCGACGTTCTCGTACGAACCCGCCCCCGCCCCGACGTTGAGGACGGTGCGCGCCGCTCCCAGCGCCTGGGCGATCTGTCGGGCGATGCGTCCGTCGGGCCGGCGGTAGGTGGACCCGGACCCGATCGCGCCGTAGTCGACGTCGCCGGCGCTACCGTCGTGCGAACGTGTCGTCATCTGCCTTACCTCGCCTTGTGAGCAGGAACAGCGGGAGCGGAAGCAAGGCCGGCGCGTCGGCGACCTGATCGGCGGCTTCCGCGACGACAGCCGCGCACTCCATCCTGCATATGCTGCTCTCAGAGCGCAATCAGCTCACGAATGCTTGGTCGATCGCCTAGTTCAGTGCGCAGATGTGGTTCGGCTCTTTGGATGTGTCGCCAGGGGAGTGGTCCACGGGAGTGCTCCAGGGGGCGCGTGGTCTCGCCGCCTTCGGCGAGCCCCTGCGCGCCGACATCGCGGAACGACGCGCAGGGCCCTCCTGGCCGGTTGCCCCGGCGCGGCGAGAGCCACTCCTCCGCGCTGGACCGGTACGAGCGAGTCAACCAGGCCCGACCCCGTCAGAGCGATTGGATTCAGCCACAGAGATCGGCTTCGCTCGGGGGTGTACGTACAGTCGATCATCCAAGAGGAGGAAGCGCGCCCTAGGGGCACATCTGCGAGGCGGGAATGCCATGAGATTTCGCTTGTGCGGTGGGCGTCTGGTGCGGGAGCTGCCGGAGAGTCGACGCCCCGCTCGCAGCTGGGGAATGAATCCGGGATCAGGAATGGGGAGACCCCTGTGGAATGCGCGAGGGAATGACGTCCATTCGGCTGGTGGATGCGACGCGGTTCGCGGAAGGTATTTCCCTTTCCGGTAGCGTCGTTGAGGACGCAGGTCACAGAAGTGACGACCGTTCCTCCCCGGCTTTGTGAGGCGTGTTCTCCATGACCCTGTCCATTCGTAACCAGCTTTCCGGCACCGTCACCGCCGTCACCACCGGTGAGGCCATGGCGTCCGTGAAGGTGCGCCTGGCCGGCGGCCAGAACATCACCGCCGCCATCACCGCCGACGCCGTCAAGGACCTGGGCCTGGCCGAGGGTTCCGCGGTCAAGGCGCTGGTGAAGTCGACCGAGGTCGCCCTCGCGACCGGCCCCGTCGACGGCATCTCCATCCGCAACCAGCTCGCCGGCTCCGTCACCGAGGTGTCGACGGGCGGGGCGATGGGCTCCGTGAAGGTCACCGTCGACGGTGGTGAACTGACCGCGGCCATCACCAAGGACGCCGTCGAGGACCTCGGTCTGAACGCCGGCTCCTCCGTCGTGGCCCTGATCAAGTCGACCGAGATCTCCCTCGCCTCCGCCTGATCACCCCCTGGCACCCGGGAGGGCCGCGCTCCGCCACGGGAGCGCGGCCCTCCGGCGCGTCCGGCCCCGCACCCCTGCTGCTCCCGGGAGCGTGAACCGTGCGTCAGGACCAGAGCTGTCGACGCTGCCAGCCGGAGCCTTCCTTCTCGTACCGCAGCCGGACGTGGACGCGGGTCGCCGCGGCCTGCCAGAACTCGACGACGTCCGGCTGGACGGTGTAGAGGGTCCAGGCGGGCTCGACGAGCCCCGGTTCCGCCTCGATCCGGGCGAGGCTGTCCCGCAGCGCCCGCTCGCCCACGTCCGGGTCGACGAGGTAGCGGCTCTGCCGGCCGAGCAGCGTCTCGGCCCTCGCGGTGGCCGAGCGGGCGAGGAAGTCGGCGGCCGAACGGTCGGCGGGCGCGGGCCGGACCGCGCCCCGTACACGGACCTGCCGCCCGAACTCCGCCCAGTAGAAGGTGAGCGCGGCGCGGGGCGTCCCGCTGAGCTGGACGCCCTTGGGACTGGCGGCGTGGCCCGCGAAGCGGAACCCCTCGGGACCGACGTCCTTCAGGATCAGCACCCGCGCGTCGGGATCGCCCGCCTCGTCGACGGTGGACAGCGTCATCGCGTGCGGGTCGGGCACCCCGGCCTCGACGGCGTCCGTCAGCCACGCGAGGAACAGCTCCGAGGGCTCGGCCGGCGCACGGTGCGTGGCGAACTCGGGCATCGGCCGGGCGAACACCTCGATGCCCCGCAGCCAGTCACGCACGCTGGTGGTGCCGCTCTCCGCCATGTCGTTCTCGCAATCTCCGGACGGGTGCTGCCGGGGTCAGAGGGGCACGACCGTGGGCTCGGTGGCCTTGACGCTGGTCCATACGGACACACCGTCGGCGAGGCCGAGTTCGGCGGCTGCTTGCGGGGTGATCTCGGCGACGAGGTCGGGCGCCTGCTCGGAGGTGATCAGGACCCGCAGCCGACTGCCGCTGGCAGTGATCTCGCGTACGGTGCCGGGCCAGACGTTACGGGGGCTGCCCGTGGGCTTCTCGCGGTGGACGGAGACCGCCTCGGGCGCCACGATCGCCAGCGCCGGAGTACCGGCCGACGGCGGGTCGGTGGCGACCAGGAGGCCGCCGCCGTCGAGCGCGAGGCCCTCCGGCGTGGCCGTGCCCGGCCAGGCGTTGCGTCCGAGCATCCTTGCCACCCAGGGGGATCGGGGGTGCCGGGTCACGTCTGCGGGCGCGGCGTCCTGGAGGGCGCGGCCCTCGTCGAGGACCAGGACGCGGTCGGCGAGGGACACGGCCTCGACGGGGTCGTGGGTGACGATCAGACAGACACCGGCGAAGCCCGCCAGGTGCGAGCGCAGGGTGTGACGCACATGGGCGCGCGTGGTCTGGTCGAGCGCCGCGAGCGGCTCGTCGAGCACCAGCAGCCGGGGCCGGGCCGCCAGGGCACGGGCCAGGGCGACGCGCTGGGCCTGTCCGCCGGACAGCTGGGTCGGTCTGCGGTGGGCCAGGTGACCGACCCCCAGGCGGTCGAGCCAGCTCTGTGCCTCACGGCGGGCCTCGGCGCGGGAGACGCCCTGCGCGCGCAGCCCGTAGGCGGTGTTGGCGAGGGCCGTCATGTGCGGGAACAGGGCGCCGTCCTGCGGCACCCAGGCGACGCGCCTGCGGTGCGGCGGGAGCGTGGTGACGTCGGTGTCGCCGAGGGTCAGGTCGGCGTGGGCGCGGGGGGTGAGGCCGAGCAGGGCGCGGAGCAGCGTCGTCTTGCCGGCGCCGTTGGGGCCGACGACGGCGATCGTGGTGCCTGGCTCGGCGTCCAGGGTGAGCTGGGTGAAGCCGGTGACCTCGGCGTGCAGGGACCAGCGTTCCCCGGAGGGCACGGCCGGGGGGGCGTCGACCGTCGCCTCGGCCGCGATCGGGTCCGTGCCGACGTCGGGAGCGGTACGGCGAGGCCGGTCGATCGGGGTCCCGGTCCACCGTCCGCGCAGGGCGATGAGGACGCCCATGGCGATGGCGAGGAGGAGCAGGGAGACCGAGGTGGCGGCCTCCGGTTCGTCCTGGAGGAGCAGGTAGACCTGGAGGGGCAGGGTCTGGGTGGTGCCGGGGAGATTGCCGGCGAAGGTGATGGTGGCGCCGAACTCGCCGAGTGCGCGGGCCCAGGTGAGGGCCGCGCCCGCGATGACCCCGGGAGCCACCATGGGCAGGGTCACCGTGAAGAAGACGCGTACCGGCGAGGCGCCGAGGGAGGCGGCCGTCTCCTCGTAGCTGGGCCGCAGCCCGCCGAGCGCGCCTTCGAGGCTGATGACGAGGAAGGGCATCGCGACGAAGGTGGCGGCGAGAACGGCGCCGGAGGTGTGGAACGGCAGCGTGATGTCGAAGGTGTTCTCCAGCCACGGCCCGAGCAGCCCCCGTCGGCCGAAGGCGAGGAGCAGGGCGACACCGCCGACCGTGGGCGGCAGCACCATCGGCAGCAGGACGAGGGAACGGACGAACGCCTTGCCGGGGAAGGGGACCCGGGCCAGCAGCCAGGCGAGCGGCACTCCGAGCAGCAGCGAAAGCCCCAGCGCCCAGAAGGAGACGACGAGCGACAGCTTGAGCGCCTCGACGGTTCCCGGCGAGGACAGGTGGTCGGCGAGTTCGCCCCACTCGGTCCGTACGAGGATCCCGAGCAGCGGCAGCGTCAGGAAGGCCACGGCCAGCAACGCGGGCAGCGCAAGCGTGAGAGGGGGACGTGCGCCGGGAGTACGCGCGCCTGCTCGTTTCATCGGTGACCCCGCAGAGAGTGAGGACAAGGGGTGAGGGGCTGCCCGTCCCCCCGGTACGGGCAGCCCCTCACGATCTGTGTGATCTGGGTACGTTACGGCTTCTCGAAGCCGGCGTCCTGGAGGATCTTCTGGCCTTCGGGGGAGGAGAGCCAGGCGACGAAGGCGGCGGCCGCCTCGGCGTTCTTGGAGTCCTTGAGGGTGGCGGCGGGGTACTGGGCGATGGCGTTCTGCGCGTCGGGGATGGCGACGGCGTCGACCTTGTCCTTGGCGGTTTCGGCGTCGGTCTTGTAGACGAGGCCGGCGTCGGCCTCGCCGAGTTCGACCTTGCTGAGCACGGCGCGGACGTTGGGCTCCTGGGAGACCGGCTTCACCGTGATCTTCTGGGCGTCGAGGATCTGCTTGCTGTACTTGCCGGCCGGGACTTCGGGGGCGGCGAGGACGACCTTGAGCTTGGTGTCGGCGAGGTCCTTGAGGTCGTCGACCTTGTGCTGGTTGCCTTCGCCGGTGGCGATGACGAGCCGGTTCTTGGCGATGATCGCCGGGGTGCCGGTGTCGTTCTTGACCTTGTCCATGCTCTTGGTGTCGGCGGTGACCAGGACGTCGGCGGGCGAGCCCTGGGAGACCTGGGCGACGAGTTCCTGGGAGCCGGCGAAGGAGAAGGTGACCTTGGTGCCGGGGTTGGCCTTCTCGTAGGCGGCGCCGGCGGTCTTGAAGACGTTGGTCAGGGAGGCGGCGGCGAGCACGGTCAGGTTCGCCTTGGGCGCGGCGCTCGCCGCACCGGAGGCGGTGGGGCCGGCGGTGTCCTTCTCGGGGGCCTCGTTGCCGCAGGCGGTGAGCGGGACGAGCAGGGCGGCGGTGAGGGCGGCTGCGGCGACACGGCGTCTGGTGAGAGCGACGTTGAGGGTCATGAGGGTCCAACTCCTTGGGAACGAGCGAAAGATGCGGCGGCAGGGGAGGGGCGGGCCGTGGTGGCGGCCGGAGTCTGCGGGCGCTGCGTGAGGGGTGGTTCAGGTGCGGTCGATGTGCACGCTGGTCGACTTCACGCGGGCGGTGGCCTGCATGCCGACTTCGAGGCCGAGTTCTTCGACGGCCTCGCGGGTGAGGAGGGAGACCAGTCGGTGGGGGCCGGCCTGGATGGTGACCTGGGCGGCGATGTCGCCGAGTCTGATGCCGGTGACGATGCCGGGGAAGGCGTTTCGGGCCGAGGTGTAGGACGCGTCGTCCTCGCCGCCGCCCTGCGCGATCTCCGTGGAGAACGCGGCGAGGGACTTGCCGTCGATGACGCGCCGTCCGCTCTCGTCGCGATGGGTCGCGACCCTGCCCGCGTCCGCCCAGCGCCGCGCGGTGTCGGGGCTCACGCCCAGAAGCCGTGCGGCCTGCCCGATGGTGTAGGACTGCATGTGCGACACCGTAGGGCGGTTCGGCTCTCATCTGCAACAAAGCCGTGCGACCCTCCATCGCGGATGCGAGTGGCATTGGAGAAAGGTACGTAGCCGAGGGTCGGCCGTCTCACCTGCCGGACGCGCCGGGTGCGCGGCAGGCCGATCGATCCAGATGTCGCTGACCGCGTCGTTCGCCTGTGACGCGCGGGGATCCTCCAGTCCCGGTCCTCATCTTCTGGATGAAGATCTAGGAGATATTTCGCCGTATTGCCTTCGCATCTACGATGCTGAAACTCGGGTTCGCCTTGTGATTGTGAGAGGCGGGTCCGGTCCGCAGGTACGCAAGGAGCCCCCATGCAAGTCGATCACCTTCTCCGTCTCGACCGCCTCGACCTCTCCCTCGTCTGGGGAGAAGAGGTGCTGCTTGGTCAGGAGATCGGCGGCGTCACGGCGACGGACCTGGAGGATCCTGCCCGGTTCCTGCAGCCGGGCGAGATCGTGCTCAGCGGGCTCGTGTGGTGGGGGCGCGAGGACGGGGCGGTGAAGGCGGACCGGTTCGTCTCGGCGCTGCGCGAGGCGCGCGCGGTGGCCCTGCTCGCGGGAGAGGAGACGCACGGCGAGGTGCCGGACGAGTTGGTGACCGCCTGCCGCAGGCACCGGATCGCGCTGCTCGCCGTCCCGGCGCACACGACCTTCCGGGCGATCACCGAGGCCGTCTACCTCCGGCAGTGGGGTGAGCTCAGCCGCCGTCCCACGGACCACTTCGCGCTGCCGGAGAACGTACGCGTGGATCTGGACCGGGCGCTGGAACGCGGGGCGCCGGCGGCTGAGTTGCTCGACCGTGCCTTCGCCTTCCTCGGCGTTCCCGAGTGCCATCTCCTCACGGGCAGCGGCAGGACGGTCGCCCGTACCGCCACCGCGCCCGAACTCCCGGCCCCGCGAGCGGCGGAGGCGCTGCGCGGCCGGCAGGGCGCGACCGTGCGCATCGACGCCGACGACACGGTCTTCGACTCCTGGCACCTCTACGTGCCGGAGGACGGTCAGGTGCCGCCCAGGATTCTGGCCGAGATCGCCGAGTTGCTCGGCCGGCACCGCCGACGACAGGAACAGCAGAGGGCGGCGCGGAAGCAGGCCCACGAGGAACTCGTGAAGCGGGTGAACGCCGGACACGGCGAGGTGCACGGCCTGGAGGACGCGCTGCGCGCGTGCGGCCTCCCGGTCGCGGCCACCTACACCGTGGTGGTCGCAGCCCTGGCGAGCACGGAAGCCCCCGGAGCCGCCGCGGCACTCGCGGAGGCGCTCGGTCATCAGAAGGTGGCCGCGTTCGCCCTCTCGGCGCGTCCGGAGGGCGAGGCCGTCGCGGTGCTGGCGCATGAGCCGGGCCTCGACCTCGACGTACGGGCGCGGCTGGCCGAGGTGTGGCCGCTGGTCCACGCCTGCCTGCCCGCCGCCGCCCTGCACGCAGGTGTCAGCGACCCCGCCGGCAACCCGGCCGAACTCGCCGGCGCCCTCGCCCAGGCCCGCTACGCACTGGCCGGGGCCCGTGCGACGGCACCGGCGACGGCGCGGGTGGCGGGGCTCGCCGACCTCGCCGACCTGGAGACGCTCCTGGCCGGCATCCCCTCCCATGTACGAGGGGTGTACGTGGACACGGTGCTCGGCCCGTTGCTGCAGGCCGACCAGGGTTCCCGCGCCATGCTCCTGGAGACCCTGAAGGTCTTCCTGGACCACAACTGCTCGTGGGCCAGGACGGCCGACGCGCTGCACCTCCACGTGAACACGGTCCACTATCGCATCGAGCGCATCGAGGGCCTCACCGGCCGGGACCTGTCCCGACTCGACCACAGACTCGACGTGCGCGCGGCACTGATGTGCAGCTGACAGCCTCTGCCGTCGGGGAAGGTCCACCTGGTGATTCGACCAAGGTCACAGGGGTCGACTCGCCTGAATCCTCTGGGGATCGACCACTCAATCGGGCCGTTTCCCCGGTGCTACGTTCGGCCCGGCCATGTGAGGAGGCAGGTATCACCACCGTCTGCCCCGCTCGTCACCGGGCGGCCGTCGCGGTGGGAGACCCCGGATGAGGAAGGGCGCGATGACGGTAGGCGACCGGATGGACGAGCGGCTGCGGGTGCTCCGACTGCTGGAGGCCGAACGCATGGCGCGGGCCGTGTTCGACCGGGCGATGGAGGAGGGCGCGATCACCCCGGGCCGCTCCGAGAGCGAGGCCGAGAGCGCGATCCGCGGCATCGCCCGGGAGGTCGCGGGGCCGATGCTGTCGGGCCCGGGGCGGCTCGTGCGGTCCGGTCCTCACACGGTGCTCCCGACCGGGCGGCGGATCCCGGATCGAGCGATCGGGGTCGACGACCTCGTGGTGGTGGATCTCAGCCCGCTGATGGTCGGTCACGAGACCGGCTTCGCCCGTACGGTGGCCTTCGGCGAGGACCCCGGACAGCGCCGGCTCGTCGAGGATCTGTACGGGGTGTTCAGGGACGGCCGAGGGACGTTCCGGGGGGACGAGAACATCACAGGCGGTCAACTGCACGCCGAGGTCCGCGCCTTCGCACTCAAGGCGGGCTGGGATCTGGGCACGTGGCACGTCGGCCGCCCGACGGGCGCCGCGGCCGAGGACGCCAGCGCGGCGGCGCGAGGGGAGGAGTTCATAGCCCCGGAGAACAACAAGCCCCTCCGCCGCACGGACCACGCGGGGTTCCGAGCCCATTGGACCATGGAGATACGACTCGTCGACACGTGCGGCGGCTTCGCCGGAACGCACAAGCAACTCCTCGACCTCGTCTGACGCACGGCGGTCGCGCGGGCGCAGGCCACCTCGACGGGACGTCGAGGACGTCATGACCTGGGCCCGCCCCGCTGCGTCGGTGGGCTACTTCGGCCCCGCCCGGAACCAGGCCGCGGTGTCCGGCGGCACCAGCCCTTCGTCGAGGGCGGAGCTGGAGAGGAGAAGTTCCGCATGGGCGGGGGGCCGGACCGGGGCGGGGGACAGGTTGGCGACGCAGAGGAAGCCGTCCCCGCGGGAGAAGGCGAGGACCCCGTCGTCCGAGGGCAGCCAGGTCATCTCGCCGTCACCCAGCGCGGAGTCGGCACGGCGGACGCGCAGCGCCGCGCGGTAGAGCTCCAGCACCGAGTCGGGGTCGCCGGTCTCGGCCGCGACGGTGTGGTCCTTCCAGGCCGGCGGCTGGGGCAGCCAGAGTTCGGTCTCCGTGCCGGGCGGACTGAAGCCGAACGGGGGCTCGTCGCCCTCCCACGGCAGCGGGACCCGACAGCCGTCGCGGCCGGGGTCGGTCCCGCCCGACTGCAGGACGGCCGGGTCCTGCCGCTGGTGGAGGGGGATGTCCTCGACCTCCCACAGGCCGAGTTCCTCGCCCTGGTACACGTAGACGCTGCCCGGCAGGGCGAAGCTGAGCAGGGCGGCGGCGCGGGCCCGCCGGGTGCCGAGCCCGAGGTCCACGGGGACGGGCTGGTGCCGCTCGGTGTACGACGTGTCGGCGCGGCCGTAGCGGGTGACGACGCGGGTGGTGTCGTGATTGCCCAGGACCCAGGTGGCGGGGGCGCCGACGGGGGCGTGCTGGGCCAGCGTCTCGTCGATCACGGCCCGGAGCGCGGAAGCATCCCACGGGGCCTGCATGAAGGGGAAGTTGAAGCCGGTGTGCAGTTCGTCGGCGCGGAGATAGCGGGGCAGGGAGTCCGGGGAGACCCAGAGTTCCCCGACGAATACCCGTTCGTCGGCGTAGGAGTCGGCGATCCGCCGCCAGGCGCGGTAGATATCGTGGACCTCCGGCCGGTCCGCGTCCGGCGGGGGCGCCCCTTCGGGCAGGGTGGCCTTGTCGGGCAGCCCGTCCTGCTTGACCAGCAGGGACGCCACGTCGATCCGGAAGCCGTCGACGCCTCGGTCCAGCCAGAACCGCAGGGTCGACTCGAACTCCTCCCGCACCTCCGGGCGGTCCCAGTTCCAGTCCGGCTGCTGCGGGGCGAAGAGGTGCAGGTACCACTCGTCCGGCGTCGTCCCGTCAGGTCCCGTGGTACGGGTCCAGGCGGGGCCGCCGAAGCACGACTGCCAGTCGTTCGGCGGCAGTTCACCCTGCTCGCCACGCCCGGGACGGAAGTGGAACAGGTCACGCACGGGGGAACCGGGTCCGGCGAGCAGCGCGGCCTTGAACCAGGGGTGCTCGTCGGAGCAGTGGTTGGGGACCAGGTCGACGATGATCCGCAGACCGAGCTCATGGGCCTCGGTGATGAGTGCTTCGGCCTCGGCGAGGGTGCCGAAGAGCGGGTCGATGTCCCGGTAGTCGGCCACGTCGTAGCCGGCGTCGGCCATCGGTGAGACGTACCAGGGCGAGATCCACACCGCGTCGACCCCCAGGTCCCGCAGGTGCGGCAGCCGCGCCCGGATGCCGGCGATGTCGCCGATCCCGTCGCCGCCGCCGTCCGCGTAACTGCGCGGATAGATCTGGTAGATGGCGGCTCCGCGCCACCAGGGGGAGTCCGGTGCGGTCGAGATGCTCATGAGGTCTCCTGCTCGCGAGTGGGCTGGGGAGTGCTGCTGGAGGGCGCCTGAGGTGAGCCTGGTCGCGGGCCTCGCGGGCCTCGCGGGCCTCGCGGGCCTCTGGGCCTCAGGCGCGAGGTGTGCGTCCGGTGGGCTGCCTGGGTCCGCGGGGTTGCCGGCCTCGGGACCTTGTGGGTCAGGCCGTTCGGGTGGGGCCCGGAAGGTTCGACCCTCCGGTGAAGATGCCCTGCAGCGCCACGGCGGCTGCGCCGCGCGCCCAGGTCTCGTCGGGCAGCGGACGAAGCAGGAGCTCGTACGCGCCGCCGGTCGGCAGTGTCTGCGCGGCGAAGGTCTCGCGCACCGCGCTCAGGAGCAGATCGGAGGCGACGATCCCTTCGCCGGAGAGGATGATCCGCTCGGGGTTGACGAGATTGGCCAGGGCCGCGATGCCGGACCCGAGGGCAGCCCCGGCCCGGGCGAACGCGGCGGCCGCGGTGGCGTCGCCCCGGCGCGCGAGCTCCGCCGCCCCGGCGATGTCCAGGTCCGCAGGGCCTCCGGCTTCGGCGATCGACGCGAGGATCGCCGGGTCGGACGCGATCGTCTCCAGGCATCCGCGATTGCCGCAGCGGCACGACCTGCCGCCGGGAGCGACCACGAGGTGCCCCAACTCTCCCGCCGCGCCCCTGGCTCCGGCCACGACCCGCCCGTCCAGCACCAGGGCGCTGCCGATGCCGGCGCCCAGCGTCACGACGGCGAACCAGGGCATGTCCACGCCCGCCCCGAACCACAGCTCGGCGACGGCGAGCGTGTTCACATCGTTCTCGACGACGGTACGCAGCCCGGTTTCCGCCTCCATCAACGCGCCAAGGGGGACGGACTGCCAGTTGAGCATCGCCGAAGAGCGCAGCGTCCGGTGGTCGTTGTCGATCTGGCCCGCCAGGCCGACTCCGAGGTCGAAGGTCCGGGAGCCGAACGTGTCGTCCTCCGCCAGCAGTCGGCGCACCAGATCCCCGGTGCCCGCCACGACCGTGGCCACCTCCGTCGACTCCAGCCGGGACCGCTGCTGGGCCACCACGCGCCCGGAGAGATCGACGACGACGCCGATGATCTCGCGTTCCATGACCTTCACCCCGACCGCGAAGCGGCGATCCGGACGCACGCTCAACGGCACCCGGGGCCTTCCCGCGCCGGTCGAACTCCCCTCCTGCTCGACGACGTAGCCCGCTTCGATCATCGGGGCGACGACCTTGGTGACCGCGCCCTGCGACAGGCCCGTCAGTTCCGCGAGTTCGCTGCGGGCGATCGGTCCCTTCGTGACGATCGCTCCGAGGACCGCAGCGCGATTCCGATCGCGCACGACGTTCCGGTTCTCGGGGGTCGTGTCGCCGGGTCCCATCGCCACCTCCGCACAACGCTGCCGCGCACGCTTCCGGTCAGATCCTCCAGCAGGTTTCTTTCCTGTGTCAAGAAATCCCCTGCCCCCTCCTCGCCGGTGACTGTCAGAGGCGTCGGGCACAGTGGAAGAGGTGATTCCTCGACGAGCGGGGTGACCTCATGACACACGCGATACGGGCGGAAGGCCTCACCAAGCGGTTCAAGGGGACCGAAGCACTCAAGGGCATCGATCTCGAGGTCCCGCAAGGCACCGTCCTGGGCCTGCTGGGGCCCAACGGTGCCGGCAAGACCACGGCCGTGCGGATCTTCGCCACGCTGCTGCTCCCCGACGGGGGCCGTGCCGAGGTCGGCGGGTACGAGGTGGTGGGCCAGGCCCGTCAGGTCCGGTCGCTGATCGGCCTCACCGGCCAGTTCTCCGCGGTGGACGACAACATGACCGGCACCGAGAACCTGGTGATGATCGGCCGCCTGCTCGGCATGCCGCGCCCCGAAGCGCGGGCGAGGTCGGCCGATCTGCTCCGGCGTTTCCACCTGGAGGACGCCGCGGGGCGCGCCGTGAAGACGTACTCGGGCGGGATGAGACGGCGCCTCGACCTCGCGGCGAGCCTCGTGGGGCGGCCCCGCATCCTCTTCCTCGACGAGCCGACCACCGGGCTCGACCCGCACAGCCGCGGCGAGGTCTGGGGGATGCTGCGCGATCTGGTGTCCGAGGGCATGACCACGCTGCTGACCACGCAGTATCTGGACGAGGCGGACCGGCTCTCCGACAACATCGTCGTCGTCGACCAGGGCAGCGTGATCGCCCAGGGCACCCCCGACGAGCTGAAGACGCAGGTCGGGGGGCAGGTGCTGAACGTGCGGCCGGTCGCCACTGCCGATCTGGCACGGGTCCGCGCGCTCGTGGCGGAGGAGGCGGGCCCGCAGACCGCGATCGAGGACCACCGTGTCATCGCCCCCGTCACCAGCGAGGCGCTCATGCCCCGTGTGGTGCGCCGTCTCGACGACGCGGGCATAGCCGTGGGCGAGCTCACCCTGCGCCGCTCCTCCCTCGACGAGGTGTTCCTGGCCCTGACGGGTCACAAGGCGCAGGCGAACGACCCGGCGACGTCCGACGACGACTACGCGTCCACAGGGAGCCCGTCATGACCGGCATGGACCTCACGGAGACGGCCGCCCGCGGAGGCAACCGCGTCCACGTGGGCGCGGCGCTGCGGCAGACGGCCACCATGGCCTGGCGGAGCCTGATCTCGGTCAAGCACAACCCGCTGGAGCTCGTCGACTACAGCATCACGCCGATCATGTTCGTCTTCCTCTTCACCTTTGTCTTCGGCGGACAGATGGCCGGCTCTCCGCAGGACTACCTGCAGTACGCCCTGGCCGGGATCATCGTGCAGAACACCCTGTTCATGAGCATGTACACCGCGATGTCACTCAACGCCGACCTGACGAAAGGCGTGTTCGACCGGCTGCGCAGCCTCCCGATCGCCCGGGCTGCGCCGCTGTACGGACGCATCGCCGCCGACCTCGCGAAGCAGCTCTGGGCGATGTTGCTCATGATCGGCCTCGGCACCCTGCTCGGGTTCACGATCACCGGCAGCGCCCTGGGCTTCCTCGGTGCGACGCTGCTCCTGCTGACCTTCGCCGCCGCCGTCTCCTGGACCGCCGTGCTGATCGGCATGCTGGCGGGTGACGCCGAGAAGGTGCAGGTCTTCGCCTTCACGATCATCTTCCCGATCACCTTCACGAGCAGTGCCTTCGTACGGGTCGACACGATGCCGGGATGGCTCCAGGCGTGGGTCGAGGTCAACCCCGTCACGCACCTGTCCGACGCGTTCCGCGGCCTCCTGCTGGGCACTCCGGTCGCGTCGTCCGTGATGTGGTCACTGATCTGGGCCGCGGGCATCACGGCCGTCTTCATGCCGGTCGCGATGCGCGTCTACAACTCCCGCAGCCGCTGACACCGCGACCCCTGACAGGGGCCGCGGTGAGGCCGCCGGTCAGCCGACGATGGCGACGGGGGCGTCCCAGGCGTTGCGGTCCACGTTGATCGTGTGACCGCCGCGGGTCTCCTTGCTGTTGGCCTTGTACTGGTGGCCCCGGCTGTGGTTGGTGTACAGCTTCGGGTCCCAGGGCCAGTCCTTGGTGGTGGTCTCCTGGCCGTTCCACAGGGCGTACCAGAGGTTGCCCGGCAGGTCCGTACGGTCCTTGGCGGTGGCGATCGCCTTGGCGCTGGAGCTGCTGAAGCCGTAGAGGCCGGCGCGGTACGTCTTGGCACGGAGGGTCTTGGTGAACGCCCGCACGTACGTCAGGGTGGCGTCGTTGCAGGCCTTGTCCGCGATGTCGTACGACTCCATGTTGAGGTAGATCGCGCTGCCGGCCTTCATGCCGAGTGCCGAGGCCTTGGCGATCGCGTCGTTGGCGTTGCTCACGCCGACCGAGGTCGCGGTGGCCGCGGTGAACCTCTCCTTGTTCCCGCTCTTCTGGCAGGGCGGCTGGGCTCCCACGTACAGGGGGATGACCCGCCAGCCGAGGGTGTCGACCGACTTGACCCACGACTTGGTGAGGTTGGGCTGGGCGCAGCCGCGGTTCCTGCCCCCGATGTAGACGGCGACACCGCCGTAGTAGCCGTCCTTCTTCCACGCCTTCATCGCGGTGAGCGAAGGCGCGGTGCAGGCGTCGAAGGCCCGGCCCGTGTAGGTCTTCTGCGCCGGCCACGCCGGGGCGGCCATCGAGGTCTGCGCCGCGACCCCGGCGCCGGCCACCACGACGACACCCGTCGTCGCCAGGGCGATGTGACGACCTCTTCTGGACAACCGATGCTTCGCCATTTCCCCACCCATCCGGCCCCTTGCTCCGGATCTCCGGAGCGCGGCCACTCTATCCGGGGCGGGGCGGGGCCCTCCTGGGTGACCCGGCCTGCCCGTATGCGTCGTATGGATGTTTGGTTAGGCTGGCCTTGTCCGGCGCGCGAAGCCGGGCGTGCGGCATCGGGTCCCGGTGCCGCGTATGTGGACCGAGTGACCATCACGGACAGGGGCGCGGCGCAGGTGAGAGACGGTGACCCTGGCTTGTACGTGGTGTGCGCCCGTCGGGGCGGGACGCCGATCCGGGTGAGTGCCGACGCGGGCCGCGGCCCGGCTCCCGAGACGAGGCGCCGTGGATAAGATCGCGCTCACTGCCGGAGCCCTGTACGTCATCGTCCTGCTCCGCGCCGGAGGGACGTTCGCCGTCGGATGGCTCGCCGGTGCCGGTGCCCGGCGCAGCCGGTTCGCCGAGCGGATCTCCTCGGCGAGGTTCCAGCGCGCCGAGCGGGCGATCCAGCGGTGGGGCGCACCCGTGGTGGCCGTCTCCTTCCTGACCGTCGGCTTCCAGACCGCCGTCAACTTCCTCGCGGGCACCATGCGCATGCCGTTGACGCGCTACCTCCCCGCCCTGTTCATCGGCGGAGCGGCCTGGGCGCTGATCTACGCCACCGCGGGGATCGGCGTGCTCGAAGTGGTGGGAAGGCTCTTCGCCGAGCGGACGGCCCTCGGCGTGTCCGCCGTGGCCGCCCTCCTCGCGGTGTGCGGGGTGGTCGTGTACCGCAGGAGAAACGCCGCGTCGTCCGCCGCCGCCGAGACCGTGGCCGACGAATCCTGAGCCGGTCCTGGCGGACGGCCGGGATCCGGCGCCCCTCCGAGGAGCGGACCTCCTCCTAGGCGCGGACCTCTTCCCAGGCTTCCGTTCGCGTCAACATCAGGCCGATTCCATTCGAAAACCTTCGTACGGCACGGGTGTTGCGGGGCCCTGCCCACGTGCGCGCATTACTCTTCGTTGACCCACCTTTGGGCTTGCTTTGGTGAATTCGGGTGAGGGTGCGAGCGGAGGGAGGAGCGTTCACGATGCCGGCCGTCCGCCCGTCCGTGGCCTTGCGCGCGACCCTCCTGCTCGTCCTCGCCCTCGTCTGCGGTACGTGCGTCCTGCCGGGCGCCGCAGGGCCCGCGGCCCCGGCGCCGCAGCAGCCCCGACTCCAGCAGCCCGCGGCCGTCGCGGCGTACGAATCCGCGCACTCCGGGGGGAGCGAGGCCGACGCGCCCAGGGGTTCCGCCGTCCACCGCGACCGGCGGCGGGCCGCCGCCTCGCCCACCGGCCCTCCCGGCCCTCCGCCTCTCGTCGCCCGCGCCGCGCCGCGCACGGACCCGTCGGCCACGCGGCCCACGGCTCCCGAGTCCCGGCCGAGACCGCCGGCCGCCCACGACTCCTCCGCGCTCCAGGTCTTCCTCTGCTGACAGGTCGGCACCACCCGCGCCGACCTGTCAGCCCGACGCACCCCCGCGGTGCGCCAGGAGGAATCCTTCATGCCGTCCTTCCCCTTCCTGCGGCAGGACTTCGCCGCTTCGCTCGTCGTCTTCCTCGTCGCTCTCCCGCTCTGTGTCGGTGTCGCCGTCGCCTCGGGCGTCCCCGCCGAACTGGGGCTCATCACCGGCATCGTCGGCGGCATCGTCACCGGCCTCATGCGGGGCAGCAGCCTCCAGGTGTCCGGTCCCGCCGCCGGCCTCACCGTGCTCGTCCTCGAAGCGGTCCGCACCTTCGGACTCGCCGCGCTCGGGGTCCTCGTCCTGGCGGCCGGTGTGTTGCAGATCGGCATGGGGCTGCTCCGATGGGGCCGCTGGTTCCGGGCGATCTCGCTCTCCGTCGTGGAGGGCATGCTCGCGGGCATCGGCCTGGTCATCATCGCCGGGCAGTTCTACGCCGCGGTGGGCGCGCCCGCCCCGGGATCCGGTCTCGACAAACTCGCCGGACTGCCGGGCGCGCTCGTCGACGCGCTGGGGAGCCGTACGGCCCTCGCGTCGCTCGCCCTCGCGGTCGGTACCGTCCTCGTCCTCGTCGGCTGGCGGCGGATGCCCGCCCGGGCGCGGGCGGTGCCCGGCGCCCTGGTCGCGGTCGTACTGGCCGCCCTCGCGACCGCCGTGTTCGGCCTTCCGGTGGAGACCGTGCGAGTGGGCGGCGTGGCGGCGGCCGTGAACCCGCCGGACTCCGATGCCCTCTCCGCGCTCGCCGACCCGGCCCTCATCGGCACCGTCCTCGCGTTCGCGCTGATCGCCTCCGCCGAGTCGCTGTTCAGCGCGGCGGCGGTCGACCGGCTCCACTCGGGGCCGCGGACGGACTACGACAAGGAACTCGTCGCCCAGGGCGCGGGCAACGCGCTGTGCGGCCTGCTGGGCGCGCTGCCGCTCACCGCGGTCATCGTGCGCAGCTCGGCCAATGTCGAGGCCGGGGCCCGGACGAAGGCGTCCCGGGTTCTCCACGGCGTCTGGCTGCTGCTCTTCGTCGCCCTGCTGCCCGCGGTCCTCGCCTTCATCCCGCTGGCCTCGCTGGCCGGCGTTCTCGTGCACGCCGGCTGGAAGCTCATCCCGTTCAAGGGTGTCCTGACGCTCTGGCGCCGGCACCGGGGCGAGGCCCTGGTGCTCGTGGTCACGGCGACGGCGATCGTCGCGGTCGGCATGTTCGAAGGGGTCCTGATCGGCCTCGGGCTGTCGGTCGTGAAGGCGGCCTGGGAGGCCTCGCACCTGCGGATCGAGCACAGCGACGACGGCCGCGGCGCCGTCCGCGTGCGCCTCCAGGGGACGATCACGTTCCTGCGGCTGCCCCAGATACTCGACAGCCTGGAAGCCCTGCCCGACGACCGGCGTGTGGTCCTGGACCTCTCCGGGGTCGATCACCTCGACCACGCCTGCCGGGCGGCACTGGAGACGTGGGCCGAACGGCACGGTGACGCCGATGCCGACGCCGAGGTCAAGCCGCGCTGACGGCTCTCGGCCGCGTCACGTGCCCTGGTGCTCGGGCTGCTCGGGCTGCTCGGGCTGCTCGGGGCGCTCCGGTTCGCCGTGGTGCTCGGTGTGTTCCGGGTGCTGGTCGTGTCCGTGGTGCTCGGGGTCCTCCAGATACTCGGGGCACTCGGGGTTGTGGCACGGGCCGGGCCGCCACACGGGCACGAAGACGCCGAGGGTCTTGTGCCGTCGTTTCACTGTCGTGGTCACGGGTTGCTTGCAGACCGGGCAGACAAGCGCTCCCTGGGGACCTGTCTCGAACTCGACTTTGCTCATTCTTTAACAATAGGCTCAGTTTTCGCAAAGTGGGACAATAGCTGCCCCCGTATCTCCGGGGGAGGAGGTCAGGCCTCCTCCTCCCGGGGAGGCTCCTGTGCTTCCTGCCCGTCCGCGTCCTGCTCGGCGGGGGCAGGGGGAGGAGCCGCCGGGGCCGGCCGGAGCAGGCTGAGGACGACCGATCCCGCCAGGACGACGACGATGACCGCGAGGCTGACCGGTGAGGGGATCTCGGGGATGCTCGTGCTGATCGTCTTGTGCGACGCCTGAAGGACGAGCTTGACGCCGATGAAGGCGAGGATGATCGCGAGGCCCTTGTTCAGGTAGTGGAACCGGTCCAGGAGGCCGGCGAGCATGAAGTACAGGGCTCGCAGGCCGAGGATCGCGAAGGCATTGCTGGTGTAGACGATGAAGGCGTCGTCGCTGACGGCGAGAACGGCCGGGACGCTGTCGACGGCGAAGACCAGGTCGGCCGCCTCGATCGCCGCCACCACCGCCAGGAGAGGGGTGGCCACACGTCTGCCGGCCTCCTTGACGAAGAACTTCATGCCGGCGTAGTCGTCGCGGACCGGCATGATCTTGCGCAGCATCCGCACGGCGAAGCTCTTGCCGGGGTCGAAGCTCTCCTGTTCGTCCTTGAGGAGTTTGTACGTGCTCCAGAAGAGGATGGCGGCGAAGGCGAAGAGCACGGCGGTGAAGCGGCTCACCACGGCGACGCCGAGGGAGAGGAAGATCCCGCGGAAGACCAGGGCGCCCATGACCCCGAAGAACAGCACGCGGTGCTGATAGGCGCGGGGCACCTTGAAGTAGGCGAAGATCACGGCGAAGACGAAGAGGTTGTCGACCGACAGGCTCTTCTCCAGGAGCCACGCGGTCGTGTACTCCGTGCCCGCGGTCGTCCCGAGGACGAGGAAGACGACTCCGCCGAAGATCAGGGCGAGCCCCACCCACAGCGCGCTCCAGGCGGCGGCTTCCTTGAAGCCGATGACGTGAGCGGTGCGGTGCGCCAAGAGGTCCACCGCCAGCGACACCAGCACCGTCGCGGCGAACGCCACCCACAGCCAGACCGGGACCTCAAGCACGCCAGTCACTCCCCGACGGCCCACGCCGGTGCACGGACCCCTCGATCCTATTCTGCGCCCGTACGAAGCTTTTGGGCGATTTTGTCTTTCGCGGAGGTCTTGCGTCGGCGAGCGACTCCGGGCCTCCGAAACTAGCGTGGACGGTACGGACCCCCGGGACGGGAGGGAGCACGGGCATGAGCGCCGCCATGGACAAGGCCAAGGGCAGGATCAAGGAGATCGCCGGAAAGGTCACCGGGCACGAGCGCCTGGAGGCCGAGGGCAGGACGGACCAGGCGAAGGCCAGGATCCGTCAGACGATGACGAGCGTGCGACACCGCGCCGAAGGCATCCGGGACTCCCTCAAGCGCGATCACTCGTAGCCCCGCCCTCGCTGAGCGCGTGATCACGCGTCGATGGAGATGACACCGAGCGGCTCGGTCGTCGGCTGTGTGGAGCCGCCCGCGGGTTCGACGGTGAGGCAGACGGCGACCGCGTCGCCCAAGGGACCCTCCAGGACGCGCGCCGCCCGGTCGCCTGCGCCGGCCAGGAGGCCCGCGGGACGGTAGTCGCCACCCTCGCCCGCGTACCAGAGTTCGTACACCTTGTCGCTCGGCAGTGCCGGGAGGCCGCGGGCGGTGAACGCGGACCGGGCCTGTTCGCGGGAGACGACGACCGCGGCCTCCGCCCCGTCGGCCAACTCACCGGTGTGCACGGTGGCGTCGGGGGCCGTGAGGACCTCCGCGAAAGCGCCGCTCGCCGCGCGGGCCTGCTCCTGGGCCTGGGCGGCGCGGGCGCGCGCGTCCTCGGCCTCCGAGTGCTGCCACGCGGCGACAGCGCCGAGCGCGGCCACCGCGGCGACGCTCGCGGCGAGCGCGAGACGCAGTCCCTTCCGGCCGGGGGAGCCGCCGCCCCCCGGGGGCCCGGCGCCGTGCGGGCGCGGGCGCCCGTCCTGCGCCGTGCGGGAGACCTGCTCCAGGACACGGGCGCGCAGCTCCTCGGGCACCGGGGCGGTCTCGTCGGAGGCGAGAGCGGCGGTGGTCCGCTCGAACTCGGCGACATCCCGGCGGCAGGCCTCGCAGCCGGCGAGGTGGTTCGCGAACGCGGCCTCCTCCGCGGGCGGCAGCGCGTGCAGCACGTACGCGGCGGCATCGAGGTGCGGATCCTCGGGTGGCGTCATGAGCCGGCCTCCAGGCAGTCGCGAAGCCGATGGAGGCCGGTGCGCATACGGGACTTCACCGTGCCCTCGGGGGTGGACAGGGAGTGCGCCACCTCGAGGTAGGTCATGCCCTGGTAGTAGGCGAGCACCAGCGGCACGCGCTGGAGGCGGGCCAAAGCCTCCAGACAGCGGTGGACCCGGCGCTGCTCGTCGCGGCCTTCGACGGTCTCGGCGACCTGGTCGAACTCCCGCTCGGCCGACAACAGCGCGGCACGCCGCTCGCGGTCCGTACCGGCCCGGACGGTACGCACCCGGTCCACGGCCCGCCGATGAGCGAGGGTGAGCACCCAGGCCTTCGCCGTTCCGCGGTCGGGCCGGAAGCGGTCCGCCGTCCGCCACACCTCGATCATGACGTCCTGGGTCACCTCCTCGGCCTGGGCCGGGTTCCGCAGCACCCGGCACGCCAGCCCCATCACCGGCTGGGCCAGCGCGTCGTAGACACCGGCGAACGCCTCCTGGTCACCTTCCGCGGCGCGGAGCAGGAGGGCGTCGACATCGGCGTCCGGTCCGGATGCGTGCAGCAAGGGGCGTCCTCGTCCTCCATCGTGCCTCTGGTGGTCGCTCGTCGGGGTGCTGCGGCCGAGCCGACCCGCTCGGGGTGGCCCGACCCGTCCGACTCGTCCGACTCTGCCGTCTGCGGCGGGGGTGTGCCGCGTGGCCGGGCCAGCCGGGTGAGTGCGGCTCGGGGCGGTGAGGGTCATGACCGCTCCCAGGAGGCGAGAGTGCCTGTGTGAGGGATTCGTTGCCGTGCGGGGCGCGGATGACGGATCGGCGAACGGCTGTCGACGGGGTCACGCGAGGGGACTGTCCGTGGCCCTGACGGGGGCCGGAAGCTCGGTCCCGCCGCGCAGAAACCGGTCCGCCGCGGCCGCGGCCGCCCTGCCCTCCGCGATGGCCCAGACGACGAGGGACGGACCGCGCCCGGCGTCGCCGGCGACGAAGACGCCGACGGATTCCTCCGCACCCGGTGCCGCCGCCGTCGGCCCGAGCGCGGCGAAGTCCGGGGTGCGCGCGAAGGTTCCCCCGGCGTCGGCGGTGAGACCCAGGGGGCCGGTGAGGCCCGGATCCCGGCGCGGGCCACGAAAGCCCAGGGCGAGCAGCACCAGCTGGGCGGGAAGGACGCGGGCCGTGCCCGGCAGCGGGCGTCTGCTCGCGGGTTCCACCTCGTGCAGCACCACGGCCACGACCTGTCCCGACACGTCACCGTCGAAGCGGACCGTGACGGAGGCGAAGGCCCTGGGGTCGGCACCGTCGCGGGCACACGCCTCCTCGTGGGCGTGGGACATCCGGTAGATCCGAGGATGGACGAGCGGCCACGGTTCGTCGACCGTACGGTCCTTGCCCGGCAGCGGGTTGATGTCCACCTGGACGACGGACGACGCGTCCTGGCGCAGTGCGGTGCCGAGGCAGTCGGAGCCCGTGTCGCCCCCGCCGACGATCACGACGTCCTTGCCGCGCGCGGAGAGCGCGGTGGGCAGGGGTACGGGCAGGGGACCGGCCGAGCGGTTGGCCGCCGTGAGGTACTCCATGGCGTGGTGGACACCTCCCAACGCCCGCCCGGGGCAGTCGATGTCACGCGGTTCCGTCGCTCCCGTGGCGACGATCACGGCGTCGTACGAGGCCCTCATACGGGCCGAGTCCACATCACGGCCGACGTCGACGCCCGGGCGGAAGCACGTGCCCTCCTCCTCCATCTGCGCGATCCTGGCGTCCAGCCGGTTCTTGGACATCTTGAAGTCGGGGATGCCGTAGCGGAGCAGCCCACCCACCCGGTCGGCGCGTTCGTACACCGTGACCGCGTGCCCCGCGCGGGTGAGTTGCTGCGCCGCCGCAAGGCCCGCGGGCCCCGATCCCACGACGGCGACCGAGTGGCCTGAGACCCGCGTCGGCCGCAGCGGGCGCACGAGGCCGCGCGCCCACGCCTGGTCGGCGATCGCCTGCTCCACGTTCTTGATCGTCACCGGTTCGCCGGTGAGGGCGAGCACACAGGCGTCCTCGCAGGGAGCGGGACAGAGTCGACCGGTGAAGTCGGGGAAGTTGTTGGTGGCGTGGAGCCGTTCGGAGGCGGCGGCCCAGTCGCCGTGGGCCGCGTACACGTTCCACTCCGGTATGAGGTTGCCGAGCGGGCAGCCACCGTGGCAGAAGGGCACACCGCAGTCCATGCAACGGCCGGCCTGGGCGGAGACCACGGGCAACAGCGGCTGGCCCGTGTGCACCTCGTCCCAGTCTCCGACGCGCTCGTCAGGAGGTCTGGAGGGGGCCGGTCGCCGGGGTGTGCGGAGGAAGCCGAAGGGGTCGGTCATGGTGCCCTCGACATGGCTGGCGGTGCGGGAAGCCGGTGTCCGTGCGGGAAGCCCTGTGTCCGTGCCCCTCATCGTACGTCCGTGCGAGGCGGGTCCACCCACTTCGCCGCCCCGGTCCGCGGAGCGGAACGCGCGGCCGGATGCCGAGAAGTCCCGGCCTTCCTCCATACCTTCCGCCGTCGGCGACGAATCACCTGTGTGGGACACCTGCCCGGCACGCGGACAGCGCAACGCCCATCTCAGGGAGACCTCATGAGTGGCAAGCCGCTCGGCATGGCGGCCACCACCCCCGCGACCCCCGTCGCGACGGCCCCGCCGCGCCTCGACCACGGGGACGCGGCCGCCGTGGAGAAACTCCTCACCCGCCTGCTCTCGGAGGTCGCCCGGCTGGACTCCGTACCACCGGACAGCGACTTCTTCCACGATCTGGGCGCCGACTCGCTGCTCATGGCGCACTTCTGCGCGCGGGTGAGGAAGCAGCCCGGACTGCCGCCGGTGTCCATGAAGGACGTCTATCAGTATCCGACGATCCGCGGACTCAGCGCCGCACTGGTGGCATCGGCCGGGGTACGGCCGGCCAGCCACCCGGCGGAGACGCGCGAGGTGCCCACCGTCGTGTCCGCGTCGCCCGGTGTCGCGCCGGAGAGGCACGCAGCCGTGCCCGCCGTGCCCGCCGCCCCGCTCGGTCGGTCGCGGCCGGTGCTGTGCGGGCTGCTGCAGCTGCTGAGCTACCTCGGCTACGCCCTCCTCATCGCCGTCATCGTCACCCGTGGCTACGAGTGGACAGCGGCGGGCAGCGGCCCGCTCGACGACTACCTGAGGTCCGTGGCGTTCGGCGCGGCCGTGCTCCTGCTCCTGTGCGCTCTGCCCATCGCGGCGAAGTGGCTCCTCATCGGACGGTGGCGGCCGGGGCGGATCCGGGTCTGGAGCCTCGGCTACGTCCGCTTCTGGCTGGTCAAGACACTCGTGCGGACGAACCCGTTGGTGCTGTCCGTGGGATCGCCGCTGTACTCGCTCTACCTGCGGGCGCTCGGCGCGCGCGTGGGCCGGGGCGTCACCGTGCTGTCCCGCAGTGTGCCCGTCTGCACCGACCTGCTGTCCATCGGTGACCGCACGATCGTCCGCAAGGACGCACTGATCAGCTGCTATCGCGCCCGCGACGCCGTGATCGAGACCGGTCCCGTCTCCTTGGGCCGGGGCGTCGTCGTCAGCGAATCGACGGTGCTGGACATCCGTACGTCGATGGGTGACGGCGCGCAGCTCGGCCATGCCTCGTCGCTCCACGCCGGCCAGGCCGTTCCCGACGGAGAACGCTGGCACGGGTCGCCCGCCCAGCCCTCCGACGCCGACTTCCACGGCGTCGAGGCCGCGCGCTGCGGCAGCGTACGGCGTGCCCTCCACACCGTCGGCCAACTCCTCTTCGCCGTACTGATCGTCGCGCCGCTCGCCGTCGGCGGCGTGGACGTCCTGCTCTCCAAGGCCCCACAGCTGGCGGTGGTGCTGGAAACCGGGCCCTCGGCCCTCACCACGTGGACCTTCTACGCGGACCTGCTCGCGCTGACGGCCCTCGTGTTCTTCGCCGCCATACCGCTCGCCCTGCTCGTCGTGGCCACTGTGTCCCGCCTGGTCGGCCGGATCGTGGTCCCGGGGCGGGTGTACCCGCTGTTCGGCTTCCACCACACCCTGCACCGTCTGTCGACGGTGCTCACCAACCGCAGGAGCCTGACCCGGCTCTTCGGCGACAGCACGGCCATCGTGCACTACCTGCGCTGGATCGGATACGACCTCTCCCAGGTGGAGCAGACCGGGTCGAACTTCGGCACGGTCGTGAAGCACGAAAGCCCCCTGATGAGCCAGGTGGGCAGCGGAACGATGGTCGCCGACGGCCTCTCGCTCATGAACGCGGACTACTCCAGCAGCTCGTTCCGTCTGTCGCACACCCGGATCGGAGCCCGCAACTTCCTGGGGAACAAGATCGCCTATCCCGCGCGCGGCAGGACCGGGGACAACTGCCTCCTGGCCACCAAGGTCATGGTCCCGGTGGACGGAACGATCCGGGAGAACGTCGGTCTGCTGGGCTCCCCCAGCTTCGAGATCCCGCGCTCGGTGCTCCGTGACAGCTCGTTCGAGGACATCCACACGGGGCAGGAGCGGCGTCGCAGGCTCGCGGCGAAAAACCGGCACAACGCCATGACGATGGCCTGGCACCTGGTCACCGCGTGGTTCTACTTCTTCCTCGTGACCGTGCTCTACACCGGAGCGGCCGATCTGTACGTGCAGTCAGGCGTGTGGGCGCTCGCCCTCGCCAACGCCGTGCTGCTTCCGTTCACGATCCTCTACTACGTGCTGGTCGAGCGGATCGTCACGTGGTTCGCCCCGCTCGGGTCCCTGTTCTGCTCGATCTACGACGTGCGGTTCTGGCGGCGCGAGCGGTATTGGAAGGTTCCCTCCGAGGCGTATCTCCAGGCGCTGAACGGGACTCCGTTCAAGAGCGCCGTCTGGCGGATGCTGAGGGTCCGGATCGGCAGGAACGTCTTCGACGACGGCTGCGGCCTGCCGGAGCGGTCCATGGTGACCATCGGCGACGGCTGCACGCTCAACGCGGGGAGCGTCGTCCAGTGCCACTCGCAGGAGGACGGCGCGTTCAAGTCCGAGCCCAGCAGCCTCGGCGCGGGCTGCACGCTCGGCGTCGGCGCCTTCGTCCACTACGGCGTCGACGTCGGCGCCCACGCGTTCCTGGACACCGACTGCTTCCTGATGAAGGGCGAGACGGTCCCCGACGGCGACCGGTGGACCGGCAACCCGGCCCGGCCCGCGGAGTTCCCCGACGAGAGTGACGGCGGCGGAGGTGGAATCCGATGACGGTCACACGCGACCTGCGCGACCAACGCGACGTGAGCGACGTACTCCCCGACGGTGGGACGGCCACGACGGGATGGACCGAGGTTCCCCCGTGGACCACGGCTCCGGTTCCGGGCTGGGCCGATCACGCGGTCGTCCTCCCGGCCGCCCTGGCGACCGGCCTGCGGGAGCGTGCCGGGGAGCTGGGCGTACGCCGCTCCTCGATCCACCTGGCGGCGCACGCCAAGGTGCTCGCCGCGCTCTCCGGGGATCCGGCGGTGACCACGGCCCGGCTGATGGCGCCGGGGCGGTGCGTGCCCTGCCGGACGACCGTCGTGCCGGGCACGTGGCGCGAGCTCGTCCGGGACGCGGCACGCGCGGAGGAGCCGCTCGGCGACGGGGGATGGGTGGTCCGGCTCCCCGACGCGTCCGCGTCCGACCGACCCGGCGCCCACGCGGCCGTGTTCGACCCGGACGGCCACGGTCCCGACCTGCCCGGAGACGCGGCCCTCTGCGTCACCGTGCGCGAAGAGGCCGACGGAGAGGTGCTCAGACTCCGCGTCCGCACCGACGCGCTCGACGGCGACGCCGCGGCGCGGATCGCCGGCTACCACCTCACCGCGCTCCGAGCCCTCCTGGCCGAACCGGACTCCCGCCACGACCGCCACTGCCTGCTGTCCGCCCCCGAGATCCGGTTCCAGGTCGAAGGACTGGCAGGACCCCGAAGGCCGCTGCCGGACCGGAGGTTCCACGAGCTGTTCGAGGAACGGGTACGCCGGCACCCGGACGCCGTCGTCGCGGTGCATCGCGGACGGCGGTGGACCTACCGCGACCTGAACCTCCGCGCCAACCGCCTCGCACGGGCCCTGCTGGACCAGGGGCTGCGGCGCGAGGAACCGGTCGGAGTGGTGCTCCCGCGGGACCTGTACTGGATGGCCTGCGTCCTCGCCGTCTTCAAGGCGGGCGGAGCGTACCTGCCGGTGGACCCGGACTACCCGTCCGCACGCGTCGGCGCGATGCTGGGCCGCGCCGCGTGCCGCTTCGTCCTCACCGAGCCGGGCAGCACCGGGCACCTCGACCGGGCACGCGCGTCCTCGGCCGCTCCGCGGGTGCTCGACGCCCCCGCCGTCGCGGAGCGCCCGAGCGACGGCCGCGACCTCGGCGTCACCGTCCCGGCCGACGCTCTCGCCTACGTCTTCTTCACCTCGGGGTCGACCGGGGAGCCCAAGGGGGCGATGGTCGAGCACGCGGGGCTGCTCAACCACCTTCTGGCGAAGGCCGAGGACCTGGACATCGGGGCGGAGACCGTCGTGGCGCAGACGGCGTCGCAGTGCTTCGACATCTCGCTGTGGCAGCTGTTCGCCGGGCCCCTGCGGGGCGGACGGACGCTGCTGGTCGAGCAGGAGGCGGTCCTGGACGCCCACCGGATCCTCGACCTGATCGCCGAGGAGCGGGTGAACGTGCTCCAGGTCGTGCCGTCCTACCTCGACGTCCTGATCTCGGCGCTGGAACGTACGCGGAGGACGCTGCCCGACCTGGCACGCGTCTCCGTGACCGGCGAGGCCCTGCGCGCCGAGCTGGTGAGGCGGTGGTTCCGCGTCAGGCCGGGGACCCCGCTCGTCAACGCGTACGGGCTGACCGAGACCTCCGACGACACCCACCACGAATTCCTGGAGCACGCGCCCGCGGACGACCGGATCTCCCTCGGGCGACCGATCCGCAACGTGCGCGTCTACGTGGTCGACGAGCAGCTGATGCCCGTCCCGCTCGGTGCCCCCGGCGCGATCGCGTTCTCCGGGGTCTGCGTGGGCCGGGGCTACGTCAACGACCCCGACCGCACGGCCGAGTGCTACCGGGCCGACCCGCTCCGCCCCGGGGAACGCCTCTACCGGGGAGGGGACTTCGGCCGCTGGCTGCCCGACGGGAAGCTCGAGTTCCTGGGCCGAAGGGACGCGCAGGTCAAGATCCGGGGGTTCCGGGTCGAGATCGGCGACGTCGAGAGCGCCCTGCTGCGCGTGCCCGGAGTACGCGACGGCGCGGTCGTGGTCACGGGGCCGGAAGGACACGGGCGGCAACTGGTCGCCTTCCACACCGGCGACCCGGCGCTCGGCTCCGATCATCTGCGCGACCAGCTCGGGGAGTTGCTGCCCGCCTACATGGTGCCGGCCTCGTGCCACCGGCTCGACGCACTCCCGCTGACACCGAACGGAAAGGTCGACCGCAAGGCGCTCGGCGCGCTCGCCGAGACGGACGGCCGCGGCGACCGGCGCGGCGACGGCCGCAGCGACGGCCGCGTCGGCTCCGTCGGCGACGCACCCCTCACGGCGACCGAAGAGCGGCTTGTCGACGCGTGGGCCGCGGTGCTCGACGTACCGGCGTCCGAGATCGGGCGCGAGGACGGCTTCTTCGACCTCGGCGGTACGTCCCTGACCGCCGTGCGTCTCGCCGTTGCCCTCGACCGGGTGGTGTCGCTGCGTGACCTGACGGCACGTCCGGTACTGGCGGACCTCGCCGCGCTGATCGACACGCGCACCGGTGTGGCCGACCCGTCGAGGGCCGCGCCCGGCCCCGGCACACCCGCAGGCTCGACACAAGAGAGGGAATCGACATGAGGACCGCACTCTTCCACCGGCAGGAGGCACCGGCGCCGCCGGCCCTGCCGGAGATCGAGACCACACCGAGTGACGCGGGAGCGGCGGCCTGGGCGGCCGAACACCGGAGTGAGGTGCTCGCCGTCGTCGCCGAGCACGGCGCCGCCCTCGTGACCGGCCTCGGTCTGCGCACGGTCTCCGACGTCGAGGCGGTGCTCGGGGGACTGGGCGTCCGCCCGGTGCGCGAGGCCGAGGGCTTCGCCGCCCGCACGCTCCACGCCGACGGCGTCTACTCCTCGGCCGCCTGGCCCGCCACACAGCCCATGTGCATGCACCACGAGCTGAGCTACGCGGGGCGGTTCCCCGGTCTGCTGCTCTTCGCGTGCCTGCGGGCGCCCACCGGGGGCGGAGCGACCGCGCTCGCCGACGCCGCCGCGGTGCTCGAAGCGCTTCCCTTCGCGATCGTGGAACGCTTCGAGCAGGAGGGCTGGTTGCTCACCCGTGCCTACCACGAGGAGATCGGCACCAGCCTCGCCCAGGCCTTCGGCACCACCGACCCCCGCGCCATCGACGCCTACTGCCGCGACAACGGCATCGTCGCCGACTGGCAGCCGGACGGGTCACTGCGCACCCGGCAGCACCGCAGGGCCGTCGTGGCCCATCCGGGCTCCGGACGGCGCTGCTGGTTCAACCAGGTCGCGTTCCTGAACCAGTGGACGATGGACCCGGAGGTACGCGCGTTCCTGATCGACGAGTACGGGCCCGAAGGGCTGCCGTTCAACACCTTCCACGGCAACGGCGACAGCGTCGCCGCCGACACGGTGGAGCGGATCAACAGGGTCTACGCGGCCCACACCGTCCGCAGGTCGTGGCAGGACGGCGACCTGATGCTCGTCGACAACATCCGCACCGCGCACAGCAGGGAGCCCTACGAGGGCCCCCGGCAGGTGGTGGTGGCGATGGCGGACCCCCAGCGGCAGGCCTCGCCCGCCGCGTCGGCCGGGAGGGCAGCGGCATGACCGTCACCCAGCCCCTGCCCGGGCCCGCCCGCTCCCCGGAGGACATCACGGTTCCCCCCTTCGCGGTCGTCCCGGGACGCCAGGTCAAGCAGGTCCTCGACGGCAGGGAGGCGACGGTGACGGCCGTGGTGGAGGCGGCCTATCAGCTGCACGCGGCGGGCCGGACGGTCAACCCCGCCTCGACCTTCCTGCGCTTCCCCGACCGTCCCGCCTCGCGCATCATCGCCCTGCCCGCCTCGCTGTCCGGCGACGCGCACGTCGACGGGCTCAAGTGGATCTCCAGCTTCCCCGCGAACATCACGGCGGGGATTCCCCGGGCATCGGCGGTCCTCATCCTCAACGACCCGGTGACCGGCTACCCCTTCGCCTGCATGGAGAGTTCCGTCATCAGCGCCGCGCGGACGGCGGCCTCCGCCGCGTCCGCCGCGAGCCGGCTCAGCAGGGGCCGCCCCCGTGCCTCCCGCGTCGGATTCGTCGGCACCGGCCTGATCGCCCGCTACATCCACACCTACCTGCGCGGGACCGGCTGGTCCTTCGACCACATCGGGGTCCACGACCGCTCCGCCGACAGCGCCGCGGGCTTCCGGCTGTACCTGGAACAGACCGACGGGGACGGCCGCGTCACCGTGCACAGCGACCCCGAACAACTCATCCGCACCAGCGACCTGGTGGTCTTCGCCACCGTCGCGGGCACACCCCACATCACCGAACCCGCGTGGTTCGACCACCACCCGGTGGTCCTGCA
Source organism: Streptomyces sp. NPDC014870 (assembly GCF_043081505.1). Classification (NCBI taxonomy): domain Bacteria; kingdom Bacillati; phylum Actinomycetota; class Actinomycetes; order Kitasatosporales; family Streptomycetaceae; genus Streptomyces; species Streptomyces sp. NPDC014870. Next base: position 160,001 of record NZ_JBIBWQ010000010.1, read on the forward strand.
CATCTCCCTGCGCGACCTCGACCCGCGGATCCTGCTGTCCGCCACGAACATCGTCGACGACGCGGACCACTGCCTGCGGGCCCAGACGTCACCGCACCTCACCGAACAGCTCACGGGGAACCGGGACTTCGTCCACGGCACCCTCGCCGACGTGATGTCCGGCCGGGTCTCCGTGCCCACGGACCGGACCGTGATCTTCTCGCCGTTCGGACTCGGCGTCCTCGACCTGGCGGTCGGCAAGTACGTCTACGACAGGTTGGCGGGCGCCGGCGAACTGTCCATCGTCGAGGACTTCTTCGACGAGCTGAGCCGGTACGGCTGAGACGGGACCGCCCGGCCCCCGAGGACCGCCCCATGAGAACCGAACGGCCGCAGCGCACGAGGAGGAGAGCACCGTGCCCGTCATCACCGCCCCCCACGCCTTCAATCAGGACGATCTCTACGTCGACCTGATGCCGACGCTCGGCCTCGCCCTCTACCTCAAGTGCGAGGGTTTCAACTTCGCGGGCTCCATCAAGCTCAAGGCCGCGGCGGAGATGGTCGAGTCCGCCGAGCGGCGGGGCGTCCTCACCCCGGAGTCGATCCTGGTGGAGTCCTCCTCCGGCAACCTCGGCGTGGCGCTCAGCCTCATCGCCGCGAACAAGGGGTACCAGTTCGTCTGCGTCACCGACTCGCGCTGCAATCTGACGGCCCGGCTGATGATGGAGGCGCTCGGAGCCCGTGTGCGGGTCGTGTCGGAGGAGAGCGACGGCAGCCTGCTGGGCGGTCGGCTCGCCGCGGTCCGGGACCTGTGCGCCTCCGAACCCCGTTGCGTATGGCTCAGCCAGTACTCCAACCCGGACAACTGGAAGGCCCACTACCGCAGGACGGCGCCCGCGATCGCCCGTGCCTTCCCGCGGATCGACGTCCTGTTCGTCGGCGTCGGGACCACCGGCACCCTGATGGGCTGCGCGCGTTGGTTCCGGGCCTGGAACCGGCCCGTGCGGATCGTCGCGGTGGACACCCTGGGGTCCGCGATCTTCGGAGACCCACCGGGTCGCCGGATGATCCCGGGCGTCGGCATGAGCATGCGTCCACCCCTGCTCGACCGGGCGTACGTGGACGAGGTGGTGCGGGTGGCCGAGGCGGACACGATCCGCACGTGCCGGGCGATGGCCGCGCGTGGCTTCGTCTTCGGCGGATCCACGGGGACGGTCGTCAGTGGTGCGACGGGCTGGCTCGACGCCCATCGCGGATCCGACCTGACCTGCGTGGCGATCTCCCCGGACCTCGGCGAACGCTATCTCGACACGATCTACCACGAGAACTGGGTCCAGGGCCTCTACGGCGACGAGGCCCTGCGCGCCTGACCCCGGCGGCCCGGACCCGCCCCGACCACCACCCGCCGGGACCGCCGGACCGAGGGCCCCTCAGCGGCGCAGGGCCCACTTCTGCACGGACTCCAGCGGACCGGTGGAGAAGCGGCGCAGCCAGAGGGTGGAGCCCGCCATCAGGACGAGGCACACCGCCGCCCACAGCCCCATCACCCACCACGGGTGGGCCGTGTCCCCGAGCCGGGTGGCGAGGCCGAGTCCGATGCCGTACGAGGCGACGACGCACAGCACGTTCTGGAGGACGTACCCGGACAGTGCGGTGCGGCCGACGTTGGTGAGACCGACGGTGAGGAGCCCGGGGCGGCGCACGCGGTCCATCAGGGCACCGATCAGGCCGATGTAGCCGATCGCGACCAGCGGCGCGGCGCAGTAGCGGCTCATCAGGAAGAAGGCCTCGCCGCCGACGGCCGTCAGCGCGGTGAGCGGGATGCCGAGCCCCAGCCCCCAGGCGAGCATCCGGGTCCGGATGCGCCGGCCGGTGTCGTCGGAGCCGAACGCGCCCGCGCGCAGCAGCCGCACGCCGAGCAGGAAGAGGAAGACCAGAAGGCCGAAGGAGAGGACCGGTTCGAGCCGCAGCGCGATCATGTTCTCCAGGCGGAAGGAGACCTGCTCCAGGTAGCCGCCCTCCGCGTAGAGGTCGACGACCCGCTGCGAGACACCACCCGTGGTCCCCTCGCCCGTCCCGTCGTCCGGAGCGGCGGCCAGTGCCGCGGTCAGCAGACCCATCAGGGTCAGGTGCAGTCCGGCGGCCCACCACATGACACGTCGTCGCGTCCGTTCCGAGCGGGTCAGCAGATGGGCCACGACCAGGGCGGTGACCGCGTACCCCATCAGGACGTCCCACGCGAAGACGAGCACGAAGTGCAGCGTGCCCTCGGCGAACAGGAACAGGGCCCGCCATCGGTAGCTGCCCGGCCAGGGCTGTCCGCGCCTGGCGGCGGAGTCGTACTGGATGGCCAGGCCGACGCCGAAGAGGATGGTCAGCATCGAGAGGAACTTGCCGTCCGCGAGGAGCCGGAACACGCTCTCCGCGGCGCCCGGCAGGGATCCGAAGCCGGCCGGCCCGGTGCCGCCGGACTGTAGGACGCCCCACTCGGATCCCGGTCCGGTGAAGATCCACACGTTGGTCATGAGCGTGCCGAGGATCGCGGCTCCCCGCAGCACGTCGAGCAAGGCCAGCCGCCCCCCTGCGGCGGCCCCGGCGGGTGCGGCGGCGGTGTCCGAGGCGGAGGCGGGCGTCGCGAGGGGTGCGCTGCGGGAGGTCTCGGTCATGGACCCATCGTCCGGGCGCGCGGCGCGGTGCTCGTCGTGACCGCAGACGAACTCCCCCTCCGTCGAACGATGTAGAGGAGCCGGCGGGCCTCCTCCCCACGGTCGTCGGAGTACGCGGCGGAATCAGTGATTCGACGCGCAAACGATGCGAGTTGCAGCGCATTGTTCTGCCGCGTGAACGTGAAGGGACACGGGATCCGGTGAGGTCCCGCCGGGCGCCGCTCCCGCGGCGGTCGTCCGGATCCCCAGGGGAGGCGAGCGCCCCCACCCGGAGGAGGAACCGTCATGACCGCACACCGGATCACCGGCGACCTCGCTGCCACGACGGAGCCTGGAACCCACCGCACGGCACCCGTCGAAGAGACCGACCACTGGATCGACCGCGGATTCGAGCAGGGTGACGAGCGCTGCCTCGCCGCCGCCTACCAGCGCTGGGGCGGGCTCGTGCACACCCTGGCCACTCGGGCGCTCGGCGATCCGCGCGAGGCCGAGGACGTCACCCAGCAGGTGTTCGTCGCCGCCTGGCGCGGGCGGGCCAACTTCCATCCCGAGCGCGGCAGACTGCCCGCGTGGCTCACCGGCATCACCCGCCGGAAGATCGCCGACGCGCTGACCGCCCGGACCCGCCGAAGGGAGCTCGCGGAGGCCCTCGGCGCCTCCCTGGGGAGCGAGGGCGGCGCCGTCGAGGAGCCCGAGGGCGTGCTCGACCGGATCGTCGTCACCGAAGAACTGGCACGGCTGCCCCGCGTCCAGCGCGACGTCCTGAGCCTCGCCTACTTCGGGGACCTCACCCAGGTGCAGATCGCCGACCGCACCGGGATGCCGCTGGGCACGGTCAAGAGCCACGCCCGCCGCGGCCTCCAGCGCATGCGCCACAACCTCGCCGTCGCCACGACCGCCGGCTGATCCGGCCCGTCCGGCGGGGCTTCGGCTCCGAACACAGAGAGAAAGCGCACCGACCGCGCCCCGAGGGGCGCCGGCCGGCACACGAGGGGTGGAGACGATGAACGGACGAAGCGTCGCGGTGGTGGGGGCGGGAGTGGCGGGTCTGACCGCCGCGCACCTGCTGTCCCGCGCGCACGACGTGGTGCTGTACGAGGCGGAGGGCCGGCTGGGCGGGCATGCCCACACCCACGAAGTGGCCGCCCTCGACGGCGGGACCACACTCCGGGTGGACACGGGCTTCATCGTCCACAACGAGCGCACCTATCCGAACCTGCTCCGGCTCTTCCGCGAACTCGGCGTCACCACGCAGGACTCCGAGATGAGCATGTCCGTCCGCTGCGACGGGTGCGGTCTGGAGTACGCCGGGGCCCGCGGCCCCCGCGGACTTCTCGGGGGCGGCAATCTGCGGCGTGGCCGCCACCTGCTGACGCTCGCCGACGTCCCCCGCTTCCACCGCGCGGCGCGCCGCCTGCTCGCCCGCGACGACACCGGCAGCACACTCGGCGAGTTCCTCCGGGCACACCGATTCTCCGACCACTTCGTCGGGCACTTCGCGATCCCCCTCGTCTCCGCCGTGTGGTCGTGCGCCCCCGCCACCGCCCTGCGCTACCCCGCCGCGTACCTCTTCCGCTTCCTCGACCACCACGGACTGCTCTCGGTGACCGGATCCCCGCAGTGGAAGACCGTCACCGGGGGATCGGTGGCGTACGTCGAACGGATCGCGAAGGGCGTCTCGTCCGTCCGCACCACCACCCCCGTCCTCGCCGTCGTGCGCGGCGCCGACCGCGCGACCGTCATCACCGCCGACGGAGAGTCGACCGAGCACGCGGCCGTCGTCATCGCCGTCCACCCCGACCAGGCCCTGCGCCTGCTGGCCGACGCCACCGAGCGCGAGCGCCGCGTCCTGGGCGCCTTCACCTACTCCCGCAACCCGACCGTCCTGCACCGCGACACCACGCTCCTGCCGCGCTCGCCCCACGCCCGGGCGTCCTGGAACTACTGGCTGCCCTCGTGCTCCGCCCGCCCCGAGACCGTGCAGGTCAGCTACGACATGAACCGCCTGCAACGGCTCGCCACCGGCGCCCCCCACATCGTCACCCTCAACCCGGGAGACCGCGTCGACGAGTCGACCGTCCTGGCCCGGATGACGTACGAACACCCCGTCTACACCCCGGAGTCCGTCGCCGCCCAGCGACTGCTGCCCACCCTCAGCACCCCCGTCACCGCCTTCGCGGGCGCCTACCACGGCTGGGGATTCCACGAGGACGGCTGCCGCTCGGGCGTCGAGGCCGCCCGCCATCTGGGGGTGGACTGGTGATGACCGGCATCGCCCCGCCTCCCGTTCCCGCCCTGTACGAGACCGAGGTCGCCCACACCCGCGTCACCCCCGTCCCGTACGCCCTGCGGCACCGCACGTACCTGTGGCTGGTCGACCTCGACGACCTGCCCGTCCTGCCCCGGCCGCTGCGCCCCTTCGCCCGCTTCGACCCGCGCGACCACTTCGACGGCGACGCGCCCAGCCTGCGCGCCGGCCTCGACGCGTACCTGGCCGCCCAGGGCGTCCGGGACGCGGACGGACAGGTGCTGATGCTCGCCCACGCGCGCGTCCTCGGGTACGTCTTCAACCCGCTGACCCTGTACTGGTGCCACGACCGCGCGGGCCGTCCCGTCTGCGTCGTGGCCGAGGTGCACAACACCTACGGCGGGCGCCACTGCTACCTGCTGCGCCCCGACGCGCGGGACCGCGCCGACGTGGCCAAGGAGTTCTACGTCTCGCCGTTCCTCGACGTCGAGGGCGCCTACCGCATGCGGCTGCCGCTGCCAGGACCCCGGCTCGACCTCACCGTCCAGCTCCGCCACCCGGACGGCTCCCGGCCGCTGACCGCCACCGTGCGCGGCGCCCACCGGCCCGCACGGCCGCGCACGCTGCTCGCGGCCGCGCTGCGCCACCCCTGGTCGACCGCGGCCGTCGCCATCGGCATCCGCCGCCACGGGATCCGCCTGTACCTCAAGGGGCTGCGCGTCAGGCCCCGCCCCCAGCCCCGTTCCCGTACCACCTCCACCGTTCAGGAAGGCACCCCGTGACTCTCTCGCTCTCCTCGGCCGCCCCCGCCGCCCCGGCGGGCTCCGACCGGGTGGACGCCGACCGCTGGCCCGACGTCGCCCGGCTCCCGCGGGCCTCCGCCCCGCGCGTCGCCGTCGCCCGCCGTCTCGTCACGCGCGCCCTCACCCGGCTGCCCCTGCGCATACGGACCGCGGAGGGCGGACCCCTCATGCCGCACGCCCGCACGGCCGACGACGACCTGCCGGCGCTGACCCTGCACGACCCCGAGGCGTTCCACCGTCGGATCGGAGCCGACGGCCTGATCGGCTTCGGGGAGTCGTACATGGCCGGGGAGTGGGACGCGGACGACCTCGTCGGCGTGCTCACGGTCCTCGCCCGCCACGTCGACGACCTCGTCCCCGCACCGCTGCGCCGACTGCGCGGTGCCTGGGTACGACGCAGGCCCTCCGCCGACCGCAACACCCTCGACGGCGCGCGGGAGAACATCCACCGCCACTACGACCTCTCCAACGAGCTCTTCGCGCTCTTCCTCGATCCGGGCCTCAGCTACTCGTCGGCCGTCTTCGAGCCGCTGCCCCCGGCCGGTTCTCCCCTCACGGACGAGGAGTTCACCGCCGCCCAGCACCGCAAGATCGACCGGCTCCTCGACCTTGCCGAGGCGGGCCCGGGCACGGAACTCCTGGAGATCGGCACCGGCTGGGGCGAACTCGCGATCCGTGCGGCCGCCAGGGGAGCCCGTGTCCGCACGATCACCCTCTCCGGGGAACAGCTCGAACGCGCGCGGCGGCGCGTGGCGGACGCCGGCCTCGCCGACCGCGTCACCGTCGAACTCCTCGACTACCGCGACGTCCGGGGCCGTTACGACGCCGTCGTGAGCGTCGAGATGATCGAGGCCGTCGGCGCGGAGTTCTGGTCCGACTACTTCGGCGCGCTCCGCGGCCTCCTGGCCCCCGGCGGCCGGGTCGCGCTCCAGGCCATCACCATGCCCCACGACCGGATGCTCGCCACCGCCCGCACCCACACCTGGATCAGCAAGTACGTGTTCCCCGGCGGGCTGATCCCCTCCCCGGAGGCCATCGCCCGCGAGAGCGCGGCGGCGGGCCTGCGCATCACCCATGACACGGGGTACGGCGACCACTACGCCGAGACCCTGCGCGCGTGGCGCGAGCGCTTCCTCCGTCAGGAGCCGGCCGTCACCGCTCTCGGGTTCGACCACGTCTTCCGGCGCCTGTGGGAGTTCTACCTCGCCTACTCGGAGGCCGGTTTCCGCTCCCACTACCTCGACGTCCGCCAACTCCGGCTCACCGCGGCCGACCTGGAGGTGGCCCGATGAGCGTGGGTTCCGTCGACGCCGACGCCGACGCCCTCGGCATTGTCCTCGCCGCCTCGGCGGCCGCGGCGCTGACGGTCATGCTCGTCACGTTCGTGATCGGCACCGTGCGGAGCCTGCACCGCGTGGTCGACGTGGCCTGGGGGATCGCCTTCGCGGCCGTCGCCCTCGTGGCCTGGTTCCTCGCGGCCGGCCACGGCGACGACCCGCGCAGGACCCTCGTCGCCCTCGCCACCGTCGTCTGGGGACTCCGCCTCGCGACCCACATCGCCCGGCGCGGACGGGGCCACGGGGAGGACCCCCGGTACGCCCGCATGCTGTCCCGCGCCCGGGGCAACCCCGCGCTCTACGCCCTGGGGAAGGTGTACCTCCTTCAGGGCGGCCTCGTCTGGCTCGTCTCCCTCCCCGTCCAGATCGCCGTCCTGCTGCCGGAACCCCTGGGAGCGCTCGGCTGGCTCGGACTCGCCGTCTGGGCGGCGGGCCTCACCTTCGAAGGGGTCGGCGACCACCAGCTCGCCCGCTTCAAGGCCGACCCGGCCCACCGGGGCCTGATCATGGACCGGGGGCTGTGGAACTGGACCCGCCACCCCAACTACTTCGGCGACTTCCTCGTCTGGTGGGGCCTGTACCTGACGGCCTGCGCCACCTGGCAGACCGCCCTGTTCGCCCTCGTCTCCCCGCTCGTCATGAGCGCTCTGCTCATCTGGGGCAGCGGCAAGCGGCTCCTGGAGGCGCACATGGCGGACCGCCCCGGGTACGCCGCGTACCGGGAGCGCACGAGTGGCTTCTTTCCCCGGCCGCCCCGGGGAGCGCCTCAGCCATCGACGGGCCGCGCCCGGTCCTCGTAGAGCCGGCAGACCGCGTCGACCGCCTCCCGGAGACCGGCGGGGCGGACCATGCCGGGAGCGGGCGGCCGGCTGAGCCAGCCCGGTCCCGCGAGCAGCACCAGGGGAGGGGTGCGCGCCCCGCGTATCCCGAAGGCGGTCCCCGCGACGCGACGGGCCAGCGCACGATCCGCCGTCGCTCCTGCCTGCGACCAGAGGGCGACGGCGGCAGGACCCGACCGCCGCACCGCCGCCGTCAACGCCTCCGCCGGGACCGCAGCGCCGAACATCCTCGTCGGAAGACCCCGTTCCGAGAGGGCCGCCGCGAGCGCCTCCAGCGGCAGCGTGTGCTGCTCCGCCGGCACGCACGCGAGCAGGACCGGAGGCGCCGAGGAGAGGGGCCTCCGGCCGTTGGCACCCGCGCGCCGGAGCGCGGTGGAGACGTGCCAGGAGAGCAGGTGCTCCACCTCGACGTAACGGGCCTCCGAGGCGTCCCACTTGCGGCCGACGGCGTGCAGGACCGGGGCCATCACCTCCTCCCACGCGACCACGGTGCCGTACGCGTCGAGGACCTGGCGGAGCAGCCGGTCCATGGCCGGGCCGTCGAGCCGCACCGCGGCCCGGGCAAGGCCGCGGCACTCCTGCCGTACGTCTCCCAGCGGCAGGCCGCTGCCCGGCCCGGCACGAGGGGCCGCGAACGCGACGGACCGCGTCGGTCGGCCGGCGGACGCGCCCGTCGTCGACCGCAGGCCCTCCGCCGCACGCGCGGCCTCGGCGGGCGGGACACCCGAGGCCGTGAGGCGGCACATCTCCTCCAGCATCGCCACGTCCGCCGTGCTCCACCGCCGGTGCCGGCCGTCCGCGCGCTCGGCGGGCCCGATGCCGTAGCGCCGCTCCCAGGACCGCACCGTGCTCGGTGAGATCCCCAGCTTCCGGGCGACCGCCCCTGTCGTGATCCCGTGCACCGTGTCGGACATGTCACCCACCCTGTGATGCGGAGGCGCCGCGAACCGCGGCCGGCTCCGCTCCCGCGTGCTGTCAGAGACGTCCCGCCACGGCGGCGTCCGGCAGCCGCGCGGCCACCTCGTCGCCCATGCGCTCGAACTCCGGCCCCAGGAACGGCGTGGCGAGCTTCGCGAGGCCCTTGAAGGTCAGCGAGGCCTGATACGTCAGGAACGTGTCGTCCCCCTCTTCGGCGAAGCTCAGGTCGTCGACGGCGGTCACCGTCCGGTTCTCCCCGACGAACACGAGCCGCGTGGGCTCGTGTACGTCGAGCCGGTAGTCGAGTGCGGTCGTACGGCCCCGGAACACCGAGGTGTTGCGCCAGCGCGCACCCGCACCGACCGGCCCGTCGTCGAGCCGCACACACGACACCGTCCCGGGATCCCATTCCTCGGCACGCGCGAAGTCCTCCAGGTACGCCACGAGCTCGCGCAACGGCAGGCCCACCACGAAACTGCGCCTCACCCTGATCACCGCACGGTTCTCCGTCCTCCCGCCACCGGGAAGTCCTGGCCGACTTCCCGGACACCTGTAGCTTCCGCGCGCGGCGACGCCCCGGATGCACCGGCCCGTGCCCGACCGGACCGGGGCCGCAGTGCACCAGGACCCGGGTGTGAGGGGATGGCCCAGGTCACATTCGAGGGGCCGGAAGGGGCCCTGCGGGGTGAGGCGCCTCATAGGACCTAGGTCACCTACTAGGCACCCTAGGAGACCGGCCAGACCATCCCAAATGCCCCCATAGGCCGCGCCGACCTGCGGAAACGACCGCACCCCCGCCCCCGTGCCGTTCGCCGGGGGTCCGACTCCGCTTCGTACCGGGGGTCGTTGCGTCGCCCGTTCAGCCCTGCTTGTCTGGTGGACGTCGCCAGGCAGCAGCGCTCCAGCGCAGCTCCTCGGCCGGACGGACTCCCCACCTGATCTCGGGTTCTCCCGGGCTCTGGTTCCGTCTTGCCGAAAACGCCCGGCGCGGCCCTTGTCCCCGACGTTAGGTCGCTTCGTGTTCCGCTCGCTCTCCACTCGTGTCTCGTCCCGCAAGAAGACCCTCGCCGTCTCCGCAGCCGTGCTGCTGGGCGCCTCGGGTGCGGTGCTCGGCACGACGGCGTCGGCCTCGGCCGCTCCGAGTGACGCCAAGGCGATCGCCAAGCAGATCGTGCCGGCTTCGCAGTTCGCGTCGTTCAGCAAGATCGTGACCCACGAGTCCGGCTGGAACCCCTCCGCCACCAACTCCTCCAGCGGCGCCTACGGCCTGGTCCAGGCCCTCCCGGCCTCCAAGATGTCCTCGGCCGGCTCCGACTGGAAGACCAACCCCGCCACCCAGATCAAGTGGGGCCTCAACTACATGAACGAGCGCTACGGCTCCCCCAACGCCGCCTGGGCCTTCTGGCAGGCCAACGGCTGGTACTAAAGTCACCCCACCGACTCCCAGCCGGCCCGCACGCCGCAGCGCCACCCGCAGGGCCCCGCACCTCCACACGGAGGAGCGGGGCCTTGCCGCGTCTCCGGGATCGGGTCGGGGTCGGCGGCTCCCCGTGAGGCGCGGACGGTCAGGCGTGACGGTTCAGGAGCGTGCGCAGCACCGGGCGGGCGGCTTCGACGGCGTCGGCGCCGGGCGCAGACGGCAGCGCCCCGCTGATCCACAGGTTCGCGAAGCCGTGCGCGATCGACCAGGCGGCGAGCGTCGTGTGCTCGGGGGTGTCCTTCGACGCGGCGGCCGCCGCGCCCGCCCCCTTGCGGAGAACGTCCCCCGCGCGGGTCTCCGCCCGGTGGAGGGCCTCGTCGTCCGCGTGGTAGAGGCCGGGTTGGAACATCACCGCGAAGTGGACCGGATGGTGGACGGCGAAGTCCACGTAGGACAGGCCCACGGTGAGGAAGTCCGGCTCGGCGGCTTCGAGCGCGTCGGCGAGCAGGGTGAAGCCTTCGGTGGCGATCGCGGTCAGGACGCCGGTCTTGTCGCCGAAGTGGTGGGCCGGTGCCGCGTGCGAGACACCCGCGCGCCGGGCCAGCTCGCGCAGGCTCCACCCGTCGAGGCCGGACTCGTCGATCGCCGCGACGGCGGCGGCGACGATCGTCCGGCGCAGGTCTCCATGGTGGTATCCGCTCTTCGGCACAGGGGCGATCCTTTCAACTTGTCATTGACAAGATATCGCACCGGGGTTACGTTCGCCTTAGAACTTGACAGTGACTAGATATGGAGCGCGGACATGACACTCATCGTTCTCCTGGCCTCGTTCGCCCTGCTGCGCGGTCTCGGCGCGCTCGGTGTGCGGCGCCTCGCGACCTGGCCCGCCGCTGCGGCCCACGCGATGGCGGTCATGCTGTTCATGACGGCCAGTGCGCACTTCGTCCCGGCGGGCGCCACCTTCATGCCGAACCACGGGGACCTCGTCGCCATGGTTCCGTCGGCGGTCCCGTTCCCCTCGGCGGCCGTCCACCTCACGGGTGTGCTCGAACTCCTCGGCGCGGTCGGGCTGATCACCGGCCGGTTCCGCCGCGCCGCCGGCTACGGCCTGGCGGTGCTGTTCGTCCTCATGCTGCCGGCGAACATCAACGCCGCCGTCGCCGAGATCCCGTTCGCGGGCGAGCCCGCCTCGCCGCTGTGGCAGCGCGTCCCTGAGCAGGTCCTCTACATCGCCATGGCCCTGTGGGCCACGCGCGGCGCCCAGCCGCTGCCCCGCCTGCGGAGTCGGACCGCGGCGGCGCCGGTGCGCGGCCGGGACAACAGTCCGGTCCGGTGATGTCCCCCGCGTGACACGACCGAGTCCTGTTCCCGGCCTGCTGCGGCGAACAGGGCCCGGTCTCCGGGTCAGTCGTCGAAGGAGCCGTGCCTTCCCCGGCCCGTCGCGAAGGCCGCGGCTCCCGTGGCGGTCTCGCCGGCCGACAGCGGCACCATGCCGTGGCGCAGCTCCGCCGCCATGGCCTCGGGCTCGGGCAGTCCGTGCTGTTCCCTGACGGAGAGCCGGTCGTGGCGCAGGCACAGCTGGGGGAAGGCCGCGATCTCCCGGGCGAGCTCCTCCGCCGCGGCCCGGGCGCCGCCCGGCGGGGCGAGGCGGTTGGCGAGGCCCATCGCGTACGCCTCGGCCGCCGGAACGGCGCGGCCGGTGAGAACGAGGTCCATGGCCCGGCTCTCGCCGATCAGCCGGGGGAGCCGGACCGTACCGCCGTCGATCAGCGGCACGCCCCATCGGCGGCAGAACACCCCGAAGACCGCGTCCTCCTCGGCCACCCGCAGGTCGCACCAGAGGGCCAGCTCAAGACCGCCCGCCACGGCGTGGCCGGCGACGGCCGCGACGACCGGCTTGGACAGGCGCAGGCGGGTCGGGCCCATCGGCCCGTCGCCGTCCGGCGCCACCCGGTTGCCGCGCTCGGTGCCGATCGCCTTGAGATCGGCACCCGCGCAGAAGGTCCCTCCCTCGCCCCAGAGCACGGCGACGGAGGCATCGGGATCCGCGTCGAACGCGCGGAAGGCGTCCGCCAGTTGCCGCGCCGTCGGTCCGTCCACGGCGTTGCGGGCGGCGGGCCGCGACAGCACCACGGTCGTCACGGGCCCGTCCCGCTCGACGCGGACGGCGGGGCGTGCTGAGTCATCGGTCATGGCCGCATTCTCGCGGGACCCCGCGGCCGGGGCCAGGACACCGCCGCCGATCGCTCCTCAGTCGACGTCGGTACGCGTCGTGCCCATCTTCAGGCCGTCGACCCAGTGGACCGACTCGACGTCGAAGATGGTGGAGCCGTACGAGCCCCAGCGCGGGACATTGCCCTTGAGGTCCCAGGTCACCGCGTTCTGACGGTCCGCGACCAGTTGCCCGTTGACGTACAGGGCGAAGGAACCACTCGTGGAGGACTGGGCGTCGATACCGAGCTCGATCTTGTTCCAGGTCCCGGGCGTCCAGGCGACACTGCCGGCCGAGATCCACTGCTCGCCCGGGGCGACGTACCAGATCTTCAGCCGGCTGTCCTCGACCTTCATGAGCACCGGATAGTTCTGGTCGTTCTCGTCGTTGGTGCCCCAGGACTTCCACTGGAACACCGTCTGGGCGTTGCCCGTCTTGGTCATGGACTCCCAGCCGAACCAGTACGTCCGGCCGGACGTGAGGGTGCGGCCGGCGATGCCGTGCCCCTCGCACCGCTCGGAGCCCGCCGCCTTGGTGAAGCCGAAGATCTTGCCACGACCGTCGTTCCAGTCCGGCTGGTACACGTACGAGGGGGAGTCGCAGAGGACCGAGGCGAAGACGGCCGTTCCTCCGTTGTCCGCGTCTCCGTCCCATTCGACCGCGGCGTGTGCGGGCGTGGCGAGGACGAACGTGAGCGCGGTGGCGTGCGCCGTGGGGAGCGCGGCCGGGAAAAGCGTGCGGACGATGCTGCGTTGCATGGATTCCTCCGGTGGGGGGAGTGCGATTCCGTGCGGGGCGCCCGCCCTGGGCGGGACGGACGCCCTGGGGTCCGGTCGGCGTCAGCCGAGCCGGACGGTGATCCTCTGGGGCGCGCCGAACCGGCCCGTGAGGTCGCCGAAGGTGAGCCGCAGCGATGAGCCGGTGGTGGCGGCCGTGACCGTGGCGGGCTTCGAGAGCACCTTGCCGACCCGGCGGTTCCAGACCACGTTCAAGGACGTGGCCGCTCGCGCGGGGTCCGAGACGACGACGGTCGCCGTGCCGCCCCGGTGCTCCCGTACGAGGACGGAGGCGGGGGCGTCGGCCTGGAGCCCGCCGACCGTGCCCGCGGTCCAGAAGTTCACGGCGGTCAGCCCCAGCTTCGGGACGCGTACGCCCTGCTGGTCCGCCGAGTTGGCGAGGATCCTCAGCCCACCACGGTCGCAGGCGCGCTGGGCCGTGGTCCTGGTGCTCGCTCCCGGCAGCAGGACGTAGGCGTAGTCGCCGTCCGTCGGGTCGACGCCGTGGTCGCTGACGAGGGTGAGGTAGCGACGGGTGATCGGGTCGGCGGAGCCGCCGGTGTTGATGTCCCGCCAGGAGCCGGTGCGCTCCTCGCGTACGGCGCTGAGCCGTGCGCCGCCCGGGAAGACGTAGCCGGCGTGCCCCGCGATGTGGGCCCACTCGGCGTCCTCGAAGGTGGCCGTCCACCCCTGCGCCACCGGCTGGGCCTTGCCGTCGACCGTGAGGACGGGGGTGCCGGTCGCGCCGAGCGCGCGGTTGTCGACGGTCGTCTCGACGGCGTGGCCGTCCGCCGCGCTGATGCCGGCGCCGAGGCAGACGACGGAGTCGTCGAGGAAGAACCAGGACTTGCGCGCCTCCATGGTGCTGGAGATGCCCTTCAGGTGCTGGCCGACGGCGGCGAACTCGCCGTCCGTGCTGCCGCCGACCCAGGCGGCGTCCGGCATGGGCTGTCCCCAGTTGCCGCCCTCGCCGTCGGCCAGTGGCTTGCTGGACGCGGTGATGCCGGGCAGCCGGTACGGGTCGACGGTGGGCCAGTAGGCGTCCGAGTACTGCTCCAGGCCGAAGTCGGTGCCCCACCAGGAGAGCCACCCGGCGCCGGTGTGGTAGCCGCGGGCGTGCTCGCCGTTGCCGAACTCGTAGTGGGCGATGCGGTTCGAGGCCATGGAGACGGAGGCCGCCCAGTCGCGACGGCGGTGGGTGGCCCGCGCCATGTTGGGGAACAGCCGGTGCTCGACCGGCTCGGGGGCGGCCTTGACGGAAGTGTCGTCCTGCAGTCCCTGCAGAAGCGACGCCCTGATCAGGGAGAGGCCGGGGTTCTTGAGCGCGGGATAGTAGTAGTCGCGCTGCAGCCAGCCCTTGACCATCGCACGCCAGCGGGCGTTCTCCTCGGGGCTCGCTCCCTGCCCGAGCAGCAGGATGGTCGCCATCAGGCCGTGCGCGCGCTGGTGCTCGTTGGTGCCGATGCGGCTGATGCCCCGGCTGCTGACGTTGTCCATCATCAGGCCGTTGTAGATGAAGGGGGCGACGGCCTTCTCCACCGTGTCGAGGAAGAGCTGGGTGCCGGCTCCGGTCACCTCCCAGCTGGAGCCGCGTAGCAGCGCGAGCAGCCGGCCCACGCCGTCGTGCAGCACCGCGCCGTAGCCGCCGATGTAGGGGACGTTGCGGTGCTGGACGAACGACCCGTCGTCGTAGAAACCGTCGCCCGAGGTGACGTACGGGAACACCGGGGCCAGCGCCTGCGACGCCAGCGCGATCCTGCCCGCGTCCCTGCCGACGATCCCGCGCAGGATCACCCCGCGACAGAGGTCGACCCGATTGGCACCCGTGCTGGTCCCGGTGTACGAGGCGAAGACCGAGTCGGGTACGAACGCGTCCACGGCCCGGCAGTAGCCGGCGATCTGCTCCGCCGACAGGTGGTCGTACATCAGCACACAGGTGTCCATCAGCGCCTGCGGGGCGCCGATCTGCCAGTTGTACCAGTTGCCGTAGCGCGTGGTGTTCTCGTTGTAGACCTCGGCGCGGAGATGGTCGAGGCCGGTGAGGATCGCGTCCCGGAGCCCGGCGTCCCCGGTCACTCCGGTGCCCGGCTGGGAGTACGCCTCGGCCATGGTGCGCAGCCGGCTGAAGCCCTCGTTCATCGTCGCCGAGAAGGCGTAGGACTCCGCGTCGAGATCCGGCTCCGGATCGGTCCAGGAACGGCCCGGCCAGAGCGAACCGCTCGCCGGGACCATGGTCGAGGCGAGGCCGGCCGCGGTCGTGCCGAGGGCGGCGAGGATGGTCCGGTACGGCTCCGCGGTGGGGCTGAACCCCGTGCCCAGGATGAGGTCGCGCCACTTGGCGCGCAGCGCGTCGAACTCCGCGTCGGACTCCGCCGCGGACGCCTGGAGTTCCGAGGCGGCGGACGGGTGCGCGAGTGCTCCCGCGAGCCCGAGGGCGAGCGCGCCCCCACCTGCGGCGTGGAGGAAGGTGCGGCGACGCCAGGGAGATGACATGGGAGACGACCTTTACGGGAGGAGCGCGTCGTTGCCTCGGCGCTGTCGCTGGCTCGGGAGCGTGGGGTTTCTAGCACGCAGAAAACCAAGACAGCAACGGTTTGGACAGGAACAGTCGCCAGTTGTCCGTACGGACGTAAACGTTCAGGATCGATCGAAGGCTCGCTACACTGCGCCAGAACCGGGGTGACCGAGGAGGGGAGCGGAGCAGTGCACGCGGAACACAGGCACCAGGCGATCCTGCGCAGGCTGCGCGAAGAGGGCTCGCTGCGCGTCAGCGACTTCGCGGCCGAACTGGGCGTCTCTCCGGTCACGGTCCGGCGGGACGTCGAGGTCCTCGCCGACCGCGGCCTGGTCGCCCGGGTGCACGGCGGGGCCATGCTCCCCGAGACATGGGCGGAGACGGCTCCCGTCGAGGCCGTTCCCCCCGCGCGGACGCGTGGCCGGGAGCGGGTCGTCGGCCTTGTCGTACCGGCCGCCGACTACTACTACCCCGAGGTCATCAAGGGCGCGCGGGAGGCCGCCGCCGCCCGGAACGTCCGCCTGGTCCTCGACATCTCGGGGTACGACGCCGACGAGGAGCGCGCCCAGGTCGAGCGGATGATCGGCGACGGGGTCGACGGGCTGCTCGTCGTCCCCTCGGGGCCGCGCGGCTGGTACGAGCAACTGCCCGTCCCCGTCGTCATCGTTGAGCGCCGCCCCGAGGCGGACGAGGCGGCCGGGATCGACCACGTCGTGTCCGACCACGTCCACGGGGCACGCCTCGCCGTACGGCACCTCGTGGACGCCGGCCGCCGTCGCCTCGCGCTGCTCGTCCGCGGGGCGAGCCCGACCGCGCCCGGGATCGTCGAGGGCTTCGAGGCCGGCGTGCGGGCGGCCGGCCTCACGGACCCCGGTACGGCGACCGTCCTGGACATCCCCGACGCGGGAGCCGGGAGCCGGGAGTACGACGGCCCGGTCGAGGAACTGCTCGACGCCGTGGCGGAGGGCCGCGTCGACGCCGTCGTCGCCCATCCCGACAACGAAGCCCTCGCCCTGCTGCGGCGGTTGCGCGCACGGGGGCTCCAGGTCCCCGGCGACGTCGCCGTCGTGGCGTACGACGACGAGGTGGCCGGGCTCGCCGACATCCCGCTCAGCGCGGTCGCCCCCGCCAAGTACGAAGTCGGCGCCTCCGCCGTGGAGTTGCTGGTCCGCCGACTCGACCACCCGGACGCCCCACGGCACCGGCTCTTCGTCCTTCCCCAGCTGCGGGCACGCTCGTCCAGCGGCCGCTAGGGCGCCGGTCCCGTGGTCAGAACCTCTCCTTCTCGAACGTGCGGAGCAGGTCGGCGGCGACGCTCACCGCGATCGTCGCGGGTTCCTTGCCGGTGATGTCCGGCAGTCCGATCGGGGTCTTGATCCGGTCGATCGTGGCGTCGTCGTGACCGCCCTCGGTGGAGAGCCGTTTGCGGAACCGGGTCCACTTGGCCGCCGAGCCGATCAGGCCGATGGACCCGAGCTGAGGCGTCCGCAGTGCAGCGTCGCACAGGGCGGCGTCCTCGGCGTGGTCATGGGTCATGATCAGGACGTGGGTGCCGGCCGGCAGGTCCTCGAGGACCTCCTCGGGCAGCAGGGGCGTGTGGTGGACGTGCACCTGCGCCACCGCGTCCGACAGGACGTCCAGCCGCTCCTTGGTCAGGATGTCGGCGCGACTGTCGACCAGATGGAGGTCGAGGTCCATCCGCGCGAGGATGCGCGCCAGTTCGAGACCGACATGGCCCACACCGAAGATCGCCACCGCCCGTACGACCGGCAGCGGTTCGAGCAGCACCGAGACCGTACCGCCGCAGCACTGCACGCCGTGCCGGTTGGTGACCTTGTCGTTCAGCGCGAAGTCGATCAGCTCCGGCTCCGGTTCGGGCGCGGGGAGCGAGATCATCTGCCGGGCCCGGTCGATCGCCACGGCCTCGACGTTGCCGCCGCCGATCGAACCCCACGTCTCGGTCCGCCCCACGACGAGCTTCGCCCCGGCGTCCCGCGGGGCGTGGCCGCGCACGGTCGCGACGGTCACCAGCACGCCGGACTCCCGGCGCGCTCGCAGCCGCGCGACCGCGGCGACCCACGTCATGTCAGGCACCGCTCAGCACTTCGGCCCGGGAGACGGCACCCGCGCGAGCCGCCTCGATCGCCCAGTACACCGCCTCGGGAGTCGCGGGCGAGGCCAGCTCCACGGCGACCCCGGCCGGCCCGAACGCGGCGGCGGCCTGCCGCAGCGCCTCGCGGACCGAGAACGCCAGCATCAGCGGGGGCTCGCCCACCGCCTTGGAGCCGTAGACCGCGCCCTCCTCGGTGGCGTTCCGCAGCAGGGTCACATGGAACTCCTCGGGCATCTCCGAGAAGCTCGGCAGCTTGTACGTGCTCGCCGCCTGGGTCAGCAGCCGGCCGCGGTGCGGCCCGTCACCGGCGTCCCAGCGCAGGTCCTCCAGCGTCAGCCACCCCGCGCCCTGCACGAAGCCGCCCTCCACCTGACCGATGTCGATCATCGGGGACAGGCTGTCGCCGACGTCGTGCACGATGTCGACGCGCCGGATGCGGTACGCGCCCGTGAAACCGTCCACCTCCACCTCGGCCGCCGCCGCGCCGTACGAGAAGTACTTGAACGGCGAGCCCTTGAAGGCCTTCGCGTCCCAGTGCAGCCCCTCGGTCCGGTAGAAACCGGCCGCCGACAGCTGGACCCGCTGAAGGTACGCGGTGCGCACCAACTCGTCCCAGCCCAGCTCGCTCTCGCCACCCAGGACGCGTGCGACGCCTTCGACGATGCGGACGTCCGAGGCGTTCGCGCCCAGCTGGGTGGCGGCCACCCCCAGCAGCCGCTCGCGCAGCTGCTCGCAGGCGTTCTTCACCGCCGCGCCGTTGAGGTCGGTGCCCGCGCTGGCGGCGGTGGCGGAGGTGTTGGGCACCTTGTCGGTCCGCGTCGGGGCCAGCCGCACCTTGTGCAGCGGGATCCCCAGTGTGGTCGCCGCGACCTGCAGCATCTTCGTGTGCAGGCCCTGGCCCATCTCGGTGCCGCCGTGGTTGATCAGGACCGAGCCGTCCTTGTAGATCAGCACCAGCGCGCCGCCCTGGTTGAAGGCGGTGAGGTTGAAGGAGATGCCGAACTTGATGCCGGTGATCGCCAGCGCCCGCTTGGTGTGCGGGTGCGCCGCGTTGAACGCGGCGATCTCGCGCCTGCGGTCGGCGACGCCGCCGTTCTCCTCGACCTGGTGCCAGACGGTGGAGATCCGCTCCGCCTGGGTCACCGGCTGTCCGTACGGCGTCGACTGGCCGAGCCCCGGCCGGTAGAAGTTGCGCCTGCGCAGCTCCGCCGGGTCCAGGCCGAGCAGCGGCGCGCAGCGGCCCATGATGTCCTCGATCACCAGCATGCCCTGCGGTCCGCCGAAGCCGCGGAAGGCCGTGTTGGAGACCTTGTTGGTCTTGGCGATACGGCCGGTGACACGGGCGTTGGGGATCCAGTACGTGTTGTCGATGTGGCAGAGCGCCCGGGCCACCACCGGCTCCGACAGGTCGAGGCTCCAGCCGCCGTCCGCGGTCAGGGTGGCCTCCAGGGCCTGGATGCGGCCCTCCGCGTCGAATCCGATCTTCCACTCGGCGCGGAAGCCGTGCCGCTTGCCCGACATCGTGAGGTCCTGCGTCCGGTTGAGCCGCACCCGCACCGGCCGGCCGGTCAGCTTGGCGCCGAGCGCGGCGACGGCCGCGAAGCCGTGCGGCTGCATCTCCTTGCCGCCGAAGCCGCCGCCCATCCGCAGACACTGCACGGTGACCTCGTGGCTGTGCAGACCGAGGACGTGCGCGACGATCTCCTGCGTCTCCGAGGGGTGCTGGGTGCTGCTCTGGACGAACACCTGCTCGGCCTCGTCGATGTGGGCCAGCGCGGCGTGCGTCTCCAGATAGAAGTGCTCCTGGTCGGAGAACTGGAACGCGCCGGTGAAGACGTGCGCGGACTCGGCGAAGCCCGCCTCGACGTCACCGGTCACCATGGTGGGCCGGGCACCGTGGAAGCTCCCGGCGGCGATGGCCTCCTCCAGCGTGATCACGGACGGCTTCTCGCCGAGCTCCACCTCGACGGCCGCCGCGCCCAGCCGGGCCGCCTCCAGGGTCTCGGCCAGCACCCAGGCGACCGCGTGGCCGTGGAACATGACCTCGTCGGGGAAGAGCGGTTCGTCGTGCTTCATCCCGGCGTCGTTGACCCCCGGCACATCGGCGCCGGTCAGCACGCGGACCACGCCGGGCACGTCGAGCGCGGGGGCCGTGCGCAGCGCGGTGATCCTGCCGTGGGCCTTCATCACCTGGACCGGGTGCGCGTGCAGCACGTCCTTGGTCCGGTGGACCAGGTCGTCGGTGTAGAGCGCGGCGCCGGTGACGTGCAGGGCGGCACTCTCGTGCGGCATCGAGACCCCGACGACCGGCTTCTCGGGGCGAGCGGACAGCTGGCTCATGACGACACCGCCTCGGTGTTGCGCGCGTACAGTTTCAGCAGGCTCTGGCCGAGCATCGCGGAGCGGTAACCGGCGCTGGCGCGATGGTCGTTCATCGGCGTCCCCGCGGCCCGCAGCTCCCGGGCCGCGGCCTCGACGGTCTCCGCCGTCCACGCCCGGCCCTCCAGGGCCTCCTCGGCGGCGAGGGCGCGGATCGGGGTGGCGGCCACACCGCCCAGACCGATCCGGGCCTTGCGGACGACCCCGTCCTCGACGGCGAGCGCGAAGGCGACCGCGACACTGGAGATGTCGTCGAAGCGCCGCTTGGCGATCTTGTGGAAGGCCACCACGGGCGACAGCGGCACAGGGACGCGCACCGCGCGGATCAGTTCGCCCGGGCGGCGCGCACTCTGCCGGTAGCCGGTGAAGTACTCCGCGAGCGGGACCTCGCGCTCACCGTCGGCGTCCGCGAGCACCACCGTCGCCTCCAGCGCGAGCAGCACGGGCGGGCTGTCCCCGATGGGGGAGCCGGTACCGAGGTTTCCGCCCAGGGTCGCGCCGTTGCGAATGAGCCGGGACGCGAACTGCGGGAACAGCTCCGCGAGCAGTGGCACCTGGCCGTCGAGGCGGCGCTCGATCTCGCTGAGCGTCAGCGCGGCCCCGATCTCGATGTGGTCGGACGCGACACGCAGCTCCCGCAGTTCGGGCAACCGGTCGATCGCGACCACGCAATCGGCGCGCCGGGAGCGGATGTTCACCTCCACGCCCCAGTCCGTGGAGCCCGCGACCACCACCGCGTCGGGCCGCTCGCGAAGGAACCCCAGCGTCTCGGCGAGGGTCTCCTTCCGCAGGAAGGTGCTGCCGTCCCGGGTGTACGCGGTGGCGGTCGGCGCGGGCGGCGACTGGTCGCGCCGCCGTGCGAGCGGGTCCTCGTCGGTGGGCTCACCGACGGCGAACGCGGCATCGCGAATCGGGCGGTAGCCGGTGCAGCGGCACAGGTTGCCGCTCAGCGCGTGCAGATCGAAGCCGTTCGGGCCGTGCTGGTGGTCGGTGCCGCCGGCCGGCGGGGAGCCCGCGTCGGACTCGGGCCCCGCGTGCGCGCAGCGGTCGGGGCGGTAGTACTCGGCGGCCATGCTGCAGATGAACCCCGGTGTGCAGTAACCGCATTGGGAGCCGCCGCGGACCGCCATCTCCTCCTGCACCGGGTGCAGGGTGGGCGGTGTGCCGGGCGCGCCGGGGGTGGCGAGACCCTCGGAGGTGACGATCTCCTGGCCGTCGAGCGCCGCGGCCGGGACCAGGCAGGCGTTGACGGCCACCCAGTCGGTGGGCCTGTTCACCCCGGGACGTGCCACCAGGACCGAGCAGGCCCCGCACTCACCCTCGGCGCAGCCCTCCTTCGTGCCGGTGAGGCCGCGCTCGCGCAGGAAGTCGAGCACGGTGGTGTGGGGCGCGGACGGGGCGACCGGCGTGTCGCTCCCGTTGACGGTGATCCGCGGCCCGTCGGAGGCCGATTCCATGACAGACCTTCGATTCGGCGCGTGAGCGGTCGATTCAACAGTATTCGCCAATTTCAGGCAGCTTTCTGTGTTCGGCGGCGCCACGTGTCAGGGACGGGCGCGCGAAGCTGCACGCGACAGCGGCGTGCGGGGAGGCGGGGGTGGTGCGGGGAAGCCGGGAACGCGCCGTCGAAGGGCGCGTCGCAACGGCTTCGGGGGCCGGCGTGTCAGCAGCCGTGCGCGATACGACCCGGAGCCCAGGCCGTGATGTGGGCGAGGCGCGTCAGATCGGAGCGGGTGTTCATCCGTCGGTCGCCTCCTCTCGGTCGTTCGGGCCGATGGACCGATGTGTGACCGCAAGGTAGTTGCTGATGCCACGGAGGTCAAGGAGCGGTGGCTCGGCGCAGGGTACGGATGGCCGGCACGGCGAGCAGGACCACACAGCCGGCCAGGCAGACGCCCGCGGAGACCAGGAGGAGCCGCGCCGGGGAGGTCAGGGCGAGGGCCGGCCCCGCCAGGATCTGGCCGAGCGCGATACCGGAGACCGAGCCGGCGAGCTCGTAGGCGGAGACCCGGTTGAGGACCGCGGGCGGCGTGTGCGTCTGCACGCTGGTGGCCCACATCACCGACCAGAACGCCAGGGCGCCGCCGCCGACGACATGGCCGGCCAGGAGCACCGGCAGACCGGCGCCGAGCGCCAGACAGAGGGGGAGTACGGAGTACAGCGCCATCGCCAGGGCGCCCGCGGCCAGCGGCCGGGCCGGGCGGAGGCGCAGGGCGAGCAGCCCGCCGAGCACCGTACCGGCGCCGAGGAAGGAGACCGCCAGACCGTACGCGTTCGGCCCGAGACGCTCACCGACCAGCGCCGAACCGAGCGGGACCAGCGGGCCGAAGAGCAGCACTCCGAAGACCATCCAGACGAGGATGACGGCCCAGAGCCAGGTGCGCGCGCGGAACTCCCGCCAGCCCTGGCGGAGGTCCCGGCGCAGTGAACCGCGCGTGCGGCCGCGGGAGTCGGCGTCGGCGATCCGGGCGAACCGCAGCATCGCCAGGCACAGCGCGCTGAGCAGGAAGGTGCCCGCGTCGATCGCGTACACCGTTCCCGCCCCGGCCAGGGCGATCAGGAGCCCCGCGAGGGCCGGGCCGAGCAGGTGGGCCAGCGCGTCGGCCACCTTGAGCGTGGCGTTGGCCCGTTGCGGCTCGGCGGCGACCAGCGGGACCATCCCGTTCGCCCCCGGCAGGAACATCGCGACGGCCGCGCCGGCCAGGGCCGCCATGGCCAGCAGGAGCCAGAACGGCGGGGTCCCGGCGAAGAAGGCGGCGGCCAGCACACCCTGGGTGAGCACCCGGGCGAGGTCCGCGCCGACCATCATCCGGCGCGCCCCGAACCGGTCGGCGAACACGCCGCCGAACAGCACCAGGACGACGAACGTCCCGGTCCAGGTGCCGAGGACGTAGCCGACCCCGGAGATCCCGTACAGCGCGCCGACGGCCAGGGCGGAGGCCACCGGCATCATCGCGTCGCCCAGGAGCGAGATCGTGCGGGCGGTGAAGAAGAGCGCGAAACGGCGGTCCCACAACGGGCGGCGCGCGGGCGGCCCGGTGGTCGGCGCGGCCTCACGGGCCTGGGCGGTCGGGGTCTGTCGGGGCGTCTGCGGGCTGGTCACGATCCGATGATGGTTTAGACCAATCGCCCGTCCCCAGTGTCCTGAACGACATGATGGGGTACTTTCGCGCCATGACGCCTCGTCCGCTGCCGAACTCCCCGGCTCCGCACCGGGTGGTGGCCCTCCTGGCGCCCCCGCAGGCCACGTTCCCGCTGGCCTGCGCCACCGAGGTGTTCGGCGACCACGGCCCGGCGATCCCCTCGCACTACGCCTTCGAGGTGTGCACCGAACACCCCGGTCCGGTGCCCACGCAGGCCGGCTACGACCTGCTCGTCACGGCGGGCCTCGACGCGCTGGAGCGCGCGGACACCGTGCTCGTCCCCGGCTGGGCGGAGCCCGCGGGCACGGAGGTGTCGCCGGCCGTGGTCGCGGCGGTCCGGGCGGCGCACCGCCGCGGCGCGCGGGTCGTCGGCATCTGCGCGGGCGCCTTCGTGCTCGCCGCCGCCGGTCTCCTCGACGGCCGAAGGGCCGCCACCCACTGGGCGCGAGCCGCCGAACTGGCCGGCAGGTTCCCGCAGGTGACGGTCGACCCCGCGGTGCTCTACGTGGACCACGGCGACGTCGCCACCAGCGCCGGCGCGGCGGCCGGCGCCGACCTCTGCCTGCACCTCGTGAGCTCCGACCGGGGCGCCGCCTACGCGATGCGGATCGCCCGCCAGATGGTGATGCCGCCGCACCGCGAGGGCTGCCAGCTGCAGTACGCCGAACTGCCCACTACAGGACCGGTCGCCGACTCGCTGGCCCCGCTCCTGGAGTGGCTGTCCGGGCGACTGGACCAGCCGGTCAGCGTCGCCGAGATGGCGGACCGCGCTCAGGTCTCGACGCGCACCCTCACCCGGCGCTTCACCGGTCAACTGGGCATCAGCCCGGGACGCTGGCTCCTCGACCGGCGGATCGCCGCCACGCGCGCCCTCCTTGAGGAGACCGACCTGCCGGTGGAGACCATCGCGCACCGGGTCGGCCTCTCCTCGGCCGTCAATCTGCGCCGACGCTTCCACGAGGCGCTGCGGACCACGCCCGCCGCCTATCGCCGCGCCTTCCGCGCGGACACCACGAGCTAGGGGCTGTTCACGGGATCAGACGCCGCCCATGGAGGTGGCGTACGCCGTCTCCCTGACCTCCGACTCCGGGTGGCGGCGCAGTTCGACGACGGCGGCGCGGCAGACGTCGGGCCATTTCTGCCGTGCGCCGACGGCGGTCGCGAGGCCGACGGCGATCAGACCCGCCACGAGGCCGCCCTCGGCGCCCAGCGAGCGGACCGCGGCCAGCGCGGCCGTCGGGTCGGTGAGCGGCTCACCGTACTGATGGACTTCCTCCACCTCCTCCGCCATCCGCGTCGCGAGGACGGGACGCCCCTCGATCGCGTCGGTCAACTCTCTGATTGAGAGCAGGAGTTCGGGCTCGGAAGCCTTCAGGTCGATGGCCCGCACGAGGAGGGACGTGCGGGTGGCGATCACCGCGGGCTCGACGGCCAGCCGCCGGGCCAGGGCCGCGCACATCCCGTGGTCGCGGAGCGACGAGCCGATGAGGGAGTGCAGCCGCCGGCGCGCCGGAAGGTCCCCCGCATGCCCTCGGCCGCCCTCCGGTTCGCCGGCCGTGATCAGGGCCAGGAGCCGGTCCACGACACCGGCCAGGAGGCTGCCGGGCCGCACGCCGCCGACCGGGTGCGGCAGTTCGGACTGGGCCAGCTCCGTCAGCCCGTAGCTCACCCGCCAGACGCTCAAGCCGGTGCCGGGGTCGGTGTAGACGTCCGCGAGGGCCGCACCGGCCGCGGGGGAGTACGGCACCCAGTCGCGGAGGACGAACAGGGCCCGGTCCGCGGCATCCTCCTCGGCGACGAACGGCAGCCGGGCGACCAGCTCCCCGTACCGCGCACGGTGGGCCGGGGCCAGATCCCCCGGGTTCACGTCCAGGAGCGAGCGACGGGCGGCACTCGGACCGTAGACCGCCGCCGACTCCAGCAGAGCCCACATCTCCTCGGCCGGCAGCAGTGTCGTGGCCAGACCGACGACAGTGGCCTGCACGTCCGGGTGGATGCCCGGGGCGCGGCCCACGGTGGACAGGAGCGCGGTGGCGACGCCCGCGGGCAGGTGCCGTGCGGCGAGCCGGGCGGCCGCCTTCCGTACGGTGACCTTCACCCCGCTCTCCCGGGTCAGGACGTCGTGGACCAGGGCCGCGACCTGGCTGGGCCGGGCGTGGGCGGCGGCGCGGCCTGCCGCGGACCAGGCGGCAGCCGCCCGGTCGTCGCCGGAGTGGTCGAGCAGGGCGCGCAGGGCGGAGGCCGGGTCGTCGGTGTGGGCGGCCGCGTCCAGGGCCGCGGCCGTCAGCGCGGGCTCGGCGGGTTCGGCCGCGGTCGCGTACCGCTGGAGCAGGGCCCGTCCGTGCTCGGGGACCGGAGCCACCGCACGGAGCAGCGCCCCCCGTTCGTCGAGACCCCGGCCGGGATCGTCGACGCATGACGAGGCCAGCAGGACCGCGGCCCGCTGCTGCCGGGGCAGCCATCTGTCGGCGTAACGGAAGGGCGGCAGCGGCCGGGGAGACCCGGCCACCGGGAACCGGCCGCCCGGGAGCGGGCTCTCGGTCAGCGCTCGGTCCAGCAGGTCGGTGCGTTCCGCGGCGAGGACGGTGAGCACCGGCGGCAGATGGACCGCGGAGGGCTCCCGCGCCACCAGCTCGGCGGCGCGGTCGCCGCGCGTCGCGGGATCGGCCAGCCAGGCCGCGGCGACCTCGCCGAACACCCCGTCGGGGCAGCTGCGCAGGGCATGGTCGAGACGGTCCCGGAGCTCGGGGATCCGGCTCGCGCGGTGGCCCCAGAACCTGACCAGCGCGAGCAGGGGGACGGCATCCCCCCGGGCGGCGGCCCGGTCGAGCCAGGGGCCGAGTGCGTCGAGCACGGCGCTCGTCGCGCCGCCGCGCGGCAGGCCGGCCGGAGGGCCGAAGGCGACCGCGCCGGTGTGCGCGGTCAGCGCCTCGAGGAGGCGTACGGCGGTCCGTACGGCGGTCCGTACGGCGGTCCGTACGGTGGTCCGTGCGGAGGTGTCACCGCCGTCATGGGCGCCGAGCAGGGAGACGGCCAGCGTCCGGATCGTGTCCCGGGTGCCGGAGGAGCAGTCCCGGGCCCGCAGGGCGTCCAGGCACAGCCGCTCCAGGGACTCCGCCCCGGTGGAGCCCCCGGCGGACCCGCCCGCCGCCAGGGACGGCACGACGAGAGACGGCGGCAGCTCGGCGAAGGCGGTCAGGGCCTCCCAGCGAACGAGGTCGCGCTCGTTCGTCAGCCGGCCGGCGGCCAGCGCGAGGAACTCCGCGACCTGTTCGGGATCACGGGCGTTGCCCACGTTGCCGGCCAGGTGGTACCAGAGCGTCCCGCGGTCCTCGGCGTCACCGGTGCGGAGAGCCGCCAGAAGTTCGGGGCGGGCTTCGGCGGGCGGCAGGAGAGCGAGCAGGGCCCAGAGATCCCAGCTCGAACCCCGTTCGGCGCGGAGCGCGTCGATCGCTCCACGGGCCCTGCGATGCCGCTCGGCTGTCGGCAGCTGGGCGAGCACCCCCGCGTGCGCGCGGACGTTCAGGCGGGGATCACCCACGGCGACCACGGCGTCCACGAAAGCGGCCCGGCGGGCCGGTGGCACCGACCGCAACAGGACGCCGAAGGCTCCACGGTGGAACCACCGTGCTCCGAGGCGGGGCAGGGAGTGCGGATCCGCCGCCGCCAACTGCCGCATGACCGAAGCGCCGGGTGTCCGCTCCCACCGCGCGGCGGCCCGGCTCGGGTCGGCGAGCCAGCGCGTCACGCGCTCGGCGTCCGCCGCGACGAGGTCGCCCAACCGGTCCTGGACCGGACCGGGCAGGTTGTCGGGGCCGAAACGTTCCAGCAGGTCCAGTACACGGCCCGGCGCGGCGGGCAGCGCGGCGGCGATTCCGGTGGAGTGCTGCCGCCACCAGCGGTCGCGCGAGCGCTGGGGGAGGTCGCCGAGTTCCCGCTCCGCGTGGTCGAGGACGGCGACGGGATGACGGACGGCCAGGATGCTCCAGTCCTCGAACGCGAGCGCCCCGGCCAGTTCGGGCAGCAGTCGCGCGGTGAACTCGGGCGAGCAGCCCGGCAGCAGGCGGGCCGCGTCCCGTTCGCCGAACTCGGTACGGACCCGGGGTACCAGCCGCTCGGCGAGCTCCGGCCGCCGGCCGTCGCGCAGCAGCCGGGCGAGGTCGGCGCGGACCACGGCGGGCGCGTCGTCGTACGCGGCCTCGACGGCCGCGTCCGGGACGGCGGCGTCCGGGACGGGTGTCCGCCGCGCGCCGCGCAGCGCGTACCGGCGGACCACCGGGTCGGGGTCGCCCAACCGGGCCGCGAGGTGCCCGAACTCCCCGGCGGCCAGCGCGGCGAGGGCGGCGAGCCGCCGCTCGTACGGTCCGAGCCCGTCCAGTGCGGCGAGCAGCGGCTGGAGCGCGCCTCGGTCGGCGAGTCGACGGGCGGTGACGGCGGTGTACCGGAGCCGAGCGGCGTGCGGCAGGGGATCGAGTACGACGAGCAGCTCGTCGGCGGTGGAGATCATCGCGGGCATTGTGCCTGACGGCACGGACGCTGCCCCACCGAATATCCGAACATCCGGTGTTCTCGGCGGCTTTGGGAACCGACGAGAACACCGGACGAGAACAGCGGACGAGAACGCCGGACAAGAACACCGGACGAGAGCACCGGCCCGCAGGGCACCCCGGCGGGCTGTGGCGGGGTCAGGCTCAGGCGGGTCGGCTCGGGGATGGCGCGGGCGCGGTCCGGCCGCCGCGGCCCACGAGGGCGAGGAGCGCGCCCGCCGCCAGGAGGGCGGCGAGGGCGGCGTACCCGTAGGTGAGACCGGCGACGGTGGCGACCGCCGCGACGAGCAGCGGTCCGCCCGCGTCGCCCAGTTCGCGGCCCAGTTCGGCCGATCCCATGGTCTGGCCCATACGTTCCTCCGGGGTCGCGGCGGCCAGGGCCGCGAAGCCGAGCGGGGTGATCAGACCGGTGCCGGTGCCGATGAGAGCGGAGGCGATCAGGACGCCGGCGAGGCCGGGCAGCATCGCGGCCGCGAGTCCCGCCGCCGTGACGAGGAGTCCGGTGAGCAGACCGGTACGGGTGCTCAGACGACCGCTGTCGAGCGCGCGGCCGGCCTTGGGCTGCACGACGGCGGCGGTCGCGGCCAGCACGGAGACCGCGGCTCCGGTCGCGACGGTGCCGAGTCCGGCCGCGGCGCCCGAGACCGGCAGGAAGCCGACGCCGACGGAGAGCGCGGCGGTGGCGGCGGCGAGGCAGGCGGTGGGCGCCAGGAAGGAACGGTCCGTCAGCCGCCGCGCGAGGTCGGCCACGGTCTGGCGCTTGCGCGGCAACGGCGGCACGACGGGCACGGCGAGCGCCGCCCACAGGGCCACACCGGCCGCGCACACGGCCATCACCGTGAACAGCAGGCGCAGGCCGCCGGCCCAGACCAGGACGCCGCCGAGGAGCGGGCCGAGGGTGTAGCCGATGGACTTGTAGAAACCGTAGGAGCCGAAGGCGCGCCCGCGCTTGGCGGCCGGGTTGAGGCGGGCGACCATGGCCGAGGCGGACGGGGAGAACGCCGAGGCCGCGGCGCCCTGTCCGAGGCGGGCCGCCCACAGCCAGCCGGGGCTGTCGGCGATCGCGTACAGCGCCGAGGCCGCGGCGAAGGCGATCAGCCCGCCGAGGAGCACGGGCTTGCCGCCGATCCGGTCGGCGAGTGAGCCGAAGACGGGCTTGAGGAGCACCTCGGCGCCGTCGTAGAGGGCGAGCAGGCCGCCCAGGACGAGGAGGGAGGTGACGGCGTCCTCGGAGAAGCCGCCGAGGTTCGCGGCGATGCCGTGCGCGCCGAACGCCGTGGTGAAACCTGCCGCGTACAGCGGCCACATGGCCCTGCGGGGAGCGGCCGCCACGGGTTGCTGGGTCATGCGGTGTCCTCGTCGGTGGTGTGGAGCGCGGCGAAGACGCGCTCGGCGTAGTCCTCGCACACGGCCACGCACTGCTTGATGCCCCGAGGGAGGGGCCGGGACACGTGAGCCCGCACCGGTCAATGGTGCGGGCTCTCGGTCCGGGGGAGGGGCGCGGTGGCTACGCGTCCCCGGCGGCCCGGGGGGTGAGGGTGATGGCTTCGGCGGGGCAGAGGCCGACGGCCATCCGGGCGGCGGCCTGTTGCGCGGGGGCCGGCTCCGGGTGGAGAAGGACCACCAGGCCTTCCTCGTCGTCCTGGTCGAAGACGTCGGGCGCGGTCAGGGCGCACATTCCGGCGCCGGCGCACCGGTCGCGGTCGACGCTGAGGCGCAGCGCCTCTCGGGGGTCGCTCATGGGGCTACTCCTTGTCCCAGGTGACGGGCAGGCTGACGACACCGTAGATGTTGGAGCGGTCGCGCAGGGGCACCTCCTCCGGCGGCACGGCGAGGCGCAGGGTGGGGAAACGGGCGAGGAGCGCCGGGAACGCCACCGTCATCTCGACACGGGCCAGCTGCTGACCCAGGCACTGGTGGGCGCCATGGCCGAAGGACAGGTGGCCGGTGGCCTTGCGGTGGATGTCGAGCCGGTCGGGCTCGGGGAACCTGTGCGGGTCGCGGTTGGTGCCCTGGACGGAGATGGTCACCGTCTCGCCCGCCCTGATGAGCTCGCCCGCCACCTCGACGTCCTCCAGGGCGGAGCGCGGCAGCGGGTCGGCCACGCTGAGGTAGCGCAGCAGCTCCTCCACGGCCTGCTCGGCGAGGCCCGGGTCCTCGCGCAGCGCCGCGAGCTGGTCCGGGTTGCTGAGCAGGGCGAAGGTGCCGAGGCCCAGCATGTTCGCGGTGGTGTCGAGCCCGGCGGCGAGCAGCAGCCCGCCGATTCCGGCCAGTTCCTCGTCGGTGAGGTCGGACGTGGTGAGATCGCTCAGCAGGTCGTCGGTGGGTTCGGCGCGCTTGGCGACGACCAGTTCGTTGAGGTACTGGAGCAGCGCCATGTACGCCTCGCCCATGGCCTCGGGACCCGCCGTCTGGTCGAAGATCGTCGCCACATGGCCCTGGAAACGTTCCCGGTCGGCGTACGGCACGCCGAGCAGCTCGCAGATCATGAGCGCGGGCACGGGGTGCGCGAACGCCTCGACCAGATCGACCCCGGGGCCTGCCTGTTCCATGGCGTCGAGTCGCTCGGCGGTGAACTGCTCCACGCGCCCGGTGAGTTGGCGCATCCTGCGGACGGTGAACTTCCCGGTCAGGAGCCGCCGGTAGCGGGTGTGCTCCGGGGCGTCGAGGCCGACGATGTCGCCGACCTGCGCCGGGGGCAGCTGTTCCGGCGCGCCCTCCATCGGTATCGGCATGTGCATGAGCTCGTACCGCGAGCTGAAGCGCGGGTCGGCCAGGATCGCGCGGGCCGCGGTGTGACCGGTGACGAGCCAGCCGATGTGTCCGTCCGCGTACCGCATGCGGCGGATCGGCCGGTCGCTCAGGGCGGTGAGTTCGGCCGGCGGGTCGAAGGGACAGCCGGAGCGTCGGTCGGTGGGCAGGGTGGGCAGTTCGTCAGCGGTCGGGTCGTTCGGAGTCGGGTCGTTCGGGGTCGGGTCGTTCGACATGGGTCCTCCTGCGATCGTCGGACGTGCTGGGACGGTGGTCGTACGTGAAGTGGGCTGAGGGAACGCGTGGTCAGCGCTTGCCGCCGGTCCTGAAGGCGCGGCGCGCCCACAGGTAGCCGACCAGGGAAAGGCCCAGCGTCCAGGCGAGGCCGATGACCGCGCTGGAGCCGATCTCGGTACCGAGCCACAGTCCGCGCAGGGTCTCGATGATCGGGGTGAAGGGCTGGTACTCGGCGAACCAGCGCAGGCCGGTGGGCATCGAGTCGGTCGGCACGATGGCGCTGCCGATGAAGGGCAGGAACGTCAGCGGCATCGGGATGTTGCTCGCGCTCTCCACGGTCTTGGCGACCAGGCCGATGCCGGCGGAGAGCCAGGTGAGGGCGAGCGTGAGCAGGGTCAGCAGACCGGCGGCGGCGATCCACTCGACGAAGGTCGCGTCGGGGCGGAAGCCCAGCAGAAGTGCGACGCCGATGACGAGCACGATGCCGGCCATCGTCTGGATCACGCTGCCCACGACATGGCCGGTCAGGAAGGAGGCGTGCGAGATCGGCATCGTACGGAAGCGGTTGACGATGCCCTCGGTCTTGTCGACGCACACGCTGATCGCCGTGGTCAGGGCGCCGGACGTGGCGGCCATCAGGATGATGCCGGGCGCCAGGTAGTCGATGTACTCCCCGCTGCCGGTGGGCAGGGCGCTGATGCCGGCGCCGAGGGCGCTGCCGAAGGCGTAGTTGAAGAGCAGCAGCATCATGATCGGCATGAAGGCGACCATGAGGGTCAGCGACGGGTAGCGCATCGCCTTCTTGAGGTTCCGCCGCAGCATCGTCCTGGCGTCCCTGGCGGCGTAGGACATGGTGGCCATCAGACGGTCTCCTCGGTCGATGCGGTGGTGGCTCCGGTGGCGGCGGCGCCGGTGTCGGCCGGGCGGGGCCGGCCGGTGAGGGTCAGGAAAACGTCGTCGAGGTCCGGGGTGTGGACGGTGAGCGACTGGGCTTCGACGGCGGTGGCCTCCATGGTGTCCAGGACGGCGCGCAGGTTCGGGATGGAGCCGTCGCTGGGGATCTGGAGCGTCAGGGACTCGTCGTCGCGGGTCGCGACGGAGAAGATCCGGGCGGCGGTGTCGAGGCTCTGGGCGTCGGCGAACCGCACCTTGATGTGGCCGCCGGGGATGAGCTGCTTCAGTTCGTCGGGCGTACCCTCGGCGATCAACCTGCCGTGGTCCAACACCGCTATGCGGTCGGCGAGTTGGTCAGCCTCTTCGAGGTACTGGGTGGTCAGGAAGATCGTCACGCCCTCGTCGGCGACGAGACCGCGGATGATCTCCCACATGGTGCGTCGGCTGCGTGGGTCGAGGCCGGTGGTGGGCTCGTCGAGGAAGATGATCCGCGGGTCGCCGACCAGGGTCATCGCCAGGTCCAGCTTGCGCCGCATCCCTCCGGAGAAGGTGACGGTGGTCTTGCCCGCCACGTCGGAGAGGTCGAATCGGCGCAGGAGGTCCTTGGCCCTGAACTTGCCCTCGCGGCGGTCGAGATGGTGCAGGTCCGCCATGAGGAGCAGGTTCTCCTCCGCGGTCAGCAGGTTGTCCACGGCCGAGAACTGGCCGGTGACCCCGATCGCGGAGCGCACCGCGTCGGCGGCCCGGGTCAGATGGCGGCCCGCGACCCAGGCCTCGCCCGCGTCCGCGTCGATGAGCGTGGAGAGGATCTCCACCGTGGTGGTCTTGCCGGCGCCGTTCGGCCCGAGCAGGGCGAACACGGTGCCTTCGGCGATGTTCAGGTCGATGCCGTCGAGCACGACCTTGTCGCCGTAAGACTTGCGCAGCCCGGCGACGGTGATCGCCGCCTCCGCCGTGTGCGTGGCGAGGGGCGCGGATGTCCGGGTGGTCGTCATACCGCTTCCTTTCGGGGGGCGCCTTTCGAGGGCGAGGAGGTGGAAAGGTGGGCAAATGGGGAGGTGAGGAGGGTGAGGAGGGAGCAGGGGGGAGGCAGAAGGGAGGTGGAGAGGGAGCCGAGGGGGAGTCGGAAGGCGATCGACGGGGCTCAGGGGGAGTCGCTGGTGACTAGAAGAGGGCTAGGGAGTCCGTGGTGACTCGACCGGGCCCGGAGGTTCGTAGTGACTCGACTGGGCCCGGGGGTTCGTGGTGACTCGACGGGGCTCACGAGGCGCGCGGGGCGCGCGGGGAGTCGGTGGAGACTCGGGGGAGTCAGGCGGGGCTCGCGAGGGCTCAGGTGGCGCTCGGGAGGGTTTGCGAGGGCCTCTCGACCGGCTCAGGAGGGAATCGAGAGGGCCCGCGCGTGCCTCGGAAGCGGCTCGGAAGCGGCTAGGAAGGGGCTCGGAGTAGCGGCCCGGGGTGGTCGGACGGGCGTCCGGGGAGAACCGGCTGAGGGAGTGTCAGGGGCCGTCCCGGGGGAGGTGCGGGCGGGCGTACGTGGGTCAGGCGCGGGTGATGACGATGTCGCCGGCTCCGGTCCTGGCGTGCACCTCGACGGTCTCGTCGGAGGCGGCGGGGCCGGTCGCGGAGCCGAGAGCGTTGCGCACCGTCCCGTACTTCGGGGTCAGGTCGAGCCAGGCGGCGGTGCCCTCGTGGATGCCCACCTCCAGATCGCCGACGGTGGTGCGCAGGTCGATCCGGCCGCGCGTGACGTCGCCGACCCGGATGCCGCCGTTGGCGCAGGAGGCCTCGACGCCCGCGTGGGCGACGCCGATCTCGATCCGGCCGTTGGCGGACTTGGCGGCGGCGTTGCCGTGCACGACGCGCACGGAGATGTCACCGTTGGCCGCGCTCGTCTTGAGGTCGCCGGTGACCTCGCCGATGGACGTGGAGCCGTTGGCGTTCTTGACGCTCGCCGCGCCGGCGACCGTGTCGATCTCGATCCGGCCGGCGCCGACGACCTCGACGTTCCCGGTGGAGCGGGCCAGCCGGATGTGGCCGGTGTCGGTCCTCAGGTTGGCGGCCGCCACCTCGTCGAGCTGGAGGTCGCCGAGGCCCGTCTTGAGGACCGTCTCGCCGAGGCGGCCCTCGCAGTGGAAGCCGCCCATGCCCGTGGAGCCCCGGACGTCCGAACCGGCAGGCAGCTCGATGCTCACCTCGACGGCGCCGGGCTTCCCCCACGGGGAGCGCTTCTTGGGCGTCTTCACCGTCAGCCGGCCGCCCGAGAAGGTGACTTGGGTCTGCTGCACGGCGCGCACGTCGTTGTCCTCCGAGCCGTCGCGTGGCAGCACCTCGACGACCGTGTCCGTGCGCTTGCCCGCGGTGATCCGGGCGGTGCCGGCGTCCAGTTCGAGGACGACGGAGATCGGCTCGGGGGTCTCGTACGTAGGCATGACTGTTCCGTCCTCTTGGTTCGGGTGGGTGATCCCGCCGGTAGGGCGGGTGACGAGTGACGTCGGCGGGCCGGTGACCCGCCGGTGAAGTCGGCCGGGGGCCGGTAGGACCCCGGCGTCCTACCGGACCCAGCCGGTGAAGCCCCGGCCGCCCGAGTCCTTGCCGCGGCCCGGCGGGTTCGGGTGCTCCCGGCCGTCGAGGGCCGTGGACACGGCCCGCACCAGCCAGGCGTTCACCGACAGGCCCTCCGCCGCCGCCGCGCTCTCGGCGCGCGCCTTGAGGTGGGCCGGGAGACGGAAGTTGATCCGGGCCATGGCGCCGTCGTCGGCCTCCGGGCCCACCTGGAGGGGCGCGGACGCGGCGGGGGCCGTGACCGGTGCCTGACTCTCCTGGAACGGCTCGGGTGCGGGCGGCGGCGTCACGACGAACTCGGGGTCGAGTCCGCGCAGCCGTACGTCGACGGAGCCGGGTGCCAGCTCGCGGGTGACCTCACCCATGGCCGCGGACAGCGCGTTGAGCAGGGTCAGCCGCGTGGCGGACTCCAGGGGTGCGGTCAGCCGCTCGGCCAGGGCCCGGGCTTCTTCGCCGCCGGCGTCCGCCGCGATGGCGAGTTCGTGCCGGAGGTTGTCGACGTAGGGGGTGAGGTCCATGACGCCATGATGGCACACTCGTGGCGCTATGGCGAGCCATGCGGGTTTCTCTATGGCGCTCACCCGGCTGACCTGCTGTTTCTACGCTTCTCCGGTGCGGTTCGGGTGCGGCGGGGCCGGAGGGTGGCTTGCGGTGGCGGCGCGGTGATGTCATGGTGGCACCACTCCAGCGGCAAGCGTGGCGCCACCGGAGTGTCCGTCTGGCGCCATCCCTCTGTGGCCCTCGTGTGTCACCGCATCCCGCTGGGCCCGCTCCGCAGCGCTCGCGTACGGCCCTCGTGCTGCTCGCGTACCGCTCTCGTACCGCGGTCCTGCCGCACTCGTACCGCACTCGTACCGCTCTCGGACCGGACTCGTACCGCGTTCGTGCCGCTTTCCGTTCCGTACTCTCCGGACCACCGACAGGAGTCCCAGCCGTGGCTACCTTCCTCTACAAACTCGGCCGTCTCGCCTTCCGGCGCCGCTGGCTGATGCTCCTGCTGTGGGTGGTGATCTTCTGCGGTGCGGGCGTGGCCGCCTCCTCCGCGCCGCCGCCACCCGCCGACACCTTCTCCATGCCGGGAACGGAGTCGCAGAAGGCCTTCGACCTCCTGGAGGAGAAGTTCCCGGCCGTGAGCGCCGACGGCGCCGGCGCGCGCATCGTGGTGCGCGCCCCGGAGGGCGGGAAGATCTCGGACCCCGCGCACAAGGACCAGGTCGCCGCGCTGGTCAGGCAGGTGAAGGCGTCCCCGCAGGTCGTCTCGGTGAGCGACCCCTTTGCGACGCAGGCGGTGAGCAAGGACGGCACCACCGCGTACGCCATCGCCACCTACAAGGTCTCCGCCGCCGAGGTCGGCGACAAGGCGCACGACGCGCTCGACGACGCCCTGGCCACGGCGCGCGCCGGCGGTCTGTCCGCGGAGGCGGGCGGCGACGCGGTGAAGATCGAGGCCGCGATGAGCGGCACCGGCGAGAAGATCGGCATCCTGGTCTCCGCGGTCGTCCTCGTCCTCACCTTCGGTTCGGTGATCGCCGCCGGAATGCCGCTGCTCACCGCCCTCATCGGCGTCGGCGTCGGCATCTCGGGCATCACCGCGCTCGGCTCCACCCTAGGACTCTCCAGCACCACGTCGACCCTGGCGATGATGCTCGGCCTCGCCGTCGGCATCGACTACGCCCTGTTCATCGTCTCCCGCTACCGCGCCGAGCTCACCGAGGGGCGCGACCGCGCCGATGCCGCCGGGCGGGCGGTCGGCACCGCGGGCTCCGCGGTCGTCTTCGCCGGACTCACCGTCATCGTGGCCCTCGCGGGCCTGGCCGTCGTGAACATCCCGATGCTCACCAAGATGGGCCTCGCCGCCGCCGGCACCGTCGCCATCGCCGTCCTCGTCGCCCTCACCCTCGTACCGGCCCTGCTCGCCTTCGCCCCCGTCAAGGTGCTTGCCCGCCGCGACCGGGCGCGGTTCTCCGGCAAGCCGCTCAGCCCCCGCCGGCAGCGCAAGGCCGCCGCGCGGGCCGAGAAGGACGCCCGCCGCAAGCCGAACCTCGGTTCCCGCTGGGCCAGTTACGTGCTGCGCCACCCCGTCGCCGTGCTGCTGGTCGCCGTCGTCGGCCTCGGCGCGGTCGCCGTACCCGCCGCCAGCCTGGAGCTCGGACTGCCCGGCGAGGGGACCATGGCCCCCGACACCACCCAGCGCAAGGCCTACGACATGCTCTCGGAGTCCTTCGGCGCCGGGTTCAACGGGCCGCTGATGATCACGGTGG
Organism: Streptomyces sp. NPDC014870; assembly: GCF_043081505.1. Lineage (NCBI taxonomy): Bacteria > Bacillati > Actinomycetota > Actinomycetes > Kitasatosporales > Streptomycetaceae > Streptomyces > Streptomyces sp. NPDC014870. Next base: position 196,601 of record NZ_JBIBWQ010000010.1, read on the forward strand.
AGGGCGAGGACGCGGCCGCCGCCGCCAAGACCGTCGGCGAGCGCCTGGCCGAGCAGGACGGCGTCGCCGCCGTCACGCCGGCCACGCCCAACGAGGCGGGCGACACCGCGATCCTCAACGTCGTCCCCACCACCGGCCCCACCGACGCAGCGACCGAGGACCTCGTCCGCTCGCTCCGCGGCCTCTCCGACGGCTTCCGTGCCGACACCGGCGCGGAGGTGCTGGTCACCGGCCAGACCGCGATGTTCATCGACTTCTCGCAGACCCTGAACGACGCGCTGCTGCCCTATCTCGCCCTGGTCGTCGGCCTGGCGTTCCTGCTCCTGATGGTCGTCTTCCGCTCGATCCTCGTCCCGCTCAAGGCCGCCCTCGGCTTCCTCCTCTCCGTGACGGCGGCGCTCGGCGCCGTGGTGGCGGTCTTCCAGTGGGGCTGGCTCGCCGATGTCTTCGGCGTCGACCAGCCGAGCCCGATCATGAGCACGATGCCGATCTTCATGATCGGTGTGGTCTTCGGCCTGGCCATGGACTACGAGGTGTTCCTCGTGACCCGCATGCGGGAGGCGTACGTCCACGGGGCACGGCCCTCCGAGGCGGTCGTCACCGGCTTCCGGTACGGCGGCCGGGTGGTCGCCGCGGCGGCCGCGATCATGATCAGCGTCTTCTCCGGCTTCATCGTGGAGGACAACGACTTCATCAAGATGATCGGCTTCGGTCTCGCGGCCGCGGTGCTCTTCGACGCCCTCATCGTCCGCATGACGATCGTGCCCGCCCTCTTCGCCCTGCTCGGCAAGAGCGCCTGGTGGCTGCCGCGCTGGCTCGACCGGCTCCTGCCGAACCTTGACGTCGAGGGCGAGAAGCTCTCCCGCACGGCCCCGTCCGGGCGGGTGGCGACTCCGCGCCGGGAGCGTGAACTCGTCGACTAGCGACGGGGTGCCCCACCCACCACGTCAGGCCCGGCGGCTCCATGCCGCCGGGCCTGACGCGTACGGCTGATCCCACCCGCGCCGGTCTCCTCGCCCGGGCGCCGACTCTCCCGGGCATCGGTGCATCGGCACGGAGTCAGCGGCCCAGCTCCAGCACCGTCTCCACGGTCGCCCCCGGGTCCGTGAGCCTGCCCCAGGTGTACGCCTTGTCGTACGCCCAGTCGCCCGCCGCCTGCCGGGCCGACGCCTGGGACCGGGCCCGCAGCGAGGCGAGTTCGGGCGTGCCGCGCTGGGGGTGTCCCACGGTCTCCCACAGCGACTGGCCCGCGCCGAAGGCCTGCGCGGAGATCTCGCCGTCGCCGCGCGCCGCCAGGGCCGCGGCCATGATGTCCAGGCCGAGGGCGATCCCGAATGCGTCCCCGATCGTCCGCTTCTCCCGGATCATCGCCCGCGCGTGCCCGGCGGCGTCATCGGGCCGGTCCTCGTACAGGGCGATCAGCGCGAGCTGGTACTCCGTGTACGAACGCGTCCAGTGCTCGCCGATCGCCACCGCCCGGTCCCTCAGGTCCTCCGCCTCGGCACGCGCCTGGTCCAGGTGTCCCGACCCCGTCAGCCCGGACACCCGCACAAGGCGGCACCGGGCGCGGGCCGCCTCACCACCGGGACCGGCGGCCGCCGCCAGCTCCCGGTCCGCGATGTGCAGGGCGGCGAGCGGGCGGCCACGCAGCAGCATCACAAGCCCCTGGAGATAGCCGGCGTCCGCCACCAGCGCGCCCGAGTCCGCGGCGAGCGCGGCGGCCCGTGTCGCCCGGCCGAGCCGCGCCGCCCCCTCGTAGTCCCCCTGCAGGCACCGCACCACACCCAGGGCCCACAGGGCCTTCGCCCTGACCGCGTGCGGCGCGTCGACCAGCTGGAGGAACTCGCCCAGAAAGTGCCCCGCCTCGTGCAGCCGGCCGCAGCAGGCCCAGAAGAACCCGACAGCGCCCGCCGCGCGGAGCGCGCCCTCCGGGTCCACGAGCAGCAGTCGCTCCATCGCCGCGCACAGGTCGGCGTGCGACGCCGCCACCGTTGCGTACCCCGTCGCCTGCCCCGGCCCCCACCAGCCCTCCTCCGCCCGGGTCACCAGCTCGCCGAAGTACCGCGCGTGCCGATCGGCCACGGAGTCGCTCTCGCCGAGCTGCGTCAGCCACATCTCCCCGTACTCGCGGACGGTGTCGAGCATCCGCACCCGACCCCCGACCACGGACACCAGACTCTTTCGCTCAAGACCGGCGAGCGCGTCGGGCAGCGTCCGCGCGGTCAACGGCCCGCCGGCGCACACCTGCTCGACGGCGGCCAGGGCCGGTTCGGCACGGAACACCGAGAGCCGCGCCCACAGCAACCGCTCCACCGGCTCGCACAGTTCGTGGCTCCACCCGATGGCCGTCCGCAGGGTCCGGTGCCGTTCCGGTCGTACGCCCGCGTCCTCCGGGGCCGTGAGAGCCAGGCGCTCGCCCAGCGCCCGGGCCATGACCCGTACCGGCTGCCGGGGGAGCTGGGCGGCGGCCAGGCAGAGGGCGAGCGGGATGCCGTCCAGGCGCCGGCAGATCTCGACCGCCACGACGACGTCCCGCGGACCGTCCCACCGCACCCCGACGGCGGTCGCCCCGGCGGTGAACAGAGCCAGCCCGTCCGTGTCCGGATCGAGCGGCTCCACCTGATGGACCCGCTCCTCGGGCCGGCCGAGACGCTGACGGCTCGTGGCGAGTACGGCCACACCCGGGCAACGCGCGAGCAGCTCCGCCACCAGCGCGGCGCAGTCGGCGACCAGGTGCTCGCACGAGTCGAGGACCAGCAGCACGCGGCGCGCGCCGATCCACGCGCACAGCGCGTCCAGCGGATCGCGTGCCGAATGGTCGGCGAGCCCGCACGCGTCGGCGACCACGGCGGAGAACAGCGCCAGGTCGCTCAACGGCCACAACGGAGCCCAGTACACGGTCTCGAACATGCGGGCCGACGCTTCCTCCGCCACCCGCCCCGCCAGCCGGGTCTTGCCGACGCCGCCGACCCCGACCAGGGTCACCAGCCGGTGATCCGCCAGTACGGCAAGGAGTTCGACGACTTCGTCGCCACGCCCGAGGAAGGGGCCGGTACCGGGCTGCATCCAACTCTGCACGCTCGCATTGTGACCCCGGGCACCACCCCGTCACACCGCCTTCGGACACCTACGGGTGACACGGGTGCGCCACGGCCCCCGGCTCAGGGCGTCTTCGCGGGCTCCCGCCGCGGGAGCAGCAGGGGCGTGGCCAGGAGTACGACGCCTGCCGCCGCGATCGCGACGCGGGGGCCGGTGACGGCGGCCAGGAGACCCCACCCGGCTGTCAGGGCGGCGATCGTGGCGCCGGTGCTGACCGACCACGCCGCCAGCGTCCGGGCCAGCCGGGCGGGATCGGCGTGCTGAAGCCGGTAGGTGGCCAGGACCGGGTTGAACAGGGCGCAGCAGGTCACCAGGCCGAACTGGAGGGTGATCACGAGCACGATCCCGGGGACGCCCGGCTGGACGAACGCCAGCCCCAGGGGCCAGATCGCGCGCAGCGTCCCGGCGGTGCGGAGCACCGCGCCCTGCCCGTACCGCGCCACGAGCCGGGGCGCGAGGCGGGCGCCGAGGAGACCGCCGACGCAGGGTGCCGCGAAGACGAGGCCGTACTGCCAGGGGGAGAAGCCGAGCTCGCGCAGCAGGAGCAGGGCGAGCAGCGGCTCGGGCGCCATGATCAGGCCGTTGACCACGATCGTGTTGAGGAAGAGCGGGCGGAGTGTGGGGTGACGGAGGATGTGCCGCCAGCCCTCGAAGAGGTCGCGCGCCCGCAGGCGGGGCCCGGCCGGCCGCGGGGGCTTCGGCTCCGTCCCGCCGATGGAGTGGATGCCGAGGGCGGAGAGCAGATAGCTGAGCGCGTCGGCAAGGACCGTCGTCACCGGGCCGAACACGCCGATCGCGGCCCCTCCGAGCGGGGGCCCGACCATGCTGGCGCTCCACATCGTGGACTCGAACCGCCCGTTGGCGACGAGCAGGTCCTCCGGCGGCACCAGCGCCTTCAGATACGCGCCGGAGGCTGCCCTGAAGGCGATGTCGGCCGCGGCGACCACGACGGAGACGACGAGGAGCTGGACGAAGCCGAGCCACCCGAGCGCGAACGCGGCGGGCACGCTCACCAGGGCCGCGAACCGGGTGAGGTCCATCGCCACCATGACGGGCCGCTTGCGGCGGAACTCCACCCAGGGGCCGAGCGGCAATGCCAGCAGGGCACCCACGGCCCGCCCGACGGCTGCCAGCGCCGCCACCTGGGCCGGCCCGGAGTCCAGTGCGAGGACCGCGATCAGGGGAAAGGCGCCGAACCCGAGCCAGGTCCCGTACGTACTGACGGCGTACGCCGCCCACAACCGCCGGAACCCTGGCCCCAGAGACCGCCTCCGCCCGGTCTGCTGGTAGGGCGGGGCGGTCGTCATGGGCGGAGAGTCTATCGGCGAGACCAGGCGAGACCCGGCGGAGCCGCCGGGCGTCAGGGCAGGGCACGGCGTGGCTCCGGTGTTGTGGTGTCCGCCGACGGTGGGGTGTCCTCGTTGAGGAGCTGGGCGAGAAGGAGCCCCGTGGCGCGGTGGCTCAGGGAGTGGGCGGCGGTCAGGAGGCGGGGGTGCTGGTGGGCGGGCAGGGAGAGGGCGACGCTGGTGGCCCGGCCCGGCAGCCCGAGCGAGTACGCGACGCAGACCTCCGTCCGGGAGTATTCGAGCAGGTCGAACTGGGCCGCGTGCGGGCCGTGTCCGTCGAGTGTCTCGATCAGGGCGCGCGGGTTGGTGATCGTGCGGTCGGTGAGCTGGATGGAGGGGTAACGGCTGAGGTGGTCCATGCGGGAGTCGAAGTCGAGCTGGGCCAGCAGACTCTTGCCGACGGCGCTGGCGTGGCCGGTGTCGGTGAACGGAGCCCACTCGTCCACCGGCGGGGCGGTGGCGCTGTGCGCCGCCTCGTGAATGCGGATCTCGCCGTCCGTGTAGCTGCTGAGATAGACGGCGGCGTCGAGTTCGTCGCGCAGACCGGCCAGTGTCCGCCTGAGCAGCAGGCGGTCGGGGTCGGGCTCGGTGACCAGCTCCATGACCGGTCCGGGGTGGTGGACGCCGGCCACGGTGACGACCAGACCCTGGCCGCGGAGCCACTCCAGGAGCAGCGCGGTCGCGTTGAGGGACATGCCCGCGCGCTGCGCGAGGGTACGGGTGTCCGTGCCTCCCGCCGCGACGATGACGTGGACCAGGTCCCTGGCCCGTTGGGTGGCCTGCCAGCGGGCGGGGATCACGGCGGGGGAGTGGTGCCGCCTGGCCATGTCGTGCAGGACTGCGGGTCGCAGGGCGTTCGCCGACCACCACGGCTCGTCGCCGCGTCGGCCCGCCCCGGCCGCCTGGAGCGAAGGGGACAGGGGGGAGTTCTCGGCGGGGAGTTCGGGCAGCACGAGCGCAGGCCCGGACTCCTGCCCGCCCGCCAGGGCGGTCAGTCGTGGCCGCCCGCTCTCCTCCCCGACCGCGTCCACGGGCGGGTGCCGGTAGGCGCTGGGCACCTGCGGTGCCGGTACGAGGAAGAGCTGTGGTTGTCCGGCCGCTTCCCCGCCGGCCGTCTCGGCCGGTGGAGCATCGGGCTCGGGGTGGAGTCGCGCGGAGAGCATGTGCGCGGGCACTCCGAGCCCGGCGCGAACCTCCTCGAAGAACTCGGTGTCCTCGTCCAGGGGCGTCGCCGCGCCCGGCGCCGCGCGCCGGTTCCCGAGCGCGGCGAGCAGTCGGGCCGCGTCCCCGTGTCCGTGCCGCGCCGCCTCGGCGACCAGATAGCCCGCGTCGTCGGTCCACGGGCCACCGGCCCGCAGCGCGACCACGGCGAGCCGGAACAGCGCCCCCGGGTGGCCGACGGCCGCGGCCTCGCCCAGCCACTGCGCGGCGCTCGTCAGTTCGTCCCGGCCGAGGGCCTTCGACCCGAGACGGTAGAGCGAGTTGGCCCGCCCGCGCTCCTGGCGGCCCGTCCCGTAGAACTCGGCGAGCGGGCCGAGGTCGCCGTCGGGCCGGTCCCAGAAGTCCGGGGGGCCGGCGAGCCGGCTCATCAGTTCCACGAGCCCGGCCGGGACGTCCGGCGCCGGGCGGCCGCCGCTGACCTCGTTGAAGCGGCTCACAACCGTCACCTGTCCTTCTTCAAGCATCGTGTCGTCCTTCGGTGCTGGTCGCGGATGAACGCGCCCAGCGCGTCCCGCAGTTCGGCCACCGCCTTGTGCCGCTCCCGGTGGAGTCGGTCGGTCCGCATGCCGAGCGAGGCCGCGATCTGTACATCGCTGAGGCCTTGGCTCTGGAGCCGTACGACCTGGCGCCGCCGGCTCTGCGGCATCGCGTCGATGGCGGGCAGGACGAGATCCCGCAGGGGATCGAACTCGCCCACCGCCTGGCGCTGTTCGGGCAGCGAGACGGTCAGTCCGTCGCCCGCGAGCTCCAGTCTTCCCTCACTGCGGAGCCGGTCCCTGGCCAGGTTCCAGGCGGCGGCCCGGAGATAGGCCGGGACGTTCACCTTCTCGTCGAGTTCGCCTTTCGCGGCCTTGCGCGCCACCCGCAGGAACGCCTCCTGCGCCACGTCCTGGCAGGCCTGGAGGGAGAGCTTCTCGTCGCTCCGCCTGCGCAGGAAGAGCGGCTCCCGGCCCATGAACACGGTGTAGTGGTCGTACAGCCGCTGTCCGACCCCGCCGTCCGTCGCGCGCGGTGCCTGCCTCGTCTCGCCGTCTACCACGGGGCGCGCTCCTTCGCCGAGGACGGCCGGCCGGCCGGGTCCGGAGCCGGGGCCAGGACGACCTCGACGGTGACGTGCGCGGCCGCCCCGGCGGGCCCGGGGTCTCGCGGCGAGGAGCCCGGTGCGTCCCGCTGGTCGGCGGCGGGCCGCTCGGTGCCTCCTCGGGACCGCCGCCGGTCCAGGTACAGCTGCACGGCCAGGTGTACGGCGGCGGCGAGTCCGGGGATCACCACGCTCGTCAAAGCCGGGGCGAGCCCGGTCCACTCGAAGGGCGGCGTCATCTGAGTCGTTCTCCATCTGTTCCGAAGCGGACGCGGGAAGCGCCCTTGCCTCACAGACGGCCGACGACGGCCGGTTCTCCCTCCAGGACCGCAATGGATCGAAAGTGGTCGGAGGGTTGGGTGGGTTGAACGGAATTGACCGATCTGGCTCTGGTCCTTGGTCCGAGGCCGCGCCCCCTGGTCCACGCCGGAATTAGGTTAGGCTAACCTGTGCGGCGTGAGAGTTGGTGAAGAAAGCCCGCAGGCCACGCCCGTACGCGGTCATGCGCTGTCGGCCACGGACGTCACCGTCGCCTATGACGGTGTCGATGTCGTGCACGGCGCGTCCGTGACACTGCGGCCCGGCGACGTGACCGTCCTGGTCGGCCCGAACGGCAGTGGCAAGTCCACGCTCCTGCGGACGGTCGCCCGCCTTCAGCGCCCCCGGAGCGCGGCCCTGACCCTTGACGAGGACACGGACGGCCTGGCCCTGACGCCCCGCGAGTTCTCGCGGTACGTCGCCCTGCTGACGCAGGGTCGCCCCACGCCCAGCGGGCTGACCGTCCGGGACGTCGTCGAGTTCGGCCGCTACCCCTACCGGGGCCGCTGGGGCAAGGCGGACCCGGGCGGCAAGGACGCCGTGGACCGCGCGCTGCGCATGACCGGCGTCGAGGAGTTCGCCGGCCGCGGCGCCGAGCACCTCTCCGGAGGACAGCTCCAGCGCGTCTGGCTCGCGTGCTGCCTCGCCCAGGAGACCGGTGTGCTCCTCCTCGACGAACCCACCACCTACCTCGACCTGCGCTACCAGATCGAACTCCTCGACCTGATCCGCGACCTGGCCGACGACCACGGCATCGCCGTCGGTGTCGTCCTGCACGACCTGGACCAGGCGGCAGCCGTCGCCGACCGGGTCGTGCTGCTCCAGGCGGGACTGATCATCGCCGAGGGCCTCCCCGAAGACGTCCTGACCGCCGAGCGCCTGACGGACACGTACGGCATCCGCATCGACGTCGACACCGACCCTTCCACAGGCCGCCTGCGCACCCGCGCGATCGGCCGCCACCACACGCGAAGCGAAAGGCTCAGCCCCACCTCATGAGACGCCTCCTCCTCACCGCCGCGGTCGCCACCGCCGCGGCGCTCACCCTGACCGCCTGCGGCACCACCGAGCCCGCCAAGGACGACGCCAAGAAGTCCGCCGAGCCGATCACGCTCACCGACGACACCGGCGCCAAGGTGGAGCTCGACGGACCCGCCAAGAAGGTCGTCGGCACCGAGTGGAACGTCGTCGAGACCCTGATCTCCCTCGGCGTCGACCCTGTGGGCGTCGCCGACGTCAAGGGCTACAAGACCTGGGACTCCGCCGTCCCGCTGAAGAACGACCCCAAGGACATCGGCACGCGTGGCGAGCCGAGCGTGGAGACCGTCGCCGCGCTCAAGCCCGACCTGATCGTCGCCACCAGCGACCTGCCGGCCGCCGCCGTGAAGCAGCTGCGCGGCATCGCCCCGGTCCTGAACCTCACGGCCGCCGACGCCGCCGACCCGATCGGCCGGATGACGAAGAACCTCGACGCCATCGCCAAGGCCACCGGCACCACCGCCCAGGCCGACAAGCTCAAGAAGGGCTTCGAGGCGAAGCTCGCCGAGGGCAAGAAGGCCCTCGCCGACGCCGGTCTCGGCGGCGCCAAGTACGCCTTCGCCGACGGCTACCTGGTCTCCAACCAGGTCCAGATCCGTCCGTTCACCAGCGGTTCGCTGATCGGCGCCGTCAACGAGAAGCTCGGCCTGAAGAACGCCTGGACGGTCAAGGGCGACCCGGCCTACGGCCTCGGCACCACCGACGTCGAGGGCCTCACCACGCTGGGTGAGGGCGTCCACTTCGCGCACATCAGCAACGACGGCGACCCGAGCAGCAACCCCTTCGAGGGCGCCCTCGCCAAGGACAAGGTGTGGACCTCGCTGCCGTTCGTCAAGAAGGGCGACGTGCACCGGCTGCCCGACGGCATCTGGATGTTCGGCGGTCCCGAGTCGATGAACCAGTACGTCGACTCCGTCGTCAAGGCGCTGACGAAGTAACCCCGATGGCCGTCACCGCACCTTCCTCCGCCACCCTTCCGTCGGCTGTCGCGTCCCGGTCGGGCGCGGCCGCGGTGACGGCCCTCCTGCTCCTCCTCGTCGGGGGCCTCGCCCTCGTCGACATCACCCAGGGAACCGCCGCCGTCGGCGCCTCCGAGGTGTGGAAGGCGTTCACGGGCCAGGCCGATCCGGCCGACGCGTCCGTCGTCATCGCCTCCCGCCTGCCCAGGATGGCCGCCGGACTGCTCGTCGGCGCCGTCCTCGGCATGGCGGGCGCCGCCCTCCAGGCCGTCAGCCGCAACGTCCTCGCCTCGCCCGACACGCTCAGCGTGAACGCGGGCTCGTACCTGGCCCTCGGGCTCGTCTCCGTGAGCGGGCTCTCGCTGCCGCTGCTCGCCTCCTCCGGTGTCGCCTTCGTCGGCGGCCTCGTGGCGGCGGCCGTCGTCCTCGGGCTCTCGGGCCTCGGCGCCGGCACCGTACGGCTCGTGCTCGCTGGCAGCGCCCTCACCCTCGGCCTCACCGCCTTCACCGAAGGCCTGATGCTGCTCTTCCCGCAGGAGACGGAAGGGCTGTTCACCTGGAACCAGGGCAGCATCTCCCAGAACGGCTTCGACGGCGTCGTGCAGATGGCGCCCATCGGCCTCATCGGACTCGTCGGACTGCTGCTCGTCTCCCGCAAGGTCGACGCCCTCGCCCTCGGCGACGACGCGGCCCGCGGTCTCGGCGTCCCCGTCCGCGCCACCCGCATCACCGCCGTCGTGCTCGCCGCGCTGCTCTCGGCGGCGGCGGTCACGCTCGCCGGACCGATCGGCTTCGTCGGCCTGTGCGCCCCCGCGCTCGTGCGCCCCCTCGTCCGCCGGTTCCGCGCCTTCGCCCGCGCCCGGGCCGCGCTGCCCCTCGCCGGACTCGCCGGTGCCGCCCTCGTCCTCGGCTCGGACGTGCTGCTGCGCGCCGTCATCCCGGCCGACACGGCCGTCGCCGTGCCGACGGGCGTGGTCACCAGCCTCGTCGGCGCCGTCTTCCTGATCGTCATGGCGACGCGGGTCCGCGACACCGCGGGGGCCGCCGCGGTCGACCGGCTGCGCATCCGCAGCCGCGCCGTCTTCCTGACGACCACGACCGTCCTGGTCGCGGCCCTGGTGGGGGTGACGATCGCCGCCGTCCTGCTCGGCGACAGCAAGCTGCTCCTCGGCGACGTCGTCAACTGGGCGCAGGGCAACGCGGGCCGGACCGTCTCCTTCGTCCTCGACACGCGCGTGCCCCGGGTGCTCGCGGCGCTCCTCGCGGGCGCGGCCCTCGCCCTGGCCGGAACGCTCGTCCAGGCCGTGACCCGCAACCCGCTCGCCGAACCCGCGACGCTCGGCGTCTCCGGCGGCGCCGCGCTCGGCGCGGTCCTCCTCGTCACGTCCGTGCCGCTGGCCACGTCCTGGAGCGTCGCCGGCGCCGCGTTCGCGGGCGCCGCCGTCAGCTCCGTCATCGTCTTCGGGCTCGCGGCGCGGGGCGGGTTCCAGCAGAACCGGCTCGTCCTCGTCGGCTTCGGCGTCGCCACCGGCTCGGCCGCGCTGATCAGCCTGCTCATCGTCCTCACCGACCCGTTCAACGCGACCAAGGCCCTCACCTGGCTGTCCGGTTCGACGTACGGGCGGACCATGCCGGACGTCGTGCCGCTCGCGCTCGTGCTCGCCGTCGGCGTGGTGGCCGCGTTCGCACGGCGGACGGAGCTCGACCTCGTCTCCCTCGACGAGGACACCCCCCGGCTCCTCGGGCTCAGCCTCGGCCGGGGCCGCCTCGGCTTCCTCGTGCTCAGCGTCCTGCTCAGCGCCACCGCCGTGGCCGCCGCGGGCACCATCGGCTTCGTGGGCCTGGTCGCCCCGCACGCGGCCCGCGCCCTCGTCGGCCGGCAGCACGCGCGCGTGGTCCCGGTCGCGGTCCTCCTAGGCGCCGTACTCGTCTGCACGGCCGACCTGTTGGGCCGCACGGTGATCGCGCCGGGCCAGCTCGGCGCGGGCATGATGACGGCCGTCATCGGCACGCCGTACTTCCTCTACCTGCTGGTCCGCAGCCGTCGATAGCAACGCCGGCCACGCGCGCGTGAGCCCCGCCCCGGGAATCCCGGGGCGGGGCTCACGCGCGACACGCGGCAGAACAGGGGCCGAACGGGCCGCTCAGCCGCCGACGTACGCCGCCAGGTGCTCGCCGGTGAGCGTGGAGCGGTCGGCGACCAGCTTGGCGGGCGTGCCCTCGAAGACGACCTTGCCGCCGTCGTGGCCGGCGCCGGGACCGAGGTCGATGATCCAGTCGGCGTGCGCCATCACGGCCTGGTGGTGCTCGATGACGATCACCGACTTGCCCGAGTCGACCAGCCGGTCGAGCAGCCCGAGCAACTGCTCCACGTCCGCGAGGTGGAGCCCGGTGGTCGGCTCGTCGAGCACGTAGACACCGCCCTTGTCGGCCATGTGGGTGGCCAGCTTCAGCCGCTGCCGCTCACCGCCGGACAGGGTGGTGAGCGGCTGGCCGAGGGTGAGGTAGCCGAGCCCGACGTCCGACAGCCGTTCGAGGATCTTGTGCGCGGCCGGAGTCTTCGCCTCTCCGTCGCCGAAGAACTCCTCGGCCTCCTCCACCGACATCGCGAGCACCTCGCTGATGTCCCGCCCACCGAGCCGGTATTCGAGCACCTCCGCCTGGAACCGCTTGCCCTCGCAGTCCTCGCAGGGCGTGGCCACGCCCGCCATCATCGCCAGGTCCGTGTAGATGACCCCGGCGCCGTTGCAGGTGGGGCAGGCGCCCTCGGAGTTGGCGCTGAACAGCGCGGGCTTGACGCCGTTCTCCTTGGCGAAGGCCTTGCGGATCGGGTCGAGCAGACCCGTGTACGTGGCAGGATTGCTGCGGCGCGAGCCGCGGATCGGGGTCTGGTCCACCGACACCACGGTCTCGTCCGCCGGGATCGACCCGTGGACCAGGGAGCTCTTCCCGGAACCCGCGACGCCGGTGATGACCACCAGCGCCCCCAGCGGGATGTCGACGTTCACGTTCCGCAGGTTGTTCGCCGTGGCACCGCGGATCTCCAGCGCGCCGGTGGCCGTGCGCACCGACTCCTTGAGGGAGGCCCGGTCGTCCAGGTGCCGCCCGGTGATCGTGTCCCCGGCCCGCAGCCCCTCGACGGTCCCCTCGAAGCAGACGGTGCCACCGCCCGTGCCGGCGCCGGGGCCGAGGTCGACGACGTGGTCGGCGATCGCGATGGCCTCCGGCTTGTGCTCCACGACGAGCACCGTGTTGCCCTTGTCCCGCAGCCGGAGCAGCAGGTCGTTCATCCGCTGGATGTCGTGCGGGTGCAGACCGATCGTCGGCTCGTCGAAGACGTACGTGACGTCGGTGAGCGAGGAGCCGAGGTGCCGGATCATCTTGACGCGCTGCGCCTCGCCGCCCGACAGCGTGCCCGCCGGCCGGTCCAGGGAGAGGTAGCCGAGCCCGATCTCCACGAAGGAGTCCAGCGTCCGCTGGAGCGCTTCGAGCAGCGGCGCCACCGACGGCTCCTTGAGTCCGCGCACCCACTCGGCCAGGTCCCGGATCTCCATCGCGCAGGCGTCGGCGATGCTGATCCGCTTGATCTTCGAGGACCGGGCCCCTTCGCTGAGCCGGGTGCCGTCGCACTCGGGACAGGTGGTGAAGGTGACCGCGCGCTCCACGAACGCCCGGATGTGCGGCTGCATCGACTCCTTGTCCTTGGACAGGAACGACTTCTGGATCTTGGGGATCAGCCCCTCGTAGGTGAGGTTGATGCCGTTGACCTTGATCTTCGTCGGCTCTCCGTAGAGGAAGGCCTGCAGCTCCTTCTTGGTGTACCTGCGGATCGGCTTGTCCGGGTCGACGAAGCCCGACTGTGCGTACAGCTGCACGGTCCACTGGCTGTCCGACTTCCAGCCGGGGATGGTGAACGCGCCCTCGGACAGCGACTTGGAGTCGTCGTAGAGCTGTGTGAGGTCGATGTCGGTGACCGAGCCGCGGCCCTCGCAGCGCGTGCACATGCCGCCGGTGCGCTGGAAGGTGGCCTTCACCGTCTTGGTCTTCGCGGCCCCGCGCTCGACGGTGATCCCGCCGCTCGCCCGGACCGAGGCCGTGTTGAAGGAGTAGGCGCTGGGCGGACCGATGTGCGGCTTCCCGAGCCGGCTGAAGAGGATCCGCAGCATCGCGTTGGCGTCGGTGGCGGTGCCGACCGTGGAGCGCGGGTCGGCGCCCATCCGCTGCTGGTCGACGGTGATCACCGTCGTCAGCCCCTCCAGGACGTCGACCTCGGGTCGGGCGAGGGTCGGCATGAAGCCCTGGACGAAGGTGCTGTACGTCTCGTTGATCAGCCGCTGCGACTCCGCCGCGATCGTGTTGAACACCAGCGAACTCTTGCCCGAACCGGAGACTCCGGTGAACACCGTCAGCCGGCGCTTCGGGATCTCGATGCTGACGTCCTTGAGGTTGTTCTCGCGCGCTCCGTGCACGCGGATCACGTCGTGGCTGTCGGCACCGTGCGGCGCGGGCGGCTGCGCGCCCTTCCTCGTGGCCATGCTGATCGTGTCTCTCCGTCCGTGGGCCGCGGCCGCGGGGCCGCGGGCCGCCGTCTTTCCTTCTCTGTCTCCGGTTCTGCTTCCCGTTCTACGTCACTTCCCGGTTCTACGTCTCCGGGACGGCCGACGGCAACGGTCCACCGGCGCGTCGCGCGCGCTCACCGGTCCTGGACGAGCCCCAGCACATTGCCGTCGGCGTCCGTGAACGTGGCCACGAGACGGCCGCCGCCCACGTCCTTGGCCGCGTCCCGCACGGTCCCGCCGGCCGCCGTGACCTCGGCCAGCTTCGCCTCGATGTCCGGCACGTGCCAGTACGCCACCGGCGAGGTCATGCCCTGCGGGCCGCCGCCCGGCACGAGCCCGATGTGCTGGCCCTCGACGTCGAAGCCGACGTAGTACTCGCTCTCGGTCTGCGGGCGGACGCCGAGCAGCGCGGCGTACACCTCGGTCGCCTTCGCGAGGTCGGTCACCGGGTGCAGCACGGTCTTGATGCCCTGGGTGGGGGTGCCGGTCATGATCGCTCCTGTGATCGGGGGTCCCGGGGGACCGGGTCGGTGTCGTGCGGACGTCGCCCACCGACGCGCACGCCAGCCACGCTACGTGCGGCCCGAGGAGGGCGCTTCTCGATTCCTGACCGGTTCGGCGGAGGGCGGTGCGGCGGCGGGTGGTTCGGCCGCCTCCGGGGCGGCGGCGTGCGCACCGAGGCCCAGGGCGGTGAGGAACGCCGTCGCCGCGGGGGTGCGCCCCGCCGCGTTCCACACGGCGTACTCGACGCGGGTCGGCGCGTCCGTGACCTCGATCGTGGCGACACCGGTGAGCTGGTGCACGTACCGGGAGGGGAGCAGGGCGACGGCCAGGCCCTGGCCGACCAGGCGGGCCATGAAGAGATCCGCCGTCGTCACCTCGAAGGCGACGTCACGGGTGAGGCCGGCGGCCGCGAACGCCAGGTCGGACTGGACGCGCCCGGCCGTCCCGGCCGGCAGGTCCACGAAGACCTCCGAGGCGAGCCGGCGCAGATCGACCGCCGGCTCGCCCGCGAGGGGGTGGTCCGGGGCGACGACGGCGACCAGCCGGTCCTCGGCGAAGGCGTGGGCGCGGACCCCGCGCGGCGGGTCCGCCGACGTGGGCAGCCCGAGGAACGCCACGTCCAGGGCGCCGTCCCTGACCTGCTCGGCCAGCTCCTCGCTCGCGCCCACCCGCAGACCGATCCGCACCCGCGGGTACCGACCCCGGAACGTGCGCAGAGCCGCGGGGACGTCGACCGCCGCGACGGTGGGGATGAGGCCCACGGCCAGCCGTCCCCGCACCTCGCCGACGGCCGCGGCGACCTCGGCCGCCGCCCGCTCGGCGGCCTCCAGGCTCTGCCGGGCGGCCGGCAGGAACGCCGCCCCGGCCGGGGTGAGCCGCACTCGGCGGCTCGTCCGGTCGAAGAGCCGGGCGCCCAGCTCCCGTTCGAGCTTGGCGATCTGGTGGCTGAGCGCGGACTGGACCACCAGGCACCGTTCGGCGGCCCGGGTGAAGCTGCTGGTCTCGGCGACGGCGACGACGTACCGCATCTGCTGGAGGTCCATCCATCCATCGTGGATCACGATGGATGAAGTGACAAACATGTGTTGGACTCATGGATCGCCATCGCCCGAGACTGCGGGCATGACCCGTCCGACCGTTCTGTCCCGCACCCTCCTCACGGCGCTCGCGCCCGTCTCGTGGGGCACCTTCTACGTCGTCACCACCGAACTCCTCCCGCCCGCGCACCCCCTCTTCGCGGGGCTCCTGCGAGCCTTGCCCGCCGGTCTGGTCGCGCTCACGATCGGCCGGAGCCTGCCGCGCGGCGCGTGGTGGGGCAAGGCCGCCGTGCTCGGCGTCCTCAACATCGGGCTGCTCTTTCCGCTGCTCACGGTCGCCGCCGAGCGGCTCCCCGGAGGCGTGGCGGCCACCCTGGCGGCGGCCCAGCCGCTCGTCGTCGCCGTCCTGGCCGTGGCGGTCCTCCGTGAGCGGTTCTCGGCCCCGCGCCTGGTCTGGGGTCTGGTCGGCGTGCTCGGCGTCGGTCTGGTCGTGATCAGGCCGGGTGCGGCGTTCGACCTCGTCGGGGTCCTCGCCGGCCTCGGCAGCGCGGTCACCTTGGCGCTCGGGTTGACGCTCACCAAGCGTTGGGGTCGGCCCGTCGGGGTGGGGCCCACCGCCTTCGCCGGGTGGCAACTCACGGCGGGCGGACTGTTCCTGCTGCCGCTGACCCTTCTCGTCGAGGGCGCGCCGCCGGCCGTCGACGGACTCGCCGTCCTCGGCTACCTGTGGCTCGGTCTGGTCGGCGGCCTGATCGCCTTCGTCCTGTGGTTCCGCGGGCTCGGCGCGCTCCCGGTCACCTCCGTCGCGGTGCTCGTCCTGCTCTCGCCGCTGGTCGCCGCCGTGCTCGGCGCCGCCCTGCTCGGCCAGACCCTGGGCCCGGTGCAGCTCCTCGGGTTCGGGCTCTGCCTCACTGCGATCGTCGCGGCGCAACTGCCCACGCCCGCCGCCCGGAGAGCCGCCGCTTGAACCGCGTACACGCCACGCTTGAACTGCGTAAACGTCAGGTCTCCCACCGAGTGGTCAGGACCGGATCCCGGCCGGGCCGATTCACCCGCTTGCCGGACATCGAGTTGCGGCTAATGTCGTATTAAGGCCACATGTGCACCCCCTCGTCTCCCGCGCTCACGCGGAGAGGGGAAGGGGGCGTACGGAAGGAGCCCCCCATGACCCGCACATTGCGTGGCGCGATCGCCCTGGCCGGAGCCGCGGCCCTGTCCCTGGGCGCGGTCTCGATGAGCGGCGCGGCCCAGCCGGGCGCGGCGCAGGAGCAGGTGAAGATCGGCCTGCTGCTCCCCGAGAGCAAGACCACGCGCTACGAGAAGTTCGACCGGCCGTACATCGAGCAGAAGATCAAGGAGCTGGCGCCCGACGCGCAGATCGACTACTACAACGCGGCGGAGAGCGCCACCACCCAGCAGCAGCAGGTCAACACCGCGCTCACCAAGGGCAATCAGGTGCTGATCCTGGACGCGGTGGACTCCAAGTCCATCCAGTCCTCCGTGCAGAAGGCCCATGACGCGGGCGTGAAGGTCGTCGCGTACGACCGCCTCGCCCAGGGCCCCGTCGACGCGTACGTCTCGTACGACAACCGCAAGGTCGGCGAGTTGCAGGGACAGGCACTGCTCGACGCGCTCGGCGACAAGGCCGAGAGCGGCCAGATCGTGATGCACAACGGCTCGCCCACCGACCCGAACGCGGCCGAGTTCAAGGCCGGTGCGCACTCCGTGCTCGACGGCAAGGTGAAGATCGGCAAGGAGTACGACACCCCCAACTGGGACCCGAACAACGCCAACCAGCAGATGTCGGGTGCCATCAGCGCACTGGGCAAGGACAACATCGTCGGCGTGTACTCGGCCAACGACGGTCTCGCCGCCGGTATCGCCACCGCCCTCAAGGCCGCGGGCATGAACGTGCCGTTGACCGGTCAGGACGCCCAACTCGACGCCATCCAGCGGATCCTGCTCGGCACCCAGACCATCACGATCGAGAAGCCGTACAAGCCGGAGGCCGACATCGCCGCGACCATGGCGGTCGATCTCGCCGAGGGCAAGGAGCTCCCGAAGGACCTGGTGCCCCTCACGGTCACCAGCGGCAGCGGCCAGAAGGTCCCGGCCAACCTGCTCACCCCGATCGTGGTCGACAAGGACAACATCGGCGACACGGTCGTCAAGGACGGTCTGTACACGGTCGACGAGATCTGCACACCCGCCTACGAAGCCGCCTGCCAGCAGGCCGGTCTCGAGTAAGTAGGAGGAGCGGCAGGAGGAGCCGGAGCGGCGGCAGCGGCCGCCGCGCCGGCAACGCGACGGGGGCCGGGTAGGAGGCGGTTCGCGGTGCCCGAAACACCTGTGCTCAGTCTGCGGGGGATCTCGAAACGGTTCGGCGCCGTCCAGGCGCTCTCCGACTTCGACCTGGACGTCCACCCCGGGGAGGTCGTCGCGCTCGTCGGCGACAACGGCGCCGGCAAGTCGACCGCCGTCAAATCGATCGCCGGGGTCAACCCGCCGGACGAGGGCGTCATCACCTGGGAAGGCCGCCCGGTCACCATCCACCGGCCGCACGACGCCCAGAACCTCGGCATCGCCACCGTCTACCAGGACCTGGCGCTCTGCGACAACCTGGACGTCGTCGGCAACCTCTTCCTCGGCCGTGAACTGAAGCGCTGGGGCGTGCTCGACGAGGTCGGCATGGAGCGGCGCTCGCGCGAGCTGCTCGACACCCTCTCCATCCGCATCCCCAGCGTCCGCATCCCCGTCGCCTCCCTCTCCGGCGGCCAGCGCCAGACCGTGGCGATCGCCCGTTCCCTGATCGGCGACCCCAAGGTCGTCATCCTGGACGAGCCGACCGCCGCGCTCGGCGTGGAGCAGACGGCCGAGGTCCTCGACCTCGTCGAACGGCTCCGCGAGCAGCGCCTCGGCACCATCCTGATCAGCCACAACATGGTGGACGTGATGGCGGTCGCCGACCGCATCGCGGTGCTGCGCCTCGGCCGGAACAACGGCTTCTTCGACAAGCGCTCCACCACCACCGAGGAGATCATCTCCGCCATCACCGGGGCCAGCGACAGCGCGGTCACCCGCCGCCAGGCCCGCAAGCGGGAAGAGGAGGAGCGATGAGGCGCGACCGAGGCCGCCACGACCCCTCCGCCCCAGGCCCCGGCGAAGGTTTCGGCGACGGCGTCGGCCAGGAGCCGGCCCATGACGCCGTACCCGCCGTCGACACCCGGCTGATCGTCCGGGAGGAGGGCTTCAAGGGCTACGTCGGGGAGTTCGGGCGGAAGCTGCGCAGCGGCGAGCTGGGCTCGCTGCCCGTCGTCGTCGCCGTGATCATCATCTGGACGGTCTTCGGCACGCTGGACAGCGCCTTCCTCTCCGCGCAGAACCTCTCCGACCTCAGCCAGCAGATCGTCGGCACGGGGATGATCGCGATCGGCATCGTCTTCGTCCTGCTGCTCGGCGAGATCGACCTCTCCGTCGGCTCCGTCAGCGGTCTGTGCGCCGCGATCTTCGCCGTGCTCAACGTGCTGAACGGCATGAACGAATGGCTGGCCCTGCTCGTCGCCATCGCCGGCGGAGCCGCCGTCGGACTCATCCAGGGCTTCTTCTTCGCCAAGGTCGGCGTGCCCGCGTTCGTCGTCACCCTGGCGGGCAACCTCGCCTGGAACGGCCTCATGCTGCAGGTGCTCGGCACCAGCGGCACCGTCAACATCCCGAGCGAGTCCATCGTCTCGGAGCTGTACTCGACGATCTTCCACAGCCCGGCCGCCGCCTACGTCACGGCGGCCGTCGGCGTCGGTCTCTTCCTGGCCGCCCAGCTCCTCGACGCCCGGCGGCGCCAGCGCGCCAGGGTGCCGTTCCGGCCGATCGCCGAGATCGTGATCCGTACGGTCGTCATCGCCGCGATCGCCTTCGTCGCCGCGTACATCCTCAACCAGTACCAGGGTCTCCCGCTCGCGCTCCTGGTCTTCCTGATCCTCCTGGTCGTCGTCGACTTCGTGCTGCGCCGCACCTCGTACGGGCGGCAGATCTTCGCCGTCGGCGGCAACATCGAGGGTGCCCGCAGGGCGGGCATCAGCGTGCCGTTCATCCGGATGACCGTCTTCTCCATCGCCGGCACCATGGCGGCGGTCGGCGGCCTCTTCCTGGCCGGTCAGATCCAGTCCGCGAGCCAGACCTCCGGCGGCGGCAACCTCCTGATGAACGTGATCGCCGCCGCCGTCATCGGCGGCACCAGCCTCTTCGGCGGACGCGGCTCGGTCTGGTCCGCCCTGCTCGGCGCGCTGGTGATCGGTTCGATCCAGTCCGGCATGAACATCATGGGCGTCAGCAACGCCGTCCAGTTCATGATCACCGGCGCGGTCCTGCTGGCCGCCGTGGTCGTCGACTCCCTGTCCCGCCGCAGCCAGAAGGCCGCGGGGCGCGCCTGAGCCCGAAGCGCCCTCGGGTGCGGCTACGCGCCGCGCGCGTGCAGGGCGTCCAGAGAGGCGAGTTCGTCCCCGGTGAGCCGCAGCGCTCCCGCCGCGACATTGGCTGCCAGATGGTCCGGGTCGCCGGTGCCGGGGATGGCGAGCACATGCGGACCCCGGTGCAGCGTCCACGCGATCCGCACCTGGGCCGGACTCGCCCCGTGCGCACGGGCCACGGCGAGCACCTCCTCGTCGGCCTGCCCGTCAGCGCCGCCCTGGCCGCCCGTGGCGGCGATGGCGTAGAAGGGGACGTAGGCGATGCCCTGCTCGCCGCACTCGCGGACGAAGGCGTCGTGGTCCGGCCGGATCCCGATGCCGTACCGGTTCTGGACACAGACCACGGGCGCTATGGCCCGGGCCTCCGCCACCTGGTGCGGATGGACGTTGGAGAGGCCCAGGTGGCGGATGAGCCCTGCCTCGCGGAGCTCGGCCAGCGCCCCGAAGCGCTCGGCGACCGAGTCCGTGCCGAGGACGCGCAGGTTCACCAGGTCGAGGTGGTCACGGCCGAGCTGGCGGAGGTTCTCCTCGACCTGCCCGCGCAGCTCCTCCGGGGTCCTGGCGTGTTCCACCCACTGCCCGGACGGGTTTCGGGCCGGGCCGACCTTGGTGCTGATGACCAGCCCGTCCGCGTACGGGGCGAGGGCGCGGTTGATCAGCTCGTTGGCGGAGCGCAGGGGAGAGAAGTAGAAGGCGGCGGTGTCGATGTGGTTCACGCCGAGCTCGACCGCCCGGCGCAGCACCGCGACGGCCTGGTCCCGGTCGCGGCTCACGGCGTTCGGGACGAGGGCCTCGCCGGTCTGCGGCAGGCGCATCGCGCCGAAGCCGATCCGGTTGACGGTGAGGTCTCCGAGGGTCCAGGTGCCCGAGGCGGCGGCGGTGATGATCGTTTCGGTGCTCATGCGGGGGATGATGGCCCGACCGGCGGTCCGGGCGCCAGTGCCTGCGGTGTGAGCTTCGCCTGGCGGTGGGCGCCGGGGGTGTGGCCGAAGGCGCGGCGGAAGACCTCGATGAAGGCGCTGGCCGACGACCAGCCGCAGCGGTGGGCCACGGTGGTGACCGGGACGCCGTCCGCCAGGAGCAGCAGCGCGCGGTAGAGCCGTGCCTGGGTGCGCCACTGAGGGAACGTCATGCCGAGT
This sequence comes from Streptomyces sp. NPDC014870, assembly GCF_043081505.1. Classification (NCBI taxonomy): domain Bacteria; kingdom Bacillati; phylum Actinomycetota; class Actinomycetes; order Kitasatosporales; family Streptomycetaceae; genus Streptomyces; species Streptomyces sp. NPDC014870. The sequence goes on from NZ_JBIBWQ010000010.1 coordinate 217,365, forward strand.
TCGGAGCGGAACAGCCGGCTGAGGGTCCGTTCGCCCGCCCCGGTCGCCCTGCCGAGCTCGGCCAGGGTCCGGGGGTCCGCCGGGTCTGCGCGCAGCACCGCGCAGACGGCCACGAGCCGGGGATCGGTCGGCGCCGGCAGTCGTAACGGCTGCTGGGGCGAGGACCGCAACTGGTCCCGCAGGACCGCGAGGAGCCGGCCGCGCTCGGGGCCTTCGTCCTCGGGTGAACGGGTGTACGCGAGGATCAGCTCGCGCAGCAGGGGGCTGACGGCGAGCACCGTGGGCGCGTCCAGGCCGAGCGGGTTGTCGTCGGCGGGCAGCCCGATCAGGTGCAGATCGAGGCGTCCGTGCGCGCGGTGCGCGTGGACGGTGCCTGCCGGGACCCAGATGGCCCGGGTGCCGGGCGCGAACCAGGTACCGGCGTCGGTGGTGACGGCCAGCACGCCGGAGTCCGCGTAGACGATCTGGTGGTCGTCGTGCCGGTGCGCGTCGACCCGCTCGCCCGGCGACAGCGGCTGGGCCCGCGTCGGGGCCTGCGGGGTGTGGCGGACGGACCGGTCGGAGGCCGGTGGCCCGGATCGGCGGGGATTCGACATGACTCGGCAGATTATCGAAAGCAGGACAGTCGCCGCCTCGTCAGGATCGAGGGGTGCTGACGACGACATCGCGACCTCACCGCCCCCTCACCCTGCTGACCTGCGGACACGCCTGCGTGGACGTCTACCAGGGAGCCGTCGCGGCCCTCGTGCCGTACTTCGTCGCCGAGCGCGCCTACGGCTACGCCGCCGCCTCGGCCGTCGTGCTCGCCGCCTCGCTGCTCTCCTCGTTCGTGCAGCCGCTGTTCGGGGCCCTCACCGATCGGCGGGCCCTGCCCTGGCTGCTGCCCGTGAGCACCGTCCTCGCCGGCGCCGGGATCGCCCTCAGCGGCGTCGTCGGCTCGTACCCGCTCACCCTGGCCGTGGTCGCGGTCTCCGGCATCGGCGTCGCCGCCTACCATCCCGAGGCGGCACGGGCCGCCCGCCGGGCGAGCCGCGGCAGCCACACCGCCATGGGCTGGTTCTCCCTCGGCGGCAACCTGGGCTTCGCCACCGCCCCCGTCCTGGTCGCCGCCGTCCTCGCCACCGGCGGCCTGGCCGCCACCCCCCTGCTCGTCGTGCCCGCCCTGGCCGGCGCGGCGCTGTGCGCGGCGGCCCTGCGGGCGATGCGCGCGCCGGTCGCCGACACGGCCGCCGACGGCGCCGGGACGACCGTACCGCCGGACGACTGGGCCTCGTTCGCGCGGCTGTCCGGGGCGGTCGTCTGCCGCTCGGTCGTCTTCGTCGGCCTCAGCGCCTTCCTCACCCTGTACGCGCGCCAGCGCACGGGCGGCGGTGAACTCGCCGGTACGGCCGCCCTGTTCACGCTCTACCTCGGCGGGGCCTTCGGCACCGTGGCCGGCGGGAAGCTGGCCGCCCGCCATCCCCGGACCACCGTCGTGCGGTGGTCCTACGCCCTGAGCGTCCTCGCCGTGACCGGCGTGGTGCTCGTGCCGGGACCGCTCCTGTACGTCTTCGTCGCACTCACCTCGGCCGGCCTGTACGTGCCCTTCTCCCTGCACGTCACCCTCGGGCAGGACTACCTGCCCGGGCGCGTCGGCACGGCGAGCGGGGTGACCCTGGGCCTCGCCGTCGGCGTCGGCGGCATCGCGACCCCGTTCGTCGGGGCCCTCGCCGACGCGACCTCCCTGCGGACCGCCCTCGCCCCGCTGATCGCCCTGCCCGCCCTCGGCTGGCTGCTGCTGCGCACGCTGCGGGAGCCCGCGGCGCCGGGGGCGGGGGCGGGAACGCCGCCGCCCGCGTAGGCTCGTGGGGACAGGCCAGGGTGATCACGGCGCGACGGAGGGAACGGGCGCGGGCCATGAAGATCGATCTCACGGACACCACATCCAGCAAGATCAACAAGGCGATCGTCGAAGGCCGCCGGGCCGTCGGCACCCCCGCCGTCGGCATGGTGCTCACCCTCGTCATCGTGACCGACGAGGAGAACGCCTACGACGCGCTGAAGGCGGCCAACGAAGCCTCCCGCGAGCATCCGTCCCGCACACTCGTGGTCATCAAGCGGCACGACCGTTCGCCCCGGCGGCGCCACGAGGCGCGTCTCGACGCGGAGGTCCGCGTCGGCAGCGACGCGGGCTCGGGGGAGACCGTCCTGCTCCGGATGCACGGTGAACTCGGCGCCCGCGCCGACTCCGTGGTCCTCCCGCTGCTGCTCCCGGACGCCCCCGTCGTCGTCTGGTGGCCGGTCGACGCGCCCGAGGTGCCCTCCACGGACCCGCTCGGCTCGCTCGCCCAGCGCCGGATCACCGACGCGTACGCCGTCGAGGACCCGCTCGCCGCGCTCGACGTCCGCGCCGCCTCCTACGCCCCCGGCGACACCGACCTCGCCTGGACCCGGCTGACGCCGTGGCGTTCGATGCTCGCCGCAGCCCTCGACCAGGCCCGCGCGACGGTCGTCTCGGCCGCGGTGGAGAGCGAGGCGGACAACCCGAGCGCCGAGTTGCTCGCCCGCTGGTTCGAGGACCGGCTGCGGGTCCCGGTCGAGCGGGTCACCACGGACGGCCCGGTGGTCACCGCCGTGCGCCTCGGCACACCGGACGGCGAGATCCGCATCGACCGGCCCGAGGGTCCGGTCGCCCGGCTCTCCATCCCGGGTCAGCCCAGCCGCGTCCTCGCCCTGAAGGTCCGTACGACGGCCGAGTTGATCGCCGAGGAGCTGCGCAGGCTCGACCCCGACGAGGTGTACGCCTCGGCGCTGCGGACGGTGCCGACGGCCGTGGCGTAGCCGCGGCAATCCTGTTCAGGCGGGGGAGTCGAGCGGCAACCCCACGTAGTTCTGGGCCAGTTCGGCCGACGCGTGCGGGGACTCGGCGATCCGCTCCAGTTGGGAGAGCTGGAGCCGGGTGTCGAAGCCGGACTGTGCGGGGTCGTTGTGCAGCGTCGTCGTCATGGCGTACGAGAAGTGCTCGGCGCGCCAGACCCGGCGCAGGCACGTGGCGGAGTAGGCGTCGAGCAGCCCGGTCGAGCCGGTCGCCGCCCACCGCGCGAAGGCACGTGCCAGGACGATCACATCGGCGGCGGCCAGGTTGAGCCCCTTGGCGCCGGTCGGCGGCACGATGTGCGCCGCGTCCCCGGCGAGGAAGAGCCGGCCGTACCGCATCGGCTCGGTCACCGAACTCCGCATCGGCAGAACCGACTTCTGCGTGATCGGGCCGCGCTTCAGGCGCCACTCGGGCGTGTCCCCCAGGGCGAGGCGCGCGTCGAGCTCGTCCCAGATCCGCTCGTCCGGCCAGTCGGCCGGGTCGGCGCCGTTCTCCACCTGGAGGTAGAGCCGGCTCACCGCGGGGGAGCGCATGCTGGCCAGCGCGAACCCCCGGTCGGAGTGGGCGTAGATCAACTCCTCGTACACGGCCGGCGCTTCGGCCAGAATGCCGAGCCAGGAGTACGGGTACGTCCGCTCGTACGTCGTCCGCTCGCCCGCCGGGACCGCCGCGCGGGCGACGCCGTGGAAGCCGTCGCAGCCGACCACGTAGTCGCAGGTCAGGGTCTGCTCGCGGCCCTCGTGCAGATACCGGATCACCGGTCGGTCGGTGTCGACGCCCTCCACCGCGCGCACCTGCGCACCGAACAACAGCGGCCCCCCGTCCGCGAGCTGAAGGGCGATCAGGTCCTTCACCACCTCCGTCTGGGCGTAGACCCAGACCCGGCGGCCGTCGGTGAGCGAAGGGAAGTCGACCCGGTGCGCCCGGCCGTCGAAGCGCAGCTCGATGCCGTCGTGGGGGATCCCCTCGGCGTCCAGGCGGGCCCCGGCGCCGGCCGCGCGGAGCGCGTCGACCGTGGCCTGCTCCAGGATCCCGGCGCGCTGCCGCCGCTCGACGTAGGCGCGGTCGCGGGCCTCCAGGACCACGCTGTCGACACCGGCGCGGTGCAGCAGGCGGGCGAGCAGCAGCCCGGCGGGGCCGCCGCCGACGATGCCGACGGTGGTGTGCATCAGGCTCCTCCATGTTCGTATAGTGAAGAAAACTTCACCTCAGAGTGGGGTGAGTGTGCGCCCGCCGCTCCCGGCTGTCAACGGCCGGATCCGCCGGCGAGATCCCTCAGGGAGAGCCCGTGCCGACAGATCCCATGCCGACAGATCTCGCGCCGACAGATTGCGTGCCGCCACCGCCCGAGGCCGTCGCGCCGCTGATGCGCGGGCTCATGCTGCTGCGCCGGCTCACCGACGCCGACGGGGTGCTCAGCCTGAGCGAGCTGGAGCGCACCACCGGCCTGGCCCGCTCCACCGTCGACCGCATCACCGGCACGCTCGCCCGCATGGGGTACGTACGCCTCGACGGCCGGGACGTCTTTCTCGCCCCCCGCCTGATGGAACTGGGCAACGCCTATCTGGGGGCGCTCGGGATTCCCGGGCTGCTCGGAGCCCGGGTGGACGCGCTTGCCGACGAGCTGGACGAGTCCGTCTCGCTCGCGGTCGCCGACGGCGACGGCATCCGCTTCGTCCACCAGGCGACCCGGCGGCGCGCGATGTCCCTGAGTTTCCGGATCGGCGATCCGCTGCCCGCCGAACGGACCGCCCCGGGGGCGCTGTTCGCCGCCGACTGGGCCGCACCGGACTGGCGGCGTTGGCGGGCGCGCCGGGCCGCCGACCCGCGCGACACCGGTTTCCCCGCCGGGCCGGGCGTCGTGCCTGGCGTCATGGCGCCCGCCGACGAGCGGGCGGCCGAGGAGGCGTTCGCCGCGCGCGTGGCACGGGCCGCCGAGTGCGGCTGGGCCCTGGACGACCAGCTCATCGAACCCGGCCTCGTCGCCCTCGCCGTTCCCGTGCGGGCCGCCGACGGCGGCGTCGCCTGTGTGGCGAGCGTGGTCAGCCACACCAGTCGGCACACCACCGAGTCCCTCCGCGAGGCGCTCCTGCCGCGCCTGCGCGCCGCGACGGCCGCGTGGGAGGAGGTGCTGGCCCGCGAGACCCCCGCACCGCCGTCCCCCCGCCCCGCTGTCGGTCTCGCCGACTGGACCCATGCCTCGAAGCAGGAGCTCGGGCGGGGCTTCGTCGAGTCGCTCGCCCGCGGTCTCACCGTGCTCACCGCCTTCGGGGAGGGGCGGCCCGCGCTGTCCCTGAGCGCGGTCGCCGAGGCCACCGGTCTTGCGCGGGCCACCGCGCGCCGGGCGCTGATCACCCTGGAGCACCTCGGATACGTCGCCGTCGAGGGACGGCTCTTCCGGCTCACCCCCAGGGTCCTGGCGCTCGGTTTCCCGTACCTCTCCCGGCTGCCGCTCCCGCAGATCGCCGCGCCCCACCTGGCCGAACTCTCCCGGCGGGTCCACGACTCCGCGTCCCTCGCCGTCCTCGCAGGACACGACGTCCGCTACACCGCCCGGGTCGCCACCCGCCGGATCATGAGCGTCCACATCACCGTCGGCACCCGCTTCCCCGCGCACGCCACCTCGCTCGGCCGCGTCATGCTCGCGGACCTGCCGCCCGGGACCCGTGCCGCCCAGCTCGCGGGCATGGAGCCGCGCGCTCTCACTCCGCACACCGTCACCTCGGGCCCGGAACTCGTCGCCGTCCTGGAGCGGGTGCGGGAGCAGGGGTACGCGCTCGTCGACGAGGAGCTGGAGCAGGGGCTCCGCTCGATCGCGGTGCCCCTGCGCGACCGCACGGGGGCCGTCGTGGCCGCCGTGAACGTGGCCATGCACAGCAGTCGCCGTACCGTCGAGGAGTGCGTCGCCGAGGTCCTGCCCGAGCTGCGCGCGGCGGTCACCCGCATCGAGGACGACCTGCGCACGGCGGGCCGCTTCGCCCACGTACCGGAGGTTTGAGCGCCCGCCGGGACCGGCTGCGGTCAGGAGGACGCCATCAGCGCCCTCACGCGCGACGCGAGCAGAGGCATCAGGCTCTCCCGCCATGTGTCGAGCGAGACCATGCCGCTGGACATACCGCCGTGGGCGAACGACTCCCGGTACACGGAGGACGCGGGGTCACCGGCGAGGTCGACCCCCACGAGCTCGCCGAACGTCACCCGCAGGAGTTCGGCCGCCTCCTCGGGCGAAGCCGGCACGCACGTACCGGACAGCCGGTCGCGTAGGGCCCGCCAGACGTGGGGGTCGCCCCGCAGGCCCCACCTCTCCGGCTCCGGATCGAAGAGAGAGGCCATCGTCACCGCTGTCGCGTCATCGTGTGCCATGCCGGAAGTCTCCCAGAGCCTGCTCCGGCCGGTGTGGAGGGCAGCTCGCGATCGACCGGCGCACGGCCGCCCCGCTCAGAGCGCGGCCGGCTCCGCCGGATCCCGCAGCCGCTCCGCCGCGTCCGACACCCGCAGCAGCAGGCTCATGAACTGGGCCTGCTCCTCGGCCGAGAGCGGGGCGAGGAAGACCTGATTCATCCGCGCCGTCCGTACGGTCAGCCGACGGTGTGTCCGGCGGCCCTCCTCCGTGAGCCGTAGCAGGAACCGCCGTCCGTCCTCGGGATCACGCACCTTGTCGATCAGACCGCGGCGGCCGAGCCGGGCGACGACCTCGGCGATCGTCGAGCGGTCCAGACCCACCCGCTCGCCCACGGTCCGCTGGTCGAGGCCGGGTTCGGCGGTCAGCGCGTTGAGGACGCCGAACTGCGGGGAGGTGATCTCCTCCGAGACCATGGTCGTCCACAGCAGGTGGTGTGCCTGCTGGAGCCGCCGGGCCAGGTGCCCGGGATGGGTGGTCAGATCCACCGCGGTCATCGTCGGCCTCCCGTGGTCGGTACGGATTCGTCGGTGTACGGAACGATACGCGCACCCATGGCATGCCACGGGCGGCCCTTGACGCTCGGCGGGGCACGAACAGATACTCAGTGCACTGACTAAATGGGAGGCTCGCGATGGACAAGGTGGTCCCGAGCGCCGCCGAGGCGGTGGCCGACGTCGCGGAGGGGGTGTCGCTCGCCGTGGGCGGCTTCGGTCTCAGCGGTGTGCCGAACGTCCTGATCGACGCGGTCCACCGGCGTGGCGTCGGCGGCCTGCGGGTCGTGTCGAACAACTGCGGCGCCCTGGACTCCGGCCTCGCCGTCCTGCTCGCCGCCGGGCGGATCGCGCGCGTCACCGGCTCGTACATCGGCGCCAACAAGGAGTTCGCCCGGCAGTACCTGGCCGGCGAGCTGGAGGTCGAACTGATCCCGCAGGGCACGCTCGCCGAGCGGCTGCGCGCCGGCGGCTGCGGCATCCCGGCCTTCTACACGCCCGCCGGGGTCGGCACCCAGGTCGCCGACGGCGGACTGCCCTGGCGCTACGACGGCCACGGCGGCGTAGCCCTCGCCTCGCCGCCCAAGGAGGTGCGCGCGTTCGACGGCCGCGACCACGTCCTGGAGCACGGCATCCGCACCGACTTCGCCCTGGTCCGCGCCGCGCGCGGCGACCGCCACGGGAACCTGGTCTTCAACAAGGCGGCACGGAACTTCAACCCCCTCGCCGCGATGGCCGGGAAGGTCACGATCGCCGAGGTCGAGGAGCTGGTCGAACCCGGCGCACTCGACCCCGACGCCGTGCACCTGCCCGGCGTCTTCGTCCAGCGGGTCGTGGCCCTCACGCCCGAACAGGCCGCGCACAAGGGGATAGAGAAGAGGACCACGCGATGAAGCCGGTGACGGGCTGGACCCGCGAACAGATGGCCGCCCGCGCCGCGCGCGAGCTGACGGACGGCCAGTACGTGAATCTGGGCATCGGACTTCCCACCCTGATCCCCAACCATCTCCCCGAAGGGGTCGAGGTGGTCCTCGAATCCGAGAACGGCATCCTCGGCACCGGCCCGTACCCCACCGAGGACGAGGTCGACCCCGACCTGATCAACGCCGGCAAGGAGACCGTCACCGTCCTGCCCGGCGCCTCCTTCTTCGACTCCGCGCTCTCCTTCGGGATGATCCGCGGCGGCCACATCGACGTCGCCGTGCTCGGGGCCATGCAGGTCTCCGCCCGCGGAGACCTCGCCAACTGGGCCGTGCCCGGCAAGCTCGTCACCGGCATCGGCGGAGCCATGGACCTCGTCCACGGCGCCCGCACCGTCATCGTCGTCATGACCCACACCGCCAAGGACGGCACCCCGAAGATCGTCGAGGAGTGCACCCTGCCGCTGACCGGCAAGGGCTGCGTGGACCGGATCGTCACCGACCTCGGCGTCCTCGACGTCACCGACGACGGCCTCGTCCTCACCGAGGCCGCCCCCGGCGTCACCCCCGCCGACGTCCTCGCCCGGACCGCGGCCCCGCTCCGGCTCGCCCCCGGTGCCCGGCCCCTCGAAGACCCCGCCCACTGACCTCCATCCCGGGAGCCCCCATGGCCCTCACCCAGTCGGACATCGACACCGAGATCGGCCGGCACCAGGCCGCGTACGACAAGGACCTGGCCGCCGGGGCGGCGCCGCGCAGCCACCCGGCCCGTGACTACGCCCCGTACCGCAGCTCCCTGCTCCGCCACCCCCACCAGCCGCTCGTCGCCGTGAACGGCGGCGACCCGGAGACGGTGGAACTCTCCGGACCCGTCTTCGGACCCACCGACGTCACCGAGACCGACCACGACCTCACCCGGCAGCACGCGGGCGAGCCACTCGGCGAGCGCATCACCGTCTCCGGCCGCCTCCTCGACCGGGCCGGCCGCCCGGTGCGCGGCCAGCTCATCGAGGTGTGGCAGGCCAACGCCTCCGGGCGGTACGCCCATCTGCGCGACCAGCACCCGGCGCCGCTCGACCCGAACTTCACCGGCGTCGGCCGCACCCTCACCGACGACGAGGGCCGCTACACCTTCACCACCGTCAGACCGGGCGCCTATCCGTGGCGCAACCACACCAACGCCTGGCGCCCGGCCCACATCCACTTCTCCGTCTTCGGCACCGCGTTCGCCCAACGGCTCGTGACCCAGATGTACTTCCCGGGCGACCCGCTCTTCGCCCACGACCCGATCCTCCGCTCGGTCACCGACCCGGCGGCCCGCGAACGGCTCGTCGCCCGCTACGACCACGCCCTGTCCCGGCCCGAACGCTCCCTCGGCTACGCCTGGGACATCGTCCTCGACGGACCGTCCGCCACCTGGATCGAGGAAGGACGCTGACCGCCATGGCACCGCTCCCGACCCCCTCCCACACCGTCGGCCCCTTCTACGGCTACGCCCTGCCCTTCCCCGACGGCGACCGGATGGCCCCCGAAGGCCACCCGGACCGGATCGTCCTGCACGGATACGTGTACGACGGCGAGGGGACCCCGGTCCCCGACGCGCTTCTCGACTTCTGGCAGGCCGCCCCCGACGGCTCCCTCACCGGCGCGCCCGGATCGCTGCGCCGCGACCCCGTCACGGGCGGCCATCTCGGCCGCTCCACCACCGGCTTCACCGGTTTCGGGCGCGTTCCCACCGACGCCGACGGCCACTACGCGCTCGCCACCCTGCCGCCCGGCAACGCGGGGCTTCCGTACATCAGCGTCTGCGTTTTCGCCCGTGGGCTGCTCCACCACCTCTTCACCCGCGCCTACCTCCGGGACGGCGTCGACCCGCTGCTCGACGCGCTGCCCGCCGCACGCCGGGCCACCCTGCTCGCCCGACCCGACGAGCGGCCGGTCGCCCCCCGGACGTACCGCTTCGACATACGGCTCCAGGGCGAGGGCGAGACGGTCTTCCTGGAGTTCGCATGAACCCCGATCGCGTGACCCCCGACCCCACCGACGTCGGTCTCCTCGCCCCCGGCCGGGCGGGCTCACCGACCGAGGCCGCCACCGGCGACACCGCGTTCCTGCGGGCGCTGCTCGACGCCGAGGCGGCCCTCACCCGCGCCCAGGCCGCCCTCGGGCAGGCGCCCGCCCCGGCCGCCGACGCCGTGACGGGCGCGGCCGACCCCGCCCGCTTCGACGCGCGGGACATCGCCCTGCGCGCCCGGTCAGGGGGCAACCCCGTGATCCCGCTGGTCGCCGACCTGACGGCCGCCGTGCCGGGGGAGTGGCGGGCCTACGTCCACCGGGGCGCGACGAGCCAGGACATCCTGGACACCGCGGCGATGCTGGTCGCGCGCCGCGCCCTCGACCTGATCCTCGGCGACCTCGACCGCACCGGGCGGGCCCTGGCCGCGCTGGCCGCCGCCCACCGGGACACGGCCATGCCCGGCCGCACCCTCACCCAGCACGCGGTGCCCACAACCTTCGGCCTCAAGGCGGCCGGCTGGCGCGCGCTCGCCCTCGACGCCCGCGACCGGATCCGTGCGGTGCGGGACTCCCTTCCCGCCCAACTCGGCGGCGCGGCCGGCACCCTGGCGGCCTTCGAGGCGTACGGCGACGGCGCGGACGGGAGCGCCGAACGGCTCGTCGCCGCCTACGCCCGGGAGACCGGCCTCGCTGTGCCCGTGCTGCCCTGGCACAGCCTGCGCACGCCGATCGCCGACCTGGCCGGCGCCCTCGCCTTCACGGCCGGGGCGCTCGGCAAGACCGCGGCGGACGTCCTCACCCTCTCCCGCACCGAGATCGGCGAGGTCGCCGAAGGCGCCGGCGGCGGCTCCTCCGCCATGCCGCACAAGGCGAACCCGGTGCGCGCCACACTCGTCGCCGCGGCCGCCCGCCGCGCCCCGCACCTCGCCGCCACGCTGTACGGCTCGCTGGTCGCCGAGGACGAGCGGCCCGCCGGGGCCTGGCACGCCGAGTGGGAGCCGCTGCGCGAGCTGCTCCGGCTCGTCGGCGGCGCCGCCCGCGACACCGCCGAACTGGCCGAGGGGCTCCAGGTGCACGCCGACGTGATGCGCCACCACCTCGACCTGACCGGCGGGTCGATCGTCTCCGAACGGCTGTCCATCGCCCTCGCGCCCCTCCTCGGCCGCGCCCGCGCGAAGGAACTCCTCACCCAACTCGCCCACCGCACCCGCGCAGAGGCGCGCCCGTTGGAAGAACTACTACGAGAGGTGGACGGGTTGAAGGGCCTCGACCTCCCCGAACTGACCGACCCCACCCGCTGCACCGGCTCCGCCGGAGCCCTGACCGACCGCGCCCTGGAGCGACCGTGACCGCCACCACCCCGCCACCGCCGTACGAAGGGCTGCACCACCGCGTCGAAGGGCCGGCCAGCGCGCCCGTTCTCGTCCTCGGCCCCTCGCTCGGCACGTCCACGGCCCTCTGGGACGCGGTCGCGCCCGAACTCTCGGCCACGCACCGCGTCGTCCGCTGGGACCTGCCCGGCCACGGCTCCTCCCCGGCCTCCCTCATCGGCCCCGGGGCGACCGTCGATGACCTGGCGCGGCTCGTCCTCGGCCTGGCCGACGCGCTCGGGGCCCACCGCTTCTCCTACGCCGGCGTCTCGCTCGGCGGCGCCGTCGGTCTCCACCTGGCCGCCCACCACCCCGACCGGGTGGAATCACTCGCCGTCGTCTGCTCCTCCGCCCACTTCGGCGGCTCCGCGCCGTGGCGGGAGCGGGCGGCCACCGTGCGCCGCGAGGGGCTCGACGCCCTGGTAGCGGGGGCCGACGCCCGCTGGTTCACCCCCGGCTTCACCGTGCCGGAGCTCGTGGCCGACCACCGCCGGACCGACCCCGAGGCGTACGCCGCCTGCTGCGACGCGCTCGCCGACTTCGACCTGCGGGACCGGCTGGCGACGATCACCGCGCCCACGCTCGTCCTCGCCGGCCGCGAGGATCCGGCGACCCCGCCCGCCCACGCCAGGGAGATCGCGGACGCCGTCCCCGGCGCGGCGCTCATCGAGATCCCCGGCGCCTCCCACCTGGCACCGGCCGAACGCCCCGAGGCCGTGCTCGCCGCGCTCCGCGGCCACCTCACGGCCGACGCCGCGGGGAAGCGGGGCACGGCGGTCCGCCGCCAGGTCCTCGGCGACGCCCATGTGGACCGCGCGCAGGCCGGCCAGTCGGCCTTCACGGCCCCGTTCCAGGACTTCATCTCCCGCTACGCCTGGGGCGAGATCTGGACCGACCCCACCCTGTCCCGGCGCGAGCGGAGCATGATCACCCTCACCGCCCTGGTCGCCCACGGCCACCTCGACGAGCTGGCGATCCACGTCCGCGCGGCCCGCCGCAACGGCCTCACACCCGAGGAGATCGGAGCCGTCCTGCTCCAGACCGCCGTCTACTGCGGCGTCCCCGCGGCCAACGCGGCCTTCGCCGTTGCGCAGTGCGTCCTCGCGGATCCGATTGACTGAGCGCTCCACTTCGTACAAGAGGAGCCGTGCCATGGAAACGCCCACCCCCGTCCTCGTCCTCAACGGGCCCAACCTGAACCTCCTGGGCCTGCGCGAGCCCGCGATCTACGGCACGGACACGCTGGACACCATCGAGCGGCTCTGCCTCGCGACCGGCGAGCCGCTCGGCCTCCGTGTCGACTTCCGCCAGTCCAACCACGAGGGCGTCCTCATCGACGCCGTGCAGGAGGCCCGTACCGCCCACCGGGGCATCGTCATCAACCCGGCCGGCTACAGCCACACCTCCGTGGCGCTGCGTGACGCCCTCGCCGCCGTCGGGCTGCCCGTCGTCGAGGTGCACCTGTCGAACATCCACAAGCGCGAGGAGTTCCGGCACCACAGCTACGTCTCCGGCGTCGCCGACACGGTGATCTGCGGCGCGGGCGCACACGGCTACGCCCTCGCCCTGACCCATCTCGCCCGGCTGGTCATCACGGAACGCCCGTGACGGAACGACCCGCCCGGCGCCCGCTCGCCGAGCGTCCGGCGTGCGGGGGATCCGCCGAGGGCGGAGCATGAACGTGAGGAGGGTGCCGCGGGGCGGCGACAGGAGGCTGCCATGCCCGACGCGCTCGTCGTGCTGAAGAACGTCGACAAGCACTTCGGTGCGCTCCATGTGCTCCAGTCCATCGACCTGACCGTCGGCCGGGGCGAGGTCGTCGTCGTCATCGGCCCGTCCGGCGGCGGCAAGTCGACGCTCTGCCGCGCGATCAACCGGCTGGAGACCATCGACTCCGGCGAGATCGTCATCGACGGCAAGCCGCTGCCCGCCGAGGGCCGCGAGCTGGCCGCGCTCCGCGCCGACGTCGGCATGGTGTTCCAGTCCTTCAACCTCTTCGCGCACAAGACGGTGCTCGAGAACGTCACCCTCGGCCAGATCAAGGTCCGCAAGAAGGACAAGAAGACCGCCGAGCAGCGGGCCCGGCAGCTGCTCGACCGGGTCGGGGTGGCGACCCAGGCGGACAAGTACCCCGCCCAGCTCTCCGGCGGCCAGCAGCAGCGCGTGGCCATCGCCCGGGCGCTGGCCATGGACCCGAAGGTGATGCTCTTCGACGAGCCGACCTCCGCCCTCGACCCCGAGATGATCAACGAGGTCCTGGAGGTCATGCAGCAGCTCGCCCGCGACGGCATGACCATGGTCGTCGTGACCCACGAGATGGGATTCGCCCGCTCCGCCGCCAACCGCGTGGTCTTCATGGCGGACGGCCGGATCGTCGAGGAGACGACCCCCGAGCAGTTCTTCAGCAACCCCAGCAGCGACCGCGCCAAGGACTTCCTCTCGAAGATCCTGCACCACTGACCGCGGCGGCCCCCACGACCGCCCAGCAGCCCCAGGGGTGACCCCATGAACCCTCGCAAGCTCACCAAGGCCGGCGTCGCCGCGGCCGCCGCGCTCGCCCTCTCGTTCTCCCTGGCCGCCTGCGGCGACGACGGAGGCAGCAGCTCCGGCGGCGGTGACGACAAGATCACCGTCGGTATCAAGTTCGACCAGCCCGGTGTCGGCCTGAAGACGCCGGACGGCACGTACACCGGATTCGACGTCGACGTGGCGACCTATGTGGCCGACAAGCTCGGCTACGACCCCGCGAACATCGAGTGGAAGGAGGCCAAGAGCGCCGACCGGGAGACCCTGCTGCAGCGCGGTGACGTGGACTTCATCGCCGCCTCGTACTCGATCAACGACGAGCGGGCGGAGAAGGTCGACTTCGCCGGACCGTACCTCCTGGCCCACCAGGACGTGCTGATCCGCGCGGACGACAACTCGATCACCAAGCCCGAGGACCTCAACAACAAGAAGCTCTGCTCGGTCACCGGTTCCACGTCCGCGCAGAACGTCAAGACCAAGATCGCTCCGCAGGCCCAGCTCCAGGAGTACGGCGGCTACTCGGAGTGCCTGACCGGTCTGGAGAACGGCGTCATCGACGCCCTGACCACCGACGACTCGATCCTCGCCGGCTATGCCTCGCAACCCGAGTTCGAGGGCAAGTTCAAGCTCGGCGGCTTCGAGATGAGCAACGAGAACTACGGCATCGGCGTACAGAAGGGCAGCGAACTGAAGCAGCAGATCAACGACGCCCTGGAGCAGATGGTCGCCGACGGATCCTGGGACGCGGCCGTCAAGAAGAACTTCGGCCCGGCCGAGTACCAGAACGAACCCGCACCGGAGATCGGCGTCGTCGTGAAGTGAGTGGGCCGCCGTGTTCGACTTCCTCGAAGGCTACGACCTGCTGGGAGCGTTCTGGGTGACGGTGCAGCTCACCGTCTACTCCGCGATCGGCTCCCTGATCTGGGGGACGCTGCTGGCCGCCATGCGCGTCAGCCCCGTCCCCCTGATGCGGGGCTTCGGCACCGTCTACGTCAACATCGTCCGCAACATCCCGCTGACCGTCATCATCGTCTTCACCTCGCTCGGCCTGTTCCAGACCCTCGGCGTGAACATGGGCGCCCAGGACTTCACCACGATCAACTTTCGGCTCGCCGTCCTCGGACTGATCGCCTACACCTCCGCCTTCGTCTGCGAGGCGCTGCGCTCGGGCATCAACACCGTCCCGCTCGGCCAGGTCGAGGCCGCCCGCGCGATCGGGCTCAACTTCCCCCAGGTGCTGCGCCTCATCGTGCTCCCGCAGGCCTTCCGCTCCGTGGTGGGCCCGCTGGCCAACGTCCTGATCGCGCTCACCAAGAACACCACCGTCGCCGCTGCCATCGGCGTCGCCGAGGCGGCCCTGCTGATGCGGGAGATGATCGAGAACGAGGCCCAGCTGATCCTCATCTCGGTGATCTTCGCGGTCGGCTTCATCTGTCTCACGCTCCCCACCGGCCTCTTCCTCGGCTGGCTGGCCAAGAAGGTGGCGGTGAAGCGATGAAGGAGCGGCCCACCGTCCTCTACGACGTCCCGGGACCGCGCGCGAAGCGCCGGAACCTGCTCTACACGCTGCTCTTCCTGCTCGCCGTCGCCGCGCTGATCTGGTGGGTCCTCGCGAGCCTCGCCGACAAGGACCAGCTGGAGGCGGACAAGTGGGAGCCCTTCGTCACGGACTCCCGGGTCTGGACGACGTACCTCCTCCCGGCCCTGGAGAACACCCTGATCGCGGCGGCGCTCTCCATGGCCATCGCCCTGCCCCTCGGCGCGCTCCTCGGCATCGCCCGGCTCTCCGAGCACCGCTGGACGCGGGGCTTCGCCGGGACGGTGGTGGAGTTCTTCCGCGCGATCCCCGTCCTCATCCTGATGCTCTTCGCCAACGCCGCGTACGCCGAGTTCACCGACGTCAGCCCGGAGAACCGGCCGCTGTACGCGGTGGTGACCGGACTCGTCCTCTACAACGCCTCGGTCCTCGCCGAGGTGGTCAGGGCCGGGATCCTCTCGCTGCCCAGCGGCCAGACCGACGCCGCCAAGGCGATCGGCATGCGCAAGGGCCAGATCATGACGTCCGTCCTGCTGCCGCAGGCGGTCACCGCGATGCTCCCCGCGCTGGTCAGCCAGCTCGTCGTGATCGTCAAGGACACCGCGCTCGGCGGCGCGATGCTCGGCTTCTCCGAGCTCCTCGCCTCGGTCCGCCCGATGAGCGCGAACTACGGGGCCAACACCATCGCGAGCTTCACCGTGGTCGCCGTCATCTTCGTCATCCTCAACTTCGCGCTCACCACCTTCGCGTCCTGGCTGGAGCGCAGGCTGCGGCGGGCCAGGAAGTCGACGGGCGCCGTCGTCGGCGTCGACGCCGTGGAGGAGCTGAACCGCCCCGGCGAGCACCTGGGGCCGACCGGCCCGGAGAAGTGACGCGCTGCCGTCTCCGCCCGCACGGCATCCGCGTTTCGGTCTCCGGGGACCGGCCGCATAGAGTCGACCTGGCCTTCCGACCGGCCTTTCCGTACCGCCGACCATCCCCGAGGAGCTTGACGTGACCGACGCGGCGTCCACCGCCCTGCAGCAGCAGATCGCCGAGGAACTCGAGGTGTCCCCGAGCTTCGACCCGCTTGCCGAGATCGAACGCCGGGTCGCCTTCCTCACCGAGCGCCTCACCTCCACGGGGCTGCGCAGCCTGGTCCTCGGGATCAGCGGCGGCGTGGACTCCACCACCGCGGGCCGGCTCTGCCAGCTCGCCGTGGAGCGGGCCAGGGCGGCCGGCCACGACGCCACCTTCTACGCCATGCGGCTGCCCTACGGCGTCCAGGCCGACGAGAAGGACGCCCAGCTCGCCCTGGGGTTCATCGCCGCCGACCGGGTCCTGACCGTGGACGTCAAGGCGTCGAGCGACGCCGCCCTGGAGGCCTCCCTGGCCGGCGGGGTGACCTTCCGGGACGCCCACCACCAGGACTTCGTCCAGGGCAACGTCAAGGCCCGGCAGCGCATGATCGCGCAGTACGCGGTCGCGGGCGCCCATGACGGCCTGGTCGTCGGCACGGACCACGCGGCGGAGGCGGTCTCCGGCTTCTTCACCAAGTACGGCGACGGCGCCGCCGACGTCGTCCCGCTGACCGGCCTGACCAAGCGCCGCGTGCGGGCCTGCGCCGACGCGCTCGGCGCCCCCGCCGAGCTGGTCTGGAAGACCCCGACGGCCGACCTGGAGACCCTCGACCCGGGCAAGCCCGACGAGGACGCGCTGGGTGTCACGTACGACGAGATCGACGACTTCCTGGAGGGCAAGCCGGTCGGGGAGGCCGCGTACGCCTCGATCGTGCGCCGCTACGAGCTGACCGACCACAAGCGCCGGCTGCCGATCGCTCCCTGAGGGTGACGGGCGGAGACCATCCGGACGCGAGCCCGCGTGCCACGCGTCCGGACGGTGGTCCGCTGGGTGTGTCCTCGGAAGTCCCGAGCGGCACACCCGAAGGAGACAACGGCATGTTCGGACAGTCGAAGGCGTTCAGTGGCTTCTCGGTCGACGATCTCGACCGGGCCCGGCAGTTCTACGGCGACACCCTCGGGCTCTCGGTGGAGGACACCGGGGACGCGGACATGCGGATGCTGACGATCAAGCTCGGCAGCGGAGCGAACGTCTTCGTCTACCCGAAGGACAACCACACGCCCGCGTCCTTCACGATCCTGAACTTCCCCGTGGACGACATCGAGGCCGCCGTCGACGCGCTGGCGAAGCGGGGCGTGTCCTTCGAGCGGTACCCGGACTTCGAGCACGACGCCAAGGGCATCGTGCGGACCCCGCAGGGCGGGCCGGCCATCGCCTGGTTCACCGACCCGGCGGGCAACGTGCTCTCCGTCCTCCAGGAGTAGCGCGCGGGCGTTCTCAGAGCGCTGTGGCGACGGCCCGTACCAGCCAGGCGTTGACCGAGAGGCCCTCCTGCCCGGCGGCCTCCTCGGCCCGGGACTTCAGATGGGCGGGGAGCCTGAAGTTGATGCGTGCGGTGGCCGTGTCCTCCCCGTCGGCCGGGAGCGGTGCCGGTGCCGACACCGGTGCCGACACCGGTGCCGGCGCGGGCTTCCGTGCGGCGGAGGGGGCGAAGGGCGGCGCGGTCACGACGAACTCCGGGTCGTTCCCCCGCAGCCGTACGTCGACGGAGCCGGGCGCCAGCTCGCCGGTGACCTCGTCCATGGCGGCGCAGAGCGCGTCGAGGAGGGTGAGCCGGGCCGCCGACTCCAGAGGCGCGGCGAGCCGCTCGGCGAGCGCGCCGGTCTCCTCCCCGCCGGTGGCGGCGGCGACGGCGAGCTCGTGGCGGAGGTTCTCGACGTACGGCATCAAGTCCATGGCGCCATGGTGGCATCACTGTGGCGCCATTGCAAGGGTGGCGTGGCGCCATGCTGCTGCGGGTGCGGCCCCCGAACGGACCGGCCCGGAGTGCGCCGCGCGGGGCCGTGACCTGCAATGGGGGGATGACCGCGCCTCCCGACGACTGTCTCGCGCGCAACGAGTGGATCTGCGGCGACTACCTCTCCTCGCGGGGCGAGATCCTCGGCGACTCCGTCCTCCAGCACCTGGAACTGACCGTCGTCTCGGTCGTCCTCGGGCTGCTGCTCGCCGTCCCGCTCGCCGTCGCCGCCCGTCGTTGGCGCTGGGCCGCTGGACCGGTCCTCGGGATCACCACGATCCTCTACACGATCCCGTCCCTCGCGATGTTCTCGCTGCTCCTGCCGGTCTACGGACTCAGCGCGTCGATCGTGATCGCGGGGCTCGTGCTCTACTCGCTCACCCTGCTCGTACGGAACATCCTGGCCGGTCTCCGCGCCGTCCCCGAGGAGACCCGCCAGGCCGCGCGCGGCCTCGGCTACGGGCCCGTGCGGATGCTGCTGACCGTCGAACTGCCGCTCGCGCTCCCCGCCGCGATGGCCGGGCTGCGCATCGCCACCGTCTCCGCCGTCTCCCTCGTCACCATCGGTGCGATCGTCGGATACGGCGGCCTCGGCAACCTCATCTACTCCGGGATGAACACCTACTTCAAGGCACAGGTCCTCACGGCCTCCGTCCTCTGCGTGATCATCGCCGTCGCCGCCGATCTGCTCCTGCTCGGCCTGCAGCGGCTGCTCACCCCGTGGACCCGGCGGCAGACCGCGTGAACACCCTCTCCGCGACCTGGGACTGGCTCGCCACCGGCGCCAACTGGTCCGGCGACAACGGGGTCTGGCACCGCCTCGCCCAGCACCTCTACCTGACGGTCGTCTGCCTGGTGCTGAGCTGCGCGGTCGCGCTCCCATTGGCGCTCGTCCTCGGCCACCTCGGCAAGGGCGGGGCGCTCGCCGTCAACCTCTCCAACGTCGGCCGAGCCGTGCCCACCTTCGCCGTCCTCGTCCTGCTGCTGCTCAGCCCGATCGGCACGTACGGGGACTGGCCGACGATCATCGCGCTCGTCCTCTTCGCGATCCCGCCGCTGCTCACCAACGCGTACGTGGGGATGCGCGAGGTCGACGCCGATGTCGTCCGTGCCGCGCGCGGCATGGGGATGACCGGCCGGCAGCTGCTCCTCGGCGTGGAGCTGCCGCTCGCGCTGCCGCTGATCCTCACCGGGGTCCGGATCGCCACCGTGCAGCTCGTGGCCACCGCGACCGTCGCGGCGCTCGCCGGAGGCGGGGGCCTCGGCCGGATCATCACCGCCGGGTTCAACCTCGCCTCCACCCCGCAGGTCGTCGCGGGCGCGGTGCTCGTCGCGGTCCTCGCGCTGATCGTCGAGGGCCTCTTCGAGGGCGCCCAGCGGCTCGCGCCGGCGTGGGCGCGGGGGAGTACGGGATGAGGGCGCGGCGGGCGGCGGTGACGGCCGCGCTGTCCCTGCTCGCCCTCGCGGGCTGCGCCACGGGACCCTCCCTGGAGAACCAGGGCGAGGTCACCGGCTCACCCGGCGACAGCCGCCATCTCACCATCGGCTCGGCCGGGTTCACCGAGAGCGACCTGCTCGCCCAGATGTACGCGCTGCTCCTCGAAGAGGCCGGATACAGCACGAAGATCCTCTCGGTCACCAACCGGGAGATCTACGAACCGGCCCTGGAGAACGGTCGGATCGACGTGGTACCGGAGTACGCGGCCACCTTCGCGGACTGGCTGAACGCCAAGGCCAACGGGCCGGACGCGCCGACCGTCGGCTCGCCCGACCTGACCACCACGATGACCGCGCTGCGCGGGCTGGCCACGCCCCGGGGCCTCACCGTCCTCGACCCGGGCCGGGCCGTCGACCAGAACGCGTTCGCCGTCACGCGCGGGTACGCCGACAAGCACGGGCTCACGACGCTGAGCGACCTCGGCGCGGCGAAACTGCCGGTACGGCTCGCCGCGGGCGACGAGTGCGTCCAGCGGCCGTACTGCGCCCCGGGGCTGCGCGAGACGTACGGGATCGACATCACCCACGTCGACCCGAAGGGCGTCGGCACCACGCCGGCCAAGCAGGCGGTGCAGAGCGGCCAGGATCAGATGGTCCTCACCACGAGCACCGACGGCACCCTCGACGAGTTCGGCCTGGTGCTGCTCGCCGACGACAAGGACCTCCAGAACGCCGACTTCATCGTCCCGGTCGTCAACCGCTCCCGCGCCGGGAGCGAGCGCGTGACGAAAGCCCTCGACCGCCTCAACACGGTCCTGACCACGCCGGACCTGGCCGCCCTGAACGAACAGGTGGACAGCTGGCGCCGGCTCCCCGAGGACGTCGCGCGGACCTACCTCCAGGAGAAGGGGCTGATCCCGGCGCGGTAGGCCGTGTCCGGAGCGTCCGGCCTCACGCGTCCGCGACCGAGTCGAACTCCACCTCGTCGCGCGCCACGCCCTGCGCGTCCGCGTCCACCGAACGGCGCAGCGCCTCGTGGAGCTTGGCCGGGGTGAGGACGCCGAGGAAGCGCGTCCCGTCGAGGACGGCGACCCAGCCCGCGGCGTGCTGGAGCATCTCGCTGAACGCGTGCTTCAGCGGGGCTCCCACCGGAACCCAGGCCTCCATACGGCGGGCCAGGTCGCCGACCGTGCCCTCCTGGCCCGCGAGCGCGAGCGCCTCGGCCGCCACCCAGCCGTGCAGGTCGCCGTCGGCGCCGAGCACGACGGCCCAGCGCGCGTCGTCCGCGCGCAGCCGGGCGGCCGCGTCGGGCGCCGGCTCGTCGAGGCGGGCGACCGGCGGCTGCTCCAGGTCGTCCGGTTCGATCGTGGTCACCGAGAGCCGCTTCAGCCCCCGGTCGGCGCCGATGAACTGGGCGACGTACGGCGTGGCGGGCGCGCCGAGCACGGCCGCCGGCGTGTCGAACTGCTCGATGCGGCCCTGTCCGTACACGGCGATGCGGTCGCCCATCCGGACGGCCTCCTCGATGTCGTGGGTCACCAGCAGGACGGTCTTGCGCACGGTGGCCTGGAGGTTCAGAAACTCGTTCTGCAGCCGCTCGCGCACCACGGGGTCGACCGCGCCGAAGGGCTCGTCCATCAGCAGGACGGGCGGGTCCGCGGCGAGCGCGCGGGCCACGCCGACCCGCTGGCGCTGGCCGCCGGAGAGCTGGGAGGGGTAGCGGGAACCGTAGGTCTTCGGGTCGAGGCCGACCAGGTCGAGCAGTTCGGCGGCGCGGGCCCGCGCCTTGGCCTTCCTCCAGCCGAGCAGGGCGGGCACGGTCGCGGTGTTGTCGAGGATCGTCCGGTGCGGGAAGAGCCCGACCTGCTGGATGACGTAGCCGATGCCCCGGCGGAGCTTCACCGGGTCGACCGAGGCGATGTCCTTCCCGTCGACCAGGATCCGGCCCGAGGTCGGCTCGATGAGCCGGTTGACCATCATCATCGTGGTCGTCTTGCCGCAGCCGGACGGCCCGACCAGGGTGACCAGTTCGCCCTCGGCGACCTCGAAGCTCAGTCCGTCGACCGCCGTCGTGCCGTCCGGGTACACCTTGCCGACCTGCTCGAACCGGATCATGGACCCACGCTAGGAGGCGCTGCGGCCCGACGCACGGGGACGGGGCCACTCGGGGAGGGACTTGTCATGACCCTTGCGAGACGGTCGGCGCGGCTGCTATTTGTCTTTCGTTAGGAAAGTTTCCTTCCAATACCCCCGTCCGGGAGCCCCCCATGACATCGGCACGATCGGCACGTCTCCGGCTGCGATCCCTGGGTGCCGCCGGCACCGCCGCGGCCGCGCTCCTCATCGGCCTGGCCACCGCGCCCCCCGCCGCGGTCGCGGCCCCCGTCACCCACGAGGCGGAGAGCGCCACCGTCTCCCAGGGCGTCGTCGAGTCCAACCACACCGGCTTCACCGGCACCGGCTTCGTCAACTACGACAACGTCGCCGGCAGCTCCGTCCAGTGGAACGTCAACGCCGCCCAGGCGGGCTCCGCCACCGTGACCTTCCGCTACGCCAACGGCACCACCACCAACCGGCCGATGGACGTCGCCGTCAACGGCACCGTCGCCGCCGCCGGCACGTCCTTCGCCGGCACCGGCGCCTGGACCACCTGGGCCACCAGGACCGTCACGGTGAACCTCAGGGCCGGGGCCAACACCGTCCGGGCCACCGCCACCACCGCCAACGGCGGCCCCAACGTCGACCACATCAAGGTCGACACCGCCACCACCCCGCCCGTCACCGGCACCCCGGTCGAGATCAACGGGCAGCTCGCGGTCTGCGGTACCAAGCTCTGCAACCAGTACGGCAAGCCGATCCAGCTGCGCGGCATGTCCAGCCACGGCACCCAGTGGTACCCGCAGTGCCTGACCAGCGGCTCGCTCGACGCCCTGGCCACGGACTGGAAGGCCGACATCCTGCGCGTCTCCACCTACGTCCAGGAGGACGGCTGGGAGACCGACCCGACCAAGTTCACCAACCTCGCCAGCACCCTGATCGACCAGGCCACCGCGCGCGGCATGTACGTGATCGTCGACTGGCACATGCTCGACCCGGGCGACCCGAACGCCAACCTCGCCAACGCCAAGAGGTTCTTCACCGACATCGCGAACCGGCACAAGGACAAGAGCAACGTCCTCTACGAGATCGCCAACGAGCCCAGCGGCGTGAGCTGGTCCGCGATCAAGAGCTACGCCGAGCAGATCATCCCGGTCATCCGGAACATCGACGGCAACGCCCCGGTCCTGGTCGGCACCCGCGCCTGGTCCTCCCTCGGCGTCTCGGAGGGCGGCAGCGAGACCGAGGTCGTGAACAACCAGGTCAACGCCTCCAACATCATGTACACCTTCCACTTCTACGCGTTCTCGCACCGCGACGAGTACCTCGCGACCCTGTCCCGGGCCGCCGACCGCATCCCGATGTTCGTCACCGAGTTCGGAACCCAGAACTACGCGGGTGAGGGCACCGACGACTTCGCGATGACGCAGAAGTACATCGACCTGATGGCGAGCAAGAAGATCAGCTGGACCAACTGGAACTTCTCCGACGACCACCGCTCGGGTGCCGTCTTCAAGACCGGCACCTGCAACAGCAACGGTCCCTGGACCGGCACGTCGTCCCTGAAGGAGGCCGGCGTCTGGATCCGGGACCGGATCAGGTCCGCGGACGACTTCCCGACCTCCTGACCGACCCCTGGAGGGCCGCCCGGCCCTCGATGAGCCCCCCGCCCCGGTCCCTGTGATGGACTGGACGGGCGGGGGCGCATCGAACAGGAGCAGCGTTGACCAGCTACCGCCAGCCCGGCCTCGTCCTCACCGACCACCGCTTCACCGTCCCGCTCGACCACGCCGTCCCCGACGGCGAGCGGATCGAGGTGTACGGCCGCGAGGTCGTCGCGGGCGGCCGGGCGGGCGAGGACCTGCCGTGGCTGGTGTACCTGGAGGGCGGGCCCGGTTTCGGGGCCCGCCGCTTCATCGGCCCGCAGGCCTGGCTCGGCCGGGCCGTCCAGGAGTACCGCGTCCTCCTCCTCGACCAGCGCGGCACCGGCCACTCCACCCCCGCCAACCGCCAGACCCTCCCGCTGCGCGGCACACCCCGGCAGCAGGCCGACTACCTCGCGCACTTCCGGGCCGACGCGATCGTCCAGGACTGCGAGACCATCCGGAAGCGCCTCACCGGCGGCGCCCCCTGGACCGTCCTCGGCCAGAGCTTCGGCGGCTTCTGCGTCACCCACTACCTCTCCGCCGCCCCCGAGGGGCTGACCACCGCACTCGTCACCGGCGGGCTGCCCTCCCTGCACGCGGGCGCCGAGGACGTCTACCGGGCCGCCTACCCCCGGATCCGGCGCAAGGTCGAGGCGCACTACGCCCGCTACCCGCAGGACGTCGCCCGCGCCCGCCGGATCGCCGCCCACCTCCTGGAGCGCCCGGCGGCCCTGCCCAACGGCGGGCTCCTCACCGCCCGGGCCTTCCAGTCCCTCGGCATCCTGCTCGGCGGCGGCGAGGGCACCCACCAGCTCCACCTGCTCCTGGAGGAGGCCTTCGTCCCCACCGCCGCGGGCCCCGCGCTCTCCGACGCCTTCCTGGAGGACGTCCAGACCCAGCTCTCGTACGCCGGGCACCCGCTCTACGCCGTGCTCCACGAGGCGATCTACGCCCAGGGGCAGGGGCCGACCGCGTGGGCCGCGGAACGGGTCCGCGCCGAGTTCCCCGAGTTCGACGCGGAGAAGACCCTGGCCGGGGACGGGCCGCTGCTGTTCACCGGCGAGACCGTGCATCCCTGGCACTTCGAGACCGACCCGGCGCTGCGCCCGCTGCGCGAGACCGCCCGCCTGCTCGCCGAGCGGACGGACTGGGCTCCCCTCTACGACCCCGCACGGCTCGCGGCCAACGAGGTGCCCGTCGCCGCCGCCGTCTACCACGACGACATGTACGTCGACACCGCCCATTCGCTGGAGACCGCGCGCGCGATCCGGGGCCTGCGGACCTGGGTGACGGACGAGTTCGAGCACGACGGCGTACGGGCCGGCGGCCCGCGCGTCCTGGACCGGCTGCTGGTGCTCGCCCGGGGCGAGTGCTGACGTCGCCGGCCGTGCCCGTGCCGAAAAGTCCAAGCAGTGCGGCCTGATTGCTCATGGTGCTGCCGCGGCGCGGCCGGTAGAACTCCTCGGAGCACCGAGGAGAGGACCGGACCATGACCACCCACGTCAGTGCCGAGATCGCCGCCCAGCCCGACTGCTGGCGGCGCGCCGCGGACACGGCCGCCGACCACGCCCCGCTGCTGCCCCGCGCGGGCGAGCGGGTCGCCGTCGTCGGCTGCGGGACCTCGTACTTCATGGCCCGCGCGTACGCCGCCCTGCGCGAGTCCCTCGGCGCGGGCGAGACCGACGCCTTCCCGGCCTCCGACGAGACCCCGCTCGGCCGCGCCTACGACCGGATCGTCGCCCTCACCCGCTCCGGCTCGACCACCGAGGTGGTGACCCTGCTCGCCCGGGCCTCCGGCCGGGTCCCGACGCTCGTCCTGACCGCCGTCCCCGACAGCCCGGCCGCCCGGCACGCGGACCGGGTCATCGGCCTCGACTACGCCGACGAACGGTCCGTCGCCCAGACCCGGTTCGCCACCACCGCCCTCCAACTGCTGCGCGCGGGCCTGGGCGTGGACCTCGGCAGCTCGATCGCGGACGCCGAACTCGCCCTGTACGAACCGCTGCCGGCGGTCTGGGAACGGCGCGCCCAGTTCACCTTCCTCGGCGCGGGCTGGACGGCCGGACTCGCCGACGAGGCCGCGCACAAGCTGCGCGGGGTGGCCCGCGCCTGGGCGGAGTCGTACGCGGCGATGGAGTACCGGCACGGACCCATCGTCATCAGCGACCGCTCCAGCCTGGTCTTCTGCCTGGGGCCCGAGCCCGCCGGGCTCCGGGACGAAGTGGAGTCCACCGGGGCGCTGTTCGCCGCCGACGCCATCGACCCGGTGGCCGCCCTGGTACGCGCCCAGCGGCTCGCCGTCACGCTCGCCGCACGCCGCGGCCTGAACCCGGACCGCCCCCGGCACGCCACCCGGTCGGTGATCCTTTCCGCCTGAAGTCTCGCTTGACCTGCTGTTTCACGGGTGAAGCCCCCGGGAGCCGATGCGAGCAGTACACTCGCGCACCTCTCCTGGGGGAAGGAATCGCTCCATGCAGACGGGGTCACAGGCGGCAACAGCGACAGGTCCATTACTCGGTTGCGGCACTCCTGCCGAGCGTGCGGCATACGCACGGGCTGTCACGGCAGGTCTCGACTCCCTCCAGGTCCGACGACGCTTCGACGCCCGCCCCGGCGTGACCGCCGCCGCGGTGCTGGCCGCGATGGAGTCACCCGACGCGGTCGGCCGAGCCCTGGCGCATGCCGAGCTGTCGCTGGCCGACTATCGCGGGGCTGTCCGGGAACTCGCCCGAACGCGCTGGGCGCTCAGGCGCATGCGTGACGGGCTGGATGGTGATGTGTGGTCGGCTCTCACGTGGGTGTCCTGGCTCCTCTGCGTCGCCGCCTTCCTCTATCTGATGCAGCCGAGTTCCGCCGCGTTCCGGCCCGAACCGGCGGTGCTCGTCGGCGTGCTGGCCGCGCCGCTTCTGCCCTCGCTCGTCGCCTTCGCCAAGGCTGGGTCCAGGCAGAACCTGAAGGATCAGGTGGCCCTGATCAGGGGCATCAAAGCGCTGTTTCGCGCCGTCCTGAACCTCCGCGCAGCGGCGAAGCGGTGGGAAGGCGATCTGCGGGACAACGGAATTCCCCGAGCAGCGCTCGCGGTGATCGACGAGCTCATGGGAGCGGATCCGCACTCGGTGCTGCTGCCCGGACGCTATGACGGACTGCGCACCGGCACCGGTCACGATTGGGTGGTCGCCGGCGAGGCGTCTCGCCAACTGGAGGGGAAACTCTCCGCACTCGAAGGCGGAACGATTGCCGTATCCGGCCCTCGTGGGGCCGGCAAGACCACGTTGCTCCAGGAAGCCGCAGGCGAGAAGGACTTCGCCGTCACGATCCGCGTGCCGGCCGCATACCAGCCCTACGATCTGGTCTTCCTGGCGTTCGTCAAGCTGTGTGAGCGATTCCTCGCGCGTGAAGGCTTCGAAGCACCTCAGTTGGATCGGCTGTCCGGCTTTGTGCGTACCCGGAAGCGCGTGCGCCGCGCGTTCCGGAGCCTGAGACGCGGACTCTTCTTCGGAGTGCCGGCTGCGGCACTGGTGGCACTCGGAACTTTCGCTGCGATGCGGGCCTCCTGGGACAAGTACAACGTCGGTGTGCGCTCGTGGGCGGTCAGGGTGGCCGACTGGGGCACGAACCACGCCCAAGACATCTGGCACGGTCGAAACATCGGAGCGGGTCTCACCGTGACGCTGGCCGGCCTGTTCATCTGGCAACTGCGGAAATCCGCCACGTGGCGGCGAAGGCTCGTTCGAGGACCTGTCGCGCTGGTGCGCATCGCGGCGACGTGCCTCATGATCGGCCCGGTCGTGAGCCTCCCGTTCGACCCCGAACTCAATCGTCACCTCTCGAACCTGGAGAACCTGACGACCTTCGGCGAGGTCCAGGCGCTGTCGATCGTGCCGATGCTGCTCATGTCTCTTGTCGCGTTCTTCATCGCCATCCGAAGCGCCGGCTCTATGAAACAACGCCTGTGGCAGACAGCCGGCCTCGCGCTCCTCCTCCTGGCCGCCCTGACCGTCCTCCAGAGCGACACGTTCCAGGCGCTCTTCCTCGACTCGGAGAACCCTGTCCGCGTGGCCTGCTTCGTGGCCGGACTGCTGCTGTACCACGTCAGCGGCTGGAGAGTCAGACCGGAGGAACCCGGACTCGTCGCCAAGTGTCGCAACCACCTGTATCAGCTGAAGACGACGCAGTCGACCTCGGCCACGTTGAACATGGGCCTCGCGGGGGCCGCGGTTCTCGGCAGTGCCCACGCCTCCTCGCTGGCCAGTGTTCCCCCGAACTTCCCCCAGCTCGTCGAGGATCTGCGGGCGCGCCTGGCCGAGGTCGCGGAGTACGTGCACCTGCAGCAGGGGCGCACCATCATCTGCATCGATGAACTCGACCGTCTGGGGTCGGAGCAGCAGGCCCTGCAATTCCTCGGCGAGGTCAAAGCGATCCTGGGTGTTCCCCGGGTGTACTACCTCATTTCGGTCGCCGAGGATGTCGGTGCCGCCTTCGTTCGCCGAGGGCTGCCGCACCGCGATTCCACGGACAGCTCGCTCGACGACATCCTGCACGTGCAGCCCGGTGACCTCGCGCAGTCGATCGCCATCATGGGCAAACGTGCGAGCGACCTCCCCGAGCCGTACGTCCTCCTCGCTCACGCCCTCGCCGGAGGCCTCCCCCGGGATCTGATCCGATACGGACGCCGCATGCTGGAGATGCACGCGGAGATCTCCTCGGCCCAGCAATCACCAGCCGTGGAACTCAAGGAGATCTCCGGGCGGCTGATCGTGGAAGAGCTGTACGACACGCTGGCCGGCTTCCGCACCCTTCTCGCCAAGCAGCAGTGGACGCACGAGAACGCGGGCTGGCTGTCCAGCTACCGCATCGTGATAGACCACCTGCGTCATTCGCTCCTGGGCACCACGAACGAACTCATGGGAGCTCTGGAATACCTCGCCGCTTCGGGAGCGGTTCCACCGACGAGTGCTCCGACCGAGCCGCCGGAAGCTGCTCGGCAACTGATCACCGAGGCATCGGCATACACGTACTACGCGCTCACCCTGCTGCAGATCTTCCGCCCCGACGACTTCGAGGACCGACGCGTCCGCGCGAGTGCGACACCGGCGGGGCAGTTTCAGTACCTGGCCGAGGCCAGGCTCGAGTTGACGGTCTCTCCGCACAGCGCGCGGCCACTCATCGACGCGGCCCGAGGGGCGTGGAGCCTTCGGGTGCTCAGCAGCACTCTGCTACCCACCCGCGTTCCCCCTGCTCGGACCTAGATCTCCCCGGCCGCCGGGTCGGGCGCAGACCCGGCGCCGTATCCTGCGCCCATGATCGACGAGACGAGCACCACCGACCTGGCCGACATGCCCGACGACTGGCAGCGCGCGCTCGCCGTGGTCGCCCACCCGGACGACCTGGAGTACGGGTGCGCCGCCGCCGTCGCGGGCTGGACCGACGCCGGCAAGGAGGTCGTCTACGTCCTCGCCACCCGCGGCGAGGCCGGCATCGACACCCTCGCCCCGGCCACCTGCGGGCCCCTGCGCGAGCAGGAGCAGCGGGCGAGCGCGCAGGTGGTCGGCGTGTCGGCGGTGGACTTCCTCGACCACCGGGACGGCGTGATCGCGTACGGGCTCGACCTGCGCCGCGACATCGCGGCGGCGATCCGGCGCCACCGCCCGGAGCTGGTCGTCACGCTCAACCACCGTGACACCTGGGGCCCGGGGGCGGGCGGCTTCTGGAACACCCCCGACCACGTGGCCGTCGGCCGCGCCACGCTCGACGCGGCGGGCGACGCGGGCAACCGCTGGATCTTCCCCGAACTGACCGAGCGGGGCCTGGAGCCCTGGAACGGCGTCCGCTGGGTGGCCGTCGCCGGATCGAGCACCCCGACCCACGCCGTCGACGCCACCCCGGGCGCCGAACGCGCCGTGCACTCGCTGCTCGCCCACCGCGCCTACATCGAGGGACTCACGGACCAGGACCCCGAGGAGTACGTCCGCGGCTTCCTGGCCCAGAACAACGAGCGCTACGCCGCCCGGTACGGCGGCCGGCCCGCCGTCGCCTTCGAGCTGTTCTCCCGCTGAGGCGGAGGCGCCGCGGTCTTCCTCCCATGGCGCCGACCCCCTAGCCTGACCCTTCGCCTGACGAGCCGTCAGGGGAAGGGGTGCGCGGTGATCGACACGCTGGACAGGGAGATCCCGGAGGGTGAGGAGCGGCTCACGCTCGTCGTCGAGGACGGGGTCGGCGTGCTGACGCTCTGCCGTCCCGAGAAGCTCAACGGGTGGAGCTGGGAGGCCAGTCGGCAGCTCGGGATCATGGCCGACCGGATCCGCTTCGACGAGCGCGTGCGCGTCGTGCTGCTGCGGGCCGAGGGGCGCGCGTTCTGCGCGGGGATCGATGTCACCGCGCCCGGCGGCGGCATCACCGGGCGGACCACGGCCGAGAAGGCCCAGCGGTACGAGGAGGGCATCCGCTGGGCGCACGAGCGGTTCGCCCTGCTCGCCCGGCTGCCGCAACCGGTCGTGGCCGCCGTCCAGGGCTACTGCCTGGGCTTCGGCTTCGAGCTGGCCCTCATGGCCGACATCCGGATCGCCGCCGACGACGCCGTCTTCGCCCTCCCCGAGGCCGGGATCGGCGTCGCCGTCGACGCGGGCGGCGATCTGCGGATCGCCCGGGAGGCGGGCGCGGGCTGGGCCAAGTACCTGGCCCTCACCGGCCGCCGGATCGACGCGGCGACCGCCGAACGGCTCGGGCTCGTCCAGCTCGTCACCGGCCGCGACGAGCTGGCGGCCACCGCCCGCGAGACGGCTGCCGCCATCGCGGCCGCCGCGCCCCTCGCGGTCCGGGCGATCAAACGCGACATCGACGCCTACGCCGACCAGGGCCTGGCCGCCGCCCTCGACCGCACGGCGTCCGCCGCCGCCCTGACCCTCTCCTCCGCCGACGCACGGGAGGGCTACGCCGCCAAGGCGGCCCGCCGGACCCCGCGGTTCGAGGGCGGTTGAGCCACGCCCGGTACTACTGCTGCGGCGCGGGCTTCAGCACCGCGAACGGGGCGCCGAACGGGTCGGCCAGCCACGCGATGCGGCCCACGTCGGGGATGTCCGCCGCCGGCATGAGGACCGAGCCGCCGTTGCCCTGGGCCCGGGCGACGATGTCGTCCGCGTCGGCGACGGCGAAGTACGGAATCCAGCGGGCGTGGTTCCCGCCCTCCTGGAGCTCGGCGACACCGCCGAAGGAGGTGTCCTCCAGGTCCCCCTCGGCCGTGGACAGCACCCGGTACGTCATGCCCGGCGCATCCATCTCCTGCGAGCGCCAGCCGAACAGCTTCCCGTAGAAGTCGAGCGCGGCGCCGGGGTCGGGCACGTGCAGCTCGGCCCAGCACAGCGTGTTGTTCTCGGAGGTCCGCTGAAGCCCCTTCGTCGTCCCCGGCTGCCACAGCGCGAACTGCGCGCCCGCCGGGTCCGACAGCTGCGCCATCCGCCCGGCGTCCATGACGTCCATGGGCTCGGCGCGCACCGAGCCGCCCGCGCTCTCGGCGGCCTTCGCGGTGGCGTCGGCGTCGGGGGTCTGGAAGTACAGCGTCCACGCGCTGCTCGCCCCCTCCTCGGTCAGCGGACCGAGGGCGGCGACCGTCTGCCCGTCCTGCTGGAAGAACCCGTAGCCGCCGGCGTCCGGACCGGCCGAGGCGAACTCCCAGCCGAAGACGGCGGTGTAGAACGCCGCCGCGCCCGCCGTGTCCGGGCTGCCGAGGTCGACCCAGTTGGGCGAGCCCTTGGTGAAGTCCGTACCGAGCATGTGGTGTGCCTGCCTTTCGGTGTCCCAGGAGGTCCTTCCGGCCACCCTCGCCGATCCTCGCCCCTCGCCACCGCCCCCGCAGCCGCAGTCGCGCGGGTTCATCCGCGTGGACCAACCCACCCTCGTCACTCCCCGAACGGCCCCCGGCCCAGTTGCTCGCGGACCGGCACCACGGGATCGTTCACCAGAACGCGCCGCTGCCAGTTCGCGCCGTCCACGACCAGGGTGTGCCCGGAGACGAACCGGGCGTACGGAGAGGCCAGGAAGGTCGCCGCCCAGCCCAGCTCGCGCGGGTACCCGACGCGGAGCGCCGGCTGCCGGGCGTCCTGGAGCGGCGCCCGCGCCAGCGCGCCCCGGATGTCGCCCGTCATGTCCTCGTGCGGCATCAGCCCCGGAACAAGACCGTTCACCTGGATCCCGTACGGCCCCCACTCCACCGCCAGGGTCTCCACCAGGTTCTTCACCCCGGCCTTCGCCGCCGCCGAATGGGCGAACCCGGGGCCTCCGGTCCAGGCGTAGGAGGCACCGACGTTGACGACGGAGCCGGGGGTGCGCGCCGCGAGGTGGCGGCGGGCGAACTCCCGGGTCATGAACCAGGTCCCGGTCAGCGTGATGTCGACCACCGCCCGCCAGCCGTTCGGTGACAACTCCTCCGCCGGTACGGGGAAGTTGGCCGCCGCGTTGTTCACGAGCACGTCCGGCCGGGTGCCGAGGGAGCTCTCGCAGGCGTCGAAGGCCCCGGCGACCGAGCCGGGTTCGCGGATGTCGCAGACCGCCGTCGCCACCCGGGTCCCGGCGATCGCCGCAAGCTCCCGCCGGGCGGCCTCCAGGCGGGCGGCCGTCCGGCCGACGATCATCAACTCCGCCCCGAGGCGCGCGAACTCGGCACCGATCGCCTTCCCGAGCCCCGTCCCGCCACCCGTCACCAGGACGACCCGCCCCCCGTACGTCCCCGGCGGCAGCGCGCTCGCGCCGAGCGGGGGAGGGGCGGGCAGTCCCGGCGGGTCCGTCGCTTCGTCGGTCATGCCGCATCGATAGCGCGCCGGAGCCAAGAACTGAAGATCCGTCAACTCGCCTTCGGTGCCCGATGGCCGGCGGCCGCGACCTTGCGGTCCAGCTCCTCCGCGATCAGCTCCATGTTGATCGCGACACCGGCCCGGTAGCCACCGCTCGCCGCGTTGATCACCTGTTCCTGGGCGCCGATCGCGTTGCCGGCCGCCCACACGCCCGGCACGCTCGTCCGGCCTGTCTCGTCCACGGCCACGAAGGCGCCGAGCGGTGTCTCGCGGGTCTCGGCGCCCAGCGCGGTCAGCAGACCGTCCCTGGGCGTCATCCGCGTGCCGACGAAGAGCACGTCACGCTCCACGACCCGGCCGTCCGCCATCCGTACGCCGGCGAACCGGTCGCCCTCGACGGCGAGGCCGGCCACCTCGCCCTCGACCACCTCGATCCCGGCGGCCGCCACCCGCGCGGCCTGCTCCTCGTCGAGCGGCCCGGCCGTGTGCAGGAAGAGGGTCACGTCCGGGGACCAGTGCGAGACGATCAGTGCCTGGTGGGCGCCGAAGACGGGGTGCGCGAGCACCCCGAAGGCCCGGTCGCGGACCTCCCAGCCGTGGCAGTACGGGCAGTGCAGCACCTCCTGCCCCCACCGCTCGGCGATCCCGTCGATCGCGGGCAGTTCGTCGACGAGCCCGGTGGTGACGACGAGTCGGCGCGCCCGGAACCGACGGCCGTCGTCCACGGTGACGACGAACCCGTCGGCGCCCTCCCGTACCGCCGCCGTCACACGGCCCGCCGTCAGCTCCACCCCGTACGCGGCGATCTCGCGCCGTCCCGCCTCCAGGAACTCGGCCGGGCTCATCCCGTCCCGGGAGAGGAAACCGTGCATGTGGGCGGCCGGGGCGTTGCGCGGCTCGCCCGCGTCGACGACCAGGGTCCTGCGTCGCGAGCGGCCGAGGATCAGGGCCGCGCTCAACCCGGCCGCGCCGCCGCCGACCACCACGACGTCGTACTGCTCGGGTTCCTGTGTGTCCATGTGTGCGCTCATGAGGGGAGCGTCGCCCCGAGGTGGTGATCCCGACAAACATTCTTGCCGTTTCGGCAACCGGAGGCATGATGGAGGCATGACCGATCCCGTGACCGACCCAGCGACCGAACCGGCGACCGACTCAGCGACCGAACCCGTGACCGAACCGGCGACCGACACCGGCGACGAGCGCATCGACGCCGTCCTGAACGAGGTCGGCCCACGGCTGCGCCGGATCCGCCGCGAGCGCGGCGCGACCCTGGGCGACCTCTCCGCCTCCACGGGCATCTCCGTGAGCACGCTCTCCCGTCTCGAGTCCGGCCGCCGCAGGCCCAGCCTGGAGCTGCTGCTCCCCATCGCCCGCGCCCACCAGGTGCCGCTGGACGAACTGGTCGGCGCGCCCCCGGTCGGCGACCCCCGGGTCCGGGCCAAGCCGATCGTGCGCCACGGCCGCACGATGTTCCCGCTCACCCGCCAGCCGGGCGGCCTCCAGGCGTACAAGGTGGTCCAGGAGAAGCCGTACGAGCAGCCCGACCCCCGGGTCCACGAGGGGTACGAATGGCTCTACGTGCTCTCCGGGAGGCTCCGGCTCGTCCTCGGGGAGCACGACGTGGTCCTCGGGGCAGGGGAGGCGGCCGAGTTCGACACGCGCGTGCCGCACTGGTTCGGGCCCACGCCCGAGGGGCCCGTGGAGTTCCTGAGCCTCTTCGGGCCGCAGGGCGAACGGATGCACGTACGGGCCCGCCCGAAGCAGTCCTGAAGCCCGGGGCGGGCGCCCTGGCGCGACCCGGGCAAGAAGTCCGCCGCGCATGGTTCCACCGGGCACAAGCGACCGCTTAGTATGCGACCGACCGCGCAGTACGGACGACGGCTGGTGGAGGACCGCGATGCAGGCATGGCGAGTGCACGAGAACGGCGAGCCGGGCGAGGTGATGCAGCGCGACGAGGTGGAGCCGCCCACGCCCGGTGAGGGGCAGCTGCTGCTCCGGGTGCGCGCCGCCAACGTCAACTTCCCCGACGCCCTGCTCTGCCGGGGCCAGTACCAGGTGCGGCCCCCGCTGCCCTTCACCCCCGGGGTGGAGATCTGCGGCGAGACCGAGGACGGCCGCCGGGTCATCGCCACCCCCGCCCTGCCCCACGGCGGCTTCGCCGACTACGCCCTTGCGGACGCGGCGGCCGTGCTGCCCGCCCCCGATGCCCTCGACGACGCCGAGGCGGCCGCGCTGCACATCGGCTACCAGACCGGCTGGTTCGGTCTGCACCGCCGGGCCGCCCTGAAGGAGGGCGAGACGCTGCTCGTGCACGCCGCCGCGGGCGGCGTCGGCAGCGCCGCCGTCCAGCTCGGCAAGGCGGCCGGCGCCACCGTCATCGGGGTCGTCGGCGGAGCCGACAAGGCCGAGGTGGCCCGGGCGCTCGGCTGCGACGTCGTCGTCGACCGGCGCTCCGAGGACGTCATCGCCGCCGTCAAGGAGGCCACCGGAGGCCGGGGCGCCGACGTGATCTACGACCCCGTCGGCGGTGAGGCATACGCCCAGTCGGCGAAGGTCGTGGCCTTCGAGGGCCGGATCGTCGTGGTCGGCTTCGCGAGCGGCGCGATCCCCTCGCCCGCCCTCAACCACGCCCTGGTGAAGAACTACTCGATCGTCGGCCTCCATTGGGGCCTGTACAACCTCAAGGACCCCGCGGCGATCCTGCGCTGCCACGAGACGCTCACCGAGTACGCCGCCAAGGGCCTGATCAAGCCCCTGGTCAGCGAGCGCGTCCCGTTCGAGGCCGCGGCCGACGCCGTGCAGCGCGTCAGCGAGGGCGTCACCACCGGCCGGCTCGTCGTCATCCCGGAAGGAGCCGCCTGATGGCCACCGCGATCGACGCCGACGAACTGCGCACCCGTACCCGCCGGTTGCTCGCCGAGCACCCGCCCGCCGAGACGGACCGCACCGACTTCCTGCGCGCCCGCTTCGACGCCGGACTCGCCTGGGTCCACTACCCCGAGGGCCTCGGCGGCCTCGACGCCCCGCGCGCCCTGCAGGCCGTCGTGGACACCGAACTCGCCGCCGCCGGCGCCCCCGACAACGACCCGCGCCGGATCGGCATCGGCCTCGGCATGGCCGCACCGACCCTCCTCGCCTACGGCTCCGCCGAGGTCAAGGAGCGCTTCCTCAGGCCGCTCTGGGTGGGGGAGGAGGTCTGGTGCCAGCTCTTCAGCGAGCCCGGCGCGGGCTCCGACCTCGCCGCGCTCGGCACGCGCGCCGTACGGGACGGGGACGGCTGGGTCGTCAACGGCCAGAAGGTGTGGACCTCCAGCGCCCACGTGGCCCGCTGGGCCATCCTCATCGCCCGCACCGACCCCGACCTGCCCAAGCACCAGGGCATCACGTACTTCGTCTGCGACATGACCGACCCCGGCGTCGAGGTGCGGCCGCTGCGTCAGATCACCGGCGAGGCCGAGTTCAACGAGGTCTTCCTGACCGATGTCCGCATCCCCGACGCCCACCGGCTCGGCGCGGTCGGCGACGGCTGGCGGGTCGCCCAGACCACCCTCATGAACGAGCGGGTCTCCATCGGCGGCGCCCGCATCCCCCGCGAGGGCGGCATGATCGGCCCGGTCTCCACGACCTGGCGCGAACGCCCCGAACTGCGCACCCACGACCTCCACCGGCGGCTTCTCGACCTCTGGGTGGACTCCGAGGTCGCCCGTCTCACCGGCGAGCGGCTGCGCCAGCAGCTCGTCGCCGGGCAACCGGGCCCCGAGGGCAGCGCGATGAAGCTCGGCTTCGCCCGGCTCAACCAGGCCATCAGCGGCCTGGAGGTCGAACTCCTCGGCGAGGAGGGGCTGCTGTACGACGACTGGACCATGCGCCGCCCCGAGCTGGTCGACTTCACCGGCCGCGACGCCGGATACCGCTATCTGCGCTCCAAGGGCAACTCGATCGAGGGCGGCACGACCGAGGTCCTGCTCAACATCGTCGCCGAACGCGTCCTCGGCCTGCCCCCCGAGCCCCGCAACGACAAGGACGTCGCCTGGAAGGACCTCGCGCGATGACAAGTGCCCTGCTCTATACCGAGACCGAGGACGACCTGCGGGCGGCCGTCCGCTCCCTGCTCGCCGACCGGGCCGAACCGGGCGTGTTGCTCGGCCGGATCGAGACCGGCGACCCGTACGTCCCGGGCCTCTGGAAGTCCCTCGCGGGCGAGATCGGCGCGGCCGGGCTCCTCGTCCCCGAGGAGCTGGGCGGCCAGGGCGCGAGCCACCGCGAGGCGGCCGTGGTCCTGGAGGAGCTGGGGCGCGCGGTCATCCCGGCGCCGTACCTGACCAGCGCCGTGGTCGCGACCGAGACGCTGCTCGCCCTGGACACCGGCAGCGCCTCGGTCGCCGAGCTGCTGGCCGCTCTCGCCGCGGGGCGCACGGTCGCGGTGCTCGCGCTGCCGCTGTCCTCGGCACCGGGCGCCTGGGCCCCGGCGTCCGGCCCGGTGACCGGCGTCGCCGACGCGGCCGCCGCCGACGTCCTGCTCGTCCCGCGCGCGGACGGTCTGTACGCGGTCCCGGCCGACGAGGCCGGCATCGCCCCGCAGAACCCGCTGGACCTGACCCGTCCGCTCGCGACGGTGACCACGGGCCCGGGCACGGGCACCCGCCTCGCCGACGCGGCGATGTCGACGGCGGCCGTCGAGCGCGGTCTGCTCGCCGGCGCCGGCCTGCTCGCCTCCGAGCAGCTCGGGCTCGCCGAGTGGTGCCTGGAGGAGACCGTCCGGCACACCCGTACCCGCTTCCAGTTCAACCGTCCGGTCGGCTCCTTCCAGGCGCTGAAGCACCGGATGGCGCAGCTCTGGCTGGAGGTCGTGAACGCCCGCGCCGCGGCCCGCGCCGCCGCCGACGCGCTCGCCACCGGCAGCCCCGAGGCGCCACTGACCGTCGCCGTCGCCCAGGCGTACTGCTCGAAGGTCGCCGTCCACGCGGCCGAGGAGTGTGTGCAACTCCACGGCGGCATCGGCATGACCTGGGAGCACCCCGCCCACCTCGCGCTGAAGCGGGCCAAGTCCGACCAGATCGCCCTCGGTTCGGCGGGGCGGCACCAGGACACCATCGCGGCCCTGGTCGACCTCCCGGCGCCGGTCTGACGGCGGCCCGGGTCCCATGAGGCCAAAGTAAGGGTCCCACCGCGCCCGCACCCCTTTACATGCTGTTTAATTGCGAGTTGTTCGCAACAACAGTTGATCTTTAAGAGGGGTGTGGGCACGATGACCGCCCGATCCATACGCGGCACGGCCGCCGTCGCCCTGGCCGGGGCCCTGGCCCTCACCGCGGTGGCCTGTTCGAACCCGGGCGGCTCCGCCGCGGGCTCCGGCGGCGCGAAGTACTCCGCGGTCGTCGGCATCGCCTACGAGCCCGAGACGCTCAGCCCGCTCCTCGGTTACGGCAAGGACGGCAACTCCAAGATCTTCGACGGGCTCCTCGCCTTCGACGAGGACATGAAGCTGAAGCCGGCTCTCGCGGTCGAGCTGCCGCACATCAGCGACGGCGGCCTCACGTACACGTACACCCTCCGCAAGGACGTGGCCTTCAGCGACGGCGCCCGGTTCACGGCGAAGGACGTCGTCTTCACGTACCGGACGATCCTCGACCCCAAGACGAACAACCCCTCCCGCACCGAGCTCGACGCCCTCAAGAGCGTCGAGTCGGTCGGTGACGACACCGTCGTCTTCCGCCTCAAGTACCCCTACGCGCCCTTCGCCGAGCGCACCGTCCTCGGCATCGCCCCCGAGCACGTCGCGGGCAAGCAGGACGTCAACACCGGGGCCTTCACCACGAAGCCGATCGGCACCGGACCGTACGTCCTGACCGGTTGGTCCAAGGGCGAGAAGCTCAGCTTCGAGGCCAACCCCACCTACTGGGACGGCGCGCCCGAGGTGAAGAAGTTCACCATGGCGATCGTCAAGGACGACGACGTCCGCGCCACCCGGCTGCGCTCCGGCGACCTCGACGGCGCCATCCTGCCGCCGAACCTGGCCGCCGGATTCAAGAGCGACAAGGCGAAGAAGACGTACGCCGCCAAGACGTACGACTACCGCACCGTCACGCTCCCCACGCACCACAAGGTCAGCGGCGACGTCGCCGTCCGCCGCGCCCTCGATGTCGCCGTCGACCGGCAGGCCATGGTCGACAAGATCCTCGAAGGCGCCGGCAAGCCCGCCTACGGGCCCGTCCCCACCGACAGTGAGTGGTTCGCCAAGGGCACCGAGCGCCGCCACGACCTCGACGCCGCCAAGAAGATCCTCGACGAGGCCGGCTGGAAGCCCGGCGCCGACGGGGTCCGCGTCAAGGACGGCGTACGGGCCGAGTTCCCGCTCTGGTACCTCTCCGGCGACAAGCTCCGCCAGGACCACGCCCTCGCCTACGCCTCCGACGCCAAGAAGGCCGGCATCGACATCAAGACCCAGGCCGGCACCTGGGAGGTCATCGAGCCCCGGATGAAGACCGACGCGGTCCTCGCAGGCGGCGGCTCGCCCGGCGACCCCGACTTCGACCAGTACCTGCTGCTCACCTCCAGCCTCGGCGGCGACGGCTTCAACAACATGGCCTGGTACGACAACAAGACCGTCGACAAGGCCCTGGTCGACGGCCGGACGACGAACGACCCGGTCAAGCGCCGCGCCGCGTACGACACCGTCCAGCGCGAACTGGTCAAGAACCCCGGCTACACCTTCCTCACCCACATCGACCACCTCTACGTGGTGAACGACAACTGGGCCGGCCTGTCCACCCAGACCGAGCCGCACGACCACGGCCTCGCGTCCGGCCCCTGGTGGAACGTCGAGACCTGGAAGCCCAAGGGCGCCGCGAAGTGAGCCGACGCCTCCCCTGGGGGGCCATGGCCCGGATGACGGGACGGCGGGCCCTGTTCGCCGTCCCCGTCCTCCTCGGCGTCACCTTCGCGGTCTTCGCCGTCGCCGAAGCCTCCCCCTTCGACCCCGTGAAGGCCTACGCGGGCACCGCCGGGCTCACCTCCTCACAGGAGAACCTCGACCAGCTCCGCGCCAACCTCGGCGTCGACCAGCCGCTCACCACCCGCTGGTGGGAGTGGCTCACCTCGGCGCTCCACGGCGACCTCGGCGACTCCAGCGTCATGCGCCAGCCCGTCGCCGACGTCATCGCCGAACGGATCGGCTGGTCGGCGCTGCTCGCCACCACCGCCTTCCTCGTCGCCATCGCGCTGGGCACCGGCCTCGGCGTCCTCGCCGGGCGGCGCAGGGGCGGCCTGCTCGACCGGACCGTCAGCTCCGCCGCGTACACCCTGGAAGCCGCCCCCGCCTTCTGGCTCGGACTGCTCGCCATCTGGTTCTTCGCCCTCCAGCTCGGCGCCCTTCCGGCCGGCGGACTCACCGACACCGCCAGCGACACGGTCACCTTCGACCAGGTCGCCACCCACCTCGTGCTGCCCGCCCTCGTCCTCGGCGTCTCCCAGCTGCCCTGGTTCTTCCTGTACGTCCGCCAGGGCGTCGGCGACGCCCTCGAAGAGGACCCCGTGCGCGGGGCACGCGCGCGTGGACTGCGCGACCGGACCGTGCTGCTCGGCCACGCCCTGCGTTCGGGCATGCTCCCGATGCTCACCCTCGTCGGCTCCCGCGTCCCCGAACTCATCACCGGGGCGCTGCTCGTGGAGACCGTCTTCAGCTGGCCCGGCATCGCCGCCGCGACCGTCCAGGCCGCCACCTCCGTGGACTTCCCGCTGCTCGCCGCGCTCACCGTGCTCGCGACCGCCGCCGTCCTCCTCGGGAACCTCCTCTCCGACCTGCTGTACGGGCTCGCCGACCCGAGGGTGGGCTTCGATGGCTGACCCCCGCACCCGGCGCCTGCGCCTGTGGTCCTCGGCCGTGATCACCGGCGCCGTCCTCCTGGCCGTCCTCCTCGTCCCGCCGATCGTGCAACTCGACGAACAGGCCGTCGACCTCTCCCTGAAGCTGCTGCCGCCGTCCTGGGAGCACCCCTTCGGCACCGACGACGTCGGCCGCGACCTGCTCCTGCGGTGCGTCTACGGGCTGCGGATCTCGCTGCTGGTCGGCCTGGCCGCCGCGCTCGTCGCGACCGTCATCGGCACCGCCGTCGGCGCGGCCGCCGCCTCCCTGGGCGGCTGGACCGACCGGGTCGTCATGCGGCTCGTCGACGCCTTCGCCTCCGTACCGCACCTGCTGCTCGGCATCTTCATCGTCGCCATGTTCCGCCCGGGCGTCTGGCCGGTCGTCGTCTCCGTCGCCCTGACCCACTGGCTGTCGACGGCCCGGATCGTCCGCTCCGAGGTCCTCTCGCTGCGCTCCCGCCCCTTCGTGGACGCGGCGATCTCCGGCGGTGCCTCGCGGTGGCGGGTGACCGTGGCCCATCTGCTGCCCGCCGTCCTGCCGCAGGCCGGACTCGCCGCGGTCCTGATGGTGCCGCACGCCATGTGGCACGAGTCCGCGCTCTCCTTCCTCGGCCTCGGCCTGCCCAGCCACCAGGCCAGCCTCGGCAACCTGGTGCAGTCCGCCCGCTCCTCGCTCCTCGCCGGCGACTGGTGGCCGACGCTCTTCCCCGGACTGCTCCTCATCGTGCCGACCCTGGCCATCGCCGGGCTCGCCGGCGCGTGGCGGGACCGGCTCAACCCCCGCCGCCGATCGGAGCTGATGCTGTGACCGCCCCGGACTCGCGGGTCGTACGCGCCCTGGAGGCGGTGACCGCCGAGAGGGCCGATGGCGCCGTCCTCAGCGTGCGCGGGCTCTCCGTCCGCTTCCGGATGCGCGGCGGACGCCAGGTCGCCGCCGTCACCGACGCCGACTTCGACCTGGCTGCGGGGGAGTGCCTGGCCCTCGTCGGCGAGAGCGGCTGCGGCAAGTCCGTCCTCGCCTCCGCGCTCCTCGGCCTCCTGCCGGGCAACGCCGAGACCTCCGGCAGCGCGCTGCTCGACGGCGTCGACCTGCTCGCCGCCGACGAGAAGACCCTGGCCCGTACGGTTCGAGGACGGCGCGTCGGTCTCGTACCGCAGAGCCCCGCCGCCCACCTCACGCCCGTGCGGACCGTCCGCGCCCAGCTGGAGGAGACCGTCCGCGAGCTGACCGGCACCGCGCGGCGGGACCGGCGCGCGGCCGCCGAGAAGGCGGCGGAACGGGCCGCGTTCCCGGTCGGCCACCTCGACCGGTACCCGCACGAACTCTCCGGCGGCCTCGCCCAGCGCGCGGCCACCGCGCTCGCCCTGATCGGCGACGCCCCGCTCCTGCTCGCCGACGAGCCGACCACCGGCCTCGACCGCGACCTGGTCGACCGGACCGTCGACGAGCTGCGCCGCCACGCCGACGAGGGCCGGGCGCTGTTGCTCATCACCCACGACCTGGCGGCCGCGGAGCGGATCGCCGACCGGGTCGCCGTGATGTACGCGGGCCGGATCGTCGAGTCGACCCCCGCGCACCGCTTCTTCGGCGAGCCCGGCCCGAGCCACCCCTACGCACGTGGCCTCCTCAACGCCCTGCCCGACCGCGCGTTCACCCCGATCCCCGGCATGCCCCCGGAGCTGACGGCCCTGCCGCCCGGCTGCGCCTTCGCGCCCCGCTGCCCCCGGGCGACGGAGGCGTGTGCCACCCAGCCGCCCTTGCTCGCGGGCGTGGCCTGTCACCACCCGGAGGCCCGGCCGACCGACGCACCCGGAGTGCCCCGTGCTTGAACTCGACTCCATCACCGCCGGCTACGACCGCCGCACCCCGGTCGTCCGGGGCGCCTCGCTGACGGTCGCCCCCGGCGAGTCGGTGGGCCTCCTCGGCCCGAGCGGCTGCGGCAAGTCCACGCTCGCCCGGGTCGCCGCGCTGCTCCACCGCCCGGAGGCGGGTCGCGTCCGCGTCGACGGCGAGTCCGTACGGGGCTGGCGCCACCGGGCACCGCGGTCGCTGCGCACGGCGGTGGGCGTGGTGTTCCAACAGCCCCGGATGTCCGCCGACCCACGGCTGCCGCTGCGCGACCTCATCGCCGAACCCCTGCGCGCCACCGGCCGCCGCGCGGAGGTCGGGGCCCGCCTCGCCGAGCTCGCCCCGACGGTCGGCCTCACCGAGGACCTGCTGGCCCGTCGCCCGCACGAGGTCAGCGACGGACAGCTGCAACGCGCCTGTCTGGCACGGGCGTTGGTGCTCCGCCCGCGCTGGCTCATCTGCGACGAGATGACCGCCATGCTCGACGCCTCGACGACGGCGGCGCTGGTCGCGGCGGTGGAGACCTACCGCACGGAGACCGGCGCGGGCCTCCTCGCCGTCGCCCACGACCGCGTCCTGCTGACCCGCTGGTGCGACCGCACGGTCGAGTGGTCGGACTGCGTGGCGGCAGAGAAGCCCTAGGCCCCCGGGGCGGACCGGCCGTGCCCGCGATCGGCCCGTCCTTTCGTACGCTTGCCCTATGCGCATGCGGCCCACCCTGAGCTGGACACCGAACGAGGACCTGCCGCCGGGGACGACGGACCTGGAGCCCGTCGTCGACCTGGTGCGGGCGGGGCGTGTGCTGGTGCTCACCGGAGCCGGGATCTCGACCGAGTCGGGGATTCCGGACTACCGGGGAGAGGGCGGGAGCCTGAGCCGGCACACGCCGATGACCTACCAGGACTTCACCGCGGGCGCGCGGGCGCGACGGCGGTACTGGGCCCGCAGCCACCTCGGCCGGCGCACGTTCGCGCGGGCGCGGCCGAACGACGGACACCGGGCGGTGGCCGCCTTCGCGCGCGAGGGAGCACTGGCCGGGGTGATCACCCAGAACGTCGACGGGCTGCATCAGGCCGCCGGCAGCGACGGCGTCGTGGAGCTGCACGGCAGTCTCGACCGGGTGGTCTGCCTCGACTGCGGCGATGTCAGCGCGCGCCGTGAGCTGGCCCGGCGCCTCGAAGAGGCCAACCCGGGATTCGACCCGGTTCCCGCCGCGATCAACCCGGACGGCGACGCCGACCTCACCGACGAGCAGGTCGCGGGGTTCCACGTGGTGCCGTGCGTGGTGTGCGGCGGGGTGCTCAAGCCGGACGTCGTCTTCTTCGGCGAGACCGTCCCGGTGACGCGGGTGGAGCACTGCCGGGAGCTGGTGCGCGGGGCCGCGTCGGTACTGGTCCTCGGGTCGTCGCTGACGGTGATGTCGGGCCTCCGGTTCGTCCGGCAGGCCGCGGGCGCCGGTACGCCCGTGGTGATCGTCAACCGGGATCCGACGCGCGGCGACACGCTGGCCGCCGCCCGGGTCGCGCTGCCGCTCGGAGCGGCGCTCTCCGCCGTCGCGGAGCGCCTGGACATCGACCTCGGCCGACCGGCGTGACCCGTCGCGCCACCGTCAGTTCTTCTGGAGCGTCCGGGTCATGCCCGCGATGAAGGTCGTCGTCAGGACCCAGCCGCAGCCGATCAGCAGATAGGCCAGCCACTGGAGGCTGTCCTGCGTCCAGTACCACGCGGTGCGCTGGCCGAGACCGCCGATGGGGATCAGGAGATCGAGGGTGTAGACGAGCGGCTGGAACGGACCGCCCTCGCCCGGCTTCATCGGCGACGGTGTGTGCGCGTCGAAGGCCAGCGTGCCGAGGAGGGTCAGG
The DNA here is from genome assembly GCF_043081505.1 of Streptomyces sp. NPDC014870. Lineage (NCBI taxonomy): Bacteria > Bacillati > Actinomycetota > Actinomycetes > Kitasatosporales > Streptomycetaceae > Streptomyces > Streptomyces sp. NPDC014870. Next base: position 260,886 of record NZ_JBIBWQ010000010.1, read on the forward strand.
ACGACCAGCCAGAGGCCGGCCAGCCAGGGGCGGTAGCCGTAGCCGACCGTCAGGTCGAGCAGAAGTCCCCAGGCGCGGTTGGCCGGGGGCAGCGTGCGGCGCCGGTGGCGCTGCTTGGCCAGGAGCACCCGACGGGCGTCGTCGTCATGGCCGATGCTCCGGTACCAGCTCGCCAACTGCTCGTACGGCTGTGGGCTGTAGCCCGAGCTGCGCCGGATCCACTCCACCCGATCGGCCACGGGCTCGCGCCGCACCGCGGCCTCCCGCCGTTCTCCCGCCTCGTCCACCTTGATCGTGCCGTAGACGAATCCGTCCAGCTCCACGACGTCCGGCCAGCTCTGCCGGCTGTCGTGGAGGTAGGACACCCGCGCTCCGCGCAGGTCCACGGCGCCGGCCGGCGGCCGGGCGAGCGTGAAGTCGAAGTCGACCGCCTGCAGCAGCATGCCGAGCAGCGCCGGGCCGTCGCCGTCGGGCGCCCCGTTGAGGACGGCCCCCTCGAACGACAGGCTGTCCGAGATCTGGGCGCCGCGCAGCCGCACGGTCCCGTTCGCGGTGAACCCTCCGGAGAAGTTGAGCGAGGAGGCCACCACGTTGTCCACGGCGAGGGCCACCCCGTCGGGACCCGGGCTCTCCAGGCGCGCGCCCCGCATGAAAAGACCGCCCGGCAGTTGCGCCCCCCTCATCCGGACGCCGCCGTGGGCGACGAATCCGTCCCGGAAGAACACCCCGCCTTCGGACACCATCCCGCCCGCGGACACCGCCCACCCGCCGGGCGCGGTGATCTCGGCCCCGCTGAGGAGCACTTCGCCGGCCACATGGGCGTGGATGAGCAGGACGACGGTCACCTTGCCGTGGAACTGCGAGACGGGACCACGGTCCATGACGCACCGGCGCAGATCGAGGCGCCCCTCGACGCGGGACGACCCGGCGTTCAGGCCGGGCAACCGGCTGCCGATGACCGAGAGCGTCTGGGTGGACGCGGCGAACAGGTCCACGCTCTCCTCGAACCAGCACTCCTCCAGCCAGAGGGAGTGGCCGATCTGCGCGCCGGACAGGTTGAGGGGGCCGGTGATGCGCGCCCCCGCGAGCCGCAGTGACGCGACCACGCCCGACGGCGTGGTGTTCGCGCCCAGGAGCAGCGCGGCGATCACCACGGCCCGCACCGTGCGTTCCGCGCCCCACCGCCCGCCACCGCGCACGTCGTCGGCCTCGGGTGTTCCCGTACGCAGGTCCAGGCGGCGGCCGTCCGGGAAGGCGTCCCAGAGAGCGCGTTCCGGTGGCGTCAACTCATCGTAGGAAACCACCTTTCGAGGGTAAGGCGAACCATCGGCGGACGGACGGCGTCCGGTCGACCAACTCCTCTACGGATCAGGCAAGTTGGTGCTCTGTAGCGGCCATACTCGGTCGGGTCCGTGCCCACCCGTACCCCTTGGAGGCTCCCCATGGCGCCCCTGTCCCGGCGTACCGCCGTCGCCGCCCTCGCTGCCGGAGCCGCCGGGGCCGCCGGCCTCGCGCTGCCCGGTACCGCCGTCGCCGCCCAGCGCGTCAGGCCCCTGCCGCAGGCGCACGCGCACAACGACTACCTGCACCCGCGCCCCCTGCGCGACGCCCTCGCCCACGGGTTCACCAGCGTCGAGGCCGACATCTTCCTCGTCGACGGGGAGTTGCTCGTCGCGCACGAGCCCGCCGAGCTCGACCCGAGCCGGACCCTCCGCTCGCTCTACCTCGACCCGCTGTTCGCCCGCGTGCGCGCCAACCACGGTGCCGTGCACCCGGGTTACCGCCATCCGGTGCAGCTGCTCATCGACATCAAGACCGACGGCGTCGCCGCGTACCAGGAGCTGCACCGCCAACTCCGGCCCTACCGACGCATGCTGTCGACCTACGCCGCCGGTCACGTCCGGCTCGGGGCCGTGACCCCGGTCGTCTCCGGGGACCGCGCCGCCCGTGCCCCGATGGAGGCGCAGGCCTTCCGCCACGCCTTCTACGACGGCCGGCTCGACGACCTCGCCGCCGCGGCCCCCGCGCCCGCCTCCTTCATCCCGCTCATCAGCTCCAACTGGACCCACTCCTTCGGCTGGACCGGCACAGGGGCCTTCCCGGCCGAGGAACGCGACCGGCTCCGCTCGATCGTCAGGACCGCCCACGCACGCGGCCAGCGGGTCCGTTTCTGGGCCACCCCCGACGCGCCCGGACCCGCCCGCGACGCCGTCTGGAGCGAACTGCGCGCCGCCCGGGTCGACCACATCAACACCGACGACCTCGCCGGGCTCCGCGCCTTCCTGAACCGCTGACACGGAATCCCACCCGTTCGGCCGACACGCCGTTCGGCCGGACGGCGCTCCCGCTGGGCCACACTGGCCGCCGAACGCCGCGATTCCGGCGCGGCGCAAGGAGGGTGTGGGCGATGGCCGTGTCCGTTTCTGTCGTACTTCTCTTGCTCGTGCTTGCGGTGATCTTCCTCCGCAGCGGTGGCCTCAAGTTCTCCCACGCGCTGGTCTGCGCCCTGCTCGGCTTCTTCCTCGCGGGCACGAGCATGGCGCCGACCATCCAGAACGGGGTGGCCGCCACCGCCAACGTGGTCAGCAGCCTCAAGCCGTAACGTTTCGTGTGCGTCAACTGCCCATGAAACCAACGGCAGTTCCATGTACATCTCACGCACTCGGGCCTAACGTCGGCCGCCGGCGCGACCGACGTACGCACCCGAGGAGCCGTATTGACCACCCCCGCCGGGCGAGCCCGTGTGCTCGCCCTGATCGCCGTGGCGAGCACACTCGCCCTCGCGTTCGCGACCCCCGCCGCCCTCGCCGACGACATACCGCGAGCCCCAGGACACCGGCTCGTCGACGCCTACGAGGGAGCTCCCGCGCCCGCCCGGCCCGTGCCGGGCGACGCGCCCGACCAGCATCCCCACCTCGCGCCGAACGGGCGCAGCGGGATGCACGCCGACGGCGCCGGCAGCGGCACCCACCCCTTCTCCGGGCCGCTCGGGCGCGACCCCAAGGTCTCCAGCGAGAAGATGGCCGCCGTCGGCGGCGAGTGCGCCACCGCCACCTTCGACGCGGGCGGCCGGCTCGTCACCGTCTGCGGAACGTTCTCGGGGTTCCTGCTCAAACTGCTCGACCCGCGCACCCTGGAGACCCTCGCCGAGTACAAGCTGCCGCAGCGCTCGTCGACCGTCGAGGCCATCACCCGGCTCGACTTCGAGAAGATCTTCAAGGACACCTCCGGCGGCGCCTACTTCTACCTCGACCATCAGGACCGGGTCGTCCTCGCCGACTCCCGCCAGCACGTCCTGCGCATCGCACACCGTCAGAAGCAGGACGGGGGATGGGAGTTCGTCGTCGAGAACGACTGGGACCTCACCCCGCTCGTCCCGCACGACTGCGTGAGCTGGACCAACCTCTTCCCGAGCGGTGTCTGCGACCCCATCACCTCCGTCATGCCGGACTACGACGGCAGGGTGTGGTGGGTGACGCGGCTCGGCCGGGTCGGCACGATCGACCCCGCCACCGGCACGCTCCGCTCGGTCCGGCTGGAAGGCGAGGAGATCCAGAACTCCTTCTCCGTCGCGCGGGACGGCGTCTCCATCGTCTCCGACCACGCGCTCTACAGCTTCCGCGCCGACCCCGACGGCACCCCGCGCGTCCAGTGGCGGCAGACCTACGACCGGGGGACCGGCACCAAACCCGGTTCCGTGAACCAGGGTTCGGGCACGACCCCCGACCTCTTCGGCACCGGTGACGCCTACGTCGCGATCACCGACAACGCCGACGACCGGATGAACGTCCTCGTCTACCGGCGAGGCGTGGACGTCCCCGACGCCGAACGCCTGGTCTGCAAGGTGCCGGTCTTCCGCTCCGGCGCCTCCACCACCGACAACTCCCTGATCAGCTGGGGCAACAGCCTCGTCGTCGAGAACAACTACGGCTACGAGAACCCCACGACACTCACCTTCGGCCGCAGCGTGGTCGGCGGCGCCACCCGGATCGACGTACGGCCCGACGGCAGCGGCTGCGACACCGTCTGGGAGAGCGACGTCCGCTCGCCCTCCACCGTCCCCAAGCTCTCCACCGCCAACGGACTGCTCTACTTCTACGAGAAGCAGCCCAACCCGCTCGGCGTGGACGCCTGGTACCTCACGGCCGTCGACTTCCGCACCGGACAGCGCGCCTGGAGCCGGCTCACCGGTACCGGCCCCGCCTACGACAACAACTGGGCCCCGATCACCCTCGGGCCCGACGGCACCGCGTACGTCGGCGTCTTCAACGGGATCGTCGCCGTCCGCGACAGCGGCTGACGGAGCGGTGAGATGACGGTGCCCGGGGCCGCGCAGCCCCGGGCACCCTCGCGCGTAACCCTCACTTCATCTCGGGCATCTCGCCCACGGTGGTCTTCGTGTCGATCACCGCGAACGCCGCGCCCTGCGGGTCCACGATCGCCGCGAACCGACCGAAGGGGCTGTCCATCGGCCCGAAGACCTTCTGCCCGCCGAGGCTGAGGGCCTTGTCGACCGCCTGGTCGCAGTTGTCGACGACGAAATAGACCTGGATGTACGAGGGGATCTCGGCCGGGAAGTCGTCCGGCGACATCTTCATCCGCCCCAGGACCGGCATCTCGCCGCCCAGGTCGAAGACCTTGAAGTCCATGGTCTCGTCGACCATCTTCTGGGCGTTGTAGCCGAACACCGCGGTGAAGAAGGCGTCGGACTTGTCGGGCTCCCGGGTGAAGACCTCGGCCCAGGTGTAGGAGCCGGGCTCCCCCTCCAGCTCGAACCCCTTGTGCGTACCGGGCTGCCAGACGCCGAACGTGACCCCGGCCGGGTCCTGGGCCAGGCACATGGAGCCGAAGTCGCCCACGGCCATCGGCTCCATCAGGACGTTGCCGCCACTGCTCTTGATCCTCTCGGCCGTGGCGGCGGCATCGGGCGAGGCGAAGTACAGACACCAGGCCGACTGCGGGGAGCCGTCCTGGCCGGGCATGGGCGGGACGACGGCCGCCACCGCCTTGCCGTCGCGGTACGCCTGCGTGTAGTTGCCGAATTCCGAGGAGGCTTCACCGAAGGTCCAGCCCAGCACGTCGCCGTAGAAGGTCTTGGCGCCTTCGACGTCGGTGAACATCGCGTCGGTCCAGACCGGGGTGCCTTCAGGTCGTGCGGCCATGACGGATCTCTCTCTTCCGATCGATGGGTGGTGCGAAACGGTGTCGATGAGGTTGTCGCACCCCACGCTAGCCAGCGCCCGCGCGCTCCGCGCGGTGACTGGCCGTGACGGAGCGGGTCCGGCCCGTGCCCATGGGCGGGCGGTGGGGCGTCAGCGACGCGCGAAGACGCCGATGCCGTTCGGTACGGGACGCTCGGTGCCCCTGCGGGGTGGTTGCGCACGGTGACGGACGGAGCGTCCGGCTCGCGGGTGACGAGTGTCGAGGAGCCGCCGCCGTCGAGGCTGAAGCCGTCGGCGGCGCCCACCTGGTCCCGGTGGCGTACGCCGACCCGGTCGCCCACCTCCAGGGCCCGCAGTCGCCGTGGGCCGTCCTCCCGGCCCACCAGGACCTCGGAGCCCGGCGCGATCGGCCCCCGCCCGGGCGTGTCGGCCACGTCGACGACACGGCCGTCGCGCACCGTCACCTCCACGGGTGTCGATGCCCGGCGGCAGCACGGGCCCGAACCGCTGACCGGTGGGAACGGCCGACTTCAGTGCGCGCCGGCCGGCGACGTCGGGGCCGACCGACGCGCCGGTCGCCTCGACACCCGGGTGCTGGGTCTCGGTGATGCCCCGCAGATCCACCGAGACCAGATGGACCCGGGCCGGACCGCCGACGCCGGTCACATCGACCGTGCGGTACGCGACGCCCCGGGCGACCTCGGTCCGGACGGCGTCGGCCGTGCCCGGGGTGGCCGCCGCGAGGAGGGCGCACCATGCCGGCAGGACGATCGCCGGCACGCGGGGACGCGCAACCCAAACGATCGCTCCCCTGACACGCTGTCAATCCGCTGGGTGTGCGGAGAAGTTCGGCGGACGCGCATGGCCGTGACGGGATCAGCAGCCGACCAGTCGGGATCGGATGAGGAAACGGACGCCTTCCGGGGCCTCCAGGGAGAAGCCGCTGCCGCGCCCCGGGACGACATCGACGATGAGCCGGGTGTGGCTCCACACCTCGAACTGCGCCTTCGACATCCAGAAGGCGATCGGCTCCGCGACGCCCTCGACCTCCAGGGAGGCGAGCAGTACGTCGGACGCCCCGGTGCGGAACTCGCCCGCGGGGTAGCACATCGGGGCGCTGCCGTCGCAGCAGCCGCCCGACTGGTGGAACATCAGAGGGCCGTGCGCCTCCCGCAGGCCGCGCAGCAGCTCGGCCGCCACGGGCGTCAACTCCACACGTGCGCCGGGCTGATCCATCTCCCGCTCCCTTCGCGACGCTCTCGAAGCGTCCAGGGAACACGGCCGGAGGTTGCGTCCGGGTTGCAGCCGTCGAATCCGGCCGCCGAAGTCGTTCCCGGCTCTAGGAACTGACGGTGCGTCAGGTTACCCTCCCCGCATGATTCCGACCGTTGTCTGGGGTACCGGAAATGTCGGCCGCGCGGCCATCAGGGCCGTCGACGCCCACCCGGGGCTCGCCCTCGCCGCCGTCCTCGTCCACGACCCCGCCAAGGTCGGCCGTGACGCGGGCGCCCTCGCCGGACTCGACCACTCCCTCGGGGTGGCGGCGACCGGCGACATCGACGCCGTGCTCGCCGCCCGCCCCCGCGCGGTGGTGTACGCCGCCTCCGGGGACATCCGGCCCGACGAGGCCCTCGCCGACGTCGTCCGGGCCGTCGGCGGCGGCGCCGTCGTCGTCACCCCCGCGCTCTACCCCCTCTACGACCAGCGCGGCGCCCCGCCCGAGTTCCGCGACCCGGTGCTCGCCGCCGTCGCCGAGGGCGGCGGCTCGCTCTTCGTCTCGGGTGTCGACCCGGGCTGGGGCAACGACGTGCTGCCGCTGCTGATCAGTGGCCTCGGCTCCACCGTCGACGTCGTCCGCTGCCAGGAGATCTTCGACTACTCGACGTACGAGCAGGAGGAGTCGGTCCGCCATCTCATCGGCATGGGGCATCCCATGGAGTACGAACCGCTGATGCTCGCCGAGTCCATACCCACCATGGTGTGGGGCGGCCAGGTCCGGCTGATGGCCCGGGCCCTCGGCGTCGAACTCGACGAGATCCGCGAGACCATGGCGCGGCGCGCCCTCGACACCACCGTGACCACTCGCACGATGGGCGTCTTCGAGGCCGGCACCCAGGGCGCCGTACGGTTCGAGGTGCAGGGCATCGTCGGCGGCGAACCCCGCATCGTCATCGAGCACGTCACCCGGATCCACCCCTCCTGCGCCCCCGACTGGCCCACCCCGCCCGACGGCGTGGGCGCCCACCGGGTGGTCATCGAGGGCCGCCCGCGCATCGAGGTCACGGTCGAGGCCACCGACGAGGACGCGAACCGTTCCGCGGGCGGGAACGCCACGGCCGTCGGCCGGCTGGTGAACGCGATCGACTGGCTCGTGGACGCCGAGCCCGGCCTCTACGACGCGCTCGACGTCCCGCTGCGCCCCGCAGTGGGCAGACTGGGAAGGAAGCGACCATGAGGATCGACGTCCCCGAGGGCAAACACCCGATCGAGTACGTATGGGGCGAGATCGTCCCCGAGATCGGCACGGCCGCCGCGCACTTCTCGCTCTCCGTCTACGCCCACACGACCCTGGGCCTGCGCGAGTTCGAGGCCGCCCGGCTGCGCGTCGCGCAGATCAACGGCTGTCTGTTCTGCCTCGACTGGCGGACCGACCGGGACGGGGAGAAGGTCGAGGAGTCGTTCGCGGACGCCGTCACCCAGTGGCGTACCACCGATGCCTTCGACGACCGGACGCGGCTGGCCGCGGAGTACGCCGAGCGGTACGCCCTGGATCACCACGGTCTCGACGAGGACGAGGACTTCTGGACTCGTATGACCGCGCAGTACAGCCAGCCCGAGATCGTGGAGCTGACGATGAGCATCGGTTCCTGGTTGTCGTTCGGGCGGCTCAACCGGGTCCTCGGACTCGACGCGGCCTGCGTGCTGCCGACGTCCTGAGCGCGTGACCCCCTTGCGCCGAGACCGACTCAGAGGTCGGTGGCGATGATCTTCTCGATGTTGCGTTCGGCGAGCGCGGTGATCGTGACGAACGGGTTGACGCTGGTGTTGCCCGGGATCAGCGCGCCGTCGATCACATAGAGGCCCGGATGTCCGTGCAGGCGACCGTAGTTGTCGGTGGCCCGGCCGAGCACCGCGCCGCCGAGCGGGTGGTACGTGAGATGGTCGCCCCAGATCTTGTACGCGCCGAACAGGTCGGTGCGGTAGATCGTCCCCTCCTTCGCGTTGATCTTGTCGAAGATGGTCTTGGCGGCGTTGATCGACGGCTGTTTCCAGGCCGTCTGCCAGTTCAGCTCGACCCGGCCCGCCGCGGGGTTCCAGGAGAACTCGGCGCGGTTCGGGTTCTTCGTGATGGACAGGTAGAACGAGGCGTACGTCTCGATGCCGGTGGGCAGCGGCGCCACCTCGGCGAACGCGCCGCCCGCCGCCCAGTTGTCGATGCCGGCGGTGGGCATGGACGACTGGAGCTTGCCGGTCGCGTCCCACATGTGGTTGGCCCGGCCGCACATGACGTTGCCGTTGTCGCCCCAGCCCTTGCCGATCTCGCCGTTGAGGCCCGGCAGCGCACCGGTGGCCCGCAGCTTGGTCAGCAGCTTGCTGGTGCCGACGCTGCCGCACGCGAAGAAGACGCGGTCCGCGACGACGGTCTCGGTGGACGTGGCGTTCCCGCCGGTGTCCAGACGCTCGATGTCGACGGTGTAGCCGCCACCGGACGCGGGAGTCACGGACGTGACCCGGTGCAGCGGTGAGATGGTGACCCGCCCGGTGGCCCGGGCCTGCGCCAGATAGGTCTTCTGGAGCGACTTCTTGCCGTGGTTGTTGCCGTACAGGACCTCGCCCGCGAGCGCCGACCTGGGGACCGCGCCCGCCGCCTCCTGCTTCATGTACTCCCAGTCGTAGACGTTGGGCACGAAGACGAACGGGAACCCCGAGCGCTCGGCGTGCTTACGACCGACCCGGGCGTACTGGTAGCAGGCCGCGCTCTCCCACCAGGACACGTCGACCTGGTTGACGCCGAGCCCGGCGTTGGCGCGCGGGTAGTAGACGTCGTACATCTCGGCGGCGTCGACGGTCGGGAGGATCGCGGCGAAGTTCTCCCGGCGCGGGGTGACCGCCATGCCGCCGTTGACCAGGGAGCCGCCGCCGACCCCCCGGCCCTGGTAGACGGTGATGCCGGCGAACTCCTCGGCGTCCAGGATCCCGGTGTGGCGCGGGACGTCCTTGTCGAGCGGGAAGCCCAGGAACTGGCTGAGTGGCTGCTTCGTGCGGGTGCGCAGCCAGAAGGACCGGTAGTCCGGGGTGGTGGTGTTGGCGAAGATCTTTCCGTCGGCTCCGGGGGTGTCCCAGGCCATGCCCATCTCGACCATGCGCACGTCGACGCCCGCCTGGGCCAGCCGCAGCGCGGCGACGGAGCCGCCGTAACCGGTACCGATCACCAGGGCGGGGATCCGGGACTGGGTGGCCGAGGCGTAGGCGTGGGCGGGGAGTGTCAGAGCGGAGAGAATAGAACCTGTTCCCGTGATGAATCCACGGCGTGTAACAGCCATGAGGAGTCCTCACTGTCGGTGGAATGGGAACGAGTTCTACTGCCGCCCGCATGGGAAGTCACGGCATACCTATGGGTAACTTTTGGCTGGATCGCTCAAGAATGTTCGGGGCAAAGCCGACATATTGATGAGCCGTGCCCCGTCTGAGATACGCCGATCCCGGAGCCCCCATGACGCCGTCGACCCTCGCCCCCGACGACCTCGACCGCGCCGCCGCCGCGCTCCACGACACCGCCGCGTGGCAGGAAATCGTCCGCCACTGGGATCTGCCGCCGGCGCCCGAACCTGGCGTGAAGAAGCCGGCGCCGGAGGAGTGGCGCCGGCTGCTCTCCGTCCCCGTCGACCAGCTCGTCGCCGCCGCGCTCGACTCGATCCCCGCGACCCCGCCGGCCGAGCGGCCGCTCCCCGGGCGGCTCGGCGCGATCCTGCCCGACCGGCTGCACGCGTGGCGCCGCCTCGGACAGCCCGACGTGCGCCCCTCCGTCCACCTCGCGCACGCCCGCCGCGTCCTGGTCGAGTGGGGCTGGCAGAACAAGCCGTACCGGCTCCGCGACGCCCGCGGCGCACGCTGCCTCTGTGGCGCCCTGCTCACCGCGCACCGCCTCGGGCACGGCAGCGCCGACACCATGAACCGCTCCGCCGCCTGGATCGTCACCGAACTGCGCGCCCAGGGCTGGTCCGGACTCATCGGCCCCTGGAACCGCGCCCCCGGGCGGACCGCCGAGCAGGCCCTCGCCCTCGTCGACGCGACGATCCGGCGCGCCGCCCACGCGGGGGAGTGACGCCCCCGGCGTCACTCCACGCTGTCGGCCACCGTGAAGAGAGCGCCGTCGGGATCGCGCAGCGTGACGCAGCGGCCGTTGCCCGAGGGCCGGACCGGCGACATGACCGTCCCGCCGAGACCGACGGCGTCCTCGACCGCCACGTCCACGTCGGGGACCCGGAAGTGCACGTGCCAGCGGGGCCTCACCTGCGGGTCGGGGGCCGCCTCCACCGCGCCGCCGTAGAGCCGCGCGACCGTGGTGCCCCCGTGGCTCAGGACGACATGGTCGTCCTCGTAGCTCACCTGACAGCACCCGGGCCGCTCACCGGCCCAGTCGAGGACCTCGGCATAGAAGATCGCCGCGTCGAACGCGTTCCTCGTCCGCAGCTCCAGCCAGGCCGGAGCGCCGCCCTTGCCGACGCTCCAGTCCGGGATGAGCTCACCCTCCCAGATGCCGAAGACGGCCCCCTCGCGGTCCGAGGCGAGCGCCGCCCGACCCGTCCCGAAGCGCAGCGGCCCCACCGCCACCGTCGCGCTGCGCTCCCGGATGCGCGCCGCCGTCACATCGGCGTCGTCGACGGCGAAGTACGGCGTCCAGGCGACGGCCACCGCCAGGCGCGGGGCCAGAGCGCCGATCCCGGCGACCGGGGCGCCGTCACGCAGCGCCACGGAGAACTCCTCACCCAGTCGGGTGGGCCGGAACTCCCAGCCGAAGACACCCCCGTAGAAGGTCTCGGCGGCGCGGAGGTCGCGGGCCATGAGAGAGACCCAACAAGGGGCGCCGGACACCGCATGGCTCGAGGTCGACACAACCTTCATCCATCCGTCGTGGACGCGTGATCGCTCTCATCCCACCGTAACCCCGGCGAGATCGCCATTCCGGCACGCCCGTCCCGAGCCGGTTCCGGCACACGTCCTCCCCTCACCGTCCGTGTCCGGCGTGCGAAGAGGCGACCGCTGCGAAAACCTGACAAGGTGAGGGACGTGCGCGCGGCGCTACGACGAGCCGGGTCCGAGCTGTGGGCGCGGCGCCGGGAACCGGCGGTCGTCCAGACCGTCCGGTCGACCGCCGCGGCCACCATCGCCTATGTCGTCGCCCTCCAGCTGAGCAGCGAACCCGCCCCACTGACCGCCCCGCTCACCGCGCTGCTCGTCGTCCAGGTCACCCTGTACTCCACGCTCACCACCGGCATCCGACGGGTCAACGCGGTGGTCGTCGGCGTCATCATCGCGATCGCGTTCAGCGCCCTGGTCGGCCTCACCTGGTGGAGCCTCGGACTGATCATCCTGGCGTCGCTGGTGGTGGGCCGCTTCGTGCGCGTCGACGAGTTCGTCCCCGAGGTCGCGATCAGCGCGATGCTCGTCCTCGGCGTCACCCAGGTCACCAACACCGCCTGGGACCGGGTCCTGGAGACCCTCATCGGCGCCGTCGTGGGCCTGCTGTTCAACACCGTCCTCGTCCCGCCGGTCTGGGTCGGCACGGCGGGCGAGTCCATCGAGGACCTCGCGCGGCGGATGCGCAGACTCCTCCTCGGACTCGGCGAGGAACTCACCACGCCCACGCCCGTCGCCCGCGCCGCCGCCCGGCTGCACGAGGCCCGCCGCCTCGACAACGACGTGGCCGACGTCGACGCGGCGCTGCGCCAGGCCGAGGACAGCCTCCGCTTCAACCCCCGGGTCAAGGAGAAGGAAGGCGTCCTGCACCGCATCGTGCTCCGCACCGGGCTGGACACCCTGGAGATCTGCGCCGTCGTCCTGCGCGTCCTGGCCAGGACGCTCACGGACCTCGCCAAGGAGCGCAAGGGGGACGTGCTCTTCCCCGAGGACCTCGCGCTGGCCCTCGAAGACCTCCTGGCCCGGATCGCCGACACCCTCGTGAGCTTCGCCTTCCTCGTCTCCACCCACGTCAGCGCGGACGCCGACGCCGCTGAGGAACGGCTCGCCGGCGAACTGCGCGCCGCCCGCGCCGTCCGCGACCACGCGGCCGAGCTGCTGCTCCTGCACGTCCAGCGTGACCCCCGCCAGTGGCAGCTGTACGGAGCGCTGCTCGCCGAGATCGACCGGATCCTCGACGAACTCGACCTCGACCACCGGGGGCGCCGCCTCATGGAAGAACTCGACCGCCACTCGCGCGAACGCGCGGAGCGGCGGCCGAGGCTGTCGGCGTTCTACGACCGACTGGGCGTGTGAGGGGTGGTGGTGGATCGGGACTCGGGAAATTCCGGCAGTCACCGCCGGTCGTTCATCAGCTCCTGAAAAGAACTCATACAGGGGGTGCAGTGACGGTCGGTCCTCTCGCGCTCCTCCAGCGGCTCCTCGTGCAGCGACTGCCCGCAGAGGGCGGTCGCCGTTCCGATGGCGGCCACGTGCCAGACGAAGACCCCGTCCCGGGGTGCTATGCCGACGTGCATTTCGTACATGGTCGTCTCCATGCTCGGCGGACGCTCTTGCCCTTCCAGTGCACCCGACCGAGGGCGGGTTGCACGCCCGGAGGGCGGCTGTTCGGGTGATGCGGCCCATGAGGCCGCGCGGGGGCCCGATGGCTACCCTGGAGCGAGGGGCGCGACGGCGGCCCGGTCGGAGGCGACCCCATGAGACGACGCCACCACTTCCACATCGACCACGCGGGGCACTCGGTCAGCGTCACGGTCCAGACCGGCCACAAGGCCGAGGTCGAGGTCCTCGTCGACGGCAAGCCCACCGGCTACGCCACGACGAGCGGCGACCGCCCGGTGACCGTGCACGTCGAACTGCCGACCGACCCGCCGACGCCGGCCTCGGTCCGGGCCACCGCGGGCCCCGGCATCCCCCGCTGCGTCCTGGAAGTGCCGGGCGCCGAACCGCAGGTCATGTCCCCTAGGCTCTACTGACAGCGCGCACCGGCGCGGACCGGCTTCAGGCCGACGAGGTACGCGTCGACGGCGTCGCCCACACAGGATCCGCCCCGGCCGTAGGCGGTGTGGCCCACCCCCTCGTACGTCAGCAGCATGCCACCCGGGAACTGCGCCGCGAGGCTCTCCGCCTCCTCGTACGGCGTCGCCGGGTCGCCGGTGGTGCCCACCACGAGGACCGGCGGCACACCCTCCGCACGGACCAGGTGCGGCTGCCCGGGGCCGGCCGGGAGGCCCTTGCAGACCATGGCGTCCAGCACGGCGGCGGTGCCGTAGGGGCCCGCGGCGTGCTGCGCGGGCGCGAGGGCGTCCCAGTACGGCTCGGCGCCCCGGGGATGCGGGGTGTCGGCGCAGTTCACGGCCAGGAGCGCGGCGCCCTCGTTGTGGGCGGGCGTGGGGTTCGGCTCGTCGGCCGGCGCGGTCCCGGCGCCGCCGCTCCCGCTGCCGCCGTCCTCGTCCTCACCGGTCTCCTCGTCGTGCGCGAGCGCGGCGAGCTTCGTGCCGTCGCCGGAGTCGGCGGCGGTCAGCGCCTCGGACAGCCCCTTCCACTGGTCCTCGGGCGTGTACATCGCCATCGACAGGGCGTCCAGCAGCATCCGCTCGTCGACCCCGGACGCGGAGCCGTCGACCGGGAGCGGTGCCCGGGCCGTCCGGGCGAAGAGCCCGTGGATCACCTGCCGTATCTCCTCCGGCGTCGCGCCGGGGCAGACACCGGCCCCGGCGATGTCCGCGCAGTGCGTGGCGTAGTCGTCGACCGCCCGGCGGAAACCGGCGGCCTGGCTCTGCGCGCGGGCGCGCCAGTCGAGCGACGGATCGATCGCTCCGTCGAGGACCAGGGCGCGGACCCGGCGCGGGAACTGCTCGGCGTACTCGGTGCCCAGGCTCGTCCCGTACGACCAGCCGACGTACGTGAGCCGGGTCTCGCCGAGCGCCGCGCGCAGTACGTCCACGTCGCGGGCCGCGTCCCGCGTCCCGACGTGCCGCAGGATGTCCCCGCTCCCCGCGACGCACGCGCCGGCCTCGGCCTCGACCATGGCCAGGACGCCCTTCCGGTCGGCTTCGGTGCGCGGGCTCAGGGGGTTCTCGTCGGCCGCCTCGGCCGCCGCCTCGCCCTCCCCCTTGCCGTCGTCGCAGGTCAGGGCTGGGGCGCTGGCGCCCACACCCCGCGGGTCGAAGGAGACGATGTCGAAGCGCGCCCGGACCTCGGCGCCGAAGGAGTCCGCGCCGCCGTCCGTGAGGCTGTCCACACCGGAGCCACCGGGACCACCGGGGTTGTAGACGAGCGACCCGATGCGACGCGCCGGGTCGGCGGTGACGGCCTTGGCGACCGGCAGCACGAAGGTGCGGCCGTCGGCCGGATCGGCGTAGTCCATCGGCACCGTGAGGCGCGCGCAGCGGAGTTCGCCGCAGTCGGTCCACGTCAGCTTCTGGGTGTAGAACGCCCGCAGCTCCGGCCGGGTGGCCGGGTCGACGGCCCCGGCGACGGGACGCCCGCGGTCGCCCGGTGCCGTGGCCGTGCAGCCCGAGAGGGCGGTGGCCGCGAGGACGGCGAGGGAGAGGGCGAGGGCAGAACGGGAACGGTGGACGCGCTTCACGGACGAGCTCCTGGCAGACCGGGTATTCGTGCGCACAGCGTCGCCTGACGATGCTGAGGATTTCGTGAGGCGGCCCGTTGCCCCCGGCCCGCGGTCGGCGACCCGCGGCTACAACCCCCTGGCCCGCGGTCGGCAACCCGCGGCTCTCCGTGCGTGCCCTCAGGACGCCGCCGCCGGCAGCCGCAGGACGAACCGGGCGCCGCCGGGACCGCCGCGCCCGGCCGGTCCGCCGGGACCGCCGCTCGCGGCCGTCAGGCTGCCGCCGTGGGCGTGGGCGACCCAGGACGCGATGGAGAGACCGAGACCGGTCGACCCCGAGCCGCTGCGGAACCGCTCGAAGAGGGCGTCCGCCACGCCCGGCGGCAGGCCAGGACCGGCGTCCGTCACCGTCACGACCCCCTCGCGCCCTTCCCGTGCGATCTCGATCCGCACCTCCGCGGGCGCGCCCGGCGCGTGGCCGTGGGTGAGGGCGTTGCCCAGCAGGTTCGCCACCGCCCGGCGCACCAGGTCGGGGTCGGCGACGACGACCGTCTCCTCTGCCCGTACCGTCACCCGGTGCCCCTCCGACGGAGCGTCCGCCACCACCGCCTCCACCAGCTGGTCGAGCCGCAGCGGCTCCCGCGCCAGGGTCTGTACGCCGGTCATCAGCCGGGCCCGGGTGAGCAGCCCGTCGACGAGTCCGCCCATGCCGTCGGCGAGCCGCATCGTGCGGCGCAGCGCCTCCGTGCTGTCCGTGTCGCCGCGCAGGGCGGTCTCCGCGAGCATCCGCAGCGAGGCCACCGGGGTCCGCAGATCGTGGGCCGCGTCGGCGAGGAACGCCTCCTGCTGCCCCAGCACTGTCAGTGCCGGGCGGATCGCCCGCCCGGACAACATGTGCCCGACCGCGGCCGACAGCACCACCAGGACCGCGCACCCGGCCGACAGCAGCCAGGTCGTACGGCGGTGCTCGGCCATGGCCTCCGTGCTCTCGTACAGCGTGACGACGGCGCCGTCCCGGCCCGTGGGGCCCTCGGCGTCGGGGGCGAAGAAGGGCTCCGCGAACAGCCGGACCGGCCGCCCGTCCACCGACCGCCCGTCGACGGCGACGACGTCCTCGTGGCGCAGCGCCGCCTCGGCCACCGCCCGGACGTCGGCGGGGCGCCCGACAAGACACGGGTCCTTCCCCGCGTGGTCGACCACCGGCCCGGTCGAGCCGTCCCTCGGCACGGACAGCACGGTCAGCTGCGGGCAGCCGGTGTCCATCGTCCCGACGAGGTCGGTGGTGTCCAGCCGGTCGTCCCCGTCGTACGCGAGCAGGCCGATCGCCTGCGTGGTGTCCAGGTTCATCGCCTGGTCGAGCTGCTCCCGCCACCGCGCGTCGTCGCTGCGCACGGCCAGGACGGCCATGGTGACGAGCCCGGCGGCGCTGGTGAGCGCGAAGAGGGCGGTGATCCGCCTGCGCAGTCGCCGTACCCGTGCCGTGGGCGTGAGCGCCCGGCCCCCGGCCGAGCGTCGGCTCACTCCCGTTCCTCGCCCGGCGCGAGCCGGTAGCCGACGCCCCGTACGGTGTGGATGAGGGGCGGCTCGCCGAGTTTGCGGCGCAGCTGGGAGACGAGCACCTCCAGGACGTTCGAGCGGGGCTCCGCCATCTCGTCCCAGCAGCTCTCGATCAGCTCGCCCCGGGAGACGGCCTGGTCCGTCCGGGCCGCCAGGACCTCCAGGACCGCGAACTCCCGCCCGGTCAGGGTCAGCAGGACCCCGCCGCGCCGGACCTGGCGGCGCGCGGTGTCGATCTCCAGGTCCCCGACGTGGTGGACCGGTGGGCGGACGACGGCCGCCCGGCGGCACAGACTGCCCACCCGGGCGACGAGTTCGGGCGCGGCGAACGGCTTGACCAGATAGTCGTCGCCGCCGCTGGCGAAGCCCCCGACCCGGTCGGCGACGGTGTCACGGGCGGTGAGGAAGAGCACGGGCACGGCACCGCCCCGGCGACGCAGCTCCGCGACGTACTCCGCCGCGTCCCCCGAGGGCAGCATCCGGTCGAAGACCGCGCAGTCGTAGGGCGTGACGAAGAGCGCCTCGTCCGCCCGCGGAAGGTCCGCGGCCTCGTCGACCGCGAACCCGGCGGCGCGCAGCGCGGCGGCCACCCCGAAACGCAGATCCTCGTCGTCCTCGACCAGCAGCACCCGCACGGCGCCCACCCTAACGAACCGCCCAACGGCGCTGAAATCCACCTCACCTGATGTGTCGTCAGGTCAACACTGTGTAACGCCAACAGGCTTGTCGGACAGAAGACTTCCTTCCGCTCCCGGCCTCTGGGATCTTGCGTCCACCCCACACATCACAGGGCCCGGCCGGCGCCACCAGCGTCACCGGGCCATCGGAGGACGCATTGTTTTCCCACATATCCAGCAGGCTGAGACTCCCGGCCACCGCGGCCACCGCCCTCGGGGCGGTCGTCGCGCTCGCCGCGCCCGTCGGAGCCGCCCCGGCCGCTCCGGCGGGTGTCCCGGAGCCCAGGTCCGCCTCGGCTGCGCCCCTGACCACCGCAGCCTCCGCCGCGTCGGCAGCAGCCGCGGCGACCCGTCAGGCCGCAGGTCCGGCCGCCCCGGCGGCCTGGGCCGCCGGCACCCGGGCCTACCTGGTCATCACCGCCCCCGGTGACACCACCGCCGTCCGCACGGCGGTCGCCAACAACGGCGGCTCGGTCTTCTCGTACTTCGACGCCATCGGCGTCGTCGTGGCGCACTCCACCTCGGGCACCTTCGCCGCGACGATGCGTACCGTCTCCGGTGTCCAGCAGGTCGGCGCCACCCGCACCTCCGACGTCCCGGCCGACGCCTACAACCCGGCGCTGCCGAGCAACCCGGCGCAGTCGGCGCCCCCGGCCACCGAGCCGGTCCGCTCGGACATGACGCAGATCAAGGCCGACCAGGCCTGGGCCGTCTCCACCGGCTCGCCCACCGTCAAGGTCGGCATCCTCGACACCGGCGTGGACGACCAGCACCAGGACCTGGCGCCGAACTTCAACGCCGCCGACTCGGTCTCCTGCGCCTACGGCAAGGCGGACACCCGGTCCGGAGCCTGGCGCGACGTGGACCAGCACGGCACCCACGTGGCCGGCACGGTCGCCGCCGCGAAGAACGGCAAGGGCGCCATCGGCGTCGCGCCGACCGTGAAGATCTCCTCGGTCCGCATCGCCGAACCGGGCTCCACGCTCTTCTTCCCCGAGAACACCATCTGCGGGCTCGTCTGGTCCGGTGACCACGGCTTCAAGGTCACCAACAACAGCTACTACACGGACCCGTGGCAGTTCAACTGCCCGAACAACCTGGACCAGGCGGCCATCCTGGAGGGTGTGGGCCGGGCCCAGAAGTACGCCGAGGGCAAGGGCTCGCTGCAGGTCGCGGCGGCCGGCAACTCCAACGTGGACCTGGCGAACAAGACCACGGACAGCTCCTCGCCCAACGACTCCACCCCGGTGACCCGGACCATCACCAACGACTGCCTGGACATCCCGGCCGAGCTGCCGGGTGTCGTCACGGTCGCGGCGAACGGCACCAACGGCTCGTCGAAGGCGTCCTTCTCCAACTTCGGACGGAACGTCATCGAGGTCTCCGCGCCCGGTGAGTCGGTCTACAGCACCGTCCCCGGCGGCAAGTACTCCTCGCTGAGCGGCACCTCCATGGCCGCCCCGCACGTCGCGGGCGTCGCGGCGCTCCTCGCGAGCGCGAACCCGGGCGACACCCCGGCCGACATCCGTACGAAGCTCGGCGTCCAGGCCACCGACCTGGCCTGCCCGTCCGACAGCCGCTGCACCGGCACCACCGCCAACAACGGCTTCTTCGGCGAGGGCCGGGTCGACGCGCTGAAGGCCGTCGGCGGCACCACCCCGCCGCCCGGCGCGTACTTCGAGAACCTCACCGACGTCGCCGTCGCCGACAACACGACCGTCGAGAGCTCGATCACCGTCAGCGGGGTCACGGGCAACGCCCCGGCCACCCTGAAGGTCGGCGTCGACATCAAGCACACGTACATCGGTGACCTGAAGGTCGACCTCGTCGCCCCCGACGGCACCGTGTACACCGTGCACAACCGGACCGGCAGCGGCACGGACAACATCGTCCAGACCTTCACCGTCAACGCCTCCGCCGAGGTCGCCAACGGCGTCTGGAAGCTCCGGGTCAACGACAACGCCAACCAGGACACCGGCAAGATCGACGCCTGGAACCTGACCTTCTAGGGGCCCTAGGCCTTCCCCGGGCGCCTTCCGCCGTCGCGGCGGGGGCGCCCGGACTCCTTGGCGGAGTAGAGGTGGTCGACCTCCGGCCGCAGATCCAGTATGTCGAGGAACTCCGCCAGCTCGGCCGCGTCGGCCGTCCGGCCGGCGACGGCCCGGCGCGCCGCGCGGCGGCGGTCTCCGGGACCCTCGGGCCCCGGCGAACCGTCGCCCGCCTCTGTGACGTCCATGCGCCGATCCGACCACACCCGGGCCCGCCGCGCACGGTCAGCACGTGCCGGGGTGTCGGCACCCGGCGCGCGGGGCCGGCACCCCGGCCGCGTGTCAGTACACGCCGAGGAAGATGCCTCCCGGGGTCTTCAGGTCGTCGTTGTGGAGATGGAACGCCCGCAGCGACCGGGCGATCTCACGCTGCGAGAGGTACGCGTCCCGGTCGAGGTCGAGCCCGGCGAAGGCCGCGGCACCCTCGTCGCCGGGGACGTCCCAGACGGCGAGATACGCGGTGAACTCCTCCCCGCTGACCCGCTTGTCGCCCTTGGTGTCCATGATCCGGAAGATCGCCGTCGCGAGGTTCTCCAGGATCTCGGGCCGGTCCGTGTCGTAGCCCACCGCGCGGTGCGCCGCGACGAACCCGTCATGGTCGAGCCGCTCCCGCCCCGGCACCGACTGGGCGAGCAGGCCCAGCCACTGCGCCCAGTACGCCCGTTCCAGGGCCTGGATCCGCGGCTCGTCCGTCGGCAGCCCGTACGCGCCGGCGTAGGCCTCCACGACGCGCCGGTGGTCGGACCAGGTGACGAATCCGTCGTTGTCGGCGTCCAGGACCGCGAAGAGGCGCCTGAGCCTGCGGGTGACGGGATCGAGCGTCGGCATGCCGGGGGATCCTTCCGGTGAGGGGTTCGTACGGAGAGGGACGGCATTACCCCCAGTGTGGTTGCCCGGACGCGCCCCCGCGCGCCGCGTGCGCGACCATCGACGCCATGGAGGCAGGCTCCGATGTGCCCGACCTCGTCCGGGAGCTGACCCGGCGGGCCGACCCGGCGCGGCTGCGGGACGACGTCGCCTTCCTCGCGGACCGCCCCCGGGGCCGGATCCACGCGCCCGAGGCCATGCTGCGCGCCGAGGCCCATGTGGCGGAGCGGCTCGCGGAGGCGGGGTGGCGCACCGAGCGGCAGCCGTTCGAGGTCCGCTGGCGCCCCGGCTGCACCGACCGCCCCGGCGGGGGACGCCTCACCCCCTTCCGGTTCCGTCTGCACCGCCGGCTCGCCGGGGCCAACCTGCTGGCCGAGCCGCCGGGCGCCGACGACGGTCCCGCCGTGCTCGTCGGCGCGCATCTGGACACCGTGGTGGGCAGCCCCGGCGCCGACGACAACGCATCCGGCGTCGCCGCCCTCCTGGAGGTCGCGCGGCTGCTCGGCGGGCTGCCCAGGACGCCCCGGGTGCGGCTCGCCTGTTTCGACATGGAGGAGCTGGGCTTCGTCGGCGCGCGCGTCGCCGCCCGCGCGGCGCGCCACGGCCGGCCCGTCTCGGGGATGCTCTGCCTGGAGTCCGTGGGCTGCTTCTCCGACCGGCCCGGGACACAGGCGGTCCCGGCGGGCTTCGGCGCGCTCTTCCGGGACGCGGCCGGAGCCGTCCGCGCCCGCGCGGGGAGGGGCGACTTCACCCTGGTCGTCCACCGGCGTTCCTCGGACGAGGCCGCCGACCTCTGGCGGCGGGCGGCCGGCGCCGCCGAACCGGCCCTGCCCGTCGTCACCCTCCGCGACCCCCGTCCCGACGGCCCCCTGGGCACCCTCGCGGGTCTCGTCGTGCCCCCGCTGAACCACCTCGGCCGCAGCGACCACGCCGCGTACTGGAACGCGGGCATCCCGGCCGTCCTGCTCACCGGCACGGCGAACTTCCGCAACCCGCACTACCACCGGCCCACCGACACTCCCGGCACCGTCGACCCCGTGCGCCTGACGGCCGTCGCCGTCGCCACCGCGGTCACCGCCGCACTCTGGCGGCCGCCCGGTCACGGCCGGTAGCCGCCTCGGAGGCGGATCCGGCGCCCCGGACCTACCGTGGTCGAAGGAGCGCCACCCGCACCGATCCCCGTTCCCGAGGAGGCCGCGATGGAGCAGCGCTTTGTCTGGGTCACCACACGCCGCATCAAGCCGGGCACCCTGCACGAGTTCGAGCGCGCCTGGCGCCCCGGCTTCGCCCCCGACGGACTGCACCGGGCGTACGCCTACTGGACCGAGGACGGCCACGAGATCACCGGCGTCTCCCTGTGGGACTCCCAGGAGGCCTGCGACGCCTGGCGCTCCTCGGAGGCCGAACGGTCCCGCCGCGAGACGATGGCCCCGTACGTCGTCGAGGAGACCGAAGCCTTCTACCAGGGCGGCGAACTCGGCCTTCCGGGTCGCTAGGGCCTTTCCCCCGGGCCGCGTCCGGCGAGTCGCTACGGATACGTCCGCACGTCGTCGGTGTACTCCTGGGCCCGGTCCCGTACCAGCTCCGGCAGCGCGCCCGAGGCCAGGTCCGCCAGGGTCGTGCCCTCCAGGACCTGGCGCAGGCTGGTCCGCACCGCGCGCCAGACGTCCGGCATGGGAGCCGCCGCGCCCCGGTACTCCAGGCCGGTCAGTTTCAGGTCACGCACGCTCACCAGAGGGCCGTCCATCGCGCGGAGCACGTCGGCGAGGGTGATCTCCGCGGCCGGCCGCGCGAGGGTGTAGCCGCCGTCCGGCCCGCGCACGCTGCGGACCAGGCGGGCCTGCCGCAACTCGCTGAGGACGACGAAGAGGAAGCGGACCGGGATGTCCTGCCGCCCGGCCACGTCCTCCGCCTTCAGCGGCCGGTCGGGGGAGCAGGCCAGCTCCGCCATGGCCCTGACCGCGTAGTCCGTTCGTGCTGAGATCCTCACCGCCTCAATGTCTCACGGCTGGCGCGAAACCGATCCGGCCGGCGGGTGAAGGGACCGTGCGCTCTTGTCGGTTCACATTGTTCATCGACATAGTGCAGTACGTCGTCGAGCAGTGCCCGCCCCGGCCGGAGGTCCCCCGTGTCCACGCACCCCACCGCGTCCCCCCGTCCGCGACCGACCGTGGCCGTCGTCGGCGCGGGCGCGGCCGGGGCACTCGTCGCCGTCCAGCTGTGCGAGACGGCCGCCCGGCGGCGGACCCCGCTCGACCTCGTCCTGATCGACCCGGCGGCCGAGGCCGGGCGCGGCACGGCGTACGCCACCGAAGTCCCCGAGCACCGGCTCAACGTCCCCGTCGGCGGCATGAGCTGCTACCCGGACGACGCCGGCCACTTCCGGCGCTGGCTCTGCCGCCACGGCGAATCCACCGTCACCGCCGCCGACTTCGCCTCCCGCCACCGCTTCGGCTCCTACCTCGCCGACACCCTCGGCCGCGCCGTCATCACGGCCCACGGCACCGTCGCCGTACGGCGCGTGCGGACCCGGGCCACCGGCTGCGCCCAGACGGCCGACGGGCGGTTCGCCCTGCGGCTCGCCGACGGCACGGCGGTCACGGCCGACAGCGTCGTCCTGGCCACCGGCCCCGCCGCGGGCACCGCCCGCTGGGCACCCGCCGAACTGCGCGGCTCCGCACGGTTCATCGACGCCCCCTGGTCACCCGGCGCCCTCGACGCCGTCGGCGCGGACGACGACGTGCTGCTCGTCGGGGCCGGGCTGACCGCCGTCGACCTCGCCCTGGTCCTCGACCGGCCCGGCCGCACCGTGCACGCCCTCTCCCGCAGCGGGCTGCTGCCCCGGCCGCACGCCGTCGCCCCACTGCCGCCCGTACCCCCGCCGCCCGGGATCACGGCCCTCCCGCTGCACCGGTTGCGCACCGCGCTCCGGCTCCACTTCGCCGCCTCGATGCGCGACCACGGCGACTGGCGCCCCGCCCTCGACGGGCTGCGGCCCGTGATCGGCGCGGTCTGGCAGGGCCTCACCGACGAGGAACGGGCCGAGTTCCTCGACCGGGACGCGACCCGCTGGAACGTCCACCGTCACCGGATGGCCCCCGCCACCGCCGAGGCGATCGCCCGGGCGCGCGCCGCCCACCGGCTGCGCGTCCACGCGGGCCGGATCACCGCGGCCCGGCCGCTCGCCGACGGCCGGATCGCTGTCGGGCTCGCCGACGGCCGGGAGTTCGACGTCGCCTGGGTCGTGGACTGCACCGGACCCGGACTCCGGCTCGACCCCTCCGCGGATCCGCTCTGGGGCGGCCTGCTCGCCGACGGACTCGCCGTCCCCGGCCCGCTCGGCATCGGCGTCGCCACCGACGCGGGCCGGCTGCGCGACGCCCGGGGCGCCACCCACCGCCCGCTGTTCACCCTCGGCGCGCCCCGGCGCGGCGAACTGTGGGAGACGACCGCGATCCCCGAGATCAGGGCGCAGGCCAGGGAGGTCGCCGAGGCCGTGCTCGCCCCGCTCACCCGCGCCCCGCAGCCCACCCGACGGCGGCCCACCGACCAGTTCGGGCTGCCGCTCTCCACCCATGCCGCCGCTGCCGCCGCCTACCGCGGCGGCCTCGGCCGGGTGATCACCGTACGGGCCAAGGCGGCCGAGGCGTTCGCCCGGGCCACCGCCCTCGACCCCGGCTTCGCCCTCGGGCACGCCGCGCTCGCCCTCCTCGGCCACGAGTGCGGAGCCGACGTCGACGTGCACCGCGAACTCGCCGACGCCCAGCGCGGCGTGGCCGAGCGCGGCGACGAGCGGGAGCGGTCGTTCGTGGACGTGGTGACCCGCCGGATCGAAGCACCGGGCGGCGACGGGGGAGCGGACGCGGACCGGGCGCTCGTCGACCACCTCGACCGCCACCCGGTCGACGCCTTCGCCCTCAGCATCGCGGTGCCCACGATCGCCTTCTCAGGGGTCGGCGACCTGGACGGGACGCTCGCCCAGCGCCTGGTGGAGCACACCGCGCCCGCCTACGACGGCCACTGGTTCCCCACCTCGCTGCTCGCCTTCCTCCGCCAGGAGCAGGGGCGTGTCGACGAGGCCGGCTTCCTCGCCACGGCGGCCCTGGCCGCCGAACCCGCCTCCGGGCACGCCGCCCACGCCATGGCCCACGTCCACTACGAGTCCGGCGCCCACCGGGCCGGCCGCGACTGGCTCGACGGCTGGATCGGCGGCCAGGGCCGGGGCGCCGTGCACCGGGCCCACTTCTCCTGGCACGTGGCGCTGCACGAACTCGCCCTGGACGACTCCGCCGCGGTACGCCGCCGCTGGTTCGCCCAGCTCGCGCCGCGCCAGGTGGGCGGCGTACGGGCGCTCGTCGACTCCGGGTCGCTGCTGTGGCGGGCCCGGATGACCCGGAACTGGACGGGCAGCGTCCCCGTGGAAGGCGTGCTCGACGCCGTCGCCCGCGACCTCCTCGAACGGCCCGCCACCGCCTTCACCGCCCTGCACAGCGCGGTCACCCTCACGGCGGCGGGCGACCTGGCCGCGCTCCGCCGCCTGCGCACCCACGCCGCCGGAGCGGACCCCGTCCAGCGCGAGGTCATCGCCCCGCTCTGCCACGCGCTCGAAGACGTCCTGGAGGAGCGGTGGACGGCGGCGGTCGACGGACTGCGCGGACTGCTGCCCACCCTGCGCCGGGTGGGCGGCAGCGCCGCGCAGCGCGAGGTCGTCGAGGAGACCCTGCTCCACGCCCTCCTGGAGGCGGGCCAGTGCGACGCGGCCCGACACCTCCTGGAGGAACGCCTCGACCGCCGCTCCTCGCCCCTCGACCGCCGCCGCCTGGCCGACCTCCCTCACTGACGGGGAGGCTCGTGCCCCTCGATCAGGCGGTGCAGCAGCTCCGCCGCCGCGCGGCCGAACGACGGGTCGTTCAGATGGGTGTCGAACTCCACCACGTCCACCGGGCTGCCCCGCAGCCCGTCCCTGACCGCGTCGAACACGGCCTCGTCCAGGACCGGATCGTGGTACGGCCCGCCCGGCGCGCCCAGCGTCGACAGGCCGCGCAGCGGCAGGCACACCGCCGTGGGCCCGGTCGCGGAGCGCAGCTTCAGGGCGACCCGCGCACCGAGCTCCGCGCACTCCTCGGCCGTCGTCCGCACCACCGAGATCGACGGGTTGTGCACCCGGACGTCCCGGTCGAGCACCCGCTCGGGGACGGTGTCCAGCGGTCCGAACTTCACCATGTCGAGCGCGCCCGGGCTCACCACCTGCGGGATTCCCGCGCGCCCGGCGGCCAGCAGCCGGTCGGGTCCTGCCGTCAGGATGCCGCCGCAGAGGTCGTCCGCCAGCTCGCACAGCGTCAGGTCGAGGACCCCCGCGAAGAGCCGCTGCTCCGCGAGCGACTCCAGCGTCCGGCCGCCCGCGCCGCTCGCGTGGAAGACCAGCACCTCGTAGCCGAGTTCGGTCAGCCGCGCCCGGGCCGCGTCGACGCCCGGGGTCGTCACGCCCGCCATGCTCGCGGCGACCAGCGGCCGGTCGTCCCGCACCTCGGGAGCCGCCGCCGCGGCGAAGCCGCGCGCCATGCCCGCCACCGCGTCGACGGCGTTGGCCAGTATCGGCGCCGAGACCCGGTTGACCCCGGCGATGTCGACCACGCTGTACATCAGGGTGATGTCCGCCGAGCCGACGTACGGCGCGACATCGCCCGAGGCCATCGAGGAGACCATCACCTTCGGCACCCCGAGCGGCAGCGCCCGCATCGCCCGGGTCGCGATCGACGTGCCGCCGCTGCCGCCGAGCGCGAGCACCCCGTGCAGCCGCCCCTCCGCGTGCAGCCGCCGGACGACCTCGGCCGCCCCGCGCGCCATCGCGGTCACCGCCGCGCCCCGGTCCCCTTCGCTCCGTAACCCGTCGAGATCCACGCCCGCGGCCCGAGCCACCTCGGCGCGGGAGACGTCGGCGGGTATCAGAGGGGTCCCGATCACCCCCGTGTCGACCACGAGGACATCGACCCCGCGGCGCTCCAGCCGCTCGCGCAGCCATCCGTACTCAAGACCCTTGGTGTCCAGCGTGCCCACCAGCACTACGATCGCCATCCCCGTACTGTCCGTCCAAGTCGACATGACGACAAGACTGTGGCAGCCGGACGCCAGGCGGCATACTGACCCCTCTTGATCACCCACAAGGAGGAACATCATGGCCGCAAGTTTCAAGACCGTCATAGAGGTGGGCCCGGACCATCTCGACCAGGCCCGGGCCATCGACCGGCTGTTCCAGCAGGCCATCGCGCCCGCCACCGTCAACTTCGACTTCGAGAACATCCACCGGGCCGCCGCCGCGATCCCGGACAGCTCCGTCGTGAAGATGGTGCGCGGCTGGGGGCTCCAGGAGCAGGCCCCGGTCATGGTCATGGTGCTCTCCCTCAAGGAGGCGGTGCGCCAGGCGCTGCCCGGCGAGTTCGCCGAGGCCTCGTTCTGGGACACCGTCGAGAAGGAGCTCGCCGCCGCCTTCACCGGTCTCTCCGCGCAGGAGGGCGAGCCGGGACTCTCGTACTACGAGGAAGGTCCGGACCGGACGCGTTACTACCGCGACCTGTTCTTCGCCCTCCAGGACGAGGAGACCGGGAACCACCTGTACGCGATCGCCTTCTGCATCGACGTCACCGTCGAACTGGAGAAGGCGCGGGCCGCCGCCCTCCAGCTCATGGATGTCGCGCCGTACGCGATCCGGCTCAACGCCATCGTGCTGCGGCAGGAGTTGAGCCTCGCGGTCTGAGGCCCGAGCCTCCGCTCGCCCGAACGTGCGGGGAACCGCACCGGCCCGCCGTCCCGGGCCGGACCCGCAGGGAACCTAGACTGCCCCGCATGGCGAAGTACTTCGACGTGCACCCCGAGAACCCCCAGCGGCGCACCATCGGCACCGTGGCGGACAGCATCCGCGCCGACGCGCTCATCGCGTACCCGACGGACTCCTGCTACGCGCTGGGATGCCGCATCGGCAGCCGCGACGGCATCAACCGGATCCGCTCGATCCGCGAACTCGACGACCGCCACCACTTCACCCTGGTGTGCCAGAACTTCGCGCAGCTCGGCCAGTTCGTGCAGATCGACAACGATGTGTTCCGCGCCGTGAAGGCCGCGACGCCCGGCAGCTACACCTTCATCCTGCCGGCGACGAAGGAAGTCCCGCGCCAGCTGCTGCACCCCAAGAAGAAGACCGTCGGTGTCCGGATCCCCGACCACGTCGTCACCCAGGCCCTCCTGGAGGAACTCGGCGAACCGCTGCTCTCCAGCACGCTCCTGCTGCCGGGTGAGGACGAACCGATGACCCAGGGCTGGGAGATCAAGGAGCGGCTCGACCACGTGGTGGACGCCGTCCTCGACTCCGGCGACTGCGGTACGGAACCCACGACCGTCATCGACTTCTCGGAGGGCGAGCCGGAGATCGTCCGTCGAGGGGCGGGCGACACCTCGCGCTTCGAATAGCCGCGCGGCCGCCGTGTGATGATCGCGGGATGACCGTCATATCCGCGCGGCGCGCCCCCGTCCTGCTGGCCGCCGCCCTCCTCACCGCCGGGTGCGGCCTCGGGGCCGAACTCGACCGCGAGGCCGACCCCGAGCGGACCGGGGCCCACGCGACCACCGGGGCGGACGTCGCCGCCGCGCCGCCTGCCACCCCGCCGCTCGAACCGCCCACCGCCACCGCCCCGGAAGGCTGCCCGGCCACGGGGGTGCGCGTGACGACCGGCATGGTCAACGTGGCCATGGGGCTGCGCGCGATGCCGGTGACCATCACCAACTGCGGTACGGGAGAGCAGCGCGTCGACGGCTATCCGGACGTGCGGGTCAGGGACGTCGACCGGAAGCCGATGGACGTCACCGTCCTCAAGGGGACGGGCCCGATCGCCGACCTCCAGGACCCGGGGCCGCACCCCGTGACGCTGAAGCCCGGCGAGTCCGCGCGCTCCGTCTTCGCCTGGCGGTACTCGGCCGTCGACCCGGCGACCCAGCGGGGCAGCGGGGTGTACGTCGAGATCGCCCCGGCCCCGGGCGTGGCCCGCCAGACCGTCCTGCCGGAGGGCGGCCTCGACGTCGGCGAGACGGGCCTGCTCGGCACGACGGCCTGGGAGAAGGTCACGGACTGACCTGTGCCCGCCCGCCCGGTCCGCCCGGCCGGTCCGCCCGCCCGGTCAGTCCGGGCGGCGCAGCCGGGCGCGGGGACGGCGGGCCGTGGCCACCAGGGCGGCCACCGTGGTGAGTTTGACGCGCGGGCGGCCGGTCGCGCGCCCCTCGGCCCGTTCGGCGCGGTCGATCGCGGCGAGCCCGCGGGCGCCGACGACCTCGGCGCGTCCGCGCACCAGGCGCCGGAACGCCCAGGCCGAACCGGACGGGGCCGGCAGCGCGCCCGCCACGGCGTCGGCGAGGAGCGTGCCCACGGTCTCGGCGGCGCACGTCCGGTTGGCCCCGATCCCGCCCGAAGGGCCGCGCTTGATCCAGCCGACGACGTACGTCCCCGGCATCCCCGCCACCCGGCCGCGCTCGTGCGGCACGGTGCAGGTCGCCTCGTCGAAGGGCAGCCCGGGCACCGGCACGCCCCGGTAGCCGACCGCCCGCAGGACCAGTCCTGCCGGGATCTCGCGCTCGCCGGGACCCTCCGTCACCCGCGCGCCCCGCACGGCGTCCTCGCCGGTCAGGGCCACGGGCGCCGAGTGGAACCGGAGCACGATGCGCCGGTCCGGGCCCGGCGGCCGCGTCCAGTCGACGGTCTCCCGCACCACATCCCGCAGCAGCGCCGCCTTCCCGCCCGGCGCGGCGCCGTCGATCGCCGCGCCGATGCGCGGGTCGTGGTCGTCGACGACCAGGCGGACCCCGGACAGGTGGGTGAGGGCCCGCAGTTCGGAGGCCGTGTACGCGGCGTCCTCCGGGCCCCGCCGGCCGAGCAGCACCACCTCGCGCACCCGGGAGCCGCGCAGGGCCGCGAGCGCGTGGTCGGCGACGTCCGTGGCGGCCAGCTCCTCGGGGTCCCGCACGAGGATCCGGGCGACGTCGAGCGCGACGTTCCCGTTGCCGACCACGACGACCCGTTCGGCGCCGGTCAGGTCGATCGCGTCCGGGGCGGTCTCCGGGTGGGCGTTGTACCAGGAGACGAACGCCGTGGCCGGGACGCTGCCGGGCAAGTCCTCGCCCGGGACGGCGAGTCTGCGGTCGGCCGAGGCGCCGACGGCGTACACCACCGCGTCGTGGTGCGCGGCGAGTTCCTCCGCGGTGACGTCCCTGCCGACCTCGACGCCCAGCCGCAGCCGGACCCGGGGGTGGGTGTGGAAGCGGGCGAAGGTGTCCCCGACCTTCTTGGTCGAGGGGTGGTCGGGCGCCACGCCGTACCGGACGAGACCGCCCGCCACGGGGAGCCGGTCGACGAGGGTCACCTCGGCGTTGGTGTGCAGGAGCAGGTCCTCCGCCGCGTACATCCCGGCCGGCCCCGTCCCGACGACCGCGACCCGTAGGGGCGCGAAGTCCGACGGCAGGGAGCGGTCGAAGGTCGGGGCGCCCCAGGAGTGGAAGTTCGGTCCCGGCGCGGCCTCCGCCTCCAGCGGGGCACGGTCGGCGAAGTACGCGGCGTTGACGGCGGCGTAGCCGGCCTGCGCGGGGGAGAGGCTGTCCACCGGGAAGATCGCGTCCACCGGGCACGCGTCGGCGCACGCGCCGCAGTCGATGCAGGTCGCCGGGTCGATGTGGAGCATCTCGGTGCTGCCGAACTCCCGCTCCCGCGGCGTCGGACGGATGCAGTTGACGGGGCACACGGCGACACAGGTGGCGTCGTTGCAGCAGGTCTGGGTGATGGCGTAGGTCATGTCGTCGGCTCAGCTCGGGTCGATACGGCTCGGCTCGGGGTGTGGGGGGACGGCAGCGGTCAGATCAGGTGGGCGCGCCGGTAGAAGACCAGCGCGGGCCGGGTCAGCAGCCCGGCGGAGGAGAGGAACTCCATCAGGCCCGCGCAGCTCGACCGCATCAGGGACTTGTGGTGCTCGTTGGCCCGCGCCTCGGCGACGGCGCGATCGACGTCGAGGCCCGCGCTCTCGTAGACCTTCCGGCCGACCATGCTGGTGACGATGACGTACGAGGCGATGGCGATCACCAGCGCGTGGAACCGGCGGCGCACCCCGCTCGCGCCCCGCAGCCGCCTGCGGGTCTCCTCGCGGGCGAACTTCATGTGCCGGGACTCCTCCACGACATGGATGTTGTTGATCGTGCGGACGAACGGCACGACCCGCTCGTCCCGCATCCAGTCGCGCTGCATCACGTCGAGGACCTCCTCGGCGACCAGGATCGCCGCGTACGCGGCCTCGCCGAAGGCGACCGTCTTGAAGGCGCGGCCCAGTTCGATCGCGAGCCGGTGCGGCCGGTACGCGGGGGCGCCGAGCTTCGCGGCGCCGCGGGCGAACATGATCGAGTGCCGGCACTCGTCGGCGACCTCGGTGAGCGCCCACTGGAACCGGGGGTCGGTCGGGTCCTTGGCGTACATGTCGCGCAGCACCATCTGCTGCAGGATCATCTCGAACCAGATCCCGGTGCTGGCCACCGACGCGGCCTCCTGGCGCGTCAGCTCCTTGCGCTGCGCCTCGGTCAACTCGCTCCAGTACGCGGTGCCGTAGAGGGTGCTCCACTCCGGGCTCGCGCCGTGGAACTCCTTGTCCAGCGGGGTGTCCCAGTCCACCTCGGTGGCCGGGTCGTAGGAGAGCTGGGCGGCCGAGTCCAGGAGCCGGCGGGCGACCTCCTGTTCGGCCTGCCGGTCCTCGCGCTCCGGGCGGACGGTGCTGCGGGCCATGTGCGGCTCCTTGGTCGAGACGGCGAACGTCTTGTTAGACGCGGCATCTAGCAAGCTGTTAGACGGAACGTATAACAAGCGGGTCCGGCGGGCCTACCCCCGTGCGCCGATTTCCCGCCGATCTCCCCGCACCTCGTTCCTCTCCCGCCCCACGAGGCAACCCACGCACGCCGGTTGCCGTCCTCCGATCACGAGAGGGACCCGTGCCGGGACCCGAGGTGCCCAGAGGCGGCCCCGTGACGTCCCGGCGGGGTCCCGACCGGATCGATCGTGAGGAAGACCGCTTTGATACGTGTCACACGTGTGGTGACCACGGCCGTGGCCTTAGTCGCCCTGGCCGCGGCGGCACCACCGGCGGCGTTCGCCGAACCGTCCCCGGACGCCCCGTCCCGGACGGGCGCCGCGAGAGCAGCCGGCGTCGACGGAACGCTGCCGGAGGGCTGGCGGCTCACCGGCGAGGGCGCCGGCCGGGAACTCGTCTGGACGTCCACCGAACCCGTACCCATGGGCGACGCCCGCGTCGAGTTCTACGCGGGCACGAGGCTCCTCGGCCGCCCCGCACCCGCCTCCGACGGGCACGCCTTCCGGCTGAAGGCCGACGGCCTGCGCCTGGGGGCCGCCAAGGACCTGCGGGTCATGGCCGCCGGGCGCCGCCTGGACGCCGGCAACCCGGGCGACGCGGGCGCCGCGAGCGAGGCACCCCGCAGGAGGCCCACCGGCCCCGCGGGGCCGGTGGAACCGCCCCTGCCGCTCAACCCGGTCGACCCCGGCAAGCCCGGCGCCTACCACACCGTCAGCGGCGAGTACGAGCTGCCGGCCATCCGGTTGCCCGGATACACCGAGCCGATCGAGATGCGCGCCGTCGTCGTCGGACCCACCGGCGCCCCCGGCAAGCGGCCGCTCGCGCTCTTCCTGCACGGCCGCCACGGCACCTGCTACGGCCCCGCGGAGGAGGTGACCGGCGCCTGGCCCTGCGCCCCCGGCATGAAGCCGATACCCAGTCACAAGGGCTATCTGGCCGCCCAGAAGCTCCTCGCCTCCCAGGGGTATGTGACGGTCTCCGTCTCCGCGAACGGCATCAACGCCCAGGACCACGCGGCGGACGACGCCGGCGCGCAGGCCCGCTCGTCCCTCGTGCGGCAGCACCTGGGCCGCTGGGCGGACTGGTCGGCGCAGCCGTCCGGAGCCCCGGCCGCCGTCCGCGCGACCGCGCCCGCCGACCTCTCCCGCGTCCTGCTCGTGGGCCACTCCCGGGGCGGCGAGGGCGTGAACCGCGCGGCGCTCGACAGCCTGCACCGGCCCCCGGCCGACCAGGACGGAGCCCCCGGCCCGGCGCGCTGGACGATCCGAGGCAACGTCCTGATCGGCCCCACGATCTTCGGCCAGAACCCGGCCCCGGACGTGCCCTCGATGACCATGCTGCCCGGCTGCGACGGCGACGTCTCCGACCTCCAGGGCCAGATCTACGTCGACGGCACCCGTGGAGTGAGCCGTGGCACCGCGCTGCAGAGCGCGGTGTACATGGTCGGCGCCAACCACAACTACTTCAACAGCGAGTGGACCCCGGGCCAGGCGGAGGCGCCCGCCTTCGACGACTTCAACTCGGACGACTCCCAGGACCCGGTCTGCTCGCCCGGCGCGAAGACCCGGCTGACCGCGACCCAGCAGCAGACCGTCGGCGCCACCTACATCGCCGCAGCGGCCCAGCTGTTCGTCGGCGGTGACGACCGCGTCCGTCCGCTCCTCGACGGCACCGGCCGCCGCGTCGCCTCCGCCGGCCCGGCGCGCGTGCTCAGCCACGCCGTCGGCGGGCACCGCGCCCCCGGCTTCCTGCCGGGACCCGGCCTCACCGTGACCGGCGGCGGCCGGCTGTGCGCCCAGATCGATCCGGATCCGGCCCGCGCCTGCCTGCCGCAGAACGACGACGGCACGGGCGGCCGCTCCCCGCACTTCGCGTTCTGGGAGGCCTCGCCCGAACCCGGCCGCGACGCCGTCGCCCTGCGTTGGACGGGCCCGGGCGCGGGCGCCAGGACGACCGTACGAGCCGAGCGCCCGGTGTCCCTCAAGGGCTCCGGCTCGCTGGCGCTCCGCGTCATCGTGCCGCCCAACACCACGGGAACGCGCCTGGACATCGCGCTCGTCGACGCCGACGGCCGGCGGGCACCGCTCGGCCGGGCACGGGTCGACGGACTCCCGGGCACCGACCGCACCACCTCCCACTGGGGCCGTGAGGTCCGCGTCCCGCTGGCCCTCGCCTCCCGCTCCAAGCTGGACCTGACGCGGATCGCGAGCCTCGAACTGACCGCGGCCGGCGGCGCGGGCCAGGCCTGGCTGATGGACGCCTGGGGCTGGCGCCCGGGCACCCCGGCCGCCCGGCCCGGCGCGATGCCCCGTGTCGACATCGGCCGACTGACCGTGGACGAGGGCGACTCGGGCGTACGGACCTACCGCGTGCCGGTCCACGTCTCCGGCCGGGGCAGCGGCCAGGTCCGGGTGTTCACCCCGCGGCCGGGCTCGGACGAGACGACGTCCCGGATCGTCACCGTCAGGCCGGGCAGCCAGTCGATCGACGTGCCGGTCGAGGTCACGGGCAACACCCGCTTCGGCCACGACCTCTCGCGGGACATCTCCGTGAAGGCCGTGAAGGGCGTCGCCGTCGGCTCCCACCGCGGCGGGGTGACCGCGAGGAACGACGACGCGAAGCCCGCGGTCACCGTGACCCCGGTCGCCGACGACGTCACCGAGGGCAAACCGCTGACCTGGCGGATCACCCTGTCCGCGCCCGCCGACGTGGAGGTCGGCGGGGTCATCCAACTCCTGCCGGTCACCGGCGGTCCCGAACTGTCCAGCGCCGACGTCGACCCCGCCTGGCTGGAACAGTTCTTCGGCGCCGTGCCGAACCCGCCGAAGCCGCTCTCCGCGCTCGGCTGGGAGGGCGAGCCCGCGAGCGTCTGGGCGGACGTGCCCGCCGGAGAGACGAGCGTCGAGGTGTCGATCCCGACCGTCGCGGACACGGTCGACGAGCCCGCGGAGACCCTGCGGGCCCGCCTGACCACGTACGACGAGAACTGGGAGCCGCACCATGGCCCCGAGTTCACGGGCTCGGTGCGGGACGCCGCGTAACGGGATGTGACCATACGGACCGGGCGGCGCGCGCCCCGGCGCACACGCCGCCCGGTCCACAGAGAGCAGCCACCAGCGACGATCACCGGCCACAAACCACCAGCCACTAGCCACTAGCCGCCGGCCAGTAGCCACGGCCACCGCCCACCACCACCGCCCACGCAGGCCACCACCCACCCGAGCCGTACAGCGAGGACCGCCATGACCCCGTCCTTCCACCTCCTCCCCGGAGACCCCGGCTCCCCGGTCCTCCTCCATGTGCCGCACTCCTCCCGGGACGTGCCCCCGGACGTGCGCGACGGCATCGTGCTCGGCGACGAGGAACTCGCGCGCGAACTGGACCACATCACCGACGCCCACACCGCCGCCCTCGCGGACACCGCCGCGCGGGCCGCAGCCGTCACCCCCTGGCGGTTCGTCAACCTGCTCTCCCGGCTGGTCGTCGACCCCGAGCGCTTCCCCGACGAGCGTGAGGAGATGCGCGCGGTCGGCATGGGCGCGGTGTACACCCGGACCACGCACCGCGCCGTGCTGCGGCCCGACGACCTCGACGAACGACCGCTCCTGGAGGGCTACTTCACGCCCTACGCCCACGCCATGACCGCCGCCGTCGACGACCGGCTCGCCGCGGCCGGCCGTGCCGTGATCATCGACGTGCACTCGTACCCGACCGAGGCGCTGCCCTACGAGCTGCACGGCACCGGCCCCCGGCCGCCGATCTGTCTGGGCACCGACCCCTTTCACACACCTCCCGCGCTTCTCGACGCGGCACGCGAGGCGTTCGCGCCGTTCGGCGGCATCGGCACGGACAGCCCCTTCGCCGGGACCTATGTGCCGCTCGCGCACTACGGCCGGGACCCGCGCGTCACCGCCCTGATGATCGAGATCCGGCGCGACGTCTACATGGCGGAGCCCGGCGGCCCGGCCGGACCGGGTCTCGACGCGCTCGGCGTGGCCCTGGCCGCCCTGGTCGGGGAAGCGGCGGCGGCGCACGGGTGAAATCCCGCGGCATCGGTCCCCGCGTGCCGATGCTGTGAACCATGAACGCCACACGCTCCCCCCGTCGGAGCCCGACCCGCACCGACCGGCTCCTCGCCGTCGGCGGCGGACTCCTCTCCGGCTACGTCGCCCTGGCCGTCGCCGACGTCCTCGCCGGCCTGATCCGCCACGAGTCGGGCCCGGTCACGGCCGTCGGCGACGCCGTGGTCGACCGGACCCCGGCCGCCGTCGAGCAGTGGGCGATCCGTACGTTCGGGGAGAGCGACAAGGCCGTCCTCCTGCTGGGCATCGTGCTCGTCCTCGGCCTGATCGCCGCCGCCCTCGGTCTGCTCGCCCTGCGCCACCGCGCGGCCGGAGCCGCGGGCGTCCTCGGCTTCGGAGTCGTCGGCGCGCTCGCCGCCCTCACCAGGCCCGACTCCGACTCCGCGCTCGACGCCCTGCCCTCGCTCCTCGGGGCGGCGGCGGGCGCCCTCCTGCTGTACGCCCTCATCGGCCGGCTGCTCGCTTCGGAGGCCGGCGAACCGCCGCACGAGGCCGCCCGCGCCGACCGGCGGGGCTTCCTCCTCGTCGCGGCGGGCGCGGGCGTGGCCGCGACCGTCGCCGCCGCGCTCGGCCGGGCCGTGGGACCGCCCTCGGGGGAGGCCGCGACCGCCTCCCGCAGGGCCCTGCGGCTGCCCCGGCCGGTCTCCGCCGCCCCGGCCGTACCGCCGGGGGCGCAGCTCGACGTGCCCGGCATCAGCCCCTTCATCACCCCGAACAGGGACTTCTACCGGGTCGACACGGCCCTGGTCGTTCCCAAGGTCGACGCCGACGACTGGCGGCTGCGCGTCCACGGTATGGGCGTCACCCGCGAACTCTCCGTCGATCTGCGGGAGCTGATGGCCCGTGAGGTGGTCGAACGGGACATCACCCTCGCCTGTGTCTCCAACGAGGTCGGCGGCCCTTATGTCGGGAACGCCCGCTGGCTCGGCGTGCGCCTCGCGGACCTGCTCCGCCAGGCAGGGGTGCGCCCGCCGTCCGAGGGCGGACCGGCCGACCAGCTGGTCGCCCGGTCCGTGGACGGCATGACCCTGGGCACCCCCGTCGAGGACGTCATGGACGGCCGCGACGCCCTGCTCGCCTTCGGCATGAACGGCGAAGCGCTCCCCTTCGACCACGGCTTCCCCGTCCGCATGATCGTCCCCGGCCTGTACGGCTACGTCTCCGCCTGCAAGTGGATCGAGTCCCTCGAACTGACCACCTTCGACGCCTACGACGCGTACTGGGTCCCGCGCGGCTGGGCCGCCCAGGCTCCGGTGAAGACCCAGTCCAGGATCGACACCCCCCGGTCCTTCGCCCGCCCGGCGGCCGGACCGGTCATGATCGCCGGGGTCGCCTGGGCCCAGCACCGTGGGATCGCGCGGGTGGAGGTCAGGGTCGACGACGGCCCCTGGCGGGAGGCCGGGCTCGGCGCCGAGGACAGCCGGGACACCTGGCGCCAGTGGGTCCACCCCTGGCAGGCCGCGCCCGGCCGTCACACCCTGACGGTCCGGGCCACCGACGGCACCGGTGTCACCCAGCCCGAGCGCCGCACGGACACCATGCCGGACGGCGCGGCGGGCTGGCACTCGGTCGTGGTGACGGTCGAGTCCTGAGGGGCGGCGGAGCCGAGGACGGGCCCCAGGGCAAGATCGAAACACGGTCGGGTTAGCATATGAGCACCACCTAGCTCGAAAGATGAACTCGTGACTGTCAATGACGACTCGTTCACCAGCTGGAAGAACCGCGAGGAGATCGCGGAGTCGATGATTCCGATCATCGGCAAGTTGCACCGGGAGCGGGACGTCACGGTCCTGGTCCACAGCCGATCCTTGGTGAACAAGTCGGTTGTCAGCATCCTCAAGACCCACCGGTTCGCCCGCCAGATCGCCGGCGAGGAGCTCTCGGTCACCGAGACGCTGCCGTTCCTGCAGGCGCTCACCACGCTCGACCTGGGTCCGTCGCAGATCGACATCGCGCTGCTCGCCGAGGCCTACAAGCACGACGACCAGGGTCTCTCGGTGGAGGAGTTCACCGCCTCCGCGGTCTCCGGCGCCACGGGTGAGAACAAGATCGAGCGCCGTGACGGCCGCGACGTCGTCCTCTACGGCTTCGGCCGCATCGGCCGCCTCGTCGCCCGTCTCCTCATCGAGAAGGCCGGCTCCGGCAACGGCCTGCGGCTGCGCGCCATCGTCGTGCGCGGCGGCGGCGAGCAGGACCTCGTGAAGCGCGCCTCGCTGCTGCGCCGGGACTCGATCCACGGCCAGTTCCAGGGCACGATCACCGTCGACGAGGCGAACAGCACCATCGTCGCCAACGGCAACACGATCAAGGTGATCTACGCCAACGACCCCTCCGAGGTCGACTACACGGCGTACGGCATCAAGGACGCCATCCTCATCGACAACACGGGCAAGTGGCGGGACCGCGAGGGCCTGTCGAAGCACCTGCGCCCCGGCATCGACAAGGTCGTCCTGACCGCCCCGGGCAAGGGCGACGTCCCGAACATCGTGCACGGCGTCAACCACGACACGATCAAGCCGGACGAGCAGATCCTGTCCTGCGCGTCCTGCACCACGAACGCGATCGTGCCGCCGCTGAAGGCGATGGACGACGAGTACGGCGTGCTGCGCGGCCACGTGGAGACCGTCCACTCGTTCACCAACGACCAGAACCTGCTGGACAACTACCACAAGGCCGACCGCCGCGGCCGCTCCGCGCCGCTCAACATGGTCATCACCGAGACCGGAGCCGCCTCGGCCGTCGCCAAGGCGCTGCCCGACCTGAAGGCGCCGATCACCGGCAGCTCGATCCGCGTCCCCGTGCCGGACGTCTCGATCGCCATCCTGAGCCTGCGCCTGGGCCGCGAGACCACCCGCGAGGAGGTCCTCGACTACCTGCGCGACGTCTCGCTGCACTCGCCGCTGAAGCGCCAGATCGACTTCACCACGGCCCCCGACGCGGTCTCCATGGACTTCGTGGGCTCGCGCCACGCGTCGATCGTCGACGCCGGCGCCACCAAGGTCGACGGCGACAACGCGATCCTCTACCTCTGGTACGACAACGAGTTCGGCTACTCGTGCCAGGTCATCCGGGTCGTCCAGCACGTCTCCGGCGTCGAGTACCCGACGTACCCGGCCCCGGCGGTCTGACCTCCGGCGCGCCCGGCGCGTCCGCAGGCATGAGCGAGGCCCCCGCCCGACCCGGCGGGGGCCTCGCCCCTGTGCGCGATCAGCGGCGCGGGAGCTCGCCCGCCCGGTCGACGGCCGCCCTGGTCAGGATCGCGGACGTGCCGACGACCGTGCCCTTCGGGCCGGCCTCGCCCGACTCGGTCAGGACCGTCCGCTCGCCGAGGAACGCGTGGGTGGCCGGGTCGAAGACCCACTGGGTCTGCCGCCCCCCGGACGTCCGGGCGACGGCGACCCCGGGGCGGCCCACGGCATCGCTGGCCGCCGGGACGACGACCACCCCGGGGATCCTCCCGGCCGCCCGGTAGAGCGCGGCACCGAGCCGGGGCGGCGCCCAGGTCTCCATCAGCAGGTCCCCGATCGCGGCGAACGCCAGCTGGTCGGGATCCGCGCCAGGCGCCCCCGCGCTCCCGCCGCCGACGTCCTGCCGGATGCGCGCGAGCAGGGCGTCGGGGTCGGTCGGCAGCCCGGCGAGTCCCCCGATCGTCGTACGGGCGTCGGGGTCGGCGCCGAGCGGGGAGTCGGGTCCGCCCTCCTCGCGCAGCAGTCCCGGGCGCGTGCCATCGGCCGACAGCCACACCTGGCGCCTGTGCACGGGGGCCAGGGCGACCGGGCCGCCCCCGGCGCTCTGGGCGCCGTACGCGACCCTGCTCTCGACGTACACGAACTGGTCGGCCCGGAGCGCGGGAGCCGTCCCCTC
The DNA here is from genome assembly GCF_043081505.1 of Streptomyces sp. NPDC014870. Taxonomy (NCBI): domain Bacteria; kingdom Bacillati; phylum Actinomycetota; class Actinomycetes; order Kitasatosporales; family Streptomycetaceae; genus Streptomyces; species Streptomyces sp. NPDC014870. The sequence continues at coordinate 299,801 of NZ_JBIBWQ010000010.1, forward strand.
ACCGGCGGCGAGGGCGATCCGGTCGAGCAACCGGGCCGCCTCGGGCGAGGCGGTGGCCCGGAGGTTTCCGGCAGGGCGGGTCTCGGAGGTCCCGACGGCGACCGCGCCGCCGACCGCCAGGGCGCAGGCGACGGCCGGTGCCAGCACCCGGACCAGCCGCGGCCGCGGCCGGCGCCGGGCCGGTGTCACGGTCCCGTCGTTGAGGGCGTTGAGGGCGTCGAGGGCGGAGACGCGGCTCAGCAGGGCCGCCTTCAGCCGCTGTTCGCGCTCCGGCGTCAGGCCGGGGACGGCCGGCGGGGGCAGCGGCCCGGCCGGGTCGGCGTGCTCGTGGTTCCCGGTGCGGTGCGGGCCGATGGTCATCCGTGGCTCTCCTTGGGCTCGGGCCGGACCGCGCGGGAGCAGCCCGCCGCCGACCGGTGGGGGGTGGTGCTCCGGTCGCGCGCCGACCGCGCCGTTTCGGCCGCGGCGAAGGCGCGCAGCCGGGTCCGGGCGCGGGACAGCCGCGAGCGGACGGTCCCGACCGGGACGCCCAGCGCCTCGGCGGCGGCCGCGTAGTCCAGGCCCGCCCACACGACGAGCGTGAAGACCTCGCGGTCCCGGCGGCGCAGCCGGCCGAGGGCCACGTGCGCCGCGCGCAGCTGCTCGGTGTCCGCGAGATGGGTGACGACCTCGTCGGCGAAGTCCGGCACCGAGCCGCGCTCCGGCAGCCGGGCGAGCGCGAGGTCCCGGCGCCTGCGGGCGCGCGCGCCCTGGCGCATCAGATTGGTGGCGATACCGAGCAGCCACGGCCGCAGCCCGTCGCCGGGACGTCCGTCCGCCCCAGGGCGCGCGGCCCCCTTGGTACGCTCCCCGAACTCGGTGCGCTCGGCGCCCTCGGGCCGGAGCCTCTCGCGGCTGCGCCAGGCCTCCAGGAAGGTCGCCGAGACGATGTCCTCGGCCTCCGCCCAGTCGCCGGTCACCCGCAGGGCATACCGGTACAGCACCTGGGCGTGCGCGTCGTACAGCTCGCCCAGGGCCTCCCGGTCGCCGCCGCGGAGGCGCTCTCTCATCACTGTTTCCACACCCGGCACTGCCCGCAGCGCGGCACGGGTTCCGGTGATCCGTGCCACAGCTCCCGGCGCCGCGGCCCGCGGCTGGGTGTGACGCGGCTCACGGGAACGCCGGTGCCCGACGGCCCAGTACGGATCATGAACACTTCCTCTCCCTTCCCGTCCTCCTCGCCCTCCCGCCGGTCCGTCCTGCGGACCGCCACGTTCGGCGCGGTCGTCGCCGCCGCGGGCCTCGCCCCCGCCGGCGGCGCCTTCGCGGCGCGGCGGACCCCGGACACGTACAGTCTGACGATCACTCACCTCGACCGGGCGGGGCGGCCGACCGGTGCCTACGCCACCACCGTCTCCGGGCTCTCCGGGCCCGGCGCGGAGGAGAGCGTCAAGCCGTACGACCCCTCCGGCACGGTCACCGTGCGGCTGCCCAGGGGTCGGTACGTCCTGGACAGCGTCCTGACCGCCGGGGGCGACGGCGGTGGCACGGACTGGATCGTGCGACCCCGCCTCGACCTCGACCGGGACACCACCGTCACGGTCGACGCCCGTACCGCGCGGCCGGTCGACGTCCGGCCGCCCGCCCGCACCGCCGCGTTCCTGCACGGCGGGATGTTCCTCCGGATCACCCACGACGGGGCCGAGCGCTTCCTCAACCAGGTCGTCGACGCGCCCACGCTGCGCGTCGCCCACCTGGGCCCGGCCGCCGAACCCGGCGCGGTGCGCCAGTGGTACGACGCGTACTGGAGTGCCGGGAGCGTGCGATACGCCCTCGGCCACACCGGCACGTCGGCCCGCGCCCTGACCGGGCTCACCGTGCACCCCTCGCCCCCGCAGCTGGCGACCCTCCTCGTCCACGGCGGAGCGCCGCAGGGCGCCCCCGGCACCGCGACCGTCGACCTGCTCCCGAGCGAGGGACCCACCGTCGGCCTGTCCCGGCCCCTGGCGACGCCCGGCACCGCCACGTACCTCGTCACCCCCGAACGCGGCACCTGGGACGTCGTGTACACGGTCCGCCCGAGCACACCGGAAGCACCGCCGGTGTCCCACCGGGCCGAGGGCATCCGCGTCCGCGCGGGCGCGACGACCACCCGGAGCTTCGACGACGCGACGCGGCTATGAACCGACCGGGCGCCGGTCCAGGAACAGGTGCAACGCGCCGTCCTCCGGGCACCTCAGCCCGACCGAGACCGCCCGCACCGCCGCGGCCTCGTCGAGCACCAGGGCGACGGCCACGTGGAACACCCCGTGCCCTTGGGGACAGTTGAGGTAGCCCTCGGGCTCGGGGGAGGCGTCGACGGGCGGAAGCGTCCACGGGCGGCCGTCGGCCATGCCGAACGCGCGGGGCAGGACGTCCCCGTCCCGCACCCCGATCGGAAGGAGACAGCCGATGCAGTGGCACTCGCCGCCCCACACCTCGAACTCGTCCGACGCGAACTCCCCCGAACCGCACAGCTCGCACACGACCGCCGCCACCACGACCCGCCCACCCGGCAGGCCGGCTGCGGACCGCCGCACCACCCCCACCAGTGCGTCGCGGCCGACATCACCCTCCCCGACCGGCCCCGGACCCCACCCGTTCTCATGATCCATGCCACCATCCTGACATCCGAGGACCATCCCCCTGCGGGGTGTTGAGGCGCCGGGGATTCATGAGCCCGCAGCAGGTCCGGACTCGGTAGGCGGGCCCACCGGCGGTGCGCGTCAGCCGAGCGCCTCGCGTGCCGCGTCCGCGCGGGTGTGTGCCGCGCGGGAGGCGTCGGCGGCCTCGGTCGCCGCTGCCCGGGCCGCCTGAAGGGCCGACCGCGCGCGGCCCAGTTCCTCTTCGAGGAGCGCCACCAGGGCTTCCGCCTCCGCCGCGCGGCTCTCCGCGACGCGGAGTTCCTCGTCCCGCAGCGCGGCTTCGGCGGCAGCCCGCTCCGCCGCCTCGCGGGCGCGCGCGTCGGGTTCGGAGCGTGGAGGCGCCTTGGCCGGCTTGGCGGGCGGGCGGGGCGGGAGGTGCTCCGGGGTGATCCCGCCGAAGCCCACCGGCGCCTCCGGCGGCTTCGCGAGGCGGCCGGCCGACCACTCCGCCGCGATGTCCGGGTCGGCGAGCACCGCACGGAGGAGCTGCTCGACCTCCTGCTGGACCGAGGCGCTCAACGGGTGCCCCGCCTCCTCGGCGAGCGCCGCCGTCGCCCGGACCTCCGCCGCGATCACCTTGTTCTGCTGCCCGGCCGCCTCGCGGAACGTCGTCGGGTCCAGGAGCCGGTGGGCCTCCTGGAGGGTCTCGCCGAGGGCGAGCAGCCGCCGGACCTCCTCCGGCCGTTCCCGTACGAACCGGTTCGAGGCCCACGCGGCGAGGGTGGGCCGCCGCAGCCCCGCGATCCGCTTCGCGGCCGCTGGGTCCGCGCTCCGCGCCTCCACCGCCCGGGCGTCCCGCGCCGCGACGAACTCGCCCGGCGCCACCCCGTACAGCTCATCGATGATCTGCTCGACGTCCATGACCTACCTGTACCGGATCGTGATCGAGATCCTCGACGGCACGCGGGCGCTCGGCCTGCGGAGGGCGCAGGGTAGTGTCCGGGCGGAAGTCGTGATCATCAGGTGACGCCGCGGGCCCGACGGGACCCGCGACCCACCGGTACCCGTGGGGGAGTCCATGCAGCGCAGGATCCTGTGGCGATCCTGGGGGCGCTGTCTCACCGGCGCCGGGATCACCGGCGCCGAGGCCCGGCGCGACCACGACCACCAGCGCGAGGTCGTGGCCCGCTTCGCACCCGCCGAGTACGTCGCGGTGCGCCTGCTGCTTCCGGCCGCACTCGTGCCGGACGTGGTCGCGGCCGTGTCCTACATGCACGTCACCGACGACCGGATCGACCAGGGCGGCAGTCCCGCCGAGCGCCGCGCGGCGTGGGAGCGATGGGCGGCGTCCAGCAGGGAGGCGCTGACCACCGGCAGGTCGGAGCAGGCCGTACTCAGGGCGCTGTCCCGGAGCGCCGAGCGCCACCCGCGGCTCCCCGCCCGCGTGGAGGAGTTCCTCTCCGGGGCGCGCGCGGAAGTGGAGTGGGAGCGCTTCACCGCCGAGGCCGAGGTGGACCGCTACGTCGACGACTACGCCATGCCGGCCTTCATGCTGACCGCCGGGCTCCTCCCCAGGCCCGCGACGACGGAGCCGGAGTTCGTACGCGCCTGCCGGCTCCTGATCGAGGCGATGCAACGCCTCGACTGGCTGGAGGACCTGGGCGAGGACCTGCGCTCCGGCCGCATCGGCATCCCGCTCGACACTCTGGCCACACACGGCATGGACCTGGAGAGCCTCGCGGTGGGGGAGTTCGACGCGGTGTCGCTCGCGCGCCTGCTCCAGGATCAGGCGGCGAAGGCGGAGGACCGCCTGCTGGCCGCCCGCGGCCTCGCGTCCCTGGTCGAGCCGGAAGTCCGCCCGTTCGTCCGGGCGCTGCTCCGCGTCCAGGGGCTGCGCCTTCAGGCGGTACGGCGCAGTGGTGTCGCCCTGCTCGACGCTCCGGCGAAGGTGCCCAAGGCGAAGGCGCTGCGCGTGCTTGTCGGGGAGACCCTCGCGGGCCGGTGACGTGCGGGGTGTCGGGCTGGACCGCCACGGTCCGGCCGCACGTGGCGTTGTTGCTCGCGCCCCACCGGGCTCACCCCTCCACGGCCCCACCCTCGCCCTTCCCCGCCCCCGGGATCGCCTCCCCACCCTCGCCCTCGTCCTCACCCTGACCCTCAGCCTCAGCCTTGGCCCGGCCCCAGTCCCGCAGCGCCACCCGTACCGACCAGATCACCGACACCAGCGGCACCGCCACCACCGCCCCCACCACACCGGCGGCGATCGCGCCCGCGATCACCGAGATCGCCACCACCAGCGGATGGAGCCGCACCGCCCAGCTCATGACGATCGGGTGCAGCAGATGGCCCTCGATCTGACCGATGATCACGATCAGGCCCACCACGATCGCCGCGATCCACGGTCCCTGGGAGGCCAGGGCCACGATCGCCGCGACCGCGAGGGCGATCGGGGAGCCGATCAGCGGTACGAAGGCGGCGACGAACTCCAGGAGCGCCAACGGGACCGCGAGCGGTACCCCGAGGAGCCACAGGGCGAGGCCGACGAGGATCGCGTTCACGGCCGCGACCAGCACGATCCCGTGGGTGTACCCCGTGAACGTGCGCCAGGCCGCCCGGCCGCCGATGTTCATCCGTTCCCGTACGCTCGCCGGGAGCTGCTCCCGCAGCCACACCCACTGCCGGTCTCCCGAGTGGATGAAGAACACCGAGCAGAACAGCGCGAGGGCGAGCGTCGTGAGGACCGCGACCAGCCGGTGGGCGCCGCTCACCGCCTCGCTGACCAGGGCCGCGCGGTGGCTCGACAGGAACTGCCCGATCCTGCCCTGCACATCCGAGAGTGCCTCCGGGTTCAGCCGGAAGGGGGGCCGTTCCAGCCAGTCCTCGATCCGGTCGATGCCGTCCCGGAACTCCCGTACCAGCGTCGTCCGCTCGCCCTCCACCGCCTCGCCGATCAGCGCCAACACGCCCAGGACCAGCGCGATGCTCCCGAGGAGGGTGAGGGTGACCGCCAGCGGGCGGGGCAGCCCCTTGGCCACCAGGTCCGCCACCGGACGCAGCAGCGCCGTGATCACCAGGCCGAGGAAGACCGCCACCCCGATCTCGTGGAAGCGCCCGAGCAGCGCGAACAGGCTGTACACCAGCCCGCCGACGACGAGCAGCCGCCAGGCGTAGGCGGCGGCGGTACGGAGGAACGGGATCACCTGGGGCGGCGTGCCGGGCTGCATGGCCAACGACGTACCACCACGGACCGGCCCGCCCACGCGCGCGGCCCGGTATTCGGCCGACCGGCGGCAGGAGGGGCGCGTACCGGGTGAACCGCGCGCCCCTCCCGGTGTCGTCGCCCGACTGCCCGGCGACGACCGTGACCATCGGGAGGTGAGTGTCGTCCTGCCGGTCCTCTTCGCCGTGTGCGCCGCGTTCAGCAACGCGCTCGCCACGGTGCTGCAGCGCCGTGCCGCGCTCACCGTCCGTCAGACCGACTCGTTCCGGCCCGGCCTGATCCTCGATCTGCTGAAGCGCCCGCTCTGGCTGGCCGGCATCCTCGCCGTCATCGTCGCCGGCGTGGGGCAGGCCGCGGCCCTGGCGACCGGCCCCCTCTCGCTCGTCCAGCCGCTGTTCGTCCTCGAACTGCCGCTCGCGCTGCTGATCGCCTCCCTGATGACACGGGAACGGCTGCCGAAGGCACAGTGGGGTGCCGTGGCGGCGGTAGTGGTCGGCCTGGGGGTGGCCCTCATGGCCGCCTCGCCCGACGGGAATCGCACCCATGTGCCGCTCGACCGCTGGATCCCCGCGCTCGCGATCGCCGCCGGCGCCGTCGTGGCCCTGACGGTGGCCGGGTTGCGGAGGCCGGCGGGCCGCGCCCGCGCCGGGTGCCTCGGCGCCGCCACCGCGATCTGCTACGCCCTCACCGCGGGCCTCATGAAGACGTCCATGCACATCCTGGACGACGACGGTCTGGCCGCCTTCCTGACGGCCTGGCAGACCTACGCCTTCTGTGTGGCCGGGATCGCGGCGCTCCTGCTGCTCGAACACGCCATGCAGGGCGGACCGCTGGTCGCCTCCCAGCCCGCGCTCACCCTGGGCGACGCCACGGTGAGCCTGATGCTGGGCATCCTGATCTACGAAGAGGACGTACGCGTGGGCTGGTGGCTCGTACCGGAGACGCTGGGCGTCGGTCTCGTCGTCGTCGGCGTGTTCGCCCTCGCGCGGGGCGAGGCGTCGACATGACCGGCGAGACAGCCCGGACCGTCCGGGGCACCTCCAGCCGGCCCCGCGCGCACCTCGGGTATGTCGCCGCCGCCGTCGTCTTCGCCATCGGCATGGCCGGTACGACGATCCCCACACCGCTCTACGGGCTCTACCGTGAGGAACTGGGCTTCTCCGAGCTGATGGTGACGGTCATCTTCGCCAGCTACGCCGTCGGAGTCATCGCCACCCTCCTGCTGGTCGGCAACCACTCGGACCGGGTGGGGCGCCGCCCGGTGCTGTGGGCGGCGCTCGGCTTCGCCGCCGCCAGCGCGCTCTGCTTCCTCTTCGAGGGCGGACTGCCCTTCCTGTTCGCAGGCCGGATCCTGTCGGGCTTCTCCGCCGGACTGCTGAGCGGGGCGGGCACGGTCACCGTGCTCGAACTCGCGCGGCCCGAGCGGAAGTCACGTGCGGGCTTCGCCGCCACCGCCGCGAACATGGGCGGCCTCGGCTGCGGGCCCCTGCTCGCCGGGCTCCTCGCGCAGTACGCCCCGGAGCCGCTGACCCTCCCGTTCCTCGTCCACCTCGGCCTGGTCGGCGTGGCCTGCGTCATCGTCCTGTTCCTGCCGGAGACCGTCGAGCACCCGCGGCTGCGGACCAGGCTGAGGCCGCAGGGGCTGTACGTACCGCCCGAGGTCCGCGCCGTGTTCGCGCCCTCGGCCCTCGCCGCCTTCGCCGGGTTCGCGCTCCTCGGCCTCTTCACCGCGGTGGCCCCGAGCTTCGTCGCCCAGACCCTCGACATCACCAACCACGCCGTCTCGGGCCTCGTCGTCTTCTCCGTGTTCCTCGCCTCGACGGTGGGCCAGTCGTGCACGGCCCGGATGCCCGGGCGGGTCGCCCTGCCGCTCGGCTGCCTGGTTCTCGTCCTCGGGCTCCTCCTGGTCGGCGCGTCCTTGTGGGCCGAGACCCTGCCGCTGCTCGTGGCCGGCGCGGTCTGCGGCGGCATCGGCCAGGGCCTCGCGTTCCGCGCGGGCCTCACCGCCGTCGGAGAGGCGGCCCCGCCCGCGCACCGGGCGGCGACGGTCTCCTCCTTCTTCGTCGTCGCCTACACAGGCATCTCGCTGCCGGTCGTCGGCGTCGGAGCGCTGACGATGTGGCTGGGCCTTGACGCCGCCGGGCTGATCTTCACCGGCTGCGTGACCCTGCTCGCCACCGGCACGGGCCTGTACCTGGCACGCGGCATCCGGGAGGGTGATCAGCGCAGCTGACGCCGGACCAGTTCGTGGAAGAGCCCGGTCGTGTCCGCGAGCAGCTCGGCCGGTGACCCCTGCTGGACGATCCGGCCGTCCGCCATGGCGATCACCCGGTCGGCGTCCATGATCGTGGACAGTCGGTGGGCGATCACCACGCGGGTCGCGTTCAGGGCCCGGGTGGACTCGATCACCACCCGCTGCGCCTCGTTGTCCAGCGCGCTCGTGGCCTCGTCGAAGAAGAGGATCCGGGGCCGCCGGATCAGCGCCTGGGCGATCATCAACCGCTGGCGCTGACCGCCCGAGATCGTGCCGCCGCCGTCGGAGAGCATCGTGTGCATCCCCATCGGCATCGCCTTGATGTCCTCGGCGAGGCCCGCCATCGCGGCCGCCGCCCACGCGTCCTCCAGCGGGAAGGTCTCGGCGCCGCAGATGCAGTCGAGGATCGTGCCGGAGAACGGCTGGGCGTTCTGCAGGACGACACCGCACTGGCGGCGCACGGCCGCCTGGTCGAGCGCCGCCAGGTCCTGCCCGTCGTAGCGCACGCTGCCGGACGAGGGCCGGTCGAAGCCGATGAGCAGCCGCAGCAGCGTCGACTTGCCGCAGCCGCTGGCGCCGACCACCGCCACGAACTCGCCCGGACGCACCCGGAAGTCCACTCCGTCGAGGACGAGCGGACCGTCCTCGGTGTACCGGAAGGACAGGTTCTCGGCCTCGATCGCCCCGCTCAGCTCGCCGGGCGGGGCGCTGGACCCCCGTACCTCGGGTGTCTCCTTGAACACCGGCCCGACCTGTTCGAACAGCGGCTGCACGGCGGCCGCGGACAGCAGCGCGCCGGTCAGCTGCGTGACCGAGGACAGCAGCATCGTCACGGCGGTGCTGAACGTGAGGAACTCACTGGCGGACATCGAGCCCCGGGCCGGTCCCGCGAGGAGCATGAACATCACGAGCGTGCAGAAGGGCAGGCAGACCGCGCCGAGCACCGTGAGCACGTTCGTGATCCGCCCGACCCGCTGCTGCAGCTCCCGGGTCCGGGCGAACTCGCCCGCCCAGGCGGCGTACGCGAAGCTCTCGGCCGCCGCGACCCGCAGCTTGGGCAGGCCGCGCAGGGTCTGGAAGGCCTGGTTGTTGAGCCTGTTGCCGAGCCTGACCAGCCGCCGCTGATGGCGCAGCTGCCACAGTCCGAGGCCCAGGAACACCGCCGCGACGACGGCCAGCAGGGCGAGCGCCGTGAGCGCCAGGGGCACGCTGTACACGAGCAGCAGGACCAGGTTCATCGTGCCGACGGTGCCGGCCTGGACGACCACAGGGCCGGTGCCGGCCAGCACGCGGCGGATGGCGCTGATGCCCATGGCGGCACTCGCCAGCTCCCCGGTCGAGCGGCCCGCGAAGAACCGGGTCGGCAGCCGCAGCAGCCGGTCCCAGACCGCGGGCTGGAGCGTGGCCTCGATCCGGCCCTCGAGACGCAGGATGGAGACGTTCTGCAGCAGCATGAAGGCGGCCGAGACGACCGCGGTCGCGAGGATCGCGAGCGCCGTCTGCACGATGAGCCCGGTCTCGCCCCGGGGCACGTAGTCGCCGAGCACCTTGCCCGTGGCGATGGGCACCAGCGCGCCGAGGCCGACGGCGACCAGACCCGAGAGCAGCAGCGTCCGCAGCTCCGCACGCGTGCCCCGCACACTGAAGCGGAGCAGCTGGAGGAGGCCCAACGGACGGTCGGGCAGCGGCCGGTAGAGCATGACGGCGCGCGGCGCGACGGCGGCGGCGCCGGTCTTCCCGAGCCGCTCGCGCGCACCCGTGGCGGGGTCGAAGGCCTCGTACCGGCCGCGCCGCCAGAGCAGCGCGAGCGGGGTCTCGTCCGCCTCACGCCGCCCCACCAGCGGCCCGCTGTTCTCCCGCCACCAGCGGCCGTCGAGGCGGACGGTTCTGGTGCGGATCCGCGAGGCGAGCGCCACGCGTTCGACGGCGTCGAGCCGACCGGGCAGGCCGCTCGACTCCGCGGCCCCGGCCAGCGTGATCCCCGCCTCCTCCGCGACCAGCCGGCAGACGGCGTACGTCGCGTCGTCGCCCGCGCGCCCACCCGGCCGACCGGAGGCGCCCGACCGGCCGATGGAGGCGAGCAGCGCCCGGTCCGCCTGCGTCCGGGCGGCCCGGCCCGCCTCGATCCCGGCCGCCGTGCGGTCCTCGTGAGCGCGCTCCAGCTCCTCGATCCAGCCGTCCAGGGCGTACAGCAGCCGGTACTGCTGGTCGACCATGCCCTGCCACATGGCCGGGTCCACCAGGAGCGTGCCGGCCGCGTCGTCGCCGTACCCCTCGTAGGCGGCCCCGTAGAGGACGCTGCCGGGGGCGATCTGCATCCACAGGACGTCGTCGTCCGCACCACCGGACTCGTCGCCGGCGCCGCCGGCCGTCGGTGCCTGGTACAGCACCCGCAGACCACGCCCGATGCCGAGCGCGAAGGCGTGCTCCAGCGGACTCAGCTGCGGCTCGGCCGTCCCGTACGCGCCCTGGTCGGCATACCACTGACCGCCGTGCCACTGACCGCCGTGCCCCTCACCGCCGTGCCACTGACCGCCGTGCCCCTGACCTCCGTACGCGTACGGCTGCAGTTCGCGCAGCTCCACTCGGCGGAGCAGGCACCCCTCCAGGGGGCGCCCGACGAGCGTGTGCTCGGGACCCTCGACCGGGCCGAGCAGCAGGGTGCCCGCCGTCAGCCGGCCCAGGAAGTGCCATGGGCCGAGCTGCGCGGCGTCCACGGCGAACAGGTCCACGGCGCCGTCGACGACGAGCCACAGCACGTGCGGGCCTTCCAGGGGGACGCTGCCGAGGCCGGTGCAGTCGACCGCCCTGCCGAGACCCCCGAGAGCGGCGACGACGGGGTCGACGACGACCGGTGGCTGCTGCGCCGACTGGTGAGGGAACGTCACCTCAGTGCTCCTTGACGAGTTCGGCGTACGCGCCACCGGCCGCGACCAGCTGGGCGTGCCGGCCGCGCTCCACGACCGTGCCCCGGTCGAGCACCAGGATCTCGTCGCTGTCCCGCACGGTGCTCAGCCGGTGTGCGATGACCACGCAGGCGCAGCCGCGCCGGCGCAGGTTGTCGATGATGATCTGCTCGGTCGCCGCGTCCAGGGCGCTGGTCACCTCGTCGAGGACCATGACGCTGGGGCGGCGCACCAGCGCACGGGCGATCTCGAGCCGCTGGCGCTGCCCGCCGGAGAAGTTCCGGCCGTCCTGCTCGACGCGGCTGTGGATGCCCCCGGGCCGCCGGGCGACCACCTCGTACACGGCGGCGTCCTCCAGGGCGGCCACCACGGCCTCGTCGGGGACGGAGGGGTCCCACAGCGCGATGTTGTCGCGGACCGTGCCCTCGAAGAGGAAGACGTCCTGGTCGACGAAGGAGACCGACGCGGCCAGCGCGCTGCGGGGAATGTCCTCCAGACGCATCCCGTCGATGCGCACGGCGCCCTCCCAGGGCGCGTACAGGCCCGAGATCAGCCGGGAGACCGTGGACTTGCCGCTGCCGGAGCCGCCCACGAGCGCCACCTGCTGCCCGGGACCCACCGACAGCGAGAAACCCTTGAGCAGCGGGGCGTCCAGCGGGCTGTAGCCGAAGGTGATGCCGTCCAGCTCCACATGGCCCTTGAGCCGGCGGGTCCGGGCGGGCGGCTCCCGCCGTGCGTACACCGGGTCGGCGGGGAAGTTCTCGACATCCTTGAGCCGGGCCACGTCGGCCGCGAAGTCCTGGATACGGCCGGCGACGCCGTTGAGCCGGGTGAGGGGAGCGGTGAAGCTGGTCACCAGGGCCTGGAAGGCGACGAGCAGGCCGACCGTGAGATGGCCCTCCACCGCCCGCAGGCCGCCGATCATCAGGATCAGCGCGCTGTTCAGCGCGGCCAGGGTGGGCGCGACGACCGCCAGCCAGGCGCTGGGCACCCCGAGCCGCTGCTGGACGTCGAGGGTGGTCGCGTGCTGCCCGGCCCAGCGGCGGAAGAAGCCGTTCTCGCCGCCGGTGGCCTTCATCGTCTCGATCAACTGCAGTCCGCTGTACGCGGTGTTGGTCAGCCGCGCGTTCTCGGCGCGCAGCTTCTGCGTGCCGGTGGCCCGCAGATGGAGCACGACCCGCATGGCCACCACGTTGAGCAGCGCCACCGCCACGCCCACGACAGTGAGTTGGGGGTCGTACGTCCAGAGCAGCACGGCGTACAGCAGCACCACGACGGCGTCCACGCCCGCGGCGGCCAGGTCGCGGGCCAGGGTCTCGGCGACCGCGTCGTTGGACTGCAGCCGCTGGACCAGGTCGGCCGGGTTGCGCTGGGCGTAGAACGTGAGGGGGAGCCGGAGCAGGTGGCGCAGGAAGCGGGCGCTGCCGAGGGTGGAGGAGATGATCCGCCCGCGCAGCAGGTTGGCCTGCTGGACCGCGGTGAGCGTCGCGGTGAGGACGAGCGCGGTCGCCATCGCCGCGAAGAGCACGGTGAGCAGGGAGGTCTGGTTCCCGATCAGGAACATGTCGATGTACGTACGGCTCAGCGCGGGCACCCACGCGCCGACGACCACGAGCAGCAGGCTGGAGACGACGGCGGCGGCCATCGTGCCCGACGTGCCGCGCAGCCGGGCCGGCAGTCCGCCCATCACGCCCGGCCTGCGACCGCCGCGCCGGAAGCCCGGTCCCGGCTCGAAGGTGAGGACGATCCCGGTGAAGCTCGTGTCGAACTCCTCCATGGGCACGAACCGGCGTCCCTTGCCGGGGTCGTTGACGTACACGCCGCGGCGGCCGAAGCGGCGCCCCATGCCGTCGTAGACGACGTAGTGGTTGAACTCCCAGAACAGGACGGCAGGAGCCTCGACATCGGCGAGGGCGGCCAGATCCATCTGCATGCCCTTGGCCTGCAGACCGTAACCGCGCGCCGCCTTCAGGATGTTGCTGGCCCGGGACCCGTCCCGCGAGACACCGCACGCGATGCGCAGCTCTTCGAGGGCGACGAACCGGCCGTAGTGGCCGAGCACCATCGCCAGGGCGGCCGCGCCGCACTCGACGGCCTCCATCTGCAGCACGGTCGGCGTGCGGACGGTCCGGGTGCGGCCCGTGGGCACGGGCGCGCGACGGCGCCGCGCGGGCGGCAGCCGGCGCGCCGAGGCGCGGGACCCGGAGCGGGAACGCGACCTGCCCCGCGGGGACTCGGTCGGGGCGCTCACGGCAGCAGCCAGTCGACGGGCCGCTGCGCGGCGAGGTGGACGGCGCCCGTCACGGGCGTACCGGAGTCGAGCGCGTGCGGCGGGCCGTCCGCGGACGACCAGGCGTAGCCGGAGGCGGTCGCGGCGGAGCGGTCGAGGGCGACCAGGACCGCGACCGGGTTGCCCTGCGCGGCGAAGCGCGCGGCGAGCCCGCTGTCGCCGAGGAAGGAGCCGATCTGCTCCCGGGTCTGGGGGGTGCGGCTCACCGCCTTCACATGACCCCGCAGTACGCCGAAGCGGTCGCGTGGGGCCGTTTGGACGCCGAGGTCGACCGAGGCGCCCACCCGGAGCGTCGCGGCGCTGTCGCCCGGGAGGTAGAGGACGGCGACCAGAGGCGCGTCCGGGTCGGTCACGCGCTCCACCGTCGCCACGTCCGCCCCGGTGGTGACGACCTGTCCCATCGTGGCGAAGAGCGTGGTCACCCGACCGCCCGCCACCGCGCGCACGGGCCGGTCTCCCTGGTCGGTGCGGACGGTCAGCACGGGCGCGCCGGGGGAGACGGGGCGGCCCTCCTCGACGAGGACCTCGGTGACCTGTCCCGCGACCGGACTCTGCAGCAGATAGCTGCCCTCGGCGTGGGTGAGGACACCGGGCGCGCTCAGCTTGGCGGCGACCGTGCCGGTGAGAGCCCAGTAGCCCGCGGCGGCCATGACGACGACCGTGACGGCCAGGACGAGGCGGCCCGGCGGGCGGGCGAATCGCACGGGTACGTCGAGTTCCTCGGGCGATTGCAGCTTGGAAAGCGCCTTCTGGCGGAACTGCACGGACTATTCCCTCGACTGCGTTCGTACGGGGCGGACACGGGGGTGCCCGCGAACCCCGGAACGGTGGAGTTCCGGAGTTCGCGGGCGGCTATCGGCTCAGAGGCCGGCGATGCCGGTGATGCCGGTGGCGTTCACGGAGACGCCGGTGACACCCTGGGCCAGGCCGGGGACGCCGGTGGCGATGGCCTGGACGCCCTGGACCGTCTGGAGCGAGCCGACGGTGCCGAGCAGGCCCGTGACGTCGCTGGTCACGGCGCCGCCGAGGCCACCGTTGACGGAGACCAGACCGCCGGAAACGGCGTCGAGGTCGGCGTCGGAGATCTCAACGGTCTCAAGGTCGTGACGCATGATGCGCACCCTTCATTTGTTGGGGGGAATCCGTTTCTGCGGCCGCAGGGCGCCGATCAAAGCACGCGAACGGGTGGGTGGACCAATTCGGTTGACGCCACCACGTGCACGGTTGTGTCCCTCGGGAAACGGACGTGGCGCCATATTCACGGAACGCCGACATCTTCTCCGCAGGAACGAGTAACACATTCCGAGGCCCCGAAGAGGGCGCGGAACCAACCGGACAGATCGACGTCCCCCTGACGATTCCCGAACGGTCGGAGTCGAGGAACGGTGAAGGGGGTCCGCGTCAACCGACGCACGTTGTGCAGGTTTTCGGCAGGTGGGCGGGGGTGAACGCCTGCACAATGCGGGGATGAGCGATCACGATCCGTACCTGTGGCTGGAAGACGTCGAAGGCGAGGCGGCCCTGGCATGGGTGGCCGAGCGCAACGCCGAGACCGCGGCCGAGCTCGCCGTCGGCGACGGCTTCGCCGACCTCAAGGCGCGGCTGCGGGAGGCGCTGGACGCCTCGGACCGCATTCCGTACACCACCCGGCGCGGCGCGTTCCTCTACAACTTCTGGCGGGGCGCCGCGCATGCGCGGGGGCTGTGGCGGCGTACGACCCTGGAGCGGTACCGCAAGGACGACCCGGAGTGGGAGGTCCTGCTCGACCTCGACGCGATCGCCGCGGCCGAGGGGGAGAAGTGGGTGTGGGGCGGAGCCCGGGTGCGCAGGCCCGAGGACGACCTCGCGCTTGTCTGTCTCTCGCGCGACGGCGGTGACGCCGTGGAGGTCCGCGAGTTCGACCTCGCCGCACGGGAGTTCGTCGAGGGCGGGTTCCGGGTGGCGGAGGCGAAGACGCGGATCGGGTGGATCGACGCCGACACCGTCTTCGTCGGCACGGACCTCGGCCCTGGCTCGCTGACCGAATCGGGCTATCCCCGTACGGTCCGCAGATGGCGCCGGGGCACCCCGCTGGAGACCGCCGACGTGGTCTTCGAGGCCGAGCAGGGGGACGTGTCCGCCTGGGGACTGCGCGACACCACGCCCGGCTTCGAGCGCGACTTCGTCGGCCGCGCCCAGGACTTCCACCACGGCGAGACCTACCTCCTGACCGCCGACGACGGTCTTGTGAAGATCGACGTCCCCGACGACGCGCGGGCCTACGCCCACCGCGACCATCTGATCGTCACTCTGAAGTCCGACTGGCTCGGCCGGACCGCCGGCTCCCTCCTCGCCTTCGGCTTCGACGCCTTCCTGGCGGGCGACCGTACCCACGAGGTGCTGTTCGAGCCGGACGAGCGCACCGCCCTGGCCGGGCACTCGTGGACCCGGCACCACCTCCTCCTGGAGACGATGCGCGACGTCAGCGCGCGCATCGAGATCCTCACCCCCGGCGGCGCGGGCGAGGGAGGCGGAGCGGGCGGAGGGTGGACGCGCCGGCCGCTCACCGACGTACCGCCGCTCTCGGCCGTCACCGTCGTGGACACCGACCCCGACGTCTCCGACGAGTACTTCCTCGACGTGTCCGGGTTCCTCCAGCCCTCCACCCTCTACCGGGGGAGCGTCGGCGGGGACACCGAGATCCTCAAGCAGGCCCCGGCCCGCTTCGAGTCCGCGGGCCTCGCGGTGGACCAGTTCTTCGCCGAATCCCGGGACGGCACGCGTGTCCCGTACTTCGTCATCGGCCCCGACCGCGCCACCGGCGGCCCCGGGCCCGGGCCCACGCTGCTGTACGGCTACGGCGGCTTCGAGGTCTCCCTCACTCCCGGCTACGGATCGGTACGCGGCAGGGCCTGGCTCGAGCGGGGCGGCACGTACGTGATCGCGAACATCCGGGGCGGCGGGGAGTACGGGCCCGACTGGCACCAGGCCGCGCTCGGTGCGAACCGGCCGCGCGCCTTCGAGGACTTCGCGGCCGTCGCCGAGGACCTCGTCACGCGGGGCATCACCACCCCGGAGCGGCTCGGCGCCGTCGGCGGCAGCAACGGCGGACTGCTCATGGGCGCGATGCTCACCCGTCACCCCGAGCTGTTCGGCGCCATCGTCGCCCAGGTGCCGTTGCTCGACATGACCCGCTTCCACAAGCTCCTCGCGGGCGCGTCCTGGATCGCCGAGTACGGCGACCCGGACGACGAGGCCGATCTGCCGCACCTGCGCGCACTCTCCCCGTACCACCGGCTCGCCGCGGACCGCGCCTATCCGCCGGTGCTCCTGATGACCTCCACCCGCGACGACCGCGTGCACCCGGGTCACGCGCGCAAGACGGCCGCCCGGCTGCGGGAGCTCGGACACCGGGTGCTGCTGCACGAGAACACGGGGGGTGGGCACGCGGGCGCCAGCGACAACGAGCAGGTGGCGCACAACAACGCCCTGCTGCACACGTTCCTGTGGCAGCGGCTCGGGGGTGGTGAAGAAGCCGCGAATATTCGGTGAGTGTTCTCGCGGACTTTTGCGGTTCGTGTCGAACTCGTCGTGGCGGGAAGGGGGCAAGGCTTCCCTTTATGGAATCCGGCCTCCGGGGTAGGGTCGAGCGCGTTCGCACACCCGTGCAAGGAATTCCGAAAAGGAAAGGGAAGGGAAAACGGGGAACATTCGGACCCCATGCGCGAAGACCCACCGAAAGACGTTCGAGGCGAGGCAAACCGATGGATGGTCCGACCCCCACGTCGGCCGACAACGCGAGCTCCGGCGGCACAGGCGGCCGGAACGCCGGCTGGTTCGGGCGCGGCCCGAGCGGCGCACCGGGCCACCCCGCACCGGGCCACTCCGCACCGGGCCACCCCGCACCGGGCTCTGTTCCCCCTTCCGCGCCGGTGCCCACGTCCAGCCCCACGCCCAGCCCCGCGCCCGGCCCCGCGCCGGGCCGTACGGCCCCCCGGCCCGCCGAGGACATGTCGGACGCCGCGC
The DNA here is from genome assembly GCF_043081505.1 of Streptomyces sp. NPDC014870. Classification (NCBI taxonomy): domain Bacteria; kingdom Bacillati; phylum Actinomycetota; class Actinomycetes; order Kitasatosporales; family Streptomycetaceae; genus Streptomyces; species Streptomyces sp. NPDC014870. Next base: position 317,079 of record NZ_JBIBWQ010000010.1, read on the forward strand.
TGCTGCGCCGCACGCTCGCCGAGATCGAGCCGATCGCCCACACCGTCACCGGCCACTTCTACGCCCTGCTCTTCCTCAAGCACCCCGACCTGCGCGCCCTGTTCCCCGCCGCGATGGACACCCAGCGCGACCGCCTCTTCGCCGCGCTGCTCACCGCCGCGACCCATGTGGACGACGCGGCCACCCTCACCGCGTACCTGACCCGGCTCGGCCGGGGGCACCGGAAGTACGGCACGCTGCCCGAGCACTACCCGGCCGTGGGCGAGTGCCTCATCGGCGCCCTCGCCCGCTACGCCCCGCGCACCTGGGGACCGCGGACCGAGGCGGCCTGGGTCGGCGCCTACACCGCGATCTCCCAGATCATGATCGACGCGGCCGCCGCGGACGAACTGCGCGCCCCCGCCTGGTGGCAGGCCGAGGTGGTCGCCCACGAGATGCGCACCCGGGACGTCGCGGTCGTGACGGTCCGCCCCGACCAGCCCTACCCCTTCCTGGCCGGCCAGTACACCGCCCTGGAGACCCCGTGGTGGCCGCGTGTCTGGCGGCACTACTCCTTCGCCTCCGCGCCTCGCTCCGACGGACTGCTCTCCTTCCACGTCAAGGCCGTCCCGGCCGGCTGGGTCTCCAACGCCCTCGTGCACCGGGCCCGTCCGGGCCATGTCATCCGCCTGGGCGCGCCCACCGGCTCCATGACCGTGGACCACAGCACCGACAACGGGCTGCTCTGCCTCGGCGGCGGCACTGGCATCGCGCCCATCAAGGCCCTCGTCGAGGACGTGGCCCAGCACGGCAGACGGCGCTCCGTCCAGGTCTTCTACGGGGCGAGACACGACCACGACCTGTACGACATCGACACCATGCTCCGGCTCCAGCAGTCGCACCCCTGGCTCTCGGTCCGTCCGGTCGTCGACGACGGGCTCGAAGGACAGCTGTGCGGCCAACTCCCGGACGCGGTCTGCCAGTACGGCCCCTGGCACAGCTACGACGCCTATCTCTCGGGACCGCCCGGAATGATCCGGCGCGGCGTCGACACCCTGCTGGGCATCGGCATCCCCACCCACCGCATACGGCACGACTCCATCGAGGAACTGGTCGGGGCACGGAATTGAGCACCTTCGAAGAGACCGGACACCGGCGGCCGACCCCGGTGCGCACCACCCGCCCGGGCAGCGACGGCGAACACCAGGTCCAGCGGCGCATGGGCACCGCCGAGCGGGCCGACAAGTTCTACGACGAACAGGTCCTGGACCGGCTCAACCCGCGCATGCGGGAGTTCGTGGCCCGCCAGGAGATGTTCTTCCTGGCCACCGCGGACCGGCACGGGGAGTGCGACAACACCTTCCGGGCCGGGCCGCCCGGCTTCCTCCACGTCCTGGACGAGCGGACGCTCGCCTACCCGGAGTACCGGGGCAACGGCGTGCACGCCAGCCTCGGCAACATCGAGGAGAACGCCCACGTCGGCATCCTCATGATGGACTTCCTGCAGGACCGCATCGGCCTCCACGTCAACGGCCGGGCCCGGATCGTGGCGGACGACGCCATGCGCCGCGCCCACCCCGGGCTCCCCGTCGACCCCGTGCCGGGGCGGCGTGCGCAGGCGTGGGTGGAGGTCACCGTCGAGGAGGCGTACATCCACTGCGCCAAGCACATCCCCCACCTGCGCAAGGTCGACAGGAACGGCCCCGGTCGCGCGTGGGGGACGGACGACGTCCGGCGCAAGGGCGGCGACTTCTTCGGGGCCGCCGCCGACGTGTCCGAGCGGGGCCCGTACGCGCCGCCGCCGCGCACGGACGCGGAGACCTGGCGGGCCGAGGCGGAGCGGGCGCTGGAGCGGGCCGAGCTGCGCCCCTCGGCGAGCGCCGGAGCCGAGGACGAGGAGTTCCACGGCTGGTTCCACCGCAAGGTGACCGTCTGACCCGCACCGCGGCGGGCGCCGCCTCCGGGCACCACCCGTTCGGACTCCGGCCCGCCCGCGTCCGCGTGGCGGCGGCGGGCCATCGGCTTACGGTGGGCGGATGCGACCTGTTCCACGGTGGGCCCTGATCTCCTCGGGGTGCGCGCCGCTCCTGCTGGCCGGGGGCTGGGTGCTCGCGGCACGTCTCGAGGGGCCCGGCTACGACCCCGCCACCCAGACGATCAGCGTCCTGGGCGCCTATGGCGCCGAAGGGTTCTGGGTGATGACCGGCGCGCTGCTCGCCCTGGGCGTCTGCCATCTGCTGACCGCCTGGGGGCTGCGCCCGGCGGCGCCCGCCGGACGGTGGGCCCTCGCGGCCGGCGGGGTGACGGCCTTCGTCGTCGCCCTGGTCCCGGCGCCCAGCAGCGGAGGGTCCCTGCGCCACGGCTCGGTCGCCGCCGTCGGCTTCGTCCTCCTGGCCCTGTGGCCCGTCCTGGCCGCCCATCGGCACCGAGCCGCCCCGTGGGGCCTGCGGCTCCTGCCGGCGGCGGCCGCGACCGCCCTGATGGCCCTCGGGGCGGTCTGGTTCCTGGTCGAGACACACCGCGAGGGCGCCCCCGGCGCCGCCGAACGCCTTGTGACCTGCATGCAGTCGGTGTGGCCCTTCGTGGTGGTGGCCTCCTGCCTCCGCTTCTCCGCCGAGGACCGCCCCGACCCTTCCCGAACCATTCCCTGACGTCATCCGGCCCTCCCCTGGACAAAAGCCCCTTCTGAGGCCCCCTGGCGGCGTCGATCATGGAATCCGGTGCGCCCGGCGGCGCGGGAACGAGGACGGGCGGGCATGGACAGGAGCACGGACCCGGCGGCCTCCACCCACCCCTTCCGCGCCCTGCGCGTCCGCAACTTCCGCCTCTTCGCCACCGGCCAGGTCGTCTCCGTCGCCGGCACCTGGATGTCCGTGGTGGCGCAGGACTGGCTCGTCCTGGAGCTGACGAACGACTCCGCCACAGCCCTCGGTACCGTCACCGCCCTGCAGTTCGCCCCGATGCTGCTGTTCACCCTGTACGGCGGGCGGCTCGCCGACCGCTACGACAAACGGGCCCTGCTCACCGGCGCCAACCTCGTCTCCGGGCTGCTCGCCCTCCTCCTGGCCGTCCTCGTCCTCACCGGTACCGCCGGGCTCGCGCACGTCTACGTCTTCGCCTGCGCCCTCGGCCTGGTCAACGCGGTCGAGGTGCCCACCCGGATGTCCTTCGTCGGCGAACTCGTCGGCCCGGAACTCCTGCCCAACGCCTCGGCGTTGAGCGCCGCGTACTTCAACGTCGCCCGGGTCGTCGGCCCCGCCCTCGCCGGCCTGCTCATCACCGTGTCCGGCACCGGCTGGGTCCTGCTGATCAACGGGCTCAGCTACGCCGCGACCGTGCTCGCCCTGCGGCGCATGCGCCCGGAGGAGATCCTGCGCGCCGGCCGCCCGCCCGGCCGCGCCCGGGTCGTCGACGGCCTGCGCCATGTGCGAGGCCGCCCCGACCTCCTCGTCCCGCTCGCCCTGGTCGCCGGGGTGAGCCTCCTGGGACTGAACTTCCAGCTCACGCTGCCGTTGCTGGCCAAGACGGTCTTCCACGCCGACGCCACCTCGTTCGGCCTGCTGACCACGGCCTTCGCCGCCGGCTCGCTGGGCGCCGCGTTCCTCACCACCGCCCGCAGATCCCGGCCCTCGGGGCGGCTCGTCACCGGCTCGGCCCTGGCCTTCGGCGTCCTGGAGACGGCGGCCGGCCGGGCGCCCGGCTATCCGGCCGCCGTGGTCCTGCTCTTTCTCACCGGCGGCGCCTCGATCTTCTTCGTCCAGGCCGCCAACCATCGCGTCCAACTCGGCAGCGACCCCCGCTACCGGGGCCGGGTGCTCGCCCTCTACACCCTCATCCTCCAGGGCTCCACACCCGTCGGCGCACTGATGCTGGGCGCCGTCGGTGCGGAGTGGGGAGCCCGTGCCTGCTTCGTCGTCGGAGGTCTCGCCTCCCTCGGCACCGCCCTCGCCGCGCTCGCCCACCGCGCGGGCCGCTCGGGCCCCGAGAAGGACCCGAGCGGGACGTCCGACCCGGCGGACGTCCGGGCCGACGCCGGTCAGTCGCCCGGCTGAGCCTCCCAGGCCTTCGAGAGCCCCGCCAGCCAGACCGGGGGCAGCTCCCCGAGGTCCCACTCCTCCCGCAGCGCGGCCGGCGCCGCGACGAGCCGTTCGAGCACGGCGACGCTGCTGGGGGAGTGCAGCAGGGAGTAACGGCCGTGGATGGAGACGTCACTGCCGGGTCCGTACTCCGTGTACAGCAGGGTCAGCCGCTCGCGCCGGCCGTCGGCGAACTCCGCGAGCCGGCCCGCGTAACCGGCCCGCTCCGCGGTGCTCATCGTGCCGAGCACCGCGACGAGGACCTCGTCCGACACCTCCGGATCGAGGTCCGATTCGTGGGTGAACGTGAGGTAGAGCGGGGTCACCGCCACCTTGGCGCGTGCCACGTCCACCCCGGCGACCGGGGGATGGACGTGCGCGGTGTCGGCGACGGGCGGCGCGTCCGGCCCGAGCGCCTCCCGTACGGCGTGGTCGGCCCTGCGGAGCAGCGCGTGGCCTGCCGTCCGGGCGCAGTCCTGCCACCCGGAGGCGTACCGCTGCCCCTTGCCCGCGGGGACACCGGCCTCGACACCGGCGAGGTCGCCGTGCGCCTCCGTGAGGGCGCCCGCCTCGACGAGCGCGAGCAGCCGCCCGGCCTCGTCCGCCGGTACGCCGGTGCGCCCGAGGAGTTCGAGGAGGGTCGTCTTCGCGTTCACCACGTCGGCCGAGTGCACCAGGGTGGCCGGGTGGACGACGTTCGCTTCCTGGGGCGGCGGCTGCTCCGAGTTCATGGTCACCATGCTGCCCGACGGGACCCTCCGTCAGGTGAACGCCGTAGGGACCGGATCCACCGGAATTCCGGTCCCTTGCTTCGGCGGGTCCTACCAGCGCGCCGGGTTCGTAGGTCCCGGCCCCGAATCCCAGGGTCCGGCGCCGCCCGGGTCCGGGGATTCCGGTCGGGTGCCGCCCGGTCCCGTTCCCCCGGCCTCCGGGCCGCGCGCCGTGCGGGCGGCAAGGCCCGCGCCGATCACGCCGAGGGTCAGTCCGAGCACCGGGAAGATGCCGAGCGTGAAGACCAGGGCATCGGTCAGGTTCGTGCCGACGGGACCCCGCCCGCCGACGAGGAGCGTGCCGTCGATCGCGTACCGGCGCAGTGCCTCGGGCAGCCAGAGGGCGTACGTCAGCGGCATGGCCGTCACCACCGTCCACAGGGAGGCCAGCAGACCGGCACGGAACGACCGGCCCGCGCGCCTGGCCACGAACGCCGGGAGCAGGAAGACGGCGACCGGGACGAGCGGCAGGGCGAGCGTGAGCACCAGGAGGAGCGCGAGCGGGGGTTCCGCGCCGTCGGTGCGGAGAACCATCAGGAGCCAGGCGGCGAACAGGACGCCGGCGGTGGCGCCGAGGTGGGGCGCCGGCCGCTCGGTGCCCAGCCGGCGGGGCGGCGCGAGGGCGAACCCCAGGCAGCCGGCGAGGACGGCCGCGAGGTGGATCGCCGCGAGAGGCGGCAACCGGTCCGCCGCGCCCGGTTCCCGGCGCAGGAAGACCACGGTGACCGCGATCGCCGCGACGACGCCCGCGACCACCAGGAAGGTCGGAACGGGGACCGGCAGTGCGGGCCGCCCGGCGCGGGCGACGGCGAGGACCACGAGGGCGCCGACGAGCGCGGTGAAGGCCGCGGCGAACACGTCGAGTCCTGGCACCGCCGCGCCGGCCAACGGCCCCGCGGCCGCCGTCGACGCCACGACGGCCGCGGCCACGAGGGTGACCACTCCCGGCCTGCCGCCGCCCGCGCCCAGCCAGAGCGTGGCCCGGACGCTGGAGAGGGCGAACCGCCACCGCTCCGCACGCCCCTCCACCTCGGTCAGTTCGGCGGCCATCGCCGCGCCCCACTCCCGGCGGCGTTCGGGCAGCGCCGCGACCGCGGCCGTGAGCAGCCGCTCCGGCGGGTCCATCGGGGCCAGCCGGGAGCCGGTCGTGACCCACCAGTGGTGCAGGACGAACCGCGCGGCGAGCACCCACAGCAGCGGCGGGAGGACGAGCTGCACGGCGGCCGTGTCGGGGGTGGGCAGCTGGTCTGCGGTCACGAGGGCGACGGCGAAGACCGCGGCCCAGACTCCCGCGATGACACAGGTCGTGACGGTCTGAAAGGTACGGAGGGTCCAGCTCACGCGCCCTGCCACCTCGCCTTCGGACGGTCCGGGCGGGGAGCCGGCGCGGGGGTGGGGGCAGGGGCGGGCGCGGCGGCGGCGAGTTCGGTGGCCAGGACCCGGCCCGCGCCGGTCAGCCGGTAGAGATGCCGCGGCGGCCGACCGGCGGGCACCTCGGTGTCCCAGGTGGTCTCCAACAGGTCCCGGTCCGTCAGGCGCGTCAGGATCGGGTACATCGAGCCGGGCTTGATGCCCAGTTGGCGGCACAGCTCGTAGCCGTACCGCCAGGCGGCGGGTTGCTCCGCGAGCGCCAGGACCACGGCTGTGGTCTGCGCGGACGGGCGTCGGACACGGGTCATGGCCGTAACTCTATATAGTCAGAGTTGTGGTCCGGAAGCCCCGTGCCCCGGCGGATCAGTCGATCGTCAGGGGGGTGTCCGGCGCGAGCTTCGCCGCGATGCGCTGGGCGACCACCTCGGCCTGGTTGCCGTCGGGCGTGGTCGCCGTCTTGGTCGCGGAGACGGCGATGGCGAGCCGCTTCGACGGCAGGTACGCCTGGATCGCCTGGTACCCCGAGAACGACGGGTTCTGCACCAGCCAGCCGTTGACCACGATGACGCCGAGCCCGAAGTGCTGGGCCTCGGTCTGCTTCAGGCAGATCGAGGCGGGGCAGGTCGGGCTCGCCCCGCCGAGGCCGACCGTGCCCGGGTTGAGCAGGGTGCGGTACGAGCGGGGCGAGATCAGCTCACCCTTGCCGATGCCCTCGGCCGAGCGGGCCAGGTCGCAGACGTCGGTGGTGATCACCGCGCCGGGGGCGGTGGTCCACGACGGGTTCCAGAAGGTGGACTCCTCGTAGAGGCCCCGGTCGGAGGTGAAGGCGTGCAGGACCGGGCGCGGGATGTCCGGGGTGAAGTTGTTCCGGGTGTTGCGGAGCCCGAGCGGCTTCCAGACCCGCTCCTTCATGAACGTGTCGATCCGGGTGCCCGTGATCTTCTCGATCACCGTGGTCAGGAGCAGGTAGTTGGCGTGCGAGTAGCTCCAGCTGGTGCCCGGCTCGTACCAGAACGAGTGCTTGAGCGGGAACGCCAGCAGCTCCGCCGGGGTCCAGTGCTTGAACGGGTGGGCCTCCAGCTCCGCCCCGAACGCCGGGTCGGTGACGTAGTCGTGGAGGCCGGTGGTGTTGTTGGCCAGCATGCGCACGGTGATCTGCTCGGCCTTGGGCAGATCGGGCAGCCAGCGCTCCACGGTGTCGTCGAGCCGGACCTTCTTCTCCTCGACCAGCTGCAGGAGGCCCGTGGCGATGTGCGCGAAGGCCACCGAACCGGCGCGGAAGTGCATGTCCGGCTCGGCCGGGACCCCGGTCATCGACTGCCCGAGCGCGTCGGTGGCGACCTCGCGCCCGTCGATCGTGACCCGCAGCTCCACGGAGTTCAGGGCGAGCTCGTTCTTGGCCTTGCGGGCGATCTCCAGGACCTGCCGGGCCCGCGGGTCGCGCGGGTTCTCGGTCCGCACGCAGTCGCGGCCACCGCCGCCGCCCGGACCCGGGCCGGGTGCGGGCGCGGCTGCGGGCGAGGCGACGGTCGTCGGGGCCGTGAGGCCGAGGAGGGCGGCGCAGAGCAGGGCCGTACGGGCGGCCGCACGCGCGCGCCGACGCCTCGGGGAGGGTGTCTGTGTCATGCCCGGCACTATGGCGGGAAGCCCACCCCGAACCGGTCGAACACTCCGCAGAGCGGGCGATACGCGCCCATGTGGGGCAGACTGCGTCCGCCAAGGGGCCGAGCCCACGTGCCCGGGGGCCGAGCCCCGCGCCGAGGGGCGGGGGGCTCGGCATGCGGGGAGCGCGCGGACGGCGCCCGGCCCGCGTGGCCGCGCTCTACCAGATCGCCTCGACCCACTCCGGGTGGTCGATGAACGGGTTCCGGTTGCCCTGGTAGGTCTCGAAGATGAGGTCGTTGCGCCGCTCCTCGAAGGCGCTCGGCGGGTCCTGCTCGTTCCACTGCTTCAGCACCGAGAGCCGGCCGTGCAGCGGGACGCTGCCGTTGGAGGTCGACTCGTTGGCCTCCAGGTCGGCCCAGGCGTCGTCGCCCTCGTAGCGCACGGCCATGTAGAGGATCATCCGGGCCACGTCACCCTTGTCGGCGGCGCGCGGCTCGAAGGAGTTGGAGTCCGTGTAGCTGCCGGGGGCGCCGCTGACCGCGCTGCCGCCGTTGTCGAAGTCCTTGTTGCCGCGGATGCTGTTGACCTGGACGTCGCACGCGCGCAGGTGGTGCAGGTCGGTGCCGGGTCCGGCCGAGGTGCCGAAGTTGCCGTGCGACTGGGCCCACACGTGCTCGCGGTTCCAGTTGCCGACGGCCCCGCCGTTGAGGGACTTGCTGCGCGAGGTGCCGCTGTAGAGCAGGACCACGTTGGCGCTGTTGTTCGGGTCCTGGTCGGTGGCCTTCAGCGCGTTCCAGACGGCGTCGTACGAGATCTTCGTCTGGCTCTTGATGATGGTGTGGAGCGAGGACTTCAGGCTCGGACCGGTCTTGCCGATCGCGTCCTTGTAGTACGTGCTGTCGTACGCGGTGGTCGTCGCGTTCGCCGGGGTGGCGGTGACGGCCGGGAGCGTGAGGGTGACGAGGACGGCGGATATCGCCGCCGCCACGGACTTCCATCTGCGGGGGTGCACAACGGACATGGGGGGCCTTTCGTGGGGGACGGCACGCGGGGGACCGGTGGGCGGGCTCAACGCCACGTCGATCTACGCGTGTTGACTGTGTGCAAGCGGGAGCGTCGCACGGGGGAGGGGATGGCCGTGTAACTCGGAGAAGGCTTTTTCGTGACGTTCTCGCATACGCCGCAACCGGGGCCGTCCTCCGGCCGTCACCTCGGCGACTCGCCCCGAGGGTCGCTCGGTATCGTGATCCCGCCGGGCGCCAGCCCGGGGGCTGCGGCGCCGGCCGCCGCCCGGTGCGAGGACGGATGGTGTTCTGTGCAGGGATCCTTGGGCGACTCGCAAGCCGGCGGTGTTCCCCGCGCCGCGACCGTGTGCGTCATCGGCGCGGGTCTTTCGGGGCTCGCGGCCGCGCACGCTCTGGCGGCTCGGGGAATCGACTTCGTCTGCCTGGAGAGGGCGGCGGACGTCGGAGGGATCTGGCGGCAGCCGGGAGCCGGCGAGCGGGGGCCCGGCTACCAGTCCCTGCACCTGAACACCGCGAAGCAGCTCACCGGTTACTCCGACTTCCCGATGCCGGACGAGCTGCCCCTCTATCCCGGACACGCCGATGTCGCGGCCTATCTGCGCGCGTTCGCGGAGTGGGCCGGGCTGCTGCCGCACGTCGAACTGGACACGGACGTGCTCGCGGTGCGACGGGACGGCGACGGTACCTGGACGGTCACCAGCCGGGACGCGCGCGGAGAGGTGACGCGACGCGGCTTCGAGCACATGATCGTCGCCTCCGGCCACAACACGCGGGCGGCGCTGCCGGATCCGCTGCCGCCGGGCGCCGAGTCCTTCCCCGGAACGATCCTGCACTCGATGGACTTCCACGACGGCGGCGACTTCGCCGGACAGCGGGTCGTCGTCGTGGGGATGGGGGCCTCCGGCGTGGACATCGCCTGCGACCTCTCCCGGTACGCGGCCAGGACCACGCTCTCCGTGCGCCGGGGGCTGCACCTCGTGCCCAAGCAGCTCTTCGGCATGTCCGTGGACCTGATCGCCGACGCGCCCTGGTGGCAGGACATGGCCTTCGACGACCAACGGCGCTTCGTCGAGAAGGCGTTGTTCGTGGCGCGGGGGAAGCTCTCGGACTACGGCCTCCCGGAGCCCGACCACGCCATCTTCTCCTCCGCCGTGACCATCTCCGACGAGATACTCAGCCGGATACGGCACGGGGCGGTGGTCCCCAGGCCCGCGATCGACTCGCTGGACGGCGCCCGCGTCACCTTCGCCGACGGGACCGTCGAAGAGGCCGACGCGATCGTCTACTGCACCGGATTCGGGATGGACTTCCCCTTCCTTCCCGCCGGTTGCCCGACGGGTGACGGGCGGGGCACGGTCGAGCTCTACAAGCGCGTGGTCGCCCCCGACCTGCCCGGCCTCCACTTCGTCGGTCTGATCCGCCCGGTGGGCTCGATCACGCGTCTCGTGGAGGCCCAGTCGCGGTGGGTCGCGGGGATCGTCGAGGGCAAGGCCGCCCTGCCGCCCGCGGACGTCATGCGCGAGGAGATCGGCACCTATCTGGAGGGCATCGAGGAACGCTACGGGCGGACCACGGGTGGCTCCTCCATCCAGGTGGACGTCGGCCCCTACCTGCGCGAACTGAGGGAGTTGCAGGAGGCGTAGCGGGGCGGTCGGAGCCACGGTCCGCCCCGGTCCGTCAGTGGCCGGCTCCGACCCGCGCGAGCGGTGCGGCGGCCGGCGGCCGGACCGCGTACGCCTCCGATGAGATGTACGCGGTCACCCGCAGGGGCTTGCCCGCCTGGTGGGCCAGGGCCAGGTAGGCGATCAGGCCGGCACCGTCCTCCAGCCTCCGCGGGGTCACGGCGCTCAGCGCCTCCACGAGGGGCGCCGGGTCCATGCCGTGGCGACGGAGGAGCGTCACCGCCCGGTCGAGGGCCTCCCCGTCGTGGCGCGCGTAGTCGCGGACGGGGACGTGCAGGGTGAAGCCGCTGGGCCGGGCGGACCTCGTCGAGGTGAACGCGTGGCAGCTGAGGCCCGGCCGGCGGTCGAGCGGTACGTCGAGGCCGAGCCGGGAGCCGGGCCCGAAGGCGGCCTGCCCGGCGGCCGTGCGGAAGAACCGCGTGATCTGCGAGCGGGCCGGGCCCCCCGGGGTACGGACCAGGCCGGGCGCCTCCCGGGCCGAGAGGTCGCGGTGCACCAGGTAGACCTTGACCCGGGGCTCCTCCCAGTCGCCGAGGTCCAGCGCGAAGAACAGCGGACGCTCGCTCGGGGGGAGCGAACCGAACGCCCGGTCGTGGCCGAGCCTGCCGAGGGCCTCGCGCACCGTCGCGACGGAACGTTCCTCCCCGGACGCCGCGGGATTCAGGTACACCTTGACCTTGGGCACTCCGCCGGGGAGCAGTTCCAGCGCCAGCCAGAGCGCCAACGGGCCCTCCGGGGCCGCGGGGAAGAACAGGTCCTCCAGCTCGTCGAGCCGCTGTGTGGAGAACCCCCAGCGCCGCGCCAGCGCGCGCACGGCCCGCAGCCCGACGCGTCCGTTCTCCGCCAGGCTGCCGGCTCCGCACCCCGGCTCGAGCAGCACCCGCAGGGTCGGTGGCGCGTCCGGGGTGAAGGCGAGCGAGTACTCGACCGGTGTGTGGTCGTCGGAGAGGAAGGAGTCGTAGGGCGGGGGCATGTCGAGCGGCCGCTCGGCGACCGGGCCGAGCACCGACAGCAGCGTCCGCGCGTACTCCACCGAGTCGTTCCCGCTCAGTCCCGCGGCCTCGCAGAGCCGCAGGATCTGTCTCGCCGCGTGACCGCCGAGCGTCTCCCCGGGGAGCGGAGGCCAAGAAGATACCCGCCCCGAGGGGCGGGTATCGAAGGGGCGGATCGCCGCGAGTTGACGCATGACACCGGGATCGGCGGACATCTGCTCCACCCGACACCTCCCTAACCTCATGAGCACGCCAGAACAACGCGAAGCTCACTACCCCCGAGGTTGAACGTTCATGCGGATGCGGCAACTCCGTTCGATGTTGCCTCGATCACTTGGCGAGCCAGTTGAGGAACTGGCTCCACATCCCCCCGCGCTTGCGACCCTGCTCGGCCGACGCGGCCGGCTCCGGCTGCGCCTGCGGAGTGCTTCGGCGCGCCGGCTCGACCGGGGTGAAGCGGGCCGGCAGCGTGGTGAGGCCCCGGTTGAACGGACCGGGACGCCAGACCAGGCTCTCCTCCGGCACGGCCAGATCGACATCGGGGAGCTGGTTGAGCAGGTTCTCGATGGCGGTGACGGTGATCTGCCGCGCGGGCTCCTTCGAAGGGCAGGCGTGCGGGCCCGCGCTCCACGCCAGGTGGGACCGGTTGCTGCCGGCCTCACGCGCGGCCGACAGCTTCGGCCCGGTGTTGGCCGCCGCGAAGCTGACCAGGACGAGATCGCCCGCCGCCAGCTTCGTACCGGCGAACTCCAGGTCGGTGGCCGGGTAGTGGGGCGCGTAGTTCGGCATGGGCGGGTTGTCCCACAGCGTGTCGTCGATGGCCTCGTCGATCAGGCCACCGCCGTCGGCGTACCGGTCGTCCGTGAGCAGCCGGTGCAGCGTGTTGCCGATCAGGTTGCCCAGCGGGTCGGTCCCCGCCCCCAGGAGCAGGGCGACCTGGTGGACCATCTCCTCGTCGGTCAGCTTCGCCGGGTGCTGCAGCAGCCAGGAGGTGACGTCCTCACCGGGCTTGGCGCGCTTGAGCGCCACCAGCTCGCCGACGGCTCCGAACAGCACCTCGACCGCCCGCTCGGCGTTCACGCCGTCGAACATGCCGGTGATGCCGAACAGCACGCGGTCGCCGATGTCGGCCGGGCAGCCGAAGACCTCGTTGAAGACGAAGAGCGGCAGCTGCCGCGCGTAGTCCCCCAGGAGGTCGGCGGAACCACGCCCGCCGAACCGCGAGATGAGGTAGTCGGACACCTGTTCCGTGGTCCGGCTCAGCTTGCGTGCGTCGACCCGGGCCATGCTGTCCGTGATCGCCTGCCGCAGCCGCAGGTGCTCCGCGCCATCGCTGAACATGGCGTTGGGCCGGTACGCGAGGACCGGGACGACCGGGTTGTCCGGGCTGATCAGCCCCTCGTTGAGGTGCCGCCAGCGGCGCGCGTCCTTGCGGAAGTTGCCCGAGTCCTGGAGGAGCTGCAGGGCCGCCTGGTAGTCCGTGACGAGGGTGGCCTCCACCCCGGGAGCCAGCTCGACGGGCGCGGTCGGCCCGAAGTGGCGCATATAGGCGTAGTACGCGTCCGGATCGGCCTGGAACTCCGGGCCGTGCAGCGGGATCCGGCCGCCGTCGGCGTGCGCGGGGCACCCCGGCGGGGGTACGGGTGCGGTGGATCGAGCGTCCATGATTTCTCTCTGCTTCTAGTGAGCGCGGTCCAGCAGGTACCGGACGAGGGTGATCAGCGCGTCGGCGGACGACTTCTCGTCACGCGCGTCGCAGGTGACGATCGGGGTGTCGTCGAGCAGGTCAAGCGCCTCGCGGAGCGCCCGCTCCTCGCGGTCCGGGTTCCCGTCGAAGTGGTTGACGGCGATCGCGTAGTCGAGCCCGTACTGCTCGATGAGGTCGATCACGGCGAAGGAGTCCGCGAGCCGCTCCGGGTCGACGAGCACCAGCGCGCCGAGGGCGCCGCGCGCCATGTCCTCCCACATCTGGACGAAGCGCTGCTGACCGGGCGTGCCGAACAGGTACAGCACGACCCGCTCGCTGATCGTCAGCCGGCCGAAGTCCATCGCCACCGTGGTGGTGGTCTTGGAGCGGACGCCCTTGAGGTCGTCGAACGACTCGCCCGCGCGGGTCATCGTCTCCTCGGTCTTCAGCGGAGGGATCTCCGAGATCGCACCGATGAACGTGGTCTTGCCGACGGCGAAGTGGCCGACGACGAGGATCTTGACGGCGGTCTGCGTGGCGCCGTCGCGCACGTACGCCTGCTCACCCAAACTTGGCGCGGAGACCATTCAGTACCTCCTCGAGGATGTCTCGGTCCGCGAGCGCGGCACGCTGCACGGGCGGGCGGGTGATGAGGTATCCGCCCTCGGCGAGGGCGGAGAGGAGGATCCTGACCACACCGATGGGCAGCCGGGTGTGCCCCGCGACCTCGGCGACCGAGAGATAGCCGGCGGTGCACAGGTCCAACAGGCTCTGCTCCTCCGGCGAAAGCCGGGTCGGGCGCTGCTGGTGGTCGGCGGACGCGGTGACCAGGGTCACCAGCGACAGCTGCTCCTCGTCGGGCAGGCCGCGCCCCTTGGTGATGACATAGGGACGGACTAACTCAGCGGCCTCCGGCTCCCGTTCGTCGAAGCGGCTCATGAGCGGGCGCCGAGGTTCTCGCGCGGCGGCGTGGTCAGCGCCTTGCCGAGCTGGCCGACGAGCTGCTGCATACGGAAGGTGATGTCCTGCATGTCGACGTCGGGCGAGGCCGAGACGCCGAGGTAGGCGCCGTCGCCAGCGGAGATCAGGAAGACCCAGCCGCCGTCGAACTCGACCAGCGTCTGGCGCCACTGCAGGCGACCGGGCTCGACGAAGAAGCCGAGCGAGCGGCTGAGCGACTGCATACCGCTCATCGCCGCGGCCACCGTGTCCGCGTTGTCCTTGCCGAACGCCTTGGTACGGGCCATCAGCAGGCCGTCCGCAGAGACCAGGACCGCGTGCAGCGCCCCGGGTATCTCCAAGGCACTGTCAAGCATCCATGACAGATCGTCGTTCACGAGACCTCATGCCCTTCGCTGCTCGCATCACGTGTGCTGCTCGAATGATCCGCCGCGTCCGAGCGGGCGGCCCGTCCGGACTGCGTGCCCCGCTGGAAGGCCCCCATGATCGCGGCGGTCTCCGCGCCGGAGCGCGCCGGAGCGGGTGCGGACTGCTCGCCGCCGGGGACGATGGCCATCGGCCGCTTGCGGCGGCGCTTCGGCAGACCGTCGTCCGTGGTGGCGGTCGCCGCCACGACGGGCGTGGGGCCGCTCGGCTCCGGCATGGCGGTCGCGGGCGCGGCCGGCTGCGGGGCCCTCTTCTCCGGCATTCCGGTGAGCAGGTCGTGCGGAATCAGGAGGACGCTGCGGACGCCTCCGTACGGCGAAGTGGAATCCACGGACACCTCGAATCCGAAGCGCTCACTGAGCACTCCGATCACGGCGAAACCGAACTGCGGCGGGCTGCCGAGCCCGGAGACACCGGACACCCGCTCGGTGGAAAGGAGTTTCTCGGCCCTGACCCGTTCCTCGTCGTTCATACCGACACCGGCGTCGTCGACGACGATGCAAATGCCCTTGGGCACGGTACGGATATTGATCTCGACCACGGTGTCCGGGCTGGAATAGCTGGTCGCGTTGTCGAGGAGTTCGGCGAGCGCGAGGGCCACCGGCTCGACGGCGCGGCTGGTGATGCCGAAGTCGACCTGGGAGAGGATCTCCACCCGCCGGAAGTGGCGGATGCGGCCCTGGGCGCTGCGGACCACGTCGTAGACCGACGCGATCTCGCGGTGCCGGCCGAGCCAGCCGTCGCACAGGACGGCGATCGACTGGGCGCGCCGGCCGAACTGCGAGTTGGTGTGGTCGATCTCCAGGAGGTCCCGGAGAATGACGGAGTCCCCGTACTTGTTCTGCAGTCCGGAGATGACCAACTGCTGTTCGGC
This sequence comes from Streptomyces sp. NPDC014870, assembly GCF_043081505.1. Classification (NCBI taxonomy): domain Bacteria; kingdom Bacillati; phylum Actinomycetota; class Actinomycetes; order Kitasatosporales; family Streptomycetaceae; genus Streptomyces; species Streptomyces sp. NPDC014870. The sequence continues at coordinate 332,526 of NZ_JBIBWQ010000010.1, forward strand.
GGCGAGGCCTTGGAGCGTCCGCATCGCGGACTTGAGGACCGACTTGGTCGATTCCTGTGCGCGCTCCTTCTCTTCCTCGACGGATTTCGTGTAGCTGTTCTCCAATTCGGAGTAATGTGCCTTGAGCTCCTCGGTCCCCTGCCGTAAGGTCCGAATCGCCTTGCGCTGGCGAACGATGACGGCGGCGGCGCCAAGGGTGGCGGCCAGGAGGACCCAGAGGACCGGGTTCTGTACGTAATACGTCATAAGGCTCTCTTCAGGCGACTGACGGTGCAGCTGATTTCCGTCAATGCGGGTGGCCCGGCCGGCCTTCCGGTGTCCGGGGGTACCGATCCGGAGGGTCGCCGTGGTCGGAGATGTCGTCGTGCACCCATCCACCGCTCCGCAAGCGTGGCGATCTTAGCACCGGGCACGAACAGGTGACCGAGCGTCAAAGAGGCGCTCCAGCAGGGCTTCTCGGTTCGACCTGAGTTCACCGTGCGTTCAACTCTCGCCGCGGTGCTCCTGGGCCCGGCTCGGGCGCGAAAGCCCTGGCCAGAAGCGTGTTCATGATCGTAAAGTCCGGATCATGACTCAGAACGCATCCCACGGAACTCCGTCCACCGCCCCCTTTCCTCCGGTCCTGACCCGGCACGCCGAGGCCGAGACCTGCGCCGACCCCAGCAGCGTGATGCGGCTGTTCGCCGACTCGGACGGCACGGCCGACGGATTCACCAGCTACCGCTCCACCTTCGCCAAGGGCGCCGTGGGCGCACCCGCGCACTTCCACACCAAGGCGACCGAGCTGTTCTTCGTGATCAGCGGCTCCCTCCAGGTGCTGGTGGGGGAGGAGGTCACCGTCCTGGAGGCGGGCGACTTCCTCGCCGTGCCGCCGCACACCCCGCACGCGTTCGCCGCCGCCCCCGGCTGTGAGGCGGACGTCCTGTTCGTCTTCACGCCGGGCATGGGCCGCTTCGACTACCTTCGGCTGCTCGGCCGCGTGATGCGCGGCGAGGCGGACCCCAAGGAGATCGCCGCGTCCGCCGAGCGCTACGACAACCACTATGTCGACAGCCCGGTCTGGCGCGCGGCCCTTGAGGCCTCGGCGTGATCGACGGCACCGTGCACGTCCGCGTGGCCAGGCCCTCGCGGGACCTCGCCGCCGCCGAGAGGTTCTACGTGGACGGCCTCGGCCTCGACGTCCAGTGGCGGACGACCGAACGCGTCCCGGGCAAGCACGACCTGCTGATGGTCGGCCCGAAGAACGGCTCCTGGCACTTCGAGCTGACCCGCGACCCGGAGCACCCGGTGGAGCCGACGCCCACCGTGGAGGACCTCTTCGTGCTCTACCTCGGCGAACCTGCGGAGCAGTCGCTGATCGACCGCCTGCTGGCGGCCGGCGGTACGCGGGTCGCGGCGCACAACCCCTACTGGGACGAGTACGGCGTCACGATCACCGACCCGGACGGCTACCAGCTGGTGCTCTGCTCCCGCACCTGGGGCTGAGACCGAACTCCCTAGGGGTGCGGGCGGCGTTCGAAGACGACGTCGCGCGCCGTGTCCAGGGCGATGGCGAGGGCGCCGTGCAGCACCGCGTCCTCGCCGAGGGTGCTCGCGGCCACCCTGGGGCGGATCGGCGTGATCGCCCGCAGCGTGGTCCGCACCGTACGCAGCAGCAGATCCGCGCTGTGGCCGACGCCGCCGCCGAGGACCACGAGATCGGGGTCGAGCACCGCGGACACGGCGGCCACCGTGTGCGCGAGGCGCTCGCCCTCCAACTCGACCGCCTCGACGGCGGCCCGGTCGCCCGACCGGGCCGCGTCGAAGACGTCCTTCGCGCTGAGGTCCCCGGTCATCCCCCGCTCCCGGGCGGCGGCGACCACAGCGTCACCGGAGACCAGGCCCTCCAGAGTGCCCGGTCCCTGGCGCCCCGGCCACGGTAGGAAGCCGATCTCGCCCGCGCCGCCGTGGGCGCCCGTGAAGAGCCGGCCTTCGCTCACCACGCCCATGCCCAGGCCGGTGCCGATCATCAGGTACACGAAGAGCCTGCTGCCCGCGCCGACCCCGACCGTGTACTCGCCGAGCGCGGCGAGATTGGCGTCGTTGTGGACGGCCAGGGGCAGGCCGAGCCCCTCGCGCATCCGGTCGAAGAGCCCCGGGCGCCCCCAGCCGGGCAGGTTCCCCGCGAACCGGACCCGTCGCAGCTCCTCGTCGTAGACGCCGGGAGTGCCCACGACCGCCTGCACGATCGTGGCCGCCGCGACTCCGGAACTCGCCACGAGCTGCCGTGCGGTGGCGACGGCCAGGTCCGCCATCGGGCCGGAGCTGCGGGCCTGGTTGCGCACCTCCGTGCGGGCCACGACCGTGCCGTCGAGGTCGGCGAGGGCGACGCGCAGCCAGGCGCGGCCGATGTCGATGCCGAGCGCGTAGCCCGCGGTGGGATCCGGTGCGTAGAGCACGGCGGTCCGGCCGCGTTCGGGCGTGTGGACCCCCGCCTGTCTGACGAGTCCGGCCTGTTCGAGCGAGGCCAGGGCGCTGGAGACCGTGGGCTTGGACAGGCCCGTGGTCCGGGCGAGCTGGGCCCGGGAGGCGGGTCCCGCGGAGCGCAGCAGACCGAGCAGCAACCGCTCGTTCCCGCTGCGCAGGCGCTGCGGGTTCCAGATCTGCTCGCCACCCACGTCGTTGCTGGTCATCCCGTCATTCTGGCGTATCGCACGAGCCCTTGGGCGCGGTGTCGTGCGCTCGGATCCGGACGGCCACGGCACCCGCGTGCGTGGGGTCGACCATGACGTCGCCGATCCGCCAGCCCGGCAGCCGGGCCTCGCAGGGTTCGGCCGCGCCGATGAGGTCGAGCGCGAGCCCGCGGGCCAGACCGGTGCCGAGACCCTTCAGATACGCCTCCTTGCGCGCCCAGGTCCGCGCGAAGGCGCGCGGCCGCTCGGCCGAGGGCAGCGCGGCCAATTCCTCGGCCTCGCGCGGATGCAGCATCGGCGCGACCTCTTCGACCGTGTCCGGCTCCGGGAGCCGCTCGACGTCCACCCCGACCGGGGTCGCCGCGAAGGCGAGCAGGCCGAGGCCGTCGCTGTGCGAGAGGGAGAAGTGGAGGGGATCGCCCTCGACGGCGGGCCGCCCGTGCGGCTCCCGGCACTCGGGGCACGGCCGCCGTACGAGCGGCACGTCCTGGGGCTTCATCCCCAGGTAGCCCCCCAGCAACACCCGCAGCCCGACGTGCACTTCGGCGTACGTACGCCGGTCCGCGTCGCTCCGGAACCCCCGCGCGGTCTCCCGCTCCCCGGCGTCGAGCACGTCCATCCGCTCGGCGGACAGGTCGACTTCGGGCGCCCGGACGAGCCACACGTGCGGCGCCTCACCGGGAACGGGCAGCGCGGGCGGCGTGGGCGGCTCCAGCTCGGGGGAGTGGGGGAGCAGCCGCGGCACGATCTTCATGGGGACAGTCTAGGAGGCCTTGACGCTGGGCGGGGGCCCTCGGATACTGGCGGCCAAATCGATTTGGCCAAATCGATTTGGCCCTCCGTCCCGGGGCCGGATCGCGGCTGAAATCCGCGCGTGCAGCGACGCCCGAACGGAGCCCCTACGTGTCCACTCCCCAGCAACACCCCGGCACGGAACGACGAACCCCCGCCCCCGAGACGCCCGAACCCGCCGCAGCCCAGGCACCCGCCTCGGAGACCCCCGAGCCGTCCGTGCCCGAGCCGCCGGCTCCCGGCACGCCCCACCCCGTCGACCAGTCCCGCCCGTTCGGCCGGATCCTGCTCTTCGGGGTCCAGCACGTGCTCGTCATGGCCGCCACCCCCATCTCGGCGATCTTCCTGATGAGCGCGACCCTCCGCCTCGACCCCGGACTCACCGTCAACCTCCTCTCGGCGGCCTTCGTGCTCTCCGGGGTCGGATCCCTGATCCAGTCGCTCGGCCCCTGGAAGTTCGGGCCCCGCCTGCCCTTCGTGATGCTGCCGGGCGGCGCGCCCCTCATCCTCTTCCTCGCCATCGCGGAACAGCACGGTCTGCGCACCGCGACCGGGGCCGTGATCCTCACCGCGGCCTTCTGCTTCCTCGTCCTGCCCCTCTTCTCACGGCTGTTGGCCTGCTTCCCGGCCCTCGTCATCGGCACGATGATCGTCATCGTCGGCGTCAACCTGGTGAAGGTCGGCGCGGTCCTCGTCACCGGCCGCCCCGGCACACCCGGCTTCGCCGACCCCCTGAACCTCGGTCTGGGCCTCGCCACCATCGGCTTCACCGTCGGCTTCTACCTGCTCTTCAGCGGCATCCTGCGCCAACTGGCCGTCATGCTCGGCCTGCTGGCCGGCACCGGCCTCGCCGCCGCCCTCGGAACCGTCGACCTCGACCCCGTCACCGACGGCGGGCTGCTCACCCTGCCGCAGCTGATGCCGTTCGGCTCGCCCCAGTTCAACCTCGTCGCCGCCCTGCCGCTGATGCTCTACAGCCTCGCCTCCATGGCCGAGGCCACCGGACAGACCGTCATCAACGCGGAGGCCGTCGGCAAGGAGATCGACACCCGCGCCGACGTCCCCAAGACCGTCCGGGGCGACGCGCTCACCTCGCTCTTCGGCGGCTTCCTCGGACTGCCGCTCATGGTCACCAGCGGCGAGAACATCGGCATCGTCCGCGTCACCGGCGTCCGCAGCCGCTTCGTCACCGCGGCGGCCGGCGTCGTGCTCATCCTGATCGGTTTCCTCGCCCCCGTGACCCGGATGATCAGCGTCGTCCCCGCCGCGGTCGTCGGCGGCACGGCCATGGTCGTCTTCGCCGTGATCACCGTGCTCGGCGTCCAGATGCTCGGCCGCTCCGACCTCGGCACGCACACGAACACCTTCGTCTGCGCCGTCGCCCTCGCGCTCGGGCTGCTCCCGATCCTCGTTCCCGGCGTGTACGGCGGCTTCCCGCCGAACCTCCAAATCCTCCTCGAAAGCGGCGTCGCCGTCGGCGCGTTCGTCGCCGCCGTCCTCAACATCCTCTTCCACCACGTCAGGCCGCGCCTCGCCGGACGACCGACCCTCGCCCGCCCCCGTACGGAAAGCGACCGATGAACCAGCCCGAGCAGCTCACCCATGACGTTCTCGCCCGTGTGGACCGGCCACTCCTGCTCGCCCCGGACGCCGTCCTGCTGCCCGAGGGCCCGGCCGACGGTCACGCGGTCGTGGTCGCCGACGGCTCCTTCCAGCGCGTCGGACCCCTCCAGGAGCTGACCCGCACCCACCCCGACCTCGATCCGGTCCCGCTCCCGGGGCACCTCCTGATGCCCGGCTTCGTCGACGCCCACCACCACCTCACCCAGAGCTTCGGTGCGGCGCTCGCCTTCGGGGAGCCGTCCGAGATCTTCCGCAGGGTGTGGGTGCCGCTGGAAGGCGCCCTGGACGAGGAAGCGGCCTACGTCGCCGCCAAGTTGGCCGCGCTCGAAGCCCTGCGCGGCGGCTTCACCACCGTCGCCGACGCGGGAACCCGCGCCGACGTCGACGTCGACGTGGTGGCCGGCGCGGCCCGCGACGCCGGCATCCGGTGCGTCCTCGGCCTGGTCCGCAACGACGCCGACGGTGCGGACCAGGTCGACCCGGAGGGCGCCGAGAAGCACCTCGCGCGCTACGCGGGCGACCCGCTGATCCACGCCTCCCTCGCCGTCTCCATCCCCGAGGCCGCCACCGAGGAGACCCTCCGGCGCACGGCCCGTCTCGCGGCCGAGGCCGGAGCGGTCCTCCAGATCCACGTCAACGAACACCTCGCGGGCGTCGAACGCTCCCTCGTACGCCACGGACTGCGGCCCCTGGAGCACCTCCACGGACTCGGCGTCCTCGGCCCCCACCTGCTGGCCGCGCACGCCACCCTCCTCACCCCGCGCGAACTCACCCTGCTCGCCGACACCGGGACCGCCGTCAGCTACAACCCCGTCGCCAGCGCCTGGAAGGGCAACGCCGTCGCGCCCGCCACCGCCATGGCCGAGCGGGGCATCCGCTTCGGCCTGGGCACCGACGGAACGCGCGGCGACGGCTTCCGGCTCGCCGACGCGGCCGAGTTCGCCCAGCGCCTGGCCTACGGGCTCGCCACCGGCGACTCCTCCTGCGGCGCCGGCTGGACCTGGCTGGAGCACGCCACCCGCGGTGGAGCCGACGCCGTGGGCCTCGCCCCGCGGACCGGCACGATCGCCGAGGGCCTCGCCGCCGACTTCCTCCTCGTCGACACGACCACCCCCGAGCTCGCGCTCTCCTGGGACCTGCCCTGGGAGCTGGTCCGGCGCGGCAACCGCGACCAGATCACCGCGGTGTTCGTCGCCGGCAGGCTGCGCCTGTGGGAAGGACGGCCCGTCGACTGGGACGGGGCCGGCCTCGTGCGCCGGGCCGCCGAACTGGCGCGTACGGCCGTGGGCGGCGCCGCCATCACCCGCGTCCACCCGACCTCGACCGCCGCGCGGGCGGAGCGGACGGCACGGGCCGTGAGGAGCGCGAGGTGACGGCCGGGACGCTGGCGATCCTCGCCCTCACCGTGACGGCCGCCGCCTTCGTCCAGGGCAGCAGCGGCCTCGGCTTCGCCCTGATCGTGGCCCCGGTGGCGGGCCTGATCGATCCGCGGCTGCTCCCCGTGTTCGTCCTGGCGGCGATGATCCCGCTCAATCTGTACGTCGCCTGGCGCGAACGGTCCTCGCTCGACCTGCGCGGGGCGGGCTGGATCACTGCCGCGCGCCTCGGGGCCACCCCCGGCGGCCTCGCGCTGCTGTGGCTGATCCCGGAGCGCGGCCTCGGGCTCTTCGTGGGCCTCGCCACCGTGCTCGCGGCGGTCGTGAGCCTGGTGGCGCCCGCGTTCACGCCGGGGCGGGCCGCCTATGTGGGCGCGGGCGCGGTGACGGGCCTGACGGAGACGGCGACGGGGGTCGGCGGCCCGCCGCTCGCCCTCGTCTACCAGCACCGGCCGCCGGCGGAACTGCGGTCCACCGTCGCCGTCTGCTTCCTCGTCGGTGAAGTCGCCTCGCTGCTGCTGCTGTTCGCGACGGGGGAGGGGCGGCCCGCCGACCTCGTCCTGGCCCTGGCGCTGGCTCCCGCGATCGCCGCGGGAGCCTGGCTGAGCCGCTTGGCCCACCACCGGATCGACGCGCGGCGGATGCGGCACTTCGTGCTCGGCTTCGCCCTCGTCTCGGGGGCCCTGCTGATCCTCGGTCTCTGACCGGCGCCGTCAGGGAGTGCTCACGCCCCCGACGAACGTCGGGCGACGACACGGGGCTCCGGGACCGTGGTCACGAGCGCGGTGGCGTCCGCGGAGGCGCCCCCGCGCAGCCGGCCGAGGAGCAGCGCCACCGCGTCGGCGGCCGCCCGGTCCAGGTGCAGGTCCACGGCGGTCAGGGGCGGTTCGCAGGTCCGGGCGCGCAGGCCGTCGTACCGGGTGACGACCATGACGTCGTCCGGCACGGCGCGCCCGCTGTCCCGGATCGCCCGGACCGCGCCCACCGCGAAGGCGTCCACCATCGCGCAGACCGCGTCGATCTCCGGGTGCTCGGCGAGCAGGGTCGCGCACCGCTCGTAGCCGGCCTGTTCGCCGCCGGCCTCGGGGGCGGTCGCGACCAGGGGCGTCCAGCCGTGTTCCGCCGCGAGCCGCTGGTAGGCGGCGCGGGCGTCCACGGCCGAGTGCCGCCGGCCGGCGCCGACCAGCAGGGCGGGCCGCCGGGCCCCCTGCGCGTGGAGGTGGGCCAGGAGCAGCTCGGCGACGAGGCCGCCGCGCAGATCCACGTACGGCACGTCCTCGGTCGCCGACACGGGCCTGCCGAGCGTCACGTACGGCAGCCCGCGTTCCTTGAGGGCGGCGACCGCCGGGTCGTCCGCGTCGGGCTCCACCACGATGGCCCCGTCGATGTCCACCGAGTAGAGCGCCGACCCGGACTGCACGGGCGGTACGAGCACCAGCGCGTAGTCGTGCAGCAGGGCGCTCTCGGCGGCCGCGGCCGCGACCTCCATGTAGAAGCCCAGCCGGGACGGCCCGCCCGCCACCGCGAACGGCATGGAGGAGGCGAGGGCGATGGCCTTCGCCTCCCCGCGCCGCAGCCGCTGGGCCCGGAGATTGGGCCGGTATCCGAGCTCCGCGGCGACCTGCTTGATGCGCTCCCGGGTCCGCGGGTCGACCTTGCCGAGCCCGTTGAGGGCGTGCGAGACCGTCGTACGGGACACACCGGCGACCCTGGCCACATCGGCGATCGTCGGAGGCCTCGTACCGGGACCGGAACCGGTGGTGGACATCAGGGCGGACGCTCCTCGTGTCGAGGGACGGGGTGACCCCGGACGGGGTGACCCCTCCATCTTCGCCGACCGGCCGGGCCCCGTGCCGGACCGGGCCCGTCCGGGTCAGAAGATGCGCTGGCCCGGGGTGAGGATGCCGTCGGGGTCGTAGCGGTGGCGGGCCTCCTGGAACTCGGGCCAGAAGGCGCCGAAGTGGCGGACCCAGTCGTCCGTGGTGAGCGGCACCGAACCGATCGGGTACCAGGTGCCGCCCGCCGCGACCGTGGCGTCGTACTGGGCACGGTTCGCGGCGACCATCTCCTCGGCGGAGTCCGCACCGGGGGAAGCGGTCCTGAGGAGCGAGAAGAGGTAGACGAGCTCCTCGTCCGGCATGACCGGCAGCGGGGTCCGGCACTTGGCGGTGAGGATCGGGTACAGGAGGATGACCGCGCTCGCGCCGATCGAGCCGGGCTTGAGGCCGGCCAGCGTCTCCGTGACGACCTCGTCCACGGTGGACGCGGGGAGCAGGCTGTCGTACCAGGGGTGGGGGCGCTGCCACTCGCCGATCGACTTGAACAGGTCCATCGTCGGGGCGATCCGGTTGAGGAAGTCGAAGTACGCGATGTCCTGGACCTCGACCGAGGTGTGCCCCAGGCCGTCCGTGAGCCGGGCGTCGTCCTCGGCGGTCGCGTCGTAGGAGGCGGCTTCGATGAAGTGGATCCAGCCGTCGGCAGTCAGCCTGGCCTGACCGATGAGATAGTCGAAGCGGCCCTCCTTGATCAGCTCGGCCTCCCGCGCGGTGAGTGCGGCGACGCTCGGGAACGTCAGGACGTAGAACCGCACGGAGCGGGGCGCGGGAACCAGCGCGAGGGTGGCGCGGGTGATGATCGCGCACTGGCCGAGGCCGCCGAGGACCGCCCGGAAGAGGTCCGGACGCTCGGTGGGCGAGCAGGTCGTGAGCTCGCCTTCGCCGGTGACCACTTCGAGTTCGAGGACGTTGTCGACCTGCGTGCCGTGGTGACCTATCTGTCCGCCGAGTCCGCCGGCGGAGAGCGTGCCGCCCACGGACAGCTCCAGGTAGTCGGTGAAGGCGGGCGGGGTGAGCCCCAGGGGCAGGGCGGCCCGGACCACGGTGCTCCACAGCGCCCCGCCCTGGACGACCGCCGTGTCGTCGCGGATCTCCACGGCGTCGAGGGAGCCGAGATCGACGACGAGCCCGGCCGGCACCTGGGCCTGGCCGTGGGTGGAGTGCCCCTGACCCCGGCCGGCGATCTTCAGTCCGCGCTCACGGCAGTGGCGGACCATCACCGCGACGTCGTCGGCCGAGCCGGGTTTCAGAACGGCGGCGGGGGCCTGGCGGACCATTCGGCCGAAGTCGCCGGAGGCCGCTTCGAGGGCGGCGTCGTCGAAGCACAGCTCCCCGTCGAGCGGCGGCACCGCTTCGAACGCGGCCGGCACGGCGCCGTGTTGAGCGTCTGCCGACGCGTCCGCCGTGCTCGGCCGGGGGGTGGGGCTGTGGGGAGTGGTCACGGTGACTCCTGATCGACTTGGGCTGCACGCTTCCTTCACATTGTGATCATTTCTGCGCCAGTTGGTCTACCGAATGCCCGAGTTGATCCCTCGCTCCTCGCAATTGGGACGGCTTGTGGAGTGCGTCCGGTGGTGATCCATTGGTGAATCGATCCGCCCGGCCATCCGCCGCCCGGATGATCAACTTCCCGGGGATTAAGCCTGGTTGAGACAGATTTCTGGAGTGCGCACCGGTGGCATTCGGATCACTGACACCGGCGCGCGCGACACCGTGCGCCGGCCGGGGGACGTTGCCGTGCGTAGTCGTACGAATTCATACTGTCATCAAGCCCCGACGCCTTCCTCCGCGCCGGGGAGCCCCCGTGTCCCATCCCCGCAGCGACGCCGTCCCCATGAAGTGGAGTGCCATGCCCCGGTTATCGGCGCGCGATGCCCTGGCCGTGACCGTCCAGCCGGTCCTGCTGCTCGCGGTCGCCGCCGTCTTCCTCCTCACCGAGGGACGCGGCTGGGACCCGGGGCGCGCCGTTCTGCTCTTCCAGTTCTCGGTGCTCGGTTATCTCGTGCTGCTCGAGTTCCTCATTCCGTACGACCGTTCCTGGCAGCCCGAGCGCAGGGAGTGGGGGTGGTACGGCGTGTACTACGTCCTCACCGCCCTCGGCGGCACTCTCGGGCAGAACCTCGTGCTGTACGCCGTCGGCAAGCTCGCCCGCCGCGATCCCTGGCTGCCCCTGTGGGCCGAGATACCCGTGGCCCTGCTCCTCGGCTCGCTCGCGAGCTACGCGGTGCATCGCGCCGGGCACACGTACTCCTGGCTGTGGCGGCTGCACGGCGTCCACCACGTGCCCGCGAAGGTCAACGCCGGCAACAACGGGGTCAACCACGTGCTCGACGTCGTCATCTCCCAGGGCTTCGTCCAACTGGCCCTGGCCCTGGTCGGGTTCTCCGAGCGGGCGGTGTTCGCGGTCGGTCTCTTCGTCGTCGCCCAGGGGTACTTCGTGCACGCCAACATCCGCGTACGGCTCGGTCGGCTCAACCACGTCTTCTCCGGGCCGGAGCAGCATCGGCTGCACCACAGCACCGACCTCTCCGAAGCCGGGCACTACGCCTCCGATCTGTCGGTCTGGGACCGGGTGTTCGGCACGTTCACCTGGCGCCCCGGCCGTGAACCGGAGTCCGTCGGTCTGACCGACCCGGCCTCCTTCCCCGACACCGGCGCCGTCCTGGCGACCCTCGCCCATCCCTGGCGGCGCCCCGCCGGCTGACCGGCTCTCCGGTCCTCCCGGACCCCGGTCCTCCTCCTCGCGCCCTACCCCGGGGCGCTCCCCGCCGGCGCGAACGCGGCGTCCTGGCGCCATGCGCTGCTCCGACACCGGGCCACTCGCCGTGACGCCTCGTTCCGTTCCGTCCGCCCATCCGCCCGCCCGTCCGCCCGTCCGCCCGTCCGTCACGCCTTCTCCGCTCACCACGCGCATCAAGGGACCGCTCATGCCTGAATCGCTCCGCCATGCCCACATCGCCGCCTCCGCCGCCCTTCCCAAGCCCGCGGAGAAGGTCGCGATCATCGGGATCGGCTGCCGCTTCCCGGGCGGCGCCAACGACCACCGCGGCTTCTGGCGCAACCTGGTCGACGGGAAGGACTGCCTCACGCCCACACCGCCCGACCGGTACGACGTCGCCTCACTGGGCAGCCGTGACAAGTCCAAACCCGGTCGGCTGGTCGGTGGGCGAGGCGGATACATCGACGGTTTCGACGAGTTCGACCCGGAGTTCTTCGGGATCAGCCCGCGCGAGGCTCACTCCATGGACCCGCAGCAGCGCAAGCTCCTGGAGGTGAGCTGGGAGGCCCTGGAGGACGGCGGGCAGAAGCCGGCCGAGCTCGCCGGGCAGGACGTCGGCGTCTTCGTCGGCGCCTTCACCCTCGACTACAAGATCCTGCAATTCGCCGACCTGCGCTTCGACACCCTCGGCGCGCACACCGCGACCGGCACGATGATGACGATGGTGTCGAACCGGCTCTCGCACTGCTTCGACTTCCGGGGGCCGAGCCTCTCCGTCGACTCCGCGTGCAGTTCCTCCCTCGTCGCCGTCCACCTCGCCTGCGAGAGCCTGCGGCGCGGCGAGAGTTCGCTGGCCCTCGCGGGCGGCACGCTGCTGCATCTGACCCCGCAGTACACGATCGCCGAGACGAAGGGCGGCTTCCTCTCCCCCGAGGGCCGCTCCCGCACCTTCGACGCCGGCGCGAACGGCTACGTCCGCGCCGAAGGAGTCGGGATCGTCGTCCTCAAACGGCTCTCGGACGCCATGCGCGACGGAGACCGGATCCACGCCGTCGTCACGGAGACCGGTGTCAACCAGGACGGCCGCACCAACGGCATCACGGTCCCCAGCGCCGACGCCCAGGTCACCCTGATCGAGCAGGTCTGCGAGCGGGCCGGCATCACGCCGGGAGACCTCCAGTACGTGGAGGCCCACGGGACGTCCACGCCCGTCGGCGACCCGGTGGAGGCGGGCGCGCTGGCCCGGGTCCTCGCGATCGGGCGCAGGCCGGGCGACGCCTGCTACGTCGGCTCGGTCAAGACGAACATCGGGCACACCGAGTCCGCCGCCGGCATCGCCGGGCTCATCAAGACCGCCCTCAGCATCGAGCACCGGCTCATCCCGCCCCACATCAACCTGGAGCGGATCAACCCCGCCATCGACCTCGACACGGCGCCGTACGCGATCCCCGACCGGCTCACGCCCTGGCCCGCGCACGAGGGACCCGCACGCGCCGGGGTCAACTCCTTCGGCTTCGGCGGCACCAACGCCCACGTCCTGCTCGAAGCCGCACCCGTGTCCGACGCCGCGGACCCGACGGACCTGATGGAGGCGACGGACAGCACGGTCACCACGGCCGCCCCCACGCCCTCCGTGCTGCCGCTCAGCACCCGCGACGCCGCCGTCCTGCCCGCACTCGCCGAGGCCGTCCGCGCGGAACTTGCCGCCCCCGACGAGCGCGCGTGCCTCCCGGACCTGGCGTACTCCCTCGCCCACCGCCGCCAGCACCACGACGTCCGGCTGTCCGTCGTGTACGGCTCGCCCGACGAGGTGGACGAGGCCCTCGCCGCGTACGGCCGGGGCGAGGAACACCCCCGTGTGGTGACCGGCAGGCGGCGCGAGGGCCGACAGGCCGAACCCGTCTGGGTGTTCACCGGCATGGGACCCCAGTGGTGGGCGATGGGGCGCCAGTTGTTCGCCACCCGGCCCGTCTACCGGCAGGCCGTGGAAGCCGTCGACCGGGAGATCGCCGCGCAGGCCGGCTGGTCCCTCGTCGCCGAGCTGAACGCGGCCGAGGACGCCTCCCGGATGGCGGAGACCTGGCTCGCCCAGCCCGCGAACTTCGCCGTCCAGGTGGGCCTCGCCGCGCTCTGGCGGGCCCACGGCGTGCACCCCTCCGCCGTCGTGGGCCACAGCACGGGCGAGATCGCGGCGTTCTACGAGGCCGGGGTGTACAGCCTCCGCGACGCCGTGCGCATCGTGCTGGCCCGCAGCCGCCTCCAGCACCGGCTGGCGGGCACCGGCACCATGCTCGCCGTGGGGCTTCCCGAGGACGAGGCCCTGCGCAGGGCCGAGCCCTTCGGCGACCGGCTGTCGGTCGCCGCCGTGAACAGCCCTGGCGCCCTCACCCTGGCCGGCGAGGAGGCCGCGCTCGGCGCGTACGCCACGTCCCTGCGGGTGGACGGGGTGTTCGCGAAGCTCCTCGACGTACAAGTGCCGTACCACTCGGCCGCGATGGACGCGATCAAGGACGAACTGCTCGCCGAACTGGCCGACATCGCACCCCGCCGCGCCCGGCTGCCGCTCCGGCTGACCGGTCGGGAGGGCCGCGCCGAAGGCCCCGAGCTGGACGCCGCGTACTGGTGGAACAACGTGCGCGACACCGTGCGCTTCCGCGCGGCCGTCGACGCCCTCGCCGCCGACGGGTACCGCACCTTCCTGGAGATCGGACCCCACCCGGTGCTCGGTCACTCCATCAAGGAGTGCTTCCAGCAGGCGGCCGAGGCCGGTGAGGCGACCGCGACCACGCTGCCCTCCATCCGCCGTGCCGAGGACGAGGCCCTCCGCTTCACCACCTCCCTCGCCGCGCTCCACACCCTCGGCTGCCCGGTCGACTGGCACGCCCTCCACCCGCGCGGCCGCTCGGTACCCCTGCCGCGCTACCCCTGGCGGCGCGACCGCTACTGGGCCGAACCGGAACCGGTCGCGGACGTGCGCCTCGGCCGGCAGGACCACCCGCTGCTCGGCCGCCGGCTCGACACCGCCGAACCCACGTGGGAGGTGGCGCTCGATGTCGAGACCCAGCCCTACCTCGCCGACCACCGCATCCAGGGGCGGACCCTGTTCCCTGCCGCCGGATACGTCGAGATGGCCACCCAGGCCGTCCGGGCGGTGACCGGCGCCGAGGACGTCGTGCTCGGCGACATCGAACTGCGCAAGGCCCTCTTCCTGCCCGACGACGCCCCCAAGGCCGTCCAGCTGTCGCTCTCCGCCCGGTCGGCCGCGTTCACCGTGGCGGCCGGCGGCGCCGACGCCACCGCCGTCCACGCCGCCACCGTCCACGCCGTCGGAGTCGTCCGTGCCGGGGCGCCCGCGCCCCGCCGCACGCCCGCGGACCTGGTGGCGGTCCGGGAGCGCGCGGAGCGGTCCATGGACTCCGCCGCCTGCTACGAGACCCTCGGCGCGCGCGGCTACCACTACGGCCCCGCGTTCCAGGGCATCGCCGAGGCCTGGCAGGGGCGCGGCGAGCATGGGCAGGGCGAGGCGCTCGCGCTGATCCGGCCGCCCGCGGGCGTCGGCGGCGGCGCGGCCGGCCACCAGCTCCACCCGGCCCTCCTCGACGCCTGCTTCCAGGCGCTTCTCCTGGCCGGGCTCCCGGACGAGACCGCAGCCGGTACGTCCGGTGCATCCGGTACACCCGCTACCTCCGGTACGGGAATCCTGCTGCCGCTCTCCATCGACGAGGTGCGGACGACGCCGATCGGCGACCGGCCCCTGTGGGCCCACGCCACCGTCACCCGGCGCGCGGACGACGAACTGATCGGCGACATCGTCCTCCACACCGAGGACGGCGAACGCGTCGGCCACGTCCACGGCTTCCGGGCCGCGGACGTCGAACAGGCCTCGGCCACGGTCGGACTGGCGACGATCGACGGCTGGCTCGCCGAACTGGGCTGGTCCGAAGCGCCGTTGGAAGAGGCCGAGACGCCGGGCCCCGGAAACTGGCTGCTGTTCGCCGACCGGCCCGGGGGAGTGGCCGATGCCCTGGAGCGGCTCCTCACAGCGCGTGGCGGTTCCTGCCATCTCGTCCGGCCGGGCGACACGTACGCCTTCGGTGCGGGCGAGGGCGGCTCCTCCGAGGTGGTCCCCGGGAACGCGGACGACCTGCGGCGGCTCCTCGCCGAGCTGGCCGCGCGCGACGGGCGTGCCGTCGACGCCGTCGTACACCTGTGGAACCTGGACCTGCCCGCCCTCGACGCCACCCGCCGCGAGCACCTCGACCAACACGGCGCGCTGGGCGCCTACTCCGTCGTCGCACTCGCGCAGGCGCTCCGGGACGACCCCGGACAGCTCGCCGCACCCGCGTCCCTGCACCTGGTCACCCGGGGCACCCAGGCGGCGGTCTCCGGAGACCTGGTCGAACCCCTCGGCGCCCCGGCCTGGGGCATCGGCCGGGTGCTCCGGCACCAGGAACTGATCGCGCACCCGGGCAAGCTGATCGACCTGGAGGGGATGACCGCCGCCCACGACCCCGACCCCGGAGCCGACGCCGACCCCGGAGCGGACGTCGCCCCCGGAGCCGACGCCGCCCCCGATCCCGAAGTCGACGCCCACGCCCTCCTGCGCGAGGTCCTCGCACCGCACCGACCCGAGTCCCCCGAGGACGAGGTCGCGCTGCGGGCAGGACGTCGGCTGGTCAGCGGTCTCGTCCGGCCCGAGGGCCTCACCCGCCCCCTGCCGCCCCGGCTCCGCACGGACGGCGCCTACCTGGTGACCGGTGCCTTCGGCGCCCTCGGCCGGCTGCTCTGCCGCTACCTCGTCCGTCAGGGCGCCCGGCACCTGATCCTGGTGGGCCGCACCGCACTGCCCGACCGCGCCACCTGGCGGGCCCTCGACCCCGAGTCACCGGCGGGCTCCGGGGCGCGCTTCGTCAAGGAGCTGGAGGCGCTCGGCGCCCATCCCGTCCACGCGGCCCTCGACATCGCCGACGAGGCCGCGCTCACCGCGTGGCTGGCCGACCGCCGCGACCGGGACGCCCCTCCCGTCCGGGGCGTCTTCCATCTCGCCGGGCACGTACGGGACATCCCGGTCCAGGACATGGACCGCGTCTCCTTCGACGCCGTCCTCGCGCCGAAGGTCGCCGGAGCCTGGCTCCTGCACCACCTGCTGCGCGACGAGCCGCTCGACCACTTCGTGCTCTTCTCCTCGGTCGCGGCGCTGCTCACCACCACCGGCCAGACCAACTACGCGGCGGGCAACGCCTTCCTCGACGCCCTCGCCCACCACCGCAGGGCCCGCGGCCTGCCCGCGCTCAGCCTGAACTGGGGCCCGTGGGCGACCGGCATGATCGAGGAGCTGAGCCTCGTCGAGCACTACCGCCTGGTCCGGGGCATGAGCTCGCTCTCCCCGGCAGCCGGAACGGCCGTCCTGGAGCGGGTGTTCGGGCAGGACCGGGCCCAGCTGCTGATCGCCACCATCAGCGACTGGAAGACCTTCCTCGCCTGGTACCCCACCTCGCCCCCGCTGGTCGCGGGTCTCGCGGCCGAAGCCGCCGCGTCCGCCGCAGGGCAGGGCGGGACCGACGGGCAGGGCGGCTATCTCGATTGGTTCCGATCCGCCGACGACGAGGGCGAGCGGGCCCGGCTCGTGGCCGAGCACTTCCTGGCTCCCGCCGCGACGGTCCTGCGGGTGGGTGCCGAGCGGATCGACCCGGACGCCGGGCTCGGCGAACTCGGTCTCGACTCGCTCCTCGCCATGGAGCTGCGGGCCCGGATCCAGGCGGAGACCGGGGTCGCGCTGCCCGTCGTCGCCCTGCTCAGCGGCGCCCCCGTGCGGGAGCTGATCGCCCAGCTGCACACGGCCACCGAGACCCTCGCGGCGCGGGAGGCGGGCACCGAGGGCGGCGCGGTCACCGTCGAGCTGCACGAGGACCCGAACCGGCACCCGCTCACCCAGAACCAGAAGGCGCTCTGGTTCCTCAAGCAGCTCAACCCCGACGGGTACGCGTACAACATCGGCGGCGCCGTCGAGGTCCGCACGGTGATCGAGCCCGAGCTGATGGCGGACGCCGTGCGGACGCTCGTCGCCCGGCACCCCGTCCTGCGGGCGAACTTCGTCCTGGACGACGGCCGCCCGGTCCAGACCGTCTCCGACACCATGGAGCCGGACTTCGAGGTGTTCGACGTCGAGGGGCTGCCCTGGGACGAGATCCGTGAGCTGATCGTCGCGGAGTACCGCGAGCCCTACGACCTCGCCCGTGATCCGCTGATGCGGTTCCGGCTCTTCCGGCGCGGCCCCGACCGCTGGGTCATCATGAAGGCGGTCCACCACATCGTCTCGGACGCCATCTC
Source organism: Streptomyces sp. NPDC014870 (assembly GCF_043081505.1). NCBI lineage: Bacteria > Bacillati > Actinomycetota > Actinomycetes > Kitasatosporales > Streptomycetaceae > Streptomyces > Streptomyces sp. NPDC014870. The sequence continues at coordinate 349,873 of NZ_JBIBWQ010000010.1, forward strand.
CACCTTCACCTTCATCGAGGAACTGCTCGCGCTCTACGAGGGCATGCGCGCGGGCCGGCCGGCCGAGCTGCCGCCCGTCCCGGCCCGGTACCTCGACTTCCTCAACCGCCAGAACCGCTTCCTGGCCTCCCCGGACGCCGACCGCATGCTGGAGTACTGGCGCGGCGCCCTGCCCGCCGAGATCCCGCCGCTCGCCCTGCCCACGGACGGACCCAGGCCACCCGTCCAGACGCACAACGGAGCGTCAGAGTTCTTCGTCCTCGACGAGGAGCTGAGCGCCCGGGTGCACACCCTGGCCCGCGAGCACGGCGTCACCCCCTTCATGGTGCTGCTCTGCGCGTACTACCTCCTGCTCCACCGCCACTCCGGACAGGACGACCTCGTCGTCGGCAGCCCCGTGACCGGCCGCACGGACGAGGAACTCGGCTCCGTCTACGGCTACTTCGTCAACCCGCTGCCGTTGCACGTGAACCTGGCCGGCGACCCGACCGTCGGCGAGCTGCTCGCCCAGGTCCGCAGGACCGTCCTCGGCGGCCTGGACCACCAGGAGTACCCCTTCGTGCTGCTCGTCGAGAAGCTGGGCCTCCAGCACGACCCGAGCCGGTCGGCGGTCTTCCAGGCCATGTTCATCCTGCTGGCCCACAAGGTGTCCTCGCAGCAGTACGGCTACCACCTGGACTACATCGAACTCCCCGAGGAGGAGGGCCAGTTCGACGTCACCCTGTCGGCCTACGAGGACGAGGGCGAACGCCGCTTCCACTGCGTCCTGAAGTACAACACCGACCTGTTCCGGCCCAGGACCGTCCGCCGCATGGCCGAGCACTACCGCACGCTCCTGGACGCCCTCACCCGCGCCCCCGGCGACCGTCCGGTCGCCGCGCTCGACATGCTCGGCGTCCACGAGCGCCACGAACTCCTGCACGGCCGAGGCGCCCGGGGCCCGGTGATCGCCCAGGACCGGCCCGTGCACCGGCTGTTCGAGGACGCGGCGGCCCGCACGCCCGACGCGGTCGCCGTGACCGTGCCCGCGGCCGGTACCGGGGGAGCGGCGCGCCACCTGACGTACGGAGAGCTGGAGCGGGCCTCCGCGGCGCTCGCCGGCCGGCTCAGGGCGCGCGGAGCGGGCGCCGGAGACGTGGTCGCCGTCTGCCTGCCGAAGTCGCCCGAGCTGATCGTGGCCCTCCTCGGGGTCTGGCGCGCCGGGGCCGCCTACCTGCCGCTCGACCCCGGCCACCCGGTCGACCGGCTCGCCGCCATGACCGCCAACGCGGGGGCCGCGCTGGTCGTCGCCGAGCCCGACGGCCCGGAGCGGCTCGCGGCCCTCGGCGCGGAGTTCCTCACCGATGTGTGCGCCGAGGGCCCGGACGAGCCCCTCGACGAGCTGCCCCACGATCCCGACACCCCCGCCTATGTCATCCACACCTCCGGTTCCACCGGCCGGCCCAAGGCCGTCCGCGTCTCGCACGGCGCCCTCGCCGCCGTCCAGGCGGCCTGGCGCGAGGAGTACGGCCTCGCCGCCGAGCCGGGGGTCCATCTCCAGCTCGCCGCCGTCTCCTTCGACGTCTTCACCGGCGACCTCGTCCGCGCGCTGTGCTCCGGAGGCCGGCTCGTCCTCGCCGACCGGGAGCTGCTGCTCAACACGGCACGGCTGTACGAGGCGATGACGGCCGAGCGGGTCGACTGCGCCGAGTTCGTGCCCGCCACCGCCCGCGCCCTGACGGTCCACTGCGAGGAGGGCGGTCACCGCCTCGACTTCATGCGCCTGATGATCGTCGGCTCCGACACCTGGAAGGTCGCGGAGTACGAGCGGCTGCGCCGGCTCTGCGGCCCGGAGACCCGTGTGATCAACTCGTACGGCCTCACCGAGGCGACGGTCGACAGCGCCTGCTTCGACGGCCCCACCGACGGCCTCGACCCCCACGGCACCGTCCCCGTCGGCGCCCCGCTGCCCAACTGCGTCCTGCACGTCCTGGACGCCCGCCACGAGCCCGTACCACCCGGTGTCGTCGGCGAACTGTGGGCCGGCGGCCCCGGCCTCGCCCTCGGCTACACCGGCGACCCCGAGCAGACCGCCCGGCGCTTCGTCACCCTCACCCTCGACCGCGGGCCCGACGCGGTCCCCGAACGGCTCTACCGCACCGGGGACCTCGCCCGCCGCGACGACCGCGGCCGGATCCACCTGCTCGGCCGCGCCGACGCCCAGATCAAGCTGCGCGGCCACCGCATCGAGCCGGGCGAGATCGAGTCGCTGCTGCTCGAAGCCGACGGCGTCGCCCAGGCGTTCGTGACGGTCCGCACCGGCCCGGCGGGCGAGCCGGCGCTCTGCGCGTACGTCGTCGGGACGGACGACACCACACCCGACCCGCGTGCCCTGCGCCGACGGCTGGCCGCCCAGCTGCCCACGTACCTCATCCCGGCCCGTCTCACGGTCCTGGACTCCCTGCCCCTGACCCCGAACGGCAAGGTCGACCCGGCGGCGCTCCCCGCGCCCCTGGACGGCGCCGCCGAGGAGGACCACGAACCGCCCGTGACGTTTTACGAGGAGCGCGTCGCCGCCCACTGGAAGGCGGTGCTCGGGATCGAACGGATCGGACTGAGCAGCGACTTCTTCACCTCCGGCGGCAGCTCCATCACGCTCATCGAACTCATCCACCACCTCCAGAAGGAATTCGGCATCGCCATCCCGGTCGGCCTGCTCTTCAAGGTCACCACGCTGCACGGGATGGCCCGCACCGTCGAGTCCATCGTCACCGGCGAGGTCTCCGGAACCCTGCCGCACCTCACGTTCAACACCGGTGCGGGCCAAGCCCTGTTCTGCTTCCCGCCGGCCGGCGGTCACGGTCTCGTCTACCGGCACTTCGCCGCGCACCTGCCCTCGTACGAGCTGATCGCCTTCAACCACGTCGACGGCGACAAGACCGCCCGCTACGCCGATCTGGTCGAGGAGCTCAGCCCCACCGGCCCGTGCCCGCTGCTCGGCTACTCCCTCGGCGGCAACCTCGCCTTCGAGGTGGCCAAGGAGCTGGAGCGGCGGGGCCGCGAGGTGTCGCACGTGGTGATTCTGGACTCGTACCGGATCACCGAGGCGTACGGCATCGCCGCCGAGCACGTCGAGGCCTTCGAGCACGAGCTCCGCGACCATCTGCGCCGCCACACCGGATCCGAGACGGTCACCGCGCAGACGCTCGAACAGGCCAGGGACTACCTGGAGTACTGCGGCCGGACCCCGAACCTCGGGACGGTGACCGCGGCCGTCACCGTGATCGCCGACGAGGCCAAGGCCGAGCTGTACGCGGCGGGGCAGCGCGGCAGCTGGGCCGCCGCCTCCACCACCGGCAACCGGCTGGTGCGCGGCTCAGGACTGCACGCCGAGATGCTCGACGAGAAGCCGGCGGCCCGCAACGCGTCCCTGGCCAGGGCCGCCCTCGACGACGACATCGCCGCCGCCGCGCGCGAGGGGCTGACCTTCCTCGCCGCCGCGTCCACGACGGAGGGGGAGACCGATGTCGCGTGAGAAGAGGACCGTATGGGAGCGGCGCGCGGCCCGGCCGCCGGGCGAGCCGCCCCGGGTGATCATCGTCGGCGGTGGCATCGGCGGCCTCTCCACCGGGGTGTACTCCCAGATGAGCGGCGCCGAGACACGGATCTTCGAGCGGCATGTGCTGCCCGGCGGCTGCTGCACCGCCTGGTCGCGCCAGGACTACGTCTTCGACTACTGCATCGAGTGGCTCACCGGGACGGGCCGCGGCAACGACGCCGCCCGTGTCTGGCGGGAGCTCGGCGCGCTCGACGGGAAGAGCATCGCGAACTTCGAGATGTTCAACACCGTCACCGACGAGACCGGCCGTTCGGTCACCTTCTACAACGACCCCGACCGGCTGGAGGCCCACCTCCTGGAGCTCTCGCCGGCCGACGCCCGCCCGATCCGGGCGTTCTGCCGGGACCTGCGCCGCTTCACCCGGATCAACCTCTACCCGTTCCTGACCCCTTCGCCGCTCCAGTCCCCGCGCGAGCGCCTCGCGACGCTCCGCGCGGTCCTGCCCTCCTTCCTGATGCTGTGGCGGACGGCGGTCACCCGGATGGAGACCTTCTGCGAACGGTTCCAGGACCCGCTGCTGCGCCGCGCCTTCCCGTTCATCTTCTTCCAGGACCACGAAGTCTTCCCGCTGCTGCCGTACCTGTTCAACATGGCCAGCGCCTACCACCTCAACGCCGGTTTCCCGCAGGGCGGTTCGCTGGGTCTGGCCCGCTCGGTGGAGGACCGCTACACCGGACTCGGCGGACGCGTCGACTACCGGGCCAGGGTCGAGCGGATCCTGGTGGAGGACGACCGCGCGATCGGCGTCGAACTGCGTGGCGGCGAACGCCACTACGCCGACCACGTGGTCGCGGCCTGCGACGGCGAGACGACCCTCCACGGGCTGCTCGGGGGCCGTTACACCAGCCCACGGGTCGAGGAGCTGTTCGCGCAGATGACCGAGAGCCCGGACGTCGTCTACCCGGGAGTCGTCTCCGCCTTCGTCGGCCTGAAGGACGAGCTGGACCCCACCGCCCGGCACAGCGTCACCTATCTGCTCTCCGACGAGGACAGCAAGACCCTGCCGGGCGTCCTGCAGAACAGCCTCGTCGTCCAGATGCGCTCCCGCTACTCCGACGGCTTCGCCCCGCCGGGCAAGTCCGTCGTGCACTGCACGTACTTCAGCGACTACGACTCGTGGAAGCACCTGCGCCGCACCGACCGGAGGGCGTACTGGGCCCGCAAGCAGGAGGTCGCCGACTTCGTCCGGGGCTTCCTGGAACGTCACCACCCGGGCGTCGGCCGGGCGATCGAGGTCGTCGACGTGGCCTCCCCGGTCACGACCGAGCGCTACACCGGAGTGCGCGGCGGCTCCATCCTCGGCTGGAAGTCCTTCACCCCGGCCGACGACGTCATCACCGCCCTCATCAACAAGGACCGGATGCGGCTGCCGGGTCTCGCCGGGCTCTCCCTCGCGGGCCAGTGGTTCGGCGGCGGCAGCCTGATCCGCGCCGCCGCGAGCGGCCGGTTCGTCACCCAGTACCTCTGCCGGGACCTCGGCCTGGAGTTCCAGGCCTGGGAGTCCACCGACACCACCCCCTGGCACCCGGACCGGCTCGGCCGGCTGCCCCAGCTCGAGTCCCGCAGGGTCAGGTGACCGCCGTGACGAAGACACAGCGCACACGCCGCGAAACCATGATCATCATCGGGGGCGGGCTCGGCGGCCTCTCCACCGGCGCGTACGCCCGGATGAACGGCTACCGCACCCGGATCTTCGAGATGCACGAGATCCCCGGCGGCTGCTGCACCGGCTGGGACCGCGGCGACTACACCTTCGACGCCTGCGTCAGCTGGCTCCTCGGCAACGGCCCCGGCAACGAGATGCACCAGATCTGGCTCGAACTCGGGGCGCTCCAGGGCAAGGAGATGCGCCACTTCGACGTCTTCAACACCGTGCGCGGCACGGACGGCAGGGCCGTCTACTTCTACTGCGACCCCGACCGCCTGGAAGCGCACCTGCTCGATCTGTCGCCCGCCGACGCCCGCCCCATCAGGGCCTTCTGCGCGGGCCTGCGCAGGTTCATCACCTGCCTGCCCGCCTACCCCTTCCTCAAGCCCGTGGCGCTGATGAGCCGTCGCGAGCGCTGGTGCATGCTGGCCGGCTTCGTGCCGTACTTCAACCTCTTCCGCACCTCGATGTCCGTGCTGATGACGGAGTACTCGACCCGCTTCAAGGACCCGCTCCTGAGGGAGGCGTTCAACTACATCCTGTACGAGAAGCACCCCGGCTTCCCGGTCCTGCCGTTCTACTTCCAGATGGCCGCGCAGGCCCACCGGTCGGCGGGCGTCCCCGAGGGCGGTTCGCTCGGCCTCGCCCGCTCCATCGAGCAGCGCTATCGGCGGCTCGGCGGCGAGATCACCTACAACGCCCTCGTCGAGGAGATCCTCGTCAAGGACGACCGCGCGATCGGCGTCCGGCTCGCGAACGGCGAGGAGCACTACGCCGACATCGTCGTCTCCGCCTGCGACGGCCCCCACACGCTCCTGAAGCTCCTCGACGGGCGCTATCTGGACGAGGAGTACGCGACGCTCTTCCGGGAGACCATCCAGCGGCCCGGGATGGTCTTCCCCGGCTATGTCAGCGTCTTCCTGGGCCTTCGCCGCCCCTTCCCGGACGCCGACCCCACCACCACCCACCTCCTCGACGAGGAGACCGCCGGCCGGCTCGTCGGCCTCCGGCACCCCAGCCTCAACATCCAGTTCCGCAGCCGCTTCTACCCCGAGCTGTCCCCCCGGGACACGACCGTCGTCTACGCCACCTACTTCTCCGACACCGCCCCCTGGCGAGAACTGGCCGAAGGCCCCGAACGGCTCAGCCGACCCCGCCGCGGAACGGAGCTGCACACTCTGCCGGTGCGGCGGGGCAAGGCGTACGCCGTGGCCAAACGCCGCACCAGGGACGCCGTCGTCGACTTCCTCGAAGCCCGCCACCCCGGCCTCAGGGACTCCATCGCCGTACGGGACACCAGCACGCCCCTCACCCAGATCCGCTACACGGGCAGCTACGAAGGCACGTTCCTCGGCTGGCAGCCCTTCGTGGAGAGCGGTGAGGCGATGGAGGAACTCGTCAGGAAGAACGGCCCCGTCCTGCCGGGCCTGCGGAACTTCTACCTCTCCGGGGTGTGGGCCACTACCGGTGGCCTGATCCGGGCTGCCGCCGCCGGACGCCAGGTCATGCAGTTCGTCTGCCGGGACGACGGCCTCGACTTCACCGCCGACGTCGACACCAGCGCACCCCCGCCCACCCACGTCCTCGTCCCAGTCGGCCCGCGCCCGCAGGCACCCTCCGCCGAGAAAGGCACCGCCCCATGACCGCGACCCCGCTCCCGTACCCCTTCTGGACCGACGAAGGGCTGGGACTCTCCACCGGGTACGCGCCACTGCGCGGCCGACCGCTCACCAGGGTCCGCCTGCCGTACGGCGACGAGGCCTGGCTCGCCACCTCCTACGAGGACGTGCGCGCAGTCCTCTCCGACGGCCGGTTCTCCCTCGCCGAGGCGCTCCGCCGCGACCACCCCCGCATCGACCCCATGCCCCGCGCCGGCGGCGGCCTCATCGCCCTCGACGCGCCCCGCCACACGCCGCTGCGGGCGCTGCTGGCCAAGGAGTTCACCGCACGCCGCATGGAGGGCCTGCGCGCCCGCATCCGTGCGGTGGCGGACGAACTGCTCGACCGGATCGAGGACGCCGGGCCCCCCGCCGACCTGGTCGAGGACCTCTCCTTCCCCCTGCCCATGACCCTCATCTGCGAACTGATCGGCGTCCCCACCGCCGACATGCCCGCCGTCCGGGCCTGGGCGGACGTCATCTGCTCCGGCAGCGAGACGCCCGAGGCCCTCGAACAGCACGGCAAGGACTTCTTCACCCGGATGCACGGCTGGATCGAGGAACGCCGACGGGCCCCCGCCGACGACCTGCTCACCCTCCTGGTCCGCGCGCACGAGGACGGCGCTCTGACGGAGCAGGAACTGACGGGGCTGCTGGGGGAGTTGCTCATCGCGGGCTTCGTCACGACGACGAACCAGATCGCCAACTTCTTCGCGGTCCTGCTGCTGCCCTCCGAGGCGCGGGGCGACGGCACCGAGTGGCAGGCGACCCTGCGCGCGCGGCCCGAACTGATCCCGCGCGCAGTGGAGGAGCTCCTGCGCTACGTCCCCCTGCTCAACGGCCTGACCCTGCCCCGCTACGCCCGGCAGGACGTGGAACTGGGCGGCGTCCTGATCCGCGAGGGCGAGGCCGTCGTCGTCTCCCAGGCCGCCGCCAACCACGACCCGGCCGTCTTCCCCGACCCCGACCGACTGGTCCTCGACCGGCCCGGCGCCGCGCACATCAGCTTCGGCCACGGCATCCACTACTGCCTGGGCGCCCATCTGGCCCGTCTGGAGCTCCAGATCACCCTCGAACGCGTCACGACCCGCCTCCCCGGCCTGCACCTCGCGGTCCCGGAGCGGGAACTGCGTTGGCGGTCACGGGAGTTCTTCAGCGGACTGAGGGCCCTCCCGGTCGCTTGGTGACCACCCGGTCGGCGAGGGCCTGAACGGGACCCCGTCACACGCGCCGTGCGTCGGGTGGCGACAGCCAACCGGTGGCTGCCGCCACCTCGACCGCGATGTCCGGGACCGAGCGGCCGTCCGTGGCCACCCTGAGGGTGTCCTCGGGCGCCTGCTCGTCCAGGAGGCGGGCCTTGCGGGCGCTGCCGAGGAGTTCCTGCTCCAGCTCGGAGCCGAGCTCCCGGCCCCTCAGGCGTTCGCCGGCCGTGTCGTCGGAGGCGGTGAGCAGAACCCGGACAATCCTGACGTCCGCGCCCATGGCGCGTTGGAACATGGCCGTGTTCGCGGCCAGGACGCTCACCGTGTTCGTGTAGATGAGGCGCCGGTAGCCCAGCTCCGCGTAGTTCGACCAGACCGCTGTCAGATTGCGCTCGCCAAGGGCGACCCGGTGCGGGTCGCCCTCCGGGGCGGGATGCGCCTGGCCCATGTAGTCACCCTCCAGGACGCAATGGGCGACCGTCGCCGCCCGCAGGCGGGCCGAGACCTCCCACCCGACCGTCGTCTTGCCGACCCCGGCACGTCCCCCGATGAGCAGCACCTCGGCTCGCGTCATGGTGAGAATGTCCCCCGCCCCTCTCGATCCCCGTCAGGCGGTACTCTCCCACGGTTCCTGCCCGGTGCGGGGCCGGGCGGTGCCGGCGGCCCGGCGTCAGAGCGCCGCGTACACCGCCTCGACCAGTGCCATCTTGCGCGGGTCGTCCGCGATGCGCGGGCCCATGCGGTTCATGACGTAGCCGAGCGAGACCCCCGCCTCCGGGTCCGCGAGGCCGCAGGAGCCGCCGAAGCCGTCGTGGCCGAAGGCGCGCGGGTTGGGGCCGTAGGAGGCGTTGGGGCCGCTGAGCCAGAGACCGAGGCCGCACTCCGTGTCGTGGGCGAAGCCCGCGCCGAGTACGAGGTCCCGACACGGTCCCTGGCCCTCGCGGGCCCGTTCCGCGGCCGCTTCGGAGAGGATCCGATCTCCGCCCGCTGCGCCGCGCTCGGTGAAGGCGCCGTAGAGCCGGGCGACCGCGCGGGCCGTCCCGTGGCCGTTGGCCGCCGGCACCTCGGCAGCACGCCACGCGGCGCTGTTGGCCTGGGCGGCCCCGACCGGCGGGTTGGCCAGGGCGGCCTGCGCCGCGGGTTCCAGCTGGGCGAAGACGGCTGCCTGCTCGGCGTCCGACGCGACCCGGGGGTGCACCAGCTCGGCAACCCGGTCCGCCTCCTTCTCCGGCAGCCCGATCGTGAAGTCGATGCCGAGCGGCCCGGTGATCTCCTCGTGCAGGAACGCGCCAGGCAGCCGTCCGCTCACGCGCCGGATCACCTCACCGACCAGGAAGCCCTACGTCATCGCGTGGTAGCCGGACCGCGAACCGGGCTCCCACCACGGCTCCGTCGCGGCGAGCCGGGCGGTCGTCACCTCCCAGTCGTAGAACTCCGCGAGCGTGAGCGGCTCGCGCAGGCCCGAGAGGCCCGCGCGGTGGGAGAGTAGGAAGCGCACGGGCAGCGCCTCCTTGCCCGCCGCGCCGAACTCGGGCCAGTACGAGGCGACCGGCGCGTCCAGGTCGAGCAGACCCCGGTCCGCGAGGAGATGGGCGCAGAGCGCGGTCACGCCCTTGGTCGTCGACCAGACGTTGACGACGGTGTCCCGTTCCCAGCGACGCGTACGGGCGCCGTCGGCCCAGCCGCCCCACAGGTCGACCACGGTCTCGCCGCGCACCTGGACCGCGACGCCCGCGCCGAGTTCGTCCCGGGTACGGAAGTTGGCCTCGAAGGCCTCCCGTACGGCGGCGAAGCGCGGGTCGCAGTGCCCTTCGATCGCGGGCTCGTGCATGGGGCCTCCAGGGCTCGGCGGTCGGCTCGGCGCTCCCCGCAACATACCGACTGGTCGGACCGTCGGGAAAGGGGCGTGCGCCGACCGTGCGGCGCGCCCGTTCGCCCGGTCGGCCCCCACGTGTTGCCGACCCGGACGGCGACGGGTTGCGTGGACGCGCAGAGAAGAAGAGCGGCGGAAGCGAGGTCCTGCGTGCCCGGCTACCCACCGATCGCGGACCACGGCCTGATCGGCGACCTCCAGAGCGCGGCCCTGATCTCCGCGGGCGGCGCGGTGGACTGGTTCTGCGCCCCCCGCTTCGACTCGCCGAGCATCTTCGCCTCCCTCCTCGACGAGAAACGCGGCGGCCACTTCACCATCGCTCCCGTCCTGGACGACGTGACGGTCCGCCAGCTCTACCTTCCCGACACGGCCGTCCTGATCACCCGCTTCCTCACCCCGGAGGGGGTCGGCGAAGTCGTCGACTTCATGCCGGTGGCCGAGCGTCCGGAGGAGGCCACCGACCGGCACCGCCTGGTCCGCGTCCTGCGCGTCGTCCGCGGGACGCTCACCTTCGACGTCCAGTGCCGGCCGCGGTTCGACTACGGCCGCGCCCCGCACACCCTCACCCTCGACGGCCACGCCGCCACCTTCCACGGCCCCGGCCTCGACGTCCATCTGAGCAGTTCCGTCCCCCTGCACGCCGACGGCCAGGACGTCCGCGCCACCGTCACCCTCCGCCAGGGAGAGCGGGCCGGCATCGTCCTGGAGACCGCCTCGCCCGGCGCCGCCCCACCCGCGCCCGTCACCGCGCCGGCGCTGGAGGCGGCGGAACGGGAGACCCAGGCGTACTGGCACGGCTGGATCCGCCGCTGCCGCTACCGGGGCCGCTGGCAGCACATGGTCAACCGCTCGGTCATCACCCTGAAGCTGCTCATCTACGCCCCCACCGGAGCCCCCATCGCCTCGCCCACCATGGGCCTGCCGGAACAGATCGGCGGCGAGCGGAACTGGGACTACCGCTACACCTGGATCCGCGACGCGTCCCTCTCCATGCGCGTCCTGCTCGACCTCGGCTACCTCGACGAGGCCGACGCCTTCCGTCGCTGGCTCGGCGCCCGCTTCCGTGTGCCCCGCCGGCCCGGTGGCGAACCGATGCAGATCATGTACCGGATCGACGGCGACCCCGAGCTGCCCGAGGAGATCCTGGACCACCTCTCCGGGTACCGCGACTCCGCTCCCGTACGGGCCGGGAACGGGGCGGCCGACCAGCTCCAGCTGGATGTCTACGGCGAGTTCGCCTACGCGATGACGCACTCCGCGGACCTCGCCGAGCTCGCCGGGTACGAGGCGTGGAAGGGCTTCGCCGCGCTCCTCGACTGGCTCGCCGACCACTGGGACCGGCCCGACGAGGGGATCTGGGAGACCCGCGGCGGCCGCAAGGACTTCACGTACAGCCACGTGATGTGCTGGGTCGCCCTCGACCGGGGCATCCGTCTGGCCACCCAGTACGCCCGCCCCGCCGATCTGCCACGGTGGACCGAGCAGCGGGACGCGATCCTCACCCAGGTCATGGAGCGCGGCTGGAACCCCGAGCGGCGGGCCTTCGTCCAGCACTACGGCAGCGAGGTCCTGGACGCGTCCCTGCTGTTCATGCCGCTGGTCGGCTTCATCTCGCCGAGGGCGCCCTCCTGGCTGGCCACCCTGGACGCGATGGACCGGGAGATCGTCACGGACAGCCTCGTCTACCGCTACAACCCGGAGGCGTCGCCCGACGGCCTGCGCGGCTCCGAGGGCACCTTCTCCCTCTGCAGCTTCCTCTACGTCGAGGCGCTGGCCCGGGCGGGCCGGCTCGACCAGGCCCGGTACGCGATGGACAAGATGCTCACCTACGCCAACCACGTCGGGCTCTTCGCCGAGGAGATCGGCCCGACCGGTGAGCAGCTCGGGAACTTCCCGCAGGCCTTCACCCACCTCGCCCTGATCACCGCGGCCATGGCCCTCGACGAGGAGCTCGACAGGGCCGCCGAGGCCTGGAACCCGCCCCGGTGACCGCCTCGACGACCGCTGCGGCGGAGATCGCGGCGGACGCCCCGGCGAGAGCCTCGACGACCGCCTCGATACCGGCGTGCGCGGGGCCCCAATACCGCTCCTTCCCGGCCACGCGCAAGGTATCGACGAGGAATTCCTCCCTGACGGACTAGACTGGCGGGCTGTTTGGCGCCGGAACGGAACAACCTGGGCAGACCCGGGCTCCGCCCGGCGACCCGGATGACGCCGGGAACGAGACGCGAGGGCCGATGGCAGTCACATCTCACAGCGGTGAGCTCACCCTCCTCGACGACGCGGAGGCGGGCGAGGAGACCGGGAAGCACGCCCGGTTCTCCGCGGGGCCCGCCGCACCCGCCCGCACCCTGATCGACATCTTCGAGGAGTCCGTCCGGGCCCACCCCGACGAGCCGGCCCTCGACGACGGCACCACCCGGCTGACCTACCGGGGGCTCGCCGCCGACGTCGAGCGCAGGCGCCGCGCCCTGTCCGCCGCGGGCGTCGGCCTCGGCGACCGGGTCGGCGTGCGCGTCCCCTCCGGCACCAACGAGCTGTACGCGTCGATCCTCGCCGTCCTCGCGGCCGGCGCCGCCTATGTGCCGGTCGACGCGGAGGACCCCGACGAGCGGGCCGAGCTGGTCTTCGGCGAGGCCGCCGTCCGTGCCGTGCTGGGGGCCGACGGGTGCATCGACGCCACCCGAGACGCAGCCGACGCCGCCCCCGCCGGGCGGCCGGGGCCCGAGCACGACGCCTGGATCATCTTCACCTCCGGCTCCACCGGCAAGCCCAAGGGCGTCGCCGTCAGCCACCGCAGCGCCGCCGCCTTCGTGGACGCCGAGGCCGCGCTCTTCCTCGTCGAGGAGCCGATCGGCCCCGGCGACCGGGTCATGGCCGGGCTCTCCGTCGCGTTCGACGCCTCCTGCGAGGAGATGTGGCTGGCCTGGCGCTACGGCGCCTGCCTCGTGCCCGTCCCGCGCTCCCAGGTCCGCAGCGGCGCCGACCTCGGCCCCTGGCTGGTGGAGCAGGAGATCACCGTCGTCTCCACCGTGCCGACGCTGGCCGCGCTCTGGGAGCCCGAGACCCTCGACGAGGTCAGGCTGCTGATCTTCGGCGGCGAGGCCTGCCCGCCCGAGCTGACCCAGCGGCTCGTCACCGAGGGCCGCGAGGTCTGGAACACCTACGGCCCCACCGAGGCCACCGTCGTCGCCTGCGCCTCCCTCATGACCGGCGAGGAGCCGATCAGGATCGGGCTCCCGCTGAACGGTTGGGAGCTGGCCGTCGTCGACGAGTCCGGCGAACCGGTCCCGATGGGCGGCAGCGGCCAGCTGGTGATCGGCGGCGTCGGCCTCGCCCGCTACCTCGACCCGGCGAAGGACGCCGAGAAGTACGCCCCGCTGGAGTCCCTCGGCTGGGAGCGCGCCTACCGCAGCGGTGACCTCGTCCGCGCCGAACCCGAGGGCCTGGTCTTCCTCGGCCGAGGCGACGAGCAGATCAAACTCGGCGGACGCCGGATCGAGCTGGGCGAGGTGGACGCCGCCCTGCAGTCGCTGCCCGGCGTCGCCGGCGCGGCCGCCGCCGTCCGCACCGCGCGCAGCGGCAACCAGCTGCTCGTCGGCTACCTCGTCACCCAGGACGGCTGGGACCACGCCGCCGCCGTCGAGCGGCTGCGCGCCGAGCTGCCCGCCGCCCTCGTGCCGCTGCTCGCCCCGGTCGCCGAGCTGCCGACCCGTACCTCCGGCAAGGTGGACCGGGACGCGCTGCCCTGGCCGCTGCCCGACCTCGAGACCACCGGACCCGCCGAGCAGCTCTACGGCACCGAGGCCTGGCTCGCGGAACAGTGGAGCGAGACCCTCGGCGTGGCCGTCACCGGCGCCACCGACGACTTCTTCGCCATCGGTGGCAACAGCCTCGCCGCCGCCCAGCTCACCACCCGGCTCCGCACCCGCTACCCGAGCGCGGCCGTCCTCGACATCTACCAGCAGCCCACCCTGCGCAAGCTGGCCCGGCGCCTGGAGAAGTCCGTCCAGGACGACGGCGCGGCCCGCACCATCGCCCCCGTACCGCTGCGGACCAGGCTCGCGCAGACGGCCCTGCTGCTGCCCCTGTTCACCGTGATCGGCCTGCGCTGGACCGTCGCCCTGCTGGCCCTCGGCAACGTCCTGCACCGGTTCGGGCCCTACCCGTGGGCGCCGACCGCCTCCTGGTGGCTGATCGCCGCCGGGGCCGCCCTGCTCTTCAGCCCGCCGGGCCGGATCGCCGTCGCCGCGGGCGGCGCACGGCTCCTGCTGCGCGGCGTGAAGGCGGGCCGCCACCCGCGCGGCGGCAGCGTCCACCTGCGGCTGTGGACCGCCGAGCGGCTCGCCGAGTACGTCGGCGCGACCTCCCTCACCGGATCCTGGCTGGAGCGGTACGCCCGCGCCCTGGGCGCCAAGGTCGGCCCCGAGGTGGACCTGCACTCGCTGCCGCCCGTCACCGGCCTGCTCAAGCTCGGCCGCGGCTGCGCGGTCGAGTCCGAGGTCGACCTCTCCGGCTACTGGCTGGACGGCGACCGCCTGGAGATCGGCCCCGTCAAGGTCGGCGCGGGCGCGGTCGTCGGCACCCGCAGCATGCTCTTCCCCGGCGCCCGGGTCGGCAAGCGGGCCGAGGTGGCCCCCGGCTCGGCCGTCGCCGGACAGATCCCGACCGGCCAGCGCTGGGCCGGCGCGCCCGCCGTCAAGCTCGGCAAGGCCAAGCGCAACTGGCCCAAGGAGCGCCCGCCGCGCGCGGTCCACTGGCGGGCCCTGTACGGCGCGACCGGCCTCGGGCTGACCCTCCTGCCCGTACTCGCCGCCCTGCCGGCGCTGCTCGTCGTCAGCCGCTTCGTGCCCGCCGGCGCCGGACTCGGCGCCGCCCTGACCGGCGCGCTGATCGCGGTCGTCCCCGCGGCGCTCGCCTACGGACTCGCGTACGCGACGCTCGTCCTGGTCTCCGTCCGGCTCCTCAGCATCGGGCTGCGCACCGGCAGCCACCCCACGCACAGCCGGGTCGCCTGGCAGGCCTGGACCGTGACCCAGCTGATGGACCTGGCGCGGGAGACCCTCTTCCCGCTCTACGCCGGACTGATCACCCCCGTCTGGCTGCGACTGCTCGGCATGAAGATCGGCCGGGGCGCCGAGGTGTCCACGGTGCTCGCCCTGCCCAGCCTCACCACCGTCGGCGAGGGCGCGTTCCTCGCCGACGACACCCTGACCGCGCCCTACGAGCTGGGCGGTGGCTGGGTGCGGATCGGCCACTCCGAGATCGGCCGCCGCGCGTTCCTCGGCAACTCCGGCATGACCGCGCCCGGCCGCACGGTGCCGGACGACGGCCTGGTCGGGGTGTTGTCCGCGACCCCGAAGAAGGCCAAGAAGGGCAGCTCCTACCTGGGGCTGCCGCCCGTGAAGCTGCCCCGCTCCGCCGCCGACTCCGACCGGAGCCGGACGTACGACCCGCCCGCACGCCTGCTGTGGGCGCGCGGCCTCGTCGAGCTGTGCCGGCTCGTCCCGGTGTTCTGCTCCTCCGCGCTCGCCATCCTGACCGTGGCGGCGCTGTGCGCCATCGCCGCGACGGACGGGCTCGGGATCGCGGGCGCCGCGCTGCTCTCCGGGGCGGTCCTGCTCACCGCCGGGGTCGCCGCGTGCCTCGTCTCGGCAGCGGCGAAGTGGCTGCTCGTCGGCCGGCACCGGACCGGTGAGCACCCGCTCTGGTGCGGCTTCGTCTGGCGCAACGAGCTCGCCGACACCTTCGTCGAGGTCCTCGCCGTGCCGTGGCTGATCGGCTCGGTGCCCGGTACACCCGTGATGAACCTGTGGCTGCGCGGACTCGGGGCCCGCGTCGGCCGGGGCGTGTGGTGCGAGAGCTACTGGCTCCCGGAGACCGACCTGGTGGTGCTCGGCGCCGCGGCCAGCGTGAATCGGGGCTGTGTCCTGCAGACTCACCTCTTCCATGACCGGATCTTGAGGACGGATACTGTGGTCCTCCGCGAGGGCGCCACCCTGGGCCCGGGCGGAATCGTCCTGCCCGGCAGTTCGGTCGGGGCCCGCAGCACACTGGGTCCCGCCTCGCTCGTGATGGCCGGGGAATCAGTCCCCGCCGACACCCGCTGGCTGGGCAATCCGATCGAGGCGTGGCGGCCCTGACGGGCGGTACGAGCACAGCACGGGCAGGGAGCGTAAGCGGCAGTGAGCGGCCAGCAGACAACGGCGTCGGACCCGTACTTTCCGGCCAACGGCGACTCCCGGTACCGAGTGCACCGGTACGAACTGGCGCTGGAGTACCGGCCCGGCCCGAACCGGCTGGCCGGGACGGCCCGGATCAGCGCCATAGCGGGCCGGGCCCCGCTCACCGAGTTCCAGCTGAACCTGGGCGAGTTCAAGGTCGGCCGGATCCTCGTGGACGGCAAGGCCCCGCACTGGACCCACCGCGCCGGCCGGCTCCGCCTCCGGCCGGCCAAGCCGCTGCCCGCCGGCGCCGCCTTCACCGTCGAGGTGCACTACGCGGGCAACCCCAAGCCGGTGCGCAGCCCCTGGGGCGGCCTCGGCTGGGAGGAGCTGACCGACGGCGCCCTCGTCGCCAGCCAGCCCGTCGGAGCGCCCTCCTGGTACCCCTGCAACGACCGCCCGGCCGACAAGGCCTCGTACCAGATCTCGGTCAACACCCCGTCCGCGTACACCGTGGTGGCGGGCGGCCGACTGCTCACCCGTACCACCAGGTCCTCCACCACCACCTGGGTGTACGAGCAGTCCGCGCCGACCTCCAGCTATCTCGTCGGCCTCTCCATCGGCATGCACCAGACGGTGCTGCTCGGCGACCCCGGGCTCGGCGGTGTGCCGCAGAGCGCCCACGTGCCGCCGCACCTGCTGCCCCGCTTCTCCCGCGACTTCGCGCGACAGCCCGCGATGATGCGGCTCTTCGACGAGCTGTACGGGCCGTATCCCTTCGGCGAGTACACCGTCGTCGTCGCCGACGAGGACCTCGACGTCCCCGTGGAGGCCCAGGGCCTCTCCCTCTTCGGTGCCAACCACGTCGACGGCGCGCGCGGCTCCGAGCGCCTGATCGCCCACGAGCTCGCGCACCAGTGGTTCGGCAACAGCGTGACGATCGCCGACTGGCGGCACATCTGGCTCAACGAGGGTCTCGCCAAGTACGCCGAGTGGCTCTGGTCGGAGCGCTCCGGCGGCCGCTCCGCGCAGGAGCTGGCCGCCGTCGCGCACCGGCTGCTCGCCACGCAGCCGCAGGACCTGGTCCTCGCCGACCCGGGCCGCAAGCTCATGTTCGACGACCGGCTCTACGAACGTGGCGGTCTCACCGTGCACGCGATCCGCTGCGCCCTCGGCGACGCGGCCTTCTTCCGGATGCTGCGCGACTGGGCGACCGTCCACCGCAACGGCGTGGTGACCACCGCCGGGTTCACCGCCCACGTGGCCCGCTACGCCACCGAGCCGGTGGACGACCTGCTGAGGGCCTGGCTGTACCGACCGTCCCTGCCACCCCTGCCGTCCGCCCGGGGCGCGGCGCCGATCCCGGCCCGTCCGGGCTACCCGCCGACGAACGGCGGGTAGCCCGGAGGCCCCGCCCGTCAGGGCAGGACGCGGCAGCCCGTCCGGGTGGCGTGTGCCGGGGCGCGGTCTGTGCGCCGTGCACAACGTGGCGGTCAGCGGTCCCAGTAGTCGCGCGGCGGCAGCTCGACCCACCGATCGGCGGGTCCGACGACCGCGCGGGCGTCGTCG
Source organism: Streptomyces sp. NPDC014870 (assembly GCF_043081505.1). Lineage (NCBI taxonomy): Bacteria > Bacillati > Actinomycetota > Actinomycetes > Kitasatosporales > Streptomycetaceae > Streptomyces > Streptomyces sp. NPDC014870. Next base: position 367,585 of record NZ_JBIBWQ010000010.1, read on the forward strand.
GGACGCAGTCCCACCTGGGCGCACGCGTAGGCCACCGCATTGAGCTGGTAGAGATACGAGGAGAGAACCTGCTCGGCGGTGTCGCCCTCGTACGGGCCGCCGCCCGGGTGCAGGTCCCCGGCTTCGAGGACGCCGTCGCGGGCGATGCTGCCCTGGTTGCCGCTCTTGGGGTTGGCGTACAGGCCGTAGCAGACGGTACCCGCGGAGAGCCGCCGCAGCACGCCCGGCATCTGCGGCGCGTACCCCCACGGCTGGGTCACGACGCAGCCGCCCGGCACGGTCGTCACCCCGATGAGCCACTGGGTCTCCTCCATGTCGTACGCGTACGGATCCTCCATGACCTCGTCGCCGAACTCCTCGTCCGCGGGCGTCGCTTCCAGCCGCCTGACCGCTTCGGCGGCATCGATGCCGGCCACGCAGGCCAGGCCCGTGCCCTCGTAGTGGAACGTTCCCAGCGCGGCGACGAGGCGCGCGGCCTCCTCACCGGCCGCCCGCTCGGCATCGCTCAGCCGCACACCGTCCGGCACGGCGAACAGCCCCGGTGTCGGCCCGGCCAGACTCAACCGCCCCGGCGACCAGCCACCGAGCGAGGGCCGCCACGGATCCGCCCCGGCGGCGACGAGCGCCCGCGCGTTCTCCGACTTCCTGGAGACGACGGCCTCCCACAGCGCCGTCACCCCGTTCTCCAGCGCGTCCACGTCCGCGACCCGCCGCGCCAACTCCCCGACGACCTCGGGCGATCCGAACACCGCCGCCCGATGCAACGGCCGCCCGCCACTCCACTCCTCCGGATCCGCCCCCTGCTCCAGCCGCCCCCGGATCTCCTGATGGTCCGTCCAGTCCCACCCCATGCCGTGCCACCCACGGCCGCTCTTCGTCACCATGGGTCCACAGTGGCAGGAGGATCTGACAACAGCGCTCTTGATCGCCTTCTGCGCGGCAGCCAGGCTCCCGTTCCCATGGGCACAGCCGCCGGGGATGACGTGGCAGGCACCGCCGCTGCGCTCCGCTCCCTGATCAGCCGGTGTGGCGGACCCGGAAGCGGTCCGGATCCGTCGGATCGCGGTCGACGACCTGCACGGGGGGCCAGGTCCACTGCCGGACGCCGATCCCCGGTGTGCGGGAGAAGCGGATCGGGCCGCGGGTGCCTTCGGCCGTGACGTGCGGCCAGGACGCGGCGATGCCGGCCCGGTCCGTGCCGTGGGAGCGGAGGACCTCGGCGAGGACGGTGATCGTGTCGTAGCCCTCGAAGGCGACGAAGGAGGGGGCTTCGCCCAGCCGGTCGCGCAGGGCGGTGTCGACGCGGGCGCCGAGGGGGCCGAGGCGCTCGGGCAGGTAGCGGAGGAAGGGGATGCCGGCGCCGGCCTTGCCCAGGGACGTCTCCCAGGAGGGGAGTTCCGGTTGTCCGGCGGGCGCGCCGATGAGGAGGTCGGCGAGGCGCGGGTCGTCGCGGACGGACGTCACGATCGGCACCGTCGGGTCCGGGTGACCGACCAGGAGGAGGAGCGCCGTCGCGCGCTGGGCGACGAGGGCGTCGCACAGGGCCTCGGGGGTGAGTGCGCGGGCGTCGAGCTCGACGACGGTGCCGCCGCGCGGCGCGAGGTGGTCCCGCAGGATGCGGGTGCCTGACGCCCAGTAGACGCTCGGTTCCGCCGCGACGGCGATGCGGGTGTGGCCCGCGCCGAGGAGGAAGTCCGCGTAGATCCGCCAGCCGTGGGACTGGGCCGGGGCCAGTCGGGCCACCCGGTCCGTCGGGTGGTCGGTGAGCGCGTCGAGTACGGCCGACGAGCAGAGGAACGGCACCCCCAGCGCGTCCGCCCGAGCGGCGACGGCGCGGGCGACGACGCTGTGGTACTCGCCGGCCAGGGCGGCCACGCCCAGCTCGGCCAGTTCGTCCACGGCCGCCTCGGCCCGCCGCGGATCGGCGGCGGTGTCGCGGACGACCAGCTCAAGGGGGCGACCGGCGACCCCGCCGGCTTCGTTGACCTCGCCGACGGCCAGTTCGAGGCCCGCGAGCAGGTGGCGGCCCGCCTCGACCCAGCCGGGGCGGGAGAGCGGAACGAGAGCGCCGATCGTGTGCGGCTGGATCCGGGTGATCATGCCGGACATTGGATCCTCCGCCGGTGCCTCCGGGCAACCCCCGTCCCCGGTCGATCACTCGGCGATCTCCGTACGCTCCCACCACTCGTACACCCGCAGGGTGCCCTCCGCCGTGTCCTCGCGGCGGGGGGTCTCCCTGAAGTGTTCGTAGCCGCCCCGGTACGGGATCTTCAGGTCCTGGCCGGGGGTTTCGATCGGGACGACCCGGGCCGGCAGGTCGGCCGGGCCGCCCTCCAGGAATGCCTTGTGCGCCATGGCACCAGTCTTGCGACTTCCACCGTGGCCCGCATGCCGGGGAGGGCGTCCGGGGCCTCGGGAGGTCAGCCGGTGAAGGTCCACTTCTGGTTGGCGTTGCCGCTGCACCACCAGGTCTGGACGGGGGTCGCGTCCGCCGGGTTGTTGTCGCGTACGTCCACGCACTTGTCGGCCGGGATGTTCACCAGGTCCCGGGTGGTGCCGTTGTGGTCGAAGCGCTGGGCGCCGCTGCCGTTGCAGTCCCAGAGCTGGACCTTGGCCCCTGGGGCGGTGGAGGCCGCGTCGACGTCCAGGCACTTGCCGAGGGCCCGTACCGTGCCGTCGCCCGGCAGGGTCCAGCGCTGGGCGGCGGTGCCGTTGCAGGTGTACAGCTGGACCGGGGTGCCGTTCGCGGTCTGCGCGCCCGCCACGTCCAGGCACTTGCCGGCGAGGCCGGTGAAGGTTCCGGTGGGGCCGCCGCCTCCGCCGTCCGAGGTGGTCACGCGGACGTGGTCGACGACCAGGTGGTTCGGGAACGGCGTCGAGCCGTCGGGGTTGCCGGGCCAGTCACCGCCCACGGCGAGATTGAGGATCAGGAAGAAGGGCTTGTCGAAGACCCACTGCCGACCCCCGAGATCGGCGGGGGTGCGCCGCTGGAAGACCTGCCCGTCCACGCTCCAGGTGATGGCGCCCGGCGACCAGTCGACCGCGAAGGTGTGGAAGTCGTCGGCGAAGGCACGGCCGCCCGGGAGGGTGTACGCGGCGCCGATGCCGCCGCCGCCCGAGTAGCCGGGGCCGTGCAGGGTCCCGTGGACCGTGGAGGGCTCGTAGCCGACGTTCTCCATGATGTCGATCTCACCGCTGTTCGGCCAGCCCACCTGGCCGATGTCGTGGCCGAGCATCCAGAACGCGGGCCACATGCCCTGCCCGCGCGGCACCTTCATCCGGGCCTCGACGCGCCCGTACGTCTGGGTGAACCGGCCGGCGGTGTTCAGCCGGGCCGAGGTGTACTCGCACCGGCCGTACCAGCACTGGTAGTTGCCCGGGTTCTCGCGGCGTGCGGTGATGACCAGGTTGCCCTGGCCGTCGAGCGCGGCGTTGGCGGCGCCGGGCGTGTACCACTGGCGCTCGTGGTTGTTGCCGCCGTTGTCCCCGGTCTCGGTCTGCCACTTGCCGGGATCGACCCCGGCGCCGGCCGGGCCGTCGAAGGTGTCCTCGAAGGTGACGGCCTGGACGCCCGCCGCCGGGGCGATGCGCTGAGCGGTTCCGAGGGTGGCGGAGGTGGCCGGCGGGGTGGCGGAGATGGCCGGCCCCGGCCCCCAGCCGAGTGCGAGCGTCACCGCGGCGGTGGCGAGCGCCACGAGCCGTGCGGCGCGGGGGCGGGCGCGCGAGAGCAGGGACATGGGGGGCCTCGATTCGGGTGCGTGATTCGAGTGCTGGTCTGGACCAGATCCTGAAGCGAGTCAACCGTCCATGTCGTGTTCAGGTCAAGTGTGCGTTTCTTCCGCGTCACGGCCCGGGAGGTGTCCGGTCACCTCCAGGTCGCCCTCCGCCGTGCGCCGCGCGAGCCGGCCGGTCCGGAACCAGCCGTCGGCGGTGAAGGAGCGGGCGTTCCGCTCCGGCTCCCGGTAGTAGCCGCGCGGGATGGACGGCCCACGGGCGAGGAGCTCCCCGGGCTCCCCGTCGGGCACGTTCGCGCCGTCGGCGTCGACGATCCGGATCTGGTCGTCGGACGAGAGCGGGCGGCCGTGTGTGCCGAGCGCGGTCCCGTCCGGATCGGTGGGCCGGGTGAGCAGGAGCACCCCCTCGGCCATGCCGAAGACCTGTTGCGGGCGGCAGCCCCACGCGGCGGCGACCCGTTCGGCGGTCGCCCGGTCCGCGGGCGCGCCGTCGAGCTGGACGAGCCGCAGGCTGCCCAGGTCGGCCGGGACGGTGGCATGGGTGTCGAGCCAGACCCGGGCGACCTCGGCCGGCACCGACATGACCGTGACCCGTTCCCGTTCGGCGACCGGCAGGCACTCGGCGGGATCCGCGGTGCCGGCCAGGACCACGGTGCCGCCGGCCGAAAGGGTGCCGACGATGCCGGGGGAGCCGAGCGCGAAGGGCGTCTCGGCGGGCGGCACGACGAGACAGACGTCGTCCTCGGTGAGCGCCACGAGACCGGCGGCCGCCAGTGCCTGACAGGCGAAGTCGTCGTGGGTGCGCGGAACGAGCGGCGGCCGCTCGGTGCCGCGGTCCGACAGCAGGAAGAAGGCCACCTGGTCGGCGCTCTGCGCGAGCGCCGGCTCGGGGGCGGCGTCGACGGAGGACAAGGGGCTGTACTGGCAGCCCGACGGGTCGGTGGTCAGACCGCCGTACGGGGACGCGTCCCCGGGCGCCTCCAGGGTGAACACCCGCCGGAGGAAGGGCCACCGGGCCGCGATGTCCGCCGCGAGCGCCGTGTGGTCGAAGAAGGGGTGGTCCGACGCGGCGACATAGCCGACGGCCTGGGTGACCCGCACGAGCTCGGCCACCCCGGACGCGGGGTGCGCGAGCGGGCAGAACACCGGGACAGCCCCGGCGCGCATCAGCGCGAAGACGGTGACGACGCACTCGGGAACGTTCGGCAGCTGGACGACCACCCGCTGCCCGGGCCGCAGGCCGCGCAGCCGGAACCCGGCGGCCCTGCGGTCCACGCGCCGGTTCAGGGCCGCGTACGTGAGGCGGGTGTCACCGTGGACGAGCGCGGTCCGGGGTCCGTACTGCAGGGCCCAGCCGCGCAGCAGGTTGTCCAGCGTGTTGCCGCGCCAGAGCCCGACCGACCAATAGCGGTCGACGAACTCCTCGGGCCAGGGCGTGCAGCCGTCGAGCATGGATGCCATGAGCTTCTTTCCGTGCCTGCCTCGGATCCGAAACCGCCGCGGATCCTTCCGATCTTGGCCATCCAAAACGCCGAAGCCCTCGACGAACAAGGAGCGTTCCCGACCAGGGACGCCGAACTCCCTCGGTGGAACGTCCAATCCGCTCCGCCGGACACACGGCGCGGCCGGGGCCACGGGCACGGATGCCCATGACCCCGGTCCGCCCCTCCGGTCACGCCACCGGCACGGTCGCCTTCGCCGGGCGCGGTGCCACGTCGCCAGCCTCGGGCGCGCCCAGTCGGCGCAGGCGCAGCGTGCACCAGATGCCGATCGCGGAGATGGCCATGAGCAGCGCCGCCGCCGGCCAGTAGTGGCCGCCCACGAGCGCGGTGAGCGAGACCGCGGCCAGCGGGGCGAAGCCGCCGAAGATCATGTTGCAGATCTGGTAGGAGAGCGAAATCCCGGTGTAGCGCACCCGGGGCTCGAAGCCCTCGGCGAGGATCGCCGCGATCGGCCCGTACAGCGCGGACATCACGAGCCGCATCGCCAGCATGCTCAGGTAGATGAGGACCACGCTCCCGGTGCCGAGCGCGAGGAACTGGGGTACGGACAGGACGATGACGCCCGCCAGGCCCGCCACGACGACCTTGTGCGCGCCGATGCGGTCACCGAGCCAGGACAGGCCGGGGGTGACGACGAGCTCCAGGAAGGCCGCCAGGGAGAGGCCGTTCAGGAGCATCGACTCGGAGAGCTCCAGCTCGCCCGTCCCGTACGCCAGGAGGTAGCTGGTCACCACGTAGTAGCCGCCGGTCGCCGTGGCGAGCGCGAAGACTCCGACGAGGACAGTGCGCCAGGAGGTCTGGAGGACCTCCACGAGCGGGAGCTTCGTCTCGACGGTGTTCTGGGCCCGGATCTCCTCCATGACCGGGGCCTCCTCCAGCTTCAGCCGGATGACGAGGCCGATGACGACGAGGACGGCGGAGGCGAGGAACGGCACGCGCCAGCCCCAGCTGTCGAAGGCCTCGTCGCCCCAGAGGTTCATCAGGGAGAAGGCGCCGGTGGACAGCAGGGCGCCCACGGAGGAGCCGAGTTGGGCGAAGGAGCCGAAGAAGGTGGCTCGACCCTTGGGCGCGTTCTCCACCGCGACGAGGACCGCGCCGCCCCACTCACCGCCGATCGCGATGCCCTGGATGAGGCGGAGCACGATGAGCAGGATCGGGGCGAGGACGCCGACCTGGGCGTACGTCGGCAGCAGACCGATCGCGAAGGAGGCGACGCCCATCATGAGCAGTGTGATGACGAGGGTCTTCTTACGGCCGACCCGGTCACCGATGTGCCCGAAGACGATGCCGCCGAGAGGACGGAGCAGGAAGCCGACCGCGAAGGTGCCGAACGCGGACAGGGTCCGCAGCGCCGGGGGCATGTCGGCGGGGAAGAAGACGTCGTCGAAGACGATCGCGGCGGCAGTCGCAAACGCGTAGAAGTCGTACCACTCGATGGATGTGCCGACGAGGGCGGCGAGTGCGGCTCTCATCGGGTTCTGCGGGCGTGCCGCTGGGGACTGGGACACGAGGGGCCTCCGGCTGGGCGGTGAGCAGGGGGAGCTGTGGGGACGGGGGTACGGCGGGGGAACGCGGTGACGGCGGTGCGGGGGAGTGGGGCGAGGGGAGGGAGCGGGGCGGCCGGGAGCGGGGGAGCTGCCGGGCACCGGGGGCTACGCGGTCAACGGGGCCTCCAGGGCCTCAGCGGCCCGGGGCCGCCCAGGCGCGCTCGCCGCCGATCCAGGTCTCGCGCACGCCGATCGAGGTGAGCGCGGCCGGGTCGGCGAGCAGCGGGTCCGCGTCCAGCACGACGAAGTCGGCGAGCATCCCGGGCGCGAGGGCGCCGACGGCGTGCTCACGGTGCAGGGCCGCCGCGGCGGCGGCGGTGTGGGCGTGCAGTCCTTCGGCGACGGAGACGCGCAGCGACGCGTCGCCGAGGACCGTGCCGAGCACGGTGCGGCGGGTCGCCGCCGCGGAGACCGCTTCCAGCGGTGCGGGCGGGGCGACGGGCGCGTCGGAGCTGAACACGACCGGGACGCCGGCCGGGAGGCAGGGGCCTGCCGGGTTGTAGCGGTGGCCGAGGTCGCCGACGGCCGTCAGTGTGCCGTCGCCGGTACGGAGATGGTGCTGCGGCTGCATGACGGGGACGACGCCCAGCTCGCCCATGCGGGTGATCTGCTCGTCGGTCGGCAGGCCGCAGTGCTCGATGCGGTGGCGCATGTCGGCGCGCGGGACGTCCGCCTGGGCCTTCTCGATCGCGTCCAGGACCATGCCGATCGCGAACGGGGACTGCGCGTGGGTGGCGGTCTGGAGCCCGGCCCGGTGCGCCTTCGCGACGAGCTCCGCGTACTCCTCGGCCGAGTGGTAGAGCTGCCCGTGGTGGCAGCAGTCGGCCGCGTACCCCTCGGGGAAGTACGCGGTCCAGCCGCCGAGCGTCCCGTCGGCGTAGAACTTCACGCCCTGCACGCGGAACAGGTCGTCACCGAAGCCGCGCACCGCGCCGAGGTCGAGGGCGGTGTCGAGCAGGGCGGAGGTGAGGTACGCCGAGACGCGCATGCGCAGCGAGCCGTCCGCGCGGGCCCGCAGATAGGTCTCCATCTCCCGGCGCGAGGCCTGGGCGTCGCCGACCGTCGTCACCCCGGCGGCCAGGAAGGTCTCCTGGGCCCGCATCAGATGGTCGGCCATGATCGCGTCGGGCTCGGAGAGGTGGAAGTTCGGGCCGTGGTTGCCGATCTTCACGCCGCCGGGGCCGGTCAGCAGGTCGCAGGCGGCGTCCCACAGCTGCCCGTCGGGCTCTCCGGAGGCGAACCGCCCGATCGAGCCGCCCTCGGGGTCCGGAGTGCCGGCCGCGATGCCGCAGGCGCGCAGGGTGTGGGAGTTGACGACGCCGCCGTGACCGGAGGCGTTCATGACGTACACCTCGCGGTCGGTGGCGATCCGGTCGAGGTCGTGGCAGGTGGGGTGGCGGCGCTCGGCGAGACGGCGGTGCTCGTAGCCGAAGCCGCGGACGGGGACCCCTGCCGGCAGCTCGCGGGCCGCCTCGGTCAGCACCGCGACGAGGGTCTCGATGTCCGGGACGCGCTCGGGGCGGCAGTCGACCCACGCGAGCGCCTGGCCGTACATCACCGGGTGGCAGTGGGCGTCGACGAAGCCCGGGTGGACCAGGCCGCCGTCGAGCTCCAGGTGCTCGTCCGGGCTGCCACCGAGCGCGGCGCGGGCGTCGGCGGCCGTGCCGACGTGGACGACACGGTCGCCGCGGACGGCGAGGGCCTCGGCCCGCTCGTCCGTGCCCGGCACGGCGACGGCCGCACCGGTGACGAGGAGAGTGCGCTCGGCGCGGTTCCGGGGGAGGGGGTGGTGCATGAGGGGAGCCTGCTTTCGGCCAAGGGGGTGCCAGAACGGCTGAATCGTTCGTGAGGACGATAGGGAACGAACGACGCGTTGGCCAGAGGTGAACGGAAAAAACTCTTCGTAGGTCTGGGATCGTTTCGCCTACGGATCGTCTGTGGTGGGGTGTCGCGGCCGACGGTGTCGCCGCGAGGCGGGTGCTCGGCGCATCGTGGGAAGGGCGTCCGGGCCGCTACGGCGCGGGGGTGCCGAGGTCGTAGCGCTCCTTGACGAGGTCCAGGTGGACCCAGCTCTCCACCCCCCGTACGCCGGGCAGCGCGCGGGCGGCGTCGAGCGTGGCCCGCGCCGAGCCGAGGGAGTCGGCGGTGATGGTGCCGACCAGCTCCGCGCGCCCGACGCAGGCCGAGAGGAAGGAGACCTGCTCCCAGTCCGCCAGCTGCCGGGCGACCGGCTCGCGCGCGCCGTCCACACGCACCGCGAAGCCGCAGAGCAGGCCGAGGCCCAGGACCTCGGGCCGGATCAGGGCCAGCACCTTGACGACGCCGCCGTCCAGGAGGCGGAGTGTGCGTGCCCGGGTGGCGCCGGGGGAGAGGCCGACGCGCTCGGCGAGATCGGCGAACGGCAGCCGCCCGTCCTGTTCCAGGGCGTCGAGGAGGCGCAGGTCGGTGTCGTCGAGGTCGGAGACCGTCGGGTCGTCCGCCATCAGGTAGGGGTCCTTGAGGTGGCGGGTGCTGATCAGCGGATCGACCGTCGTGACGTTCGGGACCGAGCGCACGGCCTCGATCGTCCGGTCGAGCGCGTCGAAGCCGGGAGTGCGCAGCTCGGCCATGATGGCGGCCCGGCCGGCGGTGAGGGTGACGAAGGGAGCCTGCGGCATCGCGGCGATCGCCCGCGCCACGGGCTCCGCCTCGCCGTGCACGTCGATCGACAGGTGCGCGGAGGCGGTGAGTCCGCGGACCGCGGGGTGGACGACGGCGACCACCCGGACGGTTCCCGGCTCCAAGAGGCGCTGCACGCGGGCGCGGGTCGCCGGCCGGGACAGCCCGACGCGCTGGGCGAGCGCCTCGTAGGTGAGGCGTCCGTCGGCCTGCAGCTCGCGCACGATGGCCAGGTCGATGGGGTCCAGGTCCACAGGGTGTTCTCCCTCGTTCGGGACTCGGGGCGGGTTCCGTCGTCATTCTCCGGCACCGGTCGACGGTGCTGAATCGATCGTGACACGCGTCACAGGATTCCGGTATTGGCTGCTCTGGACATCTGAAACTGCTGAAACGTAATTTGTTGGCGATTCAGGCGAACGAATCGTCCACCCGAGCGAAGAGGGGAGTCCCGTGAGCCGTCCCGTTGCCGTGTTCACCGACACCGAGGACCTGGACCCGGTGCCGGGCATACGACTGCTCGCGGACGCGGGCTTCGAGGTCCGCGTCGCCGGAAGCCGGGATCCCGACGTCCTCGCCGAGACCGCCCGCGACGCCGACGCCCTGATCGTCGGCTACGCGCGGATCGACGCCGCGCTGCTCGACCGGCTGCCCCGGGTACGGATCCTCGCCACGATGTCCGCCGGATACGACATGGTCGACACGGAGGAGGCCCGCCGCAGGGGCCTGTGGGTGACGAACCTGCCCGACGTGGCGACCGAGGACGTGGCCGTGCACGCGCTCGCCTCCACGCTGTCCCTGCTGCGGCGGCTGCCACAGGCCGACGCCGTTGTCCGCGCGGGCGGCTGGAACGCGGACTTCACCGGACAGTCCCCTCTGCCGCGCCGCGCGAGCGAACTGACGCTGGGGCTGGTCGGCCTCGGCCGGATCGCGCGGTCGCTGGCGACGCTCGCGGCCCCCGTCTTCGGCCGGCTCGCGGCGTACGACCCGCACGCCGACCCCGCCCACTGGCCGGACGGCGTCGAACGGTACGAGGACCTCGGGGCACTCGCCGCCGCCTCCGACGTCCTCTCCCTCCATGTGCCGCTGACCCCGGGCACGAACCGCCTGGTCGACGCTGCGCTCCTGGAACGGATGCGCCCCGGCGGCTTCCTCGTGAACGTCGCGCGCGGCGAACTCGTCGACCCCGGCGCACTGGTGGCGGCCCTCGACTCCCACCGGCTGGCCGGCGCGGCCCTCGACGTCTTCCCGGTCGAGCCGCCCCCTGCCGACGACCCGCTGCGCCGCCACCCCCGGATCCAGCTCTCCCCGCACAGCGCCTACCTGTCCGACACCTCACGCCGCGGCTATGTGTGCCGCCCCGCCGAGAACGTCGTCGCCTGGCACCGCACCGGGCGCCCCCTCACGCCCGTCGTCGACCCCACCACCGCAGGAGCCCCCGCATGACCGTCGCCGAACCCCTTCCCCCGCTCACGGCCGCCGCCGCGGACGAGGAGACGAGGCTGCGCCGCGAACTCGCCGCCGTGTACCGGCTCGTCGCCCACTTCCGGATGACCGACCTGATCTTCACCCATATCTCGCTGCGGCTGCCCGGCCCGGACCACCACTTCCTGATCAACCCCTACGGGCTCCTCTTCGAGGAGATCACCGCCTCGAACCTGGTCAAGATCGACCTGGACGGCAACCCGGTCGAGCCGACCCCGTACCCCGTCAACCCGGCCGGGTTCGTGATCCACAGCGCCATCCACGCGGCCCGCCCCGACGCCCACTGCGTGCTCCACACCCACACCAAGGCGGGCTGTGCCGTCGCCGCGCAGGAGAGCGGACTGCTTCCGCTGAACCAGATGTCGATGGAGTTCTACGACCGCGTCGGCTACCACGACTACGAGGGCGTCGCCCTCAACCTCGACGAACAGCGCCGGCTGGTCGCCGACATCGGCGGCCACCCGGCCCTGATCCTGCGCAACCACGGCCTCCTGACGGTCGGTGAGAGCGCGGCCCAGGCCTTCCTGCGCATGTACTACCTGGAGCGCGCCTGCGAGATCCAGGTCACGGCGCAGGCGGGCGGCGCGGCCCTCACCGTCCCGTCGGCCGAGATCTGCGAGTACACCGCCCGCCAGCTGGCCGGCGAGGCCTCGGCGGACTTCCAGGACGACGAGGCGTACGACCTCGCCTGGGCGGCGATGCTGCGCCTGCTCGACCGGACCTGCCCCGACTACAAGGACTGACCTCACGCGGGTCGCTGCACGGCCGGCAGCGCCATGTCGTCCGACGCGCCGCCGTCCGCGTGGCGCCGCACGTCGGACACGAGCGCGGCCAGCAGCCGGTCGGGCGAGGAGAAGCTGCGGCCGCGCAGCCGCTCGGCAGGCTCGTACATGGCTCCGGCGGCGTCACGGGCCTCGGAGAGCCCGTCCGTGTAGAGCAGCAGCGTGGCCTCGGGCGGGAACCGCCAGACGTCGGCGGCGGCCGGGCCGGAGTCGGCGCCCCCGAGCCCCAGCGGCAGGGCGAACTCCCGGGGCGTGAGGCCGGTGACGCCGCCGCCGGTCAGCAGCAGCGGCTCCGGGTGCCCATGGTTGACGACGCGGACGACCTCGTGACCGGGCGGTATCTCCACGAGCACGCAGGTGGCGAACCCCTCCAGGTCGTCGATGCCGCTGCGGCGGGCGCCCTCCCGGGTCAGCGCGCGCTCCAGGCTCTCCATCACGGCGCACAGCTCCGGCTCCCGGTCCACCGCCTCCCAGAAGGCGCCCAGGAGCACGGACACGGTCTCGATCGCCCCGAGCCCCTTGCCCCTGACATCGCCGATGAGCAGCCGGACCCCGTGCGGGCAGGCGCTCGCGGCGTAGAGATCCCCGCCGATCAGGGTGTCCTCCTGGGCGGCCTCGTAACGCACCCCGAGCCGCAGCCCGTCGACACGGCTCGGCGGAGTCGGCAGGACGGCCCGCTGGGCCGCTTCCGCCACACCCCTGGCCGTCGCGAGCCGCTCGCGGCTGCGCCGGACGACATGGTGGAGGAGAACGGCGATCGCCGTCACGAAGACGATCGTGGCGGACTCCGTGAGCAGCCCGAGATCCGCACCGCTGCCGCCCATCGTCGGCATCGACGTGTGCAGGAGCAGGATCGCGATCAGCCCGGCGCCACCGAAGAGCGCGGTCGTCCACGCGGTGAAGAGCGGCGCCGCGAGCAGAGGGGCGGAGACGAAGAGCGGGGTGCCGGTCAGCTCCTTCGGCGTGGCGAGCTGAAAGGCGACCCCGAGGCCCACCAGGAGGAACGGCAGGACGCACAGGAGCCGCCACGCCGTGCCGTCGGGTGCGTCGCCCCAGGGGCGGTGGGAGACGCCTCGGAGTCTCGGGTCCACAGGCCCTCCTGGCCCTCCTGCGGGGAGGATTCCCGTACCAGTATGCGGGCGGCCCGGTGGCGCTGCGAGACGGAGCGCTGCCGGACGGAGCGCTGCGACGCCATGCCGCGACGTCCCCGCGTCGCCCGGGGTGAGGTGTGATGCTGATGCCCATCGACCGGCTCCACGACCAAGACCGTCAGGGAAACCACATGCGCACGCTGATCAGCACGGCCTTCATCTCGCTCGACGGTGTCGTCGAGGCGCCGGGCGGCGAGCCCGGCTACCGCAACTCCGGCTGGACCTTCAAGCACGCCGAGTTCCTCCCGGAGGCGTACGAGATCAAGGGGCGCGAGCAGCGGGAAGCCGCCGCGATGCTGCTGGGCCGGGTCAGCTATGAGGCGTTCAGCCCCGTCTGGCCGGCCATGGAGGAGTTCGCCGAGTACAAGGTGATGCCGAAGTACGTCGTCTCCACCACCCTCACCGACGACCGGCTGGTCTCCGACTGGGGCGACACCACGATCCTGCGCTCGCTCGACGAGGTCGCCGCGCTCAAGGAGACCGAGGGCGGCCCGATCATCGTCCACGGCAGCGCGACCCTCAACCAGGCCCTCTCGGACGCCGGCCTGATCGACCGCTACCACCTGCTCGTCTTCCCGCTCCTGCTCGGCGCCGGGAAGCGGCTCTTCAGCACCACCGACAAGGACGTCCAGAAGCTGAAGCTCGTCGAGTACGAGGCCTACCCCAACGGGCTGCAGAAGCAGGTCTTCGACGTCGTCCGCTGACGTCGTCGACGAACGCTGCCCGTCGAGATCGTCCCAATCGGCGGGGAAGAGGTGCATGCTGGGCACCAACAGCGGTCGAATTCCTGTCTGGAGGCCGAAAGAGTGAGTGGCGGCAACGGGAGACGGCGCCTGACGCGCCGCGCTTCGGCCGGGAACGGTACGGCGTTGTTCCGTTCGGCCGGGGCCCTCAAGCGGCTCGCGTCGAGCGCGGGCGAGGTCCCCCTGGACCGGATCAGCACACGGGGGCGGCTCGCCTGGCTGAACTCCGCGGGCTCCAGGATCGGCACCACCCTGGACCTGGAACGCACCGCCCAGGAGCTGGCGGAGTTCACCGTGCCCGGCTTCGCCGACGGGGCCGCCGTCGACATCCTGGAGAGCGTCCTGCGGGGCGACGAGGGCTCACGATGGACGGGCACGGGCGTGCCCCTCATGCGGGCCATCGCCCTGTGCGCCGTCGACGAGCTGTCCACCCTGGAGGCCACGCCCGTGGGCGAGACCTCCGTCCGGTCCGAAGAGGCCCACGAGACCCTGCTCCACCGCTACTGCCTGCGGCAGGGCAGGCCCGTGCTCGTGAGCCGGATGGGGGACGCCGACTTCCTCCGGGTCGCGCCGACCGAGAGCGCCGCCGAGACGATGCGCTCCACCGGAGTGCACAGCTACCTGGCCGTCCCGCTGATCGCCCGCGGCCTGCTGCTCGGCAGCGCGGACTTCGTGCGCGGCCGTGGCACCCCGCCGTTCTCCTCCACCGACCTCGCGCTCGCGGAGCACCTGGCCTCCCAGGCCGCCGTCTACATCGACAACGCCCGGCTGTACGGGCGCGAGCGCGAGCGCGTCGTCTCGCTCCAGCGCAGCCTGCTGCCGCGCGCGACCCCGGTGACCCCGGGCCTGCGCGTCCACGCCGAGTACGCGCCCTCGACCGCGCACCACGGCGTCGGCGGCGACTGGTACGACGTCATGGCCCTGCCCGGCGGGCGTACGGCCCTGATGGTGGGCGACGTCATGGGCCACGGGCTGCCCGCCGCCGCCACGATGGGCCGGCTGCGGGCGGTCGCCCGGACCCTGATGACCCTGGACATGGCGCCCGAGCGCGTGCTCGCGCGGCTCGACCTCGCCACCCGTGACCTGGAGGACGAGCAGGTCGCCACGTTCCTCTGCGCGGTCTTCGACCCCGCCGACGCCACGTACACCCTGGCCAGCGCCGGGCACCTGCCCCCGCTGTTCCTCGACGGACACGGGGGCGCCGAGTTCGTCGACGTACCGGTCGGCGCCCCGCTCGGCGCCGGGGTGATCCCGTACGACCCGATCCGGCTGAAGGTGCCGGACGGCGGCCGACTCGTGCTCTACAGCGACGGTCTCGTCAAGTCCCGGCGGGCGGACCTGGACCACCAGCTGGAGCGGCTGCGGGCCGCGGCGGCCGGTCTGACACCCGAGGCACTCGAACGCGGTGGCCTCCTCGAGCGCGCCCCGGCCGACGCACCCCGCTTCGACGAGGCAGTCCTCCTGGGCGCGACGACCGCCCTGGGCACCCCGGACGAGCTGCGCGAGTGGGAGCTGCCGAGGGAGGGGCGCGCCGCGTCCGTCGCCCGGCGCCTGGTCACCGACCAGCTGTCCGAGTGGGAGCTGACGGAGCTCGCCGATGTCTGCGAACTCGTCGTGTCGGAGCTCGTGGGCAACGCCCTGCGGTACGGCAACGGCCCGGGCAGGCTGCGGCTGTTGCGGGGCGAACGCCTCCTCGTGGAGGTCTCGGACACCGGCCCCGACCTGCCCCAGATCCAGCACGCGGACCTCAGCGACGAGGGCGGAAGGGGCCTCCAGCTCATCAACATGCTCTGCCGCCGCTGGGGCACCTGCCGTACCGAGACGGGCAAGGTGGTCTGGGCGGAGCAGAACCTGCCGTCCTGAACGCGGGCACGGCGAAGCCCCTCCCGGTCCGGGGGAGGGGCTCCGCGGTTCGCCCGGGCTCAGGGCCTGTCCGGCGGATCAGGTCCTAGAGCTGCTTCACCCGGATGTTGCGGTACGAGATGACGTCCGTCGTGCCGTGGACCTGGAGGCCGATGTAGCCGGAGGCGTACCGCCGTCCGTCCGTGCCCGGGTCGTCGCCCCGCGGCGGCTGGAAGAGCTGCCCACCCATGTTGTCGAACTCGTTGATCAGTTTGCCGTTGCGGAAGACCGAGTAGTGCTGGCCCTCCACCCGGATCTCGTAGTCGTTCCAGGTGCCCTTGGGCGTCACGCCCGCGCCGGCCAGGCCCACGCGGTCGAAGCCGTAGATCGAACCCGACTTGTACATGTCCCCGTCGGGCCGGTCGAGCACCTGGATCTCATGGCCGTACTTGATGGCGACCCACTCCGGGCGCGACTCCTCGGGGTTGTCGTGGACGTACGGGAAACGCACGAAGACACCACCGTTGGCGTTCGCGGCGCCCGGGGCGTCGTCGCGCCACTGGAGCTTGAGCGAGAAGTCGCCGTACTGCCGCTGCGGGAACCACAGCATGCCCATGCCCGGCACCGTGGTGCTGCTCGTCATGGCGCCGTCCGCGGACAGGTCGAACTTTCCGCCGCCCACGTGCTGCCACTTCGAGAAGGACGCGGGCGTGCCGTCGAACAGATCGCGGTACCCCTCGGTCTGGCCCGGCCTGCCGATGCCCGACTGCTTGGCGGCACGGTAGATCTTCCTGTGCTCGCGGGTGTCGATGACACCGTCGGCGAGCAGCCGGTCGACCACCGTGTCGACGTGCTTGAGGAACAGCGCGTGCGAGGACCAGTCCTTCTCGTCCTCGATGAGTTCGTTGATGGTGCAGCGGCGGTTCGTCATCCGGTTGGGGACACCGGTGTCGACCGTCCCGACGATGACCGTCGACCGCTCGTCGAACTCGGGGCACTGGGGCGCGGGCACCCCGCCGCCCTCGGCGACGGTGAACGCGACGCTGCCGGCCGTGGAGGTGTTCCCTGCCTTGTCCGTCGCCCGGTGCAGCACCGTGTGACGGCCGACGCGGTCGACGAACACCGGGGCCGTGTAGGCGAGATAGGGGCCGCCGTCGAGCGAGTACTCGATCCGCTCGACGCCCGAGCCCGCGTCGGTCGCCGACAGCGTCACGATGGCGCTCGTGAGGTACGCGCCGTCGGAGTCGCGCTGCCCCGAGACCGTGGCGGAGACCTCGGGGGCGGTCGTGTCGGGATCGGGCGTGGGGACCACCGCGAAGTTCACCGTCTTCGCCGTGGCGGCGTTGCCCGCCTTGTCGGTCGCCTTGTAGCGGACGGTGTGCGTGCCCGTCTCGTGCACCATCACGGGCGCGGTGTACGGCTGCCAGGCGCCGTCGCCGATCGCGTACTCGATGGTGTTGACGCCCGAGCCGGTGTCGGACGCGGTCACCGTCACCGTGGCCATGTCGAGGTAGCGGCCCTGGTCGTCCTGTTCGCCGGTCACGGTCGCCGAGGTCTCCGGCGCCGTGGTGTCGTCGGTGGGCGGGGCGACGACCGTGAACGCGGCGGTCCTCTCGGCGGCCGTGTTGCCCGCCTTGTCGCTCGCCCGGTACCGGATCGTGTGCGCCCCGACCCGGTCGACGACGACCGGGACGGTGTACGGCTGCCACGGGCCGTCCGCGCCGACCGCGAACTCGACCTTGTCGACGCCCGAACCGGCGTCCGTCGCGCCGAGGGTGACCGTCGCCTGCCCGACGTACGCTCCGTCTCCGTTGCGGTCGCCCTCGACCTTCGCCGTGGTCTCCGGCGCGGTGGTGTCCTCGCCGCCGCCCTCGGTGACCGTGAGGATGCCTTGCATCTGACCGTGGCCCGGGATCGTGCACTTGAAGAGGTACCGGCCCGGGGTCAGCGTCACCTCGGCCGTGTGCCGGCCGCCGTTCGCGTCGCTCGGGTTGGCCAGGATGTTCAGCGGGACGTCGTTGTTGTACTCGGGGTCGGAGACGTCGAACGTCAGGGTGTGCGGCATGCCGGTGGTGTTGCCACTGGCCGTGCTGTTCTCGAAGACGATGGTCGTCGCGCCCGCCACCGCCGTGGTCGGGAACTCCAGGTAGCGGTCGATCGGATCGCCCGCCTTCCAGGTCAGCACCTGCGCCGCGGCCGACCTGCGGCCGTCGTCGCTCCGGCCGTAGGCGGACGCCGACGTCAGCCCCACGACCATCGCCAGGGCCGCGAGGAGCGCCGCCCAGAGGCTCGGGCCCCGGTGTCTCGAACTCGGTCTCCTGGTCACTGCGCCGCCGCCTTCCGTGCCAGCTGGTCCGCGGCCGGGGTGGGCCCGCCGCCCTTGTAGGTCACGCGCCAGAGCGCGGAGTCGGGGTGCGAGGTGAAGAAGCCCCGCCCGTAGTCGAGGACGTACAGCGAGCCGTCCGGGGCGAACTTCCAGTCCATCAGGTTGCGGATGCCGCCCTGCCCCACGGGCACGATCTTCTTCAACGACTCGGCGTGCACCGGCAGTCCGCCCTTGCCGACCGTCCTCGGATCGGTCAGCACGGCGTGCCGCGGCTGGTCCCCGTCGTAGAAGTCACCGACGAACCACTTGCCGTCCCAGTACGACGGCCACTTCACCGTCGAGTCGCTCGCGGCGTCGTAGCGGTAGAGCGGACCGTTCATGGTGGCCTGCCCACCGCCCTTGAGCCACGGCAGCAGCAGCTTCTGCTCCTCCTGCTTGTAGCTCGGGACGCCGTTCGCGTCCCGCGGGTAGTCCACTCCGCCGCCCTGCGGCGAGTACCAGATGGTGTTGGACGTGACCGGCGGCAGGTTCACCAGGCCGTCGTTGTTCGGAGACTCGTTCTTCGGGGCGTTGCAGTCGTACCAGCCCAGCGGCTTGCTCGGATCGGTCAGACCGCGGTCCCGGTAGGGCTGCTTGTTGCCCATGCAGTACGGCCAGCCGTGGTTGCCCGCCTTGGTGATCGCGGCGAACGTGTCGTACTTCGCAGGGCCCCAGGTCGTCGACGGCGCGCCCGCGTCGGGGCCGACCCAGCCCGCGTAGAGGATGTCGGTCGTCCTGTCGACGGAGATCCGTGCCGGGTTGCGCACGCCCATCACGTAGATCTCGCCGCGGGTCTTCCCGCCGCCCTCCTCGGTCTCCTCACCGGTGAAGAGGTTGCCCGCGGGGAGGGTGTAGGTGCCGTCGTCCTCGGGGTGGATCCGCAGGATCTTGCCGTTGAGGTTGTTGGTGTTCCCCGCGGTGCGGCGCGCGTCCGCGAAGGAGACGCCCTGGAAGTTCGGCGCCGGGTTGTTGCCCGAGTAACCGCCGCTGGATCCGGACGAGTTGGTGTCCCCGGTGGCGATGTAGAGGTTCCCCTTGGAGTCCCAGGCCATCCCGCCGCCCGCGTGGCAGCAGCTGTGGATCTGCACGGGCCAGCTCAGCAGCACCTTCTCGCTCGCCAGGTCGAGCCTGTTGGTCGCGAGGTCGAGGGTGAAGCGGGAGACCCTGCGCTCGCCCATGTGCGCGGCGCGGTCGATCCGGGAGTGCGGGGTGTAGTGCAGATAGACCCAGCCGTTGGTCATGAAGTCGGGGTCGAGCTCGATGCCGAGCAGGCCCTCCTCGTTCTTGATCAGCTCGTCCCCGCCGCCCTTGTTGCCGAAGACGGTGAGCGCGCCGGCCTTGGTGACCAGCTTCGTCTTCGGGTCGTAGACGTGGATCTCGCCGTTGCCCTTGCCGATGTCCGGGTTGTTCCAGTCGGTGACCACCGGCACGCTCGAGTCGGCGCCGCCGCGGCCGATGTACAGGATCCGCCCGTCGGGGGCGGCGACCAGGCCGTGCGGCTCGCCGATCTGGTCGTTCTGGCCGGGCTTGTTCGGCTGGGTGACCCGCTCGGCGGTGTAGTTGGCGTCGATCGTCGCCTTGCAGTCCGCCTGGGAGATACGGGCCGTCCAGGCGATCGCGCCGCGCAGATGGTCGCGGAAGTCCGTCTCCGCGTAGCTGTCGACGGTGCCGCCCATCGCGGTGTAGAAGGAGCGGCCGCCGTCGTAGTCACGGCACCAGGACACCGGGTGGTCCCAGCCGTTCGGCTTGGCCGCCGGCTGGTACGAGCCCTCCCGGACCCGCGCCACGGTGTGCACGGTGCCGGACGGGTTGCGGTCCCAGTTGAACCACTTGTCGGGCCGCTTCCACTCCAGCGGAAGGGACTTGGTGGCCGGATGCTGCCGGTCGCCGACTTCCACCACCGCGCGCTGCGTGCCGCTCGGCGCGCCGGTCGGCCGTGCGCCGACGAGTCCGGTGAACCAGGACGAGTACGGCTCGGTGCGCGCGGCCTCGTGGACGCCGACGAACCCGCCGCCGGCCTCCATGTAGGCCTCAAGCCCCGCCTCCTGCTCCGGGTCGAGCACATCGCCGCCGCCGGTCAGGAACACCACCGCGTTGAAGCGGCCGAGGCGCCTGGCGTCGGTGAAGACGGCCGGGTCGTCGGTGGCCTCGGTACGGAAGCGCCCGGCCGTCGGGCCCGTGAGACCGATGGACTCGACGGCGGCGATCCCCGCGTCGACCGTCGGGGACTCGGCGGTCGCCGAGGCGTGGAAGACGAGGACCCGTACGTTCGCGCCGCCCGGTGGAGACGGGAGAGACAACGTTGTCGGCGCCATGGCCGACGGTGGATCCGGATACGGTCTGGCCGAGGCGGGGTCCGTGCCGAGCAGGGAGGCGGTCAGCACGCCTGCCCCAAGTGCCGCCACGGCGAGGCCTGTTCTTGATCTCGCGCGGTGATGTGGTGTGCGCATCATGGGTCACCCATCCCTCTGAGGTCACGACAACAGCCGTTGAAGCTAGACCTCTTTGCGCGGTTCGCCAAGGGCTATGACCGCAACCGGACCGACTTTGTCCTGGATGTGGATAAACGACGGCCGCCCCGCTACCGTGTGGGCCGTCCCCAGGGGCTCCGCACCCGTCAATCTCCCCCGAAGCCCGGAGAGTTCGACATGGACAGACGCAGCTTCAACCGCCGCCTGCTCGCGGGCGGGGCCGTCGCCGCGACCGGCGTGACATCGTTGTCTCTCGCTTCCGCCTCCAACGCCGCACCGGCCGCACCACCCAGAACTGCCCCGGCGGGCGGCCAGATACGCCATCTCAAGCTGTACGCCGAGAAGTTGGCCGACGGCCGCATGGCGTACGGCCTGGAGAAGGGCAAGGCAACGGTGCCGGGACCGCTGATCGAGATCATCGAGGGTGACACCCTGCACATCGAGTTCGAGAACCTGATGGACGTCGCCGTGAGCCTCCACCCGCACGGCGTGGACTACGACATCGACAACGACGGCACGCGGATGAGCGGAAGTCACGTCGAGCCGGGCGCCACCCGCACGTACACCTGGCGCACCCACACGCCCGGCCGCCGCCCCGACGGGACCTGGCGCCCCGGCAGCGCCGGGTACTGGCACTACCACGACCACGTCGTGGGCACGGACCACGGCACCGGAGGCATCCGCAAGGGTCTCTACGGCGGCCTGGTGGTGCGCCGCAAGGGCGATGTCCTGCCGGACAAGCAGTTCACGATCGTCTTCAACGACATGACGATCAACAACCGGCCCGCGGCCGACCCACCGAACTTCCTCGCCACGGTGGGGGACCGGGTGGAGATCATCATGATCACGCACGGCGAGTACTACCACACCTTCCACATGCACGGTCACCGCTGGGCCGACAACCGCACGGGCCTCCTGGCCGGCCCGGAGGACGTGAGCCGGGTGATCGACAACAAGATCACCGGCCCGGCGGACTCCTTCGGCTTCCAGGTCATCGCGGGGGAGCACGTGGGGGCGGGCGCCTGGATGTACCACTGCCACGTCCAGAGCCACTCCGACATGGGCATGGCCGGCCTCTTCCTGGTCGCCAAGCCGGACGGAACCGTCCCCGGCCACGGAGACCACGGGTCCCACGGCGCGGCGGCCGCGAAGACCACGGGCGGTGCGCACCAGCACTGAGGCGGAGGCGGGCTCCCGGCACGCGCCACGGCCGGGCGCCCGCCGGGGCCCGGCCCCGACCGGGCCCGCCGGGGCCCGGCGTCGAGCCGAACCGGGCCCCGTCAGGAGCGCGTTACGGCTCCGGCGAATCCCGTCAAGCGCCCGTCAGCGGGGTGGTCGGCGCCCGGACCGGCGGGCATAGCTTCGTCTCGGAGCACGCACGGCCGGCCGGCCGTGCGGCACACGTCTTCGACACCGTCTTCGAGGGGCAGCGTCATGTCTGAGATCGAATTCTCCGAGGATCCCGAGCCTTCCGATCGCGTCCCGGCCGGACCTCTTCTCGTCCCCGTCCGGTCGGGACCCGCGGGCCTGTGCGCCCGCCTCTTCCGTACCCCGCTGGGTGACCGCACGGCCGTCGCCTTCACGTCCGAGGCCAGGCTCACCGCCACGCTCGGCCCGGACCACGCACGCGTCAGGCTCTCCGAGCCCGCACTGCGCTCCCTCGTGGCGCCCCTCGGTGTCACCGCCCTCACCGTCGATCCGCAGCTCTGCGCCCCCAGGGTGGCCAAGCCCCACGACGACGAGAACTCCTTGCGGAGGTGGGATCCGGGGCATGTCGGCGTCCTCCGGGTGACGGGCGCCGCCGCCCTCGTCTCCTGCGTCCACCTTCTGATCGGCTGAGGGGGCGTCGTGTCCGTTTCCACCACGTCGTCCTCGACGTCACCCCTGGTGCCGGCGCCCGCCCCGCGCGAGACCGAGACCGACGGGCTGTCGGTCTGGCCGCGCTCGACGCGCCCCGAGCACGGCGGCGACGTCAGCGTCGCCGGTGTGTCGCTGGCCGAGACCGCCGCGCGGTTCGGCACCCCCGTCTACGTCCTGGACGAGGACGAGGTCAGGGAGCGCTGCCGTACGTATCGCACGGCGTTCCCCGAGGCCGATGTCGTCTACGCCGCGAAGGCGTTCCTGTGCCGGGCCATGGCCCACTGGGTCCAGGAGGAGGGCCTGGGCCTCGACGTGTGCTCGGCGGGGGAGCTGACGCTCGCCGTCACCACCGGATTCCCGCCCGAGAAGATCGTGCTGCACGGCAACGCCAAGAGCCCCGAGGACCTCGACACCGCCGTACGCCTCGGTGTCGGCCGGATCGTCGTCGACAGCACCTCGGAGATCGCCCGCCTCGCCGCGATCGTGCCGAGGGGCTCCCGCCAGCGGGTCATGCTGCGTGTCGTGCCCGGGGTCGCGGCGGGCGGTCACGCCAAGGTCCGGACCGGGACGGAGGACCAGAAGTTCGGTCTGTCCATCACGGACGGCTCCGCGCAGCACGCGGTCGCCCGGACGCTCGACCAGCCACGGCTCGAACTCGTCGGACTGCACTGCCACATCGGCTCGCAGATCACCTCCGCCAAGCCGTACGTCGCCGCGGTGCGGCGCCTGATCGGCCTGATGGCCCGGATCAGGGAGCAGTACGGTCTGGAGTTGCCGCAGCTGAACATCGGGGGCGGGCACGGCATCGCCTACCGGCCCGGCGAGGCCAGCCTCGACGTGCGGGTGCTCGCGGGCCGCGTCCTGGCCGAACTGCACGAGGGCTGCGGCAGGGCGAAGCTCGCCGTGCCACGTCTGACGATCGAGCCCGGCCGGGCGGTCGTGGGTCCGGCCGGGGTCTGCGTCTACCGGGTCCTCTCGGTCAAGCGCACCGGGTCGCACACCTTCGTCGCCGTCGACGGCGGCATGAGCGACAACCCCAGGCCTGCGCTCTACGGGGTCCGCTACACACCCCGCCTGATCGGCCGTCAGCCCACGTCCGCGCCCCGGCTCGTCACCGTCGTCGGCCGCCACTGCGAGGCCGGTGACGTGCTGGCGGAGGAGGTCCCGCTGCCCGAGGACGTCCACCCCGGCGACCTGCTCGCCGTGCCGGTGGCCGGCGCGTACCACCTGTCCATGGCCTCCGGGTACAACCTGGTGGGCCGCCCGCCCGTCGTCGCCGTGAAGGACGGCACGGCCCGCACCCTCGTCCGTCGCGAGTCCCTCGACGACATGAACCGCCGTGACATCGGCCTGTAGGGGGCAGGGCACGGACCCCCGAGGTACGGGAATGGCGCCGCCGCGGGCGAGGGCCGTCAACAACGCGTGAATCCGGACCCTGGCACCGTCAGGACCCCGTCAGGGAGGACCGTTGTCGACCGAAATCGATCGCAGGATGATCGACGTGGGGGACGGGCGACCGTCCGTGGCGTGGGCCGGAGGGTGATCGACCATCACCGCCGGAGAACGCCCGGTCCGGAAGCGGGGGCCCGGACGGGCGTGAGGAACCTGCCACCGGGACGGTCGACCCCGGAGAGGACCGCCCGGCCGAGCGAGGGGCAAGGCCGGGCGGTCCCCGTTCACGAGAAACCGCGCCCCCGACGCTCCGGATCTCCGCTCGGCTACCCGTCCGTGCCCACGACTCTGCTCGCGTAGGCCGCCAGTTGGGCCCGGAGGAGCTCCCGCGGGATTTCCTCCTGGGTGGCCAGGCGCTCGACGAGGTCGGCGCGGGTGGCGGCCAGGAGGGCGTGGGCGGTGAAGGCGGGGTGGGGGAGGCCGGGGATCTGTTCCAGGACGGACCGGAGCCGGTCGTGCCAGTCGTCGTAGTGCGCGGCCTGGTACGGGCCGGTCGTGCTCCCGCTCTCCTCCAGGGCCAGGGCGAGCGGGCGGTTGTCGAGCTTGAAGCAGACGAGGGCGTCGAGCAGGGCCGGGACGCGGTCCTGCGGCGGGGTGGCGGGGCCCAGGGGCGGAGGGCCCGTCTCGACGGCCTCGCGGAGCGGCTCGAGGCGGGCCTCGTACAGCGCGCGGAGCAGGCCCGCGCGGTCGCCGAAGGCGCGGAAGAGCGTGCCCTTGCCGACGCCGGCCGCAGCGGCGATGTCGGCCATGGTCAGTTCCTCGGGGCTCCGGGAGCGGGCGTAGAGGGCGTCGGCGGCCTCCAGGACGGCCTGTCGGTTGCGCGCCGCGTCCTTGCGGGTCCTCCGCTCGGGCTGAGGCAGGGTCACGAACTCCTCCGATTGAAAAGCGGACCCGGGGTCCGTATCGTTCGTACAAGCGGACCGCCGGTCCGTATTCTCTGTGAACGGAGCATACCCATGTCCGTAACCCCGTCACCCCCGTCGACCCCGCCCGCGGAGCTCTACCGCCACAGCCTGCGGCTCCTGCTCGACAAGGACATCCCCGGCTGGGTCGGCCTCTGGGCCGAGGACGGCGTGATGGAGTTCCCCTTCGCGCCCCCGGGCATGCCGTCACGACTCGACGGACGCGAGGCGATCGCCGCCTACATGCGCCCCTACCCGGCCACCGTCGACCTCCACGACTTTCCCGAGGCCGACCTGCGGATCCACGAGACCACCGACCCGCGCACGCTCGTCGTCGAGATGCGCGGCGTCGGCCGGCTCGTCGACGGCGACCGGCCCTTCGACATGACGTACATCGCCGTCGTCACCGTCGAGGACGGCCGCTTCACCTCCTACCGCGACTACTGGAACCCCCTCGCCGTCCTCGACGCCGGCGTCGACCTCGCCGGGAGCAGCCGATGACCACCGCCGGAACCACCCTCGTCATCGGCGCCACCGGGACCACGGGCAGCCGCACCTGCGTGCGGCTGACCGCCGCGGGCCACGCCGTCAGGGCGGCGAGCCGCCGGGGCACGCCCGTCGCCGGAGCCGAGCCGGTCCGCTTCGACTGGTACGACCCCGCGAGCCACACCGCCGCCCTCGACACCATCGAGCGCGTCTACGTGATCCCGCCCGTGGGCGACCCCGATCCGGCAGGCGTCGTCCTGCCCTTCCTGCGCAGGGCCCGCGCCGCCGGCGTTCGGCGCGCGGTGCTGCTGAGTTCCTCCGCCGTCCCCGAGGGCGGGCCGGCCGTGGGCCAGGTGCACCAGGCGCTGCCGAGCGTCTTCGACGAATGGGCGGTACTGCGGCCGTCCTGGTTCATGCAGAACTTCACCGGCGACCATGTGCACGCACAGGGAATCCGTGCCGAAGGCGTCATCAGCACCGCCACCGGGACCGGCCGGGTCGGCTTCGTCGACGCCGAGGACATCGCGGCCGTCGCCGTCCGCGCCCTGACCGACGCACACGCCCCCGACACCGACCTCGTCCTCACCGGACCCGAGGCCCTCGGCTACGACGACATCGCCACGATCGTCGCGGAGGTCACCGGACGGCCCGTGACCCACCGCAGGCTGTCGCACCGGGAACTGCGCGAACGGCTCACCGCCCTGATGCCCGAAGAGTTCGCCACGATGCTCGCCGACATGGACCGGGCCATAGCCCAAGGAGCCGAGGACCGGGTCACCGACACCGTCCTGCGCCTCACCGGCCGCCCCGCACGCGGTTTCCGCCACGTCGCGGAGCGGGAGTTGCGCGGCTAGGGACACCCCCCTCGGCGTCACCCGTACGGGGCCACACGGGCGCCTCCGCGCGAGCGGCGGACGGTGGCCCGCCGTAGATTCGGGCGAGGGCAACGATCGAGCCTCCGCACCCGTCCGTCCACGGCGCACCGGTGCGGAACACGCCGGAGGGCAGGTGGTCATGGAACGTCGCCCCAACATCCTGTTGATCGTCACCGACGAGGAGCGGGCCGTCGTCCCCCGCCCCGACGGCTTCTCCCTCCCGGCCCGGGAGCGGCTGGCCGCGCGGGGCACGACGTTCGACCGCTTCTACTCGGCCTCGGCGATGTGCAGCTCGGCCCGTTCCGTGCTCTACACCGGCCGGCACCTGCCGATCACCGAGATCTACGACAACGACAACATGCCGTACATCCGGCCGCTCGATCCGGCCCTCGGCACCCTCGGCACGATGCTGCGGTCGGCCGGCTACTACTGCACCTACCAGGGCAAGTGGCACCTCTCGAACGCGTACATCACCCCGGACCGCCCCGGGCCGACCACGGACGCCCTGGAGCCGTACGGGTTCAGCGAGTTCAACGACTGGGGCGACATCGACGGCGGAGCCTGGGCCGGTCTGAAGATCGACCCGGTCATCGCGGGACAGGCCGTGAAGTGGCTGCGCAACCGGGCACCGGTGGTGGCGGAGGACACGCCGTGGTTCATGGCCGTCAACTTCGTCAACCCGCACGACATCATGAGCTTCGACTACGGCGGCTCCCCCCAGGTCCGGCTGCCGTTCGGACTCGCCCACGCGGTGGTCGCGAAGGCCGCGGCCGACATCCCCGTCTACCGCAAGCGCTGGGACTTCCCGCTGCCGGCCAGCCTGCGCGACGACCTGTCCGGCGCGGCCCCCGCGGTGGCCGAGTTCGCGCGGATGATCGACACCGTCTTCGGACCCGTCGCCGACGACGCCCACTGGTACGACGGCCTGAACTTCTACCTCAACGCACTGCGCGACGTCGACCGCAGCGTCGACCTCGTGCTCGACGCGCTCGAAGCCACCGGGCAGGCCGACGACACCGTCGTCGTCTTCACGGCCGACCACGGCGAGATGGCCGGCTCCCACGGCCTGCGGCAGAAGGGGAACCTGGTCTACGACGAGAACTTCCACGTTCCCTTCCTCCTCTCCCACCCCGACGTCCCCGGCGGCGGCAGGACCGAGGCGCTCGCGTCCTCGGTGGACCTCGTCCCGACCCTGCTCGCCTGTGCGGGCGTGGACCGGGAGCAGATCGCCGACCGCTATCCCGGACTCAAGGGCCACTCCCTGCTTCCGGTCCTCGAAGGGACCCGCGTACGCGAAGGCGTGCTGACCGCGGTCGAGTCGATCACGACCCTGGACGCCGACTTCTGGTTCGAGTTCGCCGACCCCGAGGCCGGCGAACGGATCCAGTCCGGGGCGCTGCGTCCCGACTGGACCAAGCGGGGATTCCTCCGCGGCCACACCGACGAGCGCTACACCTTCGGCCGGTACTTCTCCCCGCTGCGCCCCAACCGCCCGACGGACCTCGACGCCCTGTTCGCCGACAACGACGTCGTCCTCTACGACCGGCAGGAGGACCCGGCCGAGCTCCGCAACCTCGCCTCCGACCCGGCCCACCGCGACCTCGTGCTGCGCTGCTCCCGGCTCCTGGAGGCGCTCATCTCCGCGGAGATCGGCACGGACACCCGCGCCTGGGTGACCGAACGCCCCCGGCTGCTCGGCTGGCCCACCTGGCACGGCGACACCGACCAGCCCGCCGCCGCCGGGGCGGCATCGTCCGGAACGTGAACGACGGGCGCCCGGGCGCCCTGACGGAAGGGGAGCGATGAGCGGCGGCGCGTGGACGGTCGCGGCGGTGGCGGGTGTCACCGCCGCGTACGCCCTCGGATCGCGACGCCTGGCGCCGACGCCGATCTCGTCGGCGATCGTGTTCACGGGCTGCGGCATCCTCCTCGGGCCCGCCGTCCTCGACCTGGTGAGCCTCGGACCGGATGCCGAGCCGATCATGGTGCTCCTTGAAGCCGCCCTGACCCTCGTGCTGTTCACCGACGCCATGACCGTCCGCCGACGCGACCTCACCTCCGGGGGCTTCCTGCCGCGTCGGCTGCTCGGGATCGGACTCCTGCTGAGCATCGTCGCGGGCTGGCTGCTGGCCTGGCCCCTGCTGCCGGGGCTCACGATGTGGGAACTCGCCCTCCTGGGCGTGATCCTCGCCCCCACGGACGCCGCACTGGGCAAGAGCGCCATGTCCGACCCGCGCGTACCGGGGCTCGTCCGGCAGGGACTCAACGTGGAGAGCGGCCTCAACGACGGCATGGTGCTCCCGTTCTTCGTCGTCGTCCTGGCCGCGATCCCCGGCACGTCCTACGCCGCCGAGGGCGCCGCGGGCACCTTCTGGCGAGCCCTGGTGCTCAGCACGGTGCTGGGGCTGCTGGTCGGAGGGATCGGCGGCCGCCTGCTGGGAGCGGCCCGCGCACGCGGCTGGGTCACGAAGGAGTGGGGACAGGTCTACGTCCTCGCCGTGGCCGTCGCCTCCTACGAACTGGCCGTGGTGGTCGACGGCAGCGGCTTCATCGCCGCCTGGGTCGCCGGCTTCGCCTTCGGACACGCTCTCCGGCACGCCCCGGCCGTCCCGTCCCTCCCGGACGGTGAACGGAGAGGCGAACGGGCGGGCCGGGACGAGACGCCCGAGTTCGCGGAGAACCTCGGCGGACTGCTGGCCTCGATCAGCCTCCTGCTCTTCGGGGCCGTGCTGCTCGGGCCGACCCTGGAGCACCTGACCTGGCGGATCGTCGTCTACGCCCTGCTCAGCCTGACCGTGGTCCGCATGGTGCCCGTCGCCCTGTCCCTCCTCGGCAGCGGGCTGCGGGCTCCGACGGTCGCGTACATCGGATGGTTCGGGCCACGAGGACTCGCCTCGGTCGTGCTGGGGCTGCTCATGGTGGAGGAGCACGTCCCCGGAACGGAACTGATGGGCCGGGTCGTCGCCGTCACGGTCGCGCTCAGCGTGCTGCTGCACGGCGTCTCCGCCCCGGCGTTCGCCGAGCGGTACGGCCGCTGGTACCGGCGTGCCGCCGAGACCGCCCCCGAGGGGCTGCGCGAGAGCAAGACCGTCCCGGAGATGACGGGGCGCCGACGCCTCGGCCGACTGGACAAGCCGGCCGACTAGGACGGGGCGGGCGGCGGCGCGTCAGCGGTCGGTGGCCTCGCGCAGGAACGCCGGATGCCTGACGGAGAGTTCCGCGTCCACCCAGGCCAGCCGCTCATCGAGGTCCGGACGGCGTTCCTCCCGCGCCACCTCCCGAACCCGGAGGAGCAGGTGCCGGGCGCGGGACAGCACCATCGGCGCGTCCGAGGCCGCACGGCACAGGTCGTCGAACCCGATCCGCAGGAAGTCCTCCCAGGCGGGCAGGCGCATCACCACCCGCACCGCGCCCGTCGCGCCGGGGATCGACCTGTCTCCCAGCTCGGCCCGCGCGAGCGGCCGGAGCAGGTCCTCGACGGCGTCGAGGACCTGGACGGCGGTCGCGGGATCGTTGATCGCGGGGGAGAGGGCACGGAGCCCGATGTCGGCAAGGAGCCGGAAGGCGAGGCCCGGATCCTGGTGGAAGGTGCGCTCGATCTCCCCGACGACCGCCCGCAGCACCTCATCGTCGGGCACCGCGCCACCGCAGACCTGGGCCACCGCGTCACCCGGGTAGAGCGTGGTCCCCACCGGAACCTTCACGACCACCACCGCGTCCGCCCGCTCCGCCACCCGTACCAACCGCACCCAGTCCACCTGGGCCACGAGAGCGGTGTCGCCGGCCCAGACGACGGTGGACGTCACGTCCGGCAGAGGAGGTGCCGGGCCGGAGCCGGGGACGACGTCGTGTCCGTCACCGCCGTCCGGCAGCGGGTACATGGCCCGCAGGACCTCCCGCCCCCGATCGCGCAGCTCGGCGAGGACGTGCGCGAGCTGAATGGACTTCAGGGCCCGCAACTGCAGCCGCCGCACCTGGACGAGGGCTGTCGCGGCGAGGACCAGGGCCGTCGCGGGGACGGCGACGGACGCGGTGCGGTGGGTGCCGATCGCCAGCGTGGCCGTCACCGAGAACACCAGCACACCCACCACGAGGGCGAACAGCCGCCAGACCATCGGATCGGTCCGGAACAGCTGGAGCCGGTGACTGAAGTTCCCCGCCGCCCACTGCACGACGAGGAACAGCACCGAGAAGATCAGCGTCGCGACGCTCAGCACGCCCAGGCCGACGACCTTCAGCACGTCGACGACCCGCTCCGCCGCCACCTGGTAGCCGCCGTCGATCTCCGGCAGCAGCAGTCCCAGGACGAACCCCAGGGCCGCCGCGACGACCTGGGTGACCCCCGCGCGGAGCGCGCGCCGTGGCCGCACCACACGATCGGCCGACCGGTCCGGACCGAACAGCATCGGCGGGGCGTCCACAGCGGGTCTCCGATCAGGCGCACGGTCGCGGCGAGAAAACGCTCCGGCGCCGGCCGGGCCGACGCAAGGCGACATGCCGCCGTTCGGCCGACCGGGCCCGCCATGGGTGAGGGGCGGTACGGAGTTTTCTCCGTACCGCCCCTTCCTGCGTGGTGCGGGGGTTTACAGCACCTTGGAGAGGAATGCCTTGGTGCGGTCGTGTTG
>NZ_JBIBWQ010000011.1:0-371926 GCF_043081505.1 Streptomyces sp. NPDC014870
CCTTGATGGCCTCCGGCGGCAGGCCCGACGGGGCGGGAGCCGCCCCGTCGGGAACCTTGTCGAACTTGTCAGTCACAACGACTGCCCTTCAGTGGTACGTACTTCAGTGGCACGGAGGGGTCAGGAGCCGCCGTTGATCTCGGCGGAGGTCACCGCACCTGTGCCCGCGCCCCACTTGTCCAGCGCCTTCTTGTACGAACCGTCGAGGATGATGGCGTCGAGCGCCTCCTTGAGCGCGTCGCGCAGCTGGGTGTTCTTCTTGTCCACGGCGATCCCGAAGGGGCCCGCGTCGACCTGGTCCCCGACGATCTCGAAGGCGTTCCCGCCCTCGGCGGTGCGCGCCAGGTGTGCCGCGACGGGGTAGTCGTTGATGCCCGCGTCCGCGCCGCCCGCCTTGACGCGGGTCTGGGCCTCGGCGTCGGTCGGGAACGACTCGATCCTGACGGCCGGCTTCCCGGCCTTCTCGCAGGCCTCCGACTGGGTCTTGGCCACCGTTTCGAAGGTCGTGCCGCGCTGCACGGCCGTCGTCTTCCCACAGAGGTCCTCGAGCGACGCGATCTTCTTCGGGTTGCCCTTCTGGACGTACACGATGGAGCCCGCGTTGAAGTAGTCGACGAAGTCGACACCGTTACCGGTCTTCTGGCCCTTGTCGTCCAGACCCTCCTGGCGGGCCTTGGTGTCGGTGATGGACGACATCGCGATGTCCGTACGGCCGGTCGGCAGCGCGGTGAGCAGGGTGTCGAACGTACCGCTGGTGAACTGGAACTCCACGCCGAGCTGCTTGCCGAGGGCGGCGGCGATGTCGGGGTCGACACCGACGATCTTCTCGCCCTCCTTGAACTCCATCGGGGCGTAGGTGGCGTCCGTGCCGACCTTGATGACACCGGACTTCTGGATGTCGGCGGGCAGCTTGGAGAACAGCGGGGCTTCGCTGTTACTCCCCTGGTTCGACGATCCGCTGCCGGTCTGGTCTCCACAGCCCGTGAGGGTCAGGGCTGCCGCGCTCACGAGGGCGAGGGTCGCGACCGTCCCTCTTCTTGCTGCCGCTCCGGTCATGATCGGTGGACTCCTTCGAGGAAAGGGTGGGAAACAGCGGGGAGTTGGACGTGCGGTGGTGCGTTGGCGGCCGGTGGTGGCCGCTCGGTCAGGCGTCGACGACCCGGAGGTGGGAGACCGTCGGGTCGACCGCGCCGCGGACGTGCCCGGTCGGCGCGGCCGCGGTGAGCTGCAGGAAACGCACCGTCTGACTGGTGATGACCTCACCGGGCAGCACATTGGGGATGCCGGGCGGGTAGGCGGCCAGGGTGTCCGCGGACACCCGGCCCACGGCCTCGACGGCGGGCACGACCCGGCCGGGGCTCATGAAGGCCTCGCGGGGGGTCAGGACGGCCTCGCCCGGCTCCGGGAGCGAGAGCCGTATCCCGCGGTCGGTGTCGGTCCCGAGCGGGCGCGGCAGGGTGTGCAGCGCTTCGACGAAGCGGTCGGTGTCCGGGGCGCTGCCCGCCCCGAGGACCGCGACGACGGCGGAGTCGGTGGAGACCTCGACCATGATCTGGTGGTCGCGGAACAGCAGGCGGCGGGCCTCGTGACCGCTGATCCCGCCGGCCCTGGTGTCGATGGCGACGCGCAGCGGGTCGGCGGCGACGATGTCCGGGAAGCCCCCGAAGCCGTCGCTGACCACCCCGTACCGGCCCAGCCTTCTGACGACCGACCGGATCCGGTCCGCGGCCTCGATCGACGCCCCGAGGGTCTCCTGACCGCAGGCCAGGGCCCTGCGCGCGACATCGAGCGAGGCCAGCAGGATCGCGCTCGCGCTCGTGGACTCCACGAGCCGGAAGGCACGGTCGACGAGGGGTTCGAGGAGATCCGCGAAGGGGCCGTGTCCCAGGTGCAGCATGGCCGACTGGGTCAGGCTCCCGGCCAGTTTGTGCGTGCTGGAGGTCACCAGGTCGGCGCCCTGGGCGAGGGCGCCCGAGGGCAGCCCCGGGTGGAACCCGAAGTGCGATCCCCACGCCTCGTCCACGATCAGCGGCACGCCGTGCGCGTGCGCCGTGTCGGCGATGGCCCGGATGTCGGCGACGGCGCCGAAATAGCTCGGCGAGACCACGTACACGGCCGCCGCGTCGGAGTGGGACGAGAGCGCCTCGGCGACCGCCTCGGCCGTGACGCCGTGCGCGATGCCCTGCCCGGTGTCGAGGGACGGCTGCACGAACGCGGCCTTCAGACCGGAGAGCACCAGGCCGTCGATCACGCTGGAGTGCACGCTGCGCTGCACGACGAGCGTGCGGCCGAGCATCGGCGTGACCAGGGAGGCGATCTGGTTGCCCTGCGAGGCACCGTTGGTCAGGAACCAGGTGCGGCGGGCGCCCCAGGCCTCCGCCGCCAGCTCCGTGGCCCGGTCCATCGGAGTGTCCGTGCCGAGGTCGAGCCCTTCGAGCAGCGGGGGGAAGTCCAGCGTGAGGAGGTCGGGGCCGAAGGTCTGGGCGAGGGGGCTCGTCGCCTCTGCGGCGTGACCCGGGACGTTGAGACGGAGCCAGGCGCGCTCGGCGTGCGTCCGCACGGCGTCCGCGTACGGCGCCACGTCCTGGCGTGTTCCGGTCGGGCAGGGGTGGGGTGCTACGGCTGTGGTGCTGTTCACGTCGCCCAGTGTGGGATTCGCCGACCGTTAAGGGAATGCTGCATTCCTTGAGGTATCTCCATACTCTGTCTATATGCTTGAAGTACGTCATCTCCATGTCCTGCGGGCCATCGCCCACGAGGGTTCCCTCGCCGGGGCCGCCCGCGCGCTGCACTACTCGCAACCGACGGTCACCCACCATCTGACCGTCCTGGAGCGGCACTTCGACGCCCCGCTGGTGCAGCGGGGCCCGCGCGGCGCCGCGCTCACGGAGCTGGGGGAGACGCTGCTGCCGCACGCCGAGGCGGTGCTCGCCCGGCTGCGCCTGGCGGAGCGTGAGGTACGCGCCCAAGCGGCGCGCGGCACCCGCACGCTGCACGTCGGGACCTTCCCCACCGCGGGGGCGCTGCTGCTGCCCGGCGCGGTCCGCGCGCTGCACGCACAGGGCGTGCACGTCTCCCTCACCGAGGGCGAGCTGCCCGTCCTCCTGAACGGACTGCGCTCCCGCGAACTGCAGGTCGCGCTCGTCTTCTCGCAGCCCGGCGACCGGCTCGACCTGGAGGACGCCTTCGAGGTGCACCCCCTGCTGACCGATCCGCTCCTGCTGGTCCTGCCCGCCGACCACCGGTGCGCGGCCCTGGAGCGGGTGCCGCTGGAGGAGCTGCGCGAGGACGACTGGGTCGGGGCCGCCGACCCCCGCGACCCCTGCGACCGGCTCCTGTCCTGGGCCTGCGCGCGGCACGGCTTCGAACCCGTCCATGTGATGCGCACCGACGACTACGGCGTCGTGCAGGGCTTCGTCGCGGCCGGTACGGGAGTCTCGCTCGTCCCCCGCCTGGCCCTCGGGGCCCCGCGCGCCGACGTCGTCGTACGCCCGCTGGAAGGGCCGCCGCTGGCCCGCGAGATCAGCGTCGCCGCCCTGCGCTCCACGGCCGCGCCCAGCGTGCAGGACCTGGTCGCCTCCCTGCAGAGCCAGGCGGCCCGCGTCACGGCGGCATGGGACGCGCAGCCCCTGGGCTGACGACCGGGAGCGGGCGCGGCGCCCCGACTCCGCACGGCGGGCTGGTGAAAACGGACCAGCGACGGTGAGTCCGGCCCACCCGCGGGACCCGGGGCCGGACCTAGCGTGGCCGGGCGGAGAACTCCCCGCGCCCCTCCCACCGAGGACCTGATCCCATGCCGATGCAACCCTGGTTCCCCGATGCCAAGTTGGGCATCTTCCTCCACTACGGCATCTACGCCGTCGACGGCGTCCCCGAGTCCTGGGCCTTCTACGACGGCCGGGTCCCGCACGAGAAGTACATGGGCCAGCTGGACCGCTTCACGGCGTCGGCGTACGACCCGCGCGCCTGGGCCGAGCTGTTCGCCCGGGTGGGCGCCCGCTACGCCGTGCTCACCGCGCGCCACCACGACGGCGTGGCCCTGTGGGACACCGAGCACGGCGACCTGAACGTCGTACGGCACACCCCGGCAGGCCGCGACCTGGTCGCCGGATACGCCGAGGCCCTGCGCGAGCACGGTCTCAAGGTCGGTCTGTACTACTCGCACTCCGACTGGAACCACCCCGACTACGCGAGCGTGGTCCACCCCGACGCGCCCAACGGGGACGTCGCCACGAACCCCCTCGTCACTCCGGCAGACGGCGTCGAGGACCCGGAGGCCTGGGCCCGCTACGTCGCCTACCGCGACGCCCAGGTCGGCGAGCTCGTCGCACGGTTCCGTCCCGACCTGCTGTGGTTCGACGGGGAGGGGGAGCGCAGCGAGGAACAGTGGGGGATGCGCCGGCTCGCCGAGCGGATCCTCGCCGGAAACCCGGACACGGTCCTGAACGCCCGGATGCTGAGCCACGGCGACTACGCCACCCCCGAGCAGGGCGTGCCGCTCCTGCCGCCGGACGGCCCCTGGGAGCTGTGCCTGACCGTCAACGACTCCTGGGGCTACCAGCACGGCGACCACAACCAGAAGTCGGTGCGCCAACTGGTGCGCTACTTCACCGAGACCATCGGCATGGGCGGCAACCTGCTGCTGGCCGTCGGCCCCCGCGAGGACGGCACGATCCCGGCCGAGCAGGTCGAGCGTCTGGAGGGCCTCGGCGACTGGATCGCCCGGCACGCCGAGGCCGTGTACGGCACCGTGGCCGGCCTCCCGGCGGGGCACCACTACGGACCCAGCACCCTCTCGGCCGACCGGCGCACGCTCTACCTGGTCTGCTTCGACCCGCCGCGCGAGTCGGTCTCCCTGCGCGGACTGCGGACACCGGTCAAGCGCGTCCGGGTGGTCGGCACCGGCGCCGAACGGGAGCACCGGACCGTCGGCGGCCTCGGCGAGGTGCCCGGCGTGCTGTGGATCGACGCCCCGGAGGGCGCGGACACCGACGAGCGGGCCACCGTCCTGGCCGTCGAACTCGACGGCGAGCTCGACCTCTACCGGGGGACCGGCCGGGACTGAGCCCCCGGGCCTCGACGAAAAACACCGGCGGACCGGGCGCACCGACGCGCCCGGTCCGCACGGGCCCGCCCCCTCGGGTGCCGGGACGGCGGCTACCCGAGGGGACGGAGTTCAGTGGTGGCGTGTTCGACCAGCGCGATCAGGACCTCCTTGCCCGACTCCCGCTCGCGCGCGTCGCACAGCACCACCGGGGTGCCCTCGTCGAGGTCGAGCGCGGCCGCCACATCCTCGGCGCTGTAGTCGCGCGCCCCGTCGAAGCAGTTGACGGCCACGACGAACGGCAGTCGCCTGCGCTCGAAGTAGTCGATCGCGGGAAAGGAGTCCACCAGCCGTCTGGTGTCCGCCAGCACCACCGCGCCCAGCGCGCCCCGCGCCAGTTCGTCCCAGAGGAACCAGAAACGGTTCTGGCCGGGTGTGCCGAAGAGGTACAGCGCCAGATCGTCGCCGAGCGTGATGCGGCCGAAGTCCAGGGCCACCGTCGTCGTGCGCTTCTCGGTCACGCCGTCGAGGCTGTCGGTCGGGCGGCCCGCCTCGGTCAGCAGCTCCTCGGTGTTCAGGGGCCGGATCTCGCTGACCGCCCCGATCAGGGTGGTCTTGCCGACGCCGAAGCCACCGGCCACGAGGATCTTCAGGGCGAGGAAGGATACGTCAGAGGGCTCGGAGTCCATCGATCACTCTCTTGAGGACGCGCTGGTCGGGGAGTTGGGCTGGGGGTACGGGAGGACTGACCCGGACGAGTCCGGCCTCCAGCAGGTTGCCGAGAAGCACCCGTACGACGGCGAGCGGCAGGCCCGCGTCGGACGCGATGTCGGCCACGGGCCGGGGGCGGGCACCGCAGAGCCGGTGGATCTCCGACTCCTCCGGCGAGATCACCGGGCCCCGTTCGGGGCGCGGCAGGCCGTGCACGAGGGTCATCAGGTCGAACGTCTCGCTGCCGGCGGGCCGCGCCCGGCCCGAGGTCATCGCGTAGAGGCGTACCAGCGGGCCCGCCTCGTCGTCGTACCAGCGCCTGCCGTGCTCAGTCATCGAGGAGCGGCATCGCACCCGCGTCGCCGCGTGCCGGTGTGCCGAGGTGGGCGCCGACCCGCTTGACCAACCGGGCCATCTCGTACGCGACGAGGCCCACGTCGGCGCTCGCGTCGCTGAACACGGCGAGACAGGAGCCGTGGCCGGCGGCGACGACGAAGAGGAAGCCGTCCTCCAGTTCGACCAGGGTCTGGATGACCTGGCCGGCGCTGAAGTGGTGTCCCGTGCCCTTGGCGAGGCTGTGGAACCCCGAGGCGATGGCGGCGAATCTCTCGCCGTCGTCCCTGGTCAGGGCCGCGGACATGCCGACGGGCAGCCCGTCGCCCGACAGGACGACGGCATGGTGGATCGCCGGAACGTGCGTGACCAGTTCCTCCAGCAGCCAGTCGAGTTCACCGGAGCGGTGGCGGTTGCCGGTCATCGGCTCTCTCCTTCACGATCTGTGGTGTCCCCGTGTGCGGTGTCCGGTCGAGGCACACGGTCGGAGTTCCCGCGGGCCCAGCCCGCACGGAACGAGGTCATGGCGGCCCGCGCCTGTTCCGGGGAGCGACGGGGCCCGTCCGGCGCCGGCGGCGCGTACGGGTCCGGCTCGGCGACACCGTCCGCGACGCCGGGCGCGGACCGCTGCCGCACGCGGCGCGGCAGCGCGGCCTTGTCGCCCGGCGCGGGGACGGCCGGAGACGGAGCGAGCACGTGCGGTGCGGCGGCAATCTGGGCCGTGTCCGGCAGGGCCGGCACGGGCGCCACGTCTGTCGCGGGTGCCGCTGATGCCGCCTCGGCCGGGGAGGACACGCCCGGCACGGACGTCACCGATGCCGCCCCCGTCACGGGGGCCACGACGTCCGGACGGGGCACGGCCGGTCGGTGCTGCTGCTGCGGGACCGCGAGCGGCTCGGCGGCCTCCACGGCGGGGGCCCGGTGACGACCTCCGCCGCGGCCCGCCCGCACCGGCCGCCGCTCCGGGCGGCGGCGCGGCAGGGAGTCGTCGCCCCCGTCCGCCTCCGATTCCGCCGGAGCCTCGCTGATCAGGGACGTCGGCAGCAGGATCACGGCCACGACACCGCCGTACACCGAGGGCTGCAGGGCGACCCGCGCGTCGAGGCGGTGGGCCAGCCGGTTCACCACGAACAGGCCCAGCTGCCCGCTGTCGAGCAAGTCGATCCTGCCCGTGTCCTCGATCCGGCTGTTGGCCTCGGCGAAGCCTTCGGTACTCATCCCGAGGCCGCGGTCCTCGATCTCCAGGGCGACCCCGGAACCCACCCGCTCACCGCGCACCCGCACCGTGGTGTGGGGCGGTGAGAAGGCCGTCGCGTTCTCAACGAGTTCGGCCAGCAGATGGATGAGGTCGGCGACCGCGGCGCCGTGCACGCGGACCTCGGGGACGGCGTGCACCTCGACCCGGCGGAAGTCCTCGACCTCCGCCACGGCGGACCTGACCACGTCGAGCAGCGGGACCGGCTGCCGCCAGCCACGCCCCGGCGCCGCGCCGGAGAGGATGATCAGGCTCTCGGAGTGCCGGCGCATACGGGTGGTGAGGTGGTCCAGGCGGAAGAGGTCCTCCAGCTCCACCGGGTCCTCGTTGCGCCGCTCCATGGTGTCGAGGAGGGCGAGCTGACGGTGCAGCAGGGCCTGGCTACGGCGCGCCAGATTGACGTACACACCGGAGATCCCGTGGAGGACCTGGGCACGCTCGGCCGCCGACACGACCGCCGCGCGGTGCACGGCGACGAGCGCGGCACCGACCTGCCCGACCTCGTCGTCGCGGTGCGCGCGCAGCGGTGCGAGGACGTCGAGGTCGACGCTCTCGCCCGTGTGCAGCTTCCGGATGGTCTCGGGCAGTTCGCGCCCGGCGAGGGTGAGGGCGGAGTTGCGCAGGTCCGTCAGCTCGCGGACCAGGCCGCGGCCGATCCGGACCGAGATGAAGAGGGAGAGCAGCACGCCGAGCAGTCCGAGCGCCACGGCGACGCCGGAGCCGCCGAGGACGGCGAAGGAGACCGGGCTTGCGGCGTCGATCGCGGCCGTGCTCGCCCCCGCCTGGGCCGTTGCGAACTGCTGGAGGACGTCGTCGGCCGACGCCTTCCACTCGGCGGACGAGGCCAGGCGGCCGGCCGCGGAGGCGCTGCCGGCGGCGCGCATCCGGTCCTCCGTCGCGCGCATCTCACGCATCGGGTTGCCGGAGAGGACCGCACGGTACGCGGCGGCTTCGGCAGACGGCAGATCGTCCACTGCCCCGAAGAGACGGCGCTGGGTGTGGGCCGAGCCCACGAACTCCTGGTACTGCTCACGGGTGAGGCGGTTCGCCGCCTGGGCGGTGCCCATCAGGGCGTCCTCACGGGCGATCATCTCCCGGGCCCACGCGAGTTCGAGGACGACCCGGGCAGGTGAGGCGTGCTCCGGTTCGTGCAGCGCGGCCAAGGAGCCCTGCACGGCGAAGGCGTGCTCGATCACGCGCCCGTAGGCGTCGTACACGTCCTTCCAGGCCTCGTCCGACGCACGGGCCTGCTTGCGCAGCGCCGTCACACCGTCGAGGTCCGCCATGAGCTGGTCGACGCGCCCTGAGAAGTCCGCGCC
Source organism: Streptomyces sp. NPDC014870 (assembly GCF_043081505.1). Lineage (NCBI taxonomy): Bacteria > Bacillati > Actinomycetota > Actinomycetes > Kitasatosporales > Streptomycetaceae > Streptomyces > Streptomyces sp. NPDC014870. Next base: position 8,663 of record NZ_JBIBWQ010000011.1, read on the forward strand.
GACGGCCTGGACGTCCAGGGTGCTCGCCCGGGCGCCGCGGCGGAGGGCGGCGGAGGCGGAGTCGGTGTCCTTCTCCAGGCCGCCCAGGGAATCCGCCCGCTCCGTGCTCGGGGCGGCCAGATGACGCAGGGCTCCGGCGCGTTCCGCCTGGAGCGAGACGACCAGGGTGTCGATCGGTTTCAACAGGGTGGAGTTGGCCTCCTGGACGCGGCTCAGCTCCGAGACGCCGCGCGCGGTGGTGACGGTCGCGTACGCCCACAGCGCCATCAGGGACACGGCGGGGACCATCAGGAGGCAGACAATCTTCGCCCGGATCGAGCGTGGCACCAGACGTGCGCTCATCGGTTCCTCGAACAGTCAGGGGGAGGGGGATGCGGGGGAGGTCGGTGCTCAGCGGGACGGCACGACCGCCACGTCGAGCGAGGCGGCCTCGGCCGCCTCCGCGGCCTCCGCGGCCTCGGCGTTCTCCGCGCTCTCCCGCGCGGTGGGCGAGAGGGCGACGAAGGCGGAGGCGAGGAAGAGGAACGATCCGAGCACCACGGCGAGGGGGAAGACGAACTCCGTCGCCGTGACGCCGTCGAGCACCGTGCGGCGCGGGGCGAGTTCGACGACGACGGCGGCCATGCCCGTGTAGTGCATGCTGCTCACCGCGGCTCCCATGACCAGGGAGGCGATCACCGCGCCGGCCGCGCCGTGCACCGTGAGTGCCGCCCACAGGGCGGCGGTTGCCGCGACGACGGCGATGACGAGCGAGAGGGCGACCAACGGCGGGTCGTAGCTCACCGTTCCGTTCAGACGCAGCGCCGCCATGCCGAGGTAGTGCATCGCACCCACGCCGAGTCCGGTACCGAGACCGCCGAGCAGCAGGGAACGCCACCGGTTGCGACCGTGGCCGACGGTGAAGACGCCCAGGCCGACCACCGCCATGGCGACGACGAGGCTGAGGAGGGTGAGCGGGACGTCGTAGCGGATCGCCGACCCGGCGACGCCGAAGCCCAGCATCGCGACGAAGTGCATGGTCCAGATGCCGGAGGCGATGGCGACGGACGCCGTGACGAGCCAATTGCGTCGCGAACGGCCCTCGGCCGCAAGCGCCCTGACGGTACAGCGCAGTCCGAGTGCGGATCCGACACAGGCCATCGCATAGGCGAGGACCGGGGAAAGCCAGCCGGCGCCGAAGTGGTGCAGATGCGCCACAGTCCCTCCGTTCACGGTTCAGAGTTCAACTTCGCGGCGACGGACGCTAGCACCGAACCCGACCGGGGAAATTCCGTGAAAACGATCGGAGTCGGCATTCGGCTCGCGCGAGGGCACGGAGTGCTGTCCTACCAGCGAGTTCAGTGAGCGTCTATGCGCGTCATCCGGACAGAACCGTGCCCCGGAAACCGCCCCATCCGTTCGTCGAGTGATGCGGATCACCGGAATTCCCGACGCTTTTTCACCAAGGGGGACCACGGGGTCTTGACGTCTTCGCGACACATGGAAAGCGGCGCGGAAAGAGAACACCGCACGGAGTCCAGTTGACGGGGGATTCGGTACTCCGTGCGGTGTCTGTATCCATTCTCAGTTGCGCGGGAACGCTTCCGCGCTGACCTTGGTGACGGGTCGCGCTGACGAAAGTCACCGTCACCAGTCGGCGACCGATTCCTCGACCACCCGCAGGCCGAGACCGTCCGCGTCGGCGGCCCCGCTGACACGGCCCCCCTTCGACCGGGACACCGCGGTGAGAAAGGCCACCGTCTCCGCCGTGATGACCTCACCGGGCATCAGGACCGGCACACCGGGCGGGCACGCCGTGACCGTGGCGGCGGAGACCATGCCCACCGCCGTGGCCGAGGGCACCACCCGAGCCGTCCCGAAGAAGGCCTCGCGGACGGTGAGCCGGCCGGGCCCCGGTTCGGGGAGGGCCAGCCGCAGGGGCTCCGGCAGTTCGGTGGGGAGGACCGGCAGGGCGTGCAGCGCGTCGAGGAACCCTTCGGCGTCCGGCTCGACCTCGGTGCCGAGCACCACGGAGAGGACGGTCCCGGTGGCCGTCCCGACGGTCACGCCGCGGGCCGCGTCCGCCAGTTGCCGGAGCGCCCGGTGCCCGCGGACGCCACCGTCACGCGTGTTGACCGTGATGCGGAGCGGCTCCGCCGCGGCGATCCCGCCGATGCCGGCGAACCCCTCGTCGACCAGGGTGAACCGGCCCTCCTTCCGGACGCCCGCGCGGATCGTGACGGCAGCCTCCAGCGAGTCGAGGACGTGGTCCCAGCCGTGCGGGGGCCGTGCCGACGGCGGCACCTCCCCGTGCGCACGGCCCGCGAGGTCCACCGCGCGATCGATGAGCGGCCGCAGCAGGTCGGCGTGCGGCCCGTCTCCCAACCGGAGCACGGGAGTCGCGCCGCGTACGACCGTCAGGTCCGCGCCGTACGCGAGCGCGTCCGGCAGCACCTCCGGATGCCCGCCGAACAGCGGAGAACGCCAGGTCTCGTCGACGATCAGCGGAACCCCCGCTTCATGGGCCGCGTCGGCGAGCGCCCGGACGTCCGCCACGGCGCCGTACCGGGTGGGGGAGACGATGTGGGCCGCGGCCAGGTCGGCGCGGGTCGCGGCCGCTTCGGCCAGGTCCTCGGCCCTGACGCAGTGCGCGATCCCGTGGGCGAGGTCGACCGAGGGCCGCAGGAACGCCGCGTCGAGGCCGGACAGGACGAGGCCGTCCAGGACCGAGGCGGGGGCGTCCCGCTGGACGGCCACGCTCCGGCCCAGGGCCGGCACGACCAGAGCGGTGATGAAGTGTTCGAGTGGGCTGCCCTGGGACAGCACCCAGATCTTCCGGGCGGGCCGGACCTCGGTGGGGGACATGTCTGCCGTGCTTCTCCCCACCGGCCTGCGGCTGCCTGGAACGGTCGACGCCGTCCGGGCAGGTGGGGTGCGCCTCCGCACGGCATCCGTTCCATCGTCACCGCCCGGCGACGGCCCCCGACCTTTCGAAAGTCACGGCCGGGCCCGACCTCCGACAGGCCGAACGGCCCGGAGTCGACGACCTGGGGCTTTCGTTCGGATCATGCCGGCGACGCGAAGGCCTGAACGGGTCAGCCCCGGCGGCGCTCACCGAGCCCCGCCGGTGCGCGCTGGATACCGTGACAGCATGCCCGCGCCCCCGCACTCCCGCTGGCCACCGAGGCGTGTGGACGCCTTGGTCACCCTGGTCGTCGTCGCCCTGGGCATCGGCGACTCGTGGGTGAAGCCGTCCAGCGGTCTGCTGACCGGGCTGCCCACGCCGGTGATCGCGGCCTGCGCCGCGCTCGTCGGAGCCACGCTCTGGTGGCGCAGACGACGGCCGTACCTCGTGGCCGACTTCGTGCTCGTCATGCACGTGGTGTCCTTCACCCCGGTGGCGCTCGCCGTCGCGATGTACACCGTCGGCAGCCTCGACCGCAGGTTGAGGGTCCTCGTCGCCTACGGCGTGGCAGGCTTCGCCGCCGGCCTCGTCGGCCTGCACGGCGGACTGCCGACCGCAGGGGTACGGGAGGCCGCCTATTCGCTCGCCGCGATCGTCGGACCGCTCGCCGTCGGGTACGCGGTGGGTGTACGGCGCGACCTGACGGCGACCGTACAGGCCCGGGTCGCCGATCTGGAGCGCCAGAACCAGCTCCTGGACGAACGGGCGCGGGCCGAGGAGCGGGCCGAGATCGCCCGGGAGATGCACGACGTGGTCGGCCACCGGGTGAGCAACATGGTGCTGGCCGCCGGCGCCCTGGAGGTCGGCGCGGACGGACGCGCGCCGGAGACCGTCCGCACCGCCGCGCTCATCAGGTCCGACGGCTGGCAGGCGCTGGAGGAGTTGCGCGAGATTCTCGGCGTCCTGTCCCCGTCCCGTGCGGCCGCCGGGCAGGGCGGGCGGGGCGCGGAGCCGGACGCCGAAGGGGTGTCCGAGCTGGTGACGCAGGCGCGCGAGCGCGGACAGCGGGTGGAGCTCCGGGTGGACGGCCACCCCGAGACCCTGCCGCCCGCGGTGCAGCGCGCGCTGCACCGGATCGTGCGCGAGTCGCTCACCAACGCCGCCAAGTACGCCCCCGGCGCCACCGTGCGCGTGGCGGTGGACTGCCGCGCCGACGGCGTGCACCTGGCGGTCGCCAACACGGCGCCCACCGGTCCGCCCCAGGTCGACCTGCCCAGCGGGGGCCACGGCCTCGTCGGCATGACCGAGCGTGTGACGCTGCTCGGCGGGACACTCACAGCGGGGCCGCACGAGGGCGGCTTCCTGGTCTCGGCCGTCATCCCCCACCGCCGAGGAACGCCATGAGTATCCGGGTCCTCCTGACCGCCGTCTGCGGGCGGCGTGGACGGCCCATCGCGCGGGGCTCGACAGGCCCTGATCGGTGCTGATCGAAGCACCGCCGGAGTGGTAGGGCTATCGATCGGAATGATCGGAAGTTTTTTCCGTCGCCTCGCCACAGGACGCGCGTACCCGCAGCTCAGGCAGCAGATCGACGTGCCGGCGAGCCCCTCCCGAGGTCCCCGCGGCGTGCTCGCGCACCCGCTGGAGGAGCAGCTCGGCGGCGGTCGCCCCGACCTCGTACTTCGGTGGAGCGACCGCCGTGAGCGGGAGGTCGGAGAGCGCGGCCACGTCGTCGTCGTACGCCACGAGGGCGAGGTCCTCCGGGACGCGGAGGTGGGCCGCGCGGCTGCGCAGGCTCTGCAGGAGCAGGATCGCGTCGATGTCGCTGAGCACGAGCGCGGCGGTGACCTCGCCACCGTCCACCAGGGCGGCCAGCCGCTCCGCGACGGCGTCGATCCGCTCCGTGTCGATCTCGCCGCCCTGCAGGGCCAGGGGCTCGACCGGCGGGCCGGCCACCCCGAAGGCGCGCAGTGCCGCCTCGTAACCGCGCCTCACCTGGACCGCGGTCGGGCTGTCCCCGGCGACGAGCACGATCTTCCGGTGCCCCATCTCGATCAGGTGGCGCACCGCCACTCCGGCGCCCGCGGCGTGATCGGTGCAGACGTGGTCGAGCCCGGCGACGCGGGTGCCCACCTCGCCACGGCGCTCCACCAGGACCGCCGGCAACGTGAGCTCCCCGCCTGTGGCGTCCGCCCCGCCCGTGTCCCCGGCCCCGCCGGTGCCGCTCGGCCAGCTGGGCGTCAGGAGCAGACCGTGGACACCGGCCTCCAGCATGCGGTCCACCTGGGCCGTGTCCTGTTCGGGCCGGTAGCCGGAGTAGCCGAGGATGAGCCGGCCGCCGGCCGCGGCGACGGTCTCCCGGGCGCCCCGGATGATCTCGCCGAAGTAGTGCTGGGACTGCGGGACGACCATGCCGATCACCGGCGCTTCCGGCTCTTCCGCGGGGGCGGGACGCAGCTCGGGGATGGGCTGCGGCACGTTTCCGCGCGGCGCCGGGGTGCCCGGCCAGTGGACGGCTCCGCGCACCCGGTCGAGCCGGCCGCCGGAGGCCAGCGCCTCCACGTCACGGCGCGCGGTGACCAGGGAGATGCCGAGGTGGTGGGCGAGGTCGGCGACGCGCAGGCTGCCGTGCTCCCGCACGAGCTCCACGATCCGCTCGTGCCGTTCGTCCACCGTGTACCGCACACCGTCTCCCAGCTGTCCCTCGACTCCGCGCTCAGCTTCGCGCGATCACCCTACTCTTCCGATCAAACTGCGTGTTTTCATACTATCGCTCAAGCGATCTTGACGATCGAAAGAGCGATCAATATGGTCATGCGTCATGACCTCGCTGTACATCCGCACGGCCGAGCAGATCATGCGGGACGCCCGCGGCCGGGCCGGCGGCGAGTCCGGCGTGCGCAGAATCCCGAGCGAACGCGCCCTCGCCTCCTCCCTGGAGGTGAACAGGCAGACGGTGCGACGCGCCCTGGAGCACCTCCGCGCGGCCGGGCTGATCCGCACCGACAGAAGCGGCACCTACGCCTACACCGGGACGTCCACCCCGGAGCGGTCCGCCGCGGGCCTGGGCGCACAGCCCCTCTATCCCGGCGGAGCCGACTTCGGCGGCCTGACCGTCCGCGCCGCCGCCACGCTCTCGTACGAACCCGTACCGCCGCCCATCGAGGCGCTGCTGGGGCTCGACCCCGACAGGCCCACGCTCGTCCACCGGCACCGGCTCGTCCTCGGCTCGGGGGAGACCGTGCAGCGGGCCGTCTCGTACTTCTCGCACACCGCCCTGTCGCACGTGCCCAAGCTGAGTCGCGGGGTCCGCCGCGTCCGCCGTCATCCGTACGGGCCGCAACCCGATCTGCGCCATCTCTACGTGTGGATGGCGGAGGCAGGGCTGCGGCCCGTGCGACGGGACCGGGTGCGTGTGAACCCCGGCCAGCGCGGTGGACTCTGGCTCTCCATACGGAAGCTGGTGCACGATCAGCACGACCGGCTCCTGGAGGTCACGGACCTCAGCATCGACCCGCGGCGCGGGGAGGTCGGCTACGAGTTCGTGCTGCCGGCCCTCCCCTGACGCTCATAGCCAGTCGCCGGTGAGGGTGCCGGTCTTGTCGGTGCACAGCACGTCCATCGCGCCCAGGTTCTGGATCGCGTTGAGCTGCTTGACGACGACCTTCTTCTTCGCCATCGCCACCGCGCCGCGCGCCAGGTTGGCGGAGACGACCATCGGCAGCATCTCCGGGGTCAGCCCGACGGCGACGGCGACCGCGAACAGGAAGGCCTCGTGCCAGTCGCCCTTGGTGACCCCGTTGATCGCGAAGACCACCGGGACCATGACCAGCATGAAGCGGATCAGCAGGAAGCTGACCTTGCGGACGCCGATGTCGAAGGTGGTCTGCGGGCGCGCGCCCACGAGGGAACCGGCCATGGAGCCGAAGTACGTGTCGGAGCCGGTGGCCACGACGACGCCGGTCGCGGTGCCGGAGGTGACGGAGGTCCCCATCAGGCAGAGGGTGTCGGCCTCGGCGGGGTCGAAGCCGGTACGACCTGTCCGGCTCAGGGCCGTGGCGGTGCCCGTGGTGCCCGCCGTGCCCGCCGTGTCAGCCTTGGCGACGGGCAGCGACTCGCCGGAGAGCGAGGCCTGAGAGACCATCAGGTCCTTGGCCGTCAGCAACCGCAGGTCGGCGGGGACGAGGTCACCGGCGGCCAGCCGCACCACGTCACCGGGGACGACCTCGTCGATCGGGATCTCGACGGCGGTGGGCTCCGCCCCGCGCCCGGCCCTGCGCTGGACGGCGGTGGTCGTGGCGACGAGCGCCTTCAGCGCGTCCGCGGCCCGGCCGGAACGGTACTCCTGCCAGAAGCGGAGCAGTCCGCTGATCGCGACCATCGTCGACAGGATGACGACACCGGGGTCGGCGGGGTCCTGCCAGTACATGACGGCGGCCAGGAGGACGAGGACCGCGATGAACGGGTTGCAGTAGGCCTTGACCAACTGCACGGCCCAGCCGGGCGCGTGCTCCTCGGCCACGACGTTGCGGCCGTGGACCTGCAGGCGGTGGGCCGCCTCGCGGTGGTCGAGGCCTTCACGCCCGGCGGCGAGGTCGGCCAGCACGTCGGCGGAGGTCTGGTCCCGGACCTCGTGGAGCCGGTCGGCGGCGGCGTTCGTACGGGCCTGGAGTTCGGCGAAGCCGCGCTCTCGGCGCAGCGTCCTGGTGGTGAGCAGGGTCATGGTGAGCCTCCCTCCCGAGATCCGCGCGCGGCAGGGCCGGGCGTGGCTCAGGGAGTGGTCGTGGGGCACGCGGGCGGCACAGCCGGCCCGGGCCCTCACAGGAACAGGTGAAGGGGGAGCGCCCTGTGTCGAGGGCGCGCAGGAGACGTGGCCTTCGCCGGTCGACCGGCGGGAAGGCGCGCATGCGTCGACGTCCGCCGGAACGCGGGCCGTGTCGGGACCTGGTCAGGACCTGGTGTCAGGACCTGGCGTGAGGACCCGCTGAAGGGACCCGGTGTCGGGACGGCCTGGACCGGAGGGGCCGCGAGTGCCGCGAAGCCGGTCGGCCATACGGTGACGGGCGGCGACGGGAAGGCGGCCGGATCAGCGAGTCGGTTCAGACGGCCGACGCGGTACGGCAAGGACTTCCTTCGGGACTCATCCCGAACACCTCCTCGCTTCGTACCGACAGGACTGCCGCCGCGGCAGCTCACGCTCGCGGCGACAGGTCGACCCTAGCCCGGACCGCGTGGCACTCCCGATGACGAAAGTCGCGAAGGCGCATCGGCCGCGATCCGCCTCCCACCTCTCTGACCTGCGATTCCTCGACCGTCGCGGTCCGCGGCCGCGGCGCTCTCCCTTTGCCGGTTCCTTGTCGACCGATGACGACCGCAAGGGGTTCACGCGCGCGGAAGGCCCTCGCCCCATTTAATGGGAAGGTGACTGGTGAGGGATCAGAGCCCGCGATGATCAGTGTGCTGGTCGCGGACGACAGCGAGATCGTGCGCCGGGGACTGAGCGACATCCTCGCGTCGGCCGACGACATCCATGTCGTCGGTCAGGCGTGGGACGGACACAGCGCCGTCGACCTCGCCCGCCGGATGAGCCCCGACGTCGCCCTCGTCGACATCCGTATGCCGGGCATGGACGGCCTGGCCGCGACCCGCGAGCTGCGTGCGTTGCCCGCCGCGCCCCGCGTCCTGATCCTCACGACGTTCTCGGCCGACGAGTACGTCGAGGAGGCGATCGCGGCCGGGGCGGGCGGCTTCCTGCTGAAGAACAGCCCGCCCGAGGAGCTGCTGCGCGCCGTGCGCTACGTCGCGACCGGCCACGGGGTCCTCGACCCGGCCGTGGCGGGGCGGGTGATGGAGCAGGTGGCCCAGCGGAGCACCCGGCTCACGGCCGAGGAGCAGGGCCGGCTGGACAGCCTGAACGACAAGGAACGCCGACTGCTGGGCCTGATCGGCAGGGGCCTTTCGAACGCCGGGATCGGCGAGGAGATCCACGCCAGCGAGGGCACGGTGAAGAACCAGGTCAGCCGACTGCTGGCCAAGATCGGCGCGGACAACCGCGTACAGGCGGCCCGCCTGGCGTACCGGGCGGGCCTGGAGGACTGAGCCGGGGTCGCTCGGTCGGCCGGCACCCTCGGGGCGTCGGCGCCGCCGAAGCGGCGGGGATCACGCGGCGGCCGGGACCTGGAACCAGACCCACTTGCCCCGCGAACCGACCGTCGCCACGCCCCACGTCTCGGCCAGCATGTCGAGGAGGTCGAGACCGCGCCCGGTCTCCAGACCCGCCTCCTCTGCCTCGTCGACCTGGCAGGACCGGACGCCGGAGCCCAGGCCGGGCTCCGCGTCGAAGACCGCGCCGGTGATGACCCCGGTCCCCTCGTCGAACCCGACCGCGACCTCGATCTCGTCGCCCTTGGCGTAACGGACGGCATTGCCCACGACTTCGGAGAGCAGCAGCTCGGCCGCGTCGCCGCCGCTGTGGTCGCCGGGCGTGACGGCCTTCAGCACGCCACGGGCCTCGGCGGCCGCGCGCGGGTGACGGGACAGGACGGCCGTACCGCACAGCTCGTTCATGATGGCTCTCCACATCGAAGTGGTCGGCCCCCCTGGCTTCCTCTTCCAGCGTGACCGCGCGGAGGCCGCCGATCCGCTCACTTTCTCCCTCGCCTCGCGGTACGCGCGTCACCGAGGGGGGTGACGATCGTCATCGTGCGGGGAGGCGAAAGGCCGCGAAGAGTAGCTGGAAAGCGCTTGCCGAGTACTCTGGCGTGGTGCGTCGTGGCGGGCGTAGAGTACCGGCGTCCCGAGGCCCCGCCCGTGGCAGAACTGCTCGCTCACCACCACGCCCGAGGATCGTGCCATGACCGTCGTGCCCACCGCCGCACAGCTCGCCTGGCAGGAAAGCGGTTTCGGTCTCTTCCTGCATTTCGGCGTCAACACGTTCCACGGCAAGGAGTGGAGCGACGGGACTCTCGACCCGGCGACGTTCGACCCCACGGAGCTGGACGCGCGCCAGTGGGCGCGGACCGCGGCCGAGGCGGGAGCGGGCCATGTGATCCTGACCGCCAAGCACCACGACGGATTCTGCCTCTGGCCGACCGGCACGACCGCGTACTCCGTGGCCTCGTCCCCGTGGCGCGAAGGCCGCGGCGACGTCGTCGCCGAGCTGGCGGAAGCCTGCCGCGAGGTCGGCATCGGGCTGGGGCTCTACCTCTCGCCGTGGGACCGCAACGCGAGCTGCTACGACGACCCGGCCGCGTACGACGCCTTCTACGTCCGGCAGTTGACCGAACTCTGCACCCGCTACGGGCCGCTCACCGAACTGTGGTTCGACGGGGCGGGATCGGAGAACCGCCGCTACGACTGGGACGCCGTCATGGCCGTGGTCGACGCCCACCAGCCCGACGCCATGGTCTTCAACATGGGCCGGCCCACCCTGCGTTGGGCGGGCAACGAGGACGGACTCGCGGAAGACCCCTGCTGGTACGCCACGGACTCCACGGGCATCAGCGTCTACGACGACGGCGCCCACGGCCTCGACCAGGTGCGCTACCTGCCGCCGGAGTGCGACGTACCCATCCGGCGCAACTGGTTCTGGCACCCCGACGACCTGCACACCCTCAAGAGCCAGGAGCACCTCCTCGCTCTCTGGTACCGCTCCGTGGGGCTCGGCGCCGGTCTCCTCCTCAACGTCCCCCCGGACCGCCGCGGCCTCATCGACGCGACCGACCGGACCCGCCTGCTCGACTTCACCGCCGAGCTGCGGCGCCGCTTCGCCGCACCCCTGGCGGGCGACCTCAGCCCCGCGGGCGAGGGCGAGACCCTCGTCCGATTCCCCGGCCCGGTCAGCTTCGATCACCTCGAGCTGCGCGAGGAACTGACCTCGGGTCAGCACATCACCGGGCACGAGGTCCTCGCCGACGGCCGTCCCGTCGCGTCGGGCGGCACCGTCGGCGTACGGCGCGTCCACGCGACGCGCGCCACGACGGCCCGTGAACTCCTCGTCCGCCTCCGCGGCGGCTCCACTCTCGCCTCGGTCACCGCGTACCGCACCGGCCACACCTCCTTCCCCGCCCTCCAGCCGCAGCCGGCGTCCATGACGGACAAGTTCGACGCACCCCAACCCCGGTGACGCTGCGTCATCAGGAATGCGGCACGATGGCCGCATGAACGAACAACGGGGAAGCACAGCAGGGGAATCCACCACGGTCGAGGAGCCGCTCGGGGACCTCGCGCGCAGGCTCGTCGCGGCCGACACCGACGACTGGACGCCGGAGGGCATGCGGGCGTTGGCCGCCGAACTCGGCTGGGCCTGGGGCGGCACGGCGGACGCACCGGTGCTGGCCACGGGCCGCGCCGCGGGCGATGCCCGGCTGCGCCCGGTCGGCGAGTACGAGAAGCGGTACGTCGGCGGCGAGTCGTACGTCGAGATCGTGGTCCCGGTCGCGGTTCCCGCCCCGGACGCGCCGGCGCAGGCGGGCGCCTTCCGGGCCGCCAAGGAGGAGCTGACCAAGGCGCTCGGCGTGCCGTCGGTGATGGGCTCGCACGGCGACATGGGCCCCTTCTACGACAGCCAGCCGCTCTGGGGCGCACCCTTCCTGCGCTGGCGCGGCCAGGCGGACACGCTCGAACTGCGCGCCGGGAAGACCGGTCCCGAGCTGGTCCTGCAGCCGACCGACCCCGCGGAGAACTGGTTCTGGCGTCAGGGCGTCGGCGAGGAACACTCCATCAGCGGCTTCTTCGGCAGCAACCGCGACACGGCCAACGTCGGCCTCGGCTTCCCCGGCGGCTGGAAGGCCCGCAGCTGGGAGACCGTCACCCGGTCGCTCGCAGACTTCCTGGGAGCGCTGCCCGCCGAGACCGCCGCCCTGGACATCCGGATCGGGATGCCGATCTACGGGCGCAACGGGCAGAGCGCGCCCCTGCTCTTCGACGTGGCGTGCGGAGAGCGGCTCTCCATCGGCTGTTTCGCCCCGGACTCCGTGGATCTCGCCGCACTCGGCTGGGGCACGGTCGCCGACCACCCGCACACCGCGTCGGTCTTCTCCGACGACGACCCGGTGTGGCGCGTGGACGGCGGCGGCCCGGGCGAGCCGAAGGGCCACGCGCTCGCCGAGATGCTCGTGGCGACGGCCAGGGCTGCGGGCGCGAGCGAACCCACCGACCTGATCGTCGGCGGGGAGGCGTCCTACGTGGACGGCTACCACGTCACGTACTACGGCCTCGGCCTGCCGACCGGCTGACCCACCGCTCAACACCCTGAGGGGGCGCGCCGTAGCGGGTGCGCCCCCTCGGGCGTCCGGCCCCTCAGGCCTACGGCGCCCCAGGCGTCCAGCGCCCCAGGCGTGCGGCCCCTCTGGCGTCCACCGCCCGCCGCTCCGGCAATCCGGCCCGATCGGCGGGACACCCCCTAGAGTGCGCACGTGCGTAGTGAGACCTCCCCGTCGGACCGTCGGACCCGCGCGTGGCGGCGGGGTTGGCTCTGGTGGCTGCCGCTCCTGGGAGTGGGCCTCGCCCTCGTCGCCGACGTGGTCCTCGGGGGCCGGGAACCGGTCAGCTTCGTGCTCACCGGCGTCCCTCCGCTGGTCGCGGCGACGCGTGGGCCCAAGGGCACGGCCCTGTCGGCCGTGGTGTGCCTCGGTCTCCAGATGCTGCTGGCCGGACGGCGGCCCGGACACTTCGACGAGCAGCACCATGTGGCGCTGTACGTCGCGACGCTCGTCATCGGAGCGGTCAGCGTCCTCCTCGCCCAGCAGCGGGAGCGCGCGCAGCACCATCTGATCCGCGCGAACTCGGTCGCCGAGGCCATGCAGCGGACCCTGCTGCGACCCGTGCCCCGGCGGGTCGGTGATGTACGCGCCGCCGGCTTCTACACGGCCGGCGAGGGCGGCACCCTGGTCGGCGGTGACCTCTACAGCCTGTGCGAGACCCCCTTCGGCGTACGCGCGGTCATCGGCGACGTACGGGGCAAGGGTCTTGACGCCGTGCAGGCGGTCGCAGCGGTCCTGGGCAGCTTCCGGGTCTCCGCCCACGAATGGCGGGACCTCCCCGTCCTGGCGGACCGCCTGGAGCTCAGCATCGACCGCAACGTCCCGCGCGGGGCGGACGGCGATCCCGAACTGTTCGTGACCGCCCTCGTCATGGAACTCGCCGAGGGCACCGTACGCATCGTGGACTGCGGCCATCCGCCGCCGATCGCCGTCGGCCCCCGGGGCGCCCGCCCCCTGGACACCGTCCCCGACCTCCCGCTCGGCCTGCGGGAACTCCGCCCCGAACCGTCCCCGACCACCGAGCACAGGCTGAGCCCGGGCGAGGCGCTCGTCGTCTACACGGACGGCATCAGCGAGGCACGCAGTGCGGAAGGCGTCTTCTACCCGGTCCTGGAGCGTCTGGACGAACGCTTTCGCGACGGCTCCGCGGTGGATCCGGACACGGTCGTGTCCTTCCTGGAGGAGGACGTGAAGACGTGGTCGCCGACGGCAGAGGGGGACGATCAGGCGGTGCTCGCCATGACCTTCGTCCCCCGGTCGGCGGACTGAACCCCGCCGTCATCCCTGTGGAGCCCTGCGGCACCGGCGGCTAGGGTGAGGTGAGAAGGCCCGTGGGAAGCCGGGAGCCGTCATGCGCGGACACCGCGGACACCGCCCCGAGCCGCCCGACAGCGTGCAGGAACTTCTGGTCGCTCTCGGGCAGCTCGTCGACCAGGCCGTGGAACGGATCGAGTTCCAGCGGGCACGGGTCGAGCTGGCCCTGGCTCTGCAGCGCCACATGCTGCCGCCCGGGCTGCCGGAGCTGCCCGGGCTCCACCTCGCCGCCCGGTACGCGCCCTCACGCGACGGCCTGGACGTGGGCGGCGACTGGTACGACGCGTTCGTCATGCACGACGGGTCGCTCGGGCTCACCATCGGCGACGTCCAGGGCCATGACGTGGAGGCGATCGCCTTCATGGGGCAGGTGCGCACCAGCCTCCGTGCCCTCGCGCAGACGACGAGCGACACCCGGGAGGTCCTGGGCCGCGCCAACGACCTGCTGATCGCCATGGGCGTCGGCCGCTTCGCGACCTGCTGCTTCCTCCGCTTCGACCCGGCCACCCGCGATCTCACGGTCTCCCGGGCAGGCCACGTCCCCATGGTCTGGGCCACGGCAGGAGGCCGGTACGGTATCGCGCTCGACAACGGCGGGCCGCCGCTCGGCATCGTGTCGGGCGAGCAGTACCCGGTGACCCACCGGCGTCTGACCGAGGCCGGGGCGCTCGTGCTCCTCACCGACGGCGTGGTGGAGGGCCCGCACTATCCGATGGAGTCAGGGCTCGACGAGGTGGCCACCCTGGTGCGCGCGGGCTTCGACGCCGACCCCGACGTGCTGGCCTCCGCGGTCGTCAAGGTGGCCGACCTGACGGGACACCGGGACGACGCCGCGGTCCTCGTCGTCTGCTACGACGGCCCGGGGCCCGAAGCCTGAGCCGCGGCGGGCGCTGGGTCGCAGGCCGCGGGATCCGCGTGCAGACTGCTGTCGTGCGCAGTCTGGAGTGGAGTCGTCACGGGTCCGCCGCCCTGCGCATGCTCGCCGTCGCCGCCCTGTACTACGGCTCGGCACGGATCGGACTGCTCCAGCAGCTGGTACGCGACCAGGTCACGCCCCTGTGGCCGCCCACCGGTGTCGCGCTGGCGTCGCTGTTCCTGCTGGGGCCCCGCGTCTGGCCGGGCATCGCGCTGGGCGCGTTCCTGGTCAATGTGTCCCTCGGGCCCTCGCTGCTCGCGGTCCTCGTCATCACCGTCGGCAACACCCTGGCACCCGTCTGCGCCTTTCTGATGCTGCGGGCCGTGGGGTTCAGGACCCGGCTGGACCGCCTGCGGGACGTACTGGCGCTGGTCTTCCTCGGCGCGCTCGCCGGGATGTTGATCAGTTCGACCATCGGCAGCGGCGTCCTGGTCCTCTCCGGAGCCCTGGACGCCGGCGACTTCTGGCCCACCTGGTCGGTCTGGTGGACCGGCGACGCGATGGGGATCCTCGTCGTCACGCCGTTCCTGTTCGTGCTGCGCCGGGCGCGCTGGCCGTCGCGGGCCGGGCCCGGCCGCTGGATCGAGGCGGTGGCACTGGCGCTCGGTACGTTCCTCGTCACGCTCCTGGCGACCCGAACGGACGACTCCAACCTGCTCTTCCTCGTCTCGCCCTTCCTCATCTGGGCTGCCTTCCGCTTCCGCCTGGCGGGCGCGGCGCCCTGCGCGCTCGGCGTGACGATCCTCGCGGTGCTGGCCGCGGCCGGCGAGCACGGCCCGTTCACCGGCGAGGACGTCTTCGCCGACATGGTCACCCTGCAGGCCTTCAACGGCACGACGGCGCTGACCGCGCTGCTGCTCGCGGCCGTCATCACGGAACGTGACGAGACACACGAGGAGATCAAGCAGGTGTGCACGCGGCTCGCGGAGATGGTGGCCCGGCTGGAGCCCCGGCCCGAGACCTACCACGTGACACGCGAGCCCCCTGAGGATCCGCCCGGAACCCGGCCGGATCACCCGTCGTCCTGACACCGCCTGTCACCCTGACGCCGTCTGTCGCCCTGACACCGCCTGTCCGCCCTCGGCCTCCGAGGGCGGACTGGCGGGTGGGAGAGCGGGCTACGGAGCCATCTCGTACGCGCCCGACAGCGCCTCGACGCGCTGCCAGACCCGGCCCGAGCGGGCCTCGTCGACGACCGGCCGCCGGACGGCGCCCAGCGACCACCGCTGCTGCTCGTCGGTGGCGGAGTCCTTGCCGTGCAGCTCGACGGCGTGCGCGGAGAAGTCCCGTACGAGCACGGCGAACAGCTCGTCCAGGACGTCCTCGTCGAGCTCCGCGAGCCGGGCCTGCTCCAGGACCAGCTGGCCGTGGACGACGAGCGCGAAGAGCTGGCCGACGGCGAGGAGGAGGTCGAGGTCGCGGCTCTGCTCCTCGTCCGGGGCGGCGGTGGTGACGAACGCGCACAGCGCGTCGGCCTGCTCGCGGAAGCGCTCGACGTTGGGCAGGTGGGCGTACGCGTCGTACGCCGTACGCCAGTCGTGGAAGCGTACGGAGCCCAGGCCGCGGGCCGGGCCCTGACGGAACAGGAAGGCGTCGTCCGCCGCGTCCAGACGGGTCGGCACGGGCTCGTACGCGACCGGGTCGAGCAGGTGGTTCCTCATGAACTTCAGGATCAGCGCCAGGTTGACGTGGACGGTGCCCTCCAGCTTCGGCAGGCCCCGGATCTCGACGGCCGCCTGGGCGAAGTAGTTGTCCTTCTCGAACCCCTTCGCGGCGATGACGTCCCACATCAGGTCGATGACCTTCTCGCCCTCCGTGGTCACCTTCATCTTCGTCATCGGGTTGAAGAGGAGGTAGCGGCGGTCGTCGGGTCCCGCGGTGCGGAAGTAGTCGACGGCGCGGTCGCTGAACAGCTTCATGCCGACGAGCCGGACGTAGGCGTCGGTCAGCTCGCGCCGCACGTGCGGGAAGGCGGTGACGGGGCGGCCGTAGAGGATCCGGTTCTGGGCGTGGGTGACCGCCTCGTACATCGCGTGCTCGCAGATGCCGATCGAGGCGGTGCACAGGTTGAACTTGCCGACGTTGACCGTGTTGAGGGCGGCGTCGAAGGCGGCCCGCCCGGTGTGCAGGACGTCCTGCGCCGCCACGGGGTAGTCCTCCAGGCGGAACTCGCTGACGAACTTCGACGAGTCGACGACGTTCTTCACCAGGTGGTACGCCTCGTGCCGGCTGTCGGCGGCGAAGAAGACGTAGCCGTCGGGGCCTTCGACGTCGGTGCGGCGGCCGAAGACGGAGACGAGCCCGGCCGCGTTGCCGTTCCCGATGTAGTACTTGGAGCCGGTGGCGCGGAAGCCGCCGTCGCCGTCGGGGGTGAGCAGCATGTCGGTGGAGTAGATGTCGGCGCCGTGAGTCTTCTCGGACAGGCCGAAGGCGAACACCTCACCCTGGGAGAGGAGTTCGGCCGCGCGGGCGCGGGCGGCCGGGTTCTCGCTCTGCCAGACGGGGCCGAGGCCGAGGATGGTGACCTGCCAGGCGTACCAGTAGTCGAGTCCGTAGAAGCCGAGGATCTCGTTGAGGGCGGCGATGCGCGCGGTGTCCCAGCGCTTGTCGCCCTCGCCCTCGCCCTCGGCCTCGCCCTCGGCGGCGGCCGACGGCGTCAGGAACGTCGCGAACAGTCCCTCCTTGGCCGAGAAGGCCAGGAAGTCGGCCAGCCAGGCACGCGACCGGTAGTCCGCTATCAGCTTGCGCTTGCCACGCTCCTCGAACCAGTCGACGGTGGCGCGCAGGAGCCGGCGGGTCTCGGGGTCGAAGTGCGCCGGGTCGTAGGTGTGCGGGTTGAACAGCAGCGAGTCGGCCATGTGCTCCGTCTTTCGGTCCGGTGAGGGATGAGGGGTGAGGGTTCAGCGTTCGGAATCGAGTCGGTGGAGCGTGGCGAGGACGTCGTCGAGCCAGGCGAGGGTCATCCGCTCGTACGCGATGCCACCGCGCAGCACGACGTGCTGGAGCTCCGCCCCCGCGTCGGGCCGGTCGTCCGCCGTGTCCGGGGCGCCGGGGCCGGTGAAGTCCCTCTCCTCGCCCGCGAGGTAGTGGGCGAGGCGCTCGGCGTGGGCCTGCCGGTGCCGCTCGACCTCGCCGATGAGCGCGGTGGGGTCGTCGAAGGCCGCGCCCCGGATCTTCACGGCGAGGTCGTGCCGGACGCTCTCGGGCTCGACGGGCTCGTGCAGCCAGGTGGACAGGGCGGCGCGTCCGGGACCCGCGACGGAGTACTCCTTCTTGTCCGGGCGGCCCTGTTGCGGCACGTCCCTGACGTCGATCCAGCCGTCGCTCTCCATCCGCTTGAGGACGCGGTAGATCTGCTGATGGCTGGCGGTCCAGAAGTACCCGATGGACCGCTCGAAGCGCCGGGCCAGTTCGTAACCGGAACCCGGCTTCTCAAGGAGGGAGACAAGAATCGCGTGCTCGATCGCCACGGTCGAATCCTTCTATGCAACTCGTTGCATAGGCAAGCCCGGCCGCCCCGGTGAGACGTGACTCACCACCCCTCGCCGGGGCGGCCGGAGCACGGTCAGGACTGCTGCCCGCTGATGTTGACGAGCCAGGTGACGCCGAACCGGTCCGTACACATGCCGAAGACATCGCCCCACATCTGCATCTCCAGCGGGACCGAGACCGTGCCGTCGCCGGAGAGCTTGGCCCAGTAGCCGCGCAGCTCCGCGTCGTCCTCCCCGCTCACGCTCACCGAGATGGTGTTCCCGGGCCGGAACTCCATCCCCGGGGCCACGTCGCCGGCCATGAGGGTGAAGCCGCTGTCGGTCTCCAGTTGGCTGTGCATGATCTTGTCGACGGCGTCCCCGGCCTCCTTCTCGCCGAACTCGCCGTAGGTGTTCAGCGCCAGGGTGCCGCCGAAGACCTCCTTGTAGAACTCCATGGCCTGCCGGGCGTCTCCGTCGAACGTGAGGTACGGGTTGAGTCGGGACGGCATGAGATTCCTTTCGTGACGTTCTGTCGGCTCTGCGTAGATTGACATCTACGCCCGGAAACGCGGATGCCGTGGGGGCGTTGCCGACGGTAGGTTGACCCTGCTGGGTGAGGGGTGGCGAAGCAGGGGGGCGACGCCGATGCTGTTCGGGTACTCGGACGACTGGTGGGCGCTGCTCATGCTCCCGGCGCTGCTGTGGGTGCCGTTCGGGCCGTTCGCCATGGTCCTGCTGGGCGTGCGGTGCGCCTCGGCGCCCGGTCGGTGGCCCCGGCTGTGGTCGGTCCTCGTCCCGCTGACACCGGTGCTGACCTCGGCGATCCTCATGACCTTCCCGCTGGAGAAGTGGGAGCGGCCGCGGCGGGTGGACGGCGGCCTCGACCCGCCGCCGGCCCTGGACGACCTCCTCGGCTACCTGCTGGTGTACGTCGGCGGGATCACGGTGCTGCCCTGGCTCCTCGCCTACGGCATCACGCGACTGGTGCGCCTCGCACGAGCCCGCCGGCGCGGCCCGGCGGAGCAGCCCGGGGCGGGCGCGGCATGACGCCGCACGGCCGGACGCCCACCTGTGCGAAGGTGCCCCGGTGACCGACACGAACGAGACCACCGACCACCGACTCCTCCTGGGCTGCATGGGCCTGGGCGGAAGCTGGGACACGAGCCCCCACACCACCGCCGACATCGACGCCGCGGAGGCCGCCGTCGAGGCCGCCCTCGACAGCGGCATCACCGCCTTCGACCACGCGGACATCTACCGGCACGGAAAGTCCGAGGCCGTCTTCGGCGAGGTCCTGGCCCGCTCGGCCGGGCTGCGCGAGCGGATCACCCTGCAGACCAAGTGCGGTATCCGGCTGGCCGAGGGGGACCGGCCCGGCATGTACGACCTGCGCGGCGCCTCCGTCGTCCGCAGGGTCGAGGAGAGTCTGGAGCGGCTGCGCACCGACGTCCTCGACGTCCTCCTCCTGCACCGGCCCGACCCGCTGGCCGACCCCGCCGACATCGGCGAGGCCCTGACCTCTCTTCACCGGCAGGGGCTCGTCCGGCGGTTCGGCGTCTCGAACATGAACGCAGCGCAGATCGCCAGGCTCCAGGCCCACCTGGATCTGCCGCTGGTCGCCAACCAGCTGGAGATGAGTCTTCACCGGCGCGCCTGGCTGGAGGACGGAGTCCTCGTCAACACCCCCGAGTCCGCCGCCAACGGCTTCCCCGCGGGCACCGTCGAGCACTGCCTGTCCCACGGCCTCACCCTGCAGGCCTGGGGCGCGCTGGCGCAGGGGCGCTACGCCGGGGCCCAGCAGACCCCGCAGGAGACGGCCACGGCCGCGCTCGTCGGCCGGCTCGCCGCCGCCAAGGGCACCACGCCGGAGACGATCGTCCTCTGGTGGCTCCGCCGCCACCCGGCCCGTATCGCCCCCGTCATCGGCACGACGAACCCGCGGCGCATCCGCGCCTGCCGCGACGCCGCGACCGCCGAACCGGCCCTGAGCCACGACGAGTGGTACGCCCTGTGGATCTCGGCCCGCGGCGCCGCGCTGCCCTAGGTCACGTCCGGACTCCCCGGCCGGTGGCCTGTCTCCGTCGAAGCCGTCTCCGTCGAACCTGTCTTTGTCGAATCGGCCAATCCGGCGACCGGTGAACGCGCCGGCTCTCCGTTGTTCCCCGTGGGCCATGGCCTCAGGCTCACTCGCAACCCGCGGATCGAGCGGGTGCACAGGGATCCGAAGGAGACGCCATGGGCTCGTTGGCAGGGGAGTTGACGCGGCGCAAGCCGCTCGACCTGATGATCGCGGAGGCCGGCTCCGCGACGGAGTCCGGCCGCTCCGGGCCGCCGCTGCGGCGCACCATGGGGCTGTGGCAGCTCACGCTGCTCGGGATCAGCTCGGTCGTGGGCACGGGCATCTTCTTCGTCCTCGGCACCACCGTGCCCAAGGCCGGTCCCGGCGTGGTCCTGTCGTTCGCGCTCGCCGCGGTGGTGGCAGGGCTCGGCGCGCTCTGCTACGTCGAACTGGCCGGTGCCGTCCCCGTCGCCGGCAGCACGTACGCGTACGCCTACGCCTCCCTCGGCGAGGGCGCCGCGTACCTCGTCGCCTCCTGCCTGATCCTGGAGTACGGCGTCGCCGTCTCCACCGTGGCGGTCAGCTGGGGCCAGTACCTCAACGAGGTCACGAGCACCCTCTTCGGCTTCACGCTCCCGGATGCCGTCAGCCAGCCGCCCGGTGCGGGTGGTTACGTCAACGTCCCGGCGCTCGTCGTGGTCCTGCTGTGCTCCCTGCTCCTCGCCCGGGGGACGCGGGAGTCCGCCGCCGTGAACGCGGTCATGGTCTGCGTCAAGATCGGTGTACTGGTCTTCTTCGTCGCGGTCGCGCTGACCGCGTTCGACAGCGACCACTTCTCCGACTTCGCACCGCACGGCATGGGCGGCGTGGCCGTCGCCGCCTCGGGCGTCTTCTTCTCCTTCATCGGGTTCGACGCCGTCTCCACCGCGGGCGAGGAGGTACGCAACCCCCGTCGCACCATCCCGCTGGCGCTTCTCCTCACCCTGCTCACCGTCACCATCCTCTACATGGCCGTCGCCGGTGTCGGCGCCCAGCCGGCGGGCGAGTTCGGGAAGCAGGCGGACGCCGGCCAGGCCGTGCTCGCCGAGATCCTGCGCGACGTGACCGGAGCGGGCTGGCCCGCGCTGCTGCTCTCCGCCGGAGCCGTCGTCTCCATCTTCAGCGTCGTGCTCGTGACGCTCTTCGGCCAGACCCGCATCCTGTTCTCGATGGCGCGCGACGGGCTCGTGCCGGAGGTGTTCCGCCGCGTCGACCGCAAGCGCTACACCCCGGTCGGCAACACCTGGATCGTCGGCGCGGGCGTCGGGGCGCTCGCCGCGTTCGTGCCGCTCCAGCACCTGGCGGACCTGACGAGCCTGGGGACGCTGATCGCGTTCATCGCCGTCGCCGGTGCCCTCGTCGTCCTCCGCCGGATCGCCCCGGACGCCAGGCGCCCCTTCCGGGTGCCGTTCTACCCCGTCGTCCCCCTCCTGTCCGCGGCGTCGTGCCTGTACCTGGCGTGGCTGCTGCCCGGGCTCACCTGGACGCTGTTCGGAGGCTGGCTCCTGCTTGCGGCCGCCCTCTACCTCGGCTTCGGCCGCCGGCACTCACGGCTGCGTGCCGGAGCGGACGCGCCCGTACCGGACGCGCCCCAGGACGCGGACACGGCCGGGGCTACGTCCGGGGACGAGGCCCGGCCGTCGGCCGGACCGAGCGAGCCCGCTCCGCCGCACGTCTGAGTTCGATCCAGGCGATCAGCCGCACATCGGGGTCGTCGAGATCGACGCCGAACAGCTCTCGTATCCGCCGCAGCCGGTGGCGCAAGGTGTTGGGATGCACCCGCAGCCGCGCCGCGGCGGATGCGACGTCCCCCACCGCGTCGAGCCAGGCCGTGGCCGTCCTCGCGTACTCCGTGCCCTGGGTCTCGTCGTGGGCCACGAGGTCGTCCACGGCCGAGAGCCGCAGCCAGGGATCGCGTTCCAGTTCGTCGCCCAGCCGGTCGAGCAGGATCCGGTGCCGTACGTCCTCGGCCGTGGCGGCCGGACCGTCCGGCCCGCTCCGCGCGACCGCCCGCAGGACGCCGTCCGCCTCGCGGCGCAGCACGGCCGGATTGCCGAGGTCGGGGTACGGCCGTGTCACCGCCGCGCACACACCGTCCCCGACCGCCCGCCGGACGGTGGCGAGGGCGGCATCGGCGAAGCGCCTGCCGGCCTCCGGCCCCATGGCCGGCAGCAGGACGTAGACGGCGCCGGACGTGGCGGCGACGGTCGCCTCCGCGCGATGAGCGGCGCAGTGCCGCACGAGCACCAGCTCGACGTGCGTCAACAGCGCGGACTCGGCGGCACCCCGGGGACCGTCCGCCGGGACCCCGTCCGGCCGGGCGGGCGGCGCGAAGGCGGCCAGACAGATCTCCCCGCCGGGCCGCAGCCCCAGCAGCTCCGCGGCCTCCTCGGCGGACGGGCCGGAGTTGTTCAGGACGGCCCGCAGGGTGTCCCGCCGCATGCGCCGCTCCGCCTCCGGGAGGTTGAGCGCGCGCAGCAGGTGCGGTGCGGCGACCTTGGCCGCCTCCACCAGAGCCTTCTCGGCCGTCGCGGCCAGGCCCTCCTCGGGCTCGATCGCCCACAGGGTGCCCAGCGGCAGGGTGCCCGCCCGGATCGCCACGGCGGCCCGGGGCAGTTCCTCGCCCATGGCGGGGAACCGGACCGCTCCCGAGGCCGCGAGGACCTGCCGGTACTGCCGCCGCTGCTCCGGCACGTCCGGTACGCGACGCTGCAGGATGCCCCGTTCGCGTACGGCGTCGATACGTGCCCCGGCGACCTTGGAGTACGCGACGATGTTCTGGTCCAGGTCCTCGATGGCCACCGAACCGCCGACGACGGCCGCGAGGTCGTCGGCCAGGGCGAAGAGCTCCTCGCCGCCGGCCGGGGCCGAACCGGTCGGGACTCCGCTGCCGTAGGCCGCGAGCAGGGCGCTCAGGGCGGCGTCCGCGTCCCGCCACGACGTGTCGTCGGCCACCGCGAGCACGGCGATGCCGCAGGACCGCGCCTCCTCGACGAGCGCCGACACGTCCCGGCCGCGCTGCTTCACCACGACCGCGGCGAAGCCCCGGTCCGCCGAGCGGCGCAGCACGCCGGAGGCGCGGACGTCCAGCACGTTGACCCCGACCAGCAGGAGCAGGGCGCCCGGCGAGGGAGCCGGATCCTCCTCCGGGTCGTGGATCACGGTGCCCCGCACCGGGACGTCGAGCCCGGCGGGCGCCACCAGGGTCCGCGCGGGGGAGTGACCGAACCCGTCCACCAACCCTCGCAAGGTGGCCGAATCCCCGGCCGCCTCAAAGGCGGCCGCCTTTGTCGGCTCGGACAACGCGGACCTCGATTCATGGGCTGATCGGCCATCTCCGGCCGCCTCTGCGGCTGCCAGGATAGCCGTGCACCGTACCGCCGAAGCCGATGGGAAGCCTCGCTGATGAACGCGCCCCACCCCTCGCCCGCACCCGCGGCCGACCTCGTCTCGCTCTTTCCGCAGGGCTCTCACCTGGATGAAGACGGGCAACTCGTGATCGGCGGGTGCCGCGCGAGCGAGCTGGCGGACCGGTTCGGAACCCCTGCCGTCGTGGTCGACGAGAACGCCCTGCGCGCCCGTGCGCGCCAGTACGTACGAGCCCTCGCCGAGCATTGGCCGAACAGCCAAGCCGTCTTCGCCTCGAAGTCCTTCCCGTGCACGGCCGTCGTCCGCACCCTCGTCGAGGAGGGCCTCGGGGTGGACGTGGCGGGAGCGGGCGAACTGGTCGTCGCGCTCGCCGCCGGCGTCGACCCCGCGCTCCTCGTCGTCCACGGCAACGCCAAGACCGAGGAGGAACTGGCGATGGCGGTGGAAGCCGGCGCGGGCACGATCGTCGTGGACAACTTCCACGACATCGACCGCCTGGAACGCCTCGTCGGTGACGGCGGGCAGCGCGTCCTCCTGCGGGTCATCCCCGAGGTCGACGCGGACACGCACGCGGCGATGGCGACGGGCCACCGCGGTTCGAAGTTCGGCCTCTCCGTCCCCGACGCGGTGCGCGCCGCCGAACGGCTTCGCGCCAGTGACCGGCTCCGGCTGGACGGACTCCACGTCCACGTGGGCTCGCAGCTGCTCGGCACCGAACCCTTCCAGCGCGCCGTCGAAGCCCTGGCCCGGCTCGGTGAACTCGGTGAGCACGCGGTGTACGACCTCGGTGGGGGCCTGGGCGTCCGCTACACCTACGGCGACCGCCCGCCGACCGTCGAGGAGTACGTCCGCGCCCTGACCGACAGCGCCCGCAAGCACCTCCCGGCCGGCGCCCGTCTCCTCGTCGAACCCGGGCGCTCCCTCGTCGCCGAGGCCGCGACGACCCTGTACCGCGTGGTCACGGTCAAGCCGGGCGAGCGGACACTGGTCGCCGTCGACGGAGGCATGGCGGACAACCTCGAACCCATGCTCTACGGCCAGCGTTTCGAGGCCGCCATCGCCTCCCGGGTGGGCGGCGGCGAACCGTGCGACCTCGTGGGCCGGCACTGCGAATCGGGCGACACGCTCATTCGCGGCATCGACCTGCCGGCTCCCCGTCCCGGTGACGTCGTCGCCGTCCCGGTGACGGGGGCCTACTGCTACTCGCTCTCCAACAACTACAACGGTGCCCGCCGTCCACCGGTCGTCTTCTGCCGCGACGGCCGGGCACGCGAGGTCGTCCGCCGGGAGACCTTCGAGGACCTCCTGCGCCGGGACGTGTCCGAGGCCTGAACCGCCGTACGGCGGAGGGGAGGCGGCGAGCGGGCGGGGCTCAGGCGGTGCCGGCGGCGCGACGGATCGCGTCGAGGGTGCGCCGCACGTCGTCGTCCGAGGTCGACCAGTTGCTCACCGAGATGCGCATGACGCGCCTGCCGTGCCAGGTGGAGCCGCTGATCCACGCCGTACCGTCGTCGAGCAGCCGGGCCAGCACCCGGTCCGTCCGCGCGTCGTTCCCGAACTCGGCGCAGACCTGCGTGAACACGACGTCGTTGAGAACCGTCGCGCCGTCGATCCCGGCGATGCCGGCGGCGAACGCGGAGGCGTGCCGGCACAGCCGGTCGACGAGCTCGCCCACGCCCGACCGGCCGAGGGACCTGAGCGCGGCCCACACGGTGAAAGCCCTGCCGCGCCGGGACAGCTCGGGAACCTTGTCGATGGGATCGCCGTGCTCGTGCTGGATGAGGTAGTCGCCCTGCTCGCCCATCGCCGCCCGCAGGGCCGACGGATCGCGGACGATCGCCAGCCCGCAGTCGTACGGAACGTTCAGCGTCTTGTGCGCGTCCGTCGCCCAGGAGTCCGCGTCCTGGCAGCCCGCCGTCAGATGGGCGTGGCGCGGTGAGGCGGCCGCCCACAGCCCGAACGCGCCGTCGACATGGACCCAGGCGCCCGCCTCGCGCGCGAGCGCGACGCACTCCGTGAAGGGATCGAAGGCGCCGGAGTGGATGTCTCCGGCCTGAAGGACCACGATCGCGGGCGAGGGTCCCCGCCCGGCGCCGGCCAGTGCGCGTCGCAACGCATCGGGCTCGACACGTCCTTGAGGATCAGCCGCCACCAACTCGGGTCTGCCGAGCCCGAGATAGCGCAGGGCCAGATCGACGGCCATGTGCCGGGAGCGGCCGGCCAGGACCCGGACGGCAGGGCCGCCCGCGAGGCCGTCGCGGGCGACGTTCCGGCCCGCGTCCCGCAGCACCGCGTCCCGCCCGGCGGCGAGGCAGGTGAAGTTCGCCATCGTGGCGCCCGTGGTGAAGCCGACGGCACTCGTGCCCGGCAGGCCCAGCAGATCGAGCAGCCAGGCGCCGGCGATCTCCTCCACCGCCGCGTACGCCGGTGACACCGTGCGCATCACGCAGTTCTGGTCCCAGGCGCTGACCAGCCAGTCCACGGACAGCGCGGCCGGTTCCGTGCCGCCGACCACGAAGCCGTAGAAGCGGCCGCTCGGGAACGCGGTGAGCCCCGGCTCGCAGGCCGTGGCGAGGAGGTCGACGACATTGGCGGGCGGGCTCGGTCCCTCGGGCAGTTCCGGGCCGAGCGCGCGCACGATCGCCTCGACCGGGGCGCGGGCGGGGACCGGACGGTCGGGCAGGCTCGCGAGCCACCGGACCGCATGGTCGTACGCCTGTCGGAGCGCCGCCTCGCGCGGGTCCATACCTCGGACTATGCGACGGTCGCCGACGCGGGGCAAGCGGGGAAGAGAGTGTCAGGTGCATGACCATGGTGGTCCTGGGGCATGACGTCGTGTGGCCCCGGGGCGTCGACCGTCCGGTGCAGCTCTTCCCGCACTCTCGGCGCCGCCAGGTGCCGAGCCCCCATGAGTGAAGGAGAAGCAATGCCGCTCTGCGCTTGGCTGAAGGCGAGCACGATGACCGCGGCGGTCGTCCTCGCCACGACGACCGCGGCGTACGCCGCGCCCACCACCCTGTCCGCCCCCGAGCCGTCGGCCCCGAGCACGGCGGCCGTGGTGACCCTTCGCTACGACGACAGCCGGGCAGGCGGGTGGGAGGCCGCGATCGCGGCCGGAGTCGCCTCGTGGAACGCGAGCGTCGGCAACGTCCGGCTCGTCGAGGCCGCCCCGGGCACGCGGGCCGAGATCGTCATCGTGGCCACCACCGGCTGGCCCCAGGCCACCCTCGGCCCGGTCCGCCCCGGCCGGCAGGTCCGTGTCGAACTCGGCAGCCAGGCGGTGACCCAGGGCTACGACAAGACCCGGATCGCCGCGCACGAACTCGGCCACAGCCTGGGCCTCCCCGACACCAAGCCGGGCCCGTGCTCGCAGCTGATGTCGGGTTCCAGCGCCGGAACGGCGTGCGTGAACGCGGTCCCGAACGCGACCGAGCGCGCCCGGGTCGAATCCGCCTACGCCACCGGCGCCGCCGCACGCGTACCCACCGACGGCCGCGTCCTCGTCGACGCCCCCTGATCCACCACGCGGGCAGGCCGACCGACCGGCGGCCGACCCGTCCCCGGTCCACGGCGTCGTGGTCCGGGGACGGGCGAGCGGTGGACGCCTCAGGCGCGGACGGCCGCGGTCAGGGCGGTGAGGACCCGGCGCGTCTTGGTGTCGGGATGCTCGGAGAGCTCCACTCCCGCCGCCCGCACCGCGTCCTCCAGCTTCCGCTGCTTGCGCTCGGCCCGTTCCGTGAGCTGCTCGGCGTCGTCATCGTCCTTGGGCTTGACCCGTAGCGAGGCTTCCAGGAAGTCCAGATCGGTGACCGACCATGCCTCCAGGTTCACCTCCAGATCGCCGAGGGCGACGTCCTCGACCTTCGTCGCCACGATCGGCCCGAGCGCGACAAGCCCGCCGAGCCGGACCTCGGGCGCGCAGACATCGAGGAACTGGTTCTGCACCGCGTCGACGGCCGTGGCGGGATCCGCGCCCGGCGACGTCACCACGTCCGTCAGCACGCCCGGCGGATGGTCATGCACCAGAGACGCCGCCAGGACACGCCGGCTGCCTGTCCAGTCCTGCTCGATCTTGTACGTGAAGGGCCGGGCCTCGAAGGGCGCGGCGAAGCGGCCGATCAGCTGCTCCCGTGTGCACGGACGCAGCTTGACGGTCAGGTCGTCGGGACCTGCCCCGGCCCTGATCCGTACGATCACCCCCGCGTCGAGCAGCGGCACCCGGCCCTCGGCGGCGCCGATCCGGTCCTCGGCGAACCAGATGTGACGGACGGACATGCGGCCGGCGGACGCTCCGAGAGCGGCCATGGCCGCCCCCGCACCACCGTCGACATTGACCTTGATCTCGATGGGCAACAGGTCCATAGCAGCGCTCCTGCGTGCTTCGTGCTGTTGCTGGACGGTCGAGGCGGCTGCGAGCCGGAGCTGGTGTCACCACAGCCGACTCACCGACTCACGCGCGCGTCCATTCCAGGATATCCGCACCATCTCGGGCCCGCGAGCAGGGCGTTCGAGCGATCAACGATCGGCTTCGGGGCCCGTCACGACGGGGGGCGCGGGCTCAGGCGGGCGGCGCGGGTTCCGGCGTGGTGGGGAGGGAGGTCGTCGCTCCGCGCACCTTGTGAGTGCCTCGCGAGCGACGAGAGGGGCGTCGGGTCGACGCCGTAGGGGGTCCGGTCGGGGGGGAGGGCGAAAGGACCGGAAGAGGGAGGGAATTCCGACGGCGGGGAAGAGCGGGAGGAAAAGACGCGCGTCTTCCCGAGGCCGCTACTGCTGCGAAGCCTCGTCCCGGGCGGCCTGCTGGGCGATCTGCTCCAGCACGTTCTTCGGATCGGCGGAAGGAGCCACGGCCTTGCCGATGTTCCGCTTGATGGTATTGCTGACCTGGAGCCACGACGGTTCATTGACCGGATAGAGCTGGGCGCTGCGCAGCGCGGCCAGGAACTGCCCGTCGCTGGGGTCCGCCGCAGCGTCCTGGGACGCCTGGCTGGCGGAGACCGTCGAAGGCAGCAGGTGGTAGCGTCCGGCGAACTCGCTGAGGTTCTTGTCCTCGTAGACGAAATCCAGGAACGAACCCACGAGTTCGCGATTTCCGTCGTGCCTGAAGGCCATCATCCAGTCGGCGATGCCCGCCGCCGGCGGGGCCTCCCCCTCGCGCATCGCGTCGGAGACCGGCATGCGCAGCGTTCCGACCTTCAGGCCCTTCGCCTTCGCGTCATGCAGGAGCGAGGGGTAGCCGTTGACCATGCCGACGTCGCCGCGCAGGAAGGCGGCGAAGGCGTCCTGCCGGTTGAGCTCGCCGGGCGGGACCGGGCCGGTCAGGTCCGGCACGACCAGGTTGTCCTTGATCCAGCGGAACGTCTGCGTGTTCTTCTCGGAGGCGATGCTGTAGCCGCCGCTGCTGTCGGTGAAGCCGCCGCCGTTGCTCAACTCCCAGATCAGAGCCTCGGCATGGGCCTCCTCGGGGCCGAGCGGCAGGGCGTACGGGTAGAGCACGCCCTCCTTCTTCAGCGCCTTGGCCGCGTCCTTGAGCTCCGACCAGGTCTGCGGCGGCTTCGCGTCGGCCTCCTCGAACAACTCCTGGTTGTAGAAGAGCAGTCGGCTGCTCGCGACGAACGGCAGGCCGTAGAGGGTGCCGTCGACCGAGCCGGCGTCCGCGAGCGGGGGCAGGAAGTTCGCCTCCGCCTTGATCGACATCACCTCGTGCGCGGCGTACAGCCGGCCCTGCGCGGCGAAGTCGGAGTACGCGCCCATCAGGGCCACGTCGGGAGCGTTGCCCTCCTGGACCATGCGGGCGACCTCACGGTCGACGTCGGCCCACGGGTAGAGCGTCACCTCGATCTTCTTGCCGGGGTGGGCGGCGGTGAAGTCGGCGGTCAGTTCGTCCCAGTACGCCTTGGAGCTGGTCGCCGGAGTGGCGCCGTACTCGGGAACCACGAGGCGCAACGTCGTCCCGCCGCTCCCGGACGTGCCACAGGCGGTGGCCAGAGAGCCCAATAGTCCGAATGCGGCCACGGAGGCCGTCATACCGAAAAGTCTTCGTCGCACGGATCTTTCCTCTTGATCTTTTTGGACAGTGCGTCCGAAATTCTCTCCCGGTCGGCGAAGAGTGCGCGCCCCTTGTTCAACGGTTGTGTTCGTATCTCCAACGGTGCGGATTGCGCATGGTGTTTTCCGATATGCCGGGACGTGTTCCGACGCGCGTAGACCTCGGTCCGATCGACATCCGTGTGGCCAACGCCACGCCAACGCCATGCCGACCCCGCCCCCGGCCTCGCGGCCGCGGCGCGTCCTGACGGGTTCCGTAGGCGGTGTTGCCATGCATTTGACGGAGCCCGGGGGAGGGTACGGCCAGAATGAGTGGTGTCCGCACGCGGAGCCGATGCCACCGGGGCGCGGTGGAGCGAGCGCGATGAGGGAGGCGGAGTGGAGACGGGGGCCGTGGTCGTCCTCGCCGGGGTCATGCTCTTCGGCGGCCTGCTCGCCGCCCTCGCGGGCAC
The DNA here is from genome assembly GCF_043081505.1 of Streptomyces sp. NPDC014870. Classification (NCBI taxonomy): domain Bacteria; kingdom Bacillati; phylum Actinomycetota; class Actinomycetes; order Kitasatosporales; family Streptomycetaceae; genus Streptomyces; species Streptomyces sp. NPDC014870. The sequence continues at coordinate 38,477 of NZ_JBIBWQ010000011.1, forward strand.
CTACGGCCTGCGCCGGTCGCGCCGCGTGAGCGCCACGGGCGTCCGTGTTCCCGCCCTGGTCAAGCGACGCCCGGGACAGCCGGGCGACGAGCCCACCACGCTGCTGCAGTTCGTCACGGAGGACGACCGGGTGATGGAGGTCGCCTGCCCCTTCCACCCCGGTCGACGTCACCCCCTCCACGACGGCGACACCCTGCTGATCAGCTACGACCCCGCCGAACCGCGCGACGTCGTCGTCCAGGGCCATGAAGCCCTCGGCCGCGAACGGGCCTTCCTCGTCGGCGGCATGGCGGTCGCGCTGCTCTCGCTCGTGCTCCTCGTCGTCGCGATCGCGGCCCTCTGACCCACCTCCTCCCGGAACACGTCATTCACCGGACGCGCGATCCCCTGGCTGATCAAATGGACCGGCAGACGACAGCGGAGGGGGATGGTCGGGGTGGTTGAGGAGAAGGCCCGTGTGGCCGGGCTGGTCGCCGCGCAGGAGAAGGCGATCGCGCTGTTCGACGAGGTGGAGGCGCGCGGACTCGTCGCGCCCGGCCGGGGCGAGCGGGAGGTGAGCGACGCGATCCGTGACCTGGCGAACGGCATGTTCGGCACCACGAAGCACTGGCACAAGCGGATCATCCGCTCCGGTCCGAACACCCTCCTGCCGTACCGGGACAACCCGCCGGACCGGATCATCGGCGAGGACGACGTGGCCTTCGCCGACTTCGGCCCGATCTTCGAGGAGTACGAGGCGGACTTCGGGCGCACGTACGTCTTCGGCGACGACCCGGACAAGCACCGCCTCCTGAAGGATCTGCCGCGGATCTTCGACGCGGGACGCGCGGCCTTCGAGGCCGACGGCGCCATGACCGGCGCGCAGCTCCACCAGGTGGTCGAGGAGCTGGCCGCCGAAGCGGGCTGGTCCATCGGCATCTGGCACGCGGGCCACCTGGTCGGCGAGTTCCCGCACGAGACGAACGACGGAGCCAAGGCGGAGTCGTACATCACCCCGGAGAACACCACCCCGCTGCGGCGCACCGACCGGGCCGGACGCCGCTGCCACTGGATCCTCGAACTCCACTTCGTCGACCGCGAGAGGGGCTTCGGGGGCTTCCACGAGCAGCTCCTGGACCTCGGCTGACCGGGTGAAGGACCCGCACCGGACGTCGCACGCCCAGGGCCCGTCCGGCGGATCGGGGCGGCCGGACCCTGTCGGCGCGGCGGCGTGATCCCCCGCCAATCGGTCGGACGGGCGCCACGTTCGGGTGAGGTGCGGGCTCCGTCGAGCCTCCGCCCGGCCGGTGGTGACCGAGGATCGCAGGCGGTCGGTGGGCCCCGCCTCCGGGGCCGTACCGGCCACCGCACCCCGGAAGGGCCGCCATGCGCATCCTGCTCGTCGCCAGCAGCTTCAACAGCCTCACCCAGCGCGTCCTGGTCGAGCTGCGCGACCGCGGGCACGCCGTCGCCGTGGAGGTCACCCCCGACGGCGCAGCCGTGCGCGAGGCCGTGGCACGCCACACGCCCGACCTGGTCGTCGCCCCCATGCTGAAGGCCGTCGTGCCCCGGGACGTGTGGACGGCGCACCGCTGCCTCATCGTGCACCCGGGGCCCGTGGGAGACCGGGGTCCTTCCTCGCTCGACCACGCGATCCACGACGGGGCCGACACGTGGGGCGTCACCGTCCTCCAGGCCGACGAGGAGATGGACGCGGGCGACGTCTGGGCCTCCGCCGGTTTCCGCGTCCCGGAGGCCGGCAAGAGCGACCTCTACCGCAACGAGCTGTCCGACGCCGCGGTCGCCGCCGTGCTCCTCGCCGTCGAGCGGGTCGCCACCGGGGCCACCCCGCGTCCGCAGACCGGCGAGATCCGCGCCCGTCCCGCGCTCCGCCAGGAGGAGCGCCGCATCTCCTGGGGCGAGGACACCACCGAGACCGTCCTGCGCACCCTGCGGGCCGCCGACTCGCAGCCCGGCGTACCCGACCGGCTGCTCGGCGCCGAGTGGTTCCTGCACGGCGGCCACCCCGAGGACGGTCTGCGCGGACGGCCCGGCGACCTGCTCGCCACCCGGGCGGGCGCGGTCTGCCGGGCCACGGTGGACGGCGCCGTCTGGATTCCCGAGCTGCGCGCCCGCACCGGCCCCGGCCGGCCCCGGGCCTGCAAGCTCCCCGCCACCCTGGCCCTCGCGGGCCGCATGCCGGAGCTCCCCGAACTCCCCGCACCCCTCGGGCCCGGACGGCCGACCCGGCCGGGCGGGCGCACCTGGACCGACATCCGGTACGCCGAGCAGGGACCCGTCGGCGTCCTGTCGTTCACGTTCCCCGGCGGGGCGATGAGTACCGACCAGTGCCGCCGCCTCCTGGACGCGTACGAGACCGCCCGCGGGCGGCCCACGTCCGTCCTGGTGCTCGGCGGACAGCGCGACTTCTTCTCCAACGGCATCCATCTGCACGTGATCGAGGCCGCCGCCGACCCGGCCGCCGAGTCATGGGCCAACATCAACGCCATGAACGACCTGGTGGAGGCGGTCCTCACGACCACCGACCGGCTCGTCGTCAGCGCGATCGGCGGCAACGCCGCCGCGGGCGGGGTGATGCTCGCCCTGGCCGCCGACGAGGTCTGGTGCCGCTCGGGTTCCGTGCTCAATCCGCACTACCGCCGCATGGGCCTGTACGGGTCGGAGTACTGGACCCGCACCCTGCCCGGGAAGGTGGGCGAGGCGCTGGCCGCGCGGCTCACCGAAGAAGCCCGGCCGGTCTCCGCCGGGGCCTCGCTCGACATGGGTCTCGTCGACCGGATCGTCGACTGCGGCCCCGGGGAGTTCACCGCCGAAGTCACCCGATCGGCCCTCCGCCTGGCATCCCGTACCGGACTCCAGGCCCGCATCGCGGCGAAGAAGGCCGAGCACGAGCGGCGGGAGTCCGTCGCTCCCCTTGCCGCCTACCGCGAGCGCGAGCTTTCCCACATGCGGCGGATCTTCGACGATCCCGCCGCGAGCTACCACGCCCTGCGCCGGTCCTTCGTCCGGAAGGAGGCTCCCCGAGCGCCGTCCCCGGACGGAGCAGGTGCGGACGCGGCCGGATCGGCCGACTGTTAGGCAAGACCCAGGCCCGAAAAGAGGCCTTCGCCCCATCCCTCCTCAGGAGGCGACTCATGAGCGCAGTAACGCCGGCCCCGGTCGAGGAATCCGGCGCCGCACCCGGCAGCGAAGAGAAGCCGATCCACATCCTCTGGATCAACGCGGGTCTGAGCTGCGACGGCGACTCGGTGGCCCTGACCGCCGCCATGCAGCCCAGCATCGAGGAGATCGCCCTCGCAGGGCTGCCGGGGCTGCCCAGGATCGCGGTCCACTGGCCACTGATCGACTTCGAGTGCGGCCCGGTGGGCGGCGCCGACACGTTCATCGAGTGGTTCTTCAAGGGGGAGCGGGGCGAGATCGACCCGTTCGTCCTGGTCGTCGAGGGGTCCATCCCGAACGAGGCCATCAAACAGGAGGGCTACTGGAGCGGCTTCGGCGACGACCCGGAGACCGGCCAGCCCATCACCACGAGCGAGTGGGTCGACCGGCTGGCGCCCAAGGCGCTCGCGGTCGTCGCGATCGGCACCTGCGCCACGTACGGCGGCATCCACGCCATGGCGGGGAACCCGACCGGTGCGATGGGCCTCCCGGACTACCTGGGCTGGGACTGGAAGTCCCAGGCCGGCATCCCCATCGTGTGCGTGCCCGGCTGCCCCATCCAGCCGGACAACTTCGCCGAGACGCTGACCTACCTGCTCTACCAGGCGGCCGGCTCCGCGCCGATGATCCCGCTGGACGACAAGCTCCGCCCGACCTGGCTGTTCGGGGCGACCGTGCACGAGGGCTGCGACCGTGCCGGCTACTACGAGCAGGGCCAGTTCGCCTCGACGTACGACTCGCCCCAGTGCCTGGTCAAGCTGGGCTGCTGGGGGCCGGTCGTCAAGTGCAACGTCCCCAAGCGCGGCTGGATCAACGGAGTCGGCGGCTGTCCGAACGTCGGCGGCATCTGCATCGCCTGCACCATGCCCGGATTCCCGGACAAGTTCATGCCGTTCATGGACGAACCTCCCGGCGCCAGGGTCTCGGTCTCCGCCAGCGGCGTGTACGGCTCGTTGATCCGCCGGCTCCGGGGCATGACGGCCAGGACCGTCGACAAGGAGCCGAAGTGGCGGCACACCGGCGACCGGGTCACCACCGGCTACCGGCCGCCCTGGTGACCGTCACGGCACGGCACCCCACACCCCGCTGAACCCTCAACCAACCCCACTGTTCGCGAAGTCGAAGAGCTCACGAAGGGCACCACACACACCATGGCACCTCCGACGAAGACGACGGGTGACGGCTCCGGACTGGTGGAGATGGCGTGGGATCCCATCACCCGGATCGTGGGCAGTCTCGGCATCCACACGAAGATCGATTTCAAGCAGAAGCGCGTCGCGGAGTGCTACAGCACGTCCTCCGTCTTCCGCGGCTACAGCGTCTTCATGCGGGGCAAGGACCCCCGCGACGCGCACTTCATCACCAGCCGCATCTGCGGCATCTGCGGTGACAACCACGCCACCTGTTCCGTGTACGCCCAGAACATGGCGTACGGCGTGAAGCCCCCGCACCTGGGTGAGTGGGTCATCAACCTCGGCGAGTCCGCGGAGTACATGTTCGACCACAACATCTTCCAGGAGAACCTGGTCGGGGTCGACTACTGCGAGAAGATGGTCCGCGAGACCAACCCCGGGGTCCTGGAGCTCGCCGAGCGCACCGAGGCACCGCACGCCGCCGAGCACGGCTACCGCACCATCGCCGACATCATGCGCTCCCTCAACCCTCTAGAGGGCGAGTTCTACCGCGAGGCGCTGCAGGTCAGCCGCTACACCCGGGAGATGTTCTGCCTGATGGAGGGACGCCACGTCCACCCCTCCACGCTCTACCCCGGCGGTGTCGGCACGGTCGCGTCCGTGCAGCTGTTCACCGACTACATGAGCCGCCTCATGCGCTATGTCGAGTTCATGAAGCGGGTCGTCCCGCTCCACGACGACCTCTTCGACTTCTTCTACGAGGCGCTGCCCGGCTACGAGGAGGTCGGCCGGCGCCGCGTGCTGCTCGGCTGCTGGGGCGCGCTCAACGACCCCGAGCACTGCGACTTCACCTACGCCAACATGACCGACTGGGGACGGAAGATGTTCGTCACCCCGGGCGTCGTCGTCGACGGCAAGCTGGTGACCAACGACCTCACCGAGATCAACCTCGGCATCCGCATCCTGCTCGGCAGCTCGTACTACGAGGACTGGCAGGGGCAGGAGCAGTTCGTCACCCACGACCCGCTGGGCAACCCGGTCGACCCGCGCCACCCGTGGAACCAGCACACCATCCCGGCCCCGCAGAAGCGGAACTTCGACGACAAGTACAGCTGGGTGATGTCCCCGCGCTGGTTCGACGGCAAGGACCACCTGGCCCTGGACACCGGCGGCGGCCCCATCGCCCGCCTGTGGTCCACCGCGCTCTCCGGCCTCGTCGACATCGGCTACATCAAGGCCACCGGGCACAGCGTCGTCATCAACCTCCCCCGCACGATGACGAAGCCGGAGACCACCTTCGAGTGGAAGATCCCGAAGTGGAGCAACGCCCTGGAGCGCAACCGCGCCCGGACCTACTTCCAGGCGTACGCGGCGGCCGTCGCCCTGCACTGCGCCGAGAAGGGCCTGGAGGAGGTCCGCGCCGGACGCACCCAGACATGGGAGAAGTTCGAGGTGCCGGACGAGTCCATCGGTGTCGGCTTCACCGAGGCCGTACGGGGTGTCCTCTCGCACCACATGGTGATCAGGGACGGCAAGATCGCCAACTACCACCCCTATCCCCCAACGCCCTGGAACGCCTCCACGCGTGACACGTTCGGGACCCCCGGACCGTACGAGGACGCCGTGCAGAACACGCCGATCTTCGAGGAGAACCCGCCCGAGAACTTCAAGGGCATCGACATCATGCGCGCCGTGCGCAGCTTCGACCCCTGCCTGCCCTGCGGCGTCCACATGTACACGGGCAACGGCCGGACCGTGAAGCAGATGCACGTGCCCACCGGCCTGAGCGGTCTGGCCGGATGAGCGCGACCACCGCCGAACAGGCGGGCCGACGGGTCGAGGAGGTCCTGGACCGGCTGGCGGAGAGCGGCGACACCGAGGCCTGCGCGGCGGCCGAGGAGGTCGTCCGCGTCCTCATGGAGTTCTACGGCAGCGGCATCGCCCGCGTCGTCGACCTCCTCGGCCGCCCCGCCGCCCGACCGCCCGCCGACCCGCTGGCCCCGCTGCTCGCGGACGAACTCGTCGCGAGCCTGCTCAACCTGCACGGACTCCACCCCGAGGACGTGCCGACCCGGATCGCCCGTGCCCTGTCCGCGCTGCCGCAGCCGGTGGAGAACGCCGGGTTCGACCCGGCGACGGGCGTGCTGCGGCTGCGCGTCACCGCCTCGTCCGGCTGCGGCTGCGCCGGCACCCAGGACTCCGTCCGGCAGGCGGCCGTGGACGCCCTCGCCTGCTTCGCCCCCGAGGTGACCGGCGTGGAGCTGGAGAGCGGCGCCCGGCGCGAACCGGCGCTGCTGCAGATCGGCACCCGTCCGTCGCTCGCGGGCGCGGACGGCCGCGCGTCGGCCGCCCGGTGAACGGGCCGACGACCGAAGGCGCGCGGCCCCCGCGCGCCGGGGGCCTGCGCCGGTTCACCACCCCCCGCCCGCCCCGTGAAGAACGCTGTGAACTGTGCGGCGCCCCACTGGCGGCCGAGGAGCGCCACCCGCATCTCGTCGACACGGACAAGCGGGCCCTGGTCTGCGCCTGCCGCCCGTGCGCGCAGCTCATGGACCGCTCCGCCGCCTCCCCGGGGCGGTTCCGGGCGGTACCCGGCCGCTTCCTGAGCGACCCCGGGCACGGCATCGACGACCGGGCGTGGGAGTCGCTGCGCATCCCGGTCTCGGTGGCGTTCTTCTTCCGCAACTCCGCCCTCGACCGGCCGGTGGCGCTCTACCCGAGCCCCGCCGGCGCCACCGAGAGCGAACTCGACGACGAGGCCTGGCGTTCCGTCCTCGACGCCACCCGGCTCGCCGCCCACCTCGAACCCGACGTGGAGGCCCTGCTCCTGCGCCGCCACGACGGCCGCACCGAGTGCTACCTCGTGCCGATCGACCTCGCCTACGAACTCGTGGGCCGCATGCGACTGCACTGGCAGGGCTTCGACGGAGGCGCCGAGGCGCGGGCCGAACTCGACGCCCTCTTCAGCCACGTCCGAGGTCTGGCCCGCGAACCGCAGGGGAGCCGGCCGTGACCGAGTTCGCCTTCAGCTGCACCGACGTACGCGCCGACCCCTACGCGGCCGGACCCACGCTCGTGTTCCGGCTGCGGATCACCGCCACCGGCACCACCCGGGTCCATGCCATGGCCCTGCGCTGCCAGATCCGTATCGAACCCGCCCGGCGCGGCTACGACGACCATGAGGCCGCGGCCCTGGCCGACCTCTTCGGCGAACGCTCCCGGTGGGGCAGCAGCCTCAACCCGGTCCAGTTCGCCCACGCCTCCGTCATGGTGCCCGGCTTCACCGGCGAGATCGAGACCGACCTCGTCGTGCCGTGCACCTACGACACCGACATCGCCGCCTCGCGCTACTTCCGGGCGCTCTCCGACGGCGACGTCCCCCTGCTCCTGCTCTTCTCCGGCACCGCCTTCACCGGTGCGGGCGGCTTCCACGTCGAACCCGTCCCCTGGGACAAGGAGGTCTCCCACCGCATGCCGGTCAAGGTGTGGCGGGAGATGATCGACCAGCACTTCCCCGGCTGCGGCTGGATCCGGCTCCCGGGCGACGCGATGGACGCCCTGCTCGCCTACCGCTCACGCCGCGCCCTCCCGTCCTGGGAGGCCACCGTCGAGTCCCTGCTCGAAGCGGCGGGGGAGAGGACACGATGACCACCGTCGCCTTCGACCCAGGGACCGAGGCACGGTTCGCCGTCGCCCGGCACGTCGCCGACGCCGTCCTCTTCGAGGGGTACGTCCTCTATCCGTACCGCGCGTCCGCCGCGAAGAACCGGCTCCGCTGGCAGTTCGGGGTCCTGGTCCCGCCGTCCTGGAGCGCCGCCGCCGAGGAGCACGACTTCCAGCTCACCGAGTGCCTCATGGAGCCGAGGACCGGCGCCGAACTGGCCGTGGAGGTCCGCTTCCTGCGCGCCCAGCGGCGCACCGTCGAGGAACGCCGCGCGGACGGGACCTACGCGCCGACCGGCGAACTCCGCCTCGCCGAGCGCGTCCTGGTGGCCTGGGACGAGGGCGTCGAGGAACGCGTCACCCTCGTCGTCCCCGTCGGCGAGCTGCGCGGAGACGGCACCACCCTGCCCTTCACCCGCCCCGCCGCCGAGGATGTGGAGGAGGTCACCGACACCGACGGGACGGTCGTCGGCCGACTCGTCCGCCGCCGCGAGGAGATCAGCGGCACGCTGCGGATCTCGGCGGACGAACTCGACGGCCCGTACCGCGTCGAGCGCCTCTCGGTCACCGTGGAGAACACCAGCGCCTGGACCGCCGGGCCGGACACCGACCGCCACGCGGCCCTGCCGTACTCCCTCGTCGCCACGCACACGCTGCTCCGGCTCGAAGGCGGCTCCTTCCTGTCGATGACCGACCCGCCGGAGTGGGCGAAGGGCGCCGTCGTCGGCTGCCGCAACCTGCACACCTGGCCCGTCCTGGCCGGCGAACCCGGGAAGAGCGACCTGATGCTCTCCTCACCGATCATCCTCGAGGACCACCCGGCCATCGCGCCCGAGAGCCCCGGCGCCCTGTACGACGCGACCGAGATCGACGAGATCCTCGCCCTGCGCACGGCTGCCCTCACCGACGAGGAGAAACGCGAGGCCAGGGGGACCGACGCCCGCGCGGCAGCGGTGATCGATCTTGCGGACACCATGCCGCCCGAGGTCCTCGAACGCCTCCACGGAGCGGTACGCAGCCTCCAGAGCGTCACCGGCCCCCCGAAGTCGGCCGCCGGAAACATCCTCGAACCGGAGACGCCCTGGTGGGACCCGGGCGGTGACACCGGTGTCGACCCGGGCAGCGACCACGTCCTCGTCGACGGACGCGCGGTCCGCGCGGGCAGCCGGGTCGTCCTGCGCCCACGACTGCGCCGCACGGACGCCCAGGACCTGTTCCTCGACGGGCGCGGCGCGCTGGTCGAGGCGGTCCTCCACGACGTCGACGGCGGCGTCCACATCGCCGTGACCGTGGAGGACGACCCGGGCGCCGACATCCGGCGCGAGCAGGGCCGGTTCCTCTACTTCCAGCCGGACGAGGTCGAAGCCCTGGAGGAGCCGTGACCGGACCGGCGCCCGACGCCCCCGTACCCGGAGCCCCGGCGCCCGGCACGGCCCGCACCCTGGTGGCCGGGGTGGGCAACATCTTCCTCGGCGACGACGGCTTCGGCGTGGAGACCGTACGACGGCTCGGCCGGGAGGAACTCCCCGCCTCCGTCCAGCTGGCCGACGTCGGGGTCAGAGGCGTCCACCTCGCCTACGAACTCCTCGACGGCTGGGACACCCTCGTCCTCGTCGACGTCACCGCCCGCGGCGGCGAACCGGGGACGCTCTACCTGATCGACGCCTCGGCGGCCGGCGACCGCGGCTCCGGCACGGAGCACGCGCCGCTCGACGGCCACCGGATGACGCCCGACGCCGTCCTCGCCCTGCTCGACACCCTCTGCGCGGGAACCGGCGCCGCACCACCGCGGCGGATCCTCGTCGTCGGCTGCGAACCGGCCTGCCTCGACGAGGGCATCGGGCTCAGCCCCCAGGTCGCCGCCGCCGTGCCCGAGGCCGTGCGCATGGTGACCGAACTGGTCCGCCAGGAAGCCGTCGTATGAAGACCGAAACGGAGAGCACCATGCACAGGAACGTCCTCGGCACCGCAGCCGCCGCCACCGCCGCCCTGGCGGTCGTGGCCGTCGTCGTCGGAGTCCTCCCCGACCTCCGGCGCTATCTGCGCATCAGCAGGATGTGACGCCGCTCGGTCGCACGCCCCCGTCGGCTCCGGCGGACGAGCGGCTGCACCGAACGGACGACACCGCCGAGCGGTCCCGGCGCGCCGGTCGGGACCCCGCCGCCGCCCGTCCTCTAATGGCGCCCGAGACCCACCGCGGCACCCAGGACGGAGACCGATGCACGAGATGTCCCTCGCGGTCGCCGTCGTCGACCAGGTCGAGACCGCGGCGAGGTCCCGCGGGGCCGTCGGCGTCCACAGCATCGAACTGGACGTGGGCGAGCTGGCCGGCGTCGTCGCCGACGCCCTCGCCTTCTGCTTCGAACTCGCCTGCGCCGGAACCGTCGTCGAGGGCGCCGAACTGATCACCCGTACCGTCCCCGGCACCGCGCGCTGCGCACCCTGCGCCGAGGTCTGGGCGGTCGGCATGCCCCCGCGGCTCCTCTGCCCCCGATGCGGCGCCGCAGCCGACGAACTCGTCTCCGGCCGCGAACTCCAGATCCGGGAGGTCCGCTGGACCGACCCCGCGGCGGCGCGCCCGGGGCATCGCCAACCGATCACCGAGGAGAGCTGAGCATGTGCCGAGCCGTCGATCTCCAGCGCGCCGTCCTCGCCAAGAACGAGGCCGCGGCACAGATCCTGCGGACCGAACTCAACGCCCGCGGCACCACCGTGGTCAACCTGCTCTCCAGCCCCGGCAGCGGCAAGACCGCCCTGCTGGAGCGTGAGCTGCGGCTCGCCGGAGAACGGGGCGTCAGCGCGGCCGCCCTCACCGCCGACCTGGCCACCGAGAACGACGCCCGCCGGCTCGCCCGTTCGGGCGCGCCCGTCAAGCAGGTGCTCACCGACGGCCTCTGCCATCTGGAGGCCGACATGGTCGCCCGGCATCTGCACGACTGGCTGCCCGAGTCCACCCGGCTGCTCTTCGTCGAGAACGTCGGCAACCTCGTCTGCCCCGCCGGCTACGACCTGGGTGAGACGCTGCGTGTCGTGCTCGCCTCGGTCACCGAGGGCGAGGACAAGCCGCTGAAGTACCCCACCGCGTTCGGCCTCGCCCAGCTCGTGATCGTCACCAAGACCGACATGGCCGAGGCGGCGGAGTTCGACGAGGCGGCCTTCCGCGCCCACGTGGAGCAGGTCAACCCCGGTGTCGAGATCGTCCTCAGCTCGGTGCGGGACGGCCGCGGCGCCGGTGCCCTCCTCGACCGGGCCCTCGCGGCGGCCGAGGGCAACCGCGTCCACACCCCGGTGATGGCCCAGGCCGGCGCGTGACCACGGCGAGGCCGGACACCGGAGCCGCGGCCCTTCCCGACACCGCGACGGCCGCGGCCCCCCGGCGCACCCGGGTCGTCGTCAGGGGTGTCGTGCAGGGCGTGGGCTTCCGGCCCTTCGTCCACGCCCTCGCCGGCCGACTGCGCCTGTCCGGCCACGTCACCAACACGGCGGACGGCGTCGTCGCGGAGGTCGAGGGCGACCCCGAGGACGTCGCCGCCTTCTGCGCCCGCCTCGCCCCCGACGCGCCGCCGCTGGCACGGGTCGACTCCGTCGAGACGGCCGAGGTGACTCCGAGCGGCGGCAGCGGATTCACGATCGTGCCCTCCCGCCAGGGCGGTGCCGTCCGCACGCTCGTCCCGCCGGACACCGCGACCTGCGACGACTGCCTCGCGGAGCTGGCGGACCCGGCCGACCGGCGGTACCTGCACCCGTTCATCACGTGCACCCACTGCGGCCCCCGGTTCACGATCGTCACGGGTCTGCCCTACGACCGCGTGCACACCACCATGGCCGGATTCCCCATGTGCCCGGACTGCGCACGCGAGTACGCGGACCCCGCCGACCGGCGCTTCCACGCCCAGCCCGTCGCCTGCCCCCGCTGCGGCCCCCGACTGCGCCTGGTCACCGCGCCGGACGGCCCGCACACCGCCTCCGCCTGCGACACGGACGGCGATCCGGTCGCCGTCGCCCGCCGGATGCTCGCCGCCGGCGCGATCCTCGCCGTCAAGGGCCTCGGCGGCTACCACCTGGCCTGCGACGCGACCGCCCCCGACGCGGTCGCGGAACTGCGGCGCCGCAAGGCGCGCGGTGACAAACCGTTCGCGATGATGGCGGCGGACCTCTCGGACATCGAGCCCCTCGCGCACCTCGGCCCGCTCGAACGCGAACTGCTCACCGGCGCGGTCCGGCCCGTCGTCCTGCTGCGCCGCCGCGCCGACGCCCGCCCGCGCCAGGGCGCCGGCCCGGCTCCGTCGGTGGCTCCCGGCAGCCCCGACCTCGGCTTCATGCTCCCGTACACCCCTGTGCACCACCTCCTCCTCGGTCTCGGCGCGGCGGACGGGGAAGGGCCCCGGCTGCTCGTGATGACCAGTGGCAACCTCTCGGGCGAACCCATCGTCACGGACGACGCGGAGGCGCTCACCAGGCTCGCCGGCCTCGCGGACGCCTGGCTGCTGCACGACCGGCCCATCCATGTGCCCTGCGACGACTCCGTCGTCCGCGTCTGCGACGGCGAGCAGTTGACGCTGCGCCGCTCCCGGGGCTACGCGCCGCTGCCGGTCGCGCTGCCCGTCGAGGTCGGCCCCGCCCTCGCCGTCGGAGGGGACCTGAAGAACACCTTCTGCCTGGGTGCCGGACGGCAGGCATGGCTCTCCGCCCACATCGGCGACATGGACGACCTCGCCACCCAGCTCGCCCTGACCTCCGCCGCGAAGCAACTGGAGTCCGTCACGGGCGTGCGGCCCGCGCTGCTCGCCGCCGACCGCCACCCCGCGTACCGGTCCGCCCGCTGGGCCAGGGACCGGTCCGCCGGGCGCTCCGTCGTCCCTGTGCAGCACCATCACGCGCACGTCGCGGCGGCCATGGCGGAGCACGGCCTCGACGGCACGGCTCCCGTGATCGGCGTCGCCTTCGACGGCACCGGCTACGGCCTCGACGGCGCCGTGTGGGGCGGGGAGTTCCTGCTCGCGGACTACGCCGGTTTCCAGCGGTTCGCCCACCTGTCCTACGTATCCCTGCCGGGCGGCGACGCGGCCGTACGGCGGCCCTACCGCATGGCGCTGGCCCATCTGCGGGCGGCGGGTCTCGCCGCCGACCCCGCGCTGCCCTGCAGCCGAGCCTGCCCTCCCGAGGAACGGGCCGTACTGGAACGGCAGTTGGCACGCGAGCTGAACTGTGTGCCCACATCCAGCATGGGGCGGCTCTTCGACGCCGTCTCCTCCCTCGCGGGGATCTGCCACCACGCGGGGTACGAGGCGCAGGCCGCCATCGAGCTGGAGGCGGCGGCCCTGCGCGCACCCACCGCGGCCGAGGACGGGCGCTACGCCTTCCGGCTCCGCCCGCCGAAGGCCGGCGCCCCGCTCACCGCCGACCCCGCGCCCCTCCTGGCGGCGGTCACCGCCGACGTGCGCGACGGGACCCCCGTGGCGGTCGTCGCCGCGCGGTTCCACCACGCCGTGGCACGCCTGGTCCGCGCCGTCTGCGCGGCGGCCCGCGCCGAGACGGGCCTCGCGACGGTGGCGCTCACCGGGGGAGTGTTCGCCAACACCGTGCTCTCCTCGGCCTGCGCCGAAGGGCTGCGGGAGGACGGCTTCACCGTGCTGCGCCATCGCCTGATCCCGCCGAACGACGGCGGACTGGCGCTCGGCCAGCTCCTCGTGGCCGCCCGGGTCACGGACGGGGCGGCAGCCCCCGGCACGCCACGACGAGAGCGAGAGTGAGGAGACACCCATGTGCCTGGCGGTACCCGGAAAAGTGCTGGACGTCGAGGACCGGGACGGCACCCGGATGGCCACGGTCGACTTCGGCGGGGTGGTCAAGGAGGTGTGCCTGGAGTACCTGCCGGACCTGAAGCCCGGTGAGTACGCCATCGTCCATGTCGGGTTCGCCCTGCAGCGTCTGGACGAGGAGTCGGCCAGGAAGACGCTGGAGCTGTTCGAGACCCTCGGCATGCTCCAGGAGGAGTTCGGCGACCCGTGGGAGTCGGCCGCCGAGGCGAACGGAATCGAGCGGCCGGCGCGCGAGGGCGTGGCCGGAGAGGTGCGGCCGTGAAGTACATCGACGAGTTCCAGGACCCCGCGCTGGCCCGGCGGCTCCTCGACGAGATCCGGGCGACGGTGACCAGGCCCTGGGCGCTGATGGAGGTCTGCGGCGGCCAGACCCACACCATCATCCGGCACGGGATCGACCAACTGCTCCCGCCGGAGATCGAGTTGATCCACGGACCGGGCTGTCCCGTGTGCGTGACGCCGCTGGAGGTGATCGACAAGGCGCTGGAGATCGCCTCCCGCCCCGGCGTGATCTTCTGCTCGTTCGGCGACATGCTCCGGGTCCCCGGTACGGGCCGCGACCTGTTCCAGGTCCGCAGCCAGGGCGGTGACGTCAGGGTCGTCTACTCGCCGCTCGACGCGCTGCGGATCGCCGAGCAGAACCCGGACCGCGAAGTGGTCTTCTTCGGCATCGGGTTCGAGACCACCGCGCCGCCCAACGCGATGACGGTCCACCAGGCGCGCAAGCTCGGCATCCGCAACTTCAGCCTGCTCGTCTCGCACGTCCGGGTCCCCCCGGCGATCGAGGCGATCATGCGCTCGCCCGACTGCCGCGTCCAGGGCTTCCTGGCCGCGGGGCACGTGTGCAGCGTGATGGGTACCGCCGAGTACCCCGAACTCGCCGCGCGTCACCGGGTCCCGATCGTCGTCACCGGGTTCGAACCGCTGGACATCCTCGAAGGCGTCCGGCGGACCGTGCTCCAACTGGAGCGCGGAGAACACACCGTCGACAACGCCTACCCGCGCGCGGTCCTGCCCGAGGGCAACCCCGCCGCCCGGGCGATGCTGGACGACGTCTTCGAGGTCACCGACCGAGCGTGGCGCGGGATCGGCGTCATCCCGGACAGCGGCTGGCGGCTCTCGGAGCGGTACCGCGAACACGACGCCGAGCACCGGTTCTCCGTCGAGGGCATCGACACCCGCGAGCCGGCCGAGTGCCGCAGCGGCGAGGTGCTCCAGGGGCTGCTGAAGCCGCACGAGTGCGAGGCCTTCGGCACGCTGTGCACCCCCCGCACCCCGCTGGGCGCCACGATGGTCTCCAGCGAGGGCGCGTGCGCCGCGTACTACCTCTACCGACGGCTCGACCTGGGGACCCCGTCTCCGGCGTCTCCGGCGACCTCCGACGGCGCGCCGGTCGACTCCCCGGCTCTGGAAGGCAGTTCCGTTGTCTGAACTCATCCGTGACACCCCCGGCGCCCAGGCACCCGACATGCTCGCCTGGACCTGCCCGGCCCCGCTGCGCGACCAGCCGCGCGTCGTGATGGGCCACGGCGGAGGCGGCGCCCTCTCCGCCGAACTGGTCGAGCACATCTTCGCGCCCGCGTTCGGCGGCCCCGCGCTCTCGGTCACCACCGACGCCGCGACCGTCGAACTGGGCGGCGCCCGGCTGGCGTTCTCCACCGACTCCTTCGTCGTACGCCCTCTGTTCTTCCCCGGGGGCAGCATCGGCGACCTGGCCGTCAACGGCACCGTGAACGACCTCGCCATGAGCGGGGCGCGCGCCGCCTACCTCTCCTGCGGCTTCATCCTGGAGGAGGGGGTGGAGACCGACGTCGTGACCCGGGTGGCGAACGCGCTCGGCGCGGCGGCCCGCGCGGCCGGCGTCCAGGTGGCGACCGGTGACACCAAGGTGGTGGAGGCCGGCCACGGCGACGGTGTCTACATCAACACCTCCGGCATCGGTCTGATCCCGCCCGGCGTCGATATGCGGCCCCAGCGCGTCGTGCCCGGCGACGTGGTGATCGTCAGCGGACCCGTCGGCGTCCACGGCGTGGCGATCATGAGCGTGCGCGAGGGGCTCGAGTTCGGCGTCGAGATCGAGAGCGACTGCGCGCCGCTCGGCGGCCTGGTCGAGGCGATGCTCGCGGTCACCCCCGACCTGCACGTGCTGCGTGACCCCACCCGCGGGGGCCTCGCGGCCTCGCTCAACGAGATCGCGGCGGCTTCGGGCACCGGCATCGTCGTCCAGGAGCGGGCCGTGCCCGTGCCCGCCCCGGTGGCCAATGCCTGCGCGGTGCTCGGTCTCGACCCGATGTACGTGGCCAACGAGGGCAAGCTGGTGGCCTTCGTCCCGCGCGCGCGGGCCGAGGAGGTGCTCGCCGCGATGCGCGCGCACCCGCTGGGCGCGGGGGCGGCCGTGATCGGGGAAGTCGTCCAGGAGCATCCGGGCATGGTCGTCGCCCGTACCGGCCTCGGCGGGACGCGCGTGGTGGACATGCCGCTGGGTGAGCAGTTGCCGCGTATCTGCTGAGTCCGCGGAGGGTCAGCCCCGCGCGCCGCGGCGGCGGTCGCGGGCGGTGTCGAGGGTCCATGTGTGGGTGCAGTTCGGGCACTGCAGATGGACCTTGGGCCCCTTGTTGGCGATCAGGTAGCGCCAGTGCACCGAGCAGTTGCGGCGCTCCTCGCAGGGCCCGCACCCCTGGGCGTCGTCGCAGCCGGGGCAGGCGACCCAGGCGCGACGGGCCCGGTCCGCGTGGGGATCAATGGGAAGCCGCATCGCCCGGCTCCTGTCCCGGCAGCACACCCGCCGCCACCAGCATGGAGTGGATCCGCAGCTGCTCCTCGTCCAGACCCGAGTAGAGCAGGTCGTACGCGGCCTGCTCCTCCCGCAGGACGGCCACCGGGTCCCAGTCGGCCCCCAGGGCCGCCACGACCTCGGCCCGCCGACGGGCCTCCTCGAGGGTGAGGTCGATGGTGAAGGTGATGTGGTCCGGGTCGGAGGCCTGGTTCATGGGAAGCTCTCGATCGTGCTTTCGGCGTGCGTTCGCTGCACATCGAAATCGAACAGGATCCGACACGTCTACCAGAACGGGCACCGGGTACGAAAGGGCGTACATCACCTCCCGAGCCGTGTGCGCACGCACTGTGGCGCATCTCACTGTGTGCTCCGAGCCAGGTCCGGAGGCCGCCGCCGGCACGGACCGCGCCGGCGGCGGCACCCCGGAGCCGCGCGGGCTCAGTGCTCGCAGAGGGAGAACTCCCGTTCGTAGAGCTGCTCGTTGTGCTCGTCGACGAAGAACTTGCGTTCCCGCATGAGTTGTTCGCGGTAGTCCTTCGCCTGGTCGAGCGTCATGGTCGAGGTGTCGGACCACGGCTGCTGCGGTGGTACATCGGAGGTCGAGACGATCTTCTCCTCCGGGTCGACCAGGAAGAACGCGAGAATCTTGCGATGTCCCGGGCGGGTGGTGTCCGCGAGGCGGAAGGAGCCGACGCGGTGCTGCAGGACGTTCGGGAACGCCACACAGCGGCCCGCCGGCGTCGCCGTCGATCCCAGCACCTGGTTCAGCGCGTCCTCGTCCTCCAGGCCGTAGACCTCGCGCAGACCGTCGTCGTCGTTCTGCGCGTAGTCCGGGTCGTCCAGTGCCGCCCGGAAGCTCAGCCGGCTCTCGGTGATGTTCTCGCATTCCCAGTAGTAGATGCCGGTCGAGACGATCCGCTCGTTCAGCATCCCCTCGACGTGCCAGGAACCGCCGTCGTACTCGGGCTTCTCCGGCGTGAGGTGGATCGTGGCGAGCTTGACGATGACCTGGAGACGGCGGCCGCGCAGATCGACGCGGGCGGATGCGTCGGGCGACGGGGGCGGGGTGAAGTCGGGAGCGTCGGGGACGACCGGGTGGCGGTTCTCCCACCAGGCGTCATAGGCCTCGTCATAGGCGCGACGGGCCTGCGCGTGGGCCTCGGCGTCGCTGTAGGAGGACCGGTGCGGATACTCCGGCTTCGCGTCGTACCAGCCGTAGGGGTCGGCCTCGATCCGCAGCGGCCGGGGGTTCCGGAGATCGGTGAGCACGTTCTCCAGGAGCGGGCGCAGGCGCGCGAACACGTCCGGGAGGACCGCGGCCAGTTCGCCGTGGGTTTCCGGGTGGACGTTGTTGACGTACGAGAGGAAGGTGGCATCGCCGTCGTCACTGATGTCGACGTCCGTGGGCAGCCACTGGAACCGCTCCGAGAACTCGTACGTCGAGTAGCGGTCCGTCGGGTTGTGCCACGCCCACTCGGGACCGCCGCTCGCCTCTCGCACCAGACAGAACAGCGAGGGATGCACCAGGTCCAGGACCTGGCCGTCGGATCCGGGATGCCAGTCCCGCTCCGCCTCGGGTACCTGCTCCAGGACCTCGACCGCCGAGCGCAGCCGGGACCTGAGCCGGTCGTCGACCAACGTGTCCGACTGCCACACTCCGTCGACGCCGGACACCTCGATGCCGGTCGGTTCGTCCCGCAGCGAGGCGCAATGCCGGAGTTCGGCAAGGACGTAGCGGACCTGTGCCTCGGTGAGGCCCTGGGCGAGCGCCTCCCGCGTCCACCGGGCGACGATGTCGGCGTCGTCCATCTTGTCGAACCAGCGCGGCTTCTCCCGCACGTGCGCGCTGCACTGCGTCATCTCGATCTCCCGCAGCGTCCGGGGCGTCGCGAACGCCAACGAACGGGCAGTTTGGAAGGGCAGCGGGAAGGCGGACAGGCCAGTCAATTCCGTTGTTCCTCACGGTCGGTGTGCGGTGCCGGGAACGATACGTGAGGGGACTGACACCTCAGCGGGGACGCCCTCGGAAAATGGTTTGAGCACAGGCGGCGGCACCGGCAGGATCGAACACCACCGATGAGTTCTTCCCGGCGCCGTGGTCTGTCCGTGTGACCCGCCCCTGCGCGGAGGACACTCACCCCACGGAAGGCGCCATGCTCGCACCCCACGCAACACCCACCCACGCGCCCGAACGCGTGACCGCCGTGCTGCGGATCCTCGTGCTGTCCACGTTCGTCGTCCTCCTCAACGAGACGATCATGGTCAACGCGATCCCGCGGCTCATGCGCGAGTTCGAGGTCACCGCGGCAGCCGCGGGATGGCTGTCCACGGCGTTCATGCTCACCATGGCCGTCGTCATCCCGGTGACCGGATGGTTCCTGCAGCGGGTGACGACCCGGACCGCCTACGGCCTGGCCATGGCGCTGTTCCTCGCCGGTACGGCCCTGGCCGCCGCCGCGCCCGCCTTCCCCGTGCTGCTGGCCGCCCGCGTCATCCAGGCCAGTGGCACCGCCGTCATGATGCCGCTGCTCATGACGACCCTGATGACCCTCGTGCCTCCGCAGGACCGCGGGCGTGTGATGGGCAATCTCACCCTGGTCATCTCCGTCGCACCCGCCCTCGGCCCCGCGGTCTCCGGTGTGCTGCTGGAACTGGGGACCTGGCGTCTGCTGTTCCTGGCCGTCCTGCCCATCGCCGGAGCCATGGCCTTCGTCGGCCTGCGGAAGCTGGTCAACATCGGTGAGCCGCAGGCCGGCCCGATCGACTGGCTGTCCGTCCCCCTGGCGGCCGCGGGCTTCGGCGCGCTGGTCTACGGCCTGAGCGGCCTTGGTGCCGAGCAGGAGGCCGGCTCCTTCGTGCCCCCGGAGGCCACGGCCGCGGCCGGCGCCGTGCTGGTGGGCCTGTTCGCCTGGCGGCAGCTGGCGCTGCAGCGCTCGTCCACTCCGCTGCTCGACCTGCGTACCCTGACGTTCCGTCACTTCTCGGTGGCGCTCGGCCTGATGTGCCTGTCCTTCATGGCGCTGATGGGTGCGTTCATCCTGATGCCGATCTATCTGCAGGAGGTGCTCGGTCTGAGCTCACTGCAGACCGGGCTGCTCCTCATCCCGGGCGGCCTGACCATGGGCCTCCTCGGGCCGCAGGTCGGAAAGCTCTACGACCGGCTCGGCGCACCGCGTCTCGTCGTCCCCGGAGCCGTCCTCACCGCGCTGTGTCTCGGGCTGTTCGCCCTCACGGGAGAACAGACCTCGCCGTGGGTGGTGCTCGCGCTCCATGTGGCCCTGAGCGCCGGCATGGCGTTCGTCTTCACCCCCGTCTTCACTTCCGGCCTGTCCGTGCTGCCGCCGCACCTCTACCCCCACGGCTCCGCCGTCCTGGGCTCGCTCCAGCAGGTCGCGGCCGCCGCCGGCACCGCCCTGGTCATCAGTGTCATGTCGGGACGCGCCGCCGCTGCGGCGGCCGACGGCGCCGGCGCCACCGACGCCCTGGCCGCCGGCATCCAGTGGGGATTCGGTGTGGGCGCCGCCCTCGGTGGGCTGACGGTGCTGCTCGCGCTCCTGGTCCGCACCCCGCCCACTCCGGACCAGCCGGTCGCACCGGAGACCGAGGACGAGGACGGCACCACGACGAGCAAGACCGCCGCCGCACCTCACTGACGCGGGACGCCCTCAGACCACGGAGAGCAGGTCCACGACGAAGATGAGGGTGGAACCCGCCGGGATCGACGGCGAGGGGGACTGATTGCCGTAGCCGAGGCGCGGGGGAACGATGATCTCGCGCCGACCGCCCACCTTCATCCCCCTCACCCCCCGGTCCCAGCCCTTGATGACCCGGCCGCCCCCCACGGCGAACTTGAAGGGCCGGCCGTGGTCCCACGACGCGTCGAACTCCTTGCCCGACGCGAAGGTGACCCCGACGTAGTGCACCTGGACGACCCTGCCAGGCTTCGCCTCGGGCCCGTCCCCGACGACCAGGTCCCTGACGGTCAGCTCGGAGGGTGCTTCACCCTCCGGGCGGTCGATCTCGGGTTTCATCAGTTCGCTCATCACGGCCTCGTCGTCTCCGCCGGAAGCGTGGTCGCTCCCGTCCCGTAGATGATGCCGCCACCACGGCCGGTCGCGGCACGACGAGCAGCGACCCCGTCTTGCTGAGGCTATCGATTTTCGATAGATTTCCATCGTAGCTCGATGGAAGGGTGGGTCATGGGAGATCTGGCAGTGCGGGCGCTGCGCGCCGTGCTCGCGGTGGTGCTGGTCGGCACCGTAGGCGTGCAGGCCTTGATGCTGTGGGTGTTGGTGAGTGGGAACGACCCGGAGGACGGTTCGCTCCCGCTGACACCGTTGCGCGTGATCGTGATCCTGGGGATGGTCTCGGCCCAGGTCGTGCTCGTCAGTGTGTGGCGGCTGGTGGCGATGGTGCGTCGCGGGACCGTGTTCTCGCCCGCCGCCTTCCGCTACGTGGACGCCGTGATCGGCGCGATCGTGGCGGCCGCCCTTCTGTGGTTCGTGGTCACCGCGATCAACGCGCCGGGCCAGCGGGACGACCCGGGGGTCACCGTCATCATGGGCGGCATCGGCCTGGCCATCCTCGGGGTCGCGCTCATCGTGTTCGTCCTGCGGACACTGCTCGGCCAGGCGGTCGCACGGGACGTCGAAGCGGCGCGGATGCAGGCCGAGCTGGACGAGGTCATCTGATGCCCATCGTCGTCGACATCGATGTGATGCTGGCCCGGCGGAAGATGTCCGTGGGCGAGCTCGCGGACCGCGTGGGGATCACCCCCGCCAACCTGGCGGTGCTCAAGAACGGCCGCGCCAAGGCCGTACGTTTCGCGACGCTCGCCGCCCTCTGCGACGTGCTCGCGTGCCAGCCGGGCGACCTGCTGCGCTGGGAGGTCGAGGCGGAGGGTGCGGCGGACGGATGACCGTCAGCGCACGGACCGGTCACCGCCGCGCGTCAGCGGCGGTGGCGGGGCAGAATCCTTTTCTCGCGATGTGGTGCATTCGGGTGACGTTTGATCGTTCACGTCTTCCTCAGTGCCTATGATCCACCGTTGTGACAGAGAGTCAGTACGCCCGGGTCGTCCAGCACTCGGCCGATGTGGTCATCCTCGGGGCCGGCCCGGCAGGCCTGGTGCTGGGCAACCTCTTACTCCGCAGCGGCATCGACTGTGTCGTGGTCGAACGTGCCGCTCGCGACCACATCCAGAACCGGGCACGCGCCGGCTTCCTCGCCGCGAACACCGTGCGGATCCTCGAACGCAACGGCCTGGACGAGGGACTGCGCCGACGCGGCCAGGAACACGGCATCTGCGAGTTCCGCACCGAGCACGGCCGCTTCCGCCTCGACTACCGACTGCTCGGACGGGGCGAACCGCACACCGTGTATCCGCAGCACGAGCTGGTCACCGACCTGCTGGCGCAGTACATCGACGCCGGGGGCCGGATCCACTTCGACACCGAGGCGGTCGCCGTCTCCGACGCCGACGGCCCCACGCCCACCGTGACCGTACGGGAGGGTGACGGACGCCCCGCGCGGTGGCGGGCCCGCTACGTCGCCGCCTGCGACGGCCGCCACGGAGCAGGGCGGCGTTCGATTCCGCCCGGCGTGGTCCGCCACCACCGCGACCACGGTGTGTCCTGGCTGGGCCTGCTCGCGGAGGCGCCACCGAGCCTGGACGCCGTGGGCTACGCCACCCACCCGCGCGGCTTCGCCGGGCACATGGCCCGCTCGGCCGAGATCACCCGCTACTACCTGCAGTGCGAACGGGGGACCCAGGCCGACGACTGGAGCGAGGACCGCGTCTGGGACGAGCTGGACCTGCGCATGCGCGCGACCGACTACGGACCCCTGCTGCGTGGCCCGATCGTGCAGCGCGCCGTCGTCGACCTCGAATCCGACGTGCTCGAACCGCTGCGCCACGGCTCCCTGTTCCTCGTGGGCGATGCCGCCGCCCTCATCAGCCCGTCCGCCGCGAAGGGCGCCAACCTGGCGGTGCTCGAGGCGGAGACCCTGGCCCAGGCCCTGACCGCCGCCCTCGTGCACGACGACCCCGAGCCGCTCGCCGCCTACTCGGAGCGGTGCCTCGCCCACATCTGGCGGGCGCAGGAGTTCTCGCACTGGATGATCCGCCTGCTGCACGGCGAGCCGGGCTCGGAGGGCGACTCCCTCTTCCAGGAGCGTCTGCGTCACTCCCGCATCGCCTCGCTGCGCACCTCGCGCGCCCAACAGGACTGGTTCGCCGAGAACTACGTCGGCATCTGACCGAGCCTCTCCTCCCCTTCTTCTTCTCTCTTCTGGTCCCCGTTCCGGGCCGGGCCCTGGGTTGACCGTGCCTGCGCACGCCACGCTCCGATG
Organism: Streptomyces sp. NPDC014870; assembly: GCF_043081505.1. NCBI lineage: Bacteria > Bacillati > Actinomycetota > Actinomycetes > Kitasatosporales > Streptomycetaceae > Streptomyces > Streptomyces sp. NPDC014870. Next base: position 61,381 of record NZ_JBIBWQ010000011.1, read on the forward strand.
CCCCGGCCCGGGGCTTCCTCCTTCACCCATGGACAGGGAATGCGTTCCGAACATCGCTTCACCATGCCCACCATGCCCGTGCCCACCCCACTGACGAGCGCCGGTGACGACACGCAGCGACTGCGCGAGACGGCCGGATTCGTCCGGGAGCAGGACACCTCGGTCCTGCTCTCCCGCGTGCTGCCCGGCCTCGACGGACCCGAACTCCGGGCGCTGACGGACCAGTGCCGCTTCGCCCACGCCGCCGTGCTCGTGTTCCCGCCCGACGAGCGGACCCTGCGGGCGGATCTCACGGCATGCGGCCTCTCCGCCGACGCGCAGGCGCAACCCAGCGTCGTCGTACGTGAACGTCTCGCCGCCCGGCACGGCCGCCATCCCGAGGATCTTGACGTAAGGATTCTCCGTCCCCTGGTACGCGGCCCCGACGGCGAGCGACGGGCGGTCGAGGTGTTCGCACTGACCGTGCCACCGGGCTCCGGGCTGGCCGGGATCGTCGCCCAGGAACGCCGCCTGGACCACGAGGCGCACCTCGCCTTCGACGTGACGCGGCCCGACCCGCTGGTGCTACGAGGGCTGCTGGCCTGCCTCGCCCGGCACGGCGCGACCGCCGACGGAGGCGGCTACAACCCGCACGAGGACGGCACGGTGTTCTACTTCACCGTCCCCGCCGAGACGAAGACGCCGTACCGGCGCGTGGAGCTCTACGCCGGCGGGGACCACCGTGAGGTACTGGCCGAACATCTGCGACAGGCGGACGCGCCGCATCCGGCGGAGAGGCTCCTGTGGCTGCTGACCGGCGCGTGGACCACCCAGGCTCTGGCGGCCTGCGCGCGGCTGCGGCTGCCGGAGGCCCTGAACCGCCGAACCGGCGTCGACTGCGCGGAGCTGGCCCGGGCCGTCGACGCCGACCCGCAGAGCCTGACGACCCTGCTGAGGTACCTGGCGATGCTCGGTGTGGTCTCCGAAGACACCGACGGCTTCCGGCTCACCGAGGTCGGCGCGCTCCTGGACACGGAGGTCCCGGGCTCCATGCGGCCCCTGGCGCTGATGTACGGCGGACCCTTCTACCAGTCCTTCGCCCAGCTGACCCACACCGTACGCACCGGCGAGCCCGGCTTCGACCACCTCTACGGCCGGAACCACTTCGACCACTTCGCCGACGACCCCGAGCTGGCCACCCTGTTCGACCAGTCGATGGTGTCGAGCGCCGCCATGTTCGACGCCCTGCTCGCCCACCCGGTCCTGACTTCCGCCGCCACCGCCCCTGGCCGCCCCCGCACCGTGGTCGACATCGCCGGTGGCACCGGCGAGCTCCTCGGCCGCATCCTGACCGCCCACCCCACCCTGCGCGGCATCCTCCTCGAACGCCCCCAGGTCGTCGCCGCCGCGCGCACCCACCTCGCGGCCACCGACGCGGACGGACGGTGCGCCTACCGGGCGGGCGACTTCGCGGACGTCCCTCCCGGCGGTGACGTCTACCTCCTCTCCCGGGTCCTGCACGACTGGGACGACGACCGCTGCCGGAGCATCCTGCGCCACTGCGCCGACGCCATGCCCCGGCACGCCGACCTCCTCGTCGTCGAGCGCCTCCTGCCGGCCGAGCCGGCCGTCCCCTCACTCGCCACCGCGTGGGACCTCCACATGATGTGCAACACCGGAGGCCGTGAACGAACGGCCGACCACTACGCCCGACTGCTCGAAGGCAACGGCCTCGAACTCGTCGGCCACACCCCGCTCGCACTGGGGGCCCACGCCCTCCACGTCCGCAAGTCCTGACGGACGGAGCGACCCGTAGGATGACGACCGCGCCGTGACGGCGCGTGTTTCTACGGGGGAGAGCTTCGGTGTTCGGAATCATCAGGCCATGCCGTCATCGTCTGGGTGAGGGCTTGCGTACCGAGTGGATGGCCCATCTGTGCGGGCTGTGCCTCACACTGCGCGGGGAGTACGGGCAGTTCGCGCGGGTGGCCACCAACTACGACGGTCTGATCGTCTCGGTCCTGACCGAGGCCCAGTCGGAGCGGACCGGCGACTGGCGACGCGGGGCGGGACCGTGCCCGCTGCGCGGGATGCGGTCGGCGGACGTGGCGCAGGGCGAGGGCGCGCGGCTGGCGGCCACCGTCTCGCTGGTGCTGGCCGCCGCGAAGATACGTGACCATGTGGCGGACGGCGACGGGCTGTTGGGGCGCCGTCCGGTGGCCCTCGCGGCACGCCGGATCGCCCGCGGCTGGGACCGCGCGGGCGCCGCGGGCGGTGAGCGGCTCGGCTTCGACACCGCCGTGCTGCTCCGGGCGGTCGAGCGCCAGACGGAGATCGAGCGGTCGACCGGCCTCGGTGGCTCGCTGCTGACGGTCACCGAGCCCACGGAGACGGCGACCGCTGCCGCCTTCGCGTACACCGCGGTGCTCACGGACCGTCCGGGCAACGCCGAGCCGCTGGCGGAGGCCGGTCGACTCTTCGGCCGGCTGGCCCATCTGCTGGACGCGGTGGAGGACCTGGACGCGGACGAGGCATCGGGCGCATGGAACCCGATCGCCGTGACCGGCGCGGACCGGGCCGAGGTGCGTCGGCTCTGCGACGACGCCGTCCACGGCATCCGACTCGCCCTGTCCGACGCGGTGTTCGTCGACGGACGGCTCGTACAGGTCCTTCTGGGCGGCGAGTTGGAGCGCGCCGTGGACCGGGTCTTCGACCCTCGGCATCGTCACCACCGCCACCGCCCCCAGGCGCGCGGCCTGCGCATGCTGCCCTGGCTCGGCCGACGTCCGGAGACGGAGGCAGCCGCGGAGACCGGCACGGGCGCGGCGTGCGGGATCAGTGCGCTGGGAGGAACGGCTCCCGAAGGTGCGCAGTCGGCGTCCGGCCGGTCGCCGGAGGGGCAGTGCCCGCGGTGTCGCGAAGTGCGCCGGATCTGCCGGGACTGCAGGCTGTGCTACAACTGCTGCCGCTGCGACGACGACGGCGACGCGGGTGAGTGGGAGCCCCAGCAGTCCGGCGACGGCAACAGCGGAGGCGGCTCGAACCGGGACGGGTCCGGGGGCGATGGCTGGTTCGGCGGGGGCGGCGGGAACTCGGGTGGTTCCGGCGGAAGTTCGGGCGGTGGAGGCCACTCGCACGGCGGGTCCGGTGGGTCAGGCGGCTCCGGTGGGTCGGGCGGCGGCTCGGGCGATGGCTGCGGCGGGGGTTGCTGCAACCCGTGCAAGTGCTGCTGCGACTGCTGCGACTGACGCGGGACCGCTACGCCCCCTGGCAGGGGGCGTAGCGCCTCACTTCTCGGCCGTGCCGGGTTCCCCGCCGATGGACTCCTGGTAGACGTCCGCGTGCGTGGGGGAGTCCTTGACCAGGTCGTCGCAGAACGCGGCGACGTCGCTGCCGATGAGTTCCAGGACTCCCTTGCCGGAGGCGACGCCCTCCTCGAAGAAGTCGACGATCCCGGGGAGCAGGTCCCCGCCGGACAGGTCGACCGGCCCGACCTTGAACAGGTACCTCTGCATCTCCTTGTAGACGATCCGGTAGTCCGGCGGGAGCGCCTTGACCCGGGCCAGGTGAGCCCGCCACTGCTTCTTGCCCTCGACGATGTCCTGGATGCTCATGTCAGCCTCCCAGCCGGCTCAGTTTCCTCGCGACGTTCCTGTTCAACTGCTCGCGCCACCGGTCGCGGTAGGTGCGCGCCCCTGCCCCGCCGGCCAGCGCCGTACAGAAGCCCTGGATGTCGTCGCCGAGCACCTCGTGCACGCTCAGCCCGTCCGCCGCTGTCTCTTCGAGCAGTCCCAGGGCCGAGTCGAGGATCGGCACGAGGTCGCGGCCGGTGAAGTCCCCGTGGGGGAAGAGGCAGACCTTGATCTGTTCCCATGCCGCCCGGTGGTCGCCGGGCAGGGCCTCGGCGCGGGCCTCGAAAGCCTTCCATTCCCTGGTGAGATCGCTGCCGGTGATGGACTCCCAGAAGTTCATCTCCCGCCCTCCTTCAGCTTGTCGATGCGTGATGAGACGTACTGCCACTTCGCCCAGAACCTCGCGAGCTCCGCGCGTCCGGCATCGTTGAGCGTGTAGAACTTCCGCGGCGGACCGACGCCGGAAGGCCGCTTCGCCACCTGCACGAGTCCGTTCCGCTCCAGGCGCAGCAGGATGGTGTACACCGTCCCCTCGATGACGTCGGCGAAGCCGAGCTCGTTCAGGCGGCGGGTGATGGCGTACCCGTACGTCTCCTCGCGGTCGATGATCTCGAGCACGCACCCTTCGAGCGTGCCCTTCAACATCTCCGTCAGGTCGTCCATCCACAGCCTCCTCGGCGCCTCGCAGTACTGCGTAGTACTGAGTACCGCTACACGGTATCACCGAGTAGTGGTCGGAGCGAGGGTGCTACCTCAGGTACGGTCCGTCCGCGCCGATCTTGCCGGGTGCCGCGTTGGCGCCGCCGAGATCGAGGACGTAGACCCGCAGGTTGCCCTTGCCGGAGGCGGGGGCGGTGAGGGTGCCGTTGGCGACGGTGACGGTCTGGCCGGTGACGGCCTCCTTGTAGGTGCCGTTGAGGACCCCGCTGAAGGTCGCGCCGTTGCCGACGGAGACCAGAGCGTAGCTGTCGACGCCCGTGGCCGTGTCGGTGTAGCGGCGCTTGAAGGCCATGCCACCGCTGACGCCTTCGGTGGAGTACTGGCCCATCTGGAGGGCGGGGACGGCCCGGCGGATCTGGTTGAGTCGCTGGAGGTGCTTGACGAGAGGCTGCTGGAGGGTTGTGGCGACGGCGCCGCTTGCGCTCGTGACCTGCGAGAAGTCGCCGGCCGTGACGTCCCCCGCGATCCTGTCGCCGTAGTAGGCGCGGCCCGTGGTGGCCAGGGGGCAGGTGGGCCCGCAGTCGATCTCCTTGCCGGCCTGGAACTCGATCTCCGAGCCGTAGTACAGGGTGGGGATGCCCCGGAAGGTCCACATCAGGGACATGTTCTCGGCCCAGGCGTCGGTGCCGCCCGTGTAGCGCTCCTTGGACTTGTTGGGTCCGTAGTCGTGGCTGTCGACGTAGACGACGTTGTAGGTGGCGTCGTTGACGCTGTCGTCGGAGTCCCTGCCGTTCTCGAAGGCGTTGGACGCGTAGCCGAAGTTCATGTGCATCCGCATGTCGATGATGTTCATGCCGCTGAACCGGCTGCGGTCCGGGGTGTGGTAGCTGTTTCCGGCGAGGAAGGCGTTGTTCGAGGTGGGCTGGTTGCCGGTGCCCTGCTGCTGCTCGTAGTCGTACATCTCCAGCGCGGCCTTGGTGTCGTCGGCGTCGTACTCCTTGCGCTCCTTCCAGGTGAAGAACTGCGCGGAGTGGTTGACCGAGCCGCGGTTCCACTTGTCGTTGACGAAGGCCCCGACTTCACCGAAGACGAAGAAGTCCTTCGCCTTCTGGGCGCCGAACCTGCTCGTCACCCGGTCCTGGATGGCGGGCAGGAAGCGGCGGTTGAAGGTGGTGCGGGGGATGTGGACGGCGGTGTCGACGCGGAAGCCGTCGACACCCATGTCGATGTACTTGTTGTAGGCGCCGATCAGGTAGTTCTGGACCGGGGTGCTCTCGGTGTCGAAGTCGGCCAGGTCGTCGTGGAGCCAGCAGGAACGTGAGTCCTCGCCCTCCCAGTTGCCGAGCCAGCACTGGTGGTAGTACGCCGACGGGAACATCTTCGACGTGGGGCTGGGCCACTGGCAGTTGTAGATCGTGTACCCCTCGGGGCTCTTGGCGCCGGTCGGCACTCCCCAGTTCAGACACGTATTGCCGCTGGGTTCGGCCGTCGACCAGAGGTCGCCGTTGTAGTACGACTTCCCGGAGACGGGCTCGACGGTCAGCCCGTCGTACTCGAAGCCGGAGTTCGGCTGGTCGTAGTACCAGCTCCACTGTGCGTCCCGGACGCCGTACACCTTCGGCGTGAACAGGCCCTTGGCACCCCAGCGGGACGAGTGGTTGTAGACCACGTCCTGGTAGATCTTCATGCCCTTGGCGTGGGCGGCGTTGATCAGGTCCTGGTAGCTCGCGCCGGCGGACTCCAGGCGGGGGTCGACCTTGTAGAAGTCGTAGCCGTGGTAGCCGTGGTAGTCGTAGTCCGAGCGGTTGAGGACGACGGGCGTGATCCACACGGCGGAGAAGCCGAGGCCCTTGATGTAGTCGAGCTTCTGGACCAGGCCCTTGAAGTCGCCGCGGAACATGGGGTCGTTGTTGGCGGCGTTGCCGGACTTCGTGTGCTGGCTGCCGCCGCGGTTGTTGGACGTGTCGCCGTCGTTGAAGCGGGCGGTGAGCACGAAGTAGATCGGGTCCTTGCGTGGATCGCCACCGAGCGGGGTGCCGGGGGAGGCGGGCGGCGGGGCGTCGCCGGTGGTGGCGCACTCCTGGGCGCTCGCGGCGGAGATGTTGCCGGCCGCGTCCAGGGCCTTGACGGTCCAGCAGTACGCGGTGTGCGCCGCCAGGCCGGTGACGGAAAGCACGGTGGAGGAGGTGTTCACCACCGACGTGCCCTGACCGCCACCGGTGCGGGTGACCTGATAGCCGGTGACGCCCTCGTTGTCGGTGGACGCGTTCCAGCTCAGCACGGCGGAGGTGTCGGTGACGCTCGCGTCCAGGCCCGAGGGCACGGTGGGTGCCGTGGTGTCCGGCACCACGGCCGCGCAGGGGTCGGTGGCGCTCGCCGTCACCACCCTGTCCTTGACGGTGGAGTTCCCTGTGCCGAGCGGGTAGTTGGCGCCGTTGTTGTTGTCCCAGACGCCGTTGCCGTTGTTGAAGGTGGCCTGCCAGGTCGTGGCGGTGCCGATGTCGACCGTCTTTCTCACCCACCCGGCGCAGGCGGGTTCCATGCCGGTTCCCGGCGCGGTGGTCCAGGTGCCTCCGGTGGGCGCCCAGTGCAGGTTGACGGTCGTCCACCCGACGGTGGCGGTGGAGTACCAGACGGTCGCCGCGTTGCCCTGCGGTGGCTGCGTCGAGCCGCACGGGTCGCTGTGGGCGATCACACCGTCCCTGACGGTGATCGAGCCGGTGCCGAGCTGGTGGTTGGCGCCGTTGTTGCTGTCCCAGGTGCCGGAGCCGTTGGTGAAGGCGGCCTGCCAGCCGGTGGCCGTCCCCAGGTCGACGGTCAGCTTGACCCAGTCGGCGCAGGCGGCGGTCATCCGCGTACCCGGGGCCGTCGTCCAGCTGCCGCCCGCGGGTGCCCAGTGCAGGTAGTACGCCGACCAGTTCCGCGTCGCCGTGTAGTAGTACACGGTCGCGGAGGTCGGCTCGGCGGCGGCGCACGGGTCGATGGTGGTCACCGCGCCGTTGTCGACGGCCGAGATCCCGCCGCCGAGCTGGTAGTTGGCGCCGCCGTGGTTGTCCCACGTGCCGGAGCCGTTGTTGAACGTGACGGCCAGGCCGGAGGCCGTGCCCAGGTCGATCGTCTTCTTGTACCAGCCGGCGCAGGCTGCCGTCATGGGCAGACCGGGAGCGGTGGTCCAGCTGCCGCCGGTCGGGGCGTAGTGGATGTTGACGGTGGTCCAGCTCGCGGCCGGCTTGTAGTAGACGGTGGCGGTCGTCGCCGCGTGCGCGGTCACGGCCGGCAGCAGTGCTGCCAGCATGCCGAGCAGCGCGACGAGAAGGCCGAGGCCGGTCAGGGGGCGGGCTTTCCCGCGTGGCGGATTGCTCATGAGGGCGGCTCCTGAGGGGAGAGGGGAGGCGTGCGGGTGCCCGCCTCCCCGACAGCTACTTGGCGATCAGCAGGAGGGTGGAGCGGCCGTTCAGGCGGTAGACGGTGCCGGCGCCGCCGATCAGCGCCTCGCCACCCGGTTGGGCGAACTGACCCGCGCCCTCGGCCCAGGTGGACGTGTCGGTGACGCGGTACCAGTTCTTGCCCGCGCCCGGGGAGGGGAGCGTGAAGTCGACGGCTCCGGACCAGCCGTTGTAGCCGACATAGACCGCGCTGTTCGGGTCGCCGAGTTCGGTGCCGTCGTAACGCCACGCCAGAGCGTGGTTGTTGACGTTGCTCCAGTACGCGCCGTCGGGCGCCGCCCCTGCCGGGGTGAACCAGTCGAGCTGGCCCATGCCGTTGCCGTTGCCGTCCGAGGCGTTGTAGAAGGCGGCCGGGCGGAGGGCGGGGTGGGCCTTGCGGAAGGCGATCAGGCGCTGTGCGTAGGTACGGAACGTGGACTGGTCCGATGTCCAGGACGTGCTGAGCCAGTTGGCGGACGAGTCCAGGTTGTAGGGGTTGTTGTTGCAGTTGACCGAGCGCAGGTACTCGTCGCCGCCGGTCATCATCGGGGTTCCGGCTGACAGCATCAGCAGGGCCAGGCCGTTGCGGGCGGCCTTGCGCTGGTCGGCGGCGACGCCGGCCTGGTCCCAGGACAGGTTGTGGTCGGATCCGCCGTCGGAAGGTCCGTACGGCCAGCCCTGACCGTTGTTCTTGGCGTTGCAGCGGTACAGGTCGGCCAGGGTGAACCCGTCGTGCGCGACCACGAAGTTGACCGAGTTCCAGGGCGCCCGACCGCTCGACCCGTACAGGTCGGAGGAACCGGCGAAGCGGGTCGCGAGGTCGCCGGGGGTGACGTTCTCGTTGCCCATGGCGTTCTGGTCGCGGCGCACGGTGTCGCGGAACTTGTCGTTCCACTCCGACCATCCCGCGGGGAAGTTGCCGACCTGGTAGGTGCCGCTGCCCAGGGCCCAGGGCTCGGCGATCCAGTCGGTGCCGGAGCCGCCGCCCGCGGGCCGCGGGGGCATCAGGGCGGTGATGCGGTTCAGGGCGGTGTTCGGGTCGGTGCGGCTGTACTGGAAGCAGCCGTGCTCGCAGGTGTTGCCGAGGACGGGAGCCAGGTCGAAGCGGAAGCCGTCGACGCCCAGGGTGTCCTTCCAGTGGGCGAGCGAGTCGGTGATCAGGTTCCTGGTGACGGGGTTGTACGTGTTGAGGTTGCCGTTGACGCCCGTGTTGTCCCAGGACGCCTGTCTGTCGCCGGTCAGCGAGTAGTAGGTGGGGTTGTCCAGGCCGCGCAGGTTGAACAGGCTGTAGGTGTTCTTGTCGCCGGCGGTCCACGGCCCGCCCTCGGCGGCGTGGTTGTACACGACGTCGGTGAAGACCTTGATCCCGGCGTCGTGATAGGCCTTCACCATCTCCTTGAACTCGCGGGTCGGCCCGCCGGGGCTCTTGTCAGCGGCGTAACGGCGGTCCGGGGCGAAGAAGTTGAGGGTTTCGTAGCCCCAGTAGTTGTCGCCCGCGGTACCGGTGGCGTCGACGTCGTTGGTGTCGTTCTGGGCCTCCTGAAGGGGAAGGAACTCCACCGCGGTCACCCCGAGGGCCGCGAGGCCGGCGGCCTTGAGGCCCGCGCCCTTGTAGGTGCCCTGATAGGGGGCAGGCACGGACGGGTCGTTCCTGGTCAGCCCCCTGACATGCACTTCGTAGACGATGTCGTCCTTCAGCGCCCGGGTCGGTTTGCTCCCCGTGTTCGTCGCGTCGGCCGCCAGCACGATGCCCTTGGGCGCCTGCGTCCCGTTGTCGACCGCGCGGTGCGCGGGGCCGGTGCCGTAGACGGTCTTGGAGGGGCCGCCCGGGGTGAGCGGGTCGTGGCTGAGTTCCAGCGCGTACGGATCGGTGAGCAGCTTGTTCGGGTTGAACCGGTTGCCCGCGCCGTCCACGTCCGCGACGAAGCCCGCCGTGGAGCCCTTGGTCCACGCCGCGTCGTACGGCCAGTTCGGGCCCCAGGCGCGGTAGCCGTAGTAGACCGGGCCGGTGATGCCGTACTGCTGGCGGATCGTGGCGACCGGCACGGTCACGGACCAGACGCCCGTGCCGGAGTCCTTGGTGAGCGTGAGCGCGGCGGCCTCGTGGACCCCGGTGGCCGCCGTGTAGAGGTACAGCTGGACGCGGGTGGCCGGCGAGGAGTGGATCCGGAACTCCACGTTGGCGCCGGTCGCGTCGTACCGCGCGCCGAGCGGCCCGCCGGCGGCGGCGGCCGCGGCGGGCGTCACGAGGGGCGCTGGGGCGACGAATCCGCCGAGGGCGGTCACGGCCGCGAGGCCGACCGTCGCGGTACGCAACACCGCGCGACGGCGCCCTCGCCGGAGGCGGGCAGGGGGGAACGCGGACATGGCGGCTCCTGAGGGCAGGCAACGGGAAGCCCCGGCGCCGTCCCTGACGCCTCGGCTGAAAACCCTTGCTGAATCTTGCCGAAAGTTAGTGCAGTCCCCTGTGCGCGTAAAGACCCGCCGCACAGCCTGTTTCAGGGCGGGCGACGACCCTTATTGCCCATATTGCAGGTGAGAAAGCGCGGTTCGGCGGTGTGGTGCCGGAGATCGCGGCCCGGGCGCACCTGCACGCGTTCAACCCGGTGGTGCGGCAGGCGCTGGACCAGGCCGGTGTGCGGATCGGCCAGATCGACGCCGTTGCCGTGACCACGGGCCCCGGCCTGTCCGGCGCCCTCCAGGTGGGCCTCGCCGGTGCCAAGACCCTCGCCTACGCGGCCGGCGTGCCGCTGTACGGCGTCCACCACCTGGCTGGACACGTCGCCGCCGACACCCTGGAGCACGGGCCGTTGCCCGACCCGTGCGTGGTGCCGATCGTCTCCGGCGGCCACACGTCGCTGCTGCTCGTGCGGGACCTGGCCGCGAGCCGATCCTGCACCTGGGCGACACGCTGGACGACGCGGCGGGGGAGTGCTTCGACAAGCTGGCCCGCATCCTCGGCCTGCCGTACCCCGGCGGCCCCGCCATCGACAGGGCGGCGCGGGACGGCGACCCCGGGCCGTGGCCTTCCTGCGCCCGCTGACCCGCCCCGGGGACGACCCGTACGCCTTCTCCTTCTCCGGTCTCATGACGGCCGCGGCCCGCTGGGTCGAGCAGCACCGACGGCGCGGCGAGGACCTGCCGGTGGCCGACGGGGCCGCCGCGCTCCAGGAAGCCGTGGCCGCCGGCCCGCCCAGCCGTCCGAGCGGCCTGACGGCCGCCCGCGGCCTTGCTGGCGAGCCCTCCGGCGGGGAGACGGTGGGCCGCTAGGCCGCCAGGCGCGGCGTGCGCGACGGCTCGGCGCGGCGGCTGCCGGTCTGCTCGAAGGCCGCCGCGAGGGCCAGCAGGGCGTTGTCGTCGTAGGCGCGGCCCGCGAAGGTCAGGCCGACGGGCATGCCGATGTCCGCCATCGTGCCCATGGGCACGGTCACGGTCGGGATGCCGAGGTGGCGGGGGACCAGGTTGCCGTTGGCGACCCAGACCCCGTTGCGCCAGCCGAGGTCGGCGGAGGCCACGTCGACGTCCATGTCGGCGGGGCCCACGTCGGCCACCGCGGGGAAGACCACCGCGTCCAGGCCGAGACCGTCCATCCACAGCTCCAGGTCGACCCGGCGCGTCTCCTCCAGCCCGCGCAGCCCCTGCTCCAGGTGCGGCATGTCGGCGAGGGAGGCGTACGGGCGCTCGCGCACGAAGCGCGGGTAGTCGCCGATCGTGTCGTCGAAGCCCTCGTACCGGTCGGGCAGCTCGCCCTCCTGCTTGGGCCAGATGCGGTCGCCGTCGACGTCGGCCAGCGTGGAGAGCGCCGGGTCGCCGTTGGCGCGCAGGAAGTCGTCCCAGGCCCAGGCCGACAGGTCCTCGATCTCGAAGGTGAGGTACTCGCGGCCGACGAGTCCGCGGGTGAGCAGCGAGGGCGCTCCGGGGCGGTCGGACTCGTAGTGGGACACCACGGGGAAGTCGACCTCGACCACCTCCGCGCCGGCGGCCTCCAGGTCCCGGCGCGCGGCTTCCCACAGCGCGATCACCGAGGGGCGCGTGTCGATGCGCTGCCCGGTCTGGCCGCCGATGCCTCCGTCGGGGTTCGTTCCGGCGTCGGGGTCGGCGTTGATGTACATCCGGGGAACGCCGACGCGCTTGCCGGCGAGCGCCTCGGAGGCGGCCCCGGCGTGGGCGGGGGCGAGGGCGGGGTAGGAGGCGGGGCGCACCTGGGACGCGGCGGGCAGCTCCACCCACGGCTGGGCGCGCCACAGGTCGCCGCGCGTGAGCGGGTCGTCGGCGACGATGACGTCAAGCAGTTCGAACAGGTCGGCCATGGTGCGGGTGTGCGGGACGACGACGTCCATGGTCGGTACGAGCGGCCAGTTGCCGCGGACCGAGATCACACCGCGGCTGGGGGTGTAGGCGCACAGCGCGTTGTTCGAGGCGGGCGCGCGCCCCGAGGACCAGGTCTCCTCACCGAGGCCGAACGCGCCGAAGGAGGCCGCCGTCGCCGTTCCGGAGCCGTTGGAGGAGCCGGAACCGTAGGCGCTGGTGAGCCAGTCGGCGCTGTACGGGCTCTCCGCGCGGCCGTACACGCCCCGCTGCATGCCGCCGTTCGCCATCGGCGGCATGTTGGTCAGGCCGATGAGGACCGCGCCACCGGCGCGCAGCCGCTCGATGGCGAAGGCGTCGCGCTGCGCGACGAGGTGCTCGAAGGCGGGGGAGCCGGACGCGGCCGTGAGCCCCTTCGCGAGGTAGCTGTCCTTGGCGGTGTAGGGGATGCCGTCCAGCGGGCCCAGCGTCTCACCGCGCGCGCGGCGGGCGTCGGAGGCCTCCGCTTCCGCGCGGGCCTGCGGGTTCATCACGACCATCGCGTTGAGGGCGGTGGCCGTGCCGGGCCGGTCGTACGCGTCGATCCGCGCGAGGTAGGCGTCGAGCAGCTCGACCGAGGTCGTCTCGCCCTTCTCCAGCGCAGCCCGCAGATCAGCGATACAGGTCTCCACGACATCGAATCCGCGCGTCATGAGGGTGTCTCCTGGGTGGTGGTGAGTAGGACGGGCGGCCCGCCGGGCCGTCGAGGCGACCTCGTACAGCGGGGCGGCGCCCTCCCCATCGTTCTGACTAGATTTTCAGTCTAGACTAGGAGTCTAGATTTTCGGAACCTAGACTTGGGACCGGGATCGTCCGGAACCGAAAGTGAGCTCATGCCGACGTCAGAGACCGGGCGCGAGCTGCCCGACCGCCTCCTCCCGCCGGAAGCGACCAGGCCGGCGGGCCCCGGTGCCGCCTCCCGGTCCGCGGCGCGGGCCCCGGTCGACAGGAAGCGTCAGCCCAGCGGCGACGAGGCGCGGGGACGAGCGATGCGGGCCGCCATCGGCGTCATCGCCGAGAAGGGCACGGCGGCCCTGCGGATGTCGGACATCGCCGAGCGGGCCGGCATGAGCACCGGCCACATCCTCTACCACTTCGGCAAGAAGGACCGGCTCCTGCTCGAAGTCCTCGCATGGAGCCAGGCGGAACTCTGGACCCGGTTCCAGGAGGCCGCCGACCGGGCCGCGTCCCCTGCCGAGAAGCTGGACCTGTTCGTCCGCTTCTACCTGCCCCGCCACCAGGGCGACGAACGCTACGCGCTGTGGGCGCAGGTGATGACCCAGCGCCACGACGAAGCGGGCCGACGCATCCTGACCGAGCTGCTGGACGGCTGGGACGAGCGACTGGAAGCCATCCTCCGTGAGGGGCGGGACCTCGGGCTCTTCGCTGACGTGGACCTCCCGGGGTTCACCATCAGGGCGGTGGCCATGCTGAGCGGGATCTCCGAGGACGTGATGTTCGGACGGTCCCGCTGGCAGCACACCTCCGCACACGCCTTCGCCCTGTCCGCTCTCGAACGCGAACTGCGTCCCACGGGCCAGGGCTGACGCGCGTGGAGCGCTGATCCGAGGCGTGGGGACGACCGCGGGCGTCGCCGGACCGTGGAGGAGTGCGCGGCGCACCCCCGCATAGGAGCCTGGTGGTGTGGTGAAGCCAAGGAAGGCGGAGACCGGAGCGTACCGGCGGAGCTGGCTGCGCGGGGCCCCGCCGCCCCGCTGGGTGCGGGTCCTGCCGGTGGTGCTGCTCGTCGGGGTCGGAGCGGCCTCCCTCACCGACTCCGTTCCGCTGGACATCGGCTTCCTGCTCGGCGCGGTGCCTCCGCTCGCCGTCCTGGCCTACGGACCGTGGGCCACGGCCCTCCTCGGCGCCGCGACGATCGGGCTGCTGACCATTCCCCTCTTCCATCTGAACCAGCCCGGCAACACCGACCTCTTCACCCTCGGCTTCGTCGCGGCCCTGAGCGTCTTCGTCTCGTTCGTCCGCGGGCGCCGGGACGCGCAGCTCGACCTGGAACGTACCGTCGCCGAGACGGCCCAGCGGGCGATCGTCCCGGACGTACGGCGGCAGGTCGGGCCCCTGCGCTGCGCGAGCCTGTACCGCGCGGCCGAGCGCGGCACGCTCGTGGGAGGCGACTTCTTCGACGTCCGGCCCGGCCCCCACGGGGTGCGGGCGGTCCTCGGCGATGTACAGGGGCACGGTCTGTCGGCCGTCGCGACGGTCGCCGCCGTCCTGGGGGCGTTCCACGAGGCCGTACTGGACGACGTGGACGCGGAGTCGATCGCGGCGCGGCTCGACCGCAGGCTCGTGGTCGACTCGGCGGGCACGGAGCACGCGGAACTCTTCGCCACGGCCGTCCTTCTGGACTTCGCGCCGCACGGGCGGGAGGTCCGCGTCCTGGCCTGTGGTCATCCGCCCCCGGTCCTGCTGCGCGCCGGAGCCGTGAGCACCCTGGAACTCGACCCAGGACCGCCCCTGGGCCTTGGCCTCGCCGATGTCATGCCCGGAACCGTCGGGACGGTGTCACTGCTGCCCGGTGACCGGCTGCTCCTGGCGTCGGACGGTGTCCTGGAGGCCCGGGACGCCTCCGGCGCCTTCTACCCGTTCGTCGAGCGTCTGGCCCGCATGACCGGTGTCGGCCTCGACGAGCTGCCCGACGAGATCTGGGACGACCTGAGCCGCTTCACGCCCAGGATCCAGGACGACGTCACCCTCCTGATCCTCACCCGGGCACCTCCGAGCCGGGCTGACGGGACGGCGCACGGCGCCGGGGCACCGCAACCCACCGACAGGCCCGGCAGGCCTGTATGGCGCACCGCGCTCTCCCTCCCGGGTGATCCCGGTGGCGCGCGTCCCGCGATCACTGGTGTCTGGACGAAGGAAGCACAGGCAGGAAGCGGGAGACGATGGAGCGGAAGCGCGGGCGCCTCGCGACGCCGTGGGCCGCGGGGGTGGCGGGAACGGTGTTCGCGATCCTGACGGCCACGGCGATCGTCCTCGTACGCCTCGCCGTGCCGAGCGGCGCCGACGGCGAGGCGGTCACCGTGGACGCGGGGGAGCGGAGCGCGGTGCGGACGGCCCTGGAGCTGATTCCCTTCGCCGGGATCGCGTTCCTGTGGTTCATGGGTGCCCTGCGTGAGCAGGTGGGTCAGCGCGAGGACAGGTTCGTCTCCACGGTGTTCCTGGGCAGCGGTCTGGTCTTCGTCGCCATGCTGTTCGGCGCCGCGGCGGCTGCATCGAGCGTGCTCGACGAGGGCGGACAGGACTCCGCCTTCGGCCGCCACGTCGCGTACGGCCTGTTGACCACCTACGCCATGCGGATGGCGGCGGTGTTCGTCATGACGACCTCGACCATCGGCCACCGGCTCGGGATCATCCCGCGCCCGCTCACCGTCGTCGGCTATCTGGTGGGCCTGACGCTGCTCGTGGTGGGATCGAACGTGCCCTGGTCCGAGCTGGTCTTCCCGGCCTGGGTGCTCGTTCTCAGCCTGCACGCCCTGTGGGGCCGGCGTTCCGAGGTGTCGCGGTCCGCCGCCTCGCCCTGATCGGGCCGCCCCGCTCACTCGATCGGTCCGCTCCCCGTCGCTGAGGCCCTCCCGGCCGGTGAAAGTGGGCGCAGGGGGTTGTGACCGAGCCATCGGAGAGGGCCGATCCCGTGGTGCGCATCGCCGTCGATCTGAACCGCTGTCAGGGGTACGCGCAATGCGCGTTCCTCGCGCCCGAGATCTTCACCATGCACGGCGACGAGGCGCTGCTTTACGATCCGGATGCCGACGACGCACAGCGCGAGAAGCTGGCCCAGGCCGCCGCGGCCTGCCCGGTGCAGGCCATCCTCGTCGATGCCGTGGACGAGCCGGCCGAGCAGGTCGAGCAGGCCGAGGCGGTGCCCGGTGCTCGGTGACGGAGCCTTGGAGCAGCTCAGACGCGAGGGCCGCATCGTCGTCGTCGGCGCCTCGTTGGCGGGTCTAAGGGCTGCGGAGACCATGCGTGCCAAGGGCTTCCGGGGGTCCCTGACCATGATCGGCGACGAGCCCTGCGAACCGTACGACCGGCCCCCGCTGTCCAAGGGCGTGCTGCTGGGAAGGGCACGCGCCGACCGCACGGCGCTGCCCCGGATCCGGTCCGTCGACGCGACCTGGCGGCTCGGCGTCGCCGCCACCGGCCTGGACATGGCCGCGAGGACGGTGCGGCTGGCCGACGGCGACCAGGTGCCGTACGACCGGCTGCTGATCGCCACGGGTGTCCGGGCCCGGCCGTGGCCGCGCGAGGAGGAGGCGGAACTCGACGGCGTGTTCGTACTGCGGACCTCCGACGAGGGCGCCGCGCTCGCCCGGCGGCTCGACGAGGGGCCCCAGCGGGTCCTCGTCATCGGGGGAGGGTTCGCCGGCTCGGAGGTCGCCTCCGCCTGCCGCGAACGCCGCATCCCCGTCACCGTCGCCGAACGAGGCGCCGCGCCCTTGGTCGGCGCGCTCGGTGGGGTGATCGCCGCGGTGGCCGCCGACCTCCAGCGCGAGAACGGTGTGGACCTGCGGTGCGGGGTCATGGTGACCGCTCTGGAGGGCGACGCCTCGGGACGGGTGCGCGCCGCGCACCTGTCCGACGGCTCGACCGTGGAGACCGACGTGGTGGTCGTCTCGCTCGGCGCCCTCCGCAACACCGAATGGCTGTCCGGTTCAGGCCTCGGCGCCGGGCCACGGGGCATCGCCTGCGACGCGGGCTGCCGGGTCTTCGACATCCGTGGGATCGTCACCGACGACATCTACGCGGCGGGCGACGTCGCCCGCTGCCCCCATCCCCTGTTCGGGTACCAGTTCCTGTCGCTGGAGCACTGGGGCAACGCCGTCGCCCAGGCCGGGATCGCGGCGCACAACATGCTCAGCGAGAGCATCGACCGACTGCCGCACATGGACGTGCCGGCCTTCTGGTCCTCCCAGTTCGGCGTCAACATCAAGTCGGTCGGCGTGCCGTCGATGGGGACGGAGATCCTGATCGCGCAGGGCTCGCTGGACAGCCGCCGGTTCGTCGGCGTCTACGGATACCAGGGGCGCGTCATCGGTGCCGTCTCCTTCGACCACGGCCGGTGGCTGCCCTTCTACCGGGAACTCATCGAGCGCACCGCGCCGTTCCCGCCGCAGTTCCCCACGGTCGACCGGCAGACGGAAGGACAGCGGCCGATGGACGCGGACTTCCCCGACCCGTCGATCCCCAGCCACGGCCCCACCGTCACCGTCAGCGGATACTCGCCCGCCGACCGCCGGATGACGTTCACCCCCGCGCACTGACCCGTACGGCCACAAGGACCTGCCATGACGCAAACCCTGCTGCACCAGATCCTGGACTACGCCAACCGGGCCGACCCGTACCCGATCTACGAAGAGCTGCGGAAGACACCGGTCCACCACGAGACCGACGGGCCGTACCTGATCAGCACCTACTACGAGATCCGCAGCCTTCTGCACGACCCCCGGATCAGCTCCGACGCCCGCAACCTGGAGGCCGGCAGCGCCGACCCGCTGGCGCAGCCGGCCTCCGAGGAAAGCGCCCTGCCGCCGAGCTTCCTCCGGCTCGACCCGCCGGAACACGACCGGCTGCGACGCATGACGAACCGGCATTTCGGCCCGCCGCACTCCCCCCACCGGGTCGACTCCATGCGCCCGGAGCTCGACGACATCGTCGCCGGCCTCATCGACGGGATCGGCGACCCGGGGCGGATCGACCTGGTGGAGGAGTTCTCCTACCCCTTCCCGGTGACGGTGATCTGCCGACTGCTCGGGGTGCCGCGCGAGGACGAGGCACGCTTCCACACCTGGGCGGACACCCTCGCCGCCAGCCTGGACCCCGACCCCGACCATGACGGCGATCCTGCCGAGCGCGGCAAGGGGGCGCACGAGGCCCGGATGGCGTTGGGCATGTACCTGGCCGGCCTGATCGAGGAGCGCCGCAAGAACCCCGGGGAGGACATGCTCTCCCAACTGTCGACGGCCAAGGGCCAGGACGGTCCGATGACCACGATGGAACTGCTGAGCACGGCGGCTCTGCTCCTGATCGCGGGGCATGAGACCACGGTCAACCTCATCAGCAACGGAATGCTGACCCTGTTGCGCCATCCCGACGTCCTGCAGCGGCTGAGGACCGAACCGCGCCTGGCCGTGCCCCTCGTCGAGGAACTGCTCCGCTTCGAGCCGCCGGTGCAACTGCTGCCACAGCGCGCCACTCTCGCCGACATCGAGGTCCGCGGCGTCACCATCCCCAAGGGCTCCACGCTCTGGCTGCTCCTGGCGTCCGGCAACCGCGACCCGCAACGCTTCGAGAACCCGGACCGCTTCGACCCGGACCGCCCGGACATCCAGCACCTGGGCCTGGGCAGCGGCATCCACAGCTGCTTCGGCGCACCACTCGCACGCCTGGAGGCCCAACGAGCCCTGTCGGAACTTGCCCGCAGACTGGAGAACCCCCGCCTGCTGGACGACCCACCCCAGTACCGCCAGAACGCGGTACTGCGCGGGCCGCGCCATCTACGGATCGCCTGCGACGGAATCCGCCCCTGAGAACCGGCACAGCCGACGAGGATCGCGCGGCCCGGTTCCGCGATGGCACCACGTCTGCCGTACACGGCACGCTGGGCCATTGCGCCGCTGAGCTGCAACATGCTTCCGCTGAACGCGCCGGGCGATGTCTACGGCCACGCGACACCTACGTAATTGCCTGGTGCGCGTGAGGGCGGCAGGGCATGATCCCGGAACGTTCGAGCCGCTCAGTGAGGGAGCTGTGATGACCGTTGGCGACTCCGAGCCGTCCGAGCTTTCCGGGCCTTCGGACCACTCCGGGTCCCGGCCCGAGGTCCGCGTAGTCGGTGGGGTGCTGTGCGGGAGCCGCGAGGCGGGTGTGGCGGTTTTCCGGGGCATCCCGTTCGCCGAGCCGCCGGTCGGCCCGCTGCGTTTCGCCGCGCCTCGGCCCGTACGGGGATGGGACGGGGTGCGGTCGGCGGTGTTGTACGGCCCGCCGCCGCCACAGGGCGGTCATTTCGGGATGGACGCGCTGGCGCGTGACGCCGCGGGCGACGACTGGCTGACGGTCAACGTCTGGTCGACCGACCCGAGCCCCGACGCAGGGCTGCCGGTGATGGTGTGGATCCAGGGCGGCGCCTACTCGATCGGCATGTCCGGCCTTCCCGAGTACGACGGAGGCCGTCTGGCACGTGACGGTGTCGTCGTGGTGACGTTCAACTACCGGGTGGGCCTGGAGGGGTACGGACAGATCGACGGGGCGCCCGCCAATCGGGGGCTGTTGGACCAGATCGCCGCCCTGGAGTGGGTGCGCGACAACATCCGGGCCTTCGGCGGCGACCCGGGCCGCGTCACCGTCTTCGGCCAGTCGGCGGGGGCCGGGTCGGTCGCCGCCCTGCTGGCGGCGGAGCGCGCGGTCGGGCTCTTCGGCCGGGCCGTGGCACAGAGCGTGCAGGGCACGTACTTCTCACCGGAGCTGGCCGCCGACATCTCCGCCGCGTGCGCCGCCGAGCTGGGGCTACGGCCCACGGTGGCCGACCTGTCCGGCGTGGATCCCACCCGACTGGCCGCCGCCGGGGACGCGGTCGGCGCCAAGATGAACAGCTGGGCGGATCGTTGGGGGCCGGTCGCTCACCGCGCGATCCCCTTCTCGCCGGTCATCGACGGTGACACCCTGCGGGTCACCCCGTGGCAGGCGCTGGCGAACGGCGCCGGGCGCGACATCGAACTCCTCGTCGGCCACACCCGCGACGAAACGAGGCTGCTGGCCGCGCTCGACGGAGTGCTCGGCCAGGTCACGCCGGAGCAGGCCGAGACCGCCCTGCGGGTCTTCGGGCCCGGCCCGGTCGCCGCACGCCGCTACCGCGAGGCGTTCCCCGCCGCGGGCCCGGACGAGCTCTATGAACTGGTCTCCTCCGACTGGTTGTTCCGCATGCCGTCCCTCCACCTCGCCCAGTGCCAGACCGCTGCCGGCGGCCGCGCCCATGTCTACGAGCTGACCTGGTCCGCCCCGGGCATGGGCGGTGTCCTCGGCGCCTGCCACGGGCTCGACGTGCCCCTGGTCTTCGGCAACCTGGACCGCGGCCAGCCCGCGGCGCTGATCGGCGAGAGCCCGTCCCCGGAGGCGGAGGAGCTGTCCGCGCGCATGCGGGCCGCGTGGACGTCCTTCGCCGCCCACGGCGATCCGGGCTGGCCCGTGTACGACACCCGAGAGCGCCTCGTACGACTCTTCGACGTCGAGACCCGGGCGGGCGTCGCCGCCTACCCGGAAGCAGCCTCGCGCCAGATCTGGCAGGACCACACCTTCACGGCGCTGCCGCTGCTCGACCGCTGACCCTCTGCGTCGGCCGGTGAAGCGTTTCGCCCCGCCGCGCGTTCAGATGGTGCGCACCGAGCTGAAGTCGACCGCCCGGTCCGCTTCCTCCAGCACGCGCGCGGCAACCTGCCTCGCCTCCGCAGGCACATCCCCGCGCTCCCGGACGAGAGTCGCGTAGATCGGCGCGTCGCCTGCTGCCCGGCCCATGGGGTCGTACTGGTTCACTTCGGTGGTGTCCTTATCTGCGGCGGAATCAGCTAGCGAGTGTACGGGGGCCGCTTCCGGCTCGCCCGCTCCGCTCAGAGTCGCCGGTCGATCGCTCCGCCCGACGCTGCCGGCCAGGCCGGTGACGGCCACGAAATGCCCTGCCCTGAGGCATATCTGCCCCGGCGTCAGGTGGACAGGGGCCGGACGGTGATGTCCTGAACCCGCCGGTCACGCGATCGAACGGGTTCCGAGGGAACCCGTGGGGCGAACCGTGGTGGATTCGGCAAGGCGCTGTCACCGAACCGTGAAGCTTCCGCGCGAACCTGGTGTCCACCACGGCGCAGTTCGAGCGCCGCCATCGGGGGAGTACCGCCATGAGCACCGTTCGTAGAGCCATCGTCGCCGCCGCCCTCCTCGCCACGTCCGCACTGACCCTGACCGCCTGCGGCCCTTCCGAGGACGGAGCCACGGGCGGGACCGACGTGCCGACGACCGCGGCTCCCACATCCCCGCCGCAGCCCGCCAAGCCGACGACTCCCGCCAAGCCGTCCGGACCCGCAACCCCGTCCGCGACCGCCAAGCCGACGACTCCCGCCAAGCCCGTCTCGCCGACGGTCGATCCGGACTACGACGTCTTTCCCTGCAGCACCTACGACGTGACGTTCACCGCGAGCCAGGCAGAGCCCACGACCAGCAGCTACCTGCTGAAGATCACCAACAAGTCCGGCAAGCCGTGCCGGGTGCTCGGCCACCCCGTCGTCACCTTCGGTGACCTGGACGGGCAGGCGACGGAGCGGGGCACGGCCCCCGGTATCGAGGCGGCCATCCGGCTCGCACCGGGCCAGTCCGCCTACGCCGGCCTCATGGGTGGTCTGAAGGACGCCAAGAGCGAGACGGTCTCCTCGATCGCGATGACCATGAACACCGAGTCCGACCTGGAGCAGGTGCCGCTCAAGGCCTCCACGCCCGGGCTGAACGTGTCCGACGACAACTCGGTGACCGCGTGGATGGACAACGCCGAGGACGCCCTCAGCCTGTAGTCGAGTCCACTCCCAGGCGCCTCCGCCGGGCGGGGTCCCGGCGGGCATGGCAACCTACGCCGGCGCCTCCGCGTCCTCCTCCACGGCGGACGGCTGCCGATCACCCGGGAGAGCGCATGGCGAAGAAGGCCCAGACGACGGACGCGGCGAGCGAGAAGGACCGCGAGAAGTGGATGGCGCGATTCCAGGTACGGCTGGCCATGCAGCCGGGCGTGGACCGAGCGGTCGTGCTCCAGGCCGTCAAAGAGGTCACGGCGCACTGTGCGGAGACCGGGGAACACCCGCGGGCCGCCTTCGGCGACCCGGACGCCCACGCGGTGCAGGTCGCGGCGCGGCTTGTGCCGGCGGACCGGGCGGCGCGCGAGAGCCAGCGCAACACGGGGGTGGACGCGCTCGACTCCGTGCTGAAGAGGGCCAGGGACATCGCCGGTCTGTGACCGGTCGAAGCCACCCCGCGGACGCCCTCGATGGGGGAAGCGGCGATCAGTAGGCGGAGTCGACGTTGTCGATGGAGCCGTACTTGTCGGCGGCGTAGTTGGCGGCCGCCGTGATGTTCGCGACCGGGTCGGTCAGGTCATGCTCGGTGCCGGGGACGTGGTACGCGTCGAAGGTCGGCTGGATGACCTGGAGCAGGCCCTTCGAAGGCGTGCCGTTCTTCGCGTTCACGTCCCAGTTGTTCTGGGCGTTCGGGTTGCCGGAGGACTCACGCATGATGTTGCGGTGCAGGCCCTCGTAGCTGCCGGGGATCCGCTCGGCCTTCATGATGTCCAGCGCTTCCTTGATCCAGCCGTCGAGGTTGTCGGCGTACTGCTTCTTCGCCTTCTTGGCCGCCGGAGCATCCGCCGCGGACACCAGGGACGCCGAGACGTTCGCCGGAACCGTGGCTGCCTGCGCGGGCGACGGGACCAGCGTGAGCGCCGCCGCTGCGGCACCCGCGGTGGCCAGGCCTGCGACGGACAGCTTGCGGAATCGGGCGATGCGGCTGGTGGTGTTCTGCGTGGTGGCGGTCATGCGCGAGTAACTCTCCATCTGGCGACGACGTGGGATGCCGACCGAACGCGGTGGCGTCGGAAGCGAAGCGGTACTCCGCGAGGTGGCTGGGGCGGTCGAGCGAACCTGCTCTGCTGTCCGGCCCCGCACCGGGATCCCCGGAACGACAGCCATGGTTAGGGGCGCTCCGGGCGAAGCGCAAGGATGTGACGTACTACCCCACCACGGAGCAAATGCTGGAAATGCCCTGCCGCAATCCACCTGGGCGCGGGATCGCGGGACCCCCGCGTACTACCTCCCTTAGGACGTGACGTGGCTCCTGTGCGGGGCGTCACAGCCAGGGCCCCCGCCAAGGCGCCGGCGTCACCCACTGCTCGAGCCACCTCACGTTCCGTAGGCGACCAGGGGCGTCGTGCTCGCCCGCGCCTCGACGCCCCTCGCGGCCACCGCCGGGCCTGTGCCCCTAACGGCCGTCAGGCCTGCGGAAGAGGCCGAGCGTCCTCGTGAGGGACTTCAGCGGTGAGGTGTCCTGCTCGGCCGTGGCGGGTGCGGGTGTCTTGGGTGTGTTGGTGCCACTGGTGGCTTCGGCGAGCGCGGCGTGTGCCGACTCGGCCGCCTCGCGGTACAGGTCGCAGGCCGCCGTCATGGTCCTGAGTGATTCGGCGTACCGAGCGACCATGGTCCGTGCGTGGACGAGCTCCTCATCGGGGGTGAGCAGGTGCCAGCCTTGGCGCAGTCGGGTCAGGGCTTGTTCGGCGCCTGCCGGCAACGGGCGTGGCAACGAGGCGAACTCCTCGATCTTCTCCAGGAGGCCGGTCGGCTCGGTACCGTCGAGAAAGACGTTGCCGACGGTGAAGCGTTCCGCGTCGTAGCCCGGAGTCTGCGGCGCGTGGGGCAGGACGACGGCCCCGCCGCGCGGTAGCCCCACGCCCAGCTCACGCTTCGTCGCGAAGTCGGCGATCAGTGCCTGCTCCGGCGTGGCCCGGTGCTCGATCACCCGGTGCCTGAGGCTCGGTGGCAAGAATGCCGTGACCGGCCGCCGTCCCAGCGTGTCCGGTGTCATCGCCTCGTGCACCACGACATGGATGAACCAGCTCTGCCGGGCGCAGTCTCGCAGCAGGCGCCGCAACTCGCCATCGTCCTTGGGGAGGTAGTTGGTCGTTCGCAGGCGGGCGCCCGGCACCCCGTCGTGATCCCAGGCGACCCGGTCGCTGTCGGGCCAGAACACCGTGGCGGGTGAAGGCCAGCTCGCTTCCCACGCCCGCTCCGCCTCCGCTGCCAGCACCCAGGCGATCTCGCTCTCGGTCCCGGCGCGGCGGGACTCGGGCTCGTAGGTCGTCAGTTGAGCGCGCACCGTGACGTCGCCGGCGACGCGCCAGCGCGCTTCGAACAGGCGGCGGGCCGAGGGTCCGGGGTCGGCGGACTCGTCCCGGGGGAACAGGTCGGTCGAGCGGGCCGCCTCGACGGGGTCGAGGTCGAGGAAGTCGTCGATCACTCCGGCCGCCTTGAGGGCGAGCAGGTTGCGTCGGACGTCCCGCTCGGCCTCGGGTCCGAGGTGACGTCCACGTCCGAGCCATGCGGTACCGGGGACAGTGGTCGATGAAGAGCTGCTCTTGGCCATGGAACCGTCCAGTGGGTGATCGGGGCGTGACCAGTATGGTCCGCGGCCCGAGCGGCGGAGTCCACCAGCCCCGCACCGGCCCGACGGGGCACGCCGCCTGGTGTGACGCCGGAGCTCCGACGCTGTCCCGGCGCCGCACGGCAGGAAAAGGGAAGGCGGCAGGCGACTGGCCGTTGGCAGGATGTCCGCGCTGAACACCCCGTAGGGAAAGGACCACGCGACCGTGGCTCGTGCCATCACCTTGATTCGCTCCACCGCCCTGTCCGACGTCGCCGAGTACGCCTACGCGGCCACGGCGCCCGCCGAGTCGCGCCTGATCTTCCTCGCGGGGGCGTGTCCGCTCAACGATGACGGCTCCACGGCGGCGATCGGGGACTACGCAGGCCAAGCAGCGAAAGCCATCGAGAACATGCAGGCCGCTCTTGCCGCCTCGGGCGCGTCACTTCATGACGTCATCAGTACACGGGTTCTCGTCGCATCGGCCCGACGGGAGGACCTGGTGGCCGCCTGGCAGGTGGTCCGGGACTCCTTCGCCGACCATGACGTCCCCAGCACGTTGATGGGCGTCACCGTGCTCGGTTACAAGGACCAGCTCGTCGAGATCGAGGCCGTCGCCGCCGTGCTCGATTCCTGAGACCTCTTCCCAGCACACCGCAACGCGGCATTTCCAACGAATCTCCGAACCGAGCGCCCGGCCTGTCCCCTTTATGTCCTGTTCGCACCCCGAGGGAAGGGCAATTCTCTCGGGTCATATTGAAAATGAGTGTCATCTTCGTATAGAAGTACGGTGTGCTCATCTCCCGACAGCGGTTGGAGCGCCCGAAGGCCGGAGTCTTGCCCTTCGCGCTCACCGCACTCCGGCATCCCGCGGTCTCCAGGCTCCTGACGGACCACCGCGCCCTTCTCGCCGACCTCCTGGACGGCCTGGGATCACCGCTGCACGTCGTGCTGCCCGAGATCTTCGAGGAGAACGTCGGAGAACTCCGCCGGGTGATCGCCGAGACCGGTGCCGCCGCCGACATCCTGTTCGCCAAGAAGGCCAACAAGGCCGACTGCTACGTCACTGCGGCCGCCGCCCTCGGCATCGGCGTCGACGTAGCCGGCGCCCCCGAACTGGTCAAGGCGCTGGCCGGGGGAGTGCCCGGCCACCGGATCGGCATATCCGGCCCGGAGAAGGACGACGCGCTGCTCGCGCTCGCCGTCCAGCACGGCTGCCTGGTCGCCATCGACTCGATCAGCGAACTGAGGCGGCTCGCGAGGACCGCGCGGGTCGCCGGGCGGCAGGCCACGGTGCTGCTGCGGTCCCGGACGGCCGGCCAGTCGAGCAGCCGCTTCGGTCTCTCCGCCGACGAGCGCCGCGCCGCCGTCGGTCTGTGCGGGGAACTCGCCGACCACATCGCCCTCCGGGGATTCTCCTTCCACCTGAACGGCTACTCCCCGGCGGAACGCGCGACGGCCGCGAACGAGATGATCGAACACTGCCTCGACGCCCGACGGCGTGGCTCACTCTCCGCCGAACTCGTCGACATCGGCGGCGGGTTGCCCGTCCGTTACGTCGAGCCGCGGCTCTGGAACGAGTTCCTCGCGCAGAACGAGCCGGCTCACTACCACGCGGCCAAGGACTTCAAGGACTTCTATCCGTACGGGGGACAGCTCGCCGCCCAGGCCGTGCGCGCGATCATGGCGCACCCGGTCGGCGGCGGCGAGAGCCTGGCGGCGAAGGCGAACCGATACGGCATCCGCTTCGTCGTCGAGCCCGGCCGGGCCCTGCTGGACCAGGCCGGATTCACGATGTACCGCGTCCAACAGGTCGACGATCGGCGGGAGTCCGACGGGTACGCGATCGTCACCGTCGCGGGCAGCAGTTTCAGCCTCTCCGAGCAGTGGTTCAACAGCGACTACCTCCCCGACCCCCTGCTGATGTCCGCCGGGACCGTCGCCGACGAGCCCTTCCCGGCGTGCGTCGCGGGCTCGACCTGCCTGGAGAGCGACATGGTCACCTGGCGGAAGATCGGCTTCCCGCGCCCCGTGCGCCGGGGTGACCACCTGGTCTACCTCAACACCGCCGGCTACCAGATGGACTCCAACGAGTCCCCGTTCCATGACGCGCCCCTGCCGTCGAAGGTCGTCCTCCGGCTCGGCGGCGGCGGCGACGGCCTCGGTGACGGCGTCGGAGGCGGCCTCGGCGGCGACGGCGCTCCGCCGCGCTGGCGACTGGACGGAATCCGCTGAGACCTCGAACGCATCCGATACGACCACCCATGAAGGAGAAGACTCGTATGTCCCCGAGCTACGCCCCGCCCGGGCAGCTGTGGCTCCTGCCGCAAGCGCAGCAGGAAGGTCTCGACCTCGACCACCGTGAGGTGATCGCGGTCGTCGAGCAGGCCTACCGCGCGCTGCGCGAAGGCGGCTCGAACAATCCGGTCAAGACGATCATCGACGATCCCGACCATCGCTCGCTGAGCTACTCGATGGTGGCCAGGGACGCCGGCAGCGGCACCGTCTGCTTCAAGGCGGTCTACGAGTTCGACCCGCGCCGCACCCGGGACAGTTACCGGTTCCACTCGTTCGTCTTCCTGGTCGACGACACCACCGGGGCCCCCATCGCGCTGATGGACGTGGTGAAGCTCGGACCCCTGCGGTCCTCGGCCACCACCGCGCTGTTCGCCCGCTCGGCCTGCCCCGACGCGCGGACCGCCCTCGTCGTCGGCACCGGCGTCCAGGGGCAGGCGGCCCTGCCGATGCTCGTCGCGGCGATGCCGGAGCTGGAGCGGTTTCAGGTGTTCGGTACGTACCCCGAGGGGCTGCGCGCCGTCCAGGACAGCGTCGACGGCCGCGAGGTCGAGATCGTCAAGGACCTTCGTGAGGCCGCCGGTGAGGCGGACATCGTGATTGGCGCCGCGGGCCTGTCCGTCACGGAGGAGGTCCGGCGGGACTGGATGAAGCCGGGCTCGGTCGCCGTGCTCCTCGGGTACGGCGTGCACGCCGACGTGTGCCACGGTGCGGACTACCGGATCGCAACGGACACCGCCCAGATGCACGCCACCTGCGACGACCTGCGGGGCGCGGACGGCGGTCTGCCGTCCGTGGACGCGCAGTTGCCGGACATCCTGCTCGGCCGGGCACCCGCCCGACACCGACCGGAGGACGTGGTGTTCGCCTACAACAGCGGTATGGCCGTCACCGACGCCGCACTGGGCCGGTACATAGCCGACCTGGCGCTGGCGAGCGGGCGTGGGGAAAAGGTCAACTTCTGGTGAGTACCGAAACAACCGACACCACCGGTACGACGGACACGACCGGAGCCGAGAACAACGGCGCCGGGTGGTGGGTCAGGAACTCGCGCGCGCTGCTCAAGCTCGCGCTCCCGCTGATCCTGACCAACTTCGCCTACGTCGCCCTGACCACCGTCGACATCGTGATGCTGGGCCGGCTCGGCGCGGTGGAGATCGCCGCCGCCGGCCTGGCCATCGCGCTCTTCAACCAGCTGCGCACGACCGGAACCGGCCTGGTGACCGGCGTGAGCAACCTGGTGGCCGAGGCACGCGTGCGGGACGACAGGGCCCGTGTCGGCGCGCTGCTGTTCGCGGGACTCTTCTGGGCGACCGTCTGCGGTGTGGTGTTCTGCGCGGCGCTGCTGCTGATCGGACCGCTCCTTGTCCTGCTGGGGCAGGACCCGAAGGTGGTCGACAAGGCCGGCGAGTTCCTGGTGGTCCTGGCCCCGGGCATGCTGCCCTGCCTGTGGTTCCAGAACCTGCGGCACTTCACCACCGGCCTCAAGCGCCCCGGCCCGCTCCTCGCTATCACGCTGGCCTCTGTCGGAGCCACGATCGGCCTCAACTACGTACTCATCTACGGCAAGTTCGGGCTGCCCGCGTTCGGCTTCGTGGGCGTGGCGATCGCCACCGTCACCGTGTTCCTGCTGTCCTTCCTGGCCTTCGTCGCGGTGATTCTGCGCGATGGTGTCCTCCGCCCGTACCTCACCTCGCCCGAGGCGCGGCGCTGGAACGGCGACGCGGTCCGGTCCGTCTGGCGCCTCGGCCTGCCGATCTCGGGGACGTACGCCTCGGAGGCCGGGTTCTTCAGCGTGCTCACGCTGGTGATCGGCTCCCTGGGTGTGGAGGCGCTGGCCGCGCAGACGGTGTTGAACCAGATCGTCTACATCGTCTTCATGATCTCCGCCGGTCTCTCCCACGCGGCGTCGATCCACATCAGCGAGGCCGACGGCGGCAACGACTACGTGACGGCCCGCAGAATGGGCCTGCTCGGAACGGCCTGGGGCGTGATCGCGACCCTGGCCGTCGCCGTCGTGTACCTGGTGATCCCGAACCCGATCGTGTCGCTGTTCATCTCCGCCGAGCACGCCGGCAACGCCGACATCATCGCGCTGACCGTGACCGGACTGCTCATCGCCGCCCTCATGCAGGTCTTCGACGCCACCCAGAACATCGGCAACGGCATCCTGCGCGGCATCGGCGACACCGCCGGCCCCTTCCGGATCTCCCTCGTCGGCTACTGGCTGATCGGCCTACCCGCGGGCTACCTGCTCGGGATCACGGCCGACTGGGGTGTCGAGGGCGTCTGGATCGGCCAGACCATCGGCCTCGCGGCCACCGCCGCCATCCTGCTGGCCGCCTTCCTGCGCCGCGTCGACAGGCTCCACCGCGAGACGTCCGGCGCGCCCGCCCTCGAACCGGAGTCGTCATGAACCCCACCCTCGCAAGGGCCACCTCGGCCTCACTGATTCGTGGTGAGGTGGCGGGGCTGCCCGGATACGATCCCGGCGCCGATCCGGACGAGGTAGCCGCGCTCAGCGGTGCCGGCCGCGTCATCAAGCTCTCCAACAACGAGAATCCGTACGGCAGTTCTCCCGCGGTCGCCGAAGTCCTTCGCGCGGGACTGGCCGGCGGCGTCTCCCGCTACCCGGATCCCACCGGCAAGCGCCTGACCGAGGCCATCGGGACGAGCCTGGACGTGCCGGCCGAGCGCGTCGTGCTCGGCAACGGTTCGGAGAACATCCTGGAACTGCTGTGCCAGGCCGTACTGGACCCCGGTGACCTGGTGGTCACCCAGGCCCCCGGCTTCAGCCTGCACGAGATCTTCCCCCGTGTCATGGGCGCCCGGGTCCAGAAGGTCCCGGTCACCGCCGAGTTCGGGTTCGACGCGGCGGCCTGGCGCGACGCGCTGGCCGTCGGCCCCAAGCTCGTCTTCCTCGCCAACCCGTGCAACCCCACCGGTGCGATGCTCACCGCCGCCGAGCTGGAGCAGGTCGTGGCCGCCACCCCCGAGTCGGCCCTGCTGGTGCTCGACGAGGCGTACGGCGAGTTCGCCCGCACCGACCCGGAGTACCCCGACGGCCTTGACGCGCTCCGCACGCTGCGGCGGCCGTGGATCGTCCTGCGTACCTTCTCCAAGGCGTACGGCCTGGCGGGCGTCCGGGTGGGCTACGGCATCGCCTCCGACGCCACCCTGATCCAGGCACTGGACCGGGTCCGTACCCCGTACAACGTCAACCGGCCGGCCCAGGACGCCGCCGTCGCGGCACTGGGCGACGAGGCGCACCTTGCGGAAACGGTTCGTCAGACGGCTCTGGAGATCGCCAGGGTCACCGACCGCCTGCGGGGCGCGGGACTGCGCGTGGTCCCGTCCTCGACCAACTTCCTCTTCATCGACACCGGCTGCCGCTCCGACCGGGTCGCCCAGGAGCTGCACCGCGCCGGAATCATCGTCAAGGCGTGGCGCGAGCCGGGATACGAGACCTACATCCGAGCCTCTCTGTCCACCCCCGGGGACAACGACGTCTTCGTGCGGTGCCTGACGGAGATATGCGCGAAGGACGCGACATGATCAAGACCAGGATTTCCGAACTGGTGGGGCGAACGCCCCTCCTCAAGCTGCATACCTCGGAGGGCGGGGGGACCGTCCTGCTGAAGATGGAGCAGTACAACCCCACCGGCACAGCCAAGATCCGGATGGCCAGGAACATGGTCGACGAAGCGGAGGAGGCCGGACTGCTCGCCCCCGGCGGGTGGCTGGTCGAGTCCACCTCCGGCAACACCGGGCTGGGCCTGGCGCTCATCGCCGCCGAGCGCGGGTACAAGTTCACCGCCGTGGTGGACAACCACTCCAGCGCGGACAAGCTGCGCGGCATGCGCGCCTACGGCGCCGACATCCTCAACGTCGCCGGCGACGAGGACGGCCTCGCCACCGCCGAACGCGACACCACGGCCGAGCGGCTCGCGGCCGAGCACGGCGCGTACTGGACGGCGCAGCACCGCAATCAGGGCAACCCCAACGGCTACCGGCCGCTCGCCCGCGAACTCCACGACGACCTGGGCGACGACATCCAGTACCTGTACGGGGCCGTCGGCACCGGTGGTTCGCTCTGCGGCACCGGCCGCTTCCTGCGGGAACGCATTCCGGACCTGAGGATCATCGGCGTCGAGCCGGAGGGGTCGGTCCTCTTCGGCGGCAGGGGCGCGCCCTACCACCAGTCCGGCACCGGTACGCCCGAGGGCTCGGAGATCGGCCCCGTCGTCGACTACGAAGTGATCGACCAGGGGCTCAAGGTCCGCGACGCGGAAGCCTTCGAGACCTGCCGCTATCTGGCCAGGAACTTCGGTGTCCTGATCGGCGGTTCGGCGGGCGGCGTGGTCTACAAGGCCCTGGAGCGGGCGCGGAGTGCGGCGCCCGGATCCACCATCGTCGTGCTGGTCTGCGACGGCGGCGACAAGTACCTCGACACCGTGTTCAACGACGACTGGATGGCGGCCAACGGCCTCTTCGACGAGCAGGTCGTCCACCGACTTGCCGCGCTGCTGCGCTAGGCGCGCCGCCCGCACGTCGGCGCGGCGGCCCCGCCGTCCCGGGCCCGTCCGGAGCCTCCAACTCCCCTTCTTCTCCTTCCCTACGAACTGATAGTCTGCGAATAATGAAAACGAAAACGATTACCGTAACTGCTGTGGCTCTGGCGGCGCTCGCGGTCACCGGATGCGGAACGGACGCGTCCTCCGACGCCGGGGCGAAGGCCAAGGGCACGGTGCCGGCGACGAGCGCGACGACCTACCCCTTCACCCTCGAGAACTGCGGCACCGACGTGACCTACAAGGCCGCGCCGCAGAAGGCCGTCACGCTGAACCAGACCGCCGCCGAGATCCTCATCCACCTCGGGGTGGGGGACCGGATCGCCGGAACGGGCTACGAGATCGAGAAGACCCCGGACGCGATCGCCGAGCAGTACAAGAAGATCCCGGTCCTGTCCGCGCCCGGGGCGGAGATCAAGCACGAGAAGCTGCTCGAAGCGCAGCCGGACTTCGTCTACGGCTCCTTCGCCAGCATGTTCACCAAGGAGCAGGCCGGCGAGCGCAAGGACCTCCACGACCTCGGCGTTCCCACCTACCTGACCGAGTTCGACTGCACGTACCACGAGAGCGTGGCGAACGCGGACTTCCCGATGCTGTTCGAGGAGTACCGCCGACTCGGCAGGATCATGGGCGTGCCCGAGGCCGGCGAGAAGCTGGCGACCGAGCAGAAGGTCGTGGTGGACAAGGCGGTCGGCACCGTCGAGAAGCGGGACAAGCCGCTCAAGGTGATGTGGTTCTACTCCACCTACGAGGGCACCCCGTGGGCGGCGGGCCCCGGTGGCCTGCCGCAGCACATCTCCCAGCTCGTCGGGGTCGAGAACATCTTCGCCGACGCCAAGACCAAGTGGGCGGAGGTGAGTTGGGACGAGGTCGCCGCGCGGAACCCCGACGTGATCATCCTCGCCGACCTGACCCGAGGCGAACCCAACGACACCGCGAAGGAGAAGATCGAGCTCCTCAAGAAGGACCCGCTCACCAGCAAGCTCGCCGCGGTGAAGGGCGACAAGTTCATCACCATCCCCGGCAGCCACATGGATCCCAGTTACGGCAGCGCGTCCGCCGTTCCCGCGCTGGTCGACGGCCTGAACAAGCTCGGCTGACCCGTCCACCATCATGACGACGAGTTCACACACGACCGCCGCGCGCACCGGAGACCCGACCACCAGGAGTGAGACGGTTCCGGTGCGCCGGCGGCGCACCGCGACCGTGGCGCTCTACCTCCTGGCCGTGGCCGGGCTCCTGGTGTCGATCGTCACCGCGTCGCTGTTCGGCAGCGCGAACATCCGGCCGCTGGACGTGGTCTCCACGATCCTGCGGCACATCGGTTTGGGCGAGATCGCCCCCACTCCGCCGCTGCCGGGCCTGCTCGACGCCCTGATCTGGGAGTCCCGCTTCCCGCGGGTCCTGCTGGCCGTGGCCGTCGGTATGGCCCTGGCGGTCTCGGGCGCGGTCCTGCAGGCGGTCACCAGGAACCCCCTCGCCGACCCCTATCTACTGGGAGTCTCCTCCGGCGCCTCCACCGGCGCCGTCGCCGTACTCCTGCTCGGCATCGGCGGCAGCATCTCCCTGTCCACCGGAGCCTTCGTCGGCGGCCTGGTCTCCTTCGGCCTGCTCCTGCTCCTGCTCGGCGGCGGGCGTGTCGCCAGCCCTTCGCGCGTGGTGCTCACCGGCGTTCTCGTGTCCCAGTTCTTCGCCGGGGTCACCTCGGTCATCCTCATGGTCAACGGGGACGCCAACTCCACCCGCGGCTTCACCTACTGGCTC
Source organism: Streptomyces sp. NPDC014870 (assembly GCF_043081505.1). Lineage (NCBI taxonomy): Bacteria > Bacillati > Actinomycetota > Actinomycetes > Kitasatosporales > Streptomycetaceae > Streptomyces > Streptomyces sp. NPDC014870. The sequence continues at coordinate 94,228 of NZ_JBIBWQ010000011.1, forward strand.
CTCGGCACCCTCGGAGGCGCCCGATGGGAGGGGGTGACCGTCACCGTCCTGGTCATCCTGGCCGGGGTGATCGCCATCCAGTTCTTCGCGCCCGCCCTCGACGCCTTCACCTTCGGGTGGGACTCCGCCGCCGCCCTCGGCATCAACGTCACCGCGGCCCGGATCTGGCTGATGGTACTGACCTCGGTCATCACGGCCGCCGCCGTCGCCGCCTCCGGAGCGATCGGCTTCATCGGGCTGCTCATCCCGCACGGCGTCCGCGTCGTGACGGGACCGATGCACCGCTCGCTGCTCCCTCTCTCCGCGATCGTCGGCGCCGTCTTCCTCATCTGGGTGGACGTGTTCGCGCGGACGGCGTTCGCGCCCCATGAACTGCCCGCCGGCGTCATCACCGCGCTCCTCGGCGCGCCCGCGTTCGCGCTGGTCCTGAAGCGTCTGGAGTCCTGATGGGCCGTATCACCACCACGCGGCTCTCCTGGTCGGTCAAGGGCCAACGGCTGCTGGACAACATCGAGATGGCGGTCCACGACGGGAAGGTCGTCGGCCTCCTCGGGCCCAACGGCTCGGGCAAGTCGACCCTGCTGCGCCTGCTCGCGGGACTGCGGAAACCCGACACCGGAACCGTCCGCTACGACGACACGAGCCTTCAGAACCTCGGCCGCCGGGTGCTGGCCCGGCGGCTCGCCGTCGTCGAACAGGACGTGTCCGCCCACCACCACGTCACCGTCCGCCAGGTCGTCGAACTCGGCCGTACTCCGTTCCGCGGCCGCTTCGACGCGCTGACCGAGCACGACCGGCGGATCGTCGACGAGGCGCTCGAACGGACCGAGATCACCGACAAGCAGCACCGGAGTTGGCACACCCTCTCCGGAGGGGAGAAACAGCGCACCCAACTCGCCCGCGCCCTGGCCCAGGAGCCCCAGGAGATCCTGCTAGACGAACCCACCAACCACCTCGACATCCGGCACCAGCTCGAACTCCTCGACCTGCTGACCTCACTGGACGTCACCTGCGTCGTCGCCCTGCACGACCTCAATCTCGCGGCGCGGTACTGCGATCACATCGTCCTCCTCGACCATGGTGAGGTGGCCGCGGCCGGCGCCCCGGAGGACGTGCTGACCCCGGACCTGATCAAGCGGGTCTACGGAGTGGAGGTGCTCGTCGACCGCGAACCCGCCACCGGGACCCTGCGCGTCACCTACGTGGCCACGGCCACGCGGACAGTCGCCGCGCAGGCGACGCGACCCGACATGCGCTGACGCCACTGCCCCGACAGCGGTCGGGCCAGGGAGGAGTTTCCGCCGCGCTCGCCGAGGCCGCCGAGGCGTGCCGCGGTCGTGGGGGTTCGGCGGGGCCTGCGGGCACGAGCCGAGCCCTCACAGATCCACGAAAGCACGGTCGCCGGGGGCGAGCAGCCGGGACAGGAACATGCCGATGCCGGCCGAGCCGGTCGCGTAGTCGTGGGCGATTCGGTTCAGCCAACGGCCAGGGAACGCGATCCCGCCCTCCTCCTCGACCCGGAACCACAGGACGGTCCTGGCGACGGCACAGGCCCTGTCCCGGTACTCCTCCTCGCCGGTGCAGCGGTACATGTCCAGCATGAACTCGCCGATCCCCGCCAGGCCTTCGAACAGGCCGGGCGCGTAGGAGTACGTGACGAAGGTGTCGTCAGCCACCCGCCGGGCGAGCTCGCCGTACCGCTCGTCGCCGAGCAGCCGGTGGAACCGGACCAGCACACTGCCGACCCCCGCGCCTCCGTGGATCCAGTACGGGTACACCACGGGATCGCCCTCGACCCGCTGCCACTGCAGGCCCAGGCCGCTCTCGCTCGCACGGCCCAGGTCGAACTCCAGACCCCGCACGGCGTACGAACGGAAGCGCTCGTCGCCGGTGGCCAGGTGCAGATGGAGGAGGAAGAGGGCGATGCCGCTCGCCCCGTAGCCGTACCCGTAGTGGACGAGACCGTCGAGAGAGGACCGCCACGTGCAGGTGTCGCCCTCGGTCTCGGCCGTTCTGAGGAGATGCTCGCCCGCCTGCACGGCATGGTCGAGATGGAGCTGCCGCCCGGTCCGCGCGTGGAAGCGCAGCGAGGCGAGTCCCCATCCGGCGACGCCGAGGAACACACCCGGATCGTCATACAGCAGGGGAGAGGAGTGCAGCAGGGTCATCACGGCCTCGCCCCGCTCCTCCCAGCCCAGGTCGTGGAAGGCCCATGCGATGCCGGCCGAGCCGACGTAGAGCCCGGGCGGATAGGTGTCGTTGTCCAGCGGCCGCCCCAGCATCCAGGCGGCCACCTCGGTCGGCAGCCCGTCCGCCGGCGCCCCACGGTCGCGCGTCCTCGAACCGAGCAGGAGCGCAGGACCGCAGGCGCCGTAGGCCACGCTCAGGGGGTTGGTCGCGAAGACCGTGTAGTCGGCGGGCCAGAGGCGGTCGGTGCGCCGCTCGTCGAAGGTACGGAGCAGCAGGCCGGCGATCCCGTCGACGGTGCGCCGGACCTCCGTGTCCGGTCGGGCCGGGACACCGTCCCCGGACCTGCGCCGTTCGGTCACCAGGGGCGTCATGGCGTCAGCCGTCCTTCCAGTCGGCCAGGACTCTCTTCGCCTCGTCGACCCGGGCGGCGGCCAGGCACGACACGACGGACCTCACCTGCGTCGGGACGCCGAGGGCGACGAGCTCGTCGAGGAAGAGGTCCTTCGCCGCGGGGTTGAGGCCGAAGAACGCGGTGGCGGGCACGACGGTGCTGTAGAGCAGCATGGCCGCGGCGTACCAGTCGTCGCAGGGGAGGAGCCGGCTGCGCGAGGAGCGGTCCGGGTGAAGGAAGCCGGGCGTGCCCCAGCGGGTCCCGTAGGACAGCATCGCCGCCTCGTCGTCCTCGTGGACGGCGCTCTCGAAGTCGATGAACCGCATCCGAAGCGTACCGGTGTCGATCAGGACGTTGTTCGGCGAGAGGTCGCCGAGGACCACACCACGGGCGTGCACCTCTTCGATCATGGGGACCAGGCGGCCGGCGACCTCCCGGAACAGGGGGACGAACCGGTCCACCCTTCCCTCCCGTCGGATGTACGGGGCGAGGATGACCTCGTCGCGCGCCCAGAAGTCGTGGAACGCGACACCCTCCAGCCGTTGCTCCACCAGGAACGTGTGCTCCCATTCCCGGAACAGCTCCACCGCCCGGGGGACGGAGTCCAAGCCCTCCAGTCGGCGCAGTACCTCGTACTCGTGGCGCAGCATGTCGACCGCGTCCACCGTGCGGTCTCCGCTCGTCCAGCAGTTGGTGAGCCGCCGGGCCTCCTTCACGACGACCGGATCCCCGGTGAGCCGGTCGGTGCCGTGATAGACGCCGCCGACGTTGGAGAAGGCGAGGGCGCCCTCGACGAGATAGCGATCGTGGAGGAGCGTGCCGTCGGCCTCCACGTCCGGCTCCGCGCCGGACTCCGCGTACGACTTCACGTCCGGCTCTGCGTCGGACTCCGGGCCGGACCGCGTCGCGGCCTCGGACGCCGGTCGCTCCGCCGGCTCCTCGGCGAAGGGGTCGCGGACCCAGGGCGGCAGCCGGAACAGCGGCAGCCGTTCGTCGGCCACGTACGAGCCGTCGGGCGCCACCAGGAACGTGCTCTGCGTGCCGTCGATGTTGAGTCGCCGCGGCGGTCGGAAGCCCCCGTACCGATAGAACAGCACCCTGCTGTCCCGATAGCGCCGGTCGGAGAGGATGTACGGCCCCTCGACGGCTTCGTCGGCCGTGCACTGGTACAGGGCCTCGATCAGCTCGGCGAAGACGTGCTCGTCGGGCGGGTACAGCGTCATGAACTTGCCGGAGAAACCGCGTTGCTGTGTCTTCGAGTTGAGTACGGCCAGCATCACCGGGTCGGCGGCGGCCTTGAACTCGACGCGGAACGACACGCACACGGGGACCACGAGTTCGAACAGGCGGACGGCGTGCGCGGGGGCGGAGGAGACATGGATCTTGAAGCCCTGGGTGGGCGGCGGAGCCGACCGCTCCGTGGATCCCGGCGCCCTCCGCGCGTGCAGCCAGACGTCCCCGCGCTCCAGAGCCCAGGCGTCCGGCAGCAGCCGTCGCAGCGCGTCGCGGTACTCAGGGGTGATGGCCCTGCGGGACAGCGGCTCGTAGTGCCGGGGATCGGCGAGACCGAAGAGGTGGTGGGCAGCCAGGGCCGCCTGGCGGTCCACAGCCGCTTATCCGCCGAGGCCCCGAGAGGGGCCCCGGCGGGCTCGTGATCCTTCCGCGGTCACATCTGCACCGTTCCGCCGCCGCCACCGCCGCAGGCCACGCTGTACGTGCTGCAGCCGATCGACTGGGTGCTGTGGAATCCGGCGATCGCGGGAGTGGCAGCACCCCCTTCGGTCTGCATCCCCTGCAGCCGCAGTACACGGTCGACGTCGGCGCATGCCCGTTCAAGGCTCGCCTTGACCTCGTTCAGCGAGGCGGACCTCGCCTTGCCCTGCTTGGCCATGAGTTCCTCCTGTCTCCTGGCGTACGTGCTGCCAGGAAACGACGGGCCGTCGTGCGCTGCCAGCCCGCAAGGCCTCCACCGGCCTTTCCTGACGGCTTCTCCACCGGGTCCGACCTGCGAGGACTCCGCTGCGCGGCCCCCGGGCGGACCTGCTCCGAACGGGTTATCGATCCGAGCTCCTCGGGCGCGGGCCTGGCCACTCCGTGTGGGGAGCCGGGCAGTGCGGGCGAGGCCCCCAGCGGGTGGCCGAACCTGCACACCGCCGCCGGCACCCGCACCGGCCTCCTGGTCCGCCTTCGCTCGGGGCGATGCGCCAGGTGCTCGAGCGCTGCAGGCGGCACGCTTCAGGCCGGGCATGTCTCTCCCCGGCCGTTGTCGCGCACGGCAGACGGCCGGGGAGAGCAAGGCGTTTCCTCCTAGAGGGTGCCGTGCCAGGTGCAGGCGGCAGTCCCTTCACCTGGCGGGCAGTTCCACCCGCGGGCGTCCGGGCCGGCCCAGGGCGGGTCGTTGACGTCGGACCCGAAGGTGGACTTGGGCGGGGGCTCCTCCATCAGATACCCCGCCTGCTCTGTCTTGGGATCCTCCTCGGTCTTGTAGTAGTAGACGCGTACGGCCTTCAGGAAGGGCCGGTACGTGTCCCAGCGGCGCTCCACTGCCCCGAGCACGGGCAGATTGAGCCCTGTGCCGGCGGGCGTGGCGGCCGCTTGGTGCGTGTCGTTCATGCCGCCGTCCTTTCGGGCCCGGCCGGGGCCGCGGCACAGCCGCGGGCGCCCGGCGTGGGGCCATCACTTCACTTGAAGAAGGCGCCGATCGCCTTCGTGGCCAGGGGCAGCAGCCAGGCGAAGTCCGCCTCGACGCCGCCCCCGTTCTCAGAGCCGGCGGCATGGCCGGCCGGCCGGGTGCGGTCTACGGCCGGTGCCTGGACAGGCGCGCGCACGACGGCCGCCGGGGCCGTGTGCTGGGGAACGTCCTTGTTCATGTCCGTGTCCTTTCAGAACAGTGCGCTGTGGCGCTAAGCCCGCCGGGAGAGCCAGTGGTCCAGCATTCCTTTGGCTCCGTGGCCGATCAGCTCCCAGGGCATCGCCCAGCTCGCCTCGGCGCCCTGCAAGCCGGCGCCGGCGCGTGCCGGGGCCGCGGGGCTCCGGTCGACCGCGGGCGTCTGCAGGGGAGGCCGGGGCGCGGCCGGCGACGGGACTGTGTGCGGGATTTCGCTGTTCACCGCGGTGTCCTCTCGAAGAAAGGTTCGTGCAGCGGTGGCCGGGGCGCCTGGGCGCGGGCCACCGCTGCCGCGAGGGGTGCTGCGAGGTGACCTCTAGAAGAGGACCTTCTTCGCGATGTTCCAGACGTCACCCAGGCCGAAGTTGGCCTGGACGCCTTCGGTCCCTTCGCCGGCGTTCTTGGGGCCGGTCGGGCTGCGGTCGACGGCGGGAGTCTGGAACGGCGTCTGCGGAGCGCCGGCCGGAGCCGGCCGCTCGTCGTACTGCGTGAACGACTCGTTCATCTTTCTCACCTTTCACCTGGTGACGATCCGGCGAGCGGTTGCCGCCGGACGGCTTGTCTTGCCCGGTGTCACGGCGTGTGTCACAGCGCCTGTGACCGCTGCGCGTAGCACATCTGCCGGGCAGGTCCCCACAGGTCCGCGCAGCCCGAGCGTGATGCCTCGACGCCGTGGTCCAGCCGCTGCTGCGGCTGCCGCGACCGGTCGCGGCAGACCGGCGGCGCTTGCGGCGGGAAGGAGGCGGGCAGAAGGTCGGGAAGCCGGGGGGTGGGGTTGGCGGTCGTGTCCATGAGGAGCTCCTCGGTGTGGGGCGGCTGTCACACACCGCCGATGAAGGTGTGGACCGGAGCGAGGCTGACCGGTACTTCGTCGCTCACGTCGAACGTGAACAGGTACGACACCGGAGCGCGCTGGTCGTTCTCGGGGTCGAAGAAGGTCAGGACGACGTCCTGGCAGTCAGAACCGGTACGACAGAAGGGGCTTGGGGAGACGCTGACGGTGTCCAGCGAGTAGAAGTTGTTGCCGCTGCCAGGGACGTGCTCGGCGGAGAGGATGCCGTCCTGGATCTGGGCGCCGACCACGAACGCGTTGGTGCCGGCGGCGTTGAGCGCGCGGTCGGCGGAACTCCGTCCGAGGTTGCGGAACTTCCAGTAGATCTTGTCCAGCAGGGAGCGGATCGTCCTCTTGAGGAACTCGCCCTTCTTGCCGTCGAACTCCTTGCGGACCTCCTCCTCGGCGGCGTCCTGGGCCGCGACGGATTCCTCGGGGGTCGCGCCGTCGGTCTCGACCTCCTCGGCTGCCTGCCGACGCGCCTCCCTCACGCGGGTGTCGACCACCGCGGCGTACACCGCGTTGACCAGCAGCGTCTCGTTCCACGTGAACAGTCCACGGCTCTTGACCTCCACCACGGGCAGCACTTCGCCCGAGAACAGTCGGACGGTGCGGTCCGTGAGGACCCCGGGTATCGAGACCCGCGAGATGTAGTCGATGTCCTTGACGTTCTTGGACTGCCCCAGCAGGGCGTCCCTGAAGGTGCGGTAGACGTAGGAGACCGGTGGGTAGGCGAGCGTCTCGAGGATCTGGGCGAGGAGCCCCGCCCCGTCGGCCCCGGCGCCCTTCCCTCCCTTGGCGGCCTTCTCCGCGAGCTTCTGCACCTTCTCCTGGGACGCCTTGGGGTCGGTGATGATGGGCCGGGTCCAGTCCATGCCCACCGGCATCTCCGCCTCCAGGGCGTAGATCGGGGTGGCGTCCATGTTGAGCGTCCAGATCAGCTTGTCGGAGGCCCACGGGTTCTTGCTCAGGTAGGCATGCAGTTGCTTGGGGTCGTAGACGTTCGGCTGGGTCTCCGTTTCCGGCTGATCTCCCTTGGCATCGACGACGATGTTCGGCATCAGCTGGCGGAAGCTGTCGCGACGTGCCTCGGTCTGGAAGTCGAACCCGATGGTGCCGATCGCGTAGATCAGCTGCCGCCCGGGGGCCGGCGCCGCCGCCGTCGCGTGGCCGCTCCCACTGGGACGACCGCCCGCCTCCGCGCACGTACCGCCGCACCCGGCGCACGACGGGCACACGCCCGTGACCGTCGCAGAGGCGGCCGGCTGCGCGGCGGTGGCAGGAGCGGCCGGTGCGGCGGTGGGCACAGCTCCCGCGGCGGCCTGCACACCAGCCGGCATGGCGGCCTGGGCCGCACCCTGCGTCGCCGTGGACGCTGCCGGCGGATAGGGAGGGGGAGCGGGCAAGGCTTCAGGCGCTGCGGGTACCGCCGCCGGCCAAGGCGCAGTGACCGGCACGCCACCGGTTCCCGCGGTCTGTGTGGATCCACTGCCCTGTACGCCCTCCGCCCACCCCGCGCCCGCCGGGTCCTGGGCCCCTGCCGGAATCGCGGGCGCGGCCGTGGGCATGGCTGCGGGGGTGGTCGTGAGCGCGTCTGTGGGCATGGTCTCGGGAGGCTGGGAGGCCTGCGCGTGTACGGCGTTTGTGTCCATGACGATGGCTCCTTGTCTCGGTTCGGCGTAAGTCGTTCCCCGGTCGGTCGGGGCCGGTCCGCCTGCCTGGTCGACCAGGGCGAAGGCGCCGGCGGCGTTCAGCAGGCCGCGAAGCAGCCTGCGGCACTCGGTGGCGTCGTCCGGGCCGCAGGGCGGGCGGAGCGCCGACTCCAGGACGGCGCGGCCCGCCGCGATCGGGTCGGCCGCGCGCCCCAGAGCCAGGTGCCTGGCCACCAGCAGCGCCACGACCCCGGTCACGGCCGGGGCGGCGAAGCTGCTGCCGGTCAGCAAGGCGAGTCCGCCGTCGGGTGCGGCTCCCTGGATGTCCTGGCCTGGCGCCAGCACCCCGTTCAGCCGGTAGGCGGCGCCCCAATTGTTGATGCCGAGCGGCACTCCGGTGGCGTCGGCCGCTCCCACGGCGACCACGGACGGCGTGGCGGCGGGCGCCTGCAGACAGTCACACCCGTCGTTCCCGACCGCCGCGACCACCAGCACCCCTCTGTCTTCGCACAGCCGAAGCGCCCGTTCGAGCATGCTGTTCGGGGTGCCTGCGGGGGTGCGTTCCCCGCCGCTGATGTTGATGACATGGGCGCCGGCCTCCACGGCTTGCTCCACGGCCCGGGCCAGGTCCAGCTGGGGCACGCGAGTCACCCGGCCGTCCGGGGACTCCCGGAAGACCGGCAGCAGCAGGCCGGTGCAGCGCGGCACAAGGCCCGGCACCGAAGAGGGGGGCTGTCCGAAGAGCAGGCTCGTCACGTGGGTGCCGTGGAGCGACATCGGACCGGGCCCGGCCGGGTCGGACACCAGGGTGGGCATACGGGTCAGGTTCGCTCCCGCGAAACACGGATGTTCCATATCCACGGGGCCGTCGAGCACCGCCACACGTACCTCGGGGCTCCCAAGGAGCTCGCCGTGTCCGGCGACCCCGCGTACCACCGACCGGATGTCCATCCTGAACCTCCGCCATCTGCGGCATCCCGGCGTGCGCCGGGATGGGTCCGTCGTGGCGCCCGGCCAACCCGTACACGGCGTACGCGCCACAACAGAAGGTGTCCCACCAGCGCATTGCGGAGGCGTTGCTCTTCCTGGCGCGGCGCGTTCGCGAGCCGTCTCCGAAACGTTCGGCGCGCGTCGCACCACTCATGGGCGAAACGTTTCTGCATCGTGGATGCGGTGCATCCCGCGGCGCACCGGACCGGCACAAACGTGCCGCGACGCGCAACCGGCCCGCGCATTCCACCGGTTGCAGCCGCATACGGCCTCGCGCACAGTGAAAGGCGTGTCGCAGCGAGCACGAATCGAACTCCTTCGCCCCTCCAAATCACCTGCGAGGGGCGGCCTGTCACCGTCTCCGCCGCGGCTCAGCGCCTCCTGGCCTTCCTGGCGCTGCACCGTGACGGCGCACACCGACGTGACGCAGCAGAACAGCTGTGGCCCGACTGCACGCCATGCCGAGCGGCCGCCAACCTGCGATCCGCCCTCTGCCAGGGCAGGAAACTCGCAACGACACCCGTCATCGCCAGCGCGGACCACACTCTGGCCCTCTCACCCTCCCTCGCCGTCGACCTTCACGATGCGTGGGACGCCGCCCAAGTCGTCGTGTCCGGCGACGATCCACTCCCTGTCACCGACCAGCTCGTCACAGACCTCGGCCAGGTCATGCTCCCCGGCTGGGACGACGAATGGCTGCTCCTCGAACGCGAACGCTGGGACCAGCTACGGCTCTACGCCCTGGAAGCACTCGCCCGGCGCTTCCAGGCGGAAGGCCGCCACCTGTCGGCGCTGCAGACGTCGCTCGTCGCCGCCTCCATCGACCCGTACCGCGAGACCCCCCACCGCATCGCTGTCGAGGTGCATCTCGCCGAGGGCAACCTGGCCTGCGCCGTCAAGCGCTACCACGACTACCGGCGCCTGCTCCAGGCGGAGTTGAAGGTTGCCCGGTCCGACCGCCTGACCCGCCTCGTCCGCGACCTGACACGGGCGTAGACGCCCCTCCGCAAGCCCGCCTCAAGGTACCTGCCGCGCCCGGCACACACCCGTGGCACCTTGACGCCGTCCCCGCCTACGTGCCGGAAGACCTCGCCCCGACGTACCCGGCGCCGGCAGTTGGTCAGCCCGCCCAGCGCCCCGAGAAGAAGGCCACGGCGAGGACCACGGAGAGCGGAACCGACACGCAGAGCCAGGCAGCGAAGAGCCGCGGCCTGCGGGACGTCCAGCAGGCGAGGCCGATCCACAGGGGCCACCACAGGAGGGTGGCGCGGGGGATGGACATGTACCAGTACGAGGTGCCCAGCGCCCACAGGCTGAGCGCGATGTAGACGGCCTCGGGCCAGCGGCGTGCACGCGCGAGGAGGACGGCGACGACCAGGCCGACGCCCATGGCGACGAGCTCGGCTTGCCACAGGAGGGCGTACGGGGCGGTGTAGCCGTGGTCGAATGCGGCCTCCCAGGTGGTGCTCCAGGCCTCCCAGGGGGCGTGGAACTCCCGGTACCAGCCGCGCTCTTGGGCGTGCTTCCAGGCCATCCAGTCCCTGGTGTGCCCGTACAGGTACCAGAAATAGAGAAGGGGCGGGAGCGCGGGCAGGGCCAGCCAAGGCAGTTGGCGCAGGTCGCCGCGCTGACGGGCCGTCAGGGCGAAGTGGACGACGAGCGCGGCGAGGAGGAAGAGGCCGCTGACGCGCACGGTGGTCGCGCAGGCCAGGAGGAGCGCGGCGAGCCGCCAGTCGTGGCGCTGTGCGGCGAGCCAGGCCGGCAGGGCGAACGCGAGGAAGAGCGACTCGGTGTAGCCGACGGCGAGGAAGACGGCACACGGCGAGACGAGCAGGAGGACGACGGTGCGGCGGGCGTCGGCCACCTGGGGCACGTGGAGCCGGGCGATGCGGCCCAAGGCGACCACCGCGACCGCTCCGGCGACGAAGGAGATGAGGAGTCCGGCCGCGGTCCAATCGCCTACGAAGGGGTGCAACGCCCTCAGCAGGAGCGGGAATCCGGGGAAGAAGGCCTCCCTGTTGTCCCACTCGACGGGCCGCGCCGCCGGATCGTCCGGGAAGTAGCCGTCGCGGGCGATGTTCAGGTAGTGGTTCCAGTCCCACTGACCGAAGACGGCCCCGAACGGCTCCGCGTGGTGGGACTCGGGATCGCGCGGGAAGAGCCAGGCCGTGCAGTACGCGGTGAGGAGGAGAGCGACACGCGTGAACAGATAGAGAGTCAGGACGTCACGGTCGTCCGCGTCGAGGCGGAACCGGAGGCTTGCGCGAAGGTGCCGAGCCTCACGGCCTGGCTCGCGGACGGCGGCTGTCGGCGCCGCCGGTGCGGGGGGCCGGACATCTCGTTCTATGAGGGTCATCGGGGGCGTCTGCTTCTCTCTGAGGGCGTGGCGGGGCGCGGGACGGCCTCAGGTGCGGTGGCGGTCCCGGAAGAGCGGGGTGGGTGCGGCCCTAGGGTCTGCCGGGCGGTGGCGTGGTCGTGGCGCCCGGCGCGATGGAGCCGGGCGGGGTCGGCGGCGGGGAGGTCGTGATGCCGACGGCGGGCGGGCGGGTGTCGCTCGTGCTCGTACTCGACGGCGTCGGGCCGCTCACCGACGGGGTGATCGCGGGCACGACCGGCTGCGAGGAGCCGGGCAGCAGGGTGGCGAGCGCGGCGCCCCCGCCGCCCAGGACGAGGCACGCGCCCACGGCGAGCGCCGCGAGGCGGCGCCGGTGGACGCGCCGCCCGAGGGCGCTGATCTCGGCGGCCGGCGGGTAGGCGGCGCGAGCCCGGCCCGCGTCGGCGGCTGCCTCGAAGAGCGACCTCAGCGGGTCGTGGGACGGGTCGTCGTGGGACGGGTCGCGGGACTCATTCACCGTGTGCCTCCTCGCCGGACGGGTGGTCGGTACCGGGGCGCTCGCCCCGCTGGTCTTCGGCGCGGGGACGCTCACCGCGCGGGTCCTCGATCCGGTGGGCGAGTGCCGCCCGGCCGCGGGACAGGTGGGTCTTGACGGTGCCGGTCGACAGACCGGTCTCGGCGGCGACCTGGTCGACGCTCAGGTCGCACAGGTAGTGCAGAGCCAGGGTGCGTCGCTGCTGCGGAGGGAGTTCACGCAGGGCGTCGACGAGCACGAGGTGGTCCGGCTCGGGGCCCTCGACCGACGGCGGCGCCGCGCCGCGCCGCCACGCCTCGGTGGTACGCCGGCGGAAGCGCCAGCGGCTCACCGCGAGCCGCCACGCGACCGTACGGATCCACGCCTCGGGCTGTCCGTCCCGGTCGAGCTGCCGCCTCCGGTTCCACGCCTTGACGAAGGCTTCCTGGACGACGTCCTGCGCCTCGTGCAGGTCGCCGAGCATCACGTACAACTGGCCCGTGAGCCGCGCCACCGCGTGGGCGTAGAACTCTTCGAACTCCTCGACGGTCAACGAACACTCCCGGATCTCCGACTACACCCCGCATACGCCTGTCGAGGGTCCCCCGGTTGACACGGAAACCCAGGAACAAGAGTGATCGTGATCACGCAACCGAATCCGGAGGACACGCGTCAGGGGAGGCCGCAGATGGACGCACGAGAGGCGCCCGACCGGTGAAACCCGGGTCAGGCGCCTCGATGTGGGTGAAGGACGATCCGTGCTTCTCAGGGGCTCAGACCGCCGCGGGGGTGTAGTGGCTCGCGTCGTCGCCCTCGATGACATGGCTGAGCGTGCCGTCGACACCGGCCGGGACGTCGCCCGCGACGGTCACGCGGTGCAGCAGGCGCGGCAGGTCGCCGTAGTCGTCGGGGGCGTAGTGCTGGGTGATGCGATTGTCGAACAGGACGAGGTCGCCCGGCTGCCAGACCACGCGCAGGATGTTCTCGGGGCGGGTGACGTACGACTGGAAGAGGCGCAGGAGGTCGCGGGAGTCGGAAGGGCTGAGCCCGACGACGCTCTGGGCGAAGCCGCCGATGAACAGCCCCCGCTCCCCGGTCTCGGGATGGACGCGGACGACGGGGTGGCGGTGCGGTACGTCCGGGAGACGAACTGCTTACGGTGCTCGGCCGCCTTCTCGCTCCTCGGGGCCGCGTAGTCGTAGACGTTCGTGTGCACCGCCCACAGTTTGTCGGCCAGCTCCCGCAGGGGCTCGGGCAGGTCCTGGTAGGCGGCGCCCGAGTTGGCGATGAGGGTGTTGCCACCGTAGGGCGGGACGACGATGCCGCGCAGTGTGGACGCCTTGGGCGGCGTTCGGACGAAGGTGACGTCCGTGTGCCATTTCGGCCTCCGATCCTGCGGATGTCGAAGCCGGTACGGGTGGTCGTGGAAGGAGTCCTTTCGGCAGCGCGAGTGAGGAACTGTCGCGGGGTCGTCGGGTCGTCGGGTTGTCGGGTCGTGGTCATGGGGAACGCTGTGCACCTTCGATGGAAGGCTGGATAGCGCACATGCGGAAAGGCGCGTGCCAGGACTCCGGGAAAGGGCATGAGAACCGCCCGACGGTGGGAAAGGGAAACCTGGCCGGAGGAGGAATCCGGCGGGCGGAAAAAGAGGCCTGGCGGTGGGTCTATCGACCGACGGCACAGATGGCGCTGGCTTGACGTCGAAGATCGACGTGCAGCCGCGCGGCGAGGTTCCGACAACTGCTCACGGCCAAGAGACTCGCAGCGGAGACCGGACGCGTCAATGTCTTGTCCTGCCGCGTCTCGCATCCTGAATTTCCTGCCATACGCGCGACGTCCGGCGTTCACAACCGGCCCGAACGGTGGGACGGCTCCGGGCGGATGTCGCGCGGAATGCGGTGGTGCGACTCGGCTGCGGCGTCAAGAATCGGCGGATGCATGAAGTGAGACTGTCCGACGGGATCATCACTCTGTCGCCGCTGTGCCCGGACGATGTGGAGGCGCATCTCGCGGGCGAGGATGAGCCGCTGGTTCGCTGGCTCAACGGCGGTCCGGGCACGCGCGACGGTGTGGAAGCGTACTTCCGGCACTGCTGGGAACAATGGAGCACCGCCGGTCCCCTGCGCGCTTTCGGCATCCGGGTGGCCGCCGGCGAGGCGCTCGCGGGGACGATCGACCTGCGGTTCGTGGGGGAGGGCCTGACTTCGAGCCAGGTTAATGTCGCCTACGGCCTCTATCCGTCGTCGAGAGGGCGTGGCCTGGCTACCCGCGCAGTCCTCCTGGCGGCCCGGTACGCGGCCACCGAGGGCGCGGAGGAGGCGGTGATCCAGGTCGATCCGGAGAATCCCGCCTCCGCCGCAGTCGCGCGGCGGGCGGGATTCACCCCCGGCGGAAAGCTGCGCGGCGACGAGGCCGCACGGTTCGACCGGTACGTCAGGGACCTGCGCGACGCACCCCCGTGACGACTCGTCACCCGTGAGGTGCTGCGCCTCGTCGGTTGAAGGGAAGCCGGCTGAGAACCACGGCCATGCCGCAGGTGTCGGTGAGTGCGGAGAAGACCAGGCCTCCGGAGATTCCGGCCGACAGGAGCTGGAACGCCGGGTGCACGAGCAGACCGAGGGCCAGGCCGAGCAGGACCAGGGTGCCTGCGGTGAAGCGGACTTGACGCTCCATCCCCCAGACCGCCCGCACGGGGCCGGGCGGGAACTCGAGCACGTGACCGGCGGCGGCCCACGCCCGGGTGCCGCCGGAGAGGCTCGACGCCGCGATCCCGTGGGCGGCGAGCGCTGCGGCGGCCTTCTCGGAACGGGCACCGGAGGCACACACCAGCAGGAGGGACCCGTCGGCCGCCGAGCCTCGCAGGTCGGCAACGCTGTCCTGAATGCGGTCGAGGGGGACGTTGACGGCGCCGGGCAGGTGGCCGGACGCGAACTCGCCCGGGGTGCGGACGTCGACCACGTACAGCCGGCGGAGCTGCGGCTCGGCCTGGCCGACGGTGAGGGTGGCGGTGGGAGTGGGGGTGGGGGAGTTGCTCATGGCGATCCTGCCCTTGGCAGCGACGGGGGAGTGGCCCTGCACCGAGCAGGTGACAGGGCCGTTCCCGAGATGCTAGGCGCGCGGCACGGCCACGGCGTGACGACGTGCGGTGCCGTCACGAGGTCGCCATGCCGTCGCCATACCGCGGCAACACGTGCGCGTTCCGTCAGTCGACCGGGCCGCGCTCCCGCGGGATGCGCTCCCCTGCCTCGACGGCCACGGGCAGCCGGTTCTCGGCCGGCGGCAGCGGGCAGGTCGCGAAGTCGGTGTAGGCGCAGGGCAGATTGGTGGCGCGGTTGAAGTCGAGCACGACACCGCCGTCGGCTCCGGGCGCGTCCACACCGAGCTGGCGGTTGGCCGCGTACGTGGTGACACCCGACGTCTCGTCGGTGAACAGCACCGTGAGGGTGCCGGGTGTGAACCCGTTGAACGCGGTCAGGCTCAACTCCTGTCCGTCCAGCCGGAAGACGATCCGGCCCGGAGCGTCGTACACGTGCCGCAGCCCCTCGACGGAGGCGCCGACCGTGGTCGGTCGCGGCTCGTCGAAGGCCTCGTAGCGGCCGGTGACCACCCAGCGCGGATCGGGAGCGTACGCGGGCGTCCCGGTGAAGGCGGTCCGCAGCGGGTGGTCGGGGTGGCGCGGCCGGACCACGTCGTGGCCGCCGCGCTTGGCGACCTCGATCACGGTGTCGTTCCAGACGGCGTTGACGCCGCCGCGCTCCGGAATGACGCCGAAGAGGTGCTTCCCCCGGACGACCGTGCCGTCGACGACGAGTTCCGTCCCCTCGTCGAGGTCGACTGTGACGCCCTCGGGCCCCGTCGACCACGTGCCGGGCGTGCCGGGGAAACTCTGCGGCTCCTCGGAGAGCCAGTGCAGACCGGTCACCGCGAGAAAGCCGTGCTCGGCGGCGAGCCGGGCGTCCTTGTCCCGGTGCCACTCCTCCCATTCCACGGCGAACCGCGCCGGATCGGGAGTACCGGTGATGTCGGTGTCGACGGTCTCGCGGGTGTCGGGGATGCCACGGACGCTCATGCGTCTCCTCCTGCTGATGCGGATGGTGTGTGCACGGCCGCGTATCCATCGCCGGAAGTCCGGAAATCCGGAAGACAAGGCGGAAGGAACGGGCCGCGGGGGCAGGACGAGGCCGTCAGGGGGCGCCCGGAAGCTGTTCGGGGTGAGCGTGGGGCTGTTCGGACGCCGGGTCGAGGCCTCGATGTCAGCCGGAACAGGCCATGGTCGTGACGCGCACGTAGTCCACGTGCCGACGCATCACGAGAAGGCTCATGGGTCGAGCAAACCACAACTCCGGTGCGGTGCACCAGTGTCGCCCGTCAGCCGCCGGCAGAGCACCCAGCTCCGCGGACATCGGGTGCATCCGTCCCTGCGGGTGTGCCTCATCTCGCCTCGGCGCGGGGCACACCCGTCGTTTGGGGGGATGGCGGTCCTTCGGTCAGGCTCCGGCCGGGGAAGACGCCGAGGACTGGGCCTCCGCGGCCGCCCGGAACAGCCGCCGCAGCCGTACCACCCCGAGGTCGTGCTGGTAGAGGTTCTCCTGCTGGTCGGCGTCCGCGGGCATGGCCTCCAGCATGACGCGGTCCTGCTCCAGGACCTCCCAGTGCCGCTTCTCGATCAGCGTCCGGTAAAGGAAGCGCCAGGTCGCTCGCTGCCAGTCGGCGACACGGCGGTAGCGCCAGAAGAAGACTCCGCTGCGCTCGGCGTCCACCGGGCAGACCATGCCCACGATGCCGAACGGTCCGCCGGGGCCGGCCGACGGCGGGTACGGGATGGACAGGTCGACCCAGTCCACACCCGTACGGCACAGCTCGACCCAGTCGAAGTTGACGCCCCGCTGGTCGGTCTTCTCGAAGAAGTAGCCGCGGTCGGTCTCCCGGATGCGGAACTTGGCCGTCGTGTCGCCATCGAACATCGTGTGCGACTCGTGGTGGAGGAAGGCGCCGTGCATCGGGTCGAGGAGGTTCTCCACGGCGTACCGCCAGGGCACGTCCCATTCGGCGTAGCACAGGAACGCGTCCACCTCCGGGTCCGTCAGCGGCTCCGGCAGCGTCAGGTCCACCGGCTCGGGGTGCGCCTCGTCACCGAAGTAGGCGAGGATCGCGCCGCCGACCTCGCGCACTGGAAGCGAGGTGACGAGCTTCTTGCCCTCCAGGTTGCAGCCGGGCAGCCCGGGGACGGAGGAGACCGTCCCGTCGGTCTCGACCTCGACGCCGTGGTACCAGCAGGCCACCCGGTCACCGAGGTGCTTCCCGAGCGACAGAGGGGCGCCCCGGTGGGGGCAGCGGTCGGCGAGCATGGAGAGCCGGCCGTCGGAGCGGCGGAACAGCAGCCACTGTTCGCCGAGCGCGGTCACCTTGCGCATCGCGCCGGGAGCGACGAAGCGCGAAGGGACGACGGGGTGCCACTGGTTGCGCAGACCGGTGGCGTAGATGTGGTCGGCGGTGGCGGTCGAGGACAGCGTCACGTCAGGCTCCCAGTCGGTTCATCTCGGCGCGGAAGGACTCCTCGGTCCACGGCGCGCCGTCGGCGGCATGGACCTTGCGGGCGTTGAGCCCGCGCACCACGTCGGCCGGCTCGTGGCCCTCGTGGGTGAAGACCTCTTCGAGGGTTGCGGCGAGCTTGTACTCGTAGGCGGTGGGTTCGTGCGTACGGGACTGGTGGACGTCCAGATACGGCCACGCGTCGCTCGTGGTGTCGGTGGTCACGGGTGTCTCCTGGGAAGGCGGGGGTCAGGGGAGGGGTGGGGTTCACAGATCGAGAACGAGGCGGCCGCCGGAGGCGCATCGCGAGACGCAGATCATCATCGTGGCGCCCGCGGCCTGCTCCGACTCGCTGAGCAGGAAGTCGCGGTGGTCGGGGGTCCCGTCGAGCACGCGGGTCTCGCACGAGCCGCAGATCCCGTCGCGGCAAGAGCTGTTGACGGCGATTCCGGCGCCCTCCGCGGCGTCGAGGATCGAGGTGTCCGCGCCGACGCCGAGCGTGAGGCCGGACTTGCGGCACTCCACCTCGAACGCCCCGTCGTCCCCGGCCCGTTCGACGACCGGGGCGGCGAACCGCTCCAGCCTCAGCCGGCCCTCCGGGCACCGCGCCTCTACGGCCGTGAGCAGTGGTTCGGGGCCGCAGGAGTAGACGAGCGTGCCGTCCGAGAGCCCGGACAGCGCCGCGTCCAGGTCGATGTGGCCGGCCTCGTCCTGCGGTACGAACGTCACATCGCCGCCGAGTGCGGTGAGTTCGGAGACGAACGCCATCGACGCCCGGCTCCGGCCGCCGTAGACCATGCGCCAGGGGGCGCCGCGCCGCGCGGCCTCCCGGGCCATCGCGAGGAGCGGTGTGATCCCGATGCCGCCAGCGACGAAGACGTAGGCGTCGGCGTCCTCCAGGGCGAAGTGGTTGCGCGGCTCGGAGACAGTGACGGTCTGGCCGGGACGGAGCGTCGTGTGCACGTAGCGCGAACCTCCGCGTGAGGAGGGCTCGTTGAGCACCCCGATTCGGTACGCACCCACGTCCTGCGGGTCGCCGCACAGGCTGTACTGGCGGACCTGGCCGCCGACGTGGACGTCGACGTGGGCGCCTGTCGTCCAGGCGGGCAGGGGCTTGCCGTCGGCGTCGGCGAGGTCGACGGACAGGACGCCCTCGGCTTCCCAGGTCATACGGCGGACGATCAGCCGCAGCGCGTTCTCGTTCAGTGCGTTCTCACTCATGGTCTGTGCCTCCTTCCGGTGAGGGAGCGGTACGGGGGTGCGGACTACTGGCCCGGAATCCGCACCGGCGGGGTGAACGGGTTCTTCATCGGCCCCAGGGCCGCGAGGTCGACCTCGACGAGCGTCGGTCCGTCCGAGGCCACGGCCTGACGGACGACGGGATCGGCGTGCTCCTCGGCGGTGATCCGCAGATAGGGCAACCCGCAGGCGCGCGCGAGGAGTTCGAAGTCGGGGGTCGTGAGGTCGACGCCCGAACGCCGCTCGCCGTAGCGGTCCTGCATGTTGCGCAGCACGCCGTAGCCGCCGTCGTTGAAGACGATCAGGGTGAGCCGGGGCCGTTCCTGGGCGAGGGTGAGGAGTTCGCCGAGGTGTACGGCGAGCCCGCCGTCCCCCGCCATGACGACCGTCGGCGTGTCGGGCCGGGCGAGCGCCGCGCCGATGCCCATGCCGAGGCCCTGCCCGATGCCGCCGCCCCGGGGGAAGACGTTGTCCCGCGTGCCGTACATCTCCAGGAGCCGGTTGCCCCAGCTGCTGGAGGCGATCGTGACATCGCGAGCGACGACCGCCTCGCGCGGAAGAGCGGCGCGGATGGCGTCGCAGATCGCGGCCTGGGGGCCGATGGAGGTGTGGAGTGCCTCTCGTACCTCGGTACGCACGGACGCGACGCGCTCGCGCCAGCCGTCCTCGGCGGGCCGGGCGTACGCGGCCAGACCGGCGAGGGTGGTCGCGGCGTCCCCGTGCAGCGGGTGCGCGACCGGGTACACGCGGCCGAGCGCCGCCGCGTCGACGTCGATCTGGATGTGTGCGGCGGGGAGACCGAGCGTGTAGTCGGCGGTCTCGTTGGAGCGGAAGTGCGTGCCGATGGTGACCAGCACGTCCGCGTCGGCGAGCAGGGCGCGCACGGCCGGGGTGGTGGCGAAGTTGCCGATGACCTGCTCATGGTCCTCGGGCACCGTGCCCCGCCCGGAGTTGGAGGTGAGGAGTCCCGCCCCGGTCGCCTCAAGCAGGGGCGTGAGCTGGTCGCGGGCGCCGGCGGCGCCTCCGCCCGCCCAGATCAGCGGGCGACGGGCCGAGGCCAGGAGGGTGCCGGCGGCCGCGAGCTCACCCGCCGTGGGCGCGGGACGGACCTGGGATGAAAGCTCCACGGGAGCGTCCGTCTGCGCCGCGTACTGGAGGTCGATCGGCCACTCGACGCTGACCGGACCGCCCGGCGCGGCAAGCGCCGCCCGCGCCGCCTCGCGCAGGATCCGGCCCGCCTGCTCGGCGTCGGGGACGCTCGCCGCGTACGCCGAGACGGCCGTGAGCATGCCCAGCTGGTCCTTGGTCTCGTGGATGAACCCCCGCCCGCTGCCCAGGAATTCGCTCTCCACCTGGCCGGTGACGTGGAGGACGGAGCTGCCCGCGCTGAGCGATTCGATCAGCGAACCGGCGGCGTTGCCCGCCCCCGTACCGGTCGACGTCAGCGCGCAGCCGATCGAGCCGCGGGCCCTCCCGTAGGCGTCCGCCGCGTTGACGGCCGAGGCCTCGTGCCGCACGGGCACGAACCGCAGTTCGCGGTCGACGGCCTCCACCAGCGGCAGGTTGTGCACGCTGACGATGCCGAAGACGGTGTCGACGCCGAGCTCGCGCAGAACGGCGACGAGGAGGTCTCCTCCGTTGTCGTAACGCATGGTGTCTCCTCAGAGGATGGAGCGGCCGACGCCGCCGCAGACGTCGATGCCGGTGCCGGTGATGTACGAGGCGCGGGACGAGAGCAGGGTCACGACCGCGTACGCGACCTCCTCGGCCCGGCCGAGGCGGCCGAGCGCGATCCCGCGGTCGGCGGCCAGTTCGGCCTGCCAGTCCTCGTAGCTCTCCCCGGTGCCGGCCGCGGCGTGGCGGCGGGTCCACTGGCCGGTGTCGATGAGGCCCAGGCACACGGAGTTGACCCGGATGCCGTCGCCGGCCAGCTCGATCGACAGGGACTTGGAGAGGTTGAGGATGCCGGCGCGTGCGGCGCTGGTGGTGATCAGACGGGTCTCGGGCTGCTTCGAGAGAACCGCGTTGATGTTGACGACGCTCGCCGCGTCGGAGGCGGTGAGGTACGGGCGCGCGGCGTGCAGCGGGTTGAGGACCCCGGCGAACTTGAGCTCCAGCTCGTCGCGCCAGTCCTCGGGCGTCGCTTCGTCGAGCCCCTTCATCCGGGACTGCCCGGCGTTGTTGACGAGCCCGTCGACGCCCCCGAACTCCTCGGCCGTCCGGCGTACGAAACGGTCGACCGCGTCACGGTCCCGTACGTCGCAGACCTCGGTCATCAGCCGGTCACGTCCGGCGCCGAGCCCTGCGGCGGCCTTGTCCATCCGGTCGGCGTCACGCCCGCAGGTGGCGACGCGGGCTCCTTCGTCGAGCAGGGCCCGGACCGTGGCCAGGCCGACACCCGAGCTGCCGCCGGTGACCACGATCGTGCGGTCGGCGAGGCCCAGATCCATAAGTCGTCACTCCTACAGCTCAGTTCATGGTGAATCCGCCGTTGACGGCGATCACCTGTCCGGTCAGATAGCGGGACTCCTCGCCGAGCAGGAAGGAGACGACGCCGATGAGGTCCTCAGGCTGCTGCGGCCGGGAGACGGCCCGGTTCGCGCGGTAGAGGTCGTGCCGCTCGGCGGGCACGGTCTCGGTGGCCTCGCACTCGGTGAGCCCGGGGGCGAGCGCGTTCACGGTGATCCCCTTGTCGCCGAGCTCGCGGGCCATCGCCCGGGTCAGCGCGAGGACCGCGCCCTTGGAGGCGATGTAGTGGGCCAGCCGCGGCGAGCCGTAGAGGGCCGCGTCCGACGCGATGTTGACGATCCGGCCCGGCGAGCCGAAGAGGGGGTACAGGGCCTTCGACACCAGCCAGGGACCGCGGGCGTTGACCGCCATCAGCCGGTCCCACACCTGGATGTCGATGTCCTGGAACTCCTTTCCGCCGACTCCGTTGGCGAGCGCCGCGTTGTTGACGAGTCCGTACAGCGGTCCGGTCTCGCGCACGGCCGCCGCGAGCCCGTCCACCGACGCGGGGTCGGCGACGTCGCAGCGTACGAAGCGCGCGTCGACGCCCTCCGCGCGGAGCAGTGCGGCGGCCCGCTCTCCCCGCTCCCGCTCCAGCTCGGCGACGACGACCCGGAAGCCGTCCTCGCCGGCCCGGCGGGCCATGGCCATGCCCAGGCCACGGCCCGCCCCGGTGACGACGACGACCCTCGGGTCAGTCACGGGTGACACCGTGCATCGGCGAGTACTCGGGGTACGTCGGCACCTGCGGCTTCCGCGTGCCGATGACGACGCAGAACAGGGCGTCGGTGTCGCCCTCGTTCTTCAGCGAACGGGTCACGCCGGCCGGGACGACGATCATGTCGCGGTAGCCGAGCGTGCGGTACTCGACCTCGTCGGGCCCGCGGTGGATGCCGACCTTGACCTCGCCCTCCAGGACGAAGAAGGCCTCCTCGACGTCGTGATGGGTGTGGGCCGGGCCCTCGGCGCCGGGCGGGAGCAGCATGTTGGAGAAGGTGAAGCCGCCGGACGGGAGGATGCGGCTGTCGCTCTCGTGGTTGCCGGTGGCGCCCGAACCGACGTAGCGGATCTGGCCGCGGCGGTACTGCGGTCCTGCCTTCTCCTGGAAGGACAGGGTGCCGAAGTCCGCCACGCGGGATGCCTTGGTGGCGATGAGCGAGTCGGTGTACGCGGCGAGGTCGCCGCCGTTGTCGTACGCGGCGGTGGTCAGAGGCATGGGAATGGGCTCCTGTTCGGGGATTCGGGGATGCGTGCGGTGATACGGAGGTGGGAGAGGACCCAGGCGTTGAAGCGCCCGGGCTGCTCCTGATTGGCCAGGTGACCGGCGTCCTTGACGATCACGAAGGCGGTCCTGCGGAGGGCTCCGGCGATGGTCTGACTCGCCTCGATGCCGGTGACCCGGTCCTGATCGCCGCAGAGCACCAGCGAGGGTGCGGCGACCGAGGGAAGTTCGGCGCGGAGGTCGGCCGAGGCCATGGACTCGGCGGCGTACGCGTAACCCGGCAGCCGCACCGAGGCCGCCATGGTGTCCACGACCCGCCGGACCAGCTCGTCCGGGGCGTCGGGCGACACCAGGCGCGGACCGCGTGCCTCGGCGAAGGCTCGCGGGCCGCGTTCGGCCAGCTCGGTGACGCGGGCCCGCATGCCCGCGGCCGTCTCCTCGTCCGTGCCCGAGCCGGGGCTGGAGTCGGCGACGATCACCGAGGCGACGAGCTCCGGGTGGCGGGCCGCGAGCCGCAGGGCGATGACGCCGCCCCACGAGACACCGAGCACGTGGCCGCGTCCGCCGCGCTCCCGGATGAGGCCCGCCGCCGTGTCCGCGAAGTCGTCGAGGGTGAGCGGGACTTCGGGGTCGGGCGACTTGGCGTATCCGGGGGCGTCCCAGGCCACGACTCGCGCGTACGACGAGAGTTCGGCGAGCTGCGGCGCGAACGCGGCCGACGACGAGCCGATGCCGTGCAGGCACAGCAGGAGCGGACCGTGATCGCCCGCCTCCTCGACATGCACGTCGAAGCGGCCGCTCACAGGATCTGCCCCGTGCGCCCGGCGATCGCGGCGAGGCTGCGCAGCACCGCGTACGGCACGACCTGGCTGGTCGCGGGGTTGTCCGCGTCCGGCACGTGCTCCATCTCGAAGCGGTACGCCCCGTGGGGTCCGGACGCCTCGATCACGTGCCGCGTGCGGTGCGCCGCCGGGTCGGCGACGACCCGGACCCGCACAGCGTCCAGGTCGCCGACGGCGAGCGCGACGGAGGCGGCGACGTTCGTCGACCGGGGGAACTTCACCGGAACCTCGCGCGCGGTGCCCGACATGACCTCGACCGGACCGGTCGCCGTCCGCATCCGGAGGAGCAACTCCTCGCCCATCCACGGCTGTTCGAGTGTCGAGGGCAACTTGGTGGTGGTCAGCCGGACCTCGTCCACGGGACCGAGGGACCGTACGGCCTGGAGCAGGTCGAGGCCCCCCACCGCGCCGCCTGTGAAGTACACCCGGCCGGGGCCCGCCGCGAGCAGCCGCTTCGCGAGCTCCTCGTCGGTGAGCGCCCCGGTCGAGGCGACCAGCAGATCGGTGCCGGAGGCGAGGACCCGCTCGCCCCACTCCCGTACGACACCCTGGCCCGCGGCCTCCACGATGAGGTCGCACTGTTCCAGGGCCTCCTCGAAGGTGACCTGAGGGGCGGGCGCGGCCTCGCCCAGTGGGCGGTTGTCGACGACGCACACCAGCTCGGCGCCGCTCACCTCTCCTTGCGTGAGCGCGGTGCCGACGACGCGGCCGATCGCGCCCCAGCCGACGATGCCCACCTGGCGTACGGTGCTCATGCGAAATCCTTCCGGGAGTCGGTGACGGTGGGGGCAGCGGCGAGCGGGCCGGGGTCCGGCGTGCCCGCCATGTGGCAGCGGATCTCCTTCGACGGCGGGCCGGCCGTCCCCCACAGGTCGGACAGCTCCGGCACGCGGCGCCACACCCTGGCGATCCAGGCGTCCTCGACGATCTGGGCCACCTCGGAGGTGTACTCGCAGACAAGGCCGGACGGATCGGTGAAGTAGGAGAACGTGTTGTTGCCGGGGCCGTGCCGGCCGGGGCCCCACTGAGGGGTGATGCCGTGGTGGCGCAGCCGCCCCAGGCCCCGCATGAAGTGGTCGACCGAGTTCATCTCGTACGCGACGTGGTTGAGGGAGGTCCACTCGGCCTGGTTGAAGGCGATGCAGTGGTGGTCGGCGTTGCACCGCAGGAACGCCATCTGGTGCTCGGACCAGTCCGAGACGCGCAGCCCGAGGACGTCGCAGTAGAAGGCGACCGCCGCGTCGATGTCGACGGTGTTGAGCACCGCGTGGGTGACGCCGACCGGTACCGAGCCGTCCCGGCCGCGCGGGGCCACCGCCTCCACCTGGGCGCTGATCTCGATCAGGCGCCGCTCGGGGTCGGTGAACCGCAGCCCGTAGCCGCCGCCCGCCTGGTCCAGCGGTCCGGGGCCGAGGACGGGGACGATGCCCCGGGCTTCGAGGCGCCGCGCGGCCTCGTCGACCTCGGCGGGCGTGGCGACGGAGAACGCGATCCGGCCGAGGCCCACGCGCTCGCTCTCCGTGAGGTGCAGGACATGGTGCTCGTCGCCGGTCCCGCGCAGCCAGCGCGCGCCGGTGTCGGACGCGACGGTCTCGAGCCCCCACACCTCCTCGTAGAAGTCGGCGGCCTCCGTGAAGGCGGGCGTGTGCAGCTCGACGTAGCGCAGGGAACGGAGCCGGGCGATCGGACCGGGCGGTGTGCGGTGCATGAGTCTCTCCAGAGGGCGGGCGTGCCGGGACAGGTGGCCCAGGGAACGTGCCGGGTCAGTTGGCCCAGGGAAGGGGAGCGTCGGAGGTGCCCCAGTACAGGGACTTCTGCCGTTGGTAGGCGCGGATCGCGTCACGGCCCTTCTCCGTCCCGAGGCCGCTCTCCTTCCAGCCGCTGAACGGGGTGGCGGCGCTGAACTGCTTGTACGTGTTGATCCAGACCGTGCCCGCGTCGATCCGGCTGGCCAGCCGCCAGGCCGCTCGCGCGTCGCGGGTCCAGATGCCGCAGGCGAGGCCGTAGACGGAGTCGTTGGCCTGGCGGACCAGGTCGTCCTCGTCGTCGAAGGGGAGCGCCACGAGGACCGGGCCGAAGATCTCCTCCTGGCAGGTACGGGAGGAGTTCGGCAGGCCGTCGAGGACGGTCGGCAGGTAGTACGCGCCGTCCCGGTAGCGCTCACCGTCCGGCGCGGATCCGCCGCACAGCACCCGCCCGCCCTCGGACCGGGCGAGGTCGACGTAGGCGGCGACGGCGTCGCGGTGGCGGTGGTGCACGAGGGGGCCGACCTGGGTGGACGGGTCGGTGCCGGGCCCTACGCGCAGTTTCCGGACGCGCTTGACGAGCTCGCCGACGAAGGAGTCGTAGATCGCGCGGGCCACGAAGAGCCGAGAGCCCGCGATGCAGGACTGGCCGCTGGACGAGAAGATCCCGAACAGCACACCGGCCAGGGCCTGTTCGACGTCGGCGTCGGCCCGGACGATGGTCGGCGACTTGCCGCCCAGCTCCAGCGAGGCGGGGATCAGCTTCTGTGCCGCGATCGCGGCGATCGAGCGGCCCGTCGAGGTGCCCCCGGTGAACCCGATACGGGCGACGAGGGGGTGGCGTACGAGGGCGTCACCGACCACCCGGCCGCTGCCAGGCAGCACGGACAGGAGCGCGGTGGGCAGGCCGAACTCGTCGAGCGCCCGGGTGATCAGCCGGCCGAGAGCGAGGGAGACCAGGGGCGTCCAGGCGGCCGGCTTGAGGAGGACGGCGTTCCCGGCGGCCAGGGCCGGGGCGATCTTCTGCGCGTCGCTGGCGATGGGGGAGTTCCACGGGTTGATCGCCCCGACGACACCGATCGGCTCGTGCACGCTCATCGTCAGGTACGCCCCGCGCGGCGGGGTGAGCGCGTCCTCGGCCGTCTCCAGGGCCGCCGCGATGTACCGGAAGGTGCCCGCGGCACTGAGGGCGAGCGCGCGGGTCTCGGCGAGGGTCTTGCCGGTGTCGGCGGTCTGGAGGGCGGAAAGCTCGCCTGCGGCCTCCTCGGTCAGCTCGGCGATCCGGTGCAGCAGCCGGGCGCGCTCGTGGGGGAGGAGGTTCCGCCAGGCCGGGTCCGCCACCGCCGCCGCGGCGGCCTCGGCCGCTTCGGCGACCTCCTCGGCCGATGCGGAGTGGACGGTGGCGACGATCCGTCCGGTCGCCGGGTCGACGGTGTCGACCGGGTCGCCGGCACCGCGCCGCCACTGGCCCGCTATGAGGATGTCGGTGGGGAACTGAGGCACGGCAGAACCTCCGGTGAGGCGGCGGACGTTGGGCTTCGGCGGAGGGGGACTCCCGGATTGCCGAAGCGCTTGAAATCTAAGGGCTTAAATATCTCCGCGCAAGAGTCGAAGGGAAAGTCGTTACTGTGGTGGCCCTGAGCGGGGTGTCGATCGCGCAGCGGGTCGATGGCGGTCAGGTAACGGGGAGATTCCTAAGGCCTTAACCATTGACCCCTTAGGTAGTGCCCCTTACTGTCTCGGCAACTCCTCTGTTCGCGGAAGGACTCCCTCCATGACGACTGTGGCCGGCAAGCCAGGCCTCGGCTCCATAGCCGCGCGACTCGAACGGCTGCCCCACTCGCGCTGGCACGTCAAGGTCCGCTTCCTCATCGGCGCCGTCACCTTCTTCGAGGCGTTCGACCAGCTGCTCGCCGCCTCCGCGCTGCCCGTGCTGATGAAGGAATGGCACCTGACCACGGGCCAGGCCACCCTCGCGGTGACCTCCGCCTCCCTCGGCATGCTCATCGGCGCCCTGGCCGCCGGATGGATGGGCGACCGGATCGGCCGTGTGCGTACGGTCGCCCTCGGCGTCGCCGTCACCGGTCTCGCCAGCCTCGCCGTCGCCTTCTCCGGCACCATCGAGACTTTCTCGCTCTTCCGGTTCGTCCAGGGCCTCGGCATCGGCGGAGTCGTACCCGTCGCCGCCACCTACATCAACGAGATCGCCCGCTCCGACAAGCGCGGACGCTTCGTCCTGCTGTACGAGATGATCTTCCCGGCCGGCCTCGCCGCGGCGACGCTGGTCGCGGTGTGGGTGGTACCGAACTTCGGCTGGCGTGCGATGTTCGTCATCGGCACCCTTCCCGTACTGATCGCCGCCCTGCTGCCCCGCCATGTCGCCGAGTCGCCGCGCTGGCTCCTCTCCCGAGGGCGGACCCAGGAGGCCGAGGAGACCATCGCCCGCATCGAGGCGGAGGTCGCCCGCGCCACCGCACAGCCGCTGCCCGCGCCGGACCCGCACGTACGAGAGGAGTGCACGACCCCGGGGCGCTGGGGCGACCTCTTCCGCGGGCGCTATCTGCGGCGCACGGCGGTCCTGTCCGGCCTCTGGTTCGTCGCCTACTACGTCAACCACGGCATCTCGACCTGGCTGCCGTCCCTGTACACGAAGCAGTTCGGCCTCGACCTGACCACGGCACTCGTCTACACCCTGCTCAGCAACGTCACCGGCCTGCTCGGCACCCTGATCGTCGCGCTGCTGGTCGACCGGATCGGCCGCAGGCCCGCACTGATCGCCGCGCTCACCGGCGGCGGGCTCTCCCTGGGGGCGCTCGCCCTGGCGGGCGCGACCTCGGGCGGCCAGGTCGCCGTCTTCGCGTCCTGCACGACCTTCTTCCTCTACGCGATCAACGCGGGGCTCTACCTGTACTCGCCCGAGCTGTACCCCACCGCCAACCGGGCCAAGGGGGCGGCCTTCGGCGGCCTGTGGAACCGCCTCGGCGTGATCATCGGCCCGGTCACCGTCGGTGCGGTCATCGCCGCGGGCGGCAGCCTCTCGGTGGTCTTCGCGCAGCTCGCCGTGGTCGCCACGGTCGGTGCGGTGATCGCCTGGTTCGCGGTCGAGACGAAGGGCAGGACGCTGGAGGAGATGAACGCCTGACGTACCCGGAAGGGGGTGGCGGTCCGAGCGGAGATCACCGCTCGGGCCGCCACCCCCTTCCGCCCAACCCCTCAGGGGTAAGATTCTCAGCACCGTGAGAACTCGCACGAGGGGCTGGGGATGGCTGCATCGAAGTCGGCGGACCAGGACGCCGTGGCGAAGGTGATCGAGGACTGGGCGCGCGAACGCCCGGACCTGGACACGAGCCCGCTCGAAGTACTGGCCCGGCTGCACCGCTCCTTCCTCCGCTACAGCACCCGGCTCACCACCTCCATCGAGCGGCACGGCCTGTCGGTGGCCGGCTTCGACGTGCTCACCGCCCTGCGACGGGCGGGCGAGCCCTACCGGCTCACCGCGGGACAGCTCGCCGACTCCGGCCTCGTCTCCTCGGCCGGCGTGACCCTGCGGATCGACCGGCTGGAGAAGGACGGCCTGATCGTCCGCGAACGCGACGCCGACGACCGCAGGATCGTTTACTCCCGTCTCACCGACAAGGGCCTGGCGACGGTGGACGCCGTCTTCGCCGAGCACCTCGACAACGAACGCAGGATGCTCGCGGGCCTGTCACCGGCCGAGCGTCGCCAGATCGCCCGCCTCCTGGGCAAGCTGGAGACGTCCATCCTGGCCTCGGACGAGCCCCAGGCCCAGTGAGCCCGCGGTGGCAGGTGGTGGGTCAAGCAATCAGGGACTTGCGCCACGCGGTGGTCACGGGAGGCCGGCGAGCTGCTTGGCCGTACCACCCGAGACCACCCGGTGCGTGCCTGCCTGGCCGACCGGCACGACGGGCGCGCCGGTACGGAGCGACAGCCGGGCGATGCCGGTGCGGAAGGCTTCCGGCGGCTCTTCGCCGCGTTCCTGCGGGTGGACAGGCCGCCTTCGCCGTAGATGAGGACGAGCCGCCCGGCGCGCAGGGCCTCGGCGGCGAGGTCGAGGGCGTCGGCGGCGCGGGCACTGTTGCGGTACACCGGGATATGGCCCTCGCGGGTGAGCGCCCGGCCCAGCCACGGGATGCGCCACAGGCCGGCCATGGCGGCGACGACCGGCTCGATGCCGAGGCGGTGCAGCGCGGTGAGGACGATCGCCGGGTCGGCGAGCGAGGTGTAGTTCGCGACGACGATGCTCGGCACTCTGGCCGAGGCGGCGGCCGGCCTCTGCGCGCTCGCCGTCCTGTCCTCCCTGACGTGGCGGACGGCGCTGGCGGTGGCGGTCGGTGGGCCATTCGGCGACCTGCTGGAATCGAAGGTCAAGCGGGGTGCCCGCGCGAAGGACGCGGGTAGTTGGCTGGCCGGGGCGGGCGGTCTCCTGGACCGAATCGACTCCCTCCTCGTCGCCCTGGCGGTGCTGCTGGTGCTGGGCTGAGTCCCACGCCGTGGAGGCGGAAACCGGAGATGCGGCGAAGGGCCCGGCATGATCGGCGAGACACACCCTAGAAAAAAACTAGGTGTTGCTCCACCCGGCCGTGCTGGAATACGAGTCCAGCAGATCCACCACGAAGACCAGGGGCGAGCCGGCCGGGATCAGTGGCGAGGGTGACTGATTGCCGTAGCCGAGACGCGGGGGAACGATGATCTCGCGCCGGCCGCCGCCCTTCATCCCCCTCACCCCCCGGTCCCAGCCCTTGATGACCCGGCCGCTGCCCAGGGCGAACGTGAACGGCTCACCTCGGTCCCAGGAGGCGTCGAACTCCTTGCCCGACTCGAAGGCCACCCCGACGTAGTGGACCCTGACCACCATGCCCGGCTTCACCTCGGCCCCGTCCCCGACGACCAGGTCCCGGACGGTCAACTCGGTAGGAGCGTCACCGTGCGGAGCGACGACCTCGGGCTTCGTCAGTTCTCCCATTGCTGCCTCATCACGCGGTGACGGGGAAGTCCGCCTGCTCCCCGCACCCGCGTGGTCATCCCGTCGGCGCGATGTCAGCCCACAGGGCGGCGCCGTCGGGTGAGAGCGGCGCGGCCGCTCCGCCCGGCGCGCTGTCGTCCCGGTCCCACCACAGGCCCTGGCCGGCCGTCAGGACACGCCCGTCCGTGCTCGTCCGCCAGCGGCCGTGCAGCACATGGAGCACCCCGGCGTGCCCGGCGGGTGGCACGACTGGGCCGGCGACCTGGTCCACGCGGATGGTCCAGCGGCCGCGCCGCACCATGATGTTGAGTACCCGGCACGCGCCGCCGGGCAGTTCGGCGGCCGGCTCGTCGTCGCCGGAGAACGCGAACGGCTCGCCCGCGCGCGCCACCAGCCGGTCGAACACGCCGGGGCAGGTGAGCCGCACGCCGTCGCCTGTGAGCAGGGTGAGTGTCCGGTCGATGCCCGGGAACGCCGAGAACGGTCCGTCCCGGTCGATGTCGGCGACGCTCGCGCGCCATCCGAACTCCTCCGTGCCCGCCGGCCACGCGGCGATCTCCCTGGTCGCGCCCCCGCCGTTGCGCCACGGGCTGACCGGCAGTGTCTCGACATCGAAGTGGTGCACGTGCGGGCTCCCTGGGGGTGTGCGGTACGCGTGTGGATCATATGTGCGTGGGCGACCTCGGCCGCGCGTGTGCGCCGTAGCCGCCGACCGCGGCGTGGTGGCGGCCGGCCGTCGTACGTCCCGGTGCCATGTGAGCGCGATGCCGCACCCCGCAACACCCAGAGGCTCCCGTCCGCCTCGCTGACGGGGCTGCCCGCCACCTCCACTCCGTCATTCCCTCGCACGTGCTTGGCCTATACCAATTGCTCAGGTCCCAGTAGTCTCGTCCGTGGCCAGTGGTACGGACTTCCCCCCACCCCGGTTGTGCGCTGGCACGGGCCACGCCGACTCACCACCGCCTCGAGCAGCCGGGTGCCCCCGTTCGCCGCCTCCAGGAGGATCACGGTGAAAGTTCGCACGACAAGCTCGGCGATCATCGGCGCCGTCTGCCTCGTCGCCTCCCTCGCCCTGAGCACCGCGTCCGCAGAAGACCGCGCACCCCGGCACAAGGTCACCAAGATCGCGCTCACGAAGGTGGCCACGGCACAGAACCCGATCGCGGGGGCCGCCGGTCCCGGCGGCAAGGTCTGGATCGCCGAGCGGGCCGGCACGGTCCGGGTGTTGGGCGACCAAGGGCTCGGCGAGCCCGTGCTCGACATCTCCGCCGAAACCACCACCGACGGTGAACGCGGCCTCCTCGGCATCGCGTTCGACAACGCACGCGCGCACTTCTACATCTCGTACACGAATCTCGAAGGCACCAGCACCATCGACGAGTTCGCCGTACGGAACGGCAAGCTGCGGCCGGACACCCGGCGCACGGTCCTCACACAGACGCAGCCGTACTCGAACCACAACGGCGGCGACATCAAGTTCGGGCCCGACGGATACCTCTACATCGCGTTCGGCGACGGCGGCGCGGGCGGCGACCCGCACGGCAACGGACAGAACCTCGACACGCTGCTCGGCAAAATGCTGCGGATCGACCCGCGCGGCGGAACGCCGTACGCGATTCCTGCGGACAACCCGTTCGTGAACGACCCGAACGCGAAGGACGAGATCTGGGCCTACGGGCTGCGCAACCCCTGGCGGTTCTCCTTCGACGCGAGCACCGGCGACCTGCTCATCGGCGACGTCGGCCAGAACGACTGGGAGGAGATCGACTGGGCACCGGCGCGCGACAAGGGCGGCGAGAACTACGGCTGGTCCCAGATGGAGGGCAACCATCCCTTCCGGGGCGGCACGGAGCCGGCGAACCATGTGCGCCCGGTCCACGAGTACGCCCGCGGCGGCCTCGGGTGCGTGGTGACCGGTGGATTCGTCTATCGAGGGGACGCGATCCCGGCCCTGAAGGGCCAGTACGTGTTCAGCGACTACTGCGACGGCACCCTCCGCTCGCTCACGATGAAGAACGGCACGGTGACCGCGGTGAACGACCTCGTCGTCAACGCCGGCGAGGTCGTCTCGTTCGTGCAGGGCCGCAAGGGCGAGTTGTACGTGCTGGCGCAGGGCGGCACCATCGCCCGCATCGACCCGGCGTGACGTCCCGCGCCGTGCCGGTTCGGCCGTGCCGCGCGTTCCACCGACTCCCACCCTGGGCATAGTGCTGGGGTGATCACCAAAAGTGGCGAGGCCGGCGACGGCCGCGACGCCGGCAGGTCGGGTCCTGAAGGCGCCGGTGACGAAGAGGCACAGGTCATCGTGGTGGGGGCGGGGCCGGCGGGTTCCGCCGCCGCGGTGCACCTCGCGCGAGCGGGTGTGGACGTGCTGCTCCTGGAGAAGTCCGGTTTCCCCCGGGAGAAGGTGTGTGGCGACGGGCTGACACCGCGCAGCGTGTACCAGTTGGTGCGGATGGGCATCGACATCGACGCACCGGGGTGGATGCGCAACAAGGGCATGCGCTGGGTCTGCGGCGGCCACCAGGCGGAGATCGACTGGCCGCGTCTGGGTGCCCTGCCCGATTTCGGACTCACCCGCAGCCGGCACGACTTCGACGACCTGCTCGCCGCTCACGCCCGCGCCACCGGAGCGCGCCTCCGTACCCACGTGAAGGTGACGGGCCCGCTGACCGACCGGGCAGGGCACGTCATCGGCGTGTCCGCCTCCCGCGGACCGGAGAAAGAGCCGGTCCGCTACCGGGCGCCGTTGGTGATCGCCGCCGACGGCGCCTCGGCGCGCACGACTCTCGGCCTGGGGTTCGAACGAGACGACACGAGGCCCGTCGCGGCCGCTGCCCGCCGGTACTACCGCAGTGAGGCCCGTACGCACGACCCCTACCTGGAACTCTGGGCAGACCTGCGCTGTCCTCGCACCGGACGGGATCTGCCCGGATACGGATGGGTGTTCCCCCTGGGGGACGGGCGTGTCAACGTGGGCCTCGGTGTCCTGCCGCAGGGACGGCGGCGCAGGCCGGTGGACCTGCGAGCGGCACTGGACCACTGGCTGCCCCGCCTGCCCGCGGACTGGGGGCTGGACGAAGAGACCGCCGACTCGCCCCTGCGCAGCGCGCCGCTGCCGATGGGACTGAACCGACGCCCGCAGTACCGACGGGGCGTGCTGCTCGTGGGCGACAGCGCCGGCATGGTCAGTCCGTGGAGCGGCGAGGGCATCGCGCAGGCCATGGAGGCCGCCGAGGTGGCGGCGGACATCATCGCCCTGGCACTGGTCCGCCCGGCCGGACCGCGCCGGGAACACGCGTTGCACCAGTACCCGGCCGAGATCCGGCGCCTATGGGCGCGCTACTACCGGCTGGGCAACCTCGCCGGGGATCTGGTCTTCTCGCGCTACGGCTTCCGGCCCGTCCTGCACCCCCGTGTGATGGCCTCACCCCACGTGCTGCGCACCCTGGCCCGCCTGCTCACCCATGTGACCGATGAGCCAGCACAGGACACCATCGACGCAGTCCTCCACGGGCTGCTGCGCCTCGTCCCCGCTCCACGGATGTAGACCGCTCGCCGGCGCCCCCGGACTCCGGCGCTCCCGGGGCTCAGACGCGGACGATGACGAGGGCGATGTCGTCGCGGGCTCCGCTGGCGACGCCGAGGCGCACGAGCAGCGCGTCGGCCAGCTGATCCGGGCCGAGGTCGGCGAGGTCGCCCAGGGCGGTGGTGAGCCGGTCCAGGCTGGTGTCGATGTCCTCCTCGCGGCGTTCGATCAGCCCGTCGGTGTAGAGGACGAGGGTGTCACCCGCGCGGTACGGGGTGCCGGCCTGCGGCCGGGGAACGTGCTCGGGTCGGGCTCCCAGTGGCGGGTCGGTGGCCTGGTCCAACAGCTCACACGTGCCGTCCGCGTGCAGCAGCACCGGCGGAGGGTGCCCCGCACTGGAGTAGACGAGCAGCTTGGAGCGGGTGTCCACGAGCACGCTGACCGCGGTCGCGGCCAGCGCGCCGTCCACGGAGCGGGCGTACATGCCCAGCACTTCCAGGGCCCCGGCCGGCCCGGCCACCGCCCGACTGGCCGCGGACAGCGCGCTGCGGAGCATGCCCATGACGGTGGCAGCCTCAAGCCCGTGCCCGACGACGTCGCCCACGGCGACGGTGAACCGCCCCTCGGCCAGGTCGACGGCGTCGTACCAGTCGCCGCACACGTTGAGCGAACCGACAGCCGGTAGATAGCGCACCGCCACGTCACTGTGCCGAGCCAGATCCGGGGAGTGCAGCATCGCCTCCTGCAAGGTGACGGCGACCTCCCGCTCCCGGGCGTGCGCCGCCCGCAGCTGCTCGTTCAGCCGCTGCAGCTCCCGCGAGCGGGCATACAGCTCGGCCTCCATCCCCTCGCGCTCCGTGGTCCGGCGCCCCTCGTTCCGGCCCCGGAACCGGCGGGAGCGCATGAACGCCGTCACGTCCTCCACGCGGTGGATGATCCACGCGACCCGCCCGTCCGCGTTCTTGACCGGGGTGTTCACGGGGGACCACCAGCGTTCCTCGAACACACCGGGCTGCGAGGCGACGGGGATGTCGTACTTCTGCACCGCCATGGTGTCGGCCTCACCGGTGGCCAGCACCCGCCCCAGCGACGCCCCGAGGTTCCTCACCCCGTCCGCGCCCGGGTCGGCGGGATTGTCGGGGAACGCGTCGAAGACGTGCTGCCCGAGCAGATCCTCCCGGGTGCGGCCGGTCGCCCGCAGGTACGCCTCGTTGACATCCACGATCACCAGATCCGGTGCCAGCACCAGATACGGGCTGGGCGTCGCGGCGAACAACGCACCGTGGTCGATCTCCGGCCTCACAGACCTTCCGATCCTCGTTCTGAGAGGGCCCCCTCCGTCCAGCGTACGTAGCGCTCCGACCGACCGCGCCTCAGCAGCCCGTCCGGCGGGACCGGCCGCCGTCACCCGGCCACTCCACTGCGGTGGCCGGGTCGGTGGGGTGGGCGTTGCATGGGAGGCAGCGCGGTCCACCCGTCTCGTCGAAATGGGCGTTCACACAGTGGCTGGTGAAGATCACCCGGACAGCCGGTCCGCCCCCGAGGGGCTGGAGCGCGCTGTACTGGACGCGCTCTTCTCCCAGTCGCCCATGGGCCTGCACGTGTACGACCAGGAGCTGCGTCTGGTACGGGTGAACACGGCGGCCCGGCTGATGCCGGGGTTCCCGTTCGACCAGTTGCTCGGCCTTACGCTGCCGGAGATCCTGCGGACCTTCGACATCACCGACCCCGCGGCCGTGGAACGGGCCGTTCACCGGGTGCTGGAGACCGGCGTGCCCGAGCTCGACATGACCATCCGGTTCCGCGACCGCAGTGTCCCTCCGGTCGAGACCGTCACCTCGGCGTCAGCGTTCCGCCTGCAGCGGGCCGACGGCACCGTGCTGGGGCTGGCCGCCGCGCTGACCGACATCACCGCCCGGGTGCGGGCCGAAGCGGAGGTGCGCCTGCAGAACGAGGCGGCCGCGCGGATCGGGACGACGCTCGACATCTTCCGTACGGCGGCCGAGTTCTGCGAGGTCGTCTCACCGGCTCTGGCCGACACCGTGACCGTCGACGTCTACGACGTGGTCCTGTGCGGCCGGGCTCCCCTCGCGGACGCCCTCGAACGGGATCAGACCGTTCGACGCGTGGGATACCGCTCGGTCGCCGGACCGGACCAGCAGGGCGTCCCCGCCGTCGGCGAGGTGGACGTGTACCCACCCGGCACGCCGTACCGAACCGCCCTGGACACCCTGGCCCCGAAGCTGATCCGGCGACTGCGCCCGGACGCCCCCTGGCTCGATCCGCGACGCCGGCGGCATGCCCGGATCCTGAGCGCGGGGGCGCATTCCATGCTGCTGGTTCCGATCCGAGCGCGGGGTGTGGTGCTCGGCCTGGCCTGTTTCTACCGCTGGCGCGAACCGGCGCCGTTCGACGACCGGCACCTGAGGCTCGCGCAGCAGCTCACCCTGCTCGCGGGCCAGTGCCTGGACAACGCTCGCCTCTACGGGCGTGAGCGCTCGGCCGCCCGCGTTCTCTCCGGTGGATTCGCCCAGGCACAGGCATCCGTCGTGACGGCCGTCGAACTCGCCCGCACCCACCTGCCCGTCGGCACGGGCGGCGGCTGGTCCGACGCCATCTCCCTGTCCGGGTCCAGGGTCGCCCTCGTGGCCGGAGACACCACGTCCGGGACGTCGTGTCCGGCGGCGATGAGCGAGCTTCGCGCGGCGATCGAGGCGCTGGCCGACCTCGACCTGCCGCCGGACGACATCCTCCAGCGCCTTCACGACCTCGCCAGTCGCCCGAACACCCCGCCGGACACGGCCGCACCCGAAACCGGTGACGGAACGCCCGCCACCTGCCTCTGCCTCGTCTACGATCCGGTCACCCGCCTGTGCACCGCGGCGAGCGCGGGACACCCGTCACCGGTTCTGGTGCATCCGGGCGGCGCCGTCGAACTGCTGGATGTCGCGGCCGGACCACCTCTCGGGCAGGGCCTCGCGGAGTACGCGCTCACGGAGCGCGTCCTGCCCGAAGGGAGCACCCTGCTGATCTGCAACACCGCTCTGCTGGCCGCGGCCGGCGGCCGTGAGTCGCTCCTGAGCCGGCTGACCGAGCTGTTCGCCGAACCGCAGCCCTCGCTTCAGGCCGCGTGCGACAGGTCTGCCGAGGCCCTCACGACCGAGCGGCCGCTTCGCGACGCCTATCTGTTGCTGGCCCGCACCCGTACGTTGGGCGACTCCCGGACGAAGGCGTGGACGTTTCCCAACAGCCCGGAGAGCGCCGGGCAGGCGCGCAGGAGAGCCGTGGACCAACTCGCGGCATGGGGACTGGCCCAGGACGTCATCGACGACACCGCCCTCGTCGTCAGTGAGCTGGTCACCAACTCCGTGCGCTACGCGAAGGGGCCGATCCAGTTGCGCCTCATCCGCGACGGCACGCTCGTGTGCGAGGTCACCGACGACAGCAGCGCCAGTCCGCACCTTCGCCGCGCCCTCGGCACGGACGAGAACGGCCGGGGTCTGTTCATCACCGCCCACCTCACCCAGCGCTGGGGCGTGAGGCCCTCAGGACGAGGCAAGACCCTCTGGGCGGCACGCACCCTCGCAACGCCTCCGCCCCTCGGGCCCGCCCCCGCTGCCGAGGCGTGAGTTCCGACCGTACGCGGGACAGCGGTCCGCGGTGCTCCGACCACCCAGGGCCCTGCGCGCAAGGGCGGCTGAGGATGCGTCGGCTCTGCCTCGTCACGCCCAGCTCTGACGACGGCGCCAGAAAGCGTGCCCACGCCAGCGCTGCTCCTGGCTATAGGCCTCGGTTCGATTGCGCTGGTAGGCGTTCGCAATGCGGTCCAGGAACGCGCCGTAGGCCGCGAGGGAGTCCGTTGCGTCGGCCAGGCACCGGTCCACCGTTGCGCCGGCGGCCGCTCCTGTGTGAAGGGCCGTCAGGATGCCCTGGGAAGAGAGCGGGTCGAAAGCGATGGCGGCGTCTCCCGTGGCCAGCCATCCAGGGCCTGCGGGCGGGGACAGCCGCAGTCCGTGCGCAGCGGTCCAGTGCGGGGGCGGGGCGTGGGCGGGGTCGTAGCCGTCGACGCGAGCGCGGATGTGGCGGGTGCGTGCGACTTCGCCGAGGAACCCCTCGGCGGTGCGCAGAACGGTGTCGGCGAGATCGACGTCGGTCAGATGGGCGACCACCCGTCCGGCAGGCACCCTGGCGGTGTACCACCAGCCGTTGGGCGCCGCCTCGACCAGCGTCCTGAGCTCGCTGTCGTCGCCTGCACGGCCGGGCAGGCGACGGCTGAACAGGGCGAACACGGCCACCAGCCGGTCCTGCCTGCTGCGATGAGCGAGGCGGCGACCGATCACCGCACGGCGTCCGGTGGCGTCCACGACCCAGTCGCAGGACACCTCCTTCAGGCGACCCTGTTCACGGACCAGCAGGCGCCGCTCTCCGGCGTCGGTGACATTCCGCGACACGACGTCGGCCTCTCGCAGCCGGGCACCAGCCGCGACCGCGGCATCGCGCAGGAAAGTGTCGAACCGGATCCGGTCGAGATGCCAGCCGTGTCCGTGCGGGTCGTAGAGGTGACTTCGGCCGTGAAGTGCCTCCGACCCCCAGGACGCACACGTGCCCGGGCAGCGGAGGTGGGCATCGGCGGCGAAGGCCGGCCACAGGCCCAGATCGTGCAGCAACGGCCGGGCCGCGGGAGGCAGCGTCTCCCCGACCTTGAACGCGGCCGTCGCCGACTCTCCCGTACGCCTGTCGACAAGGAGGACGCGCCGGCCCGCCCGCGCCAGTACGAGGGCCGCCACGGCGCCTGCCGGACCGCCTCCCGCCACGACCGCCTCGACGCGCTCGGTCACCGTGGTCGCGTCGGTCGTCGCGGTCACCGTGCGTCCGGGAAGCGTACGACCTTCTCGAAGTAGCCCGCCATCACCTCCTCGTCCGGCGCGTCCGTCTGGGCGATCGCGGCGGCCACGGCGGCGTCGCTCAGCTCGTGGTCGGCGGCCTCCGGTACGTGCAGGCACCGCAGATTCCGCAGAAGGGGCGGGGGCTGCTCGGAGCGGAAGCCCACCTCGGACTCCACCAGCATCGTCGCAGGCAGGTCCGGATCGGCGCCTGGTGCTGCGCGCCGTTCCACGAGGCCGAGTCTGCCGAAGTCCTTGACCATGGCGTTCATCTGCTCGATGCGGTCGGCGGGCAGCCACCGGTCCCAGACGGCCCGGCGTTCGAAAGCCGTCTGACGTTCCTCGGGGGTCAGGTCGGGGTCGACGGCCTTGTCGTAGTCCTCCTGGGTCAGCACATGATTGGGGACCCGCGCGGGCCAGAAGGTGGGGAGATACGGGTCGTACCGCGGACCGAAGCCGAGGTAGTACCCGGATCGGCAACGGGCGGTGTCCGTCTGCCAGGGCACGGCCATCCAGCGGGTCAGATCACCCGGCCCCTGCGCGTACAGCGGACCGTCGACCGCGAGCGCCGTCTGGGGGGTGAGCACACTGCCGTACGCCGGTTCGGGCTGGCTGTGGTCGCGATGCCGCAGCCGGAACGGAGCGGAGTACATGGTGGAGTGGCGCATGGGCCAGGAGAGTTCGCAGCCGGGATGGAAGGCATCGGCCAGACAGAAGGAAAGGGCAGCCCGGTCGAGCGTCCCGGGGCGTTCCACGAGCGGAACGTCCTCAAGGCTGGAGGGGGCCACCGCCTCCGGATCGTAGTCGGCGTCGAAGTTCCCGTCCGCCCAGCGGGCCAGCAACGCGTACTGCACCGAAGTCAGCGTCAGATGCTGCCGCGTGGACGTGGGCCGCACGCTCATCGCGTCGCCGTAGAGCGGTGGCCACGGTACGGGGGACAGGCCGTCACGGTCGGGGTCCCGCATCGTGGCCCAGATCTGATGGCGCAGCTCTGCGTGGCGCGGTCCGGGATCGGCGAGCCTGGCGAGCCGCTCGGGAGCCAGAAGGTGTTCGCGTCCGCCGTGTCCGAACTGGGCCGCGATTCCACGGTTGACCCACTGCAGGTCGCACATGCGCCGCAGGATGGGCAGGACGTCGCGGGTGAACGAGACGCGGTGCGGGGTGGGCAGCATGCCCACGGTCACGAAGGTGTCGCGCATCAGGTCGTACATCGTGCGCACGGACTTGAGCTCCGGCGCGAAGTTCGGCGGCGCCACCACCACCCAGGCCGGATCGACTGGTACGACGCGGCCGTCGATGCGGACCTGCGCGGTCACCGGTCCGTCGGAGATGTCGTCGTGCCAGCCGTTGTTGTTGGCGAAATGCGTGGCCTGGGTGTGGTCCTTGGAGGCAGAGGCACCACGCCCCCCGAGGAAGATCAGCCGGCCGGCGCCGTCGGTGCGCAGCTCACCCAGGTAGACGCGCTTCCCCAGGAATGAGCCCGTGTCGAACCGGTGCTCCGGTCGTCCTGCCCGGTCCCGGCCACGGATCGACCTCGGACCGGGGTCGATGACCAGCTTGCCGCGCTCCTCCGGGCCGGTCACCATGGCGTTGCGCAGTGAACTCGGCTCCGCCTGGGCCGCCTCGGGGATGTCCAGGGCCAGTTGGAACTGGTACCAGGCGGCCTTCTTGTTGGCCACATGCACGGTCCAGCGCAGGTCGGCGTTGTCCGCCGTCAGCTCGGCGACCGGCTCACCCGCCGCGTTGTAGCCGTAGACACGAAAGCGCGCGGCTTGACGCTTGATGGCTCCCGTCGCGTCCTTGTAGGTGCCGGTGGGCAGTGGCGGGGGATCGTCGACCTCGGGGGCGAAGAAGAACTCGTCGGAGCTGTCGCCGATCCGGGCGATACCGATCGCGGGGTGGACAGCGGCCCGTACGATCCGGGTGTCCCGCCCGTGCGGTTCGACAGACGTCGGCCGTGCGGGACCGGGTTCGGTCGCCGGAATGCCGTTGGCGTCGCGCCGCCGTGCCGCCGACGCCCGGTACACGACTCTGCGCGCCTCGGCGACGCTGCCGATCGGCCGGTGTTCGGGCAGGCTGTGCCAGGGGCTGTAGGCGAGGTTGTCGCCGTAGACGTCCTGGCCGCGCGCCAGGACGTCCTGCCGGTGCAGGGTCAGTCGCGCCACGCGGACGGGCGCGCTCTGCGTCTCCTCCCAGCGCACGGTGGCGCGGTCCAGAGGCATACGGTCAGGGTCCGTACGGAATTGGACCATCAGGTCGAAGGCGGCCTCACCGGCGGAGAGACGGTGCCGCAGGTCCCCGCGCAGAAACGAGGGATCCTCTTCCGGCGGCGCCGCTTGAGGGTCTCCCGGCGCGCAGACGACAGGCTCGAGCTTGTACTTCACGTAGCGGTCGGATCCGAACGCGTACGGCAGCACACCCCAGTACGTGGCCTTCAGCGTACTTTCCTCGTGCTTTCGCATCTCCTGGAGAATGCGGCGAGTGAGAGGGTGGGCGTCTTGGTACGCCACGGGATCCTGCTGGAACTCGCAGAAGTCCCGAGCGGTGTCGACGAAGAAGACGTCGTGGTTCTGGACCACGAGGTCCTGTGTGTCCGCTTGGCCTTCGTCTTCCAGCAGCTTGGCTCCAGGAACCCCGAAGAGCTTGATGCCCATGCCGACGGTTCGGCGGAAGCCCGTGCGGTCCGGCAGGGTGTCGCTGGAGAAGCGGACCCAAGCGGTCAGGCCGCCTTCCCGTTCCTGTGCGACCTTGAGGAAGCCGACACGAAGTTCCACGGGCAGATCGGGGTCGACGGTGAGAACGCCACGGGCGGCACCGTGGTATTTGACGAAGACCGGTCGCAGGACCGGATCCTGCCCCTGGGCGATCCTGCTCCCCATGCGCTCACCCACGAACTCGGCCAGGATCCCGGCGATGGGCTCGTTGGCACAGTCGGTGGAGGCCGTGGCGGTGTTCCGGTGTGGGGTGGGTGTGCCCGTCATGCCATGCTCTCCCGTTGGTCGGCCGATTCCGTGTCTTTTGCTCATGACTGGAGCAAACCCGGCCCGAATATTCCTCGCGGGACGCAAGCCGCGCGGATGGCGGCACGGCGGCTCGCCATCAACGATGTCGTTACGTACGGTGATGAGTGATTACTCATCGTGGCGGCGTGTGAGGTGTTCATGGGTCAACAAGTGGTGGACATCAGCCAGCTGAAGCTGGAGGACAATCCCAAGCTGCTCTCGCCGCCACGTCTGGTCGAGCTGTACCAATGCGCCATCGCCGTCACGGTGTTCGACTTCCTCCCCCATGCGGAGATCGACATCGAGGTCGACGGGACCGTCGAGGTCACCCAGCAGGTGGGCTTCCCCGAGCCGGTCGGGGCGACGCTCCCGCTCCCCGCAGCGTTGGTGGCCGGACAGACCGTGCGTGCCCGGCAACGCCTGAGCGGCCTGGAGAGCGACTGGAGTCAGCCGTCGACCGTCCTCGACCACACGAGGGAGTTCCCGGCCGGGCCTCCCCGGCCCCAGATCAACCCCGCTCCGCAGTCCGCCTTCGGTCGAGCATCTCGTCCAACCCGGCCCCGCCCCGCTGCCGACCCCGGCGATCGATCCAGGTTACGAGGGCAGTGAGCAGCTACGCATCACCGGCATCGCCAACGGCGCCCGGGTCTCGCTCACCCGCAACGGCGTGCCGGCCGGCACCTACCGATGCTGGGGCGGCGCCCTGCTCGTCTCGTTCGGCACACCGTTCACGGCCGGAGAGACGGTCACCGCGACTCAGCGACTCTGTGACTCCAGCCCGCCGAGCCCGCCCGGAGACGTCACGATCCAACCGTGCTCCGCGATGCCGGCCCCCGGCGTCGGCCCGCTCCAGGGCGGTGACCAGAGCGTCTCCATCACGAGCTCCGTACCCGGCGCCCAGATCAAGGTCTATCGCAACGGTGTTCAGATCGGACTCGGCAGCGCTCCCCGTGTCCAGCTCAGCCAGCCGGTCGCGGTCGGGGACACCGTAGTGGTCACCCAGTCGCTGCCGCCGGCCTGCCCCGCCCACCTCGGGCTTCAGGTGACGGTGGCCTGCGTGGACCCGCCGTTCACCCACGATCCATCGGCGCTGGACCTGTTCCCGGTCGGCTCCGACGAGTACTCCGACGGGCCCGTCCACGGAAGCGTCCGCTACCCGGCGGAGGACGACGGTCCGGGACAGCCGTTCAACGCACGGCTGGCCGGGAGGGGACGGGTGCCGATCGTGGTGCTCGCCCACGGCAACCACGACCCGGCCGATCCCAGCTATCTCGGCTACGACTACTTCCAGGACAGCCTCGCCCGGATGGGGATCATCGCCGTCTCGGTCGACTGCAACGCGCTCAACGGCGGCTCGGCCGGGGTCGGCAACATCGAGGCCCGGGCCGACCTGATCATCGACTCCATCCGCCACTTCCAGACCCTCGACGCGGACGCGGGGTCCCGCTTCTTCGAACGGATCGACTTCGACCGACTGGGCCTGATGGGCCACTCCCGCGGCGGGGACGCGGTAGTCACCCTCCCGA
Source organism: Streptomyces sp. NPDC014870 (assembly GCF_043081505.1). Taxonomy (NCBI): domain Bacteria; kingdom Bacillati; phylum Actinomycetota; class Actinomycetes; order Kitasatosporales; family Streptomycetaceae; genus Streptomyces; species Streptomyces sp. NPDC014870. The sequence goes on from NZ_JBIBWQ010000011.1 coordinate 137,031, forward strand.
CGGTCCTCCCCCCGATCGGGGTCACCATCCTGGCCGTGCTCGCGCTGGCACCGACCAACTTCCGCTACTGGGCCGGCATGTCCACGATCGAGCCGGACGGCTACGCCTTCATGACGATCCTTCCCGCCTCGGACGGCGATGTGCGCGACAACAACGGGGCGCAGTTCTACGACCGCGCCAGGCCGAGCCCGTACAAGTCCCAGCGGTACGTGCACAGCACCAACCACAACTTCTTCAACCGTCAGTGGCTCTTCGACGAGGGTGCGACGCCGGTGGTCTCCCGAGGCGAGCACGAACGCGCCCTCGACGTCTACGGGACGGCCTTCTTCCGCTCCCGGCTACTCGGCCACGGCACGCACGTCTTCCTCGACGGGCGGCAACGGCCGGCCGGAGTCCTCACCTCCCTCGTCCAGCTGTCCTTCGCTTACGAGGGTTCCCCCACCATTGACGACCACGAGGACGGCAACGGCATCGGCACCAACTCACTCGGGCTGCCGACGGCGCAGTCCGGAGGCATGGTCGCCGACGAGTTTCCGTTCGACCAGGTGCCCGCTGCCTTCAACCAGTCCTTCTTCGGGCTGAGTGTCGGGATGGTCATGGAGCCGAAGGAGACAGGCGGGATCTTCCGCTCGTCCGTACGGTCCTTGGACTTCAGTGGTGTCGAGCTCTGGTTGCGCGTCGCTGAAGTCGCCGAGGGGCAACTGCCGTCGGACGCCACTGAGTTCCGGCTGGGGCTCGAGGACAGCACGGGGGCCAGGGCTTGGGTCGATTCCGACTCCGTGGGTGGTGTCCCGCGCCCGTTCGATCGCCCGGACATGATCAAGACCATGCTCAAGACCCTGCGGTTCCGCCCCGAGTGCTTCCTGGCCGCGAACCCTGCCCTCCGGCTTGATCGCATCCAGGCCCGGCCCTGCACATCGGCACCACGCTCGAGGTCGAGGTCGTCGAGGTGGACTCCACCCACTACCGCTTCCTTGCTTTCGACCCCGAACGCCTGGCACCGGGAGCCCGGATCGGCCTCTGCTGGAGCGGAGACCCCGAGACCGTTCGGTCGACCTCGTTCCGTTACGAGGGAGTTGGCTGAGCCGCCATCAGGCCTTGCCCGGGCGCAAGCGTTCGGACCGCCGGGAACCGGAGCGGGACGGCTCGGTCCGTGAAGGCGTGCCGTCCCCCGGCGGCGAAGCGCACGGAACCCGAGAGGGTAGCGCCGGCCGACACGATGACGAGGAGGGTCCCTCCGATGGACTGGGCCCTCCGTTTGACGTAGCACCTTCTGCCACAGCGGCTGCACCCGTGTGTAATGCGGACTGAGCCGGGTTTTTGGCCCGTGACTGGTTCGGAAGCGCTGGTCAGCAGTGGGACATCGGTGGGATGAAGTGGGAGTTTCGGCGTAAACGCAACCCCTCCTTGGGTGAGGCTCGCGAGAGGCGCCTGGCGGGCAAAAGCCCAGGCCAGGCGCCTTTTCGTGGCTTTAGAAGAAGCCGAGCCTCTTCGGGGAGTACGAGACGAGGAGGTTCTTGGTGTGCTGGCGGGGCGGGCAGCCCGGCCCCTGTGAGCACAGACCGTGGTGTGGCTCTCGGCGGCGGTGCCTACCAGTCGCCGAGGGCGAGGCGTTCGCCGAGGTTGTAGGTGCCGCCGGTCCCTTTCTTGCTGAAGCACCCCTCGTGCCCGGGAGGTTGAGCGCGCGCGGCGGAGGCGGAGTCTTCGGCTGCTGCACGGGGGCCGAGATCCCTTACGGCTGGTGACGAAGGGAATTCACGAGGTAGTAAATAGGTGAATCCCAAACTGAATCGCCGTCAATAGGCTCGGTGCGTGTATCTCGATTCTATAACGAGATCCCTGGAAAGGCCTGGACCTTTCGACGCCGAGTCTCCAACTCTCCTTCCTTTTAAGGAAAGTGATTGTTCATCAGATCGACCGCGAAAGTAACGGTCTGATATCTCGACGGCCATTCCCGTTTGCCCGAATTCTCCACCGTGCGCGTCTGGCAGGCTTCCGCCACCCACTCCTCCGACCAAGGATTTGAGGTGCGCATGACCAGACATCGCAGGAAGCGTGAACACAGACGCAAGCCCAGGGGGTTGATGTTCGCCACCGTCGCCGTGGCGTCAGCGGCGGTGATCGCGGCAGGTTTCGCCTACGCCGGCATAGGGGGTGACGCTCAGGTAGGGACGCCCGCAGGGGGCATACCCGCGCAGGCCGGGGCCGCGACGGCACCCCTCGCGCCGGCCGCCGTGCCGGCCAGGGACGAGGAGCCGGAGCCCATTGTCGGGAAGCCCGCCAACGACACTCGGCGGGGCATGGTCTACGACGGGCTCAAGGCGGCCGCCGAGGGCGACCGTTGTACGGGCGTCTACCGTACGGACGCCGGACTGTGCACCCATGGGCCCGACGCTCCGCCCAAGGGCGTGGACATCAAGGCGGACGTGGCTCCGGCCGTGCGCGCCAAGACGCCCCCGCCCGGACGCCCGCAGGACGCGCCCGCCGCCGACGCCGCCGGGGCCAGGCCCGCAGCCGCCGCGGCTCCGGAGCCGGCCGCGACGTCCGGAAGTCAGGCCGTCGCCGCGGGCCCCGCGGGTCAGACCGTCCAGTGCGACGGTGACGGCAGCACCGGCAACCGCGTGCAGGTCGTGTACGTACACGGCCCCGACCGCGACCGGTACGCCGAGTACGTCGCCTCGTTCCGCAAGTGGGCGGCCGACGCCGACCTCATCTACGCGGCGAGCGCCAAGGAGACCGGCGGTGTACGGCACATCCGCTATGTGACCGCGGCCGACTGCACGCCGACCGTGCTCAACATCGAGCTTTCGGCGTCCGCGCTCGCCGAGTTCAGCGCCACCAACAGGGCGCTCGCCGACAAGGGCCTCAACCGGCGCGACCGCAAGTACATGATCTTCGCGGACGCCAAGGTCTACTGTGGCATCGGTACCTTCGCGGGTGACGAACGACCGGGCCAGAACAACCAGAGCAACTTCGGCCCCTCCTACGGACGCACCGACGCGGGCTGCTGGGGCGGCCATACCGCGGCCCACGAACTGGGGCACAATCTCGGCGCGGTCAACAACAGCGCGCCCAACACCAGTCGCGGCGCGCACTGCACGGACGAGTACGACGTCATGTGCTACTCGGACACCCCGTACTACCCCCAGATGCGGTACGTGTGCGCCAACCAGGCGGCCGAGAACATCCTGGACTGCCATCACGACGACTACTTCCACACCAACCCCAGGGCCGGCAGCTATCTGGCCACGCACTGGAACATCGCCGACAACCAGTTCCTGATGCGGTCCGGGGGCGGCTCCGGCCCGAACCCCAGCCCGACGCCCACCCCGACGCCCACCCCGACGCCTACGCCGACACCCACCCGGCAGCCCACCGGCGGCCCGGACGTGAAGGTCGGCCAGATCCAGTCCACGGCCGCCGTCGCGAGCTGGCCCCGGGTCGAAGGCGCCGCCTGGTACCAGGTCCTGCTGAACGGCAGGCACCTGACTTGGGTCCAGTCGCAGTCGCTGCGCATCTACAACCTCCGGCCCGGCACCGAGTACAAGGTCGCCGTCTCGATCCGCGACCGGTCCGGCCGCGACAGCGGGGCAGGAAAGGCGACCTCCTTCCGTACGGCCGACGCGAGCGGCGGCACGACCACGCCCGGCAGCCGCTACACCCTCGGCAACGCGGGTACCGGCATGGCCGCCGAGGTCTGGGGCGGGCGCTCCGCCGACGGCACGGTGCTCGTCGGGGCGGGGGCCACCGGCTACGCCCAGCAGCAGTGGCTGTTCGACGACGCGGGCAGCGGCCTCGTCCGTATCCGCTCCGCCGTCTCCGGAAAGTGCCTGCAGACAGGCGGAGCCCCGGCCCAGGGCATGTGGATCGCCCAGCAGGCGTGCGGCAACGCCGCCACGCAGCGGTGGAAGCTGTCCAGCCGCAACGGAGCGATCACCGTGACCGACCCGAGCGGCGGCTACGCCCTGACGGTGAGCAACCGCCCGTACTACGGGAGCTGGCTGCTCGACATGCAGCGCACCAACGGCGGTGCGACCCAGTCGTGGACAGTCCAGAAGGTCGCCTGACTTCGGCCTGAATCTTGACGTCGATCTTCGGGTCGACCTGGCGCCGGTGGACGGCCACCGCGGCCGTTCACCGGCGCCACCGCACCGCACCCACGTACCAGGAGCACCGCAACGATGCGTACACACCGCGGATTCCGCGCCGGCACGGGCCTCGGCCTCCTGCTCATGCTCTTCGCCCAGGTCCTGGCCCTGCCGACCACTGCCCAGGCCCACGGCGACACCATCAAGGTGGTGGTGACCGGCCAGCGAGACGGTCATGTCACGACCGAGATCACCTGGGAGAACGACGGAGACGCCGTCGACGAGACCGTCGCCGCCACGGTGAACGCGACCAGCCCCGACGGATCTCGTTCCATGGGTCCGTGGCCGCTGGTCCGCGACCCCGGCACACGTACGGGCTGGAGCACCGCCGATGTCCTCACCCCCGGCACGTGGAAGGTCACCGTCGACGTGGGCTTCCCCTCCCTCGGCCATGGAGAGGGGGAGGTTTCGGTCCCCGTGGTCGACCCATCGCCGCCCGGTCCCCACACGACTCCCACCACGTCCGCTCCGGTCCCGACGACGACCGCCGCTCCGGTCCCGTCCGTGTCGGCGCCCGCGCCGTCCTCTCCCTCCGCGAGCCCGGCGGACGAGCGGGAAGACCATACGGTCGGCTGGTCCGTGGCCGCTCTGGCCGGGCTCGCCCTTCTCGGCGCCGCAGTCGGCGTGCTCGTACGGCGGACCGTGCCCCGCAGGCGTTGAACGGGCCCCGGTCGGCCAGTGCGGCTCGATCGCGGCCCAGGGGAGATGCGGCCCCCTCCCTCAACAGGGCGAGCGAGAGGCGGCTGACGGGCCAAAGCCCAGGTCAGGCGCCTCTCTTCGGGCCCCTAGAAAAAGCCGAGCTTCTTCGGTGAGTACGACACCAGCAGGTTCTTCGTGTGCTGGTGGTACAGCAGCTGCACCCGCGCTGACCTGGGGAAACGGTGCCTCGTAGGGATTTCGCGCCGGGGCTGGTCCGGAACTGGTCCGGATCTTGGTCCGGCGGGCACCCGCCCAGGCCCCGTCTCGCCTGGTGGCAGTGATTGGGGAGAGATCGTGGCCGGACGGGTCAGGTGGCGTCTGGCCGGAAGCCCGTGCAGGATCAACGTCCGGTCGCGGGCAGAGGGTCCATGGTCGTGCGTGGCGCTCAGCCCGGCACCTTCTCCGCCCTGCCGAGGTCATCGGCCGACACCTGTCCGGGTACGTCCCCGAAGTCCTCGCCCAGGCCCATTTCAGAGGATGCGCCAGGCGACGGCGTAGGGCTGGGGGAACAGAGTGATCCGGTGAGCGCTCACGACGACCTCGGTCTCCCCGGCGGGGATGTCTCGCCAGTGGACCTGCTCGACGTTGTTGACGCGGTCGAAGCCGGAACCTGTGCCCATGTTGCCGTGGCGTTCCTGACCGTCCGCGCGGACGATCAGGTCGAGGTCGTTCTGCAGGGCCGCCCCCGGGGGGTCAGTCCAGACGAGGGTCACCTTCAGCGTGCGCGCCGCTCCCTCCGGAATGGTGATGACGAAGGCGCGCTCCTCTCCCTGGTCCAGTTCCTTGGCGTCGGTGAAGCCCGCCCGGCCGGCGTCGGTCGGCAGGACGACGGCACGCATGAGGTTGACGAGGCCGAAGCCGGAGTTGTTGTTCGGCGACGGGCCCGCCTCGGTGGGGACGTACTGACCGGGCAGTTCGTCGGCGCCGTTGATCAGCATGGCCTTGATGAGCGCGGCGCTGGGCTTCGGGGTGCCGTTCTTCACAAGCGTCTCGCGCAGCACCGCCACACAGCCGGCCACCAGCGGGGTGGCCATGCTGGTACCGCTGATGAAGGAGAACGCGGGGTCCGTGGAGACACCGAAGTCCGTGATCGCCGGCGCCAGCCGAGAGCGGGCGGACAGGATCGACGTACCGGGGGCGACGACATCGGGCTTGAAGCGCCCCTCCTGGGACGGGCCCCGGCTGCTGAAGGCCGCCATCCCGCGGGGGTTGTCCGCCATCTTGTCGCCGTTGATCGGCGGGACCGGCCAACGGAACTGTCCGCCCTTGAGCTGACCGTACGTCTTGGAGATCTCGGGGCGGTGGCCCTCGCTGGCTCCCACGGTGATGACGTTCTTGGCCGCGGTCTCCCCGCTGACGGACCTCATGTTGATGCGTCCGTCCCCGTCCTGGTCCGTGCCGGAATTGCCCGCGGCGAAGAGGATGACGAACTCCCTGTTGTCCCAGACCATCCGATCGGCCTCTTTGGCGGCCTGGTTGTAGGGCAGCCCCGGGGTGATCGGGCCCCACGAATTGGTGTGGATCCGTGCCCCGTCCTCCAGGAAGGGCGGTTCGAACAGCTTGCGGAGGTTGCTCGGGATGCCGCCGAGATCACCGTTCTCGTCCATCACGGACTGCAGGACCAGTCTCGCCTCCGGCGCCGTCCCGGTGACGGGTTCGCCCATCGCCGCCGACGTGCCGTCGCCGAGGACCGAGCCCGCTACATGGGTGCCGTGCCCGTCGGGGTCGTCCGCCCGCGGGGGGCTGGTACGGCCCAGGGCGACCAGCCGCTTGACCCGGCCGGTGAAGGCGGGGTGCACATTGGTGTTCAAGCCCTTGTCGAAGCCGGTGTCGGCGACGCACACGATCTGGCCCTCGCCCCGGAACTTCGTGCCGTTGAGTGACACGTGGGCGTTGAGCAGGGTGCCCGAGACCGTGTTGTACAGGACCCGCTCGGGAACCTCCTCGATCTGCTTCACCTCGTCGAGCGAGGCGAGGGCGGACAGGTCCTCGTCGCGGATCGTGATGCGGACCTTCTCGCCGTCGGGCTGTACGTCGCCGTGGCTGACTCCGGCCGCCGCCGCGATCCGGTCCCTCAGTCCGTCCTCGCTCATGTCGACGTCCTCGTGCAGGACGATGTCGACGAGGCGGGGCCGCGGACCCCCACCGCCCAGAGGCTCGGCCAGTTCGGCGACGCCCGTGCGCAGCCGGGTCGACCGGAGAGACTGGCCGATCTTGAAGCCCTTGAGGTACACGTCCGCCCAGGCCACGAAGGGCAGTGCGCGTACGGCGTCCAGATCGCTCGGCCGGTAGCCGCACAGATAGGTGTCGTCCGGAACATATTCCTGGATCACCACGCCGAGCTCCGAGAGTTGTTCCTTCTCTTCGGCTGTGGGTGGGTGTGTGGTCTGTACGAGCAGATAGTTGGACGCGGAGGCGTCCTCGGACACCAGCGATGCGGCGACCATCTCATCGGACTGGACCAGTGGGTCCACCGTCACGCCGTTGATGGTGATACGGGCCATGCTGAACTCCCGGTGGATGTGGGGGGATGCTGACCGGCGCGCACCCGGCAGCCGTGGCGCGCCCCGGCGCAGGCCGCGCCGATGCCCACATGGCCGAAGCCCGTCTGGACCGATGGCACGCCGGGCTGCGTGGTTGTTCCGTTCGGCGATCACGCTAGGCGGGCGACCGTCCCCCTGCACTCCGAGCCCGCCCGGAGACCCCCATCCGGGCTCGGCATTGCTCCGGCAGGGCGCTCGACCACAGCGCCGGCCTGGGCATCCGCGCCTGTGCGGGGCGCGCGGAGGCGTGGTCTGTGGTGTCCCCTGATGTTCCGGAGCGGGGCGAACTCGAAGTTCTGGTCGCTGCTCGTGCCGGGGGTGCTGTTGGGGCCGTCCGAGACGGGCCGGATCGCCGAGAGGCGGCGCCGAACTGATCGAGCTCTTGCAGGTGCTCGACGGAATGGCTGGGTTTGGCCCTTCAGTCATCCAGCGTGACCGTGCCCGTGGCGCCGTCGACGGTGAGCAGCTGACCGTTGCGGATGCGTGTGGTGGCGTCCGTGACGCAGATGACAGCCGGGATGCCGTACTCGCGGGCGACCGTCGGGCCGTGTGCCATCACGGCGCCGGTCTCCGTGACGAGGCCGCCGGCCGTGAGGAACAGCGGGGTCCAGCCCGGGTCGGTCGTCGAGGCGACGAGGATCTCCCCGGGTTCGATGGACGCGTCGGCGAGGTCACGGACCACACGGGCGCGGCCGGTGACGCGGCCGGAGGCTGCGCCCGTACCGGTGAGCGTCCGGCCGTCGGACGGTGGGACCGGCAGGAGCGTCTCCACATCCGTACCGTCCGAGAGGAGGGCAACCGGAACCGTGCGCCGGCGTAGTTCGCGCTCGTACGTCGCACGCCGGGCGGCGATCGTGTCACCAAGGTCGGTACCGGTCTCCACTACGGTCCGCAGCTCGGGGAGTTCGAGGAACATGACGTCTCCAGCGTCCGCGAGCAAGCCCTTCGCCTGCAACTCCGCACCGATCAGGAGCAGGTGGCGGCGACGGTCGCGCAGGGCGTAGAGCCCGGCGAACTTGCCCGCCTCGCGCAGCCCGGACAACTCTCGTGAGCGGCGCAGGAAGAAGCCGGTGAGGCGGCCACGCAGCGCCTGCTTGCGGCGGGCCCGCAGGGTGAGGTCGGTGAGCATCGACTCCGCCCGGTCCGCGGCGCGGGCGAACCGATGGTCGGGGGCCTGCTCGGGGTCGGTGACCCGCAGGTAGTTGGCGAGCATCGTGAACACCGGCGTCGGGTTCTCGGCCCAGCGCGGGACGCCGACGTCGACTTCGGCGGCCGACCGGGTGCCGTACCGCTGGAGGAACTCGGCGAGGCCGAAGTCCCGGAGGTTGCCCGCCAGGTGGGCCTCGGCGAGTTCCGATGAGGGGGTGTGGAGCAGCGTCTCCCGGTGGGGCTCCGCCCGCCGGGCGACCTCCCACAGCGCGAGGTCCATCTCGATCGTCACGTTGTGCGGCATGCCGCCGAGGACCGTGTGGATCTCGTCCTCGCTCGCGATGCCCTTGAGCAGTGGCGGCAGTGCGGCGGATACGGCGAGTCCGCTGACGACGGGCCAGATGATCGCGTCGGCGAGCGTGCTCGACTCGGCGTCCCGCTCGACCAGGTCCAGCAGCTCCGCCGTCGTGGCCGGATCGGTGACCGGCTGCCGGTGGAGGCGTTCGATCTCCCCGAAGACGCGGGCCCGCGCCCGTGCCGGACGGGCCAGCGCTGCGAGGATCCCGGCGGCCGCTTTCGGGCCGGCCTTCATGGCAGCGGCGTTGCGCTTACGGGGAGTCTTCCGCGGCGCGAACCGCGGATCGTCCAGGAGGTGCTCCACCGCCTTCTGCGCACGCGGCCCGAAGTCGACCGCCATCAGCTTGACGAGCCGCTGCCTCGTCGAGGGGTCGCGCAGCGCGTCTGTCAGGTCGCCGTACAGCCGCCCGCCGATGTCGACGATCTCGACCGTCAGGCCGAACGCCGCGAGCATGCCCGCCAGCATCGACTTCAGCGTCGACATGCCCATCGGTGTCGCGGGCTGCAGCATGCCCTGGACGTGGCCGAACTCGACGTACAGCCGCGTGCCCGGCTTGTCGCTCGGCGGGGGCACCGGGAAGAGGGTGGTGATCGGGCGTGCCTGCAGCAGCCACAGCGTGCCGTCGCGGTCATAGGCCCACTCGATGTCCTGTTCCGTGCCGAGCTGGTCCCTGATCCGCTCACCGGCGGCGCGCAGTTCCTTGCGGCGGGCCGGAGTGAGGCAGCCGCGCTCCTCGTCCCGTGTGCCGTCGAGCACGTAGTGGTCGGCCGAGGCCGTCCCGTCGACGACCGCCGTCCCGAGGCCCGGCGCGGCGTCGACCACGCTCGCGCTGCGTGAGCCGGTCAGTGGGTCGGCGGTGAACAGCACACCCGCTACGTCGGCGTCGACCATGCGCTGCACGACGACCGCCATCCGTACGGAATCGTGCGGGATGCCGTTGGTCTCGCGGTAGGCGGTCGCGCGCTCGGAGTGCAGCGAGGACCAGCAGGCCTCGATCGCCTCGATCAGCGCCTCCTCGCCCGTGATGCCGAGGTACGTGTCCTGCTGGCCGGCGAAGCTCGCGTGCGGCAGGTCCTCGGCGGTGGCGCTGGAGCGGACCGCGACCGGTCCGCCGCCGAGGCGTTCGTACGCCGCCAGCACCCTGCCGCGCGGCACCTCCCCGCTCCCGTACGCCTCGGTCGTCACGCAGAAGCCGTCCGGCACCCGCTCGCCGAGCCGGATCAGTCCGGCGAGACCGGCGGCCTTGCCGCCCACCAGCTCCTGCTGCCCGCTGCCGATCGCCGTCAGCTCGAGCACGTCCATACGGCCACCTCTTCCGAGTCGACCACGTCCTCCATGACCGACCGCACCAGTTTCCAATACGACTGCAATGTATAGCCATGACAATACAGGTGCAATGTAAAGTGGGCGCATGCCCCGCAAGGTCGACCACCGTGAACGCCGAGAGCTGCTCGCCGACGCACTGATGCGGCTTGCCGCCACGCAAGGGCTGGAAGGCGTGAGCCTGCGCCAGGTGGCGGCCGAAGCGGGTGTGTCGACCGGGATGGTGCAGCACTACTTCCGTACCAAGGACGAGATGATGACGTTCGCGCTCGGCATGGTCGCGGACCGGATCCGCGCCCGCTCCGAGGCGGCGGCCGCGCCCGCGACACCGCGCGAACTCGTCCGCGGTGTCCTGCTTCAGATCCTGCCGCTCGACGAGACCCGGCGGCTCGAGGGCCACGTCGGGCTCGCGTTCCTCGCGTACGCCGCGGTGAAGCCGGCGATCCAGGCAGGACTGCGCGAGGACTCGCGCGGGATGCGCGGTTTCGTCGCACAGCAGCTGCGGGCGGCCGGAGCGGACGGCACCGACCCTGAACTCGCGGCGATCGGACTGATGGCACTCGTCGACGGCCTCGGGATCCAACTCCTGTCACGGCAGTACGCAGAGAAGGACGCTGTTGCCGCGCTGGACGCCCAACTCGCCCTGCTCTTCGGCTCATGCCGGCTTCACTGATCGAGGCCCACACTCATGCCGATGCCCTCGCCCGGGGGCCCGACGAGGTCCCAGAGGTGGAAGCCGGCGGAGCCTGCAGTGGCGACGGGCACGTTGCCGGTCATCCGGGCCACCTCCATTCGGTGATCCCGGCGGGGTCCACCCCGGTGCTTCGGAGTTCGCGCCGCAGTTCGTCGCGGTGGTGGGCGTAGCGCTCGGCGAGCTGCCGATTCCGGCCGGACGGCGGGCCGAGGTGGCGCAGGAGGGTGATGGCGAGGTCGTGGCGGCTGGTTCCGTTGAGGGCGAGAAGGTCGTACGGGGTGGTGGTCGTGCCCTCCTCGACGTATCCGCGGACGTGGAACCGTGGGGGCGGCCGTGCAGGAGCTGGTGCACGGCCGACGGGTAGCCGTGGAAGTCGAGGACGACCGGTGTCTCCTCGCCGAAGAGGGCACGGAACTGCTCGTCCGGCATCCCGTTGGGGTGGCGGTCCGGCGGGGCGAGGGAGCACAGGTCGACGATGTTCACGAAGCGGATCCGGGCGTCCGGCAGGTCGCGGCGCAGGAGGTCGGCCGCTGCGAGGGATTCGACGGTCGGGATGCCCCCGGCGCAGGCCAGGACGGCTTCGGGTGGTCCGCCGCCGGCCGTGCCGGCCCATGCCCACTCGGAGGCGCCGGCGTCGCAGTGCGCGCGAGCGGTGCCGAGGTCGAGCCACTGGGCGGCGTCGTGCTTGCCGGCCACGACCGCGTTGATCTTCCCGGTCTCGTCGAGAAGGCGTTCCATGGTGACGAGCAGGGTGTTGGCGTCGGGCGGCGGGTAGACGCCGGTCACGGTGCTCTTGCGGTCGAGCAGGTTGCTGATGAATCCGGGGCCCTGGTGGCTGTAGCCATTGTGTTCCTGGCGCCACCCTTCGCTGCTGAGGAGGTAGGTGATGCTGCTGACCGGAGCCCGCCAGGGGACCTCGCGGGACATCTTCAGCCACTTCGCGTACTGGTTGGCCATGCTGTCGACGATCGATGCGAACGCCTCGTACGTGGGGAAGAGGCCGTGCCGGCCGGTGAGCAGGTAAGCCTGCAGCCAGCCGTGGCAGTTGTGCTCGGACAGCACCTCCATCACGCGGCCGTCCCGGGCCAGGTCCTCGGCGTACTCCTCGACGGGCTAGGCGTAGCCGCGGCCGCTGGCCGACAGGACCGCATCGAGCTTGTTCGAGGCCGGCTCGTCCGGGGAGAAGATACGGAAGTCCCTGCGGGTGTCCGTCGCTTCCATGAGATCGGCCAGCCACTCACCCAGCACCCGGGTGGGGCTTGCCGTCGCCGACCCCGGACCCTCGGGCAGCGGTACGGCGTGCGGTTCGAGAGAGGGGAGCGGAAGCGGCTCACGGAGCCGCCCTCCGTTCGCCGCCGGCTGCCTGCCGATCCGAGCGTCCGGCTCGGGGACACCGATCAGTACCTCGGCCGTCGGCCGTCCCTCGGCGTCGAACAAGTCCTGGGGACGGTAGGACCGCGGCCAGGACTCCAGGGTCTTGAACTGTTCGTGGTTCTCGCTTGCGTCGGGCAGGGGCACCTGGTGTGCATGGAAGGTGCCCTCGATGACCGTTCCTCCGACCTCTGCGGGTGCTCCCTGTCCCTTGAGGCTGCGGAGCACGATCAAAGGCCAGGCGGGGCGTACGGGCAGGTCGCCCGCGCGGGCCCTGCGTTGGAGGCCGCGGATGGTGTCGTGGGCGTCGAGGACGGCGGCGGTGAGGGGATCCGCGGGCGGGTCGTCGGTGACGTCCACGATGAGGGGGTCCCAGCCGTAGCCGCGGAACAGGGAGGCGAGTTCGGCGTCGGTCATCGTCGCGAAGATCGTCGGGGAGGAGATCTTGTAGCCGTTGAGGTGGAGAATCGGCAGGACCGTTCCAGAGGTCACCGGGTCGAGGTACCTGGTGGAGTGCCAAGCTCCCGCGGTGGGCCCGGTCTCCGCCTCCCCGTCGCCGACGATGCACGCCACGATCCGGTCGGGGGCGTCCAGGGCGGCACCGAACGCGGTCGCCAGGGCGTAGCCGAGCTCCCCGCCCTCATGCAGGGTGCCCGGTACCGAAGGGGAGAGGTGGCTGGGGAAGCCGTCCGGAGCAACCTCGACGCCGACCCGCGGTCCGCGTACTGGAAGGACCGGGACCTGGCACGGCTCGCCAAGGGCAGCGACACCCCGCTCCTCTTCACGCAGGGCTTCATCGAGTCCAACACCAAGCCCGAGGAGATGCAGGAGTGTCTCGGGCTCAAGGAGGTCATGTCCTTCTACGGCCAGCATCTGAAGGGCATCGAGCCGAAGACCGCCTATCCCGCGTACGCGATCCAGGACGGCGACGGATCCTGGCGCGCGCAGGAAACCTGGCCCGTCGTGGACCGGACCGCCGAGGTCGCGCTGCGTGACGGCTCGTACGTCGATGGCGGCGCACCCGGCGACAAGGCCTCGTACTTCACCTGGTCGGGGCCGGTCGAGCGGGGACGTCCGGATCACCGGCACGCCGCGGATCGAGATGGACACCGCGGGCCACGGCAACGTCATGGTCAAGCTGTACGACGTCGCGAAGGGCGGCTCGGCCGTGATGTTCGACGAGCAGGTCGCGCTCGTGGACTCCTCGGGACGCGTGGCCGTGGATCTCAAGTCGACCGACTGGACCCTGGCGGCCGGGCACCGGCTGGCCGTGGAGATCGGCACCGTGCAGGACGGGATGTGGGTCGACACCCCCAGTGGCGAAGGCATCGAGGTGACCGACGCGCGGCTGCGGCTGAGCGTCGACGACCCCGCTGACGACAAGGCCACCGAGGGTGAGCGCACGCCGTACCTCGACACGTATCTGAAGGCCAACACGAAGCAACTCGCCTTGAGGCCGGGGACGTTCACGATGCCTTCGGCCCGCGGCTGACACCGAACCGGGCGTTGCGGTCCCCCACGGAAGGAAGGACCGTGGAATCCATCAAGGCCCTCGACGAGTTGGCCCACCGGCTGCGGAGGGGGTGGGTCCGGATCGCGCGGTCGGCAGGCGAGCGCGCGGGCGGTGCGAGCGATCGGCGCGGCCATGGCGAGCAGGGTCCGGAGGCGTTCGCCGGGGACCTCGCCCGGCCGACCGCGAACGCCTCGGTGCGCGCCCTGCTCGCCTTCGAGGCCGACCGCGCACCCTCGACGGCCACGAGAGTCTGTTCGCCGGGTACGCGCCGGTGGAGTTCCTCGCCCCGGTCCGCGGCGGTGACGTCGTCGAGGTGGAGGCGCGCCTGGCGTCGAAGGGTAGGCGCAGCCGGACCGTCGACTTCGAGCTGCGGATCATCTGCCGATCCGTCGACGACAGCGGCCGGGCCGAGGCGCTTGCCGAACCCGTAGTCGCCACCCGTGCCCGAGGGACGGCCGTCGTTCCGGCCGATGTGGCAACTGCGGCGGGGTGATCGTCGGGGCGATGTCGGCCAACGATGAGCAGCCCCCGAGCCGGTCCGCTTCCTTCCTAGTGCGCGCCTCCTGCTGCACTCACGTGTTCGACGTCGGCGTGAACCTCCCCGGTGCTGATGGGGCCACTCAGGGGGCAGCATCATTGCCCGACTGCATGCGTATGGAAGTCATGAAGGCCCTCCGGCCTCCGAGGCGGTGCCGCTCCGTTGACCTGATCGGACGCAGCGTCATGGGTTCTCTCGTCACTCCACAGCGCGGCCGATGAGTTTGTGGGTCCCGGCTGGTCCAAGCTCGTGACACCCCTAGGAAAGGACACCGCCATGTCGGAGCTTCTCGTCGACTTCATCACCTCCCTCGACGGTTACGCGTCTGGAGAGGGGTGGCCCGGGTTCTGGGGCCTCGAGGGCCCGGAGTACCTCGCATGGCTCGGCGATCAGCCCGAGGTCACCTACCTGATGGGAGCGAACACCTATCGTCTGATGTCGGGCTTCGCCGCAGGCGAGGTCCCGAATGGCCAAGACGAGTTCAGGCCCGAAGAAGAGGCATCCGTCGACGAGCTCACGCAAGCGTCCAAGGTGGTGTTCTCCTCCTCACTGGCGGAGCCACTGACGTGGGCCAACTCCACGCTCGTCCGCGACGACGCCGTCGAGGCGGTCCGCGCCATGAAGTCGAGCGGCTCGGGGCTCCTCAGCACGATCGGCAGCCTCAGCCTGAGCCGGTCCCTGCTACGTGCCGGACTCGTCGACCGATTCCGGGTCGTGATGTTCCCGGTGATCACCGGGGCCACGGGCGAAGAACGCATCTACGACGGCTATCCGGACGTTGCCCTCGAGATGATCGAGCACCGCACCTTCGACGGCAGCATCCAGCTGGTCGAGTACAAGCCCCGCGTGCTCGAGCACCCGCCGCTCCCCGTCCCTGCGTGAGGTCGCCCCGTCCGCCGGTCTGGACGGCCCGCCAGGCCGGCGCACCGGCGGACGCGGAGCGAGACCCAATCGGGGGGCGAACGGCCAACGTCAGGACGCCCGGTCCAGGGCTGGCTTGGCGGTCAGGTAGCCGCGTGGCTCGCTGGCCAGAATCCTGGTGGGACAACCTCGGCTGAGCGGACTGGCGCCGGTGGGCCGCGTTGCGGTTCCCATGCGAACTCCGGCTGCGAGCGGTCTGGTTGTGGGAGGATCAGGTCGAGCGCCGGCGTCCTCTTGAAGGTTGGCAGGAGGTCCTCCGGCCGCTGGTGCTTCGTATGCCTGGGGGAGGGGCGGGAGCAGTCGGGGATGCTGAGGTCGTGTCGATCAGTCGGCGTCCGGTCGGCGTCGTTTCTGGAGGACGTCCCGCACCTGGTTCGGCCTCGTCTGATGTTGGTCAAGGTCACCATGGCTTCGGCCCCGCACGCACAGCTCCAGAGCCACCGGTCGCTGGTTCTTCCGGGATCGGTCTCCAGGGGTTCGAGCCCGGCCTGGCGGACCGCGGCGGCGGCCTTCGCCGGATCAGTCCGGCCGCGGTCCGGGGACACTTCTTACACCCAGTCGTTCCCTGACCGGACGAAGGACAGACGCGTCATGACGTCGTTCCCACAGGAACAGCGGCAGCGCCACGGGTCCGTGGCTCGGCCGGGGTAGGGCTCCAGCGGCTCGAACCCGGCCGCCCGCGTGTCGGCCGCGCACGCCGCGCGGTCGAGCGGTGCCCTACCCGCGCAGTGGCCGCAACGGTGCCTGCGGCCCTTGACCCCGGACGGGCTGCCCAGAACCCCTTCCATGCCGCGTTTGTCGCCAGGTGGGGGACGTCACCGACTGCGATGTCCAGCCGTGGTCGGACGAACCGCGGGGTACCGGCGTCCATCGCGCGGAGGGACCGGCCCGTGGCAGGGCGGCTGGAAGGCCGCGCGAGTGGGGAGGGGATGGTACGACCCGCGGTCCAAGCGCCCACGGGACGACTAGGGCCTGTCCGACCCTGATCCGCCGGACAGGCCCTAGGTGCCGAACGGACCTGACGCGACGAGGCGGTTTTTGGCGAGGTCTTCGAGCTGCCAGTCGAGGCCGAGGCCTTCCGCCGTCTGGTCTTGAGGTCCGCGGCGCGGTGCCCCCCCGCCGGGGTCAGGAATTCCGGGCCCACGACGTTCCTACGGGCGCCAGACCCACGGCCGGGCGTCCGCGCCGAGGCCCACCGCCGTCGCCCCGCGCACCAGCACCGCGTCGCCGACCGGCACCACCCCTTGGGTTCGGGTGTGCAGTCGGCCGTCGCCGTACAACTGGACCCGATGGCCCGGGTCGCGGCCCAGGAGGACCGGGCCGGGAGCGGCGGACAAGAGGCCGTAGCCCTCGAAGTCCGGGGCCGGGCCGGTCGTCGCGCGCAGCAGCCCGTCGGCGGGTGCGCGGTAGAAGACCCGGACGCGGTCCGGGCCAGGGTCCGGGACCGCCGCGACCGGGCCGCCCGCGAGGGGGAACGGGGCGGCGGGGACGCCGTCGACCCAGCGGCGTACGGCCGTGCGGCCCGCGGCCAGGACATGCACCCTGCCGGTGGCGTCGACCAGCGCCGTCAGGCCGTCCTGCAGCTCCTCCTGGGCCGCCAGCGGCTGCCATGGGCGCCAACTGCCGTCAGCTGCCCGTACCCGGGTCGAGACGCCCTTGTCCGCGTTGCGTACGAAGAGGTGGACTCGTCCGTCCGGAGCGGTGACCGCCACCGGGGCGCCGATACGGCGACCCCGGTCGTCGCTGCGGTCGGGGTTGCCCAGGCCCTGCCAGGCGAGGAAGGGGCCGCCCGGGAAGCGCTGCTCCAGGAAGACGAGTTCGCGCCGGTTGTCGCCCTGGCCGGAGAGGGCCGCGAAGCGGATGCCGAAGAGGAGCAGGCGGCCGTCGGGGAGGGATGCGGAGGCGAGGGCGGGCGCCAACGGGCCGCCGCCCAGGTCCTCCGACTTGGCCCACCGGCCGGACGCCCGGGCCGTCTCCCGCCAGCGGACCACGCGCAGACCCAGTACCGCGTAGGCGGCCAGTCGGCCGCCCGGCTCCTCGGCGACGGCGGGTGCCGGGGCGGGCCAGCGGTAGTGGGTGGAGCGCACCCATCCCTTCCGGTTGGTCAGCGGACGATCGCCGCCGACGCTGTAGTCACCGCAGCCGGAGGGGTTGCCGCAGTCCCAGGTCGGGTCGCCGCCGTACGGTACGAGGTGCGCGGCCTTCTCGGCGAGGACGCCGGGCGGGAGGTTCTTCGGCCAGTGCCGGTTGTAGTAGCCGCGGAAGGCGCTCACGGTGAACGCCGGCACCGCCCCTCCCCCCGCGGTCGCGGCGGCGACCCAGCGCAGCAGCGCGGCCCAGGTGAAGGACGCGACGGCGGTGTGATCGCCGTGGTCGGAGTAGCCGGGTTGCTCGCTGTCGCTCTTGCGGGTGGCCTCGTCGCTGATCTGGATGTCAGGGTCGGGGTCGAGCGTGTGCACGACGGTCGGCCGGTAGGCGGCCAGGAGCCCGGCAAGGACCTCGATGAGCTGCTCGTGGTCGTAGCTGTCGGCGCGGGTGACGGGGGAGTCGGCGGACAGGTGGGTCTGAAGTTCGAAGGCGGGCTCCTTCCACAGCGCGGGCACGGCCATGTAGCGGCGGGGGGTGTGCATGGGCAGGTTGAGGAAGACAAGCTCGACCCGCCGTCCCCTGTGGACGAGCGTGTTGACCTCGGCACCGCGCCCACCGGCGAGGGTGGTCACCCGCCGGTCCCAGGCGGTGAACTTGTCGGCGCCGAGTGCGTCCGCGTACGCCTGCCGCAGGCCCTGTCGGCGTGCGGAGGAGTACGCCGCCTTGTCGGGCGGGGTCACGGACATGCCCTTGATCCAGTTCTTGCCGGTGTGCTCGCCGGCGGTCATGAACACGGAGACGATCGGGACCCCGGCGTCGAGCAGCCGCTGCGTGTCAGGGTTCATGAAGTACAGGTCGTCGTCAGGGTGCGCGGTGAACTGCATGAGCAGCGCCCGCCGACCTGTCGCGCTGGGCCGGCCCGGTGCCGGGTCGGCCCGTCGCGCCGGGTCGGCGGGCGGCTCGGGAAGGCGGAATCCGGCGATGGCCGCGGCGGCCGGCCCTGCAGCAGCCGCGAAAACCGTGCGCCGCGCCACTCTACTGTCGTCCACGGGTCGTGCATCCTCCGTCCGGCTGTGCCCCTCATGCGTGGCCGGCCCGCTGGACGGGCTTCGGCTCACCGGTTCAACCGAGTTCGAAGGCACCCGTTCCGCCCGGCACAGCCGCTCTCACCCGAATGGGGCCGAGCAGGACGAGCCGCCGGGCACGCGGCACCGATGGTGCCCCTAGAAGAAGCCGAGCTTCTTCGGGGAGTAGCTCACCAGCAGACTCTTCGCGTGCTGGTGGTACACGCATCGCGTGGCCGCTGACCAGCGGAAACGGCCATGACTCGCCAAGCTGCAGGCCGCTGGCCCGCGTACGGCCCGGATTTTGGTCGGCAGGGAAAGGGGCCCCTGAGCGATGGCCCGTGGCGTCGGCGAGCCAGCACACAAACGAGGGGCGGGCAGACAGGTCTTCACGGCGGACGGGTTCTGCGCCGTGGCGTATTGCCCACGGACGACGTCGTTTTGCCTTCATGCGCCACGGCGGCTGCTCGTGGAGCCGAGAACGTTCGGCAAGGTGCCGCGCCTGGTCAGCGAGCTGGTCGGCCGCCCGCGCGTCGGCGACCCCCGCAGGGTCACCCTCTACCCGGGCATGCGCCACCTGAACGAGAACACCCTGCCCGACACCAAGAACCGCTCCTGGACGCTGACCACCGAGATCGAGGTCGGCGAGGGCGTGGAGCAGGCCGACGGCGTGATCGCCGCCCAGGGCGGCAAGTTCGGCGGCTGGTCGCTGTATCTGCACGGCGGCGCGCCGGAGTTCGCCTACAGCTGTCTGAACAAGCAGCACTTCTCGATCACCGGCACCGAGCGGCTCGCACCCGGAAAGCCCACGGTGTGCTACGAGTTCGCGTACGACGGCGGCGGAGTCGGCCAGGGCGGCACGGGCGAGATATTCGTCGACGACAAGCCTGTCGGCTCGGTGCGCATCGAGCGCACGGTGCCGTTCATCTACCACGCCACCGACTGGCAGGTCATCGGCGAGGACAACGGCGCCCCCGTCACCGAGCGCTACACCACGCCGAACGGCACGTTCACCGGCGGCACCATCGGCAAGGTCGTCCTTGAGGTCGGCGAGGCCCAGGGCGCGAACCCGGCAGCCGCCGCCAAGGCGCATGCCTCCGTGCAGTGACCGCCCTCTGACCACCTCCGGCCGGGGTGGACCCCGCTACCCCGGCCACCCCACCGAGAGCCGACCCCGCCGGCACCCCCATGAAAGGAAGAGCATCATGCCGAACACCCCCTCCCCCGTGGGCCACAAGACCCGCGCGGGCGCCGACCTGCCCATCGTCGCTCTGCCGCAGGGTGAGCTGCTGACCGTCAGCGACACCGAGCTGCCGCTGCTCAAGGACGCCATGGGCCCCGGCATCGACGTGCAGATCCAGCGCCTGGACGTGGAGCGCGGCGAGTGGGTCGTGAAGGTCACCTACCAGCCCGGCGTCGCGATACCGATGCACCACCACACCGGCATCGCCGAGGTGTGGACGCTGGCGGGCAGCTGGCACTACGCCGAGTACCCGGACCAGCCGCAGACTGCCGGCTCCTACCTGTACGAGCCCGGCGGCTCCGTGCACACCCTGATCGTCCCCGAGACGAACAACGAGGCGACCGTGCAGCTCGTCCGCGTCTCCGGTGCCAACGTCAACTTCAACGAGGACGGCACGTTCCACTCCATCCTCGACGCGGTCTCCATCCGCTTCCTCGGTGAGCTGCTGGCCGCGGGCCAGGGCGTCGAGAGCCTCGGCCACATCGACGGCGGGGCGGCCGGGAAGGGACCACGGGCGAGAGCCTGCTCATCACCGGCGCGGCGAAGGGCATCGGGCGGGAGACCGTCCTGCTCTTCGCCCGCCAGGGATGGCGGATCGGCGCCACCGACATCAGCCAGGACGGCCTGGACCTGCTGAAGCAGGAGCTCGGCGACGAGCACTTCTACCGCAGGGTCGATGTCACCGATGCCGACGACGTGGCCGCTGCGCTCGCCGCGTTCGCGAAGACCACCGGCGGTGCGATCGACCTGCTGGTCAACAATGCGGGTCTGATCGACATGGCGCACTTCGAGGACATCCCGCTGGCCCGCCAGCACGCTGTCACCAGCGTCAATGTGCACGGCGTCCTCAACTGCGCCCACCACGGGCTGCCGTATCTGAAGAAGTCGCCACGGGCCACATGGTGAACCTGTGCTCGGCGGCCTCCGATTACGGCGTGCCCAGCGAGGCCGTCTACTCGGCGACCAAGTTCTATGTGAAGGGCCTGACCGAGGCCCTGAACATCGAGTGGGAGCGGCACGGCATCCATGTCTGCGACGTGATGCCGAACTTCGTCGCCACCGACATGACGGCTGACCAGAACGGCAAGATCATCGACACGGTCGGGATCAAGCTGACCGCGGCGGATGTCGCCCGTGTGACTCAGAAGGCCGTGGACAAGCGGGGCACGAAGCCGCACTGGTGGGTGGACACCACGTGGGGCACGTTCCTGCGCGGCGCCCTCGGCCTGCTCCCGGCGCGCGGCCGGCGGGCCATGATGAAGAACGTGTCCGGCTACTAAGCAGTCTTCTGTAAGTCTGTTGCTGTTCCCCGGAGTTGACTGCTGCGGTGGGTGAGGGCTTGATCGACGGTGGCCTGCGGTTCTTCGATCCAGGGGTAGGCGCGGATGGAGATGCCTTCGTACTTCACCGACCGCCACACGCGTTTGATCCGATTCAGTTCCGGGCTGTAGGGCGGCAGGTAGTGCAGGGTGATCCCGTGGGCCTGCAGCTGCGGTCGGGCTGGCTTTACCACCCGGCTGACGTGGGCGGATGCGTGACCTGCAAAAAATCTGGGTGCTTCTCCAGGCCAGAGCCCTGATCGGTGCCTCGGTGTCAGCGAAGGGTCAGCATGGGGCCGGACGGTGTCCAGCTTTGTGGGCCGCCCGGCGTGCCTTCCACCGGCCGATGCTTCGCACGCACTGCTGACGGACGACGCCTCTACGACAGGGACCGCCATGCCCTGTTCAGCGCCTCACGGAAGCCGTGGATCTCCTCGGCGCTCAGGTCGGCGACCATGCGTTCCTCGAGTTGCCGAGCCGGCTCGGCGTACTCGGCGAGCAGCTGCCGCCCGGCGGACGCGAGCAGGATCAGGCGTTCGCGGCGATTGGCGGGGTTGGGCTCGCGGCGGATCAGGTCGCGGCTCTCCAGCGCGCGGACCATGTCGGCCATCGACTGGGCGGTGACGAAGGAGTCACGCGCGAGCTGCGCGGCGGAGACGCCGTCACGCCGCTCCAGGACCGTGAGAGCCGTGTACTGCAGGGCCGTGATCCCGGCGGGTCTGACCAGCTCCTCCAGGCGGGCGCGCACCGCCAGCTCCGTCCTCTTGACCAGGTAGAGCAGTGAGGTGCTCACGTTCGTCCTTCCGTGGTGGCGGTCCCTGTGCCGGGTGCCGGGTGCGGGGGTGCCGCCGGGATGCGGCTGTCCCACCCTAGGGCATTGACAGGAATCCTGTTGATTATCCAGACTGGCATTCATCAGGATTCCTGTCGATCCCGGCGTGTCCCGCCGGTGCTCTCGGCATCCCTTCCCCCGTCCCCTCACGAGAGGCCCCTCTCATGGATCTCCAGGGCAAAGTCGCCGTCGTCACCGGCAGCGGACGCGGTCTCGGACTGGCGTACGCCCGCGCAATCGCAGCGGCGGGCGCGGCCGTCGTCGTCAACGACGTCGACCAGGCCGCCGTCGACGCCGCCGTCGCCCTGATCACCTCCGAAGGCGGCACGGCGACCGGTGTCGTCGAGGCGGTGGGCGACAGCGCGGCCGCCCAGAGCCTGGTGGACACGGCGGTGCGCGAGTTCGGGCGCCTGGACGTGCTCGTCACCAACGCCGGTATCCTGCGCGACCGCGTGCTCTGGAAGATGACCGACGACGACTTCGACGCCGTCGTACGTGTCCACCTGCGCGGCACCTTCACCTGCGCCCGCGCGGCCGCCGTCCGCATGCGGGAGCAGGGCACCGGCGGTCGGCTCGTCCTGATCTCCTCCCCGGCCGGGCAGCGCGGGAACTTCGGCCAGACCAACTACGCGGCCGCCAAGGCGGGCATCGTCGCCATGGCCCGCACCTGGGCCATGGAACTGGGCCGGGCCGGCATCACCGTCAACGCCGTCGTACCCGTCGCCGCCACCGAGATGACCAAGACCGTCCCGGCGTTCGGCCCGGTCATCGAGGAGAGCGAGCGCACCGGCGAGCCGCTACCGGAGTGGCTGCGCAAGGGCGAAGGCCTCGGCACGGTCGAGGACGTCGCGGCGCTGATCACCTTCCTGGCCTCGGACGACTCCGACGGAGTCACCGGGCAGGCCATCGGTATCGGCGGCGACCGGCTGGCCCTGTGGGCACACCCCAAGGAGAAGGCGGTCGCCTTCGCCGACGGCGGCTGGAGCGCCGACGCCATCGCCGCGGAGTGGCCGAACGGCATCGGAGCCGAGCCCGAGACCTACGGGATCCCCGCGCCCCAGACCCCGGAGGCATGAGATGAGCGACCTCCCGCGCGGCCGTGACCTCGACCCCGGCATCGGCATCGACCCCGGCCCCGACCGTGACCCTGACCTCGGCATCGCCCCCGCCATCGACATCCACCAGATCACCGCCATCGACATGCACACGCACGCGGAGATCTCCAAGGACGGCCACGGGGCCCTGAGCCCGGAGCTGTTCGGTGCCTCCGAGAAGTACTTCAAGGTCCACGGCCACCGGCAGCCGACCATCGAGGAGATGGCCGACCACTACCGCGAGCGTGCCATGGCGGCCGTGGTGTTCACCGTCGACGCCGAGCACGCCACCGGACACCCGCGGATCCCCAACGAGGAGATCGCCGAGAGCTGCGCCGCCCACCGCGACGTCCTGATCCCCTTCGCCAGCATCGACCCGCACAAGGGGCGCGCGGGCGTGCGGGAAGCCCGGCGTCTCGTCCGGGACCACGGCGTCCGCGGGTTCAAGTTCCACCCCAGCATCCAGGCGTTCTCCCCGAACGACCCGCTCGCCTACCCGCTGTACGAGGCCATCGAGGAACTCGGCGTCCCCGCGCTGTTCCACACCGGGCAGACCGGCATCGGCGCCGGTGTCCCGGGCGGCGGCGGCATCCGCCTCTCGTACTCGAACCCGATGCTGGTCGACGACGTCGCCGTGGACTTCCCCGAGCTGCGGATCATCCTGGCCCACCCTTCCTTCCCCTGGCAGGACGAGGCCCTGGCGGTCGCCACCCACAAGCCGTACGTCTACATCGACCTGTCCGGCTGGTCGCCGAAGTACTTCCCTCCGCAACTCGTGCGCTACGCCAACACCCAGCTCCAGGACAAGGTCCTCTTCGGCTCCGACTACCCCGTCCTGACCCCCGACCGGTGGCTCGCCGACTTCGACAGGCTCGACATCAAGCCCGAGGTCCGGCCGAAGATCCTCAAGGAGAACGCCGCCCGTCTGCTCGGCCTGCTCACCGACTGAAGGAGCCGTTCGTGTTGAACCAAGGCATCGGCTCCTGGCCGGCGCGCCGGGCCCGCAAGACCCCCGACCGGATCGCCGTCGTCCACGAGGACCGCACCTGGACCTACCGCGAGCTGCACCAGCGCGTTCTGCGCCTCGCCCACGCCCTGCGCGCCCTCGGTACGGGACACGGTGACCGCATCGCGTATCTGGGGCCCAACCATCCGGCGTTCCTGGAGACGCTGTTCGCCGCCGGCGCGCTCGGAGCGGTCTTCGTCCCCCTCAACACCCGGCTCGCCGCGCCCGAACTGGCCCACAACCTGGCCGACTCGGGCAGCACCGTCCTGGTCCACGCGCCCGAACAGGCCGAGGCGGCCCGTACCGCGGCGGCCGAAGCCGGAGTGCGGCACCGGATCGCCCTCGCCGGGCCCGACGCCGACGGCGCCACCGGCTACGAGGAGTTCCTCTCCGGCGGCGCGACCACACCGCTGGACGAGGCCGTCGAGCCGGAGCACCCGTGCATGATCATGTACACCTCCGGAACCACCGGCCGCCCCAAGGGCGCCGTCCTCTCCCACGCCAACATCACTTGGAACAGCGTCAACGTCCTCGTCGACACCGACCTCACCGGCGACGAGGTGACCCTCGTCGTGGCCCCGCTGTTCCACACGGCCGGTCTCAACATGACGTGCCTGCCCACCCTGTTGAAGGGCGGCCGGGTCGTGCTGCTCGGGGCGTTCGACGCCGACCGCGTCCTCGATGTCATCGAGAGCCGACGGGTGACGTACATGTTCGGTGTCCCCACGATGTACGACGCGATGGCCGCCCGGCCCCGCTGGGCGACCGCCGACGTGTCCAGCCTGCGTACCCTCACCTGCGGCGGCGCCCCCGTACCCGCCCGCACCATCGACACCTACCTCGCCCGTGTTCTCGCCTTCAGCCAGGGGTACGGCATGACGGAGGCGTCCCCAGGAGTCCTCTTCCTGGACAGGGAGCGGACCTCGGCCAAGGCGGGCTCCGCCGGCGTGCCGCACTTCTTCACCGACACGCGGGTGGTCCTGCCCGACGGCCGCGAGGCCGGCCCGGGGGAGCGCGGTGAGATCCTCGTCCACGGCCCCCATGTCATGAGCGGCTACTGGGGCCGCCCCGACGCCACCGCGGACGCCTTCACCGACGGCGGCTGGCTGCGCACCGGCGACATCGCCAGGACCGACGCCGACGGGTTCGCGTACATCGTCGACCGGATCAAGGACATGTACGTCTCGGGCGGCGAGAACGTCTACCCGGCCGAGGTCGAGGACGTGCTCCTCGCCCACGCCGCCGTCGCCGAATGCGCGGTCGTCGGTGTCCCCGACCCGGTCTGGGGCGAGGTCGGCCACGCCGTCGTCGTCCTCGGGCCCGGCGCGCGAGCCGACGAGACCCTCGACCACGTCCTCGCGGACATCCACGACCACCTGCGGGCCCGGCTCGCCAAGTACAAGGTCCCCAAGTCCCTCGTCGTGACGGACACCCTGCCCCGTACGGCCTCCGGAAAGATCGTCAAGTCCGCCGTACGCGACATCTACCCGCCCGCACCCCAGGAACACACCCTCACCACCGGCCGCACCCACCAGCGGCCCGTGCCGTCGAAAGGATCCCCCATGCCCGCGATCGCCCACGGCCTCGACGGACTCAAGGCACTCGGCGGAGCCGACCTCGGCCGCACCGAATGGCGCGAGATCACCCAGGACCGGGTGAACACCTTCGCCGATGCCACCGACGACCACCAGTGGATCCACACGGACCCGGAGAAGGCCAAGAACGGACCCTTCGGCGGTGCCATCGCCCACGGCTACCTCACGCTGTCCCTGATCATCCCGCTCTTCGGCGAACTGCTGACCATCGACGGCATCGGGATGAGCGTCAACTACGGCCTGGACAAGGTCCGCTTCCCCAGCCCCGTACCCGTCGGCGCGCGGATCCGCCTCCACGGTGCGGTCGGCACCGTGGAGGCGGTCAAGGGCGACGGCGTGCAGATGCCGTTGGCGTTCACCGTGGAGGTCGAGGGCAGCGACAAGCCGGCCTGCGTCGCCCAGGCCGTCTACCGCCACTACGCCTGACCGCTCCCACGGGGGTGGGCGTGAGCCCCGCGGTCGATGCCCATGCGCAGGTAGTCGGACTGGGCGGTGCAATCGGTGCGCATCACGCCGACTCGGGTCTGCGGGTACTGCACGGAGGTGTGGCCCGGATCGCCGCCGACCTTCAGGTCCGGGTCGTCGAGCAGGTCGGCCAGGTAGTCCATCGCCTCGCGTCTGTCGACGTAGCCGCTGTCGCCGTATTTCGGCGCGTAGGCGTTCGGCGACCTCGCCGATCTGTGCCGTCTGCTGGGCGACCTTCTGCGCCGCGGCGGCCGTACCGAGGCCGCGCTGGACGCGTACCGCACGGGGCTGGGCCATCGGTCGCCTCCTGGCACGACGACGCTCGGGCCGGCTCCGACGGCAAGGGCGTTCCCGAGGCACTGAACGAGCGGCCGACAGCGCGCTTGCGGCCTGTACGTCTCTACGTCGTCAGCCCCCAGGGGCCGAGCCGCCTACGGCATCGCAGGGTGGAACCACGACACCCTTCACGGCGTGTGCGGCGTCTCCTGTGGTCCCAGTGGCCCTGCCGCGGTGCGAAGGGCGGCCGGCTGCGGCAGCATCGACGTGACCCCGGGAAGCACGGGAAGCGGGAGAGACGGAGGCGGCCATGGCGGCAAACTGGGGGCCCCGGCCCTCGGCCGGCGCCGATGCCGACGGCGTGGAGTGGCGGCCGGCTCTGGACGTGCCCCCGCCGGGGCAGCAGCGTCGCTGGACGGTGTTCCTGCGCTGGCTGCTGCTCCTGCCGCAGTTCATCGTCGTCGCCGTGCTGTCGTTCGCCGCGTTCTTCGTCACGATCGCGGGTTGGTTCAGCGCCCTGGTCCTGGGCCGTCTGCCCGAGTCGATCGCGTCCTTCCTCGGCTCGGTCCTCGCCTACCAGACCCGGGTGTCGGCCAGTGCGGCTCTTCTCGTCGACCGGTACCCGCCGTTCTCCTTCGACGCTCCCGACTACCCGGTGCGCATCGAGCTGCGCGCCACCCCGCTCAACCGGCTCGCCGTGCTGTTCCGCCTGATCCTGATGATTCCGGCGGCGATCATCAGCAGCCTCGCGCAGTCCGGCTGGTTCGCGATCAGCTGGGTGTTCTGGCTGATCGGCATCGTCCTGGGCCGCCTGCCCGAGCCGGTCTTCGGCGCCACGGCGGCCGTCGTCCGGTACCGGATGCGACTGGCGGCCTACGTGACGATGCTGACGCCGGTGTATCCCAAGGGGCTCCT
Organism: Streptomyces sp. NPDC014870; assembly: GCF_043081505.1. Lineage (NCBI taxonomy): Bacteria > Bacillati > Actinomycetota > Actinomycetes > Kitasatosporales > Streptomycetaceae > Streptomyces > Streptomyces sp. NPDC014870. Next base: position 164,185 of record NZ_JBIBWQ010000011.1, read on the forward strand.
GGGCGACGCCCCCGAGGCAGTCGCTCAGCCCGCGCACTCCGCGACGCGCCCACTCCGTCTGAGCACGGCCGCGCAGGTCCTGGTCTGGCTCTTCCTGCTCCTCGGGCTCGCGGGTCACGTGACCTCGGGCGCGATCGACCACGACGACACGGGATACGACAGTACGGGGGCGTCCACCGTACGGGTCGCGGGGTGACCGCACCGTTAGGGCACGGACCTCTACGGGATGCGACGAGCGCAAAATGGTTTGTGCTCGGGTGCAGGCGCCGACAGGATCGGGGAGACCTATGACTTCTTCCCGGCGCCGCCTTCTGTCAGTGTGAGCTGCCGCGTGTGGAGGACACACATATGACGGAAGGCGCCATGCCCGCACCACACGCAACGCCCACCCTCTCACCCGCCCGCGTCACCGCCGTGCTGCGGATTCTCGTCCTGTCCACGTTCGTCGTCCTCCTCAACGAGACGATCATGGTCAACGCGATCCCGCGGCTCATGCGCGAGTTCGAGGTCACCGCGGCGGCCGCCGGTTGGCTGTCCACGGCCTTCATGCTCACCATGGCTGTCGTCATTCCGGTGACAGGGTGGTTCCTGCAGCGCGTGACGACCCGGACCGCCTTCAGCCTGGCCATGGCACTGTTCCTCGCCGGCACTGCTCTGGCCGCCGCCGCGCCCTCCTTCCCCGTACTGCTGGCCGCCCGCGTCATCCAGGCCAGCGGCACCGCCGTGATGATGCCGCTGCTCATGACGACGCTGATGACCCTCGTGCCCCCGCACCAGCGCGGCCGTGTCATGGGCAACATCACCCTCGTCATCTCCGTCGCACCCGCCCTCGGCCCCGCGGTCTCCGGGGTGCTGCTGCAACTGGGGACGTGGCGCCTGCTGTTCCTGGCCGTGCTGCCCATCGCCGGAGCGATGGCCGTGTTCGGTCGGCGCAAACTGGTCAACATCGGCGAGCCGCAGGCAGGCCCCATCGACTGGTTGTCCGTACCCCTGGCGGCGGCGGGCTTCGGCTCCCTGGTCTACGGCCTGAGCGGGCTCGGTGCCGGGAACGCGGCCCAGGCCCCCATGTCGCCGCCGGCCATGACCCTGACCGGCGCGGTGCTGGTAGGCATGTTCGTGTGGCGACAGCTGGCACTTCAGCGCTCGTCCACGCCACTGCTGGACCTGCGCGCCCTGACATTCCGTCACTTCTCTGTGGCGCTCGGCCTGATGTGTCTGTCCTTCATGGCTCTCATGGGCGGGTTCATCCTGCTGCCGATCCATCTGCAGGAGGTGCTCGGCCTGACCTCACTGCAGACCGGTCTGCTCCTCATCCCCGGCGGCCTGACCATGGGCCTGCTCGGACCGCAGGTCGGAAAGCTCTACGACCGACTCGGCGCACCACGCCTGGTCGTACCCGGAGCCGTACTCACAGCGCTCTGCCTCGCGCTCTTCGCCCTCATGGGCGAACAGACCTCGCCGTGGCTGGTGCTCGTCCTTCACGTGGCCCTGAGCGCCGGCATGGCGTTCGTCTTCACCCCCGTCTTCACTTCCGGCCTGTCCGTGCTGCCGCCGCATCTCTACCCCCACGGCTCCGCCGTCCTGGGCTCGCTCCAACAGGTCGCGGCCGCCGCAGGCACCGCTCTGGTCATCAGTGTCATGTCGGGACACGCCGCCACGGCGGCAGCCGACGGCGCCGACAGCACCGGCGCACTGGCCACGGGCATCCGGTGGGGATTCGGCATCGGCGCCCTGATCGGCGCCCTGGCCGTACTGGTCGCACTACTGGTCCGCACCCCGCCCGCTCCCCAACAGCCTGCCCCGTCGGAAGCCCAGGACGAAGGCGGCACCACGACGAACAAAGCCGCCCACACGCCCACCTGACACCTGACAGCAGGACGAGCGGGCTGGAGCGGGCGGTGCGGGGCGGGGTCACGGGGGTGCCGCGTCCGTCAGGATCGCAGCCCGCTCAGTGCAGCCCGCTCAGCGCGGCTCCCAGGCGGACTACTCCCTCCGCGTTGACCAGCGAGGTTCCGTGGGCGTCCACCCGGCGCATCAGCGGTGTCATCAGAGGCAGTCCGGAGGGCGGCTGGTCCGCGCCCACGGCGACGTGCAGGCGGGCTACGAACCGGGCGAAGCCGGCAGAGCTCGCCGGGTCGTCCGGATCGCCCGCGAAGAGTTCGGCCCTGGCCATCGCGGCCTCCGACTCCCCGACGCGCCCCGTGGCGCGCAGGACGAGCGCCAGCAGCACGCCCGACATGTGGAGGCGCAGAGCACTGTTGGTCGTCTCCGCCCAGGCGAGCACCTCGCGCGGGTCCGTCTCCGCCGCCGTGTACACCACGGCCGTCCGCAGGGCGTCTGGGACCGACGCCAGTGATTGCTCCACGGCAGAGGTCAGGACGGCGTGCTCCGCGCGGAACCACGCCCGGGCCTCCCGCCGCTCGCCCTTGAACGGGCGGAGGGTGCCCTTGGCATCGTGCCGGGCCCAGAAGGCCCGCTGCTGGGCATCGATACTAGTGGCGGTCCCGTGGACGCCACCGTCCGCGACGCGCGGTGCGGGCGTGGCCGGGCCGTCGGCGTATGCCGACACGGCAGGCAGGGCCGCCGTCAGACTTGCGGCAGCCAAGGCCAGAGAGCGCATGTCTGCGCAATGGATTCTCCATTCGATTCGTGGTGGATCGAGATGCATGGAGAGAGTCGTCCGCCCGAGTCCATGGGGGATTGACAGAAGATAAACGGGTCCCGACTCACCGACCACGGAAGCTGGCGTTACGGGTACGCCTGGAGGGGCTTCTCCACGGACGTCAACGGCGAAGGCGGGCAGTACGACAAGCAGGGCGAGGTGCGGCCGACCTCAGGTTGACCTGCGCCACACGGAGATGTGCTTCGCGGAGTCCTGGGTGAACGGCGCCTCGTCCCAGTCCGCGACACGACGTTCCAGCTCGAGCCCAGCGATCCGTGCCATCAGGTCGAGCTCTGCCGGCCAGGCGTACCGGTGCCGGGAGTTGTCACGACGGTAGCGGCCGTCGTCGCCGTCGCGCGTGAGGTGGTGCGAGACGAGAATCTGCTCGACCAGGTCGAAGGTGTCGAAGCCGAGATGCTGCTCGGAGACATCGAAAGGCACCGCGACCTGGCCGGGCGGCAGGAAGCGCAGCGGCGGCACACCCAGCTCGATGACGAATCGGCCGCCGGGCTGCAGATGCCGTGCGGCGTTGCGGAAACACTCGACCTGCTCGTCCTGAGTGAGCAGGTTCGTGATGGTGTTGTAGACGAGATAGACCAGGGTGAACTCACCAGGAACGACGGTCGTAGCCATGTCCCCGATGACTACCGGGAGCGTGTCCTCGCCGATCTTGCGCCGCAGTACCGCTGCCATGTGCTCGGACAGTTCGATGCCCACTACCGGCACGCCGCGTTCCCGGAGCGGGACTCCCACTCGTCCGGTTCCGATGGCGAACTCCAGTGCCCGGCCGTCTCCGGCGAGCTCGGCGAGGAAGGCGAGAGTCGGTTCGAGAACGGCAGCCGAGGACCTTTCGGTCTCCTCGGCGTCGTAGCGGTCGGCGGTCGCACGGGTCCACAGTTCGCTGCTCGTCACGGACGGCCACTTTGCCGGGGGCGAGGTGCGTTGTCGACGCATTTACGTTCCGCGGCGCAGCGTGCACCGCCCACACCTCTGCAGGAGCATTCCACCCGGCTCATCGAGGAGTCGACGCAGGAGTGGAGCCGGCGCCGTGGGGACGGCCGCTCCACGGGCTGAGCCGCCATCTGACCCGTGTATGGCCCGGAACTGCTGGTCAGGACTGGGATATTGGTGGGATGAATGGGGAGAAGGAGAGTATTTCGGCGCCTCCCTTCTGAGGGGTGCCGGACGCTCCCAGAAGGAGCCTGACCCGAGTGAACCCCCAGGTCAGGCGCCTTCTTTCGGGCCGCTAGAAGAAGCCCAGCTTCTTCGGGGAGTAGCTCACCAGCAGGTTCTTCGTCTGCTGGTAGTGGTCCAGCATCATCTTGTGGGTCTCTCGGCCGATGCCCGACTGCTTGTAGCCGCCGAAGGCCGCGTGGGCCGGGTAGGCGTGGTAGCAGTTCGTCCAGACGCGGCCCGCCTGGATCGCGCGGCCCGCGCGGTAGGCCGTGTTGGTGTCGCGGGTCCAGACTCCCGCGCCGAGGCCGTAGAGGGTGTCGTTGGCCGTGCGGATCGCGTCGTCGAAGTCCGTGAAGGACGTGACCGCGACGACCGGGCCGAAGATCTCCTCCTGGAAGATCCGCATGCGGTTGTCGCCCTCGAAGATGGTCGGCTGGACGTAGTAGCCGCCCGCCAACTCGCCGCCGTACTCGATGCGCTGACCGCCTGTCAGGATCTTCGCGCCCTCCTGCTGGCCGATGTCCAGGTACGAGAGGATCTTCTGCAGCTGGTCGTTGGAGGCCTGGGCGCCGATCATGGTGTCCGTGTCCAGCGGGTGGCCCGGGACGATGCGCTCCGTGCGGGCGACCGCCGCCTCCAGGAACTCGCTGTAGTGGCCGCGCTGGATCAGGGCCCTGGACGGGCAGGTGCAGACCTCGCCCTGGTTCAGGGCGAACATGGTGAAGCCCTCCAGCGCCTTGTCCCTGAAGTCGTCGTCCGACGCCCACACGTCGTCGAAGAAGATGTTCGGGGACTTGCCGCCCAGCTCCAGCGTGACCGGCTTGATGTTCTCGGAGGCGTACTGCATGATCAGCCGCCCCGTCGTCGTCTCGCCCGTGAAGGCGATCTTCGCCACGCGCGGGGACGACGCCAGCGGCTTGCCCGCCTCCGCTCCGAAGCCGTTGACGATGTTGACCACACCCGGCGGCAGCAGATCCGCCACCAGGCTCATCCAGAAGTGCACCGACGCCGGGGTCTGCTCGGCCGGCTTGAGCACCACCGCGTTGCCCGCGGCGAGCGCCGGCGCCAGCTTCCAGACCGCCATGAGGATCGGGAAGTTCCACGGGATGATCTGCGCGACGACGCCCAGCGGCTCGTGGAAGTGGTACGCCACGGTGTCGTCGTCGATCTCGCTCAGCGTGCCTTCCTGGCCGCGCAACGCCCCCGCGAAGTAGCGGAAGTGGTCGATCGCCAGCGGGATGTCGGCGGCCAGCGTCTCGCGGATCGGCTTGCCGTTCTCCCAGCTCTCCGCGACCGCGAGCTCCTCCAGCTTCGCCTCCATCCGGTCGGCGATCCGCAGGAGGACGTTCGCCCGCTCGTTCGGCGCCGTACGACCCCAGGCCGGAGCCGCCGCGTGCGCCGCGTCGAGGGCGCGCTCCACGTCCTCCGCGGTGCCCCGGGCGACCTCGGTGAAGGGGCGGCCGTCGACCGGACTCGGGTTCTCGAAGTACTGGCCCCGCGCGGGCGCCACGTACGCACCGCCGATCCAGTGGTCGTAGCGCGGCAGGTACGACATGAGCGCGCCCTCGGTACCGGGTGCGGCGTAACGGGTCATCGGCATGGCCTCCCTCGAACCGCGCCGGCCGTCCCTGGCCGGCGCTCACCGCCGAGTGTGCGGAGCCCTACGTTGCAACCCCGTTGCGCCCGAGGACAGTTCCTCGTCCAGGGCGCGGAGCCGGGCGAGCACCGGCGCCAGGCCGGAGGCGGGCACCACCTCCGACAGCGCCCGCCACATCTCCACGTCGTCCTCGCCCCAGGCGCTGTACGTCCAGTCCGAGAGCAGTGCCGCGTCGCCCCGGTCCACCAGCGCCGCCCGCAGTCTCCCCGCGAGCCGCTGCCGCAGCCGTACCACGCCGGGGGCGCGGGATGCGGGCAACAGCGGCCCCGCGTAGTCGGCGAGGGCCGCCGACACCGCCCCTGAGCCCAGGCGCCGGTCCACCGCCGCGAAGTCCGCGTCGACCTCACCCGCAAGGCGGTACGGGCGCGAGCGCAGCAACTCGGGCCCCAAGAGCCCGCGCAACCGGGACATCTCCGCCCGCAGCGTGACCGGGGTGACCGACTCGTCCTCGTACAGCAGCGTGAGCAGTTCCTCGCCGCCCACCCCCTCCGGGCGATGGGCAAGGACCACCAGGATCTCGCTGTGGCGCCGGCTCAGCCGCAGCCGGCGGCCCGCCACGACCAGCGCCGCCTCGTCCCGGCCGAGAGCCGCCAGGCGCGGCCGCTCCGCCGCGGCCGGCGGAGCGAGCAGGGCCAGCTGCGACTCCGCCGCCCGCGCCACGGCCTGGACGAAGGCCAGACTGTGCGGATGGGCCAACCGGTCCCCGCCGGTGATGTCGACCGCGCCGAGCAGCCGCCCGGTCCGCGGATCGTGTACGGGAGCGGCGGCACAGGTCCACGCCTGCACCGGCCGCTGGAAATGCTCGGCGCTGAACACCTGCACCGGGCGGTCCACCGCGATCGCCGTCCCCGGAGCGTTCGTCCCGGCCACCGACTCCGACCAGCGCGCCCCGGCGACGAAGTTCATGGCCCGTGCCCGCCGCAGCGTCCCGGGGTGGCCCTCCACCCACAACATCCGGCCCGCCGCGTCGCAGACCGCCAGGAGATGTTCGCCGTCCGCCGCGTACGTGCCCATCAGCTCCCGGATCACCGGCATCGCGGCCGACAGCGGATGCCCCGCGCGGTGGTCGGCGAGCTCGTCGTCCGCGAGCTCCACACAGGCCGCGCCGTCCGGACTCACCCGGGCCCGCGCGGAGCGCCGCCACGACTCCGCGACCAGCGGCCGCACCGGCGGGAGGCGGACCTGGCCGCCGCTGGTGAACACCTCGTGCGCCCGCCGCAGCGCCCCGGCGTCCGGCTCGGCCGCCACCCACGCATCGCTCAACTCGGCCTCCACGTCGAGGTCCCCTGGACCGGACGGGTCCGCCGCCCCGAGGGTCCGCCGGTCCCGTCCGCCGTCATCGTGGTCATCGTCGTGCGCGCCGGGGCCGCCGACAAGCGTCCCGGCACCCTGGCATATGCGCCGTGTCCGAACACCGCTCTGGGGCCCCGCCCGGGCCTCACGTAGAGTAGGGCTCGGGCCGTGACTGGCGCTTGAGGTGGATCACCACCGGGGAGCGGCCCGCGGACCCCGCGCACCCGCGCGGATCCGACACTGCCGTGCGCCTGGGCGATCACCCTGTCCTCGACGACGCCCAGGAGTGGCCCATGTCCACCAGCACCGCCTCCCTCATGGACGGCACCGCCCTCGCCCGCCGCACGGTCGAGGAGACCGCCGCCCGCGCCGCCGAGATCACCCGCCGCACCGGCGTCACGCCCTGTCTCGCCACGGTCCTCGTCGGCGCGGACCCCGCCTCCGTGACGTACGTGAAGATGAAGCAGAACCGCTGCGCGAAGGCCGGAATCCGCTCCCGCCACGTCGAACTGCCCGCCGAGACGACGACCGAGGAACTCGTCGCCGCGATCACCGCGCTCTCCCAGGACCCCGACGTCCACGGCATCCTGCTCCAGCACCCGGTCGGCCCGCACATCGACGAGCGGGCCGCCTTCGAGGCGATCGACCCGGCCAAGGACGTCGACGGCGTCACCATGTCCTCGTTCGCCGCCATGGGCTTCGGGCTGCCCGGCTTCGTCTCCTGCACGCCGGGCGGCATCATGCGGCTGCTCGACGCCTACGACGTCGATCCGCGCGGCAAGCGCGCCGTCGTCGTCGGCCGCTCGGCCATCCTCGGCAAGCCCGCCGGCCTGCTGCTCCTCGGCCGCGACGCCACCGTCACCTACTGCCACTCGCGCACCACCGACCTGTCCGCCGCCGTCCGCGAGGCGGACATCCTCGTCGCGGCCGTCGGCAAGCCCCGGTTCATCCGGGGCGAGGACATCAAGCCCGGCGCCGTCGTGATCGACGCCGGCTACAACCCGGGCAACGTCGGTGACGTCGACTTCGACACCGCCGCCGAGCGGGCCTCCCTCATCACCCCCGTGCCGGGCGGTGTCGGCCCCATGACGATCGCCGTGCTCCTCGCCCAGACCGTCGAGGGAGCCGAGCGCCAGCTGGGCCTGTAGGCGGAGAACCCCATAGCACGCCAGTGGGTTCCCAATGGCCCGTACAGGCAAGGGAAGTGTCACGGTTCTGTACGGGCCACGCTTCAACTCGGAATCGAAGCAACCCTGTTGAGGGTTCCCGGGTGACCCTGGTCACCATGTCCCCGTACTCCGGCGAGAATGCGCCGTCGTTCACCCGGTACCTCGTCGTGCCGCTCCTCGTCCTGGTCGCGGCCGTCGCCTTCGTGGTCCGCCAGGAGGGCCAGAGCCACTGGGACGCGACCACGCGGGAGGGGGCCGGCGCGACCGTCGGCACGCGCGTGGGCCCGACCGCCGACGGCGGGTCGGCCGCCGGCGACCAGCTCGCCGCGCAGGGCGGAACGGCCGGGAGTGCCGCCGCCGTCGCGTACCACCACCTCAAGCCGGGGGAGTGCTTCGACATCGACCGGGCCGCCCCCGGCTCCGTCGTGCGGCGCGGTTGCGACCGGCCGCACGACGCCCAGCTCGTCGCCGTGGTCCGGCTGACCGGCGAGCACCGCACCGACCGGCAGATACGGGACGCGGCGGCCGCCCTGTGCCGCGAGCCGCTCCGTCGCAAGGCCTCCGCCCAGCCACGCGGCACCCGCTGGACCACCTTCGTCCAGTACCCGTACCGCTCCGGCTACCTCCTCGGTGCCGACACCGTGGCGTGCAGTCTCACCGCGCACGCCGCCCCCGGCGCAGCCGCCCGCCCGCTCACCGCCCGCCTGCGCTGACGCCCGCCGTGCGGAGGCCCGTCGTGCGGAGGCCCGCCGTGCGGAGGCCCGCCGCGGGGAGGTCCTCAGTCGCTCCGGGCGTGCGTTGGGTCAGGCCTCCCGCGCCGCCAGGCCCGCGAGCGCCGCGGCGGGGTCCTGGTCGGCGGGACCCGCCGGGACCCAGGCGCCGCGCTCCTTGCGGAAGGGCCACCAACGGCCGTCCTCGCCGAGGCGCAGCTGCGCCTCCTCGCCGACCACGGTCCAGCGCGCCGCCCCGGACTGCCGGAGAACGGGCCTCTCGGCGTCCTCCCAGGCCTCCGCGAGCACCGCCCGCGCACGGTCCAGCACCTCCGGACCGGGCGTCCACTCCTCGTCCAGTACGGAGAGGGCGGCGGCGCCCCCGAAGCGCCACGCGCGCGTGGCCGGGCCGAGCCCCGCCGTGCGCCGCCCCGCGCCCTCCGCCAGCCGTGCCGCGACCCAGGACGGGGGAGTTCCGAGGGCCGCCATCCGCACGGCGTCCTGAGCGGGCGTCAAGGACGGTTCCGGCCGCCACGATCGACCATGACCTGGCCCGAGCGCCTCCGCCAGCATCCGGTGGGCGCGCGCGGCCGCGTCCGCCGCGAGGAACTCCAGCGCCGCCGGATCGAGCCCCGGCGCCGGCTCCGCCTCGGTGTCCAGCGAGGGCGGCCCGCCCGGGGCGGCGGGGAGCACCGGGGGAGCGGGCAGCGGCGGCAGGATGTCCCGCGCGGCGAACGCCTCCTCGGCCGGAACGCCCTCGGCGGCCGCTTCTTCGGCGGAGCTCCGGGTGCCCGGAGCCGTGGCCGTCGCCGCCCGCGCCGCGCTCCGCTCCTGCAACGCGTCCACGAGCGCCCGCTCCCCGCGCCCCCGCATCAGGAGCAGCACGAACGGGTCCTCGTCCAGCAGCCGCGCCACCTGGTAGCAGAGCGCGGTCGTGTGCGGGCAGTGGTCCCACGCCTCGCAGCCGCACTCGGGCTCCAGATCGCCGATGCCCGGCAGGAGTTCGAGCCCTGCGGCCGCCGCGTCCTCCACCAGGTGCGGCGGCATCTCGTGGTCGAGCAGCGCCGCGATGTGCCCAGCGCTCTCCACCGCGAGATCGAGCAGCCGGTCCCAGTCGTCCTCCGAGAGCTCCTGGAGGAGGACGTCGCTGCGGTAGGAGGAACCGTCACGGTCCTTGACGACCGTGGTGATCCGGCCGGGCCGCACCGACACCGCGCCCACGGCGCCGGCGCGTGCCTGCCGCCGCCCCTGCTTGAGCTGCTGTCCGTCGAGCGCCGTGTCCTCCAGGGCCTTGAGCCAGGCTAGGCCCCACCAGGTGCGGGCGAAGGCGGACCCCCGGGCGGGCGGCAGCGCGGCGAACGTCCGCTCCTCCTCCTGCCGGCCGTGGGCCTCGCGGTCACCGTCGTGTCCGTCGCCGAATCCGTAGTCGTCGCTCATCGACCGTCCTCCCCGTTCGCGTCCTTGCCCCCGTGGCCGCCCTCGTCCCCGTTCCCGGTGTCATCCCCGCGCAGCCTGACGAGGTCGGCCAGCTCGGCGTCGGTCAGTTCGGTCAGCGCCGCCTCGCCCGAGCCCAGCACCGAGTCGGCCAGCGCCCGCTTGCGCAGCAGCATCTCCGCGATCCGGTCCTCGACCGTGCCCTCGGCGATCAGCCGGTGGACCTGCACCGGCTGGGTCTGCCCGATCCGGTACGCACGGTCGGTGGCCTGGGCCTCGACGGCCGGGTTCCACCAGCGGTCGTAGTGCACGACGTGCCCGGCCCTGGTGAGGTTGAGGCCGGTGCCCGCCGCCTTCAGCGACAGTAGGAAGACCGGCACCTCGCCGGACTGGAAACGGGCGACCATCGCCTCGCGCTCGGCGACCGGCGTGCCGCCGTGCAGGAACTGGGTGCGCACGCCCCGCGCCGCCAGATGGCGCTCCAACAGCCGTGCCATCTGGACGTACTGAGTGAAGACCAGCACGCTCGCGTCCTCGGCGAGGATCGTGTCGAGCAGTTCGTCGAGCAGCTCCAGCTTGCCGGAGCGGCCCTGGATCCGGGGGTCCTCCTCCTTGAGGTACTGCGCCGGGTGGTTGCAGATCTGCTTGAGCCCCGTCAGCAGCTTCACCACAAGGCCGCGCCGCTCCATCCCGTCCGCCTCGGCGATCGCGGCGAGCGTCTCGCGCACCACGGCCTCGTAGAGCCCCGTCTGCTCCCCGGTCAGGGAGACCGCACGGTCGGTCTCGGTCTTCGGCGGCAGCTCGGGCGCGATGCCCGGGTCGGACTTCCGGCGCCGCAGCAGGAACGGCCGGACCAGCGCGGCCAGGCGCTCCGCAGCGGCCGGGTCCTCGCCGCCCTCGACGGCCGAGGCGTAGCGGGACCGGAAGGTGCCGAGCCGGCCGAGGAGACCGGGGGTCGTCCAGTCGAGGATGGCCCACAGCTCGGAGAGGTTGTTCTCGACCGGGGTGCCCGACAGGGCGACGCGCGCCTTCCCACGGAGCGTGCGGAGCTGCCGGGCGGTGGCCGAGTACGGATTCTTGACGTGCTGGGCCTCGTCGGCGACGACCATGCCCCACGTGCGGGCGACCAGCGGTTCGGTGTCGAGCCGCATCGTGCCGTACGTCGTGAGCACGAACTCGTCGTCCGCCAGGCCCTCCAGAGCGCGAGCGGGGCCGTGGAAGCGGCGCACGGGCGTGCCGGGCGCGAACTTCTCGATCTCCCGTTGCCAGTTGCCCATGAGCGAGGTCGGGCAGACGACGAGCGTGGGGCCGGCCGCCGACGGGTCGGTCCGCCGGTGCAGATGAAGTGCGATGAGCGTGATGGTCTTGCCCAGGCCCATGTCGTCGGCGAGACAGCCGCCGAGCCCGAGCGAGGTCATCCGGTGCAGCCAGTTGAGCCCGCGCAGCTGGTAGTCGCGGAGCGTCGCGGCGAGCGCGGCCGGCTGGGGAACCTCCTGCGGGCCGCCCTCCGGGTCGTCGAGACGGGCGCGCAGCTGCTCCAGCCATCCGGTCGCCCGGACCTCGACGCGCCTGCCGTCCACCTCGGTGGTCCCGGTGAGCACGGCTCCGAGCGCGTCGACCGGGGTGACCTTGCGGTCCTGCGAAGCGCGGGCGCGGCGTACCTCCGCGGGGTCGACGAGGACCCACTGGTCGCGCAGCCGGACGACCGGCCGGGCGGCCTCGGCGAGCAGGTCGAGTTCGGCACGGGTGAGGTCCTGGTCGCCGAGGGCGAAGCGCCAGTTGAAGGCGAGGAGGGCGTCGGCGGAGAGGAAGGAGGGGAGCCCGGAGGAGCGCCCGGTTTCCGCGCCCGCACCGGCATCGGTCCCGGCGTACGGCTCGGTCCCGGCGTACGGGTCCGTGGCGGCGTGAGGACCGGTCTCGGCGTACGAGTCGTCGGCGCTGTGCCGGCCGGCCTCGGCGGGGTCGTCCGCCGGGCCGATCTCCGCGTGGGCGGTGAGCCGGTGAGCCAGGTCGCGCGGCCAGTGGAGCTGCACGCCGGTCGCGGCGAGCGCCCGGGCCGCAGGACCGAGAAGCTCCGTGACCTCGTCGTCGGCCAGCTCGACCGCGTCCGGCACGGCCGCCGAGAGCAGCGGCGCCAGCGGTGGCCAGGCCCGCGCGGCGCGGCGCAGCGCGAGCAGCGCGTCCATCCGGGCGCGGGGCCCGAACGCCGCGGCCGCGGGGCCGGAGCCGGCCCAGACCTCCGCCGCGTCCGCGACCAGCGCCGGGTCGGCGACGCCGTGCATCTGGAGCACGGCGCGGAAGGCCGGGGCTTCCTGCTCGCTCAGCCCGGGCAGCTCGAGACGCAAGGAGAGCCGTACGCCCGCGTCGTGACCGGCCGCCACGTCCGCCGCCCAGACCCGCTGCGCGGGCAGCTCCTGAGGCTCGTCGGCCGCGAAGGCGGGCCCGCCCGCGGCCAGTGGGGCTGCCGGGGTGCGCGGCAGCCCGTCCACGACCGCGTCCACGAAGGCACGCAGCAGCCCCTCGGGCTCGGGGAGCCGCAGCGGCCCGTCACCGGGAAGCGGTACGGCATGGGCGGCCGGCGGCATCGACGCGGCGAGGGACCGGAGGTCGGCCAGCTCGTCGGCGCCCAGCGGTCCCGCCCGCCACGCGTCGCGGTCGGTGCCGGTGAGGCCGGGCAGCAGCAGCCCCTGCGCCGCGAGGCGCAGCGCGAGGAGGGAGGCGGCGCCCCAGAACGCCGCCGCGGGCGAGGCCTCGTCGGAGAACCGGGCGCGGGTGAGGAGCGGCAGGGCGTCCCGTACGGGTACGAGTACGGCCGGAACCGTCCGGGGCCGTACGTCGTCGGCCACCACGGTCAGGTGATCGGCCGACGTCGGCGGGTGCTCGGGGGACCAGAAGGCGATGCGGCCGGCGCGCGGCGGGTCGGCGGGCAGGAAGACGGTGGAACAGCGGACGAGTTCATCGAGCCTCAGGGACGGCGACAACACATTCCTCAAATTTGACTACTGGGCCGAGCGGCCGAGGGTACAGGAACCCCGGGCCCACCCGGGAGCGGAAACGCGGTGACCTGGCTCACGTTCCGGGCGCCCGCGCCAGACGGTGGAGCCAGCCCTACCTTCGGCCCCCGGGAATCCCCCCGGGATCTCGGGGGGTGACGCCATGGCTGCGGAGGATCACCGATCCGTACGTTCGAGGGAGTCCGGGCGGCACGTGCCCGGGCCTCCGCCCACGGACCCCGGAGCCCGTCATGCCCCAGGCCACCGCAACGCTCCCCACCCCTCGTACCGCGACCGCCGGCCGTGGCAGCGAGTTCGGGCCACTGCTGCGCACCATCAAGGAACAGGGGCTCCTGGAACGGAGGACCGGCTGGTACGCGCGCGGCATGGCGGTCAACTTCCTGGGACTCGCCGCCGTGGCCGCGGGCCTCGTCCTGCTCGGACCCTCCTGGTGGGCCCTCCTCCTCGCCGTACCCCTCGCCCTGCTCTCCGCCCGCGTGGCCTTCGTCGGCCATGACGCGGGCCACGCGCAGATCAGCGCGGACCGGCGCCGGAACCGGATCATCCAGCTCGTCCACGCCAACCTGCTGCTCGGGATGAGCCAGGAGTGGTGGAACGACAAGCACAACCGCCACCACGCCAACCCCAACCACCTCGACAAGGACCCGGACGTCGCGGCCGACGTCCTCGTCTTCGCGCAGGCCCAGACCACCGACCGCACCGGATTCCGTCGCTGGCTCACCCGCCACCAGGCCTGGCTCTTCTTCCCCCTGACCACCCTTGAGGGCATCGCCCTCAAGGTGTACGGCTTCCAGGCGCTGTTCTCCCAGGACGGGCCCTTCCGCACCCGGCGCGAGCGCCTCGTCGAAGGCGCCCTCCTCCTCGCCCACGTCGTCGGCTACACGACCCTCCTGCTGCTCACCCTCACGCCCGTCCAGGCCCTCGTCTTCGCCCTGGTCCACCAGATGCTCCTCGGCCTCCACCTCGGGATGGCCTTCGCGCCGAACCACAAGGGCATGGAGATGCCCGACGCCCACCCCGACGGCGACAGCTGGGGCCACCTGCGCCGCCAGGTGCTCACCTCGCGCAACATCAGGGGCGGGTTCCTGACCGACTGGTTCCTCGGCGGGCTCAACTACCAGATCGAGCACCACCTCTTCCCCAGCATGCCGCGCCCGCACCTTCGACTCGCCCAGCCCGCCGTGCGTGCGCACTGCCGTACGGTGGGTATCCCCTACACAGAGACCGGTTTCGTCGAGTCCTACCGACAGGCGCTCGGACATCTGCACGAGGTCGGCGAGCCGCTGCGCTCGGCAGCGTGAGAAGGAGGCGTCGCACATGTCGACACGGACGAAGGTCGTCATCGGGGGAGTGGCCGTGGGCCTCCTCCTGATGCCCCTCATCGGGTTCTGGCTGTCCCTGCTGGTGGTCCTCGGCGTACCCGCCGTGGCCTACCTGGCCCTCGACCCCGGTCAGCGGCGCCGGCTCCGCCGGATCTCCCGCAAGGAACTCCACCGCTGACCCGGGCCGCGATCCTCGGAGCGCGTCTGGCGTAGCCTCGTGGATGATCATCCGCACGCGGTCACCCGCGTGCGGTCCGCCGCATGCCTGTCTGCGTGCGGTCATCGCATCGGAGGAGGGGGCTCCATCTCATGAGCGACGCCGGCGTCACGACGGTCAGCAGCAACGGTGTCTACGCGTTCACCAAGCCGAACCGCGACAGCATCACGCTGCTCGCGGGCCTCGGTGTCGAGGGGGATGTGCACGCCGGCGTGACGGTCAAGCACCGCTCCCGGGTGGCCCAGGACCCGACCGCGCCGAACCTGCGCCAGGTCCACCTGATCCACGCCGAACTCTTCGACGAGGTCGCCCGAGCCGGGTTCGACGTCGTCCCCGGAGCCCTCGGCGAGAACATCACGACCCGGGGCATCGATCTCCTCGCGCTCCCGACCGGGACGCTGCTGCACCTCGGTGCCGAGGCCGTCGTCGAGGTCACCGGCCTGCGCAACCCCTGCGCCCAGATCGACACCTACCGGCACGGTCTGCTCAAGCAGGTCCTAGGCCGCGACGAGGACGGACGGCTCGTCCGCAAGGCCGGGATCATGAGCGTCGTGCTGGCGGGCGGCGAAGTCCGTCCCGGCGACCCGATCCGGGTCGAGCTGCCCGCCGAGCCGCATCGCCCCCTGGAAAGGGTCTGATCGGGCAGGCTGCTCTCAGGGGCGGGGCGGGGCGGGGCGGGCGGGGCGTCAGGAAGGACGGACCGCCATCGCGTCGAGGGCCTCCAGGAGCGCGGGCAGCTTGGTGCCCCGGGCGACCGGGAGGACCTCGCGCGGCTCGTCGTCCAGGAGGACGAAGGCCATGTCGTCGGTCCGGGCCACCAACGACCAGCCGGGCCCGTCGGCCCGGAGCATCCGCGCCTCGCCGGTGGCGAAGGCGGAGCGGACCCGGCCCACCGGCGGCGCCTCCTCGAGATAGCCGCGCAGCTCGGCGAGCGCGCGACGCACACCGTCGTAGGGGTCGCGTACGGAAGCGGTCTCCTCGGCGGCGTCCGCGGGAGCCGCTGAATCGCTGCTCTCACCATCGCCCCCGCCCGACTCCGCGGGTGAGGCGTCCTCGTCCAGCTGCGCCCGCCAGTCCGCCCACTGCAGCGCGACCTCGTCGGCGCCGAGCCGCCGCTGCGCGGGGCCCCAGCCCTCGCCGTCCGGCGGTGACAGCGGAGCGCGGTCGCCCTCCTCGCGCTCCGGGTCGTGCGGGGCCGGAAGACCGGGCGCGGCCGTGGCCACGTCCAGCGGCCAGCCGGGGAGCGCCGCCACGACCGTGCGCTCGTCGGGGGAGAGGTCGTACTCCATGCCGCAGTCCCAGGAGGCGATGGCCACGGCGACCAGCGACACGTCGTCGATGACGACCGTCCAGCGGGCGCCCGCGCCGTCCTGTCCGAGGACGAGGCCGTACCCCTCGGCGTACGGTTCGAGGCCGAGCGCCGTGCACGCGGCCGGGTAGTCGTCGCCGAGCACGCTCGGGAACTGCGCGGGCGTCAGCAGCACGGCGGTCAGCACATACAGCGCGTCGTCGTCGGCGGTAGCCACGGCAGCCTCCCCATCTGGTCGTCGGCGCACCTTAACCAGTGGGTAACCCGCGCGTCGAGAGTCTTCGGAAGGAAAGTGACCAGGCCCGTTCCGCGCGAGGTCAGGCGGGTGGCAGCCCCAGCAGGTGCCGGGCGACGGTCTCCGGCGACTCGTCCCGCTCGCGGGCGAGCGCGATCACCGCCCGGCAGGCGAGTTCGTTGATGCCGAAGGTGAGGGCCTCGGGCGACACCCAGGTGACGGCGTCGTCGATCCGGTCCTGGTCGTCCTCCACGCATCCCGTGACGTAGGTCGCCGCGGCCTCGAAGATGTTGTGCTGCCTGCGCGGCCGGACCCGCTCGCGCCGTTCGCCCGTGGTGCGGCGCGCGGAGGGGAGGAGGGAGTTCAGAATCGTTCGCACACGGGCCATGGCCTGCCGCCTCTCCCGGACACGGCTGCCCGGCACCTCCACCGTAGACAGCGGGGTGCCGCGACAGAAGGGCGCGGATTCGGTCGGCGTGACCAGGTCCGCCTCACACGCGGTTCATGCCCCGGTCACCGCGGGCTCACACTCCGCTCACACGAGACTCACGTCCGGCGTACGCACGGCTCAGGCCCCGCTCACGGCCGACGACCCGCGCGCCCCCTCCGGGTCCTGGCGCACGGCGACCACCAGATAACGGTCGTCCTCGTCCACATAACTGACCATGCGCCAGTCCGAACCGGACAGAAGCGGGCGGAGGTTGTGCTCGGCGCGCAGGTCGTCCTCGGTGAGTTGGCGGCCATGACGGGCGGCGAGCGCGGCCCGGCCCACCGGGTGGAAGAGGGCGAGCCGTCCGCCGGGTCGCACGACCCGGGCGAGTTCGCGCAGGTTCGGGCCCGGATCCGCCAGGTGGGAGACGAGCCCGGCCCCGAACACCGCGTCGAGCGCCCCGGTGCGCAGCGGCAGCCGGGCGACATCCGTCAGGAGCAGGACGCCGGACTCGTCGCGCCCGGCGCGTACGGCCGCGGCGAGCATCTCGGGGGTCAGATCCGCGCCGAGTACGGTCCCCTTCGGGCCGACGGCCGCGCGCAGCGGGGGCAGTGCCCGGCCGGTCCCGCACCCCGCGTCCAGTACGGCGTCGCCGGGGCGCAGCCCGAGCTCGGCCACGGCGGCGGCGTACGCGGGGGTGTCGTCGGGGAAGCGGGCGTCCCAGCCGGCGGCGCGGGGGCCGAAGAACTCCTGGACATGGGTGGGGTCATCGCTCATGCGTGCATGATGCCTCAGTCCCTGGGGTGAACGTCCTGTGTCCACGTTCGAGCGCGGCACGATCGTTCTGGAACATCTCTGCGTCATATTCCATCAGCTTTCGAAATGCGCCCCTGATGCGCCCCCTTGTCCGGACTAGCGTCCCTGAGTCATGGGACACCTGGACCACGCCGCCTTCGGCTGGCTGACACCTGTGCTGTCGTACGCGATGGCCTGCATAGGCGCCGCCCTCGGGCTCCGCTGCACCGTACGAGCGCTCGACGCGACCGGCCGCTCGCGCCGCAACTGGCTCCTCACCGCCGCCTCCGCCATCGGCACCGGCATCTGGACGATGCACTTCGTCGCGATGCTCGGCTTCGGCGTCACCGGAACGGACATCCGCTACAACGTTCCGCTGACCATCCTCAGCCTGCTCATCGCCATGGCCGTCGTCGGAGTCGGCGTCTTCGCCGTCGGCTACGGCCGCGAGCGCGGCCGCTCCCTGTTGATCGGCGGTCTGACGACCGGCATCGGTGTCGCCAGCATGCACTACATGGGCATGGCCGCCCTGCGCCTGCACGGCAGGGTGACGTACGACCCGGTGCTCGTCGCGCTCTCCGTCGCCATCGCCGTCGTCGCCGCGACGGCCGCGCTGTGGGCCGCGCTCAACATCCACGCGCCCGCCGCCGTGGCGCTCGCCTCCCTTGTCATGGGCGTGGCGGTCAGCAGCATGCACTACACCGGCATGTTCGCGGTCGAGGTGGTGGTGGAGCCCTCCTCCGCGCGGCTTCCCGGCGCCACCGCGATGCAGTTCATCTTCCCGCTCGCCGTGGGCCTCGGTTCCTATCTGTTCATCACCTCGGCCTTCGTGGCGCTCTCCCCGACCGCCAGGGAACGTGCCGCC
Source organism: Streptomyces sp. NPDC014870 (assembly GCF_043081505.1). Lineage (NCBI taxonomy): Bacteria > Bacillati > Actinomycetota > Actinomycetes > Kitasatosporales > Streptomycetaceae > Streptomyces > Streptomyces sp. NPDC014870. The sequence goes on from NZ_JBIBWQ010000011.1 coordinate 182,473, forward strand.
TACGCCTCCGCCGAGCTGGTCACCGAGCCGGACGAGCGCGCCGTCGACGTGGCGCCGCCCGGATTCCGCGCGGCGGGCCGTGTACCGGCCGCCGGCCGACCGGAGAGGGCGGCCGCGGGGTCCTCCGACGGCCCGTCCGCGGGCGCCGCGCCCTCGTACGCCTACCCGGCGGGGCCCGTGGACGCCGGTCCGCCCGGCCCGTAGAGCCCCCCGGTCCCGCGAAACGTTTCCGCTCCCGCAGGACCGCCGCGACACCGCTCCACCGGATCACGGCGCTGGAAGCGCCCGCCCCGCACGCGAAGCACACCGCACCTGACAGACGCAGCCGGAACGAGGAGGCCATGCGAACTCCCCGCAACACCCAGGACGCCGGGACACCGGCGCCGCAGCAGGCGGCGCGGGGACGGCGCGCGCACGCGGGGCCGCCCGCCGACGAACCGTCCGAGCGCGCCCCCGAAGCCCCGCCCGGGGCCGCCGACCCGCTCGACCTGCTCGACCCGAGCGACCGGACCGCGACGCAGCTCGGCGCTCCGTCGACCGCTGTCCGGCTCCGCGGACTGCGCCCCCGTACGGTCCGCGCGAAGATCGTCTCGCTGCTCATGGTTCCCGTGGTCTCGCTCCTCGCCCTGTGGGGGTTCGCCACCGTCACCACCGCCCAGGACATCGCCCGACTGCGCCAACTCCAGCGGGTCGACGCCGAGATCCGCGAACCCGTCGCCGCCGCGATCACCGCGCTCCAGGCCGAGCGCAGGGCCGCCGTCCGCCAGGTCACCTCGCCCGGCACCGGGCGCGCCACGGAACTCAAGGACCAGGCGCGGCGCACCGACGCGGCCGTGGCCCGGCTCCGCCTCGACGACCGGCACACCGTCGGCACCACGGGCGACCTCCCCCGCGAGGTCGCCGACCGGGTCGGCCGCTTCGTCGCCGATGTCGAGGGGCTGGCCGCGCTGCGCACCGAGGCCGCGGCCGGCAAGGGCGAGTGGAACGACGTGTACACCCGGTACACCACCACGATCACCGCCGCCTTCGCCGTCGGCGGCGCCCTGGCAGGCATCCAGGACGCCGAAGTCGGTGCCCACGCGCGTGTGCTCCTCGAGTTCGGCCGGGTCGGCGAGATGCTGGCCCGCGAGGACGCCCTGCTCGGCTCCGCGTACCTCGGGGGCGAGCTGAGCGCGGAGAGGCAGCGGCTGTTCACCGGCGCCGTCGAGACCCGGCGCACCCTCACCGAGTCCGCCACCGCCGACCTGCGCGGCCCCGAGCGGGCCGCCTGGGAAAAGCTCGCCGACGAGCGGGGCTACCGCCAGCTCACCACCGCGGAGGACCGGATCGTCGCCGTCGCCGCGGGCCGCCAGGCGCTCCAGGCCGTGCCCGCCTCCACCTGGGACGACGCGATGGCCGTCGTACGCGGCGGCCTGACGACCATCGAGACCGACGCCCGGCGCGCGGCCGCCGACCGCGCGGCCCCCTTCGGCGGGGGCGTCCTCACCGCCGGCGGCGCCGCGGTCCTGCTCGGCCTCGCCGCCGTCGCGGCCTCCCTCGTGATCTCCGTACGCATCGGCCGGGGCCTGGTCATCGAGCTGATCAGCCTCCGCAACACGGCCCTCGGCATCGCCCGGCGCAAACTGCCGTCCGCCATGCGGCGGCTGCGGGCCGGCGAGGAGATCGACGTCCAGGCCGAGGCGCCCCCCGGGCCGGCCCCCCAGGACGAGATCGGCCAGGTCGGCGAGGCGCTGACCACCGTCCACCGCGCCGCGCTCTCCGCCGCCGTGGAACGCGCCGAACTCGCCAGCGGCATCTCCGGCGTCTTCGTCAACCTCGCCCGGCGCAGCCAGGTCCTGGTCCACCGTCAGCTCAACCTGCTCGACAGCATGGAACGCCGGGCGGACGACCCCTCCGAGCTCGGCGACCTCTTCCGGCTCGACCACCTGACCACCCGTATGCGGCGCCACGCCGAGAGCCTGATCATCCTGTCCGGCGCGGCACCCGGACGTGCCTGGCGGATGCCCGTTCCCCTGACCAACGTCGTACGCGCCGCCGTCTCCGAGATCGAGGACTACGCGCGCGTGGAGATGCGACAGCTCCCCGAGACGTCCGTCGTCGGCGGTGCCGTCGCCGACCTCACCCACCTGCTGGCCGAACTCATCGAGAACGCGGCCCAGTTCTCCCCGCCCCACACCAAGGTGCGGATCAGCGGCGAACCCGTCGGCAACGGGTACGCCCTGGAGATCGAGGACCGCGGCCTCGGCATGGGCAAGGAAACCCTCGCCGAGGCCAACACGAGGATCGCGCAGTCCGAGGCCCTCGACCTCTTCGACAGCGACCGGCTCGGTCTGTTCGTCGTCAGCCGGCTCTCCTCCCGGCACGACATCAAGGTCCACCTGCGCACCTCGCCCTACGGCGGCACGACGGCCGTCGTCCTGCTGCCCATCGACGTGCTGCAGGGCGCGCTCCCGCCCGGGAAGGGCGCACCGAACGGCCGGACGCCCGAGCCGTCCTTCGGGGACGGACCGTACGGGCACACCGTCCACCGGGAACGCCCTGGCGGCGCGGAGGCCGGGTTCCCGCGCCACCAACGCCCCCAGCAGTCCGTCACCGCCGGTTCCGTGCCCGCCCAGTCCCTGCCCCCGTCCCGTCCCCAGTCCCCGACGACGCCCCCGTCCCCGCCGCAGTCCCTGCCCCGCCCGCCCCGCATCCCCGCTCTCGCGGGGCAGCCGGACGCGCCGGACCAAGGGGTGCCCGAACAGCCTCCGGCCGGGGTGACCAGCCTCCGCGGGCGCGGCCGCCCCTCCTCGCAGGGCCAGCAGGGCCCGCGCACGCCGCAGCCCCCACAGGCTCACTCGGCGCCCCGGACCCCGCCCGTCCCGGCCCAGGCGGGCGCTCCCACCGACGACTCCGGCGACCTGCCCCGGCGGATCCGTCAGGCCAGCCTCGTACCGCAGTTGCGCGAGGCCCCGCCGGCCGACTTCCCGCCCACGCCGACCGTCCAGGGCGCGGGCGAACGCACCCCCGAACAGGTCAGGGACCGGATGACCGCCTACCGCGACGGCTGGACCCGGGGCGGCGGCACGGCCCCCGGCAGCAGACGCCCCCTCGGAACCGGCTCCGGCCACCACCACGGCAACGCCCCCGACCACGGACCCGACGTCGGCCCCGACCAGGGCCGCGCCCCCGGCAGTGAAGGAGACCACGCATGATCGACCACGAGAGGATGTCCCACCACCGCTCCGGTGAACTCGACTGGCTCCTCGACGACCTCGTCGTGAGGGTCCGCGAAGTCCGGCACACGGTCGTGCTGTCCAACGACGGCCTCGCCGTCGGCTCGTCCAGCGGACTCAGTCGTGAGGACGCCGAGCACCTGGCCGCCATCGCCTCCGGATTCAACAGCCTCGCCAAGGGCGCGGGCCGCCACTTCCACACCGGCGGGGTGCGCCAGACGATGGTCGAGATGGACGACGGGTTCCTGTTCGTCGCCGCCGCGGGGGACGGCTCCTGCCTCGCCGTCCTCAGCTTGGCCAGTGCCGACATCGGACTCATCGCCTACGAGATGGCCCGACTGGTGAAGCGGGTCGGTGAGCATCTGCACACCCCGCCGCGGCTCACCGCGACCCCGCCGGCCGCCGGCTGACCGGAGACACCCCATGAACGTGGACAGCACCGGCGACGGCCAGCCCGCGCCGGGCAGTCAGTGGTACGACGCGGACGCCGGTCCGCTCGTCCGGCCGTACGCCATGACCGGTGGCCGTACGAAGCCCGGCCCCAGCAACGTGCGGTTCGACCTCATCGCGCTCGTCGTCGTCGACGACGACCCGCCCGGCCGGGCCGAGGAGTCGCTCCTCGGCCCGGAGCACCGGGCCCTGCTCACCCTGTGCCGGGCGGAGACGCAGTCGGTGGCCGAACTGGCCGCCGATGCCGATCTGCCCATCGGAGTCGTCCGGGTCCTCCTCGGCGACCTCCTCGAAGCGGGCTTCGTCAGGGTCAGCCGACCCGTGCCGCCCGCGCAGCTGCCCGACGAACGGATCCTGAGGGAAGTCATCGATGGCCTACGAGCGCTCTGAGAGCACCGGTGCGGGCGGTGGCGTGGACTCCACGGCCCTCGCGCTGAAGATCCTGGTCGCCGGCGGATTCGGCGTCGGCAAGACCACGCTGGTCGGCGCGGTCAGCGAGATCCGGCCGCTGCGGACGGAGGAACAGCTCAGCCGGGCGGGGGAGTCGGTCGACGACACCGGGGGCGTCGACCAGAAGACGACCACGACGGTCGCCATGGACTTCGGCCGGATCACCATCCGGTCCGGGCTCTCCCTGTACCTCTTCGGCACACCCGGGCAGGACCGGTTCTGGTTCCTCTGGGACGAGCTGTCCCAGGGGGCACTGGGAGCCGTCGTCCTCGCCGACACACGACGTCTGGAGGACTGCTTCCCCGCGGTCGACTACTTCGAGCACCGCAAGATCCCGTTCGTCGTCGCCGTCAACTGCTTCGCCGGCGCGCGCAATTACGGTGCGCACGAGGTGTCCCGGGCGCTGGACCTGGACCGGGGCACGCCGGTGGTGCTCTGCGACGCGCGGGACCGCGACTCGGGCAAGGAAGTGCTGATCCGGCTGGTCGAGTACGCGGGCCGGATGCACGCGGCACGGCTGCTGGACTCGGTCGGGTGACCCGGCCCCGCCGCGCGGCGGCCCGTCGGGACGGGGCCTGTGCGGGACGGGGCCGGCGCGGGCGGGCGGAGCCGGGCGCGCGCCGTGCCGGCTCCGGAGCGCGGACTCAGTCGGCGACGCCGTTCTCGGCGGTCACCCTCTCCACCCGTACACGGACGACGAGTTCCCCCGGAACGCCGTTGCGCGCGCCGAACTCCTCGGCGCGGTCCTCGCCCATGTACCGGCCGCCGATGCGCGCGGCCCAGCGGCGCAGCTCCGCGGGGTCCTCGCTGATCTCGGCGCGGCCCCGCAGCGAGACGTACGCGAACGGTGGCCGGTCGTCGTCGACGCACAGCGCCACGCGCGCGTCGCGGGCGAGGTTGCGGCCCTTCACGGTCGCCTTGCCGGTGTTGAAGACGATGTCGTCGCCGTCGAGCACGAACCAGATCGGGACCACGTGCGGACTGCCGTCGTCGCGGACGGTGGCCAGCTTGGCGGTGCGGGTGCCCTCGGACACGAAGGCCCGCCACTGTTCCTCGGTCATCTTTGCCATGCCCCCATGCTCCGCCACCGGCGGTGTCCCGGGCGCTCATCGGCGCTCCGTCGTGCCCCGGAGGACACCGGGCGGCCAGGGGTGCTTGCCCTGTTCACGACAGTGCGTAAGGCTTGTTCGCGACACGCGGACCGCGGGGACTTCGGGTCGACGGGGACGCCACACACAGGGGGAAGGACCGACGCATGGCGCTGGACACGGAACTGGACTGGCTCCTGGACGACTTGACCCGCAGGGTCGAGTACATACGGCACGCTCTGGTGCTGTCCAACGACGGCTTGGTCACGGGCGCGAGCAGCGGACTGGCCCGCGAGGACGCCGAGCACCTCGCCGCCGTCTCCTCCGGGCTGCACAGCCTCGCGCGCGGCTCGGGCCGGCACTTCCAGGCCGGGCGCGCCCGGCAGACGATGGTCGAGTTCGACGAGGCGCTGCTCTTCGTCACGGCGGCGGGCGAGGGCAGTTGCCTGTGTGTCCTGAGTGGCGCGGAGGCGGATGTCGGCCAGGTCGCGTACGAGATGACGCTGCTGGTCAACCGGGTGGGCGAGCACCTCGGCGTGGCGGCGCGTCAGCCGGGCGGCACCGACCTCTGAGTTATCCACAGGGTGAGCGGGGGTGAGCCACCCCGCGCTACGGTCGTCACCGAGAGTAGTCATCGCACTCACGGGGGAGACCGTCATGGCAGGAGAAGAGGACGTCCGCACGCTGGCGCAGACGCGAGCCGCGCAGGAACTGGAACTGCGGCGCGACGAGTTCCAGCTCGCCGTCCAGTTGGGCCTGGTGCGGACCGTGCCGGGCGCCGCACCCGGCGTGCCCCGGGCCCCGGGCAGCGCGTCGGGGGTCGCCGGAGCGCGGGGTGGGCGGCGCAGGGTCGCGCAGGCCGAGGTCGACCGGCTCAAAGCCGCACCGGACTTCCCGTCCGGGCTGAGGGAGCGGGTCCGGACGGTCGGTACGACGGAGGCGGCGGCACTGCTGTCCGTGCCGCCCGAGCGCTTCACGCGGCTCGCCAGGACGGGACACCTGAGTCCGGTGCGGTTCTACCTCAACCGCTACCGCGCGGTGGTCTGGCTCTATCTCGCTGCCGAGGTGGGCGAGTTCGCCCTCACCCAGCCGGCCCTGCTGGCCGGCCGGCTGCCGGTCGAGATCAGGGAGCGCGTCGACGGCGGAGAGGACTGCCGCCCGCGCAACTGGCGCGCCCGGCGGCTGGGACTGCTCCTCAGGGCGACCGAGGACCCCTGGATCAGGGCGGCGGCCATCGCCTCGCTCCTCGACCCGGCGCAGCTGGCGGAGGTCGTCGACGATCCGTACGAACGCACCCATCTCCACCGGCTGCGCCCGGAACACCCCTCGGGGCTGCCGGAGTCCGCGGCCTCCCGCGAGATCGCGGAGCGGCTGACGGTGGCCGACGACCCGGACGAGATCCTCTGGCACCGCATGAGCCTCGCCATCGCCCTGGAAGAGGCGCGCGCCCACCGCCCGGACCCGCGCCCGGAAGGCGCTGTCGGGGCGGCGGCCGACCGCTTCGCGGCGGGATCGCCGCCGCCGGTCGACGGCCTGGGCGCGGCACGGCCGCCCCGTGCCGCGACGCTCGTCCGCCCACCCGCGCGCCGCACCCGGCGCGGACTCCTCGACCGCCTGCGACGCCGCAGGCCGGTGGTCGGGGCCGAGGAGGAGGCGACGCGCGGGGGCTAGGGCCTGTCGCCGGTGCTGCTCGGGATCGCTCAGGGCCGCTCGGGGATCGGTCGGGGATCGGTCGGGATCCGTCGCGATCCGTCGGGATCCGTCCGTCACCCGACGTGCGGCTTCGCTCCCGTGAGGGAGAGGATGGTCGCATGCTGCTGGCCCGACTCGCGGACGCGTCCCACCAGGTGGCGGCGGTCTCCGCCCGCTCGCGGAAGATCGCGGTCCTGGCCGAGCTGTTCTCGGAGGCCGCGCCCGAGGAGAGCCCGCTCGTCATCGCCTACCTCTCCGGCCGGCTCCCGCAAGGACGTATCGGGGTCGGATGGAGCGTTCTCAAGAACGCGATCCCGCCCGCGGTGCCTCCCGCCACACACCCCACGCTCACCCTGGCCGGCACCGACGCCGCCATGACCGTACTTGCCGCGGTCTCCGGGGCCGGGTCGCAGGCCGAGCGGGCCCGGCTGGTCCACGAACTGATGGAGGCCGCCACGCTGGAGGAACAGGAGTTCCTGATCCGGCTGCTCTCCGGCGAGGTGCGGCAGGGCGCCCTCGACGCGATCGCCCTCGAAGGCGTCGCGCGAGCCGCGACGGTGCCCTCCGCCGAGCTCCGCCGGGCCGTCATGCTCGAAGGCTCACTGCCGCGTGTCGCGCGGGCCGTCCTCGCCGACGGGCCCGCCGCGCTCGACACCTTCGCGCTGCGCGTCGGCAGTCCCGTCCTGCCCATGCTCGCCCACACGGCCGGCTCGGTCACCGAGGCCGTCGCGGTCCTGGGGGCCTGCGCCGTCGAGGAGAAGCTCGACGGCATCCGCATCCAGGTGCACCGGAGAGGAGAGGACGTGCGGGTGTTCACCCGCTCCCTCGACGACATCACCGGCCGGCTCCCCGAAGTCGTCGCCGTGGCGCGGGAGACGGCCGGTGACCCGTTCATCCTCGACGGCGAGGTCATCGCGCTCGATCCCGACACAGGTCGGCCGATGGCGTTCCAGGACATCGCGTCCCGGGTCGGCTCCCGGGTCGACGTCGAGAGTGCCAGCGCCGCGCTGCCCCTCTCGCCCGTCTTCTTCGACGTGCTCGCGGCGGACGGCGACGTCCTCATCGACCGGCCGGGGCGGGAGCGCCACGCGGCGCTGGTCCGGCTGCTCCCCGAGGAGCGCCGGGTGCGCCGGTTCGAGGTGGCCACGGCGGAGGAGGAGGCACAGGTCGGGGAAGCCGAGCAATTCTTCGCCGACACCCTGGCCCGGGGCCATGAAGGGGTCCTCGTCAAAGCCCTGGACGCGCCCTACGTGGCGGGCCGCCGGGGCCGCAGCTGGCTGAAGGTCAAGCCGGTGCACACCCTCGACCTCGTCGTCCTCGCCGTCGAATGGGGCCACGGCCGGCGCACCGGGCTGCTCTCCAACCTCCATCTCGGCGCCCGCGCCGAGGACGGCACCTTCCTGATGCTGGGCAAGACCTTCAAGGGCCTGACGGACGAGATGCTGCGCTGGCAGACCGAGAGGCTCGGCGAACTCGCCGTGGACGACGACGGTTTCACCGTACGTGTACGGCCCGAACTCGTCGTGGAGATCGCCTACGACGGTCTGCAGCGCTCCACCCGCTACCCGGCCGGCGTCACGCTCCGCTTCGCCCGCGTCGTACGGCACCGTCCCGACAAGCCCGCCTCCCAGGCCGACACCGTGGAGCGGGTCGTCGGCGGCGCGTGACGTCAGGACTCGGGTTCCCGCAGGTCGGTGTAGCGGTAGCGGACCCAGAGGGGCAGCACGTACCAGCAGATCAGGTACCAGGCGACCAGGCCCGTCACCAGCCACGGAACGAACGTGTCGTCCGTCGCCACCCGCAGGACCAGCAGCAGAGCCGAGGTCAGCGTCGCCAGCAACAGGACGAGTCCGACGAACGTCAATCGGGACGCCCAGACCACGGTCTCGGGTTTGAGCCGGCGTCCCGCCACGATCCGGTGGAAGGACACCGGCCCGATGAGCGCCCCGGTGGCCGCGGCGGCCAGCGACACCGTCACGACGTAGAGGGTCCGGTTGGTGTCCGACAGCTCGGTGAACCGGGGTGCGAACACGACCGTCAGCAGGAAGCCGAACAGGATCTGCACGCCGGTCTGGGCGACCCTGATCTCCTGCATCAGCTCGCTCCACCGGCGGTCCGCCCGCTCCTCCGGAGTCTCGCGTCGTCCCTGGACGAGGCTGTCGCCCGCCGCGCGGTCATGGTTCGGTCGACTGGACACGGAACCTCCCGTGGTCGTCCCATGCGCGGGTAACCGCGTGCGGCGACTTCAATCCCCGGACATCGCGTGACCCCCCGACGCGAGGGATGCTGGAAGCGTGGCGGGGCGATCCGTACGCCCGGCAGCGAGGAGATGAGCGCCGTGTACGACAGGCACATCGACACCGACGTCACCGTGCAGCTGAGCGACTGCGACCGTAAGGACGCCCAGGCCGTCTTCGACGTCCTCGACCACGTCTACCGGCTCGAGGACATGACCGCGCCCGGGCCCCGGGCTGCCACCGCGCCCGCCCCCACCGTCTGGATGGCGACCTTCGACACGGCCGAGGGGCGTCGCGAGGAGACCGGACCCGTTCATCTGACAGGCATGGTCGGAGCGCTGCTCACCGGTGGCTACCGCGCGGTCGACGAGGTCGAGAAGACCCTCGCGGCCACGTTCGAGATCCAGTCGCTGCAGTCCGTGTCGGGGGATCAGGAGACCGAGGCCCGGCTGCTGCTCGCCTCCCGCTGACCGGCCGCCGTGCCGGATCGCCGACCCGCTGAACCACTGAACCGCTGATCCACTGTCTCGCTGATCAGCTGACCCGCTGACCTGCCGGTTTCCACCGGCACACAGACGCCCCGGGCGGAGCGGACGGGCGCCGCTCGGGGCACAGCTCTGCCCCGACCCCCCTATGCATCGTGTGTATACACCGTGTGTAGAGTGCTTGGTGTGCCACGCGGAGACGCCACTGACCAGGCGTGCGTGGCATTTCCGATGCCATCGACGGGGAAAGCGGGTCTGCAGCACCATGTTCCGAACCACAACGGGGAAGCGTCGCGGTCCGGCCGTCGCCCTTCTGGCGGCGGCCTCTCTCATGCTCGCGCTCAGCGGCTGCGGGGTCGACCCGATCAGCCCGGGCGACGCCAGGGGCAAGGCGGCGGCCTCGGACGACAAGGCCGGCGCGGCCGGCGCGGTCGACTGCGCGAAGGCCAAGTGCATCGCGCTGACCTTCGACGCCGGTCCCGGCAAGGACACTCCGCACCTCCTCGACGTACTCAAGGAGAAGCAGGTCCCCGCCACGTTCTTCCTGCTCGGCAGCAAGCACGTCGACCGCTACCCCAAGGTCGTCAAGCGCATATCCGACGAGGGGCACGAGGTCGCCAACCACACCTGGACCCACCAGATCCTCACCGATCTGGAGCCGGACGAGGTGCGCCAGGAGCTCTCCCGCACCCAGGACGCGATAGAGAAGATCACCGGCAAGCGGCCCACGCTGATGCGGCCGCCGCAGGGGCGCACCGACGACACGGTCTCCGAGGTGAGCCGGGACCTCGGTCTCGCGCAGGTGCTGTGGAGCGTGACGGCCAAGGACTACGCCACGACCGATTCGGAGCTGATACGGAAGCGGGTGCTCGACGCCTCGGAGGGGGACGGCATCATCCTGCTGCACGACATCTACGACGGCACCGTTCCTGCCGTGCCCGGCATCATCGACGAACTGATGAAGCGGGGCTTCACCTTCGTGACGGTTCCCCAGCTCCTCGCGCCCGGCAAGGCCGAACCGGGGGCCGTCTACCGTCCGTGACCCTGACCGCACGAACGGTGAAAATGGGGTGAGGTGTCTCACATCGGTCACCTCGGGCACGTCGGAACGTCTCGTGAAGGTTTATCGTTCATCAATGTGTGACGGTGAAGGGGCCCGGTCCCCAGGTCCCCCCCTTGAGGTGACTGCTCTTCGTCGTCGCGGCATTCGGCCCCGGTTGGAATCCCCCGTCCAACCGGGGCTTTGTCGTTCCCGTGGCCGAGCCCCGGGACGTGTCCCGCTGCGTGACCAGGCGCGGGCCGCTCGCGAGCGGCGCGCACCCCGGCGCGTTCGACCCCTTCGAGTGACCTCGCGCATTGCCCCCTCACGTCGCGGGCAGTGATCGTCACGGGCTGTGACGATCATGTCGGTGGCCCGTCGAGCGGGGACGTCACGAGGGGGCCGCCATGCAGGACACCACCGCGCGCATCCGCATCCGGCGCGCCGCCGCGGCCGTGCTGGTCGCCGCGGTCCTGCTCACCGGCTGTGGCACCACCGCCCCCGGACCGACCGTGCCCCCGACGCCCGAGGCGCAGGACGCCCTGCTCAAGTCGGTCGAGCGCACCCTCGTCGACCGTTGTCTCGAAGCGCGCGGACTCACCCTCGCCCGTCGGCCCGACACCTCCGAGGACGACCGGCGCCTCCAGGCGGCGCTCTTCGGCTCCGGCCCCCGGGAGCTGTCGCTCACCCTCGCCACCGGGCACACCGTCACCGCCCACACCGACGGCTGCCTCGCCTCCGCCAGAGAGGCCCTCTACGGCGACCAGACGCGGTGGTTCCGCGCCGAGGTGACCGTGAACAACCTGCGCTCCGAAGCCCAGGACCGGATGAAGGACGACCCCGCGCACCGGGCCGCCCTCGCCCGCTGGAACCGGTGCGCGACACCGCCGGGCACAGCGGGCGCCGCCCGCCCCGACCCCGCTGTCGTCGTCCGCTGCGACAAGGAGAGCGGACTCGCCGGGGTGCGGGCACGGCTCGAACCCGTCGAGCTGGCGCACGTGCGCGCCCTGCGCGGCGACCAGCTCACCACGTACCAGCAGCTGCGCACCCGCGCGCTGCGGCGGGCAGTCGAACTGTCCGCACCCGCCACCGCACAGGAAGGCACCAACACCCTATGAAGCGCATCCTCACCACTGCCGCCGCCGCGCTCCTCGCCCTCACCGGCGGCCTCGCCCTGGCAGGCCCCGTCCAGGCGGCCGAGTGCCCGAGCGGCGAGTTCTGTGTGTGGCCGGAGGCCAACTTCGGTGGCCAGCGGGCCAACTGGAGCGGCGACGACGGCTGGTGGGAGAGCTGGATCGCCGACACCGACTCCTCCTGGGCCAACCACGGCATCTCGGGACCAGGGATCAAGGACCACGTCCGCGTCTACGCCAGCGCCCACCAGGGTGGCGGCATGACGATCTGTCTGGCCCCCGGTCAGGAGGTCGGGTACAACGGAGCCGCCAACGACCGGGGTGACTCCCACACCTGGGCGACGGGCTGCTGACCCGCCCCGTCCCCGTGGGCCCGCACCCGGGTGGGTGCGGGCCCACGGGGCCTCGGCCTCCGCCCGTGCGGTGAGGACGTCAGTTCCGGCCCGCGAGCCACAGGTCGGGGCCGAAGACCTCGTAGTGGACGGCCGAGGCGGCGACACCGGACGTCAGCAGGTCGCCGCGCACCTGGCGCATGAAGGGCAGCGGGCCGCAGAGGTACGCCGTCACCCCCTGGGGCAGGTCGAGCGCGGTGACGTCCGCGCGGCCGGCCCGCGCCTCCGAATCGCCCGGCTGCTCGTACCAGAGGTGCAGCGAGGCGTTCGGGAGGGCGGCGACCAGATCGCGCAGTTCGTCGCGGTGCGCATGGCCCGCGGGGGAGCGGTCGGCGTGGACCACGGTCACCCGGCGGCGTGAACCGGTGGCCACGAGGTGGTCGAGCATCGCCAGCATCGGCGTGCTGCCGATTCCCGCCGAGGCGAGGAGCAGCGGCCCCTCTCCCTCGGGCAGGACGAGATCGCCGAAGGGTGCGGACACCTCGACCGTGTCGCCCACGCGCGCGTGCTCGTGCAGCCAGGTCGACACCTCGCCCGCCGGGTCGCCGTCCACACGCTTCACCGTGATCCGCCAGTCCGGCCGGCCCGGCGCGGCGGAGAGGCTGTACTGACGGACCTGCCGCGCTCCGTCGGGGAGTTCGACGCGGACGCTCACGTACTGTCCCGGTCGGAAGGGATCCGTCGCACGTCCGTCGGTGTTCCGCAGCGTGAACGAGACCGTGTCCGCCGTCTGCCGCTGCCGCTCGACGATCTCCATCGGCCGGCGGACCTCGCCCGCCTCCTCGTAGAGCCGGGCCTCCAGGGCGATCAGCGCGTTGGCCATCAGCCAGTAGACCTCGTCCCAGGCCCGCGCGACCTCGGGAGTGACGGCCTCGCCCAGCACGTCGACGATCGCGGCGAAGAGATGCTCGTGGACGACTTTGTACTGCTCGGACGTGACGCCCAGCGAGGCGTGCTTGTGCGCGATCCGGCCGAGCATCACGTCCGGCCGGCTCTCCGGGTGCTCCAGGAGCGCCCCGGCGAAGGCCGCTATCGAGCCGGCCAGTGCGCGCCGCTGGTCGCCGCGGGCCTGATTGCCTCTGTTGAACAGGTCGCGGAGCAGCTCGGGGCGGGCCGCGAACATGCCCGCGTAGAAGCGCTCGGTGATCTCACCGAGCGCGGCTCCGACGACGGGGAGGGTGGCTCGCACGACGGGGGTGGCCTGCGCGGACAGCATCCGGACTCCTAATGTGGTAGATGATCTACGTATTTAAGCGCATGGCTTGAGTGGCTCAGTGACTCGATCGCGAGTGAGCCCGACAGGGCGGGGGTGGGGGTCAGTCGTCGTGGCGTGCGCTCAGCGACAGGAGCACGGGCCCGGTGGGTGACTCGACCAGATCCGCCACCGTGAGTGGATCCAGCGTGCGGTAGAACGCCTCCTGGGCCTGGCGCAGCGCGCCGCGCAGGCGGCAGGCCGCCCGCAGGGGGCATGGAGTCTCGCCCTCGCAGGCGACGACCTCCTCCTCGCCCTCCAGCGTCCGGACCAGCCAGCCCACGGAAGCGCGCCGTCCGGTCTCGGTCAGGACCAGACCGCCGCCGCGACCGCGCCGCGCCTCGACGACGCCGAGGTGCTGGAGGCGCGTGACGACTTTCGCCATGTGGGCGTAGGGGACGGCCATCACCTCGGCCACCTCGCGTGTCGTGGCCGAGGGCTCCTGTCCGTGGGCACCGGGAACCGCCAGGCGCATCACGGCACGCAGCGCCAGGTCGGTGAATTTCGTCAACCGCACGCCACGACCGTATCAAATAAGCATTTTGGAAGCCTATTAAGGGTGGGTGCCTGTGAAGGGCGCCTAGGGACGGCGGGCGCGGCGCGACGAGCGGTGGTGTCTGAGCCACAGGCCGCCGACGATCAGGGGAGTGGCGACGAGCAGGAGGGCCAGCAGCGGCCAGCGCGCCCCGGAGAGCCGCAGGTCGGTGAAGACGATCAGGGTCACCCCGACGACCGGGACCAGGATCGACATCAGCGCCCGCAGGCCGGCCACCACCATGTCCGGCTGGAGTCGGCCGGTGCGGGGTGCCCGCTGGTCGCGGACGCCGAAGTAGAAGACGGTTGCCCGGTCCAGCAGGACGGTGGTGGCCCGGTGGTACGAGACCGCCATGTAGGGCAGCCACACCAGCGGCGCCACGAGTCCGGTCAGGAACACCGCGATCAGGAGCACCCACGAACCGATCCGGGCCACGCGGCCCCTTCCGCCGTCGTCCGGCGTCACGATGCCGAGGAGCCGGGCCATCCGCAGGACCAGGGTCCACAGTGCGGCAAGACGGCCGGGGCGGGGGCGGTCCTCGTCAGTGGTGTCGGTGGGCTCGGCCCTGGCCAGCAGACCGGTCAGGGCCGCCTCCGGGTCCGCGTACACCCCTTGCAGGACCAGTAGTTCGGCGGCGCGCTCGGGGGCGGTGGTGTCCCGGCCGTCGAGGCCCGCCAGTACGAGGATCGTCCGTGCCTGGAGCAGGAGCGCCCCGCAGAACGCGACGGGGATGAGCACCATGAACGGCCCGCCGACGAACGCCCCTTCGGCCGTGACCGCACGGCGTCCGCGCTCCGTGACCAGGGCCCTCAGCTCCTCGGGGGTCGCGTCCGGGCGCTCCGCGCGCAGCCGTTCCACGCTCCGGCCCGCCGACGGGCCCATGTGCCGCAGCGCGAAGGCGGCGAGCAGTTCGGGGAACCGGCCCGGTTCGGCCCGCGCGTCCCGCAGGAGCGAGCGAGAGAGCCCCGAGGCCGGTTCGTCCGGTGTGCCGTTCGTCGTCAGGACAGGACCTTGGCCTTCGCCTTCTCGAACTCCTCGTCCGTGATGGCGCCCTTGTCCTTGAGTTCGGCCAGTCTCGCCAGTTCGTCGGCGTGGCCCGTGCCTTCGCCCGTACCCGCCGTCTTGCGGATGTACGACTGGAACGCGGCCTCGTTCTCCTTGGCCTGCTTTAGGTCCCGCTGGGTCATGCTCTTGCCGCGCGCGATCACGTAGATCAGGACGCCGAGGTAGGGGATCAGAATGCACATGATCAGCCAGCCCGCCTTGGCCCAGCCGTTCAGCTCGTGGTCCCGGAAGATGTCCGTGATGACCTTGAACAGCAGGAACAGCCACATGATCCAGAGGAAGAACCAGAGCATGGTCCAGAAGACGTTGAGGAGAGGGTAGTCGTCCATTCCTGCACTCCGTTCCGGCCACGGCCACCGGAGGACCGGGCATACGAGCGAGTGTTGCCCAACCCTCGTCCGCCCGCATGTCGGCGAGCCCGCCGGCTCTCCGCGTGCGGGCCCGGCGGCCCCGTGGTCCGATGGGCGGGCGCCTACCCGCACGAAAGGGGTCCTCATGGGGCCGGTGGAATGTCTCGGACTCGCCCTCCCTGGGAGCGGCTGAAGGTCGCGGCCGTGACCGTGACCGCGATCGCCGACGCGTGATGCCGGATCGGTGCCCCGGATCAGGCGATGCGGGCCTTCAGCGCGGCGAGGGCGCGATCCGCGTGGACGCTCATGCGCAGCTCGCTGCGGACGACCTCCACGACCCGCCGGTCCTCGTCGATGACGAACGTGACCCGCTTCGTCGGTGCGAGCGAGAAGCCCCGCGTGACGCCGAAGCGGTCGCGGATCGTGCCCTCCGGGTCGGACAGCAGCGGATAGCCGAGCGAATGACGGTCGGCGAACTCCTGCTGCCGCGCGACACTGTCCGAGCTGATGCCGACCGGCTGCGCCCCGGCGGCCCGGAACTCGGCGGCCAGGTCACGGAAGTGGCAGGCCTCGGCCGTGCATCCGGCGGTCATGGCCGCCGGATAGAAGAAGAGCACGAGCGGCCCGTCCGCGAGGAGGCCGGCCAGCGAACGGGGCGTCCCCGTCTCGTCCGGAAGAGTGAAGTCCTCGACGATGTCACCGACGTTCATCAGTCCCGCCCCTTGTCTCCGACCGGCTCCTCCGGTCGACGACGGGTGACGCTACCGCAGGGTAGGGAGGGCCGTCACCGGCAGGGCCGCCGGACGTCAGGCCTGCTGGCGCGCTGCCTGTCGACTGTCCAGGATCGCGAGGACCTGCTCGCCCCAGCGCAGGTTCTCCTCCTCCAGGGAGCGGCCGCGCATCAGCGTCAGATACGGGCCGATCCGCTCCGCCTCGCGCAGGTACGTGGCCTCGTCGCGCCCGGCGAGCATCCACTCCCGGAGCCTCTCCCAGCGCGCGAGCTTGCCCCGAGCCCACTCCATCCGCTCCTGGACGAAGCCCCGTACGGCCTCGGTGTCGCCCGCGTCGCAGGCCTGCACCTGGACCATCAACTCGTCGCGGATCGCACTCGGACGCGGCGGCTTCGCCGTGTACGCCGTGAGGTCACGCCGGCCCGCTTCGGTGAGCGAGAACATCCGCTTGTTGGGGCGCCGTTCCTGCTCCACGACGCGGGCGGCGATCAGACCGGCCTCGGAGAGCCGGTCGAGCTCGCGGTAGAGCTGCTGCGGCGTGGCGGCCCAGAAGTTGGCCACGGACACGTCGAAGATCTTGGCCAGGTCGTATCCGGACGCCTCGCCCTCCAGGAGGGCCGCGAGGACAGCGTGCTTCAGGGACATCCGGACACGCTAGCAGCACCCTTGATCAGGCGGTTTCGCACCTATTCGGCAGCGCCCGACACCCGCGCGGACGGCGGCTCCGGCAGGCGCGGCGCCGTCCAGTCCGCGTGCCGCAGGATCATCCGGAGCGTGGCTCCCGACGGCGCGAGGCGCATGGCCGTGTTGCGCAGGGCCACGGCTCCTGGCGCGGAGAGCTGCTGGCCCATCCGGCCCGCCTTGCGGGCGGCGACCGTGACGGCCTGGGACCGCGGGCGCCGCGCGGCGTCGTACGCGCCCAGGGCGGTGTCGACGTCAGGGTTCCGCGCCAGCTCGGAGGCGAGGACGACGGCGTCCTCCAGGGCCTGGCAGGCGCCCTGCCCCAGGTTGGGAGTCATCGCGTGGGCGGCGTCGCCGAGCAGGGCGACCCGGCCGGAGACGAACGAGGGCAGCGGGGCCGCCAACTCGTGGATGTCGTGGTGGAGGACGGCCTCCGGGCGGGTGGCGTCGAGCAGTTCGGGGATCGGCCGGTGCCAGCCGGCGAACCGCTCCCGGAGCACCCGGAGCGGGTCGGGGTACCGGACCCCGGCGGGCGAGTTGAGGACCGCGTGCCACTCCGCGCGCCCGTCGGTGAAGGCGATGTGCCCGAACTCGGCGCCGTGCCCCCAGGTGATCTCGAAGTCCGAGGCGAGGTCGAGCGGCCGGTGGGTGAGGGCACGGAGCACGGTCGATCCGCTGTAGGCGGGTCCGGGATGGCCGGGGAAGAGCGCGGCCCGGGTGCGGCTGTTGACGCCGTCGGCGGCCACGACCAGATCGGCGCGGAACTCTCGGTCCGGGGCGCCCGCCGCCCGGACGTGGACCCGCCCCGGTTCCGTACGGTCCAGGTCCGTCACCTCGGCGCCGACGAGCAGGCACGCGGCCGGCAGGGCCTCGCGCAGGGAGCGGTGGAGCGTGGCACGCGGGATGCCGACGATGGGCGTCCCGAGGGCGCGTTCGAGGGCGGCACCGTCCATGCGGGCGAGCCAGGTCCCGTCCGGTGTGCGGGTGCCGCCGGTGTACTGGCCCCGCGCGGCGGCGCGCACGGCCGCGCCGACACCGAGGGCGTCGAGGGCGCGGATGCCGTTGGCGGCCAGTGAGATGCCGGCGCCCGCGTCCTCGCGGACGGGGGCGCGCTCCACGACCGTCACCTCCCAGCCGACGCGCCGCAGCCCGATGGCCGCGGCGAGCCCGCCGATGCCCGCGCCGACGACGACTGCGGTCTTCCCCATGGTGATCGTCCTCTCCGGTCCGTCCCACCGTCTTCTGCCGTCTTCTACAGGTGTAGAAGAATAGCGTGCCGTCTCTACAGGTGTAGAAAGAGGGGGTGACTGTCGACTCTCCCGATCCCTCCGCCCCGAGGCGTCCGGCCTCCGAGCGCCGCACCCTTCTCGCCGACGCCGCGCTCGGTGTGCTGGCCGACGCCGGGATGCGCGGGCTGACGCACCGCGCCGTGGACGCCGCCGCGGGTCTCCCGGCCGGCACCACCTCCGCGTACTACCGCACCCGTTCGGCCCTGCTCACCGCACTCGTCCGCAGGCTCGTCGATCTCGACCAGGCGGAACTGCGCGCCGCCGGGGAGCGCCTGCCCGAGCCGCGCTCGGCGGCCGAACTGGTCGATGCCGTGCTCGGGCTCGTCGCCGGGCGGCTCGCCGGGGAGGGGCGACGCCGCTCCCTCGCCCGGTACGCCTGTGCCGTCGAGAGCGTGCGCGACCCCGAACTCCGCGAAATCCTGGTTCCGAGGGAGAACCCGGGGCGCGACGCGGTCCGCCGCTTCCTCGCCGCTCAAGGGGTCGAGGATCCCGAGGGGCGCACCCTCGCGCTCCTCGCGTGCGTGGACGGCCTCGTGCTCGACCGGGTGGTCAGGGGCGGGAGCGTCTCGCTGGAGGAGGTGGAAGGCCTGGTGGTGGCGGCCCTGCGGCCCGCCCGGGGTGAGGGCGCGGCGGACGGTCGTTGACATGCAGCCGGAAGGCTGCCTATCGTAGAGGCAGCTAAAAGGCTGCATGTTGAGGTGGGGCGATGGACGAGGTGTTCAAGGCACTGGCCGATGCCAGTCGGCGACGGCTGCTCGACAGCCTGAACGCCCACAACGGTCAGACCCTGCGCGAACTCTGCGCCGGTCTCGACATGGCACGGCAGTCCGTCAGCAAGCACCTGGCGCTCCTGGAGGCGGCGGGGCTGGTGGTCACGGTGCGGCGGGGACGGGAGAAGCTGCACTACCTGAACGCCGCTCCGATCCACGCCATCGGGGACCGCTGGATGAGCCGGTACGCCCGCGAGCGCGTCAGCGCGCTCGCCGACCTGAAGTCAGCATTGGAGCAGAACCCGATGGACAGCAACGCGTTCGTCTACACCACCTACATCCGCACCACCCCCGAGGAGCTCTGGCAGGCCCTGACCGACCCGGCCTTCACCCGGCGCTACTGGGGCGTGGCCTTCGAGACGACCTGGACCGCCGGGTCCCCGATGGTCTGGGACGAGGGCGGTCGCAGAACGAGCGACCCCGAGCAGGTCGTCCTCGCCGCCGAGCCCGGCCGTCGGCTCTCGTACACCTGGCACACCTTCACGCCCGAGTGGGCGGAGGCGGTCGGCATCGGCGACGACGTGTACGCGAAGCTGGCCACGGAGCGCCGCTCCAAGGTGACCTTCGAGATCGAACCGGCAGGGGACACGGTCAAGCTCACCGTCGTGCACGACGACCTGGAGCCCGACGGCACCATGCGCGGCATGATCGGTGAGGGCTGGCCGGCCCTGCTCTCCAGCCTCAAGTCCCTGCTGGAGACGGGTGAGGAGTTGCCGGAACCCCCGCGCTGATCCGACCCGATTGGTTCATTCGAGTCGTCTCCCGGCCCTCTCCCGCGCCACGCCCGGTCGCTTGATCATCTTTTCTTCCCTTGATCGGATTTGATGCCCGGTATCCCGGTATCGCCACGGATCTGACGGGGAGGATGTCGCGTCGTGCCGTCACGCAGGAACATCAAGGGCTGGGGCGCGCTGTCGCTGGCCGTCGGGGCCGTTCTCGTCACGACCGCGGGCCACTGCCCGGCCGCACCGGGCCGACCGGGCCCCGCCACGGGTGCGACGGCCTCCCCGGGCTCGGCGCTCGTCACCGTCAGCGGCTGTGGGACGGGCGGCCCGTGCGCCCCCGCCCGCCACATCCTGCTGCTCTCCGGGACGTCGGCCCTGACGGGCCGGGCCTTCGCGCTCGACCGCCGCGAGACGGCCGGACCGGTCGGGATCACGCTCAGGACCCCCGGCAGGCTGACCGACGTCACGGTGACCGACCAGCGTGGACTCGGGGTCGCCGGCAGCGCGAGCCCGGACGGCACGCGCTGGACCATCGAGGGCGCGCTGCGCGCCGACGCCCGTTACACGGCGCGCCTGACCGTCGAGGAGCCCCGCCCGGGCGGTTCCGTACGGAGGGCGGCGCGGCTGGACTTCCGTACCGCCCGGGCACCGGCGGGGGAGCGGCTCACCGCGAGCTTCGGACCGTCGTCCGGACGGACGTACGGCGTCGGACAGCCGGTCACCGCCGAACTGAGCCACCCGGTGCCGGAGTCCGCCCCCGACGCCCGCCGCACCGTGGAACGCGCCCTCGTCGTCCGCTCCGAGCCCGCCGTCGAAGGTGCCTGGCACTGGGTGGGACCCACCACCCTGCACTACCGGCCGCGTGCCTACTGGCCCGCTCACGCCACCGTCCGGGTCCGCAGCGGACTCGACTCCGTACGGGTCGACGACCGGCTCCAGGGAGGCCCCTCGACGCCCCTCACCTTCACCACCGGAGACCGCCTGGAGGCCGTCACCGACGTGGCCTCCCTCCGGATGACCGTCCGGCGCAACGGCCGTGTCGTCCGCACCATCCCCGTCACCACCGGCAAGGCCGGCTACCGCACCCGCGGCGGCGTCAAGGTCGTCCTCGGCAAGGAGCCCCTGGTCCGGATGCGCGGCGACTCCATCGGCATCGCGCGCGGCAGCAGCGACTTCTACGACCTCAAGGTCCGCTGGGCGACCCGGGTCACCTGGAGCGGCGAGTACCTGCACGCGGCCCCCTGGTCAACGGACGTGCAGGGCAGCGAGAACGTCAGCCACGGCTGCACCGGCATGAGCACCGAGGACGCAGCCTGGTTCTTCCGCACCGTCCGTGAGGGCGACCTCGTCGAGGTGGTCAACGGCCACGGCGAACCGATGACCCCGTTCGGGAACGGGTACGGCGACTGGAACCTCACCTGGCCGGACTGGGAGCGCGGCAGCGCCCTCGCCGCGGGCCCCGGCCGCACCCGCCACGCCTCGGGAAGCCTGCTGCCCGCCCTGTGACCCCTCCTCGGTGATACTGGCGCTCTGTTCGCCAGCCACTGCGGAGGGGTCCGTGATGCGGGACATCACCAGGGTCGAGGTCGACGACGCCGTTCTCTACGTGGAGGCCGAGCGGCTCGGCCCGGACTCGGACCTCGAGGGCCTGGGCGACCGTGTCCCCGACCTCTCCGGGGTCACACGCGCCCTGTCCTCGTTCGCCGGCCAGCTCGGTCAGGCCCTGCACCAGGCGGCGCCCGACCGGGCCACCGTGGAGTTCGGCTGCGAACTCGGCCTGGACGCGGGCGGCCTGACCGCACTCATCGTCAAGGGCAGCAGCCACGCCAACCTGCGCGTGACCCTCGAATGGACCAAGTCCTCCTGATCCGGGCATGGCCGCAGGGCCTGAAGCGGGGGACAACACCCTTCAGGCCCCGCGGCGTTCGAGGGGCGGGCCGAGACGGCCCCGCGGCGGACCGGGACGGCCCGGATCAGGCCGAGGCGGTCTCGGCGGACCTCACCCGGCACACCAGGGCGTCGTTCTGGACGTCCGCCACGATCGTGTCGCCGGGATCGGCCTCACCGCCGAGGAGCAGGTCCGCGATCCGGTTGTCCAGCTCCGCCTGGATCGTCCGGCGCAGCGGACGGGCGCCGAACTCCGGCTGGTGACCGTGGGCGACGAGCAGCTTCTTCGCCGCCTCCGTCACTTCCAGTTCCAGCCCCTGGGCACGGACCCGGCGTTCGCTCTGCCGCAGCAGCAGATCGAGGATGTCGCCGAGATCGTCCTCGCCCAGACCGTGGAAGATGATCGTCTCGTCGATGCGGTTGAGGAACTCCGGAGTGAAGTAGCCGCGCAGATCCTGCTTCAGGTCCTCGCGGATCTCCGAGACGTCACCGTGGTGGGCCAGGATCCGCTGCGCGCCGATGTTCGACGTCATGATGACCACGCAGTGCCGGAAGTCGACCGTCCGGCCCTGCGCGTCCGTCAGCCGACCGTCGTCCAGGACCTGGAGCAGCGTGTTGAAGACGTCCGGGTGGGCCTTCTCCACCTCGTCGAAGAGCAGCACGCTGTACGGCTGACGGCGCACCTTCTCCGTGAGCTGGCCCGCCTCCTCGTGACCGACGTATCCGGGCGGGGCGCCGACAAGACGCGAGACGGTGTGTTTCTCCTGGAACTCGCCCATGTCGAAGCGGATCATCCGGCCCTCGTCGCCGAAGAGCAGCTCCGCCAGCGCCTTCGCCAGCTCGGTCTTGCCGACACCCGTCGGACCGAGGAAGAGGAAGGAGCCCACCGGGCGGTTCGGGTCGCCCATGCCCGCCCGGTTGCGGCGCACGGCCTGGGCGATGGCCGTGACGGCCTCGTCCTGGCCCACCACCCGGCTGTGCAGGGCGTCCTCCAGCTTGAGCAGTTTCTCCTTCTCGCTCTGCGTCATCTGTGCCACGGGGATTCCGGTACGGCGCGACAACACCTCCGCGATGTCGTCGACCGTCACCTCCATCACGCCCTCGCGCCGCTCCACGAGCCCGGCCAGCTCACCCTCGAGCCGGGCGATGTCCTGCTTGTACTCGTTCGCCTTCTCGAAGTCCTCGGCCGCGACCGCCTCGTCCTTCTCGCGGCGCAGCTTCGCCAGCCGGTCCTCGCGGTCGACCACCTCGGTCGACTTGCCCAGCGAGCGCAGCCGCACCCGGGCTCCGGTCTGGTCCATCAGGTCGATGGCCTTGTCGGGCAGGAAACGGTCGGAGACGTAACGGTCGGACAGCTCCGCGGCCGCCGCCAGCGCGGCGTCGCTGTAGCGGACCTGGTGGTGGGCCTCGTAGGAGTCCCGCAGCCCCTCCAGGATCTGGACGGTCTCCGGGACCGAGGGCTCAGGGATCAGCACGGGCTGGAAGCGCCGTTCCAGCGCCGCGTCCTTCTCCACGTACCGCCGGTACTCGTCGATCGTGGTCGCGCCGACCAATTGCAGCTCGCCGCGGGCGAGAGCCGGCTTGAGCATGTTGCCCGCGTCCATCGCGCCCTCACCGGTCGCGCCCGCGCCGACCACGGTGTGCAGTTCGTCGATGAAGAGCACGGTCGACTCCGCGTCGGCCTTGACCTCGTCGATGACGTTCTTCAGCCGTTCCTCGAACTGGCCGCGGTACTGGGCTCCGGCGACGAGCCCGGACAGGTCCAGGGCGATGACCCGCTTGCCCTCGAGGGTCTTGGGCACCTCACCCGCCACGATCCGCTGGGCAAGGCCCTCGACGATGGCGGTCTTGCCCACGCCCGGCTCACCGATGAGCACCGGGTTGTTCTTCGCGCGGCGGGAGAGGATCTCGACGGTCTGCTCGATCTCCTCGGCCCGCCCCACCACCGGGTCGAGCTTCCCGGCCTTCGCCTCCTCCGTCAGGTCCCGGCCGTACTCGTCGAGCGTCGGCGTCCTGCTCTCCGGCTTCGCCGCCGGGGCACCGTCCGCCCGCGCCGCCCGGTCGGCCGTGGACCGCAGGCCCCCGACGTCCGTCCCGTACGCCGTCAGCAGCTTCGCCGCGGCCGAGTGGGGGTCGTCGAGCAGGGCGCCGAGGACGTGCTCGGGTCCGATGTACGAGACCCCTGACTCCTGCGAGCGCTCGTACGCCCGGAGCAGCACGCGCTTGGCCGCCGGGGTGAGCCCCGGCTCCGCCGAAGGCATGCCGCTCTCACCCGGGAGCACCTCGGCGATCGAGGCGGCCAGCCGGTCGGGGTCGGCGCCGGACTGGGCGAGCAGGGCACGGGCCGGGTCGATCTGGGTGCAGGCCCACAGCAGGTGCTCGGTGTCCAGGTCGGCGCTGCCGTCCTCGGCGGCGCGGGCGGAGGCCCGGCCGATCAGCTCCCGTGCGGAGTCCGTCAGGAGCCGGCCGATCGGCACGCGCTGGACCGCCGGGGGCGAGGCGGCGGGCGACATCCCGAAGAAGCGGTTGAGCAGGTCGTTGAAGGGGTCCGGTCCGCCGTACGAGGAGCCGAAGGGAGACATGGTCATGTGGGGCCGTCCAGGTGCGTCGACGTCCGGGCAGGGCCGTGCATCCTCACTGGACCAGATACCGGCTGCCCCCACCCGGCGAGGCCCGGCTACGGAGCGTGGCCCCGAGCGGCCGCGACGCGTCGGCGTGCGGCTTCAGCGCGCTTCGGGCGCCCGGACGTCCACGCCCTAGGGCCCGCCGATCGGGTGAGCGACGGAGCCGGGATCCTGCCGGTCGCCGCTCGGCTCTTGGCTTCCCCCGCTCGGCTCGTGGCTTCCGCCGCTCGGCGCCGGCTCGCCGATCGCCGGTTCGCCCACCAGGAGTCGGGGGCGGCGCTGCAGGCCCGCGCCGACGAGGACGCCGAGCGCGATGGCCGCGACGGTGATCACGGTCTCCACGAGATTGGAGAGCCCGGCCGTGCCGCGCTCCACGATGAGCTCCGAGACGCTCGTGAGACCGACGGCGCCGGGCACGAGCAGCCAGAAGCAGGGCAGGAACACCACCTGGTCCGGGGTGCGTGAGCGGCGCTCGATCCAGCCCGCCATCGGTGGCAGCAGCATCCCCGCGGCGAACGCCCCGAACGTCGACCCGGCCAGGTCCGTCGCCGCCGACTGCACGAACCGCTCGAGGAGCAGCGCGCCGAGGAGCCACCCGGCGACCCGGGGCGGCGCGGAGAAGTACAGCAGGAACCCGAGACCGAGGAGCAGCACCCCCACCCAGGGCGCCCACGCGCCGAGCGTCTCCGACGGCGGGCCGCCGCGCGGCCGGGGCCGCACCAGCTCGGTGCCGACCAGGATGCCGAGCGCGAGGAGCAGCAGCACGTTGACCGCGCCCGCGAGCCGGGCGATGCCCGACAGGGCGGCTCCGGTGGCGAGTTCGATCGCGCCGAGCGTCAGGGCGGCGCCCGGCAGGAACGCGATCAGCGGCGGCACGTAGAGCACGGTCGGCACCTCGTGCAGCAGCGGCCCCGCCCAGCGCAGCGAGACCGTGGTCACCAGGATGGCGGCGACGACCGGCAGGGCGGTGCGCGCGGCGGGCAGCCGGTCCCCGAAGAGCCGCAGCAGACCGACCCCGGCGCCGAGCACCGCGTAGCCCACGACCGCCGCCACCGTGGCGTGCCTCATCACCCCGAGTCCCACGGTGAGCAGGACGTAACCGAGCACGGTGGCGGCCGGGCTGAACCGTTCCGGCTGCTCCCGCTCCGCGCGCAGCGCCCTCCGGACGTCCGCGAAGGGCATCGCCTCCCCGCGCATCCGGTCCACCAGGGAGTGCAGCGTCTGCACCTGGTCCAGGCGCAGGGCGGGCCCTTCGACCGGGGCGAAGTCCAGCTCCCCGCCCCGCCCGTCGGGCCCGCCGCCGACCCGGACGAAGAGACCGGTCGGTACGACGAAGCAGCGGGCCCGCATGCCGTACCGGGCCGAGATGTCACGCAGCACGCGCTCCACCTCCGCCGTCCGCTCGCCGGCCCGCAGCAGCTCGGACCCCAGCTCGCACAGGAGCGCGGCCAGGTCGCGCAGCCGCTCCCGCTCGACGTCGTCCGCCTCCGGCAGGGTGACCGTGGCCGTGCGCCCTCTCCGCCAGGGCAGGAGCGCCGCCACCCGGCGGAGGAGCCCGCGCACGTCGAGGCGCGGTGCCGTCATCGGGCCTCGCCCTTGCCGCCGATCCGTCCCATTCGCGCAACGTAACAGCGGGACCGCAGCCGTGCCCCGAGCGGCACGCGCGCGTGCCGCCGACGCCACCCGGCTCAGGTTCCGGGGAGGATACGGCGCGTTTCGTAGGCCCACATGGCGATCTCGACCCGGTTGCGGGCGCCGAGTTTGGCCATCAGGCTGGCCAGATGCGTCTTCACCGTGCTGAGGCTGATGTGGAGTGCATCGGCGATCTCGGTGTTGGTCAGCCCGCGAGCGACGGCGAGGAGCACCTGCTCCTCGCGCGCGGTGACGGGGGAGACCGGCTGGGCGGCGGGCCGGCCGGCGGGCAGGTCCGCGAAGGCCTGGAGCAGACGGACGGTGACACTGGGCGCGATGAGCGCCTGACCGTCGGACGCGGATCGTACGGCCTGGGCCAGAAGGTCGGGTCCCGTGTCCTTGAGGAGGAATCCGCGGGCGCCGGCCCGCAGCGCGCCGTAGACGTACTCGTCGAGGTCGAACGTGGTGATGACGACCACGGCCAGCGGGTCGGCGACGCCGGGGCCGGCGACCAGCCGGGTGGCCTCGAGTCCGTCGAGTACGGGCATGCGGATGTCGAACAGGCAGACGTCGGGGCGTAGTTCGCGGGCCAGACGTACCGCCTCCCGCCCGTCGGCGGCCTCGCCGACCACCTCGATGCCGGGCTGGGCGTTCAGCATGATCCGCAACCCGGTGCGGATGATCGTCTGGTCGTCAGCGACGAGGATGCGAATGGACACCGCTCTCGCTCCTCGCTGTCGGCAGTTCGGCTTCGACATGCCAGCCCCGGTCGGAACCCGGGCCGGCTCGTAGTGTGCCGCCGAGCAGGGTCGCGCGCTCGCGCAGTCCGGTGAGGCCGTATCCGTCGCGACCCCGGCCGGTGCGCCGGCCGTTGTCGCGCACGCTCACCCGTACCGTGTGCCGTTCGGCGGCGACCCGGACGACGACCTCGGTCGCGTCGACCGCGTGACGCAGCGCGTTGGTCACCGACTCCTGCACGATCCGGTAGACGGCCGCGTCCACGGCCGGGGACAGCGCGTCCAGCTCGCCGTCGAGCCCCAGGTCGACCCTGAGGCGACCACCCGGGGTGCGCACCAGGCGCTCCAGATCCGCGACCCCGGCAGGGGGCGCCAGCTCGGCGCCGACCCCGCGGTCGCGCAGCGCGGCGACCATGGCGCGCATCTCCTCCAGCGTGCGCGCTCCTTCCTCCTCGACCCCCTCCAGGGCTTCGACGGCGGCGGACGGGTCGGTGCCCGCGAGCACCCGGCCCGCTTGGGCGGTGATCACCATGGCCGACACGTGATGGGCCACCGTGTCGTGCAGTTCCCGGGCGAGCTGCTCGCGCTCGCGGGAGCGCACCTGCTCCAACTGCCGCTCGCCGGCGGTCACCCGGAACCGCACGGCAGCTCCGACCACGCCGGGCAGCAGCAGGAAGACGTAGCCCACGACCTTCTCGACGACCGGGGCCGGGTCCACGACGACACACACCGCGCCGACCACGAGGATCACCGCGCCGCCCAGCACGATCTCCCGTCCCGATCCCCACCGGGGCAGCGCGTACACCAGCACGAGCACGACCACGCCGGTGTACAGGCCGACGGACTCGCGCGGTGCGGCGACGAGCGAGGCCACCGGAAGCAGGACCACCGAGCCGAACGCCAGCGTCACCACCGCCAGCGGGTGGGTCCGGCGCCACAGGGGCAGCAGGCACAGCCATACGGCGAGCACCACCGCCACCGGCCGCCACACGACGTCCTCGCGCAGGGTGGCCTCCAGCGCCACACCGGCAAGGCCCGCCGCGAGCAGTGCCCAGTCCCGCCGCACCCGGGCGGGCGCGCCGGGCGGCCGGGGTTCGGTCCACAGGGTTCGCAGGTCGTCTCGGAGCACGTTCTCAGCCTACGGACCGCGGCGTGTCGCGCATCGGCCGAAAGGACGGGTCGCCACTCCGCCCCGGGGCCGACGGATCCGCGGCCCGCGGGCCGATGCCGCCGAGCGCCGTGGCGACGAGCCTCGGTATCGGCGGCCGTACAAGGACGGCCGGCGAGGTGGTTGGAGGACCCGATGCTCTCGAAAGCCCTGTTGCGCCTGGGCGCAAGCGCCGCCCGCCATCCCTGGCGGGTGATCGCGGCATGGCTGATCGCCGCCACGCTCGCCGTGCTCGCCGCCGTCGCCGTCGGCGGGCGGACCGCGGACTCGATGACCGCTCCGGGACTGGACTCCCAGCGGGCCGCGGAACTGATCGAGCGGGCCGGCACCGGCCAGGAGGGGATGACCGCCCAAGTGGTCGTCACCCCCGGCGACAACGGTGCGACGTTCTTCGCCGACGACGGCGCTCGCACCGCTCTCACGCGGCTGCAGACCGAGGTGAGGCGGCTGCCGCACGTGCTCGGCACGAGCGACCCGGCGCGGGCACTCGACGCGGGCGGGGACACCGCTGTGCGCGACGGCCTCGTCTCGGCCGACGGGCGGATCGCGGTCGTCCGGGTCCAGTACCCCGACCAGAGCCTGCTGTCGGCCGAAGACCTCGACGCCCTGGTCGATCTCGGCGACCGGCTGCGCGCCGAACTGCCCCTGCGCATCGAGATGGGCGGGAACCTCTTCTACGCCTTCTCCGACCCCGACGGCGGCACGAGCGAGCTGATCGGCCTCCTCGCCGCGGCCGCGATCCTGTTCCTGGCGTTCGGTTCGCTCGTCGCCGCCGCGCTGCCGATCGGCATGGCGGTCTTCGGGCTGACCGTCGGGGTCGCCACGATGACGGTAGTGGCGGGGGTGACGGAGGTCCCCACCTTCGCACCGGTCCTGGGCAGCATGGTCGGGCTCGGAGTGGGCATCGACTACGCGCTGTTCGTGCTCGCCAGGCACCGGGAGTACCTCGCGCGCGGGCTCGATCCGCAGGCGGCGGCCGGACGAGCGGTGGCCACGGCGGGGCGGCCGGTGGTCTTCGCGGGCGGCACCGTCGTCGTGTCGATCCTCGGCCTGGCGGTCGCGAACGTGCCGTTCATGACGGTGGGAGGGTTTGCCGTCTCGATCGTCGTCCTGACGATGGTGCTCGCGTCGGTGACGCTGCTGCCGGCCTTCCTCGGTGTGGCCGGCCCGCGGCTGGGCCGGGCCGGCCGGATCGGCCGGGCTCTTCGGGCCGGGCGGTCGGGCCGCCCCGGCCGACGGCGGGACACTGCGGCGGACGCCGTCGCCGCCGCCGGGTGGCGGCGCTGGCTCGGGCACGTCGGCCGGCACCCCGTGCCGTACGCGGTCGGCGCGGCGGCGCTGCTGCTGACGGCGGCGCTGCCCGTGCTCGGCCTGCGCGTCGGCCTGCCGGACGACGGCTCACTGCCGCAGAGCCGTACCGAGCGCCGGGCCTACGACCTCGTCGCCGAGGGCTTCGGGCCGGGCACCAACGGTCCCCTCGTCATCGCCGCGGACCCCGCCGGTGATCCGGGAGTGCTGGACCGGCTCGGCGCGACGGTCGCGGCGGATCCGGGCATCGCGTCCGTCGCGCCGACGCGCATCGACCGGGCCACCGGCATCGCGACCCTCGTGGTGTTCCCGACGACCAGCCCCCAGGACAAGGCCACGGCCGACACCATCGCCCGCCTGCGCGCCGACGTGCTGCCCACGGCGATCGGGAACAGCCCGGCCAGGGCCCACGTCGGCGGCGCCGCCGCGAGCCTGTCCGACGTGGGCCAACGCACCAGCCAACGCCTGCCGGCGCTCGTCGCCGCCGTGCTCGCGATGTCGTTCCTGCTGCTGATGCTGGTCTTCCGCTCGGTCGTCGTACCGCTCAAGGCGGTACTGCTGAATCTGCTGAGCATCGGCGCGGCCTACGGCATCATGGTCGCGGTCTTCCAATGGGGCTGGGGAGGCGCACTCATCGGGCTGGAAGCGACGGTTCCGATCGTGTCGTTCATCCCGATGTTCCTCTTCGCCATCCTGTTCGGCCTCTCGATGGACTACGAGGTGTTCCTCCTCTCCCGCGTACGCGAGGAGTACCTGCGCACCGGCGACAACCGCACGGCGATCGTCGAGGGCGTCTCGGGCACCGCCCGGATCATCACCTCGGCCGCCCTCATCATGGTGGCGGTCTTCCTGTCCTTCGCCGTCGCCGAGGACCCCTCCACCAAGATGTTCGGGCTCGGCCTGGCCACCGCGATCTTCATCGACGCCACGGTCGTACGCATGGTGCTGGTCCCCGCGACCATGACCCTCCTCGGCCGGACCAACTGGTGGCTGCCGAAGTGGCTGGACCGGACGCTTCCCCGCGGCCCGGTCGGCACCGACGACACCGACGCCGAATCCACGGGTGAGACCCCGCGTCCGCGGCCGGTGGACCGGTCGACGGGCATGGCCCGGTGAACTCTCCATCCGCGTCGATCAGTTGCACTCGGGTCAGGTAGGACCGTCCATCGGACCGGACCGTGCCACGAAGGCACAACCCGGTCCGATGACCACGACTCGACACGCGCCCTAGCGGTACTCCACCGTCAGCGTCACCGGGGTGTCCTTGTTCACGAAGAGGTACGCGGTCGAGACCGGAGCCGCCTCGAAGGCAAGCCGCACCTGGGTCGTGCCACCGCGGTTGAGCGCCGCGAGGGCGGTCCCGGACAGGTCCGTCGAGGTGGCCGAACCGGAGGAGAAGGCAGCGATCGACGCCCCGCCCGCCACGGTCGGCGGCGCCGACCAGTCGGAGGACTCGACGGCGCACCCGCCGAAGCAGCCCGTCGTCACGTCCACCAGCAGCCTGTTGCCCGCGGGGGACGCCCACGGGTCGCCCGAGCCGCTGCTGCGCGCCACCGTCAGATAGGCGCGAGTGACCTCCTTGCCCGCCGGGATCGCGGACGTGTCGAAGGAGAGCAGCGTCCGGTTCACCTTGCCGTCCGTGCCCCGGCCGAGGGCGAGCCCGTAGGTGTCCTCCAGCGTGCCCACCGCAGCGCCCGAACCGTCGGCCGCGGCCTTCACATAGCCGTCCTGCGCGTCCACGCTCGACAGCGTCACCCGGTCGCCCGCGGGCGGGGGAGTGGAACCGCGCAGCGCCCGCACCATCCCCATGATCGCCTCGATCTGCTTGCCGCCGTGCCGGGCGTACGCGGAGTCGCCGAGATAACCCCACCAGTTCCAGCAGCCGTTGGGGTTCTCCAGCGTGCCCGTCGCCGCCGCCTGCGGGTACAGCACGATCATGTCGTTGGTGTCGGCGTACTCGTTGAGGTACGCCCGGTCGACGAACTGGGTCCCGAAGCCCTGGTAGCCGTACCCCTGCTTGCAGCCGTGCAGTGCCACCATCAGCGAGCAGGTCGCGCCGTCGGAGCAGGACTTCGGGACGTAGACGAAGCCCTCGGCGCCGAGCGACAGCGCCGCCGCGGAGCCGCCCGGAGCGTAGCCGTTCTGGTCGAAGCGGATCAGCGAGCCGCCGGGGGCGGTGCTCGGCGCGGCGACGGACCCCCGCAGATGGCCGAGGAGGTCCCGCTCCGCGTCGAAGCCGCAGTTGTTGATGTACGGACTCTGCGTGACCGTGCAGGAATTGGGGCCGAGCGGGCTGATCCAGGCATGGCCGGCCGCCGTGGAGCGGTCGTAGCGCACCTGGGCGCCGAACCGGCCGTAGTAGTCGGCCAGCGCGTCCGCGACCGGCCGCTTCACCGTCGCGTCGCCCGAGCCGCTGAAGACGTACACCGGATCGCCCGCCAGGTTCGCCACCGGGTCGACGAGTCCCTGTGAGGACCAGGTCCTGGTCGTCTGCTCCAGCTGCGCGAGCTGAAGGTCCTGCGTGGTGTTCATACAGGCGTTGAGGGCGGTGGAGAGCGTGTTCTGCGCGCAGTTGTACGGACCGGAGGCGAACACCGCCGAGCCGCTGAACGTGCCCGAGTACGCCACGTGGAGCTGTGTGGCCATGTAGCCGCCCGAGGAGATCCCGGAGCTGTAGACGGCGTCGACGGCGTACGGCGTGAGCTGCCCGGGCACGGGCGCGAGGGCGGCGGGCGCGGCGGGTGCGGCGACCGACGTGCCGGAGGGGCCGGCGGGTCCGGCGGCCACCGCCGGAGTCGCGGCCGGGAACAGGGCGGTGGCGGCGAACAGCAGCAGGGCTGTCAGCCTGCGGGTCCCCCGTGGCCCGCGTGGACGGAGGGGGCGGACGGTACGCATGGGATCTCCCGGCGGCTCGGGCCAGGCCAACGGCATGGCGGGTGGTTGCCGGGAGAGTAGGGGCGGGCCGCGCGGGTGCCCTATGGGCCGGGCAGCCACAACCGGCCGCATGGAGTATGGCGTTCCGTCACCTGGCAGCCCCCGCCCGCCACTCCACGGCGACCTGCGAGGATGCGTGCATGAACACCACCCCCATGAGCGACGACGAGCGGAACGTCCTGCTGGCGGCTGCGGTCGGACTGCGCGAGCAGGGCCGCCCCGAGGACGCGAGGGAGCGGCTGCTGGAGCTCGCCGTGCGGCGTCCCGACGACGCCGAGGTGGCGTACCAGACGGCCTGGGCGCACGACGTGCTCGGCCTTGAGGCCGAGGCCGTCCCCCACTACCGGCGCGCCCTGGCGGCGACCGGCGCCGCCGGCCTCACCGAGGAGGACCGCCGGGGCGCGCTCCTCGGCCTCGGCAGTACCTTCCGCACCCTCGGCCGGTACGAGGAGGCTGTCGCCACCCTGCGCGGCGCGGTCGAGGAGTTCCCCGCCGACGGCGCCCTGCGCACCTTCCTTGCGATGGCCCTGTACAACACCGGTGACCACCACGAGTCGACGCGGCTGCTCCTGACGCTCCTCGCGACGACCAGCGACGATCCGTCCGTACAGCGGTACCGACGGGCCATCGAGCACTACGCCGAGGACCTCGACGCGACCGAGTGAACCTGGCCGCACGCGGCGACCGCCCGGCGGCTCAGTCGTTGACGGCGGTCAGCAGGACGACGGCGTCCTCGAGGGCTACCAGGCCGTGCCGTTCCTTGGGGATCATCTTCAGCTCGCCCGCCGACAGCTCGTCGGACCACCCCGCGGTCGTCAGCCTCACCCGACCCCGCAGCACCATCAGGCTCGCCGCCGGGGGCGCGTTGTGCTCGTCGAGCGCGGTTCCGGACAGCAGGGCGATCACGCTCTGCCGGAGCACCCCGTCGTGCATCACCACCTGGGCGCTGCGGCCGTGCGGGGCGTCGCGCGCGGCGGCCAGATGCTCGTCGGCGAGGACTGCGAGATCCTTCATCGTCTCTCCCTGCGGGGTACGCGGGTGTGAGTCCCAGCCTCGCGCCTGTCCCGCGCGCCGCAACTCGGAGCGGCCGTCCGCCGCCCGACCGTCGCCACTCCCGCGAACGCCGACAGCAGCGCCCCGGGCAGGCCCGGTACCCGTCACGCCCAGCCGGTCACGCTGCCCGTCAGATGGTCGTACGCCATGTGCGCGTGCAGCCGGACGCCGGTCACCAGGGTGTCGTCGTCCGCGTAGAAGTGCGGATTGTGGTTGGTGACCAGGCCCCGGCCTCCCGGCACCGGAACGGGGAGGCCGGCCGCGTCCAGCGAGGCGTCCTGGACGCCCAGCATCACGTACAGACCGCCGAAGCGGGCGATGAACTCGGACACGTCGTCGTATCCGAGCGTCGCCCCGGTCTCCACCGTCCGCTCCTCGCCGACCACCCGCCGGATCGTCGGCAGGCCCGCCGCGACCCACGCGGCGCTGTTGTGCACGGGAGGCACCGGCTGGAGGAACTCGACCGTCGCCGAGGCGTTGTACGCGGCCGCCGAGTGCTCCGCCAGCGTGGTCAGCCGGCCCGTCACCTCCGCCATGTCCGACTCGACCGCGCAACGGACGGTGCCCCACAGGGTGACGGTCTGGCCGACGATGTTGAAGCGTCCGACATCCTCGATGTGGCCGATGGAGACCGTGATCGGGTCGAAGGCGGAGACCTGGCGGTACACCTGCCCGATGCCGGTCAGGATCGCCCCCACGGCCGGCATCGGATCGACGCCCTGCCACGGCGTGGAGCCGTGCGTCTGCCGGCCGGTGACGACGATCCGCACGAGGCAGGAGGCGCCGTACTGATTGCCCACCCGGTAGCCCACGTACCCCTTGGGGTACGGCGTGACATGCATGCCGAACGTCATGGTCGGCACCGGATCGGCGCACGCGCCCTCGTCGAGCATGGCAAGGGCCCCGCCCCGCTCGGTGACCGGAGGCCCCTCCTCGGCGGGCGGGAAGACGAAGAGCACCGTCCCCGGCAGCCGTTCGCGCACCCTCGCGAGCACGCTCGCCGCGCCCATCAGCATGGCGGTGTGACAGTCGTGGCCGCACGCGTGCGAGACGGGGAACGGGCCACCGGGGTAGTCGGCGTCCACGGCCCGCGAGGCGAAGTCCGCGCCGCACAAGTCCTCGACGGGCAGTGCGTCGGTGTCCGCCCGCAGCGCCATCACGCGCCCGCCCGGTGCCCCGCCGCGCAGCACGCCCACCACGCCGTGTCCGGCGATCCCGGTGCGGACCTCGTCCAGGCCGAGGGAGCGGAGGTGATCCGCGATCAGCAGGGCGGTTCCTGCCTCCCGATTGGACAGCTCCGGGTGCTGGTGCAGATGCCGCCGCCAGGCGATGACCTGGGCGGCCGTCCCCTCGGCGAGCCGGTCCAGTTCCCGGTGGATCGGATCGGTGCTCACGGGCCACCCCTCGTCGTCGTCGGACAGTCCCACCAGAGTGTCATCCCGACCCGGTCCGGGGGGCGTTGTCAGTGGCGTGCTGCACGATGGACCCGTCCGGTGATCACCAGGGGAAGGGGCCAGGATGCCGATCACGAACGAGCAGGTGACGGGGTACGCGTTTCTCAAGGCGCTCTACGAGGACGGGTACTACCCGGACCACGTGGTCGACAAGGGCCGGGCGATCCTGCTGCGGCTCTGCGAGCGGATCGAGGCGGAGCGCCCGGCCGACCTGACCGCGCTCTACGCGCTGACGGAGGTCGCCACCGAGGAGTTCAACGCGCTGGAGGCGGACTTCGACGAGGCCGGCAGCGAGATCGAGACCGTCGCCCGGGAGGAGATCGCCGAGAACTTCTGGTTCGTCGCCACGGCCTACGGCTTCGCCGACGCCGACGTGGAGGAGTTGATAGCCGCCCGCGAGTGGTGACGGACGGGGCCGGTGGGGGCACGGACACGCGCCCGGGGGAACGGGCGCGGGCGCGGGACGGAAGCACGGCAGCGGGACGGAAACACGGTCGGGCGCCGGAGGACCGCGCCGCCGACGCGCCGCTCGACGACTGCCGGACGCCCGCGTGCGTCCGGCAGCCGCACCGCAGTGCCGAGGTTTTCGGGCGCGGCCCGAATCCTTTCCGGGGGACCGCGCCTCCTATACACGTGCCGACGATCGTCGGCACGTGACGAGGAGGTCTTCATGATCGTGGGTATCGCCATCGCCGCCGGAGCCGTGCTCCTCTGCACCTGCGGGTACGTCGCCGTGCGTAAGTGGAAGCAAGCCCGTGGCTGACTCCACCTGGCCCGGTGAGCGGCTGATCGTCGCCGCCCAGCGCGGCGACGTAGACGCGATCACCGCGCTGGTGTCGGGTTCGCACCCGAACGTGCGGCGGTTCGCCCGTTCGCTCTGCGCCTCGCCCGAGGACGCCGAGGACGCGGCACAGGAAGCCCTGATCATCCTGTACCGCAAGATCGGGATGCTGCGGGCGTCCGGTGCGCTGGCGTCGTGGATGTTCCGGATCGTCCGCAACGAGTGCCTGCGGCGCGCGCGGACGATGCGGAGCCACGCGCCCCTGCCCGACGTCGATCCGGACGGAGCCGTCCGCTCGGCCGAGGAGGTGGTGCTGCAGCGCATCGAGGAGGGCAGAGTGGCGGCCGCCGTCGCCGCGCTCCCCGCCGAGCAGCGACAGGTGCTGATCATGCGGGACATCCAGGGCTACAGCGGACGCATGGTCGCCGACGCGCTGGGTCTCAGTACCGCCGCGATGAAGTCGCGACTCCACCGTGCCCGCACCGCGGTCCAGCGGTCCCTCCGTGCCACACCCGCCCCCGAGCCTGGAGACACCCATGACGACCAAGCATGCCGACGGCCCTGATTTCGCCAGTTCGTCCCTGCTCAGGCACCTGGTGCGGGGCGTGATCGGCTTCGGTGGCCTGGTCGGTGCGCTCGCGCTGCTCCCGGTCACCGGCCCGGTCAGCCTGCTGCTCCTGCCCGTCGGCGTCCTGGCCCTGCGCGGCTGCCCGATGTGCTGGACCATCGGCCTGCTGCAGACCGTGTCGCGGGGCAGGCTGCGGCGCTCGTGTCAGGACGGGCAGTGCACGCTGACCGTCGCGGACCGGGACCCGGCCAAGCACCCGACCCCGACGGCCTCCCGGTAGCGCGGAGGTGAGACACAGAGGGGTGTGCTCCCGAGGAGCCGGCCGTGGCTCGGCAAGCCACGGCCGGATCGCCCCCCCCGCTTCGCTCCCGGTCCTCAGGCCGGCCGCGGCGCGGCGCGGTCGATGATCGACGCCGTGTCCAGGCCGGGGGGCAGGGTGCCGAACGCGATGCCCCAGTCGCTGTCCAGGCGCGAGGCGCAGAAGGCGTCGGCCACCGCCGGGTGGCCGTGCCGGACGAGCAGCGAGCCCTGGAGGACCAGGGCCATGCGCTCGACCACGCGCCGCGCGCGGTACTGCACGGCCGCCGGGTCGTCGCCGAGGTCGGCGAGGTCCTTCCGCAGCCGGGCGGTGGCCGCGTCGAGACGGTGGTCGGCGCCCGAGGCGCGGTCGACCTCTGCGAAGAAGGCGTCGACCGCCTGCGGCTGCCGCCCCATCGCGCGCAGCACGTCGAGCGCGGCCACATTGCCCGAGCCCTCCCAGATCGAGGGCAGCGGCGACTCGCGGTACAGCCGGGGCAGGCCCGAGTCCTCGACGTAGCCGTTGCCGCCCAAGCACTCCAGCGCCTCGGCCGCGTGCGCGGGAGCACGCTTGCACACCCAGTACTTGGTCACCGCGAGCCCGATCCGGCGCAGCAGCTCCTCGTCCGCGTCACCGGCCGCCGCCCGGTCCACCGCGCCGGCGAGCCGCAGCCCGGCGATCGTCGCCGCCTCCGCCTCCACCGCCAGGTCGGCGAGGACGTTGGTCATGAGGGGTTGGTCGATCAGCCGCGCCCCGAACGCGCTGCGGTGCGTCGCGTGGTGCACCGCCTGGACGAGCCCCTGCCGCATCCCGGACGCCGAACTGACCGCACAGTCGAGCCGGGTCATGTTGACCATCCGGATGATGGTCGCGACGCCCCGGCCCTCCTCGCCGACGAGACGGCCGAGCGCGCCCTCGTACTCGATCTCCGACGAGGCGTTGGAGCGGTTGCCGAGCTTGTCCTTCAGCCGCTGCAGCCGGATCGCGTTGCGCGTGCCGTCGGGCAGCACCCGGGGCACGAGGAAGCAGGACAGTCCCCCCGGTGCCTGGGCCAGCGTGAGGAAGACGTCCGACATCGGCGCCGACGTGAACCACTTGTGGCCGGTGAGCGCGTAGAAGCCGTCCTCACCGGTCGGCACGGCCCGCGTCGTGTTCGCGCGGACGTCCGAGCCGCCCTGCTTCTCGGTCATCGACATCCCGGCGATGATCCCGGCCTTCGACGTCGGTTCGCGCAGCCCGAAGTCGTAGACGGGGGAGGACAGCAGCGGTTCGTACACCTCCGCGAGGCCCGGCTCGGCGCGCAGGGCGGGCACGGCGGCGTACGTCATCGAGATCGGACACAGGTGCCCGGGGTCGGCCTGGCCCCACACGAACACCTTCGCCGCCCGCGCGACGTGCGCGCCGGGGCGCCCGTCGCGCCAGGGCGCCCCGTGCAGCCCGTGCCGTACGGCGACGGTCATCAGCTCGTGCCAGTACGGGTGGAACTCGACCTCGTCGACGCGGTGGCCGTACCGGTCGTGCGTGTGCAGCACGGGGGAGTGCCGCTCGGCGAGCCGCCCCCACTCCTGGGCCTCCTCGCCACCCGCCCGTACACCCAGTTCGCGCACCTCGCCCTCGGCCCAGCCCGCGCCCTCGTGACGGAGCGCCTCCAGCAGGGCCGGGTCGGCCGACACGTCGTAACCGGTCAGCGGCGGGACTTGGTTGGTGACCTCATGCGTGGGTGGCATCGGGAACTCCCAGGGCTCTCAGGGTGAAGGTGACCAGGGCGGGTACGGTCTCGGGCCCCACCGTGCCCTCCGCGAGCGGACCGACGAGCGCCTCCGCACCCGCCCCGACCAGCGCGGACGCGGTGAGCAGGGCGTCCTGCGGCGGAAGCCGGCCGGACCGCACGCCCTCGGCGATCCGCTCGGCGAAGACATCGCGGAACGCCCGCCGGAAGACCAGCCGTTCCGCGTCCACGGCAGGGTCCACCGGCTCGGCCAGCAGGGCGTAGGCGAGCCGGGGGGACTTGAGGGCGCGTTGGGCGAACGTCTCGATGACGGCGACGACCCGCTCCGCCGGCCCCGCGTGCTCGGGGCGGCCGGCCGCCTCGGCCACGGCGGCCACCTCGCGCGAGACGACGGTGCGGAAGAGTTCCACGGCCAACTCGGCCTTGCTCGGGAAGTGGTGGTAGACGCTGCCGGTCGCGATCCCGGCGCGGGCGGCGACGGCGGCCATCGTGCAGCCCGCGTAGCCGTGCTCGGCGAGCAGCCCGAGCGCCGCGTCCACGACGGTGGCACGCCGGTCGTCGAGCCGGGCCTGGACCGCGGGGGTGCGTCGGTAGGGCATGGAAGAAGTGAAGCAGCGATTCATTGCTTCAACAAGGGGTCGGAGGGAACGCGAAGCGCCCCCGGATCCGGTGGTCCGGGGGCGCTTCGCAGGGGCGTCAGCGGTCAGCCGACGAAGATCTCCGTCAGCGACCAGACGGCCAGGGCCGCCATGCACAGGCCGCCGATGCGCTGGACGGTCTTCAGCGGGACGCGCTTGGCGATGAACCGGCCCGCGACCAGCGCGAGGGCCGAGACGCTCATCAGGGCGGCGGCGGAGCCGATCGCCGTGGACCAGGTGCCGTTGGTGGCGGCGAGGTTGGCCGTGGTGATCTGCGTCAGGTCGCCCCACTCGCTGATGAACACGGCCATGAAAGCGGTCGAGTAGACCGGCCAGAAGCCGGTCACGGTCCCGCCGCCGGCCTCGTCCGCCTCGTCGGCGTCCCCAC
Organism: Streptomyces sp. NPDC014870; assembly: GCF_043081505.1. Classification (NCBI taxonomy): domain Bacteria; kingdom Bacillati; phylum Actinomycetota; class Actinomycetes; order Kitasatosporales; family Streptomycetaceae; genus Streptomyces; species Streptomyces sp. NPDC014870. The sequence goes on from NZ_JBIBWQ010000011.1 coordinate 221,251, forward strand.
CGCGCAGCAGCATGAACGCGCCGAAGCCGAACATCAGGGCCGAGACGAGCTTGACGGTCCAGTCGGGCAGCAGCCCGATGAGGCTGCCGGCGCCCACGGCGATGGCCACGTGCACGACGAACGCGGTCGAGGTGCCGAACCAGACGTACAGCGGACGCATGCGCGTACCCATGGCGAGGGACGCGAACATCGTCTTGTCGGGCAGCTCGGCGAGGAAGATCAGGCCGAAGGCCGTGAGAATCGCCAAGAAGTCGAGGTGCATCTACCGGGGGCTCTCTGCTTGGTCCGGGCCCGGGATCCGCACGGCACCACGGTGGGCGACGGGAAGAACCACTCGGCCCGGCATGACGGACCACGCCCACGGAACGCGGACACGGCGAATGCCTGGCCGAAGGTCTCGCCCGTCCGTGCTGTTCGCAGGGACCCGGTCACCGGGAACCCGAGGGCTCCAGTGTGTCGACGACCGGTTCGCAGGGCTACTCCCCTTCGCTGTCGAACAGTGTAGCGGGGAGTCGTGTCGATCTTCGTAGACAGTGTCTACGTCTGCCTGGTAGACAGTGTCCATGGCGGAGCAGACGCAGGGGATGCCGGAGACGGAGACGGAGAGCGGGCACGAGGCCGGGGTGCGCGACCGGCTGGTCGACGCCGGGGTCGAGCTGGTGCACGCGGAAGGCGCGCAGGCGCTGTCCCTGCGGGAGATCGCCCGGCGCGCCGGGGTCTCCCACGGAGCCCCGCGCCGGTACTTCCCGGCCCACCTCGACCTGCTGTCGGCCATCGCTCGCGAGGGCTTCGGGGAGCTCGCGGACCGGGTGGCGGCCGCGGTGGGGGAGGAGGCGGAGGGGCGGGCCGGCGCGCGGGCTCAGCTCGACGCCCTCGCCCGGGTCCACCTCGACTTCGCGTCGAGGCGGCGCGGGATGTACGAGCTGATGTTCCGGCACGACCTGCTGGAGAGTGGCCGGCTCGGGCTGCGCGAGTCGAGCCTGCCGCTCTTCGAGCTCCTGGCCCGGCTCGCCGCCCGCGCCCGCCCGGAGGCCGAGGAGGAACCGGCCGTCGTCGCTGCCGCCCTCTGGGCGAACCTGCACGGCATCGCCCAGCTCCGGGCCTGGGGGAGCCTGCGGCTCGCCCTGCGCACGGACGACGTGGAACCGCTCCTGCGGGCCGTCCTCGACGCGCACCTCGGCCCGGCGGAGGGCGCACGGTGATAGGGCGACGGCGGGCGACCCTCGCCTGCAGCGTTCTGGGCGCGGCCGTCGTGGCCCTCGACGGGACGGTCCTGACGATGGCCCTCCCCACGCTCCAGCGCGATCTGGGCGCGGACTTCGGCCAGGTCCAGTGGACCAGCACCGGGTATCTCGTCGCGGTGGCGAGCCTCCTCGTCTTCGCCGGCCGGCTGGGCGACACGTACGGGCACCGCCGGCTCTTCGTCGTCGGCACCCTCGGCTTCGCGGCGACCTCGGCCGCGATCGCCCTCGCCCCGGGGATCGGCTGGGTGATCGCCCTACGGGTCCTCCAGGGGGTGGCGGGGGCGCTCCTCCAGCCGGCCACCCTGGGCATGCTCCGCGCGGCCTTCCCGCCCGACCGCCTCGCCATGCCGATCGCCGTCCGCATGAGCGCGATCGGCCTCGCGGCAGCCGCGGGCCCGCTCGTGGGCGGCGCCCTCGTCACAACCTGGGGCTGGCGCTCGGTCTTCGTCCTGACGGCCGTGCCCGCCCTCGCCGTCGCCGTCCTGGCCGCCGTCACCGCGACCCCGCGGACCACGGAGGACGCGGCCGCCCCCGACGATCCGCCGCATCCCCGCTCGGTGGCCTCCGGCGTCCCTTCGCTCGACCTGCCCGGGGCCCTGCTCCTCGCCGCCACGCTCGCCGGCCTGGTCCATGTGCTCGTCGCGGTCCCCGAGTCGGGCCTGAGTCCGACCACCACCCTCGTCCTCGCCGCCGCCGTGACGGCCGGGGCGGTCCTCGCGCGGCACGAGCGGCGCGCCGCCCGTCCGCTGCTCCCGCCCGCGCTCCTGCGGTCCCGGCCCGTCCTGGCGGGACTCGCGACCCTGCTGGCCTCGTCGGCCGCGCTGTTCGGCGCCCTGTTCGTGGCGACGTATCTGCTGCAGGACGTCCGCGGCCTCGACCCGCTGACCTGCGGCCTGTGGGTACTGCCGCTGGCCGTGCTGATGGTGCTCGGCGCGCCCGCCGCCGCCGTGCTGCAGCGTCGCTTCGGGCCGCGCCGCACGACGGTCGCGGGAGCCGCCCTGCTCGCCCTCGGCGTGCTCCTGCTCTCCCGTCTCGGCGAGACGGTCGGGGCGCTGCCGACCGGTGTCTGCTTCGCCCTGCTCGGCGCCGGCTTCGGCACGGTCATGACCACGGCGACCGCCGTCGTCGTGCACCGCGCACCGGTGGCCGACGCGGGCGTGGCCGGCGGGCTCCAGCAGACCGCCATGAACGTGGGCCCCGCGCTCGGTGTCGCCGCCGCGACCCTGCTGATGACCGTCGCCGCGCCCGCCGGCCTCGTCCCCGCGACGGGCGCCACGTTCCTGGCCCTGGCCGCCGTCGCCGCCCTCGGCGCCGGCGCGGCGCTCGGCCTGCCCGGCCGCGAGCCGGCCGCGACGTCCCCCGAGGTACCCGCTCCCGTGTCCTGACACGCCAGCGCGGCGGCGCCACCGAGGCAGCGCCGTTGTGTCCTCGTACGATCGCGCAATGACCTCCCGTGAGCCCGGCGGCCCCACCCTGCGCCGCTCGCGCGCGCAGATCGGCGTCGGCCGGGCGCTGCCGATCCTGGTCATGGTCCTGACGGTGGTAGCCGACCTCGTGTCCGCGAACGAGGAGCGCTACGACCGGCTCCTGGCCGCCGCGCCGGCCCTCGCCGCCGTCACCTGGAGCGTCCGGGGGACCGTCGTCATCGGCGTGGTCGCCATGGTGCTCGCCGCGCTCCTGGGGACGGCCAGCGGCGATCCCTTCGTCCCCGACATCACCACGAACGAGTCGGCGCTCGGGGTGGTGACCGCGGTCGCCGCCTGGGTCAGCAGGGCCAGGACGCGCTACGAACGCGACCTGCGCGAGGTCACCGCCGTCGCGGAGGTCGTCCAGCGCGTCGTGCTGCGCCCCCTCGCGCCCCGGCTCGGCCCCGTCGACCTCCATCTGCTCTATGTCGCGGCCGCCGCCAAGGCCCGCATCGGCGGCGACTTCTACGAGGCCGTGCAGGTGCCCGGAGCCGTACGTCTGATGCTCGGCGACGTCCAGGGCAAGGGGCTCGGTGCCGTGGAGACCGCGTCCGTCCTGCTCGGCTCCTTCCGGGCTGCCGTCAACGACGCCCCCGACCTGCCCGCCCTGGCGGACCGCCTGGAGGAGGGCCTCGGCCGCTACGGCGCCTGGGACCCCGACACGGACGCGGCCGAACGCTTCGCCACCGTCGTGCTCGTCGAGATCCCCGACGACGGAGCCGTCGCCCGCCTCCTCAGCTGCGGGCATCCGGCGCCGCTGCTCCAGCACGGCGGCCGGGTGCGGTTCGTCCCCTTCGCCGACCCGTCCCTGCCGGTCAACCTCTCGGGGCTCCTCGTCGCCCGCCACCACGTCGAGGAGATTCCCTTCGTGCCGGGGGACCGGCTGCTCCTGTACACCGACGGGGTGAGCGAGACCCGCGACCGGAACGGCACCTTCTACCCGCTGGAGGAGCGGATGAGCCGGTGGGTGGACGAGCCCGGCGAGCGCGTCCCCACCCTGCTCCACCGCGAACTGGACGCCTACGGCGCCCATGGCGTCGACGACGACGTAGCCGCCATGCTCGTCGTACGCCGCTCCTAAGGGCCCGTCCGATCCTGATCCGCCGGACAGGCCCTGTCCGCCGGCTCAGTCCGCCGGGACCGACTCGTAGAGCACCGTGTGGAAGCGGCCCGCCGCCTCACGGCCCGTCGGGTCCGCGCCGAGGGCCCGCACGGCCTCCACCGCGAAGCCCTGCTCGCCCGGGTCGGTGAACAGCCGCTGCGGGTAGGTCCGTGAAGGATCGTGGTCGGTGCGCAGACCGTGCGTGGCCAGGCAGTCGGCGATCGGGCGGTACGACACCGTCCGCAGCACGAACGCGCTCACCCGCAGCGGTCGCCCCGCCCAGCCGAGGAGCGCGTCGAAGGTGCGCCGGGTGAGATAGCTGCCGCCCCCGGTCAGCGTGATCAGGCCTACGTCGGCCATGGCCGCGCGCAGCCTCGGGCTCGGTTGCGCGCCCTCCTCCAGGTTCTCCGCGAAGGCGTCGTCCAGGAGCCCGACCGCGCGTGCGTACCGCACGGCGTTGTCCGCGACGTCGAGCCCGATGACCGGGGCGGCGTCGCGCCGGCGCCGCGAGGCGTAGAACTCCTTGTCCCGCACGGCGAGTTCGGCCGACGTCAGGGAGCTCACCGCGGGGTCGGTGTACCGCGCGTACAGCTCGGCCAGCGTGACGTCGTGGTTCAGCAGGGCCGCGTTGATCCCGTACGAGCAGCACAGGTCGAGCACCGTCCCGCCGTCCCGCTCGGCCGCCGCGCGCCGGAAGGCCGGCCGGGCCCGCTGCGGGATCTCGTACTCCAGCGGCGCGAGCCGCCGGAAGTACGCCCGCGGGTCGGGCCGGTCGTAGATGTCCTCGAAGCGGGTCTTTCCCCCCGTGCCGTCTCCGCCCCCGGTGCGGTCCCCGCCTCCCGTGCCGGACCACCCTGTGCCGGACTCGCTCATGCGTCCCGCCTCCCTCCAAGGCCCCAGGTGGGCATCGTGCGCGGAACGCGACCCGGCGCTCATGTCCTCATCGGGGGCGCACGGGCGCACCACCCGAGCCGTGGAGCGGCCGCTGGACGGTGCCCATGCCTCCAGGATGGTCCCGGCATCGGCCAAGCGGCGAGGACGGCCGGCGGCCACGCGCGCGTGGGCACGGGAGCCACCGGTCCGAAACGTGGAAATCAGGGCAAGGAGTGTCGTCCGCGACGGCCAAGGCGCGGCGTGCGCCCGCGCCGCGCACCGGCGGCTCGGGCTCACACCTCCAGCGCGTGGCCCGTCGTCGCGTCCACGTGGTCGGGGACGGCGTCGTGCCGGTCGCCGACCGTGAGCGTGCCCGTCGGCTCGAAGAGGAGCAGGGACGCACCGGAGGGGGCGTACGGGCGGTGCTCCACGCCCTTGGGGACGGTGAAGGCCGAGCCCCGGGGGGAGCGACACCGTCCGTTCCGTGCCGTCCTCGCGCAGCGCGATCCGCAGCTCGCCCTCGATCACCAGGAAGAACTCGTCCGTGTCGTCATGGGCGTGCCACACGTGCTCGCCCGCGACCTTCGCCACGCGCACGTCGTAGTCGTTCACGCGCGTCAGGATGCGCGGGCTCCACAGGTCGTCGAAGGACGCGAACGCGGTGGCGAGGGCGACAGGGACGGAGGAAGCGCTGGTCACAGCGGGGTTCTGGGTCATGCGGCCATCGTGCGTCGTGCCCGCCCCCCGGCGTGAGTGCTAGAAATAGCATATGTCGCAAGGATCCTCGCAGCAGGGAGCGCACCGCGTCGTCGTCATCGTCGACGAGAACTCCAACCCCTTCGAACTGGGCTGTGCCACCGAGGTCTTCGGCCTGCGCCGGCCCGAGCTCGGACGCGACCTGTACGACTTCCGGCTCTGCTCGCCCGAGCCCCGCACCCTCATGCGCGACGGTTTCTTCACCCTCACCGGCGTCGCCGGACTCGACGCGGCCGACACCGCCGACACCCTCATCGTCCCCAACCGGCCGGACGTCGAGGTGCCCCGCCGCCGCGCCGTGCTCGACGCCGTCCGCCGAGCCCACGCACGCGGAGCACGGCTGATCGGCTTCTGCAGCGGCGCCTTCACCCTGGCCGAGGCCGGCGTGCTCGACGGGCGGCGCGCCACCGCCCACTGGCAGTGGGCCGACGCCTTCCGCGCCCGCTTCCCCTCCGTACACCTCGAACCGGACGTCCTGTTCGTCGACGACGGAGACATCCTCACCGCCGCCGGCAGCGCCGCGGCGCTGGACCTCGGGCTCCACGTCGTCCGCCGCGACCACGGCGCCGAGGCCGCCAACGCCGTGAGCCGACGCCTCGTCTTCGCCGCCCACCGGGACGGCGGGCAGCGGCAGTTCGTCGAGCGGCCGGTCCCCGAGATCCCTGACGAGTCCCTCGCCCCGCTGCTCGCCTGGGCCCAGGAACGCCTCGGCTCGCCGCTCACCGTGGCCGACCTCGCGGCCCGGGCGGCCGTCAGCCCGGCCACGCTGCACCGCCGCTTCCGCGCCCAGCTCGGCACCACGCCACTGGCCTGGCTCACCGGCGAGCGGGTGACGCTCGCCTGCCGGCTGATCGAACGCGGCGAGACCCGCTTCGACGTCGTCGCCCGCGCCAGCGGCCTCGGCACCGCCGCCCATCTGCGCGCCTTGATGAACCGCGAGACCGGCCTCTCCCCGTCCGCCTACCGCCGGCGCTTCGGCCCGGCGGCGTCACCCACGGCCGCGCCTCGCCCCTGACCGCTCCGTACCGTTCACGAGCGGTACGGAGTGTTCTCCTGCGCCCATTCCGCGAGCGCCCGCGCGCACTCCGCCACGGACTCCCGCCAGGTCCTGGCCGCGCCGTCGCCCGCCTCGTCGCTCACATGCTTGACGATCCGGATCGGCACCCCGGCCAGTCCGGCCGCGGTCGCGAGGGCGTAGCCCTCCATGTCGACCAGCGCGGCGCGCGTGGCGAGCCGGGCCCGGGCGGCCTCGTCGGAGATGAAGGCGTCGCCGGTGGCCAGGGTCACCTCGCCGCCGTCCGGCAGGAAGACCGGCGCCCCGTACGTCTCGCCCGTCAGCGTGGCGAGCAGTTCGCCGTCCAGATCGTGCTGGATGACCGTGCCGACCACATGGGTCCCGGTCCAGCCCGGACGCAGCGCACCCGCGGTCCCCAGGTTGACGACACCGGACGGGCGCGGGCCGCGCCCCAGCGCGGTGGCGAGCGCGGTCGCCGCGTTGACCTTCCCCATGCCGGTCAGCAGGACCGGCAGATCCGTGTCGAGGAACTGCGCCTCCTCCTTGACGGCGAGGACGAGCAGGGGCCGGTCGGCGGCGATGTCTCCGATGAGTTCCATGGCCGCCACGCTACCCGCCGGGACTTCCCGCCCGAGCCGAGAGACCATGGAGGTGTAGTCCAGAGCCGAGGAGCTCGTCATGGCAACCGGAACAGTCAAGTGGTTCAACGCGGAGAAGGGCTTCGGCTTCATCGAGCAGGACGGCGGAGGCCCGGACGTGTTCGTCCACTACTCGGCCATCGCCAGCACCGGCTACCGCGAGCTCGCCGAGGGCCAGAAGGTCGCGTTCGACGTCGTGCAGGGCCCGAAGGGCCCCCAGGCCGAGAACGTCACCCCCAGCTGATCGGCGGGAGCAGTCACCAGCGCCTCACCCCAGCAGATCCGTGGGGACGTGCGGGCGCAGATCCTTGAGCACCCGTTCCGGATCGGGGTCGGAAACGGCCAGCCGACGGAAGGGCGCGTCACCGCGGAGTTCGACGCAGACCACGGGCGTGCCGGGCTTCACCACGGCGAAGTCCCGGCCGTCCGGCAAGACGCGGACGCCCACGCACAGCCGGTCGGGGATCCACAACCCCCGTCCGCGCCGCCCGCGCAGCGCCCGCCACCAGTCCGGCTCGACCCGCACCTCGCGCAGGGCGCTCACCGGCACACGGACGGGCCCACGGCGCGCGGCGAGCCGCTCGCGCGCGGTCAGCCGGACCACGATGTCGGCGCCGTCCACCGTCACCCGTGCCATCACGCCTCACCGCCCGTCTCCCTGCCGCCCGCGCGCACTGCCTCCATGGTCGGGCCGGCACCGGGGAGCCGCCAGGCGGCGTCACACGGGCAGCAGGCGGCCGATCAGCGCGCCGAGCTGCCGCGCGTCGCGGCAGGGGCGCATGTCGACCAGTTCGGCGTAGGCGAGGGCGACCGAGTCACCCGTCGACCACAGAGCGGGCTGCTCGGGGTTGAGCCAGTGGACGCGGCGGGCCCGGTCGGCGATCGCCTTGAGCGCCGGAAGGTTGGGGTCGCTCATGTTCGTCCGCGCGTCGCCCAGGACGAACACGGCCGTGCGCGGGCCGACGGCGTCCGCGTACCGCTCCACGAACTCGCCCAGGGCCGTTCCGTAGTCGCTCTGCCCGTGCCAGCCCGTCACCACCGCCTCCTCGAGGATGCGCGCGCCGAGACCGGTCGGGTCCGCCGCGCCCCGCGCGATCAGGTCCGTCACCTCGTCGACCCGGTTGACGAAGGCGAACACCCGCACCCGGCTGAACTGGTCGTGCAGCGCCTGCACCAGGAGCATCGTGAAGCTCGCGAACCCCGCGACCGAACCCGACACGTCACACAGCAGGACGAGTTCGGGGCGGGCGGGTCGCCGGCGCCGCAGCACCGGCCGCATCGGGACGCCACCGGTGGACAGCGAGCCCCGCAGCGTGCGCCGCAGATCGATCCGCCCGCGCGCGGCGCGCCGACGCCGGGCCGCGAGCCGGGTCGCGAGCTTGCGCGCCAGCGGCCGTACCGTCGTGCGCAGCTCGTCGAGCTGGGCCCGGCCCGCGAGCAGGAAGTCGACCGTGTCGGCTGTGCCGGCCACCGCGCGCCGGGCGACCCGGTCCCGGCCCTGCCGCTCGGCGACCCGGCGCCTGGCATCCGTCCGTACCCGTTCGCGGAAGGCCTCGATACGCCGCCGGATCTCGTCGTCCGTCAGCCGGTCGGTGAACGCCTCTTCCCCGCCACCGGCCTCCCGGAGCATGACTCGCACCCGGGCGAGCAGCGTCTCGGGGCGCAGCCGGGCGAGCGTCTGGTACGAGGACCAGCCGTCCGAGCCCGGCGCGGTGCCGTAGCCGCCGAGACCGCCGACCGCCTCGCCAGCGAGCCGCGTCAGCGCCGAGCCGTCGTCGGCGGCCAGGGCCGCCGCGAGCCGCTCCCGCAAGGAGCCCGTGTCGAACGCCCCCGCGCTGTCCGGTGTGGACGGATCGCCGTCCGGGGAGTGCGCATCGCCGTCGAGGTGCGCCGGGGTCAGCGGGAAGTACAGGTCGAAGACCCGGTCGAAGAGCGGCCGGTGCCCCGCCGCGTGGAGCAGCGTCGCCGCGAGCGCCTCGCGGATCCGCTCCCGGTCCGCGAACCCCACCGCCTCCAGGGCGTGCCCGGCGTCCACGCTCTCGCCGGTGCCGATCGACAGACCGTGCGCGCGCAGCGCGCGCACCAGACCGGTGAGCCGGTCCGCCACCCCGTCCGCGGGCGTGGTCACACCGCGTCCAGGTCGAGCTTGGCGGCCGCCTTCTGGATGTCGTCCTGATGCTTGAGGATCACGCCCAGACTGTCGCGGACCACCGTCTCGTCCAGTGCGTCCGCGCCGAGCGCGAGCAGGGTACGGGCCCAGTCGACGGTCTCCGCCACCGAGGGCGCCTTGCGCAGGTCCATCGCGCGCAGCGCGCCGACCACCCGGACGACCGACGCCGTCAGCGCCGCGCCGAGCCCCGGAACCTTCGAGGACACGATCCGGCGCTCCAGCTCCTCCTCGGGGAAGCCGATGTGCAGGAAGAGGCAGCGGCGGCGCAGGGCCTCGGACAGCTCGCGGCCCGCGTTGGAAGTGAGGACGACGAAGGGGCGCCGGGTCGCGGTGATCGTGCCCAGCTCGGGGACGGAGATCTGGAAGTCGCTCAGCACCTCCAGCAGGAGCCCCTCCACCTCGATGTCCGCCTTGTCCATCTCGTCGACGAGCAGCACGGTCGGCTCGGCGGAGCGGATGGCGGTGAGGAGCGGCCGGGGGAGCAGGAACTCCTCGCTGAAGATGTCCGTGCGGGTCTCGTCCCAGGTCTCGTCGCGCCCCGCCGTGATCCGCAGCAGTTGCTTGGCGTGGTTCCACTCGTACAGGGCACGGGACTCGTCCACGCCCTCGTAGCACTGGAGCCGAACGAGCCGGGCGCCGGCGACCTCGGCGACGGCCTTCGCCAGCTGGGTCTTGCCGACCCCGGCCGGGCCCTCCACGAGCAGCGGCTTGCCCAGCCGGTCGGCGAGGAAGACGGTGGTCGCGACGGCGGGCGAGGCCAGGTAGCCGGTGGCGGCAAGCCGCTCCGCCACGTCCTCGACGGAGCTGAAGTACCCGGTCGTCATCGTTGTCTCCCCCGGAGCCTCGACATCCTGTACTGGCTAGTAGCCATGTACGTACTGGATCAGCTCCCGTCTCGCTCCACAACCGTCCGGACCGCGAGTGCGGCCAAGCTCACGGGGGATTTCGTGAAGATCGGACGGGAGTGTCGTCGCGGCGTAGCGTGGGGCGCAAAGATCTGGCTACGGGGTGACGGAATGTGATGGGCTCCTGGTCCGGCCGGTGTGGCGGGCGGACCGGGCGCCCCGCTGGTCCAATGGATGTGTGCGCTGCTCGGGGCCGAGGCGGCGGTGGAGGTGTCTTGTCGGAGCGAGCGGGGGAACAGGCCTCCCTGGTCGAAGAGCACGTGGCGGTCCAGGCCCGGCTGAGAGCCGTGACGGACGCGATCCAGGAGATCGGAGCGCACCCCGACGAGCAGGGCGTCTGTGAGGACCTGGCCCGGTTCCTCTGCCGACACGGCTTCGACGCCGCGGCCGTGGACGTCCGCCCCGAGGACGGGCCCGGCCGGGTGCGCGTAGCGGTGGCCGGCGACCCGAAGCTGGTCGACCCGGCCGATCCCGCCCACGAGGCCGCCGCGCCCCTCACGTACGCCGACATGGCCCCCGGCGGCATCCCCGTCCAGGTGGTGGTCGCGCCCCTGGAGTCCCAGGGGCGGGCGATCGGGCACGTGCGCGCCGTGAGCGCCCGGGCCGACCCCCTCGGCGAGCACGCGACCGCCACGGTCCGCGACGCGGCGCGGCTCGCCGCCGCCCACCTGAGCCACGCCCGCCGCCTCGCCGCCACCGAGCGGACCGCCTTCCATCTCCAGCAGGCCCTGGTCGCCGAGCCGGGCCGCCCGCACCCGAACCTGGAGGTCGCCGGCCGCTATCTGCCGGTCGGCGCACGAACCCTGGTGGGCGGCGACTGGTTCGAGAGCGTACGGCTCCACTTCGGCCGCAGCCTGCTCGTCGTCGGCGACGTGATGGGCCACGGCCTCGACGCCGCCGTCGACATGAACGCGTACCGGACCGCGCTGCGCGACGTGGCCTCCACCGACCTGCCGCCGCACCGCGTGCTCCGACAGCTCGACTCCGTCGTCGCCGACGACGGCGGGCTGCGCCCCGCCACCTGCCTGCTCGTCCAGGTCGATCCGGCGCGCGGCTCCGCCACCTTCGCCAGCGCCGGCCATCTGCCGCCCGCCGTCTTCTCGGCGGACGGCTCCGCCGAACTCGTCGAACTCCCCGTAGGCCCGCCCCTGGGCACCGGTGTCGGCGGCTACGAACCCGTCACCCGGGCGCTCGCCCCCGCCGACACGCTCGTCCTGTTCACCGACGGCCTGGTCGAGCGGCGCGGCGAGGACATCGACGTCTCCCTCGCCCGGCTGTCCTCCCTTCGGGTGCACCCGGGATCCGGACCCGAGGAACTCGTCGAGGAGGTCCTGCAGCGGCTCGACGCCCACCACGCCGAGGACGACGTCGCCGTCCTCGCCGCCCGGATCCGCGAACGCCCCGTCGACCGGTGAACGCCCGGTGAACCGGTCAACGGCCCGCGCTCCGGCCGCTCGTGGCGCCGGGACCCCCACCCTCCGTCGCGCAAGGGGCTTTTGGGGCGGTGTAGGCGCCCCGCGTCACCGCGGGCGGGCCTGTTTCGCGCCTCGGAGCGATTAATCGCGCAAGGCGCTTGTGCACGGCGCGCACTCCCGGCACGCTCCTGGGTATGAACACCGCCCGGCACGCCAGTGAACGTCTGATGAGCTGGCCCTCGCTGGCCCCCGGCCGCGCCCAGTGCGGCGCCGAGCTCGGTCTGCGTACCGCGACGCACGACATCGTGCACTTCCACGGCGAGCACGAGGCGGACGTCCACCTCACCCGCGCCATGATCGCCAAGCTGCGCCCGGCGCTCCTCGGGTCGAGCGCCGTCCGCCTGCGCGCGGGCTCCGGCTGGGTGACCGTCCGGCTCGACATGGGCTCCGACATCGACCTGCTCGCGACGCTCGTGAGCGCCGCGCTGCAGGCCTCCACCGGCCACCCGGACACGGCGCCGGACGGCTGCACGCGCTCCTGCCTCGCCTCCGCTCGGATCTGAGCGCCCGTCACTCCGTAGGGAACAGCATGCACGTGCTCGTGGCATGCCCCAGGAGCCGGTCCGAGGAGTCGTAGAGCCCCGCCTCTGCGAGCGCCGTGCGCCGCCCCCGGCTGATGACCGTGCCGATCGCGCGGACCTTGCCCGTGTCCACCGTGATCGGGCGCAGGAAGCGGGTCGACAGGTCGAGCGAGGTGTATGCCATGCCGTGCGGGAGCGTCGAGTGCACGGCGCACCCGGCGGCCGAGTCGAGCAGCGTGGCGTACACGCCGCCGTGCACGCTGCCGATCGGGTTGTAGTGCTGCTCGGCCGGTTCGAAACCGAAGACCGCCCGGCCGTCCTCGACCTCCTCCAACGCGAAGCCAAGCAGGGAGCCGAGCGGGGCGGGCGGCAGCTGCCCGGCCACGATCTCCCGCAGGAAGTCGAGCCCCGCCATCGTCCCCGCCGCCTTCGCGGTGGCGGAGGCGTCCTCCCACTCGACCGTGCGTGACCGCTTCATGCCCACTCCACTCCTCGCAACGAAGCCCTCGCCGGGCCGACCCTCGACCTCCACACGAGCCTCACCCTGAGGCTGAGCCTGAGGTTCACTCCCGACACCCGCGCCGCGCACCGACGCGAAGATCGACGCTAGACCTCCCCGGCACACCCTGTCCACGACGGCCGGCGCCCCCGTTCGGCGGCATGCGGGAGGTGTCCCACCGCCTGGGCGGGTACTCCCCGTGGCATGCCCCCCACTTCCGGTGCGCCCCACGACGGTGCCCCCGCCGAGCACGGCCACTGGTTCCAGAGGCTCCACCGGGCCGTCCTCACGTCCGTCGTCGGACTCGCCTGGAACCGAGGCCGCGAGGTGGAGCTCATGCACCGCGCGATGGGCTTCGCGGCGCTCAGCCTCCTCACCCTCGTGCCGCTGCTGATCGTCGTCGCCGCCGCCGACCTCGCCAGCGGCGCCGGCTTCGCCCGCTGGCTCATCCAGGGGCTCGGTGTCTCGGAGGTGTCGCAGGAGGAGGTCGAGATGCTCTTCGGCACGCCGGGGGAGGCGCTGCAGCGCACCACCGCCTTCGGCCTGGCCGCCCTCGCCGCGTTCGGCGTCACCTTCGGGTCCGCCGTCCAGACCGGCTACGAACGGGTCTGGGACCTGCCCACCGCCCGCTGGCACACCATGTGGCGCCACGTCGTCTGGCTCGCCGTCCTGGTCGCCGCCCTCCTCCTCTTCGTCGCTGCCCCCGTCCCCTCCGAGACCTCGACCGTCGTGACCTTCGCCGTGGCCGTCGCCGACGTCGCCGGCGCCTTCCTCTTCTTCTGGTGGTCGCAGCGCTTCCTCCTCTGCGGCCGGATCCGCTGGCGCGCGCTGGCCCCGGGGGCGCTGTGCACGGCCCTGGGCCTGTTCGGGCTGCGCATCTTCTCCCAGTTCGTGTTCTCCCCGCTGATCGCCTCCAACGCGGTCACCTACGGCCCGTTCGGCACCGTCCTCGTCCTCCAGTCCTGGCTCGTCGGCGTCGGCTTCGTGGTCTACGGCGGCGCCCTCGTCGGGCGCCTGATCCACGAGCACCTGGTCCTGCGCCGCATCGACCGGCTCCCGGCCGAACTGCCCGGCGACGGCCCGCGATCCGGGGCGGCTTCGGATTCGTGACCCCGTGATCACACGATCCGGTGGACATGATCGTCGCGGGCGGGGCCGGGCACGCCCGCCCGGTTGGATGGAGGCTCCAACCGCCCCGTCGAAGGAGAGCCGACCCATGGCGAACACCTGGCTGCCGCCCGCCGAGTACATCGCGACGCTGCCGAGGGCGACGGCGTACGCCTGCCTGTACTTCACCGACACCGCGGGCCGGCCCTTCCAGCTGCGCGCCACCTACTCCACCGAGCTCTGGCAGTGGCCCGGCGGCAACATGGACCCGGGGGAGACCCCCTGGCAGACGGCCGTCCGCGAGTGCCACGAGGAGACCGGGATCGTCTTCCGGGGCGAACCGAAGCTCCTCGGCACCCACTTCGTCTCCGACCGGGGCCACGACTGGCCGGCCAACCACATCGGCTTCGTCTTCGACGGCGGTGTCCTGACGGACGAGCAGCTCGCCGGCGTCGTCCTCGACCCCGAGGAGCACAGCGAGTTCCGCGTGCGGACCATGGCCGAGTGGGAGCGGGAGATGACACCGAGGAACTTCGCCCGGCTCGCCGAGATCGACGGCGCCCGGCGGTCCGGCACGACGGTGTACGTGGAGACGGGCATCGACCTCTGAGCGTGCCCGGCGAGCGGCCGCGCGCGGGGGCGTCCTGGGACGGCCCGTGTACGGGCCCCACGCGCGCGGTGGACCGCTCCGGGGCGCACGCGCGTGTGGCCCGCGCTCCCGGCGAATCCGATCACCCGACGCGGAGGCCGTAACCCCGGAGCGTCTCAACAGTTGACCAGGGCATGAAGAAGCGCAGCATGCTCGCCATCGCCTCCCTCGCCGCCGGTGTCGTCACGGCCCTCGTGACCCCGCCGCCCCACGCCTCGGCCGCCGACCACAGCGCGGCAGGACCCACCGGGCTCCTGCAGAACGACAACCCGATCACTCCGCTCGTGGACGGGGCCGTGCCGCTGGTCGGCGAGGCGCTCCCCCAGACGCCGGACATCGGCGGGGTGGCCTGACCCCCGGACGGGCAGCCCGTGCGCGCGCGGTCTGAGGGGGAATGACAGGATGTCCTCATGAGCAACAACGTGTACTTCGACATCACGATCAACGACGAGCCCGCAGGTCGGATCGTCTTCCAGCTGTTCGACGAGGTCGTTCCCAAGACGGCCACGAACTTCCGTGAGCTTGCCACCGGCAAGCACGGCTTCGGCTACGCCGGTTCCTCGTTCCACCGCGTCATCCCGGCGTTCATGCTCCAGGGCGGCGACTTCACCCGGGGCGACGGCACCGGTGGCAAGAGCATCTACGGCGAGAAGTTCGAGGACGAGAACTTCAAGCTGAAGCACGACCGGCCGTACCTGCTGTCCATGGCCAACGCGGGCCGCAACACCAACGGCTCCCAGTTCTTCATCACGACCATCGTGACCGACTGGCTGGACGGCAAGCACGTCGTCTTCGGCGAGGTCGTCGAGGGCCAGGACCTGGTCAAGAAGATCGAGGGCCTCGGCTCGGCCTCCGGCCGCACCAGCGCCAAGATCTCCATCGCCGAGTCCGGCGTCATCGAGGGCTGAGCAGCACCCCTCCGCACGACCGCCCCCGTCGCCACGGCACGGGGGCGGTCGGCCGTTTCAGGAGGGCGACTCCTCCCCGAAGCGCCGCTCGAACTTCGCGATCCGGCCCTCGGCGTCCACCGTCCGTGCCTTGCCCGTGTAGAACGGGTGGCTCTCGGAGGAGATCTCGACGTCGACCACCGGATACGTGTTGCCGTCGTCCCACTCGATGGTCTGCTCGCTCGTCGCCGTCGACCGGGTCAGGAAGGCGAACCCGGCCGAGCGGTCACGGAAGACCACGGGACCGTACTCCGGCTGCTTGTCCTGCTGCACACGTCCTCCTCGGGATGCCTGTCCGATGGCCCCAGCCTCCCCGGGCGCGGCCCCGCCGACCAGCGCCACGCGGCCGACCGGGTGAGCGCGGTCACTCCGTCCAACGGGCCGCGAGCAGCAGGGCGATGTCGTCCGGCCGGTCACTGGCCTGCCGGGCGTCCCGGATCAGCCGGTCCGCGGTCTCCGTCAGCGGGATCGACCCCGTCCCGGAGAACGTACGGCGCAGCCACTCGACCCCCTCGTCGATGTCCCGCCCGGGCCGCTCCACCAGACCGTCCGTGTACAGCGCGAGCACCGCGCCGGGATCCAGCCGCAGCTCGGTCACCGGATACGTGGCGTCCGCGTCGATCCCGAGTACCAGGCCTCCCGGCAGCTCCAGGATCTCCGCCGTCCCGTCCGGGCGCCGCAGCAGCGGCTGCGGATGGCCCGCGCGCACGGCCTCGGCGATGCCCGTCGCCGGGTCGAGCACCACGTAGCAGCAGCTCGCGAACTGGCCGGGGTCGAGATCGATCAGCAGCCGGTTCGTGCCCTTCAGCACCTCCTCCGGAGCATGGCCGCCGAGCGCGAAGGCCCGTACCGCGCTGCGCAGTTGCCCCATCGTCGCCGCCGCCGCGACCCCGTGGCCCTGGACGTCGCCGCACACCAGCGCCAGCAGCCCCCGCTTGGTCTCGACGACGTCGTACCAGTCGCCGCCCACGTCCATGCCCTGCGTACCCGGCAGATAGCGCGCCACTGTGTCGACGTGGTCGCGCACCGGCAGCCGGGCGGGCAGCAGCGCGTCCTGGAGCCCGCGGGCGAGCGCGGCCTCGCTGTCGTACCGGCGGGCCCGCTCCAGTGCCTGGGCGATCAGCCCGGCGAGCGCCGTCAGGACGGTGCGCTCCTCCGGGCTGAAACCGCGCGGCCGGTCGAAACCGAGGATGCACGAACCGACCGGCCGGCCCGAGGCGATCAGCGGCAGGAAGGCCCGCGCTCCGGACACCGCGTCCAGCGGGAGCCCCGGGTACGCCCGGCTCATCTGCTCCATCGACTCGTAGAAGAGCGGGCGACCGGTGGTGAGCGCCTCGACGCCCGGCATCCGGGCATCGAGCCCCACCCCGTCGAACGGCTCCAGGAACCCGGGCGGGAACCCGGTCTCCCACGCCAGATACAGATGCCGGTCGCTCAACAGGTAGATCGCCAGCTGCCGGCCGCCGAAGGCGGGCAGGAGCTCGTCGGTGACCACCGCCGACACCTGGCGGGCCGTGACGGCCTCGGTGAGGGCGATGGCGAGCGCCACCGGCCGGTAGAGCGCCGACGCCTTGTCCGCGGGAGAACCGAGTCCGACGTCCGGCAGGGACACCGAGGCCGGCTCGTAGGCGGGGTCCCCCTCCGGGACGAGCACCAGGGTCACCCCGTCGTGCCCGGGGTAGAGCGAGACCGACAGCCACTCCTTCTCGCCCGCGTGCACCAGGAAGTGCACCGGCTCGTCGGAGAGCAGCACGGACCGCAGATGTTCCTCGTGCGCCGGCTGCGCGAGCCACGGCAGCACGTCCCAGACGCTCTGCCCGGCGAGGGAGGCACGCGGGACGCCCAGGAGCGCCTCGGTCAGATGGTTCACATAGGTGACCCGGCCCAGCCGGTCGATCGCCAGGATCGCCCGGGGCAGCCGGTCGACGGCGTCGGAGCCGACCAGGCCCGTGCCCAGGTCGACCAGGGAGCCGGTCAGCCGGCCCGACCGACCGCCCGGCGTCGCGCGGGCCGACACCTCCAGCAGGTGCAGCCCGCCGTCGGGGCCCTTGAGCCGGATGCGGCGCGCGACCCGGGAACCCGACTCGGCCGCGCGGCGCGCCATCGTCCACAGCGCGTAGGCGTCCTCGGGGGCGAGCCGCGCCGTCAGCGCCTCGATCGTGCCGGGGACGGTGTCGTCGTCCCCGAGGATCGCCCGCAACCCCTCGTCGGCGAGGACCTCGCCGGTGTTCAGGTCCCAGTCGAAGGTGCCGATCCGCACCGGCTTCGTGCCGCCCGACGGGAGCTGCACGCAGACCGGCTCCTCGGGCCACTCCACGGTCGTACCGGCGTCCGCGAGGTCCTTCAGGGCCGCCGCGAGCCGCTGGGCCTCCCGCGCGAGACGGCTCCGGTCCCGGGTGTTCACCGGCACGCCCGGGGTGGGCGTCCGCAGCACCACGAGCACCCCGAACCGCTCCCGACCGCTCACGATCGGCGCGTACAGGGACGCGAAGGGGAACGGCAGGCTGGCCACGAGCTGCGGAAACTTCCGCATGGCCTCCTCGACGTCGGCCAGGTGCACCGGCTGGCCTGACCGGTGGGCCTCCGCGACCGGGAACGGCCGGTTCACATGCATCCGCCACCACGGGCGGAACAGGGAGCCGGGCAGCCCGGCGAGCACCGCCATCCGCAGCAGCCCCGGTGTCCCGGAGCGCAGGTAGACACATCCCGCGTAGCCGCCGACCGCCTCGATGGTCCGCAGCGTGGCCTCGGCGACGACCAGCGGCAGCGCGTCGAGCAGCCTCCCGTCGGTGTCCGCGCTCCCGGGCGCGTCTTCGTTCTCGGCCGACGGGTCCTGTCCGGCCACGCCGTGCGGGGTCACAATGCCAGGATGCTCCCCGGCGAAGGGGCCGCGCATCTCGGGACGGGGGAGTGGCCGAGGGCGCGTGGTGCCGTGCGTCGCGCGGGGGCGCGCGGTGCGAGGGGCTCTGCGCGACGATGGTCGGGGAGGGAGAGTGCATGGACCCGTCCGTGATGACCGCGGTGCTCGCCGCCCTGGCGCTGGTGTGCCGCGCGGCCGTGCTGGAGCTGCGCACGCCCGGAGCGGGGCGTCGGGCCTGGGCCTTCGCCACCGACCGGCGGGCCCTGGGCACAGGGCTCGGGGTGGCTGCCGTGCTCGGCGTCGTCGGCTGGGCGACCACCGGCGGTGGCGCGGCGGTGGTGTGGGCGGGTCTGGCAGGGGTTCTGGTCGCCTCCCTCACGGCAGAGCGCGGGCGCGCGGGGCGCGACCGCGGGGAACCGAGGTAAGTTCGGGGCCCCTGACGGATCGTGACGAGGAGACCTGCCCGTGAGCGCCGACCCGCGCGTCCCGCCGCCCCGTTCCGGCGATGAGCGCGAGACCCTCCGCGCCTTTCTCGACTACCACCGGGCGACGCTCGCGAGGAAGTGCGAGGGGCTCGACGACGAACAACTGCGCGAGCGGTCGATGCCCCCGTCCACGCTGACGCTGCTCGGCCTCGTCCGGCACATGGCGGAGGTGGAGCGAGCCTGGTTCCGTCGGGTCTTCGAGGACGGCGAGGCCCCGATGGTCTGGTCGGACCGGGTCGACTTCCAGGCCGCGTACGACGCGAGCCGCTCGACGCGCGCGGAGGCCTTCACTGCCTGGGAGGCGGAGGTGGAGCACTCCCGACGGATCGAACGCGAGGCCGACTCCCTCGACCGGGCCGGGTACCAGCCCCGCTGGGGCGAGGAGGTGTCGCTCCGGATGGTCATGGTGCACGTGCTGCTCGAGTACGGACGCCACAACGGCCACGCGGACCTCCTGCGCGAGGGCGTGGACGGGGCCGTCGGCGCCTGATCGGACCTCCGTGACGGGGCGAGTGTCAGTGCCCGGTGCGATGCTGCGGAGTATGGACGAGCTGATGCGAGGCCGCGTGTACGGCGCCGACCACGACGACCCCAGTCCCGGCCCCCGCCCCGGCCGCGACTACCGCGAGCTGGTGGCCGGCCCCTTGGACGGGTTGCTCCTCGACGTCACCGGCTGGACGCGCGCCGAGTTGGGCGAGGGCGCCGCCCTCGCCACGGAGATAGGCGCGTACGGCCCCGGGGGCCACGCCCGTTACGGCCCCCGGGAGGGCGACGACCTCCGCTGGGACTGGGAGGGCGACACCCGCTAGTCGCGCGTCAGCCGTCCTTGGACTCGGCGAGCGTGTGGGCGACGAGGGCGTTGGCATGGCCGTGACCCAGGCCGTGCTCGGTCTTGAGCCAGCCGACCAACTCCATGTGCTTGGTGAGCGGCGAGGCGTGGATGAGTTCCTTCCACTCCGCGATGGGACGGCCGTACTTCTTCTCGATCGAGGGGAAGTAGCTCGCGGGGCCCTTGACGGTCTCGGTCATGGCGGTGGTGTCCCTTCCGGTGCGGTGTGTTCTCGTGGACAAGACCGTAGGCGGACCGGGAACTCATCGGCGCGGCCTCGTGATGTGGATCACCCCGAGGGCGTGGGGCGGTCGTCGGCCGAGGGGTCAGCGGCGTACGCCCAGCAGGTGCTCCAGGGCGAGTTGGTCGAGGCGCTCGAAGGCCATCGACCGTTCGGCCGCCGCCGTGACGTCGAACTCCTCGAACGCGCCGGTGTCCGCGAGCAGGCCGGCGAGGCCGTCGGGGACCGTGGGCAGGGCGAGTTCGGGGAGACGGGACGCGGCGAGCGCCTCCTGGACCTCGGGGTCGGCGCGGAAGGCGGCGGCGCGCTCCTTCAGGATCAGGTAGTTGCGCATGCAGTTCCTCGCCGACTCCCACACCCCGTCGAAGCCGTCCGTGCGCACCGGCTTGAAGTCGAAGTGCCGAGGACCCTGGTATCCGGCCGTCTCCAACAGGTCCACCAGCCAGAAGGCCTGGCGCAGATCACCGGCCCCGAAACGGAAGTCCTGGTCGTACTTGATGCCGGACTGTCCGTTGAGATCGAGGTGGAAGAGCTTGCCCGCCCACAGCGCCTGCGCGATCCCGTGCGGGAAGTTGAGCCCGGCCATCTGCTCGTGGCCGGTCTCCGGGTTCACGCCCACCAGTTCGGGTCGCTCCAGGCGCTCGATGAACGCCAGCGCGTGCCCGATCGTCGGCAGCAGGATGTCGCCGCGCGGCTCGTTCGGCTTCGGCTCGATCGCGAAACGCAGCGGATAGCCCTGCTCGGTGACGTACTGACAGAGGAGGTCGAAGGCCTCCTTCATCCGGTCCAGAGCCACCCGGACGTCCTTGGCGGCACCCGACTCGGCGCCTTCGCGGCCACCCCAGGCGACGTAGGTGGTCGCGCCCAGCTCGACCGCGAGATCGATGTTGCGGAGCGTCTTGCGCAGGGCGTAGCGCCGCACGTCACGGTCGTTGGCGGTGAAGGCGCCGTCCTTGAAGACGGGGTGCGTGAAGAGATTGGTGGTGGCCATCGGCACGGTCAGGCCGGTGCGCTCCAGGGCGGCGCGGAAGCGCTTGACCACGGCCTCGCGCTCGCCCTCCGAGGCGCCGAAGGGGACGAGGTCGTCGTCGTGGAAGGTGACGCCGTAGGCCCCGAGGTCCGCGAGCCGCTCTACCGACTCGACGGGGTCGAGGGCCGGACGGGTGGCCTCGCCGAAGGGGTCGCGGCCCTGCCAGCCGACGGTCCACAGGCCGAAGGTGAACCGGTCGCCGGGGGTGGGGGAGAACTGTTCCGTCATGGTCTGTCCCTCTTCTGCGCGTCCACGGGGGAGAAGAGGGGCGTGGCGAGGCCTGGCCCCTCTATTTGTTTTCTGAGATAACTAATACGGCACGGGGCAATCCCGCGCCAGAGTGGTCACGCGGTTTCGACGAAAGGTGACACCCATGGCGGCGACACGCACCGCACCCCCGGTCGTGATCGGCGTGGACAGCTCCACGCAGTCGACCAAGGCGGCCGTCGTGGACCTGGCCACCGGTTCCGTGCGCGCCGTCGGACGGGCCGCGCACACGGTCACAGGGGAGGACGGCGCACGCGAGAGCGAGCCCGAGCAGTGGTGGTCCGCGCTCCGCGCCGCGGTCGCGGAGGCCCTCGCCACCGCGGCCGCGCCCCCGAGCAGCGTCATCGGCATCGCCGTGGCTGGTCAGCAGCACGGCCTCGTCGTCCTCGACCGCTCCGGCCGCCCGCTCCGCCCGGCCGTGCTCTGGAACGACACCCGGTCGGCGCCGCAGGCCGCCGGGCTCGCCGTGGCGCTCGGCGGGCCCGGACAGTGGCTCGCCCGCACCGGCTCGGTGCCGGTCGCGTCCATGACCGCCACCACCTGGCAGTGGCTGCGCGCCCACGAGCCGTCCGTCGCCGAGTCCGCCGCGGCCGTCCGGCTGCCCCACGACTATCTGACCGAGCGCCTCTGCGGCGTCGCCGTGACCGACCCCGGAGACGCCTCCGGCACCTGCTGGTACGACACCGCGAACCACGCCTACGACCCGGAGATCCTCCGCCTCATCGGCCTCGACACGGCTCTGCTGCCCACCGTCGCCGCGAGCGGAGCCACACCCGTCGGCACGCTCACCCCGCAGGCCGCCGGTGCGCTCGGACTCCCGTCCGGCGTCGCCGTCGCCGCCGGAACGGGCGACAACATGGCCGCGGCCGTCGGCCTGGGCCTCGGCGGCGCGGGACTCCTCGACCATCCGGTCGTCAGCCTCGGCACCTCGGGCACCGTCTTCGCCGCCACCCGGACCCGCCCCGCCGCCCCCGGTCTCGCCGGTTTCGCCGCCGCCGACGGCACCCACCTCCCCCTCGGCTGCACCCTCAACTGCGCACAGGCCGTGGACCGGTTCGCGGGCCTGCTCGGCCTCGACCGCGAGGACTCCGTCCCCGGTGACGGCGTGGTCGTCCTGCCCTACCTCGACGGCGAACGCACCCCCGACCTGCCGCACGCCACCGGCCTTGTGACCGGCCTGCGCCACACCACCACCCCGCGTGCGATCCTCGGCGCGGCCTACGAGGGCGCCGCGTTCACCGTGCTGCGCGCCCTCGACGACCTCCTCACCGCCTGCGGACTCGACCCCTCCGATCCGGCCGTCCGGGACCGCCCGCTGCGCCTGATCGGCGGCGGTGCCCAGGGCCGCGCCTGGCGGGAGACGATCGGCCGCCTCTCCGGCCGGCCCCTGGTGATCCCCGCCGAGACCGAACTCGTCGCCCTCGGCGCGGCCGCCCTCGCCGCCTCCGCCGCTACCGGCGAGGACCCGGTCGGCCTCGCCGCGACGTGGGGCGCGGGCCGCGGCGAGACCCTCCCGGCGGTGGCCCGCGACGAGGAGACCTGGCACCGGATCGACTCCGTCCTGGCCCGCGCGGCCCCGAGCCTGCTGAGCTGAGGCCGGAGCGAGCGGTTCGAGCCTGCTGAGCTGAGGCGTGGCGCGGGCGGGTTCGCGGCGGCGGCCTCAGGACCCGTCGGTGGTGCGCGCCGGAACGACCGCGACCGGGCAGTGGGCGTGATGCAGGACGGCATGGGCGACCGAGCCCATCAGGAGCGAGGCCACGCGGTGCCTCCGGTGGCGGCCCACCACCACGAGATCCGCGCTGCGGGAGTCCTCCACGAGCCGCCCGGCCGCGTCAGCCGGTACGACCGCGGGGGAGACGGTGACGTCCGGGTAGCGGTCCGTGAAGGGCCGCAGCCGCTCCTCCTGGAGGCGCGCGGTGTCCCGGACGAGTTCGGGCGTCTCGTCGTCCAGGGGGAGCGGGGGCGGCACCTGCAGGGCGGGGGCCGGCGGGCTCACCATCAGGACCGGTGAGGGCGGCAGCCGATAGGCGGTCACCACCTCCAGGACCACGCCCCGTTGCGCGGCGGCGTGGAACGCGAAGTCGAGGACCTCGTCCGCGGTCTCGTCCGGGTGGAGCCCCACGAGCACCCGGCCCGTCTCCGCCCCGTCCTGCGCCGGCACCGTGCGCTCCTCGTGCGGCACCACGACGACCGGGCACGCCGCGGACGTGGCCAGGGACCGGCTCACCGAGCCGAGCAGCAGGCTCGCGAAGCCGCCGCGCCCACGGGAGCCGACCACCAGCAGCCGCGCCGAGCGGGCCTGGTCGAGGAGGGCGTCGGGCACCGTGCCGTCCAGGGACTCGTAGCGCACGGGCACGCGCGCGTCCTGCCCCTCGATCCAGGCGCCCACGCCGTTGAGGACCGTGTCGGGGATGGCGGCGCTCGGACCCAGGGAGGCGATCCGCGCCGCCCCGAGCTGGAGCGCCTCGGAGCGCACATGGGCGACGACCAGGGGCGCGTCGAGCCGCTGCGCGGCGCCCAGAGCCCAGGTCAGGGCCAGTCGGCTGTGCTCCGACCCGTCCACACCGACGACGACCGGCTTTTCATCCATAGGGGAATGATCACCCCTGCGCAGGATCCTCGCGCCCGGGGCAGGCGCGCGTGCCAAGGCTCCAGGGGTCCTAGCGCAGCCCGGAGACCTTGAAGACGGTCTCGGCCGTCTCCCGGTCGATGCGCCGGGCGAGCTGGTCCAGTGCGGTCGCGCCGCACAGGAGGGTGCCCTGGGCCGCGGAGAGCCGGGCGTCCGCCGCCACCCGGTGCCAGAGCGCCGGGTTGGCGATGAGGACACGCGGGTCGAGTTCAGCCCTGTTGTCCTCCGCGTCGCGGAGCACCAGCCGCTGGGACACGCCGTTCGACCAGCGGACGGACCGCAGCCGGTCGGTGCGCACGGTGTGCCGGGTCCACAGGCCGCGGACCGTGAGCCGGCCAGGGGCTGCGGAGACGCGAGAGGGCATGAGTATCACGAACAACAGGGCGGCGACCCCGATCCAGAGCACCGCGCGAGCCGTGCTCAGGGATCCCGTACCAGCGTCGATGGTCATGGACAGGGCCAGCAGCAGAGCCGCGCAGCCGGCGGCGGCCCGGGTCTCGCCCGCCCACGCGTCGTCCTGCACCTCACCCGCCTCGGGCATCGGGTGTGCGTCGCGGGCCGCAGGCGTGCTGTGCGCCGCGTACGCGCCGTGCGGGACCGGGGCGCCGTGCGCGATCGGGGTATGTCCGTCGACGGGCGACGAGGGTTCAGGAGGTTCCATGGACGCACGGTAGGCCCGGCGCCCCACCCCGCCCGACCTCTTTGACGACCCGTATACGTGCTCCTGACGAGCCCCTTGCTCCGCCCCATGGCCGCCGCCGCATACTGGGCGCGGCGGGACCCGAGAGGCGGCAGAGTTGAGTCCACAGAACGACCGATACGACATCGTGGTGGTCGGCGGAAGCGGGGTGGACACGGTCATCCGTGTCGACGCCCTGCCCGTCCCCCTCGCCGACTCGGTCCACGTCGGGCCGATCGAGGAGTGGCCCGGGCACACCGGCGGCAACGTGGCCCTCGGTGCCCGGGCCCTCGGCCTGCGCGTCGCCCTGCTCGACTGCGTGGGCGACGACTGGATCGGCACGCTCGTACGGCGGCGGATGGCCGACGGGGACGTCGAGTTCCACCCGGTGATCTCGCCCGCCGGAACCCGGCGCGCGGTGAACCTCGTCGACGCCACCGGACGCCGGATGTCCTTCTACGACAGCCGCGACCCGGTGGACCTGCGCATGCCCAGGGACCACTACCTGCCCCGGCTGCGCGGCGCGCGTCACGTCCACGTCTCGATCATGAACTTCGCACGCTTCCTCTACGACGACATCGAGGAGCTCGGCGTGCCCGTCTCCACGGACCTGCACGACTGGGACGGCCTGGCGGAGCACCACCGGGAGTTCGCCCTCCGCTCCGACCTCGTCTTCCTGAGCGCGGCGGGGGCGGGCGACGGCACGCCCGCGCTGATGCGGGAGATCCTGCGCGAGGGCCGCGCGCGGACCGTGGTGGCGACGGCGGGCGCGGAGGGCTCGTACGTCCTCAGCCGGGACGGTGGCGGGACCCCGCACCACGTCCCGGCCGTCGCCCCACACGCGCCGGTCGTGGACACCAACGGCGCCGGAGACGCGTACGTCAGCGGCTTCCTCTACGGCCACCTCGCCGGCGAGCCCGTCCTGACCTGCGCCCGTCTGGGGGCGATCTCCGGAGCCCACGCCTGCACAGCACCCGGATCCACGGCCCTGATCACGCCGGAAGCGCTCCTCGCGACCACCGGAGGCCGGCCCGACGAGCTGACCGCACGAGCTGCCCCGACGACAGGGGGCTGACCCGCCGCGCCCACCGGGTCCGCCCGGCGCCCGGCTGCCCGACGTCCGAGTGGCGGGGACGGCGGGCAGCCGGTGCGATAGGGGGCATGAAGGAGCGCGTCGCCCGCTGGTGGGCCGAATTGCCGCCCGCAGCGGGCTCCGCCGTGATGGCCACCGGCATCCTCTCGGTCGGCTCCCATCTGACCGGCCGTGAAACGGTCTCCCGCGTGCTGTTCGGCCTCGCGTGCGCGGTGTGGGTGTTGCTGGCGGGCGACTTCGCCCATCGGCTGCTGCGCAGCCGGCCCCGCTGGGTCGCCGAGGCCGACACCCCGCCGGCCCTGACCGCCGTCGCCGCCACGACGGTGCTCGGGGTGCGCGTGGCCCTCCTCGGCTGGACCACGACGGCCGCCGCCCTCCTGGCGCTGTCCGCCGTGCTGTGGGCGCCGCTGCTCACGGCGGTCCTGCGGCACGTGGGACGCAGGATGCCCGGCGGTGTGTTCCTGATCTGCGTCGCCACCCAGGGGCTCGTGGTCCTCGCGGCCACCCTCGCCGTCCCGGCGGGGGACCGGGACTGGCTCGCCCGGACGGCCCTGGTCTTCTTCGTCCTCGGGCTGCTGCTCTACGCGGCCGCCCTGTCCCGCTTCGACTTCCGCCAGGTCACCGCGGGCGCCGGCGACCAATGGGTGGCCGGTGGCGCCCTGGCCATCTCCGCGCTCGCCGGATCGAAGCTCCTCGCCACCGGCGTGTGGGCGGGTACCGGCGCCCACACCGTACTGCGGACCGTCACCCTCATCCTGCTGGCCGGCGATCTCGCCTGGTACGTCGCCCTGCTCGCGGCCGAGCTGCTGCGCCGCCGCCCGGGCTACGACCTCAGACGCTGGGCCACCGTCTTCCCCATGGGGATGACGGCGGTCGCCTGTCTGTCGACCTCGGCGGCGACCGCCATCGGGTGGCTCGACGGGCTCGGGCAGGTGCTCCTGTGGATCGCCACGGCCGCCTGGCTCGTCACCCTGGTCCTGATGGTCCGCACGCTGCCCGGGCGGACCCGCGATCCGTTCGTATCCCCGGGAAGCGACTTTCGATGACTGCGCCGGGTGCTCACCGAGGGCGACCATCGTCGAGAAGGAATCGACGAGCGTGGAGCGCACCATGGGTCTCGAGCAGTCGCAGCACCACTTCCACATCAACCAGAAGATCACGCCCATGGCGAATCGCTACGCGGTCCACACGGCCGGACCGGACGGCGCCGAGGGCGAGATGGTCGCGTTCGCGCACCAGAAGCGGATGGCCCTGAAGGAACGGATCACGTTCTACACGGACGAGTCCCAGAAGCAGGTCCTCTTCACCTTCCAGGCCCGGCAGGTGATCGACCTCGGTGCGACCTACGACGTCCGCGCGGCCTCGGGCAGCCAGGTCGGCACCTTCCGGAAGAACTTCCGCGCCTCCCTGCTGCGCAGCACCTGGCACATGAGCGAGGACGGGGCGACGGCCGAGACGACGGGCGTCGAGCGCAACATGACCGTGGCCGTCCTGCGCCGGGCCTGGGACGTCATTCCCTTCGTCGACATCCTTCCGTTCGCCTGGCCGTACCACTTCGACTTCGCCCGGTCCGACCGCCCCGTCATGTCGGTGCAGAAGCGGTTCGGCCTGCGCGACCGATACGTCCTGACGATCCACGACGAACACCTCGACCGCCGCCTGGCCATAGCCCAGGCCGTCGCCCTGGACGCCCTGCAGTCCAGATGACGGCCCGTCGCGCCACACCCCCGGCGGGGGCGTGGCGCGACATGAAACGGTGTGGCGCGGCTACCGCAGGGACGCGTGGTGGAGCGCGTCCGGGCCGATCGGCAGGGCGGGCAGCGTCTGCGCCCGACGCTCACCCGGCGTGCCCTGCGGCGTCGCCGCGCGCGGGGGAGCCGTGGTGGTGCCGGCGAGCGCGCCGTCCACGTGGGCGTACAGCGCCTCGGTGATCGGGTCCGGCAGCGGACGCCCCTCGGAGTCGAACCGCTGGTACTTCATCAGGTTGTAGCCGATGGCGACCTGTCGACGACCGTCCTCGGTCGACAGGGCCCAGGTGCCCGCGCCGAAGACAGCGCCGTCATGGCCCCAGTACCAGCCGCCGCTGGGCATCCGCAGGGTGTAGATGCCCAGGCCGTAGCGCATCAGCGCCTCCTCGCCCGGCTTGGTCTCGTACGCCGGGACGGTGGTCTTCATCTCGCGCAGCTGCGCGGCGCCGAGCAGCCGGCCGCTGAGCAGCTTGCGGTAGAAGTCGTTGAGGTCGCTCGTCGTCGAGACCAGGGCTCCGGCCGTGCCCGCCCACGACATGTCGTAGACGCTGTAGTCGCGCGCCGGGTCGATCATCCCCAGGAACGACTCGTACATCCGCGCGTGCGGGCCCTTGATGGCCGGTGAGCTCGGGAAGTAGGTGTGGCGCAGCCCGGCCTTGCGGATCACGTTGCGGGTGATGTACGCCTCGGCCTTCTGTCCCGTCACCCGCTCCAGGATCAGCCCGGCCAGGATGTAGTTGGTGTTCGCGTACGAGTGGGTTCCGCGCTGGACGACGGGCGGGGCGGCGAGACCGAGGCGGGCGAGTTCCTCGGGGGCGATCGTGCGGAGCCGGTTGTCGTCGAGGGTCTTGCCGGGGTTCTCCAGAAGGCCGGGGAAGGCGGGCAGGACGTAGTCGGCTATGCCGCTGGTGTGGTTGAGCAGCATGCGGACGGTCACCAGCCGCCCCCGTTCGTCGGAGACGACGTCGGGGATGTAGCGGCCGACCGGGGCGTCGAGGTCGATGCGCCCTGCGCCGGCCTGCTGGAGCACGGCGACGGCCGTGAAGGTCTTGGTGATGCTGCCGACCCGGTGCTCGAGGTCCGGCCGGGTGGGGCGGCGCGTGTCGATGTCGGCGAAGCCGGTGGCTCCCCGCCACTGCGCCGAGCCGTCGCGCACCGCCGAATAGGCGCCGTACATGCCCGCCTTGTGGAAGGCGTCGAGCGAGCCGCGCAGCGCGGGGCGGTCGAGCCCTTGGCCGGTGACCCCCGCCGGCACGGTGGGATCGGCGGCGACGGCGGGACTCCCCAGGACGGTGGCCGTGGGGGAGACGGGCTCGGCGGTGACGGCCGCCTGTGCCGGTAACGCCGTGGCGGAGAGCGCCACCAGCGTGGCGGCGGCGACGACGGAAAGCTGGGCCCTGCGGGACGCGTTCATGGATGGATCCTGTTTCGCTCGATCGGCAGTGGTTCCATCCTGGTCGCGGCAGTCTCGCCCGCCCTCAGCCCTCGGGAGGATCTCGCGCACAGGAACCTGTGACATTTGTCAGGAGTCCCGTCCACGCTGCGTCGATGGCACACTGGCCGCTGATCGTTCCAAGGAGCCACGCGTGCCCATAATCCGCAATCTGAGGCGCACCGTCCGCCGTGCCTATCGTCGGACCGTCGACCTGAGCCACCCGGCCCGTTCTCCCCTGGGCAGCTCGGTGGTCAACTGCGTGCTGTACGAGGACGGGGCGCGGCAGCGCGGGTCCTGCCCCGCGGACGAGGCGGTGCGAAGGGTCCGCAAGTCGGGCGACGGATTCGTCTGGATCGGTCTGCACGAGCCGTCCGTGGAGGAGTTCGCCGGCCTCGCCGAACTGTTCGGGCTCCATCCGCTGGCCGTCGAGGACGCCGTCCACGCCCACCAGCGGCCCAAGCTGGAGCGGTACGACGACACGCTGTTCGCCGTCTTCAAGACGGTCCGTTACGTGGAGCACGAGGAGCTCACGGCGACCAGCGAGGTCGTCGACACCGGTGAGCTCATGGTCTTCACCGGGCCCGACTTCGTCATCACCGTCCGGCACGGCAGCCACGGTTCGCTCGGCCCGCTGCGGGAGGCCCTGGAGGCCGAGCCCGACCAGCTCGCCAAGGGTCCTGCGGCCGTGCTGCACGCCATCGCCGACCATGTCGTGGACGACTACCTCGCCGTCGCCGACGCCGTGCAGAACGACATCGACGCCGTCGAGACGGCCGTCTTCAGCGAGCAGGTCTCCCGCGGCGACGCCGGCCGGGTCTACCAGCTCAAGCGCGAACTGCTCGAACTGAAACGAGCGGTGACCCCACTCGACCGTCCCTTGCAGGCGCTGGCGACCGCGCATCCGCACTCCCTGGTGTCGGGGGAGATCCAGCCCTACTTCCGCGACGTCGCCGACCATCTCTCGCGGGTGACGGAACAGATCACCTCCTTCGACGCCCTCCTCGACTCGATCCTCCAGGCCCATCTGGCCCAGGTGACCGTCGCCCAGAACGAGGACATGCGGAAGATCACCGCCTGGGCCGCGATCATCGCCGTCCCCACGATGGTCTGCGGCGTCTACGGCATGAACTTCGACCACATGCCCGAACTCCGCTGGACCTTCGGCTACCCGCTCGTCGTCGGCGTGATGGTCACGGCCTGTTTCCTGCTGCACCGCAGCTTCCGCCGCAACGGCTGGTTGTGACGGCGGGCCCGCCGAAATCGGGTGGTCCCGTCGACGACGGGACCCGTACGGTGGCCCCATGTCGAGCCCCGAGTCGGACAGACTCCGGCCACCGGCCCTCCGGTGGCCTCCCGAGTCGACTCGCTGAAGCACCGCGGCCCCTGAGGGGCCGTTCGTCGTGCTGGGCGTGAGCGTGACCGAAGCCCACGGATCGGCCGTCTCCCCAGCCCGCGCGCGACCGCGCGCCGGCCCACCGCACCCCCCTGCTCAGGCGCCGGGTGCGGCTCACGCCGCTGCTCGACCGTGGAGACTCTCGATGCCCTTCGCCCTCTATCTGCTCGGCCTGGCCGTCTTCGCCCAGGGAACCTCCGAGTTCATGCTCTCCGGCCTGCTGCCGGACATCGCCGCGGAGTTGGGGGTGTCGATCCCGCTCGCCGGGACGCTCACCTCCGCCTTCGCGGTCGGAATGATCGTCGGCGCGCCCGCCACGGCGCTCCTGGCCAGGCGCTGGTCGCGACGGTCCGCGCTGACCGTCCTGCTCGGCACCTTCCTGCTCGCGCACGTGATCGGCGCTCTCACCCCGCACTTCGGGATCCTGCTCGCCACGCGGGTGATCGGCGCCCTCGCCAACGCCGGGTTCCTCGCGGTGGCGCTGGTCGCCGCGAGCGCCATGGTCGGACCGGAGTCCAGGGGCCGGGCGACCGCCGTGCTGCTCGGCGGCACGACGCTCGCCTGTGTCGTGGGCGTGCCCGCCGGGGCGATGCTCGGCCAACTGTGGGGCTGGCGCTCCGCCTTCTGGGCCGTCGCCCTGCTCTGCGTACCCGCGCTCCTGGCCATCGCCCGGTCCGTGCCCGCCGAAGGCGGCGACACCACCACCCGGCCGCGCAACGCGTGGTCCGAAGCACGGGCGCTGCGCGGGCCGCGGCTGCTGGTCACGCTCCTGGTCTGCGCCCTCGCGAACGGCGCCATGTTCTGCGGCTTCACCTACCTGGCACCCGTCGTCACCGACGTGACCGGCCTCGCCCCCGCCGCGATCCCCATTCTCCTCGCCCTGTTCGGGGTCGGCTCCTTCGCGGGCGTGGTCCTCGCGGGCCGTCTCTCCGACACGCGCCCCGGCCCGGTCGTGGCCGTGTGCGGCACGGGCGCGGCGACCGGCTGGTCCCTGCTGGCGCTCACCGCGGGGAGCGCGCCGGCGACGGTCGTCCTCGTCCTCGCCCTGGGCACGCTCTCGTTCGCCGTCGGCTCCACCCTGATCACCCGCGCGCTGCGCACGGCCGGCGGCGAAGCCCCCACCCTGGCCGGGGCGTTCGCCGTGGCCGCGCTCAACGTGGGCGCGGCCCTCGGCCCGTGGCTGGGCGGCACCGTCCTCACGGCCGGGTACGGCTACCGCGCGCCGCTGTGGACGAGCGCCCTCCTCACCGCCCTGGCCCTGCTCACGGCCCTGGCGACACCCGAGCCCGCAGCGCGGCGGTGTGCTCCCGCACCTGATCGGGCGTGAGGTACGCGTCCGTGTACTCGAAGTCGGCCAGCGTCCCCGACCGGGACGACAGGAATCCCGTACGGACGAAGTCGTCCCCGGCCACGGCGTTGAGCAGCCAGTTCGTCATCACCCGGGTCTTGGCGACATTGGTCCGCAGCGCCGCCCAGTGATACGCCCTGGCCACCGCCTGGGCGGGCGTCCCGTGCAGTTCGATCCCGAGCGGTTTCGAGACGGCGTCCCGCCCGCCCAGGTCCACCACCAGACCGAGATCCTTGTGGTGGTACGGGTACGTCCGCTGGCCCCGCAGCATCGCGACGAGGTTGTCGGCGACCTGCTTGCCCTGGCGCATGGCGTGCTGCGCCGTGGGCGGGCAGATCGCGTCGGGCTCGTCCTTCGCCAGGTCCGGTACGGCCGCGGCGTCACCGAGCGCGTGCACCCCGTCCAGACCGGGCACCACCATGTCGGGTCCGACCACCAGACGGCCCCGGTTCGTCTCGGCCTCCAGCGTGCCGATCAGCGGGCTGGCGGCGACCCCGGCCGTCCAGATCAGCGTGCGGCTCGGGAGCACCCGCCCGTCGGTGAGCGTCACCGCCTCGGCGTCCACCGAGGCCACCGACACACCGAGCGAGACCTCGATCCCGCGCCGCCGCAGGATGGCCAGCGCGGCGGCGCCCAGCTTGTCGCCCAGCTCGGGCATGAGCTTGGGTGCGAGGTCCACCAGGTGCCACCTGATGAGCGCCGGGTCGAGGCGGGGATAGCGCTGGACCGCGTTGTGCGTCAGCCGCTGCAGGCAGGCCGCCGTCTCGGTACCCGCGTAGCCGCCGCCGACCACCACGAAGCAGAGCCGCGCCGCGCGCTCCGCGTCGTCCTCGGCCGCGTCCGCCAGATCGAGCTGGGCGATGACGTGGTCGCGGATGTAGGCCGCCTCGGCGAGCGTCTTCATGCCCCGCGCGTGCTCGCTCAGGCCCGGGATGTCGAAGGTGCGGGTCACACTGCCGGGCGCGAGCACCAGGTGGTCGTACGGCTCGTCGATCAGCTCGCCCGAGATCGTCCGTACCAGACAGACCTTCGCCGCGGTGTCCACGCCGACCGCGCCGCCGGGGATGATCCGGGTCCGGTGCCGTTTGCTGCGCCGCAGCGACAGGGCGACCGACTGCGGGGTCAGCACTCCGGCCGCGACCTGGGGGAGGAGCGGCAGATAGAGCTGGTACGAGAAGGGCGACAGGAGCGAGATCCGCGCCTCCCGCTCGGTGAGCCGCCGCTCCAGACGCCGTACGCAGCCGACCCCGGCGAAGCCGGCGCCCACCACCAGAATCCTCGGTCGAGTCACGGTGCCCGCCTCCCGGGTCGTCGGTCCTTGAGACCTCACTAACCTCTCCAGCCGGTCGGGAACCCGGACCGTCCTCCGAACGAGTGATGTCAAAACGGGATCTAACCGCAGTAACCAGGGCATGCTGTGATAGAAGGGACAGGCAGGGTGGGCTGTGAGAACGGAGCCGACGGCCGTGGGGAGACCCGAGGACCCAGACACCAGCGCGCACGAGGCCGTGTTCGGTGTCGCCGATTCCGTCGTTCTCCTCTTCGACGAGGCCGGGACGGTCGTAGGCCGCCCGTACGCCGCGGAGCGGCTGCTCGGCTATCCCGCGGCGGAGCTCAGCGGCCGCCGCGTCGACTCCCTCCTCGCGGGCGACGAGGCCGACCGGCTTCCCGGCATCCGCGCGACCGCGGACCGTGACGGCGGCTGGTCGGGAGTGCTGCTCGCGCGTCACCGGGACGGCCGTACCGTCGCCGTCGACGTCACCGTGCTGCCGCTGCCGGGGGAGGCCGGTCCGGCCCGCTGGCTCGTCGTCGCCGTGGGCGCCGCGCCGTCCCGGCAGTGGACCATGGGCCCCGCCCTCCTGGAGCACATGGTTACCGAGATGCCCATCGGGCTCTGCTTCGTCGACTCCGACCTGCGGTGCGTGTGGTCGAACACGGCCCTGGAACACTTCGGCGGCGGCACCGTCGAACAGCGACGCGGCAAGCGTCTCGCCGAGATCCAGCCCGGGATGAACGCCGACATCGTCGAGGCCAAGATGCGCGAGGTCCTCGCGACCGGCGTACCCGTCCTCGGCTACGAGCACGTGGGTCGCCCGCGCTCCCGGCCCGAGCGGGACCACGCCCACGCCATGTCCTTCGTCCGGCTCGACGACGGCAACGGACGCGCGCTGGGGGTCTGCTACGCGGTCGTCGACATCACCGAGCGTTACCGGGCGCGACAGCGCCTCGACCTCATGGCCCGGGCCAGCGAGCGCATCGGCCGCAGCCTCGACGTCATGGACACCGCCCAGGGCCTCGCCGACGTGGCGGTGCCGGGACTGGCCGACTTCGTCGCCGTCGACCTCCTGGACGCCGTCCTGAGGGGCGCCGAGCCCTCCCCGGGCCCGACGACCGCCGCCACCGCCCTGCGCCTGGTGCGGGGCGGCGCACGGAACGTGCGCACCGGCGGGGTCATGGAGGTACTGGAGCCGGGGCGGCCCTCCACCTATCTGCCGGCCTCACCCCAGATGGACGCCGTGGCGCACGGCCGCTCCTGGCGGGCGGCCCGGCTGGACGCCTCGACCCGCGAAGCGGCGATCCCGACCGCCCTGACGGCCACAGCGGAGGCCGAGGCGGCCGGCGTCGTCGACGACCTACCGCACACGGCGATGGTCGTACCGATCCTGGCCCGGGGCATCACCCTCGGCGTGGCCACCTTCCTGCGCACACGGCAGGACGAGGCGTTCGACGAGGACGACCTGCGGCTCGCCGAGGAACTCGTCGCCCGCGCCGCCGTCTGCCTCGACAACGCCCGCCGCTACGCCCGCGAGCGGGCCGCCGCGCTCGTGCTCCAGCGCAGCCTCCTCCCGCACGGCGTCCCCGAGCAGGAAGCCGTCGAAGCCGCCTCCTTCTACCGGCCCGCCGACGAACTCAGCGGGCTCGGCGGAGACTGGTTCGACGTCTTCCCGCTCTCCGGTGCCCGGGTCGCCCTGGTCGTCGGCGAGGTCCTCGGCCACGGCATCGAGGCGGCCGCCACCATGGGCCAGCTCCGTACCGCCGTCCGCACCCTCGCCGACCTCGACCTGGGGCCCGAGGAACTCCTCGCCCACCTCGACGACCTCGTCGTCCAGGTGACCCGCGAGGGCACCGCGACGGACCTGAGCGGCGCGCCCAACCCCGCCGGCGTCGGCGCCAGCTGCCTCTACGCGGTTTACGACCCCGTCAGCCTCCGCTGCGACCTGGCGAGCGCCGGACACCTGGCGCCGGCCGTCCGCGCACCCGACGGCACCGTCACCTTCCCCGAACTCCCGCCCGGACCGGCGCTCGGCATCGGCGGGCTCCCCTTCGAATCCGTCGAACTTCCCCTAGCCGAGGGCAGCGTCCTCGCCTTCTACACCGACGGACTGATCGCCGCGCCGGGCGCGGGCAGGGACGGACTGCGCCACGTCCTGACCACCGCCTCCCGCGACCTGCCGCTCGACGCGCTCTGCCGCGGCATCGTCGACGAACTCGCGCCCAGCAGGCCGTACACCGACGACGCGGCCCTCCTCCTCGTCCGCACCCGCCGCCTCGCGGCCGGACAGGTCGCCGTGTGGGACCTGCCCGCGGACCCGGCCGTCGTCGCCCGCGCCCGGGTGATGGCCGCCCGCCAACTCGCCGCATGGGACCTGGAGGAACTCGCCTTCACCACAGAACTCGTCGTCAGCGAACTCGTCACCAACGCCATCCGGCACGCCTCCGGACCCATCCGGCTCCGCCTCATCCTCGAACGCGCCCTGATCTGCGAGGTCTTCGACGCGAGCAGCACCTCGCCGCACCTGCGCCACGCCCGCACCACCGACGAGGGAGGCCGAGGACTCTTCCTGATCTCCCAGTTCACGCGGCGCTGGGGCACCCGCTACACCACCGAGGGCAAGGTCATCTGGGCCGAACAACCCCTGGAGTTCGACGAATCCGCTCCGGCGGCGGCCTTCGACCCGGCCGCCATCGAAGATCTTTAATCGATTGTCCGGCCCGCGCGGCCCGTGCCAGGGTGTGCTGCCGCGCGGATGGGCCGCCGGCGTCGAAAGGGGTTCCACCTGTGCGTACGGGCGTCGCCGGCCACATCGTCGAGACGGACAAGGGACCGGTTCGCGGCACCCGCGCCGACGGCCTGCTGATCACACGGGGCATTCCGTACGCCGCGCCGCCCTTCGGTGCCGGGCGCTTCCGGGCGCCGCGCCCGGCCGAGGCCTGGGCGGAGGTGCGGGACTGCACCCGCTTCGGCCCGGTGGCCCCGCAGTCGGCGGAGCTGCCCGGGGCCCCGGCCTGGAACCCTGACGACGAGGGCGTTCTCACGCTCAACGTCTGGGCACCCGAGGAGAGTTCCGGACCGCTGCCCGTGCTGTTCTGGATCCACGGCGGCGCCTACACCTTCGGCTCCTCCGCCCAGCCCGACTACGACGGCTCCGCCCTCGCCCGGGCCGGCACGGTGGTCGTGACCTGCAATTACCGACTCGGCTTCGAGGGCTTCGGCCACGTGCCCGGCTTCCCCGAGAACCGGGGGCTGCTCGACCAGATCGCCGCCCTGGAGTGGGTGCGCGACAACATCGCGGCCTTCGGCGGCGACCCGGACCGCGTGACCGTCGCGGGGCAGTCGGCGGGCGCCGGCTCGATCGCCTGCCTGATGAGCAGCGCGCGGGCCGACGGGCTCTTCCGCCGCGCCATCGCGCACAGCGTCCCCGACGCCTTCTTCCGGCCCGGGTTCGCCGAGCGCCTGGCCCGCGAGGTGGCCGAGGCCGCAGGAGTGGAGCCGACCGCCCACGGCCTGCTCTCCGCGTCCCCACGCGCCCTCGTGGCGGCCTCGGACCGGGTGGGCGCACGGTACGCGGGCGATCCGTCGGCCGGGTTCCTCCACTACGACACCGTCCTCTACGGCCCGGTCGTCGACGGCGTGCTGCTCGCCGGCGACCCGCTCGACGCCCCGGCCGTCGGTGGCCACGTCGATCTCCTCGTCTGCCACACCACCGAGGAGTACCGGCTCATGCACCAGGTGGGCACCATGCCGTCCGTCACCACGGACGACGGTCTCGACCTCTTCGCCGCCGCCTACGGTCTCGCCCCGGACCTGGTCGCCGCGTACCGGGCGCTCATGCCCGGCGCGCCGGTCCTCGACGTCTTCCTCGCGCTCGCGGGCGACGCGGTCTTCACCCTGCCCACCGTCCGTCTCGCCGAGGCGCATGCCCGAGCGGGAGGCGGACGCACGTTCCTGTCGCGGTTCGACCGGCGCCGTACCCGGCCCGACGGCAGCCCGGTGCGCGCCTGGCACGCCGCCGACGTGCCCTTCGCCTTCGGCACCCTCGACGCCACCGGCGTCGACTTCCTGACCGGCGGCCCCGTCGACGCCGACGACCGGGCCCTGGCCCGCCGGATCGTCGACGCCTGGGCGTCCTTCGCCGCCACCGGTGACCAGGGCTGGGCACCGTTCGTCGGCCCCGCCGAGCCGGACGGGACGCCGACGGTGCGCGTCTGGGACGTCCCCCGGGACCGCACAGAGGGGCCGAGCCCCGCCCACGCGCTCTGGCGCGGCGCGCGGATGGCCCCGCCGTCGTTCCCCTGACGAGCACGGGATAATGACGGCGCAGACGCCAACCGCCGATGCGCGCACCCCGTCGCGGAACCCCCGACGCGCAACCCCGACGCAGGAGATGAGACCCCGATGGACGTACGGCACTTCGAGCGGATCACCGCTTTCATCGAGGACCGTCTCCGGCCGCTGTTCGACCCGGAGAACGGCAAGGACCACGGCTTTGGCATGGACGACACCTCCCGCGCCCTGCGGGCCCTCCTGGGCACGGTGAAGGCAGCCGCGGCCGTCAAGGGCCTCGCCGACCAGCGGGCGGCGGCCGACCAGGCGCTCCGCCACATCATCGACCAGGCCCTGGAGCACAACTGGGACGTCCTGCGGGGCGTCGCCCGCAACTGGGAGGACCACCCCGACTTCGCCCGCGAGTTCAAGCGCCACGCCTGGGAGCTCGACGAGACTCCCACCGCCACCGCCTGACACGTCCTGACGGGGTTTCAGCGGGGCGCCGCCGGCCGGGCGATCGTCCTCCGCTCTGCCCCGGTCGGGTGAGTGCGCCGCTCCGCCGACAGGCGTGGGCGCGGACCGGGTACGTATCGCGGCATTGCCGTCCGTGAGCGTCGGAGGATGCCGCCCCATGCATGTCAGGAACGCCCGCCCCGGCCCGCGCGTGGTGACCGCCGCGCTCTGCGCGACCCTCGCGCTCGTCGGCTACCTGAAGGTGTACGACCAGCCTCCCGGCCCGGAAGCGGCGCCCGGTTCCCGGGCCTCCGCCGCCAAGAACACCGGGGCGGATGCTCCGCCCCTCCCGGCGCGGACCCCCGAGGCGCAGGTGCCCTCCGTGCTGCCCGGGGTCGGGCCGGTGACCCGGACCCGGATCCCGGACGGCACGAGCCAGGTGTTCGTGGTGACCGGCCGGACCCAGGACACCAACGTCGCCACGGCCGCGCTCTACGAGCGGGACGCGGCGGGCAGGTGGAGCCGCACGGCCGGTCCGTGGAGCGCGCACAACGCCCTGCGCGGCTGGACCGACGACCACTGGGCCGGTGATCTGCGCAGCCCGACCGGTGTGTTCCGGCTCGGCGACGCGGGCGGACGGCTGCCCGACCCCGGCTCGAAGCTGCCCTACGACGAGGACGAGGAGTTCGTCTCGCCGGGCGTCGGGTTTCTCGGCGAACCCCTGGAGGGCTCCTTCGACTACGTCGTCGCCATCGACTACAACCGCGTCCCGGGCACGACCCCGCTGAACAAGGAGCGGCCGCTCGGCCTGGAGAAGGGCGGCGGAGTCTGGGTCCACGTCGACCACGGCGGCCCCACCCAGGCCTGCATCTCCCTCACCACGGACGCCATGCGCGAGCTCCTGCTGGCTCTGGACCCGGCCAAGGAACCCGTCATCGTCATGGGACCGGCCGGCAAGGTCGGACGGTGAGGGTGACGGTGGGTCGGTGAGCGCGCGCCGCTGACCGCGCCCGCCGCGGCAGGTCAGCCGCTGTCAGCGCACGGTCGGCACGCTGTCAGCGCGCCCGGGCATCGTCGTGGTCATCGAGAACGACGACACCCGATACGGAGTACCCACCATGAGCGCCCACAGCGTCGAGCAGTCCCAGTACCAGCTGGCCGAGTTCGTCGAGCAGACGGCCGTCAAGCACAGCATCCCCGGCGGCATCGTGGGGGTGTGGGCCGATGGCCGGGAGGCCTTCGCGGCCCACGGTGTCACGAGCCTGGACAACCCGCTGCCGGTCGACGAGGACACCCTCTTCCAGCTGGGTTCCACCAGCAAGACCTTCACGGCGACCGCCCTGATGCGCCTGGTCGCCGAAGGCCGGATCGAGCTGGACGCGCCGGTGCGCCGGTACGTTCCCGAGCTGGTCCTCCCCGACGAGAAGGCGGCGGCCGAGATCACCGTCCTCAACCTGCTCAACCACACCTCGGGCCTCGACTGGAACATCATCGTCGACACCGGTGACGGTGACGACGCCCTGGCCGGCTTCGTCGCGAAGATGGCCGACCTGCAGCTCATCGGCGCGCCCGGAGAGCGCGCCTCGTACAGCCAGGCGGCGTTCAACCTGCTCGGCCGGGTCCTGGAGAAGGTCACGGGGCAGACGTACGAGCAGGCCATCGCCTCGCTCCTGCTCGAACCGCTGGGGCTCACCGAGAGCTTCTTCGGGACGGCGGACGTCATGACCCGACGGTTCGCGGTGGGCCACAACCCCGACGAGGACGGCGACCTGGCCGTGGCGCGGGAGTGGCGGCTCACCCGCGGCAACAACCCCGGCGGCGGTCTCGCCTCCTCCGCGGCGGACGTCCTGCGCTGGGCGCGGTTCCAGATCGGCGACGGCCGTGCGGAGGGCGGCGAGCGGCTGATGCCGGCCGAGGTGCTGCACTCGATGCGTGAGCAGACGGTCGAGCTGCGCGGCAGCAACCTCGGTGACGGCTTCGGCATCTGCTGGTTCCTGCGCGAGGTCGACGGTGTGCGGACGATCGAGCACGGCGGTTCGACCAACGGCCAGTTCGCCGAGCTGCTGATCGTCCCCGAGCGGAACTTCGCCGTCGTCGCCCTGTCCAACTCGGGCGCGGAGGGGATCCCGTTCAACCGCGCCGCGATCCGCTGGGCCCTGGAGCACTACCTGGGCGTCGTCGACCGGGACCCGGAGCCGCTGCCGTACGACGCGGCGCGCGCCCAGGAGCTCCTCGGGGCGTACGACAACGACGGCATGATCCTGACCGTCGGCACGGACGCGGCCGGGCTCACCCTCGGGGCCGTGATCAAGCCGGAGATCCGGGCGTCGGCCGACTTCGAGATGCCCGCCGACTACGAGCCGGCCGCGATGGGTCTCCTGCCGGGCGACGGCGACGAGTTCATCGTGACCGCCGGTGGGCTGGCGGGGCAGCGCGGCTTCTTCTCGCGGGACGGGCAGGGCGCCGTCGTCGGCATCGATCTCGGCGGCCGGGTCTTCACCCGGGTCCCCGGCGCCTCCGCGTGACGCACGCACCGCTGACCGGGCTTTCGTCCGGTCAGCGGTGCGTGCTGTCCGGAGTGACCGGAATTCATCGCTCCTTGGCTCGACGATGCGTCAAATCACGTCACGTACCGAAAATATTCGGCCACCTCAGGCGCAGAATCGTCACTCTGTGGAGATCGCCGGTAACTTCATGCCGTCGCCGCCACACCAGGGGCACAAGGCCCCGACGGGACTAGCGGCCCGAAGGACATCTCTTCACTTGTCGACGACAGCGACCGACAGCTTCAAGGTCCAGCCGTACACGCAGCACTGCCAAGTGATCCACACCGAAGGCGCCCACGCGGTCATCGGCATCTCCCCGGGTAACGGCTACTTCTCCGCCCAGCGGGTGGCCGAGCTCGCCGCCTGGGGACTCCGCGGCTTCGACCAGGTCGACCTCATCTACACCGACCTGCACGTCGCCGACATGTACGAGGCTCTCGGCTACCCGCCGGACGAAGCCCGCCGCAAAGCGGTCAAGAACCTCCGCGGCGTCCGCGCCAAGGTGAACAACGCCGTCGCCGCCATCGACCCCGGTGGCGAACGGCTCCGAGGGCGCCCCATGTCCGCGCTCCTCGACATCCCGGCCTACCGGCATCTGCGCAAACACCTGGACGATCTGCTCGCCACCGACAGCGAGTTCCTCGCCACCTGCGACCGGCTCGTCGCGGCGTTCCTCTCCTCCAAGGTCCTCGAAGGACAGACCCCCACCGCCCGCCAGCGGGAGGTCTGCCTCCAGTACATCTGCGCCGAGGCACCGCTCTTCCTGGACACCCCCGCGATCCTCGGTGTCCCCTCCTCCCTGAACTGCTACCACCAGCTCCTGCCGATGGCCGAACTCCTCTACTCCCGGGGCTCCGGACTGCGTGCCTCCCGCAACCAGGGCCACGCCATCGTCACCCCGATGCTCGGAGACCACGATGACCACTGACACGCTCCTCGACTTCCCGTTCTCGGCGCGGGGCGACCGCCTGCCGCCCGAGATCGAGTCCCTGCGCGCCGAACCGGTCAAGCGGGTCCGCACGATCGCCGGCGACGAGGCCTGGCTGGTCTCGTCGTACGAGTTCTGCAAGCAGGTCCTCGAAGACCCGAGGTTCTCGCTCAAGGACACCTCGGCGCCCGGCGCGCCCCGGCAGTACGCCCTGACCATCCCGCCCGAGGTGGTCAACAACATGGGCAACATCACCGGGGCCGGGCTGCGCAAGGCCGTCCTCAAGGCCATCAACCCCAAGACGGACGGCCTGACCGACTGGATGCGTGACCACGCCACCGCGCTGGTCGACGACCTCCTCGCCTACGGACCGCCGGTCGACCTCCGCTCCCGGTTCGCCAGCCCGTACGCCGAGCACCTGCACTGCCGGATCCTCGGCATCCCCGAGTCCGACGCGCCGCGCCTGGCCGCCAGCCTGGACATCGCCTTCATGAACTCGGCCTGCCCGATCACCGGCGCCCGGCTCAACTGGGACCGGGACATCGCGTACATGGTCGAGCGCCTGGACGACCCGGCCACCACCGGGCTCATGGCCGAACTCGCCGCCCTGCGAGGGAATCCGGACTACGCCCACCTGACCGACGAGATGCTCGCCACGGTCGGCGTCACCTTCTTCGGCGCGGGCGTGATCTCCACCATGGGCTTCCTCACCATGGCCCTCTTCTCCCTGCTCCAGAACCCGGACGTGTGGGAGCGGCTGCGCAAGGAGCCGGAACTGATCCCGGCCGCCGTGGACGAACTGCTGAGGGTCAACCTCTCCATCGCCGACGGGCTGCCGCGCATCGCCCTCGAAGACGTCACCCTCGGCGACGTCGAGGTGCGCAAGGGGGAACTCCTCCTCGTCCTCGTGGAGGCGGCCAACACCGACCCGGCCGTCTACCCCGACCCGCACACCCTGGACATCACCCGGCCGAACGCCGGCACCCACCTCTCCTTCGGCGGCGGCGGTCACTACTGCCCGGCCACGGCCCTCGGCAAGAAGCACACCGAGATCGCCCTGGAGGTCCTGCTCGACCGGATGCCCGACCTGCACCTCGCGGTCCCGGTCGACCAACTGGTCTGGCGCACCCGCTTCATGAAGCGGATCCCCGAACGCCTCCCGGTCGCCTGGTGACCACCGTCTGACCGACCTCCGCCCCACCGTCGCCCCCGGCCACCGCCGGGGGGCGACGGTGTGTCCGGATCCGTGGAGGCGGTGCGGAGGAGTTCGTCCGCCGTTCACCGGAGACGCGGAATCCCGACCCTCACATCACCTAAACATAACGGGTCTGGACCGAAGTGAGGTCCCGAAGCGACACCGAAGGAGCACCTGCCATGCCCCCGTCCCCCGGCGGCACCGCCGCACCCTGCTCGGCGGTGCCGCCGGCGCGGCCGTCCTCGGCGCCCTGCCGCTCAGCGTCCGCGAGGCGCTCGCCGCCCCCGCCCGGCCCGGCCGGCTGAAGGACATCGAGCACGTCGTCGTCCTCATGCAGGAGAACCGTTCCTTCGACCACTACTTCGGCACCCTTCCCGGCGTCCGAGGACTCGGCGACCGTACCGCCATCCGCGGCACCAACGGCCGGTCCGTCTTCCACCAGCCGGACCCCTCGCGCGCCGAAGGCCATCTGCTGCCCTTCGCCATGAACGCGGCGCACACCAACGCCTACCGGCAGGGCGCGCCCGCCTTCGGCTTCATCGACTCCTTCCCGCTCTGGAACGACGGCCGCGCCGACGGATTCGTCACCGGGCGGGCCGGCGGCTGGCTCGGCCACGGCTTCTACGAGCCCGCCGACATGCCGTTCTACAACGCCCTGGCCAGCACCAGGTGCTCGGCTGGACGGCGACCGCCCCCGAGGGCTGGTCGGTCGTCAACGCCGCCGCGATGCCGCAGGGCACGCCCATGTTCCAGGGCTGGACCTTCCACACCCGGCGCGCCTGGTCGGGCGGCGCCCAGAACCGCCCCCACTTCACCCGGGGCCTCGGCGTCGTCGCCGACCCGGACGACTGGGACGACACCGGAGCGCCCGCGGCCAAGGGCCGGTTCGACTCGACGCTGGTCTCCCCAGCCGTCCCCGTCCCGGCCGGAACCACCACGCTGCGGCTCGACCTCGACTCGCACTACCGCCAGGAGGGCAACCAGAAGGCGGAGGTCCGCGCCGTCTTCGACACCGGCCAGGAGCAGGTCCTGCTGAGCTACGGCCCCGGCTCGCCGGACGCCGAGAACACGGCCGTCTCCCAGGAGTTCCCCGTCCCCGCGGGCGCCGGCGCGGTGACCCTCCGCTTCCGGATGTACGACGCCGGAAACAACTGGTACTGGGCGGTGGACCACATCCGCCTCGGCTGAACCGGTCAGCGGCGCGGGCGCAGGTCCGCGCCGTAGACCGTGCGGTAGTCCGGGACGACGACGCGCGTCCCGGGCGATTCGCGGTGGACCTGACCGATCAGTCCGGCCAGGTCCATCGTCGGGTCGGCCCGCACGGGCTCGCGCAGGGGCGTCTCGAAGTTGTCCCAGTGCACGGGCACGACGACCTCCGGACCGCCGAGGGCCCGCAGCAGCCGGGGCACGTACCGGTGGGTGGCGGAGCTGGAGGGCACGGCGACCATCGCCGCATCCGGGCGGAGCCCCTCGGCGGCCCGCTGGTCGAAGTCGCTGGCGCCCATGAGGAACAGCGTCGGCCCCTCGGGTCCGGCCGTCACCTGGAAGGCGAGGGTGTCGCCCTCCGGCAGGTCGGAGATGGTGGCCGGCACGGTGGCCGGCGGCCCGTGGAGGGTGCCCGGAGCGAAGTAGGAGTGCCGCTTGTTGCGGCTGTGCAGGCTCGCCACCACCTCGACCACGAGCCCCCTGCCGAAGTCCAGCACCTCGCCGCCCTTGACCACGGAGATCTGCCCCGGATCGACGCCGAGGGCGACCAGCAGGTGGTAGGTCGTCTCGGTCCCCAGGACGCGGGCACCCGTGGTCCTGGCCAGGTGGGGAACGTCGGCGATGTGGTCCCAGTGGGAGTGACTGACCAGGATCAGCTCGGGATGCCCGGCGTACTCCCGCACCAGCCCCGCGTCGGTCTGCGCGATCGGTGTGGCCGGGTCGAAGGACGCGTCGAAGAGACCCGTCCTGAAGCGGGTCAGATACGGGTCGAAGAGCACCGTCCGCCCGCCGGTGTCGATCCGCCAGCCCGCCGTCCCCAGCCAGCGCAGCGACACCGAACCGGGGGAGGGGGCGGGTGCGGAGGCGGCGGCGGGGCTGGCGTGGGCGGCGGCGGCCGGCAGGAGCGGTAAGGCCGAACCGGCGGCGGCGCCTCGCGGGACGGTCCGCCGCGGGAAGGTGCGCGTGTCGTCGTTCATGCCGCCAGAAGATCAGCCGGCACGCGGGCCTGTCCAAGACCGGATCGCCGTGGCCCCCATAGGCAGATGGCTATGGAGGGCCCGGGGTGGCCCGGGGAACAGGTCAGGACCTGCGGCGCGGCTTCCCGGGCTTGGCCCCCCGCTTCACGGCCTTCGTCCCCTTGGCGCCGCCCTTGGCCGCAGGCCTGCCTCCGGTGTTCCGCTCCGGACGCTTGCCCTTGTCACCCGTCTTCGCCTT
The DNA here is from genome assembly GCF_043081505.1 of Streptomyces sp. NPDC014870. Lineage (NCBI taxonomy): Bacteria > Bacillati > Actinomycetota > Actinomycetes > Kitasatosporales > Streptomycetaceae > Streptomyces > Streptomyces sp. NPDC014870. The sequence goes on from NZ_JBIBWQ010000011.1 coordinate 265,746, forward strand.
GGCCTTGGCACCGGCCTTCGGCTGTGGGGGAGTCTGCGGGCGGCCCCGCGTGCTGTTCACGGTCCGGCCCCTGACGATCCCGATGAACTGCTCCACCAGGTCCGGAGTCGGCTCCGCCCGCGGCCAGGACAGGGCGACCCGGGACTCGGGGGCGTCCCGCAGGGTCCGGTAGGTGAGGTCCTTGCGGTGGTGCAGCCGCGCCAGCGACTGCGGGACCACGAGCAGCCCCACGCCCGCCGCCACGAGCTCGATCGCGTCCGCCGTCGTCGCCGGGCGTTCCAGCGCCGGCAGCCCCGGCGGGCGCTCCCAGTCCAGGGTGTCGTCCAGCGGATGCAGCACGATCTCCTCGGCCAGCTCCTCCGGCGACACCTCCTCGACGGCCGCCGCCACATGGTCCTTCGGTACGACGACGACGGTCGTCTCGACGTACAGCGGAATCGCGCTGAGATCCGGGTCGTCGACGGGGAGCCGGACGAAGCCGGCGTCCGCGCCGCCGTCCCGCAGCAGCTCGAGGGCCTCGGCGGCGGGCACCGGGACGAGGGTCAACGGGACGTCCGGGAGCCGCTCGTTCCAGATCCGCACCCACTTCGTGGGCGTCACTCCCGGGACGTACGCGAGCCGGAACGAGGAGGGTTCTTCCTGGCCAGTCACCCCGCCAGGTTACCCGCCGTGGTCCCGAGTGGATCAGCCGTGGTCAGCGGTGGTTCATACGCTCGATACCCTTGAGACCATGACGTCGCACCAGACCGCCCAGACGATGAAGCCCGCGACCGCGGCGAAGAAGCTGGGCGTGTACCTCGAGGCCACCCCCGCGGAGTTCCGGGAGGGTGTCGTCTCGCGCACCGAGCTGAACGCCCTGCAGACCGATCCGCCCGAGTGGCTGCGCGAGCTCCGCGCCAACGGCCCCCACCCTCGCCCGGTGGTCGCGGCGAAGCTCGGCATCTCCATCTCCGGCCTCGCCCGGGGCGGCATCACCGAGGCCCTCACCACCGAGCAGATCGAGGCCCTGAAGCAGGAAGCCCCAGAGTGGCTCCAGAAGGAGCGCGCCACCCAGGCCGACGTCCGCAAGGAAGCGGTCCGGATCAAGGAGCAGCAGGCGGAGAAGGCCGCGAAGGCCGACCGCTCGCACTCCTGACCTCCCCGGTCCCGACCGGCACCAGGTCGGGACGCTTCGCCGCGCGGCCGTCTCCCGAGGAGCGGCCGCGCAGTCGTCTGCCGATCCACGGGCCGAGGAAGCCCGCCACCCACCGCGCCTCGTCGAGCGCCTTGCGCGGGCCCGATGCGGGCGCGCCGGGCGCCGCCGGCAGCGGGCGCGTCCAGGAGTCGTCGCTGCCCGGCAGTCCGAGCGCCTCGGCGACGGCGGCGGCGATCCGCGCGTGACCCAGCGGACTGGCGTGCAGCCGGTCCGGGCTCCACAGCCGGGCGTCCGTCACCACCGGGTGGAGGTCGGTCTCGGCCACCCTCACCCCGTGCCGCGCCGCCGCCGCGCGGATCCCCGCGTTGAGCGTGACGACCCGGGAAGCGACCGGCCGCGCCACCGGGACCAGCCGCCCGAGGTCGGGGAACGTCACCGTCGCCACCCGCGCGCCCGCGGCCGTGAGCTCGGCGAACATCGCCTCCAGGTGACCGACCACCTCGGCCGCGTCGAAACGGGGCCTGAGCAGGTCGTTCATCCCCGCGACCACGGTGGCCACATCGGGCCGCAGCGCGAGCGCGGGGCCGAGCTGCTCCGCGCGCACCTGGCCGGCGAGCCTGCCCCGCACGGCCAGGTTGGCGTAGGAGAGCCCCGGACTGCCGACCGCCATCAGCTCCGCGAGCCGATCGGCACAGCCGCGCAGCCCGGTGCTGTCGTCGCCGTCCCCGAGGCCTTCGGTCTGACTGTCGCCCAGGGCGACATAACGCTCGTACGGGCCGGTGTGCATACGCGTGGCGCTCCTCCGTGCGGCGACGCGCCCCGTGCGACGCGCCCTCGGAGGTATTCAACACCCCACCTATTCAACTACGCGACTAGGGTCCCGGTCGCCATGCGACTCCGGGGCCATGGCGTACCGGTGGAACGGCCCCTCCTCGATGGGCAGTTCCGGATTCCACATCCGGAGCGCCTGGGCGGAGGGCGTGAACAGGGGCTGGGGGAGACGGTCGAGCGGGGTCCACTCCCAGCGCTCGATCTTGTCCGGCTCCGCGACCACCGGGGTGCCGCTGAAGGTGCGTACCACCGCCACCGCCGTCAGCCGGGTGACCCGCGTCGAGGTCATCGCGTCCAGCAGGATTCCGATGACGTCGACATCGGCGGCTTCGGCCACGAGGCAGGTCTCCTCGGCGAGCTCGCGGACGGCCGCCCGCTCGATGGACTCGCCCGGGTCGACCTTGCCGCCGGGAAGCTCCCATGTGCCGCTCGGATGGAGCCCGAGCAGCACCCGCCCCGCCCCGTCGGTCACCACGACACCGGCCCCGAGCGAGGCCTGCGCGGTCGGCGGTTGGGCGTTGCGGTGCGGTGGGGGCGTGGTGGGCCGGTCGGCCGGACGCATGTCGACTCCTCGTACGAACCATGGGTGCGTGTCGCCCACCAGCCAACACCATGCCCTCCGAGGGCCTGTCGCGAAAGGCGATCCTGTTCGTTGAAGATCACCTCTCGTGGGGCGTGGTGACTACGTGAGGGGCGTACCTGCCGCGGGCCAGTGCCGGCGGTCGGGAATCAATCTGCGCAGGATCCACAAGCCGGCGCGCAGCTTCCGGTTGCCGGGGGAGCGGATTTCGGAGATGAGCGCGGCGGTGCTTCTGGCGATCGACCGGGACGCTTCCTCGGCCGAATCCGGGTCCAGGAGTCTGTCGCAGTTGAACCAGGCCAAGCCCCGTGCGACGCGGATCCCGTAGTTGGTCAACAGTTCGTCGCTACGGGTGAACAGCTTGTCCAGAGAGCTGAGTCCGCGCATGTACCTGGACGACAGGTCGTCCTGGACCTCGTCGATACAGGACGCCAGTACGGCGTTCATGCGGTGGAAGTCGGCGATATGACGGCGGTCGCCCGTGGACGTCGCCATGCGCCGCAAGGCCTCCGGCAGGTCGTAGGACATGTGCGCCATCATGGAAAAGAGCACGTCTTCCAGCAGGTAGCAGCGCCGGACGCTCGAGGCGGCGAAGACGTCTCGCCATGGTTGGGGGATGGAATCCGGCAGTTCGCCGGGCTGGATTTCGTCTGCCGAGCCACCGGGTCGTCCTGCCAGCCACGCGTCGATGCTGTCCATGGCGCTGAAGTAGGCCGATGCGAGCGTCTCGCACAGCTCGGCGACCCAGGGCGGGTCCTTGAACGCGGGGCTGCCGGTGTCCAAGGCTGTGGCGAGCGTCGTCGTGAGGCGGTAGTAGGTGTAGGCGAAGGCGGCCCGGCGATCGCGTGTGGTGTCGTACTGCCTGACTCGGTCGGCAAGCAGTCCGGCGACCCGGGTGACCTTTTCGGCAGGGAGCATGGACTCGGCTGTCATCGGGAGTCTGTGCCGGCCGCTGGCTAAGCCGGCGCGCTGATCAGGCGGGTTTCCTCGGTCACCCTGCCCCAGTCGCACAACAACTCCGCGAAGAGGCTCTGCCGGTCGGCCGCGACTTGATAGTCCGCGGTCCAAGGGGTTCCGAGCAACGGCATGAGGTAGGTCGCGGCCATCCCTTCGTCGCGGATTTCCGCGGAGTAGGTGAAGGTCCGCGTGAGCAGGCGCGGCACAGGGCCGAGCCTCTCGTTCCCGTTCACCGTGACTCCGGTTCCGTCGCTGTGCAGTACGTACTCTTCTTCCAGGAGGTACAGGGTCATGCCGAACTTGGAGATCCTGACCACGTTGTCGGCCACACCGAACTCGCCCTCGTTCGGCTTCGCCACGATCGTCGACTCCTGCCGTGGGGCACCCGTGAGCCGCTCGACGGTGTGCATGGCGGTCGCGAGCAGCTTGTTCATCAACCCGATGTCGCTGCGCAGGAGGCGACGCCAGGAGGTGACGCGGAAGGTAGCGATTCCGTGCCAGGTGCCGGTCCCGATGTCGAAGTAGTAGACGTGATTGGGCGCGTTCGTGCGGGTGCGAGGGATGCCCTCGGGCTCCATTGTCACGTTGAGTAGCATATCATCACTCCCCGTGAGCGGTGAGGGGGGTGTGGCTCGGTCGCTCTAGGCGGCTTGATGGCTGCCCTTGAGTCGGCGCAGGGCCAGGAGCCCGCCGACGCCGGGGACGACGGAGAGCCACCGTGCGCCCGGCGCCGGCCAGGTGGCCGCGATGGTGACGAGGTACGCCGTGCCGTGCAGCGGCCCGACGAGCGACGAGACCGCGGGCGTGTGCGTGGTGAGCAGGTTGACCAGGAGGGCCACCAGGGAGAGCGCCTCCACGCCGGCCGCGATACGAAGGGTGCGCACGGTCGTCACGCTCCCGTGGTGGAGCCGGGGCGGACGATCATGAGGACGACGACGACCGCCCAGAGGACGTTGAAGACCCCGGTGAGCATGGCCAGTCGCGGAGAACCGGCCGCGCCCCCGGCGCCGTCTGCCGTGCTCAGAAGGGCCCGCTGGCCGGGCAGTATCGCCAGAGTGAGGACGGCCGCGGCGATCGCCGTGAGGGCCATGGACGTGAGCAGCCAGGCGTCGGTGAGGACGCCGAGCTGGAGCGCGGTCGCGAGCCCGAAGACCGGGACGGCGACGCCCGCGACCGCGTACCCCCGGCAGATCCGGTGCAGCAGCGCGGCGACCGGCGAGGCCTGGCGTGCGTAGCGGGGGAACAGTGACGCGGCCACGGTGATCGGTCCGACCGCCAGGATCGCCGCGAGGACGTGCACGGACAGCAGCAGCTTGGTCACTGTGGACCCCTCCAGCCGAGGAAGCGTATGTGTTGGCTGCCAATAGATAGCATGTCTACTCGTCGAGTGTGTAGGCTGCCTACTCATGAGGGCGGATGCGGTGCGAGGGCACCTCGACGGACTGCTGCTGGCCGTACTGGAGCAGGGGCCGCTGCACGGATACGCGATCATCACCGCGGTCCAGGAGCGCAGCGGGGGCGTGCTCGACCTGCGCACGGGCACGATCTACCCGGCGCTCAACAGGCTGGAGCGGATCGGGCTGCTGAGCAGCAGCTGGGACGCGGTCGGCGAACGCCGTCGACGCTGCTACGAACTCACCGACGCGGGCCGAGAGGGCCTCGCGGGGGAGCGGGCGGCCTGGCGCGCGTTCACGACGGCCATCGGCTCGGTCCTCGACCCGGCCGTCCGGCCCGGGCCCGCGACATGAGCCCCCTCGCGATGCCGAAGGACCCGAGCGAACCGGCGGGCCCGAGCGAACCGGCGGGCCCGAGTGACCCGGCCGACCCCGTCGACGCGTACGTCGCCGAACTCCGGAGCGCCCTGCACGGCCCGCCCAGGGTCACCGATCGCCTCGTCGAGGAAGTGCGTGGCGGGCTCGTCGACACCGCCGAGGCCCACCTCCGGGAGGGCGCGTCCTACCAGGACGCGGTCCGGCGCGCGGTGCGGGAGTTCGGCACCCCCGCCGAGCTCGCCCCCGCCTGCCAGCGGGAACTGACGACCGCCCAGGCCCGTCACACCGCCCGCTCCGTCGTCCTCGCCGCTCCGCTGCTCCTCGCCTGCTGGTACGCGCTCCTCGTGACGGGTACCGGCCAGGACGGGCTGCTCGCCGGTACGGCCCAGTCGCTGGCCGCCGTCGCGGGCGTCGCCGCGCTGCTCGCCGCGACCGCCCTGGCGGCCACCGGTCCCCTCGCGCGCCATGTGCCCGTCCCCCACCGGCTGCCGCTCCTGATCGCCTGGACGGGCACCACCGCCAGCGTGTCGATGGCCGTCGCGGCCCTCTCACTGGCCGTCGCCGCCTTCACGACCGCAGCCTGGCCGCTGATCGCGACCGCCTGCACCCTCGCGGCCGCCTCGCACGCGCTCACAGCCCCGTCCGCGCGCGCCTGTCGCCGCTGCGCCCGCCTGCCCGTCTGAACGGGACCGCCGGGCGAGTGACCACGCGCCCTACGGAGCGACGCTCACCCGCACTTCGAGGGGTGCCCGGAACGAGAGCAGGTCCAGGACCGGCGGGAGCGGCGCGCCCGGGGTCAGGTGGAGGCCGGGGAGTCGGCGCGCCGCCGCGCGCAGCGCGACGGCGGCCTCCGTACGCGCCAGGGACGCGCCCGGGCAGCGGTGGCGGCCGACCCCGAAGGACAGATGGTGGCGGATGTTCTCGCGCGAGGGGCGCATCCGTTCCGGGTCGTCGAAGACCTCCCGGTCGGAACCACTCCCCATCAGCATGAGCAGCAGCCCGGCGCCCGCGGGGAGCTGTACGCCGCCCAGTTCCACCTCGGCCGCCGTCACCCGGCGCCACGTCGTCACCGGCGGTTCACGGCGCAGCACCTCCTCGACCCAGGCCTCGGCCAGGCCCTCCTCGTGCGCCACCCGCTGCCACAGGCCGGGTTCGGCCAGGGCGCCTCGCAGGACGGTGGCGATGAGCTGGCCGGTCGTGGACTGACCGGCGATGAAGACGAAGAAGCACGCCCCGACCGCCGTCGCCACGTCCAACGGCTCGCCGTCCGGCAGCCGGTGGCGCGCCAGCGCCCCGACGAAGCTGTCGGGCGCCGCGGTCCTGTCGGTCACGACCGACGTCAGCCACTCGTGGAACTCGCCCACCAGCGCGGCCAGTTCGACCTGCCGCTCGGGCGTCGGCCGGCCGTAGAACAGCTCCAGGGACGCGTCGCTCCACCGCACCAGGGTCGCGGGGGCGAGACCGTCGATCCCCAGCAGCTCCATCATGACCCGGCAGGGCAGCGTGTGCGCGAAGGTGCCGAAGAGGTCGCTGCCGCCCCGCTCGTCGAGCTCCGCCCGTACGGCGTCCAGGAGTTCGCCCGCGACCCGCTCGACGACGGGCACCGCCGCAGCGACCCGCTGCGCGTTGAAGAACCGCGTGACGACCCGGCGCAGCCCCGCGTGGCTCTCGGTCGCGTTGTTGGCCAGGGCGGGCCGCAGCCGGAAGCCCGCGCGGGCGAGCAGCCGCAGCGCGGGAACGCCCAGCGGGGTGATCGCGTGCTGGGCGTTGTCCGGCCGGAACACCTCGGGGTCGAGCAACACCCGGCGGACGTCCTCGTACCGGCTGACCAGCCACAGCCCGGTGGCGGCGTCACGATGGACGGGGGCCCGGTCCCGCAGGACGTCGAGCCACGGGTACGGGTCGCGGACGAATTCCTCCCCGAACACGTCGAGCCGGTCGAGGAGCGGGAGCGGCGAGCCCTCGGCGCCGGTCGTCCCACCGTACGGACAGGAGCCGACGGGAGCCGTCGCGGAAGCGGGCCCCGGCCCGCCGGGGGCGGATGTCACGCTCGCGGACGCTAGCACGCGCCGCCGCGCCTACCGGCCGGTCTGTGCGCCGGATCACGCCTGGTCGGGCACGTCGCGAAATCCTGTGGAGGCGCCCAGGGCGGCCGGACAGGATGACGCCATGACCCTTCCCGCGCACCCCGCAGAAGCCCTGCTCGTCGTGGACGTCCAGACGGCCTTCGTCACCGGCCCCGGCGCCGTCCCGGACGCCCGCCGCCTCCTGGACCGTACGGCCGCCCTGATCGCCCGGGCGCGCGAGAGCGGCGCGCTCGTGGTCCACGTACAGAACGACGGGCCGCCCGGCGCGGACTGCGCACCCCACACCCCCGGCTGGCAGCTCCACCACCCCGTCGAACCCGGCCCCACCGAGGTGGTCGTCCGCAAGGTCCGCGACGACGGCTTCGCCGGCACCCCGCTGAGCGACCTGCTGACCGGCGCGGGCGTCCGCGCGCTCGCCGTCTGCGGAATGATGTCCGAGATGTGTGTCCAGGCCACCGCCCGCACGGCCCTCGCACTCGGCTACCACGTCGTCCTCCCCTACGACGCCCACGCCACTCACGACATCCCGGCCGCCCCCGGAATCGCCGACGCGGTCCCCGCCGCCACGGTCTCCCGCGTCGCCGCCTGGGCCCTCAGCCGCGAGGCCGACACCACCACCCCCGCGTCCGCCGTCACCTTCACCGCACCGGCCCGTGCGGCGGGTGCCCTACGATGAGCGTGGGAGGTCGACAGAGCCGATGGTGACACCACAACGCAGCGGGCAGGAGCGGATCCCGCCCCACCCGGACCTCCGCACGATCGGCCTCCAGCAGGTCCTCGAAGCGCTCGTCGACCCGGTCCGCCGCCAGATCGTCAGCGTGCTGCACGCCTCGGACCAGGACCTCAACTGCGGTGCCATCGAACTGCCCGTCAGCAAGTCCACCGCCACCCACCACTTCCACGTGCTCCGCGAAGCCGGGCTCATCCGGCAGCACTACGTGGGCACCTCCCGGATGAACGGGCTGCGCCGCGAGGAGTTCGACGAGGCCTTCCCCGGCCTCCTCCAGGCCGTGGTGGGCAGGCAGTGAGCACCCAGGCGACCCCGCTGGCCCTGCGCATCGTCGGCACCGAGCTGCCCGGGCGCTCCTGCGGCACCTTCACGGACGTCCATGTCGCCGTGCAGCGCGGGCGCGAACCCGACGGCGCGGTGGCGGGCGACGTGGCCGAAGCGGTGTGGGAGTTCACCGTCGACACCGTGCTCGCACCGGACGGCAGCCGGGAGTTCCGGGGGCCGTACGTCCACGGCAAACGAGGCGCGCGGTTCCTCTACCTCACCTGGGGCGAGTGGCCCCAGGGCGGCGCGTTCACCATGTTCCGCCGGGCCAAGCTCTTCCTCGACGACCTTCCCGCGTCCGCCCTCGACCGGGGCGCCGCCGAGGGGCGGCTCGGCCTGACCGACCTCCACGGCCTGCCACTCTGCGCCGCCGTGCGCCCACCCCGCATCCGGTGGACGGCCGGCTGAGCCGGCCGTCGCGTTGCTGAGCCCCCGTCACCCGAGCGGCGCCGCCGGGACGCGGCGCGGGACTTGCCTGCGTACGATCGCCGTCACGGCAGCGCAGACTTCAGGGAGTGGGTTCATGTCCGGACAGTTCGAGGCGACGACGGACGTCGACCGCCCCATCGACGAGGTCTTCGCGTTCCTCGCCGACGGCCGCAACGACCCTAAGTTCAGCCCGCGCGTGCAGAAGATCGAACGCGTCCCGGACACCCCGACGGCCGTCGGCACCGTCTTCCGCAGCACGGTGAAGGACGCCGGGATGACGACCTCCCGCGAGTTCCGCATCACCGAGTTCGACGCGCCGCACCGGATCCGCTGGGCCGAGATCTCGAAGAACATCGTCACGGCGAGCGAGGGCGGCTACGACCTCGAACCCCTGCCGAACGGCGGCACCAGAGTCAGGATCCACAACGTCCTGGAGGGCCACGGCATCGGCAAGCTCCTCGTCGGGCTCGCCCTCTCCGCCGCCCGCAAGGACGCCGACGCGTTCGGCCGCCGCATCAAGGCGGCGGCCGAAGCGTCCTGACTCCCGCGGCGGGCGTCAGGGCGTGACGGGGACGTCGCCGGTTGTGGGTCCTGTACCCGTTCGCGAACGGGTACGGGCGAGGAGAACGTCCGGTGTTGCCCCCTCCCGTCGCCCCACTGACGGGCCGTGCCCGAAGGCCGCGGGCGGGGCCGTACGGTAGGTCCGCACGTACAGCCCGCGCCCTCCGCCGAGCCGAGAGGCCGAAGCGGACCGGCGCTCGACGACCTGGAGCCCCGTACCGTGGCAGCCCGCCCCCCTCGCCCCCTCCGCGTCGTCCTCTCGACCCTGGCCCTGGCCGGTGTCCTCGCCGCCGCGGCGGTCGGATGCGGGGCGCCCGGTGACGGTGAGGGCGGTGGCGACTCGGCCCCGCCTTCCCCGTCGCCCTCCTCCGCGCGCGCGGTCGTCCCGCCCGAGCCTCACGTCGGCTTCGACTACCAGATCGGCGGTGCCTACCCGCCGCCCCCCGGAGTCGGCGCGGTCTCCCGCGACCGGACGGCGAAGCCGACGGAGGGGCTGTACAACATCTGCTACGTCAACGCCTTCCAGGCCCAGCCGGACGCCACCGACTGGTGGCAGAAGAACCACCCCGACCTCCTCCTGAAGGACGCGGCCGGAGCGCCGGTCATGGACCAGGACTGGGACGAAGCCCTCTTCGACATCTCCACACCCGACAAGCGCGAGCGGCTCGCCGCCGTCGTCGGCGAGTGGATCGACGGCTGCGCGACCGCCGGCTTCCAGGCCGTGGAAGCCGACAACCTCGACTCCCACGAACGCTCCGGAGGACGCCTCACCGCCGAACACGACCTGGCCTTCGCCCGCCTGCTCGTCGCCCGGGCCCACGCGGCCGGACTCGCGATCGGGCAGAAGAACGCCGCCGAACTCGCCCAGCGGGGCCGCGCCCTCGGCTTCGACTTCGCGGTCGCGGAGGAGTGCGGCCAGTACGACGAGTGCGAGCCCTACGCGACGGCCTTCGACAACCGCGTCCTCGTCATCGAGTACGAACCCGAAGGCCTCCGGCGCGCCTGCGCGCGCTGGGGCGCCACCCTCTCCGTCGTCCTGCGCGACACCGACGTGCGCCCGGCCGGCGAGACCGGCTACGTCCGCGCGACCTGCTGACCGGCACCGGGCACGTCCCGCTCGTCCCGCTCGTAGGGGAACCGCGCGAACGGGGCGTCCCGGGCGAAGAAGGTCTTCGCGCGAGCCAGCGCCGGGCTGTCGTCGCGCACCTGCCCCGGCCGCGAAGCACTCCCGCACAGCAGGCCGCCGAACCGCATCCCCAGATACGCGGCCGAGTGGTGGAGCGTCGTCTCCAGCCCGCCCGCGACGACGGTGTCATGATTGGCCATCACGGACACGCCCCACAGCGTCCGGCCCGCCATCCGCTCCTTGAAGTCGGAGCCGGGCGCGTTCAGCCAGCCCGACCAGTAGTCGAGGTACCGCTTGGTCTGGGCGGACAGGGTGTACCAGTACAGCGGCGACGCGAGGACGATGTCCGTCGCCGCGACCGTGGCCCGCCGCAACATCTCCTCGTTCTCGCCGACCGGCCAGCCCTCGGTCTCGTGCCGGCCGTCCTGGAAGTCGGGGAGCGGAAGTCGTGACAGGTCCACCCAGTTCCGTGTGACGCCCTCCGGCAACTGCTCGGCCGCGGCGCGCGCGAGTATCTCCGTGTTGCCGCCGGGCCGGGAACTCCCGAGTACGAAGAGGAACGAGCGGTCACGGTCCTGATCGACCGGGGGCAGAGAGGTCATGGCGGTCTCCTGTGGTGCGGTGCGGAATGTCCTTCCGGGAAGGGACGTTAAGCCTTCACACCGATGCGAAGGTCAAGCACGACATGAACGGGCAGGTCACATGCTGATCGGAGAACTGTCGAGACATACGGGCGTCAGCACGCGACTCCTGCGCTACTACGAGGAGCAAGGCCTGCTCGAAGCCGCCCGTGGTCCGAACGGCTACCGCACCTACTCCGACGACGCCGTGACCACCGTCCGGCAGGTCCGCGCCCTGCTGGGCGCGGGCCTGTCGACGGACGTGATCAGGGAGATCCTGCCCTGCGCCCGGGGCGAACTGCCCGAGTTCGACTGGTGCGTCGACGTCCGCGCGATCCTGGACCGCGAACTGGCCGCGGCCGACGTCCGCATCGAGGACCTCCGCCGAGGCCGCGAGGCCCTCGCGGGCTATCTGCCGAGCCCCTGATCCGCCCTACCGGCCGCCTCCCGCTGCCGGCGGCCGTCCCGGTACCGCCCCGGTGTCGTCCCGAACTCGCGGCTGAAGGCGTGCGACAGGGCGTACGGCGTCCCGTAGCCGACGCGGCGGGCGATCACGGCCAGGGAGTCCTCGGTGTCACGCAGCCGCGCGGCGGCCAGGGTCAGCCGCCACCAGGTGAGGTACGCCATCGGTGGCCGCCCGACCAGGGACCCGAACCGGCGCGCGAGCGTCGGCCGCGAGACGCCGGCCCGCTCGGCCAGTCGGTCGTTGGTCCACGCGGCGGCCGGGTCGGCGTGCAGTGCCCCCAGGGCCGCAGCCGTCACCGGGTCCCCGAGGACGGCCGGCCACGCCCCGCCGCCGTCCTGGGCCACCCAGGCCCTGATCATGTAGACGAGCAGCAGGTCGACGAGGCCCGGGACGGCGATCCCCGCCCCGGGCCGCTGCGCGTTCAGCTCGCCCCCCAACAGATCGATGGCCGACCGCAGTTCGGCCTGGTCGCCCACCCGGTTCGGCAGATGGACGACGGTCGGCAGCTCGGCGAGCAGCGGGTGGACGCGGCTGTGATCGAGACGGTACTTGCCGCACAACAGCTCCGTGGTGGGCGCTGACGAATCCGGTGGCCCGCCGCTCCAGGCGTCGAACGGCACCGCCCGCGCGACGGTCTCCGCGTCGGCGGGCGAGTCCGCGATCACATGCCCGGTCCCGTGCGGCAGGAGCACCACGTCACCGGCTCCCAGCGACACGGCCGAGCCGCCGTCCGGCAGCAGCCAGCAACCGCCCTCCAGCACCACGTGAAACCCGGCGCCGTCGTACGGCGCGAGGCGCGCACACCAACGCCCGCCCACCCGCACGCGGTTGGACGAAGCCCGCCCCGTGCGCACGGTCGCGATCGCATCGCTCACCACATCCATGGCCGTAGCGTATCCAGCGCCTCGTGGGTGAGACGATCACGTATCCAGTGGAGCGGCTCAGGCATTGAGCGGCTCAACCGCCGCTTCCTAAAGTCGACGCCATGGACACCGCACCGAACACGCAGCGCATGACGCTGGGAGACGTCGAGGTCATCCGGGTCGTCGAATGGCAGGGTGCCTTCGCACCCGCCCGGGGGCTGGTCCCGGACGTCGAACCCGACCTGTGGCGCGCCCACGCGCAGTGGCTGGCGCCCGACCACTGGGATCCGCACACGGACCACGCCGTGATGGCGCTCCAGACCTGGGTCCTCCGCAGCGCCGGACGCACCGTCCTCGTCGACACCGGCGTGGGCGACGGCCGCGAACGGCCCGGCACACCGTTCCACCACTGGCGGGGAGACTTCCTCGGCGCACTCGGGCGGGCCGGTATCCGCCCCGAGGACGTCGACGTCGTCGTCAACACCCACATCCACGCCGACCACGTCGGCTGGAACACGACCCGGACCGACGGCGAGTGGGTCCCGACCTTCCGGCACGCCCAGTACCTCGTCCCCGCGGCCGACGACGCCTTCTTCGGTCCCGGAAACACCGAGGGGCGCGGACGGCAGGAGCACGACCGGCTCGTGTACGAGGACAGCGTCGCGCCCGTCCACCGAGCCGGCCAGTCGCTGCTCTGGGACGGCGCGCACCGCATCGACGAGCACCTCACCCTGGAGTCCGCGCCCGGCCACACGCCCGGCTCCGCCGTACTGCGGCTGGCCTCGGGAGGCGAGCGCGCGGTCTTCGTCGGAGATCTCCTGCACAGCCCCGTGCAGCTCCTGCGGACCTCGTGCAACAGCTGCTTCTGCCTGGACGCGGCGGCGGCCGTCACCAGCCGCCGCCGCGTCCTCGAACGAGCGGCCGACGAACGGGAACTCGTCGTCCCCGCCCACTTCGGCGGCACCGGCATCGCGGACGTACGCCGCGAGGCCGGCACCCTCACCGTCGCCCGGTGGCCCTAGGGCGCGCTGGGCGGCGTCGCCGCCGCGTAAGCGGTCCGCAGCTTCGCCACGGCGCCCGCCAGGTCCCCGGTGAGCAGCAGGTGGTCCGCCTCGGCGAACGGCTTCGCCGTCGCCTCCGTGACGTTCCCGCCGATCCTCTGCTGGACGATCACGCGGGCCCGCGCCACCAGCTCACGGCCCTCCGCCGACGTACCGCGCCCGAGCGCCTGCAGGACCCTGGCCGCGACGCCGATGGCCCGCAGAGCCGGGTCCCCGCCGGCCGGGGCCGGGGTGAGTGTGGTCAGACCCCAGCCGTACGGGAACTGCGGATCGTAGGCCGCGTCCCCGACGTTCACCGGCAGCTGCTCCGCCGACTTCGGCCAGGTGACCGGCAGCTGCCCGGTGAACGGACGGGCGCCGTACAGCACGTCGGCGACCCCGTCGCCCTCCGTGCCCGGCAGCCACGACGCGACGAGCGCGTCGATCGCGCCCAGTCGGTCGCCGATGAGCTGCGGGCGCCCGGACACCACCAGGACGACGCACTTCATCGCGGCGCAGACCTTGTCGACAGCGGCCTTGTCGGCGGCGGTGAGCTCCAGGTCGTGTCCGTTGCCCACGTCGCCGATGCCCTCCGCGTACGGAGTCTCGCCGACGACGACCACACCGACGTCGTGCCCGTCCAGGGCGGCCGAGGCGTCCTTGGAGTACGTGATGTCCGCGTCCGGCGCCGCCTTCCGCATGCCCTCCAGGATCGTCGTCCCCGTGGTCGTCCGGCCCGACGAACCCTGCCAGCTGATGGTCCAGCCGCCCGCCTGGTTGCCGAGGTCATCGGCGTTGGACCCGGCGACGTACACCTTCCGGTCCTTCTTCAGCGGCAGCAGGCCGCCCTCGTTCTTCAGCAGCACCTGGGACTTGGCGACCGCCTCGCGCGCCACCGCGCGGTGCGCGGGCGAGCCGACCTCGGCCAGGTGGGAGGTGTCCGCGTAGGGCCGCTCGAACAGGCCGAGGCGGAACTTCTGCGTCAGGATCCGCGCGACCGCGTCGTCGATCCGCGCCTGGCCGATCCGACCGGCCGTCACCTCGTCCTTCAAGGTCCGCGTGAACCCCTGGTAGTTCGTCGGCACCATGATCATGTCGAGCCCGGCGTTGACGGAGGTCCGTACATCGCTCGGGTAGTCCCCGGGGATCTGGTCGATCGCCTGCCAGTCGCTGATCACGAACCCCTCGAAGCCCATGCGCTCCTTCAGGACGCCGTTGATCATCTCCGCGTTGGCGTGCATCTTCACCGGCCCCTGGTCGTCGCCGATGACGTCCAGCGAGGAGTACGACGGCATGACCGTGCCCGCCCCGCGCTTCACCGCCTCGGCGAACGGCGCGAGGTGCACCGCCTCCAGCTCCTCCCGGGTGACCTTCGTGACGCCCTGGTCGATCGTGTACGAGCCGGTCGTCGACGAGCCGAACTCCGTCCCGCCGTCGCCCACGAAGTGCTTGGCACTGGTCAGCACCTTGTCGGCCCGGTCCAGGTCCCGGCCGTCCGACGCGCCCTGCATCCCGTTGATCACGGTCTCCATCGCGGTCACCAGGGCGGGGTCCTCGCCGAACGCCTCGTAGGAGCGCCCCCAGCGCTCGTCGCGCGTGACGCAGAGGCACGGCGCGAAGTCCCACGGGATGCCGGTCGCCCGCACCTCCTTCGCGGTCACGGCGCCCGTCCGCTCGGCGAGCTTCGGATCACGCGCCGCGCCGATGCCGATGTTGTGCGGCATGATCGTCGAGCCGACGACGTTGTTGTGGCCGTGGACCGCGTCCACCCCGTAGATCAGCGGGATCTGGAAGCGCGTGGCCTGCGCCCGCAGCTGGTAGCCGTCGATCATCTTCGCCCACGCGGCCGGCGTGTTGGGGGAGGGAACCGACCCGCCGCCGGAGAGCAGCGAACCGAGGTCGTAGGCGGCGATGTCGCCCGGCGACCGCAGCGCGTTGCGTTCGGCCTGCGTCATCTGACCGGCCTTCTCCGCGAGCGACATCCGCCCGAGCAGGTCCGCCACCCGCTTCTTCACCGGGAGCTTCGCGTTCAGATACGGCAGCCCGTGCGCGTTCACGACGACCACCGGCTGCTCCGCCGGGGCCTTGGCACCCGTGACGCCCAGGGTGAGCGGGATCGTCTCGGCCGATTCGGCGGAACGGTCCTTCTTAGTCGCCACGGCGATCGACCGGCTCGTACCCGAGGCCGTGCCGGCCGGGAACGTCACGGAGCCGCTCACCGGCGCGTAGTCCGCGCCGGACTCGGCGCTGCCGCCCGTGCCGTCGGTCGTGTACGTGACGGTGACGGGCTCGGCGAGCGGGGTCGACCCCGTCGTGGCGACCGACACCTTCACCTCGGCGGTGCCGCCCTCGTCGACCGGGTGCACGGCGGCGTCGGTGACGACCTTGGTGTTCAGGGCCGGCTCGGCCGTCCCGTACAGCTCGACGCTGTCCATGGCGAACGCGCCCGGTGAGCCGGGCGGCAGCGTGAGCGCGTACCCCCACATCTCGTTCAGGCCGAGCACCTGGTCGATACCGCCGACCGGCTGGTAGTCGGCGCGGTACTGGAACTCGGAGAACGGGATCTCGACGAGGTGCCAGCCCTCCCAGTCGTCCGTGAACGAGGTGGTCCACAGCTCGGACGCCTCGCCGTTCGCTCCGCCGTCCTTGATCTCGAAGTTCAGCCGCCTGCCGGAACCGGGCGGCAGGGGAGCGGTGTTCTGGCCGTACCACCAGAAGCGGATGCCCTTGTGCGCGGTCCAGTCGTGGGCGGGCTTGTCGAACGCGAAGTCGTGGCTGAACCCGCCCCAGCCGCTGATGTCGTAGTCGCCTTCGAGGACCTTCCCGCCCTCGGGCGCGTCACCCCGCTCGGCGATCCGCAGCTTCGGCGGGTCGTCCGCGTCACTGCCCCAGGTGAAGATGCCCTCCGCGGGCGGTCCTGCGAACGGGATCTCCCCCTCGAAACGGTCGACGGCCACCGGAGCGGGCGCGTTCGCGGGCTCCTCGGCTGCGGCGCTCGGCAGGGTCGCTCCGGAGAGGAGGGTGCCGAGCAGAGCGGCGACGGCGATCACCGCCGTTGTTCGTGGCATTGCGGCTCCTTGTACGGGACAGAGGGACGTACGGGTACCGGGTGGCATGCGGCAAGGCGCGGCGGGATACGGAGTCACGGGGCGTCCGGAGGGAGGACCGGAGCGGGGGCGGGGACGGCGACGGGGACGGAGCGGCCGGTCCGGGTCATCCGCCGCCGGGCGCGGAGCGCCGCACGACGAGTTCGGTGGGCAGCACCACCGGTTCACGGGGGATCGGCTCGCCGCCGAGCCCGGCCAGGAGCATCCGCGCGGCGGTCTCGCCCATCCGGCGCATGGGCTGGCGGACGGTGGTCAGCGGGGGTTCGGTGTGCCGGGCCATGGGAATGTCGTCGAAGCCGACGACGGCCACGTCGTCGGGGACGCTCCGCCCGGCCTCGCGCAGCGCGCCGAGCACACCTGCCGCGATCAGGTCGTTGTGCGCGAAGACGGCGTCGAAGTCGCGGCCTTCGGCGAGTGCCCGCCGTACGGCCGAGCGACCGGTGTCCTCGGTGAACTCGCCCTCCACGACGAGCTCGGTCGCCAGGACGTCGCGGAACCCTTCGAGCCGTTCGCGTACGCAGCCGAAGTCGCGACGACCGGTGACGACCAGCGGACGCGTACGGCCCGAGGCGAGCAGATGGCGTGCGGCGGCCTCGCCACCGGCGCGATTGGTCGTGGCGACCGACGGGAACGCGGGATGCCGGCCGCGGTCGTCGATGAGCACGACGGGCAGGCCGCGCCGGTGCATCGCCGCGATCGTGTCGAGCGTGTTCTCCGGTTCGACGACGAGGAGGCCGTCGAAGGCACGGGCGGACACCTGACCGGCGAAATGCCGGACGGAGTCGGCTCCCCGGTTGCACGTGAAGAGCAGCAGCCCGTACCCGGCCGCCTCGACGGTGTCGACGACACCCTGGAGCACCTCGCCCATCCACGGCCAGGTGAGCGACGGTGTCAGCATGCCGATCGTCCGGCTGGAGCCGCGCGCCAGACCGACAGCCCCCGAGCTGGGGACATAGCCCAGCACATCGATCACTTCACGAACGCGGGCGGCGGTCGCCGAGTCCACCTCCGCCCCCGTGTTCAGGACCCGGGACACCGTCGTCTTGCTGACACCCGCCTGACGTGCGACGTCGGCGATCGTGACACGCATCGGGGCCTCCGGGTCGAGGGGACTGACATCGCTGTCGGTACCGCTTCCGGAACCGGTTCCGACGCGGTGCGGCGAGTCAACCGCCACCCCGCCGCGCCGTCAAGAGTTCACGCCGTGAACGCCTCGATCTCCCCGGTGGCGGCCTCAACCCGGCCCAAGCGTTCAGGATATGAATGCGCGACACCTTGACGACGGACCCGAAGACCAGTTCACTCT
Organism: Streptomyces sp. NPDC014870; assembly: GCF_043081505.1. Lineage (NCBI taxonomy): Bacteria > Bacillati > Actinomycetota > Actinomycetes > Kitasatosporales > Streptomycetaceae > Streptomyces > Streptomyces sp. NPDC014870. The sequence continues at coordinate 283,680 of NZ_JBIBWQ010000011.1, forward strand.
CGACGCGAACCGGCCCCACGCGTCCTCGTCCCGCACGGCCTCGTCCCCTACGGCCTCGCCTGTCCCCACGGGCTCGCCCGTCCCCACGCCCGCCGGACCTGACGCCCGGGCTTCCCCCACACGCCGCCGAGAAGGGCACCCACATGCTCCGTTCGACGCATCGCCGCACCTCCCGAAGGCCCCACGACCGTCTGCTGAGAACCCTCCTCGCCGGCGCGCTCGCCGCGTCGGGCCTCACGGGCCTGGCCGGCCTCACCGGTCTCTCCGCCGGCACCGCGCACGCCGCGGGCGAGCAGGTGAACGTCTGGCTGACCACCACCGACGACGCGGGCGGCCGCCACGTCACGCGCGGTCTCCAGCCGCAGACCCCGCTCGCCTTCCAGAGCGGCAACGGCGGCGCGGGCACCACGCTCACCGTCGACGAGAACACCCGCTATCAGACCTTCACCGGCGGTGGCGCCTCGTTCACCGACACCGCCGCCTGGCTGATGAAGGGCTCCGGTGCGCTGTCCCAGGAGACCCGGGACGCGACGATGCGCAAGCTGTTCTCACCCACCGAGGGCATCGGTCTCTCCTTCGTCCGCAACCCCATGGGCGGCTCGGACCTGGCCCGCTTCGGCTACACCTACAACGACCTGCCGGCCGGTCAGACCGACCCCACCCTCGCGCGCTTCTCCCTCGCCCACGACCTGCAGGACGTCCTGCCGCTCACCAAGCAGGCCAAGCAGCTGAACCCGGCGCTCACCCTCGTCGCCTCGCCCTGGACCGCCCCCGCCTGGATGAAGGACAGCGGACAGCTGAACGGCGGCTGGCTGAAGGCCGAGAACTACGGCACGTACGCCGACTACTTCGTCAAGTACCTCCAGGGCTGGCGCGACCAGGGCGTCCCGGTCGACTACGTCACCGCCCAGAACGAGCCGACCTGCTGCTCCGGCTACCCGTCGATGAGCTGGAACGCCTCCGGACTCGCCTACTTCACCAAGAGCGAGCTGCTGCCGGGGCTCCAGTCCGCCGGCCTGTCCACCAAGGTCCTCGCCCACGACTGGAACTGGGACACGTACGACGCGTACGCCGCCCAGACGGTGGACGACCCCGCCGTCCGCAGCCACCCGAACTTCGGCGGCGTCGCCTGGCACGGCTACGGTGGCGACATCGCCAAGCAGACCCAGATCCACGACCGCTACCCGCAGCTGGACGCCTTCCAGACCGAGCACTCCGGTGGCACGTGGATCGCCAACCAGCAGCGCGAAGACATGATGAACATCATCGACTACACCAGGAACTGGGCGAAGTCGGTCACCAAGTGGTCCCTCGCGGTCGATCAGAACCGGGGCCCGCACAACGGCGGTTGCGGTGTCTGTGACGGCCTGATCACCGTCCACAACGGCGACTCCCGGCACGGCCAGGTCGACTACACGATCGAGTACTACACGATGGGCCACCTCACGAAGTTCGTCCGGCCGGGTGCCCACCGGATCGCCTCGACCGCCGCCTCCGACGTCCCGAACGTCGCCTGGCGCAACCCCGACGGCTCGAAGGCCCTCATCGCCTACAACGACGCGACGACCCCGCGCCAGATGACCGTGAACTGGGGCGCGAGCCACTACACGTACACGCTCCCCGGCAAGACCTCCGCCACCTTCACCTGGGCGGGCGCCCAGTCCGCCGGCCAGACCCTGGTCGGTCTCGGCGGCGCCTGCCTCGACGTCGCGGGCGGTTCCTCCGCCGACGGCACGCCCGTCCAGCTCTACCAGTGCAACGGCTCGGCGGCCCAGAACTGGACCCTCCACCCCGACGGCACGGTCCGCGCCCTCGGCAAGTGCCTGGACGTGACCGGGGGTTCGACGGCGGACGGGGCCAAGGTCCAGCTCTACACCTGCAACGGCACCGGCGCCCAACGCTGGCGCCACGAACCGGCAGCCGCCGACCTCGTGAACACCGCCGCCGACAAGTGCCTGGACGCCACGGCCCACTCCTCGGCCAACGGCACCCGCGCCCAGATCTGGGCCTGCACGGGAGCGGCGAACCAGAAGTGGTACCCGACCACCCGATAGCGGCCCTTTCGTAACCGTCCGGGAGCGCGTGACCTGCGCTCCCGGACGGACCTGTCTGCCGTGCGTGGCGGGCGGGCCGCCGGCCGTCAGTTGACGAACACCGGGGCGCCGCCCTGGGTCGAGTCCGACACCGGGGCGTACTTGGCCGTGAAGAAGCCGTTGGCGGGGCAGGTGGCCGGCCCGCTGGCCTTCGTGAACTGCTGGTTGGCGAAGGCGAGCGAGTTGTCCGCGTTGGACGGGGTCGCCGTCAGACCGCCTGCCCGGTAGACGCAGGTCGTCAGCCCCAGGATCGTGTTGATCTTCAGGGTGGTCTGGATCGGTCCCGCGCTCCCCGCGGTCACGGTCAGCGAGCCGCCCGAGGTGACGGCCGTCGTGTACGGGAGGTTGTTGACCGTGATGCTCTGCACGCCGGTCGCGCCCGGGATGTTGGTCGTACAGCTGCTCAGGGTGTGCGCGTTGAGCGTCTCGGTCGCGGTGCCCGGCGCCGCCGGGTTGCCGGTGACCGTCGCGTTGAAGGCCGAGGAGTTGCAGGTGATGCCGCTGCTGCCACCGGACGTGGTGGCGATCTTCGCCGTACTGCCCGAGGCGAGGGAGGCGACGAGGACGTCGCCGACCGCGACGGCCGGGCCGCTCGGGCTGCCGGTCGTCAGGACCTCGCCCGCGGCGGCGGCCGTGGCGGTGGCCGGGTGGGTGACGGCCAGGACGGCGGCGACGGCGGCTCCTAAGGAGGCCAAGAAGACACGCTTGTTCATGGTGGGGGTTCCTTTCGTCCCAGGGTGGGGGTGCTCGAAGAGAGCAGGACGGAGCGAAGGGGGGATCCTGGGTCGGGCCGATCCGGCGCCACGGATCGGCCCAGCGGTGTCGCGGGAGGCGACGAGAGCGTGATACACGATGTGCGGTGCGGTGGTGCCGCGTGTGTGCGGTGCACGGTGCGCGGGTGCGGAATCCGGGCCCGTCGCCGACCGCACACACGAGAGGAAAACCCATCAGGGTTGTAAACCTGTCGAGTATGTGACGTCAACAGCCCCGAGGGGATGTGGCCGGTGATGGGCGCTCGTCCGACCGAGGAGTGGCAGGCGCTGCCCGGCGCCCGCACGGGCCGCGACCCGGAGCGTTCCCTGCGCCCCGGCCCCCGTCGGCTGACCCCGGAGCAGGTCGCTTCGCGGCAGCGCGAGCGGCTGCTCGACGGGGTGGCCCGGATGGTCGCGGCGCACGGCTACGGCGGTGCCCGGATCAGCGACATCTGCCGGGCCGCCGGAGTGACCCGCCCGGTGTTCTACGCCCTGTTCACGGGCAAGGAGGACGCGGTCCTCGCCGCGTACCGGAGCGGTACGCAGCTGGTCGTACGGGCCATGGAACGGGCCTACGCGGAGGCGGGCGGAGCGGAGTCGTGGCCGTCGGCCGTGCGGGCGGGGCTGCGGACGATGCTGGCCCTCCTCGCGCAGACCCCCGCGTTCGCGCGGATGGTGGTGGAGATCGAGTCGGCGGGCCCCGCGGGGCGCTGCGCCCGCGCCGAACTTCTGGCCAGTTTCCGCCGGTTCTTCGTGCAGGCCCCGCCCGCGCCGCCGGGAGTGGCGCGCGAGGAGCTCGTGGACACCGTCGTCGGCGCCGTCCACGCGGCGGTCCACCGAGCGGTGGACGAGGACCGGACGGACCGCCTCCCTCTCCTGCTCGACACGCTCGTCCATGTCGTGGTGTCCCCGTTCAGGGCGCCGTGAGCACCCCCTGAGCACCGACTGAGCCGCCCTTGAGCCAGCCCTTGGACAGCCCCTGAGCAGTCCCCGAGCAGCCCCTGGGGCGTCCCTGTGCGGCCACGATCCGATCGATCAACGCCCTTGTTTCGCACGCTAGTTGACTGGGCGGTAACGACGGGTCTACGGTCCAGGCGGTTCCCTGCCACGCGGCCGCCTCCGCACGAGTACGCGAGGAAGACCCGGGCGGGCAGGGGAGACCCGCACACCGCCGTCCGCGCCAGGACACCGCCGCCACAAGGTCTGATTCCTCACGCCTGTCAGGAGCGCCTCATGGCACCGTCCGAAGAGCCCACCCCCACCTCCTCCTTATCCGAGGCGGCCTCACCCGCGACCGAGCAGCCCGGCCGCAGAGGCCGCGTCCGCTTCCGCCGCGCGGGACTGATGGCCCTCCCCGCCTGCGCGATCGCCGGCACCCTCGTGGTGCTGACCGCCCAGGGCGCGCTCGCCGCCCAGTTCGCGATCTCCGGCATGCCGTTCACCGTCAAGGCCGACACCCTCAAGGGCACCGGCTTCGGCCAGTTCGGGGGGATGGACACCATGCCCGAGGGCAGCCCCAACGCCGGGGACACCGGCGGTCAGGTCCTGGTCATCGTCACCGCCATCCGCCAGGCCGAGCTCACCAACCTCTGCCAGAGCGTGGAACTCGGCGGCACCCACCTGCGCATCACGGCCGGCAACAGGGGAACCCCCGTCAAGGCCGCCGGCCTGACCACGGACTCCACGGAGATCTCCGGCAAGGTCGCCGCGTTCGACAACATCGAGATCGGCGGCGACGCCAGCACCTTCGACAAGCCCCCGATCAAGGGGCCGCTCGGCTCCTTCGGCCAGCAGGCCGATACGGTCACGATCACCGACGTGTACCAGAAGAACTACGCCACCACGGCGACCCGTTTCACCCTGCCCGACCTGCATATGAGCTTCGCGTCGGAGGGCTGCTGACCATGGCACCGCCGGCCACCGACGGCGGTCGTCGTCCCTGGCGGGCCTTCGCCCGATGGCGACACCGCCGCCCGTTCGCCCCGGGCCTGATGGTCCTGCTCGGCGGCGTCGAGATCCTCCTCACCCAACGGGCGAGCGTCACCGTGATCCTCACGGCGGGGGCGGACAGCCTGGCCGGCTACGTGCTCCCGGTCATCATGATCGTCTGCGGGGCGCTCATCGTCCTCAACCCGCGCCAGCGCCTCTTCTACGCGATCGTCGGCGTCCTGGCCTCGCTCGCCACCTGGGTCACCTCGAACCTCGGCGGCTTCTTCATCGGCATGCTCCTCGGCCTCGTCGGCAGCTCGCTCGCCTTCGGCTGGCTACCGGACCAGCCGCCGCGCCGCCGGCTGCGGGCGCTCCGCCGAAAACGGGCCTGACGCGCCGAGGGCGCCGCCGTCGGCACCGATCGGTGCCGACGGCAGCGCCCGTCGACGATGCCCCGGAGGCGTGTCCGCTCAGTCGGTGCCGGACTCCATCGCGGCGCGGTCGAGCAGCTCGTCCTCGGCCGAGACCTCGCCACGCGAGGCGATCGCCTCGGCGCCGCCGTGCGGCATCGTGCCGATCAGCCCGGTCGCGGCGGCCTGGGCCGCGCCGATCGCCGGGTTGGCGGTGCCGATGAGGCCGAGGTCCGCGTACTGCTCCAGCTTGGCCCGCGAGTCGGCGATGTCGAGGTTGCGCATCGTCAGCTGACCGATCCGGTCGACCGGACCGAACGCGGAGTCCTCGGTGCGCTCCATCGACAGCTTGTCCGGGTGGTAACTGAACGCCGGGCCCGTGGTGTCGAGGATCGAGTAGTCCTCGCCGCGCCGCAGCCGCAGGGTCACCTCACCTGTGACGGCCGCGCCGACCCAGCGCTGCAGCGACTCGCGGATCATCAGCGCCTGCGGGTCGAGCCAGCGGCCCTCGTACATCAGCCGGCCGAGCCTGCGGCCCTCGCTGTGGTACTGGGCGAGCGTGTCCTCGTTGTGGATGGCGTTGACAAGACGCTCGTACGCCGCGTGCAGCAGCGCCATGCCGGGCGCCTCGTAGATCCCGCGGCTCTTCGCCTCGATGATCCGGTTCTCGATCTGGTCGGACATGCCCATGCCGTGGCGCCCGCCGATGGCGTTCGCCTCCATCACGAGGGCGACGGGGGAGGGGAACTCCTTGCCGTTGATGGTCACAGGACGGCCCTGGTCGAACCCGATCGTCACGTCCTCCGTGGCGATCTCGACCGACGGGTCCCAGAACCGCACACCCATGATCGGCTGCACGGTCTCCACGCCCGTGTCGAGGTGCTCCAGGATCTTCGCCTCGTGGGTGGCGCCCCAGATGTTGGCGTCGGTGGAGTAGGCCTTCTCGGTGCTGTCCCGGTAGGGCAGGCCGTGGGCGAGCAGCCACTCGGACATCTCGGTACGGCCGCCGAGCTCGGTCACGAAGTCCGCGTCGAGCCAGGGCTTGTAGATCCGCAGGTGCGGGTTGGCGAGCAGCCCGTACCGGTAGAACCGCTCGATGTCGTTGCCCTTGAACGTCGATCCGTCGCCCCAGATCTGGACGTCGTCCTCCAGCATCGCCCGCACCAGGAGCGTGCCCGTGACGGCGCGGCCGAGCGGCGTGGTGTTGAAGTACGCGCGACCGCCCGAGCGGATGTGGAACGCCCCGCAGGTGAGCGCGGCCAGGCCCTCCTCGACCAGCGCGGCGCGGCAGTCGACCAGCCGGGCGATCTCGGCGCCGTACGTCTTGGCGCGACCGGGCACGGAGGCGATGTCGGGCTCGTCGTACTGGCCGATGTCGGCAGTGTAGGTGCACGGGACGGCGCCCTTGTCGCGCATCCACGCGACCGCGACCGAGGTGTCGAGTCCGCCGGAGAAGGCGATTCCGACGCGCTCGCCGGAAGGAAGGGAGGTGAGGACCTTAGACATAGAAAGAGTATGCATCAGAACGCATGACCATGCAAAGTGCTTGGGTCATGGTCATGAGGCCGATCGGGTCGCCCGTACCCCGGCCAGGGCGAGGACAGCGGTGGCGGACGTGGCTCCGAGGACGGCCCCGGCCAGGACGTCGCCCGGATAGTGCACGCCGGTGTGGATGCGGGAGTACCCGACGGCGCAGGCCAGCGCGGTGAGGGGCAGCGCGGCCGGCGGCAGGACGGCGCTCACGGTCGTGGCGAAGGCGACGGCGGAGGCCGTGTGCCCGGAGGGGAAGGAGGCGGAGGTGGGCATCGTTACGTGACGGTCCACGATCACCCGCGCCGCTTCCCGGTCCGGCCGGGGCCGGCGCACGAGACGCTTGCCGAGCAGGTTCGCGGTGGCCGAGGCCATCGCGATCGCGCCGACGCCCAGGGCGGCGGCGCGCCGGGGCCGGCCCGGGAAGAGGGCCAGCGCGGCGGCCACGCCGAAGGAGATCTTGGAATGGTCGGCCGCGTGTGACAGCCTCCGCAGGCCACGGTCGAGGGTGGGCGTGGGCGTCGCGGCGACGGCGGCGTAGAGGGCGCCGTCGACCGCCCGGAGGTCGCTGAGGACGGCTGCGATCCCGCCGGGCTCGTCCTCGTGCGGAGTGTTCGTCATCGCCCGGCCCTCTCTCGGAAGGCCAGCGTGACGATGCGCCGCCAGTCGACGGCGGGCGCGGCGGGTGGCGCTCCCGGGCGGTCGCGAGGCACCCGTACGCGCAGTGCGTGCGGGCGGATGGTGCAGGTCACGGGCGTCGGCAGCGTGAGCGCCTCGCCGTCGACGGCGACCGGCACGGTGTCGCCGCCGCCCCCTGTCACGTCGACCCGGTGCGCGGTCATGACGTGCAGGCTGTCCGACCCCGACCCGCGCAGCGCGAGGTCGGCGGCCCCGGCCGCACCCTCGACGCGGACACCGATGACACCGAGTTCGCCCCGGTCGAGCCGGAGGCGGCGGCCGGTGAACGGGTCGGGCCGCGTGTAGGGGTTGTTGCTGACGAGCAGCGCCTGCTGGGACGGAAGGAAGGTCCCGTCGACGGTGGCGTCGAGGCGTGGCCCGCTCTCGTGGAGGAGGTCGGGCATGGCGTCGAGCGCCGTCTCGGCCTTGGCGTCGCGGTACTCGGGGCGCTGTACCACCTGCGCGTACACCCCGAACGACACGGTGTTGACGAACGCCCGCCCGTTGACGTCCCCGAGATCGACCCGGAGCTCCTCGCCGTCGGTGAGGGCGCTCAGGCTGACAGAGGGATCGTCACGGTCGAGCCCCAGGTCCATGGCGAAGTGGTTCCGGGTGCCCGCGGGGACGACGAGGAACGGCAGATCGTGCTGGACGGCGACCGCGGCGACCTCCGCCTGCGTACCGTCGCCACCGGCGACGCCCAGCAGGTCGGCCCCCTCGGAGACGGCCCGGCGGGCCAGGTCGAGGACCTGGTCGCTGCCGGAGGGGTCGAGGACGATCACGCGCGCCCCGAGCCGCTCGGCCCGCTCGACGAGTTCGAACCGGCCGACCTTGCCGCCGCCGGAGTTGGGGTTCATCAGGATCACAGGGCGGCGGGGAGTCGGCCGGGGCTCGGCGCGCACGAGCTGGCCGGCCTGGTGCGAGGGCCGCAGTGCCATCCGCCCGCAGCCCAGGGCCACCAGCCACAGGGCGAGGACGACGAGAGCGATCACCCAGAGCCCGCTGTGCACGTAGAACAGGAGCAGGCCGACGGGCGCGCCGACCATGAGGAGCGCTCCGAGCCACCGCAGCGGCCCGCGCCGGGCCACCAGCCACCAGACGCCCACGGCGGAGACGACGAGCCCCGCGAGCCCGCTGACCAGGACTGCCGCCCCGCCTTCGCCGAACGCCACCAGCACCACGGCGACGGCGGCCAGAACCGCGAGCACGGCCCCTCGCGCCCACAGCCGGGACCCTCTGCCGCTATGCGTACGCCCACCACTCACGTTGTCCGTCGTCATGCTCCACGTCTAACCGGCCACCGAGGCCTTTATGCGCAGGGTCGTCCCGCCCACCTTTCCCACAGACGTGCCGTGGCGGCGCCCGGAGGGGCCCGTCCGGGTGAGCGGTCCGACCGCCCGAAAATAGTAGCCATGGCGATAGTGGCCATGTACTGTATCTGGCATGAGCAAGGCATCACCGGGTCCCACGCCCGGCTTCCTGGTATGGCGGCTCGCCAACAAATGGCGCGTCGCGGTCGACCGCGCACTGGCTCCGCTGGGCCTCACCCACGCGCAGTACGTGCTCGTCGCCTCGCTGTACGGCATGCAGCGCACCGGCGAACGGCCAAGCCAGCGCCGACTCGCCGACCACACCGGCCTGGAGGCGCTGTACGTCTCGAAGCTGGCGCGCGCCCTGGAGTCGGCCGGTCTGATCGAGCGCGCCCGCGACCCCCGCGACCCGCGCGCCGTCCAGCTCGCCCTCACCGAGGACGGCCGGACCGTCGCACAGAAGGCCATCGTCCTGGTCCAGGACCTGCTGCAGATCCTGCTCGAACCGCTCGGCGGGCTCGACGCCCCCAGGACCCACACGTTCACAGCCGAGCTCACGGCCCTGCTCGACGCACCGCTCGCGCCACCCGTACCGAAGGCCCCACCGAACGACGAGAACCCGGAGAGGCACGCACCATGACCACCACGGCATCCACCGCCACCCCGACCGCCGGTACCGCCGCGGACGCCCGCGCCCTCGGCCTGGCCCACTACGCCGCTCGCGGCGTCCTGGAGCACGTCCTGGCCCTGCACGGCGTCACGTTCCCGCAGCAGATCGCCCTGCGCGCCGCCGTCACCGCCGACGCGCCGCAGACCCCCGAGGCCCTGGTCGCCCAGGTCGTCGCCTCGGTCAAGTCCACCCCGGCCGACACCCGCGCCACCCTCGACGAACTTCTCGCCCAGGGCCTGCTCGTCGTCGACGGCCCGCACCTGCGCCCCACGGACGACGGACGCGAACTGCTCGCCACCGTGGCCGCGCAGACCGCCCCGATCTCCGCCCGCATCTGGGCCGACATCCCCACCGAAGACCTGCTCGCCGCCGGTCGCGTCCTCCGCCAGGTGACCGCACGCGCGAACGCGGAACTGGCGGCGCTGACGTCACCTCCGGCACCTACCGGCCCGACGAGCCCCGCCCACTGAGCCACCCGGAGAACTCCCCGGCCCGGTTGGTGATGACCCCGTCCACGCCGTAGCCGTCGTACCGGTCCCACCGCTCGGCCGTGTCCACCGTCCACACCCACACGCCGAGGCCCGCGGCGTGCAGTTCGTCCACGACGCCGGGCCGGGCCTCCAGGGCCACGCCACTGGGGTTGTACAGCGAAAGACCCAACTCCCGGCTCACGGCCACCGGGTCGGCGTCCAGCTTGTCGCGCAGCAGACCGAGCGGAACCTCGGGGGCCAGCGCGCGCACCCAGCGCAGATGCCGCGGGTCGAAGCTCTGGACCACGACCCGACCGGTCATCTGCTCCGCCTTCACGACGTCGATCACCGCGGCGACGTCCTCGACGCTGTCGGCCTGCTTGATCTCCAGGAGCAGGCTGCCACCGCGGGTCCGTAGATCGGCCAACTGCTCGGCGAGCGTGGGAACCCGTGCTCCGGCGTAGACCGGCGCGCGCCAGGACCCCGCGTCGAGCCCACGAAGCTGCGCGGCAGTCAGCTCGGAGACCCTTCCCACGCCGTCGGTCGTGCGGTCCACGGTCGGGTCGTGCATCAGAAAGGGCACGCGGTCACGACTCAGGCGAACGTCGTTCTCGATGAACACCGCGCCGGAACGCCGCCCCACCTCCTGGGCGAGCAGGGTGTTCTCAGGGGCGACCGCGGACGCCCCCCGGTGCGCCACGACCGTCATCGGGGCCGCGGCCGCACGCTGGAACGCGGACGCGCTCACCCGGGTGACCCGCACGTCGTCGAACGACACGGTCCCGCCCCCCACCGCGAGCGCGACCCCACCACCGGCCCCGGAACGGCCGGTCACCAAGACCTGGCGATCGTCGAGGAACCACACCGCCCGCGGCCCCCGAGCCTCGACCCGTACGCGGACCTCCCCGTCCGCGGCCCGTACGAACGGAACGGGCGCCGCCGCCCCGCCTTCCTCCCCGAACGAGACACCGTCGGCGCCGACCCGCACGACCCCGACGGACCCCGGCTCGCGCCCGGAAGCGGGTACGTCGACGCCCAACCCGAACCAGCCCTTCGCGCCGTCCTCCCGCTCGATTCGGGCCCGGGCCTCGAACCGGAAGTCGGCCGAGCCGGCCCCGAAGGTCACCAGACCCTTCCCCGGCCCGGCATCGCCGACCAGCCGCCCCTCCGTGACCCGCCACGCGCCGCCGACCACCCGCCACTGCCCGGGCACCCCACCGGAGGAGAAGTCCTCCCGCACGACGTCCCCGGCGCCGTTCGACCGAGCGCCGCCGACATGGGCACCGCTCAGACAACTCAGAGCCACACACGAGCCCAGGACAACCACGGAACGAAAGAGGTCACGACGCATGCACGGAGGTTATCCGGCTCCCACGGGACCACCTTCCCCACCACGCTCGCACGGGTCGTCCGGAGGGGCGGCCTCCGCCCGGGCGCGTCAGGGCAGGGCGAGGACGCAGAACTCGTGACCCTCCGGATCGGCCAGACACGTCCACGGCACGTCGCCCTGGCCGATGTCGAGGTCGGTGGCACCGAGCGCCCGCAGCCGGTCCACCTCCGCCGCCCCGTTGTCACCGGGATACGGCAGCAGGTCGAGATGGACCCGGTCCGGCACGGTCTTCCCGCCGGGAGTGCGGAGAAACTCGAGGAACGGGCGGCCGGCCCCCTGGGCGGACCGCAGCGTGGCGCCCCCGTCCGTGACCTCACGCACCTCCCAGTCGACCGCCTCACCCCAGAACCGGGCCATGGCCCGCGGATCCGCGCAGTCGACCACCACGGCCGCGATCGGCCCGGTGTCCTCGTAGACCTCCCTAGGCTCCAGCACACAGAACTCGTTGCCCTCGGGATCGGCGAGCACCGTCCACGGCACCGTCCCCTGGCCGATGTCGACGGGCGTCGCGCCGAGTCCCATGAGACGCGCGACCAACTCGGTCTGATGGGCCGCGGAGGTGGTGGCGAGATCGAGATGGACCCGATTCTTCACCGCGCCCTTGGGCTCGGGCACGGGAACGACATCGATACCGACGACGACCGGATCGGGCCATACGAGACCCCCGGCGGGCCCGACGTACGTCGTCACCCCGGGGCTGTACGCGGCCCACCCCAGCGCCTCCGCCCAGAACCGCCCGACCGCCAAGGGGTCACGAGCCTTGATGTTCACCTGCACAGGTCGCAGCGCCATGCCGGCGATCCTATGCGCGTACGAAGGAGACCACCGGGACCGGACCGGCGCACGACCTGCGCACGACGGGCCGCCGACCGCGCCATGATGCGGCCATGGAATCCTTCCTCTCCCGGCTGCCGACCGACTTCTGGACCGTCCCGCACGTCGGTGCGCGCTTCCCCGGATCGACGGCGGTGACCGACCGGCCCGGCCTCGCGGCAGGCGCCAACTGCCAACTGTTCGCCTACGAGGTCCTCGGCCACTTCGGGCTGCCCGTGCCGCCCCTGCGCTCCAGCGACCTGTGGCACGACACCACGGCCACGGTCCACGTGCCGACCCCGCTCCCCCTCGACCTGCTCCTTTTCAACGCGACAGCGGACCCGTACGGCGCCCACGTCGGCATCGCGGCCGGTCCGGACGAGGTCCTCCATCTCAGCGCGGAGGTGGGTCATCCGGTGGTCTGGAAGCTGGCCGAATTCGCGACACGGCCGCGCTACCGCGTCCTGATCGGCGCGAAGAGGGTCATCGCTCCGGCCGCGTCCGCGACCGCCTGAGGAAAACCCGAGAAAAGTCGGACGGTCATGTCGAGAACCCGAGTCCGGCTCCGTCCCCGGTGTGAACGCGACCACAATGGGCCGCACGCACACCAAGGAGAACCACCATGGCGAAGTACCTGCTGCTGAAGCACTACCGCGGCGCCCCGGCGGCGGTCAACGACGTGCCGATGGACCAGTGGAGCCCGGCGGAGATCACCGCACACGTGGAGTACATGAACGACTTCGCCGCCCGCCTGGAGAAGACCGGCGAGTACGTCGACGGCCAGGCGCTCGCGCCGGACGGAGCGTGGGTCCGCTACGACGGCGAGGGGCGCCCGCCGGTCACCGACGGACCGTTCGCGGAGACCAAGGACCTCATCGCAGGCTGGATGATCATCGACGTCGACAGCTACGAGCGCGCTGTCGAGCTGGCCGGGGAACTGTCGGCCGCCCCCGGCGCGGGCGGCAAGCCGATCCACGAGTGGCTGGAGGTGCGCCCGTTCCTGGCCGCGCCGCCCACCATCACGGAGTGACCTCACCGATGGACGAGCTCCTGCTCAGGAGCCTCACACCGAGCGTGCTCACCGTCCTCGTCCGCCGCGGAGCAGATTTCGCGGCGGCCGAGGACGCCGTTCAGGACGCCCTGGTGGAGGCGCTCCGCGTCTGGCCGGCCGATCCTCCGCGTGATCCGAAGGGCTGGCTGGTCACCGTGGCCTGGCGCAAGTTCCTCGACGCGACGCGCGCCGACACGGCCCGCCGCCGGCGCGAGGACCGCGTCGAGGAGGAACCGCGACCCGGGCCGACGCCCGCGGTGGACGACACCCTCCAGCTCTACTTCCTCTGCGCGCACCCCTCGCTCACCCCGGCGTCGGCGGTCGCCCTCACCCTGCGCGCCGTCGGTGGGCTGACCACCCGCCAGATCGCCGAGGCCTATCTCGTACCCGAAGCGACCATGGCGCAGCGCATCAGCCGGGCCAAGCGCACCGTCTCCGGCGTGCGCCTCGACCGGCCCGGCGACGTCGCCACCGTGCTGCGCGTCCTCTACCTGGTCTTCAACGAGGGATACTCCGGCGACGTCGACCTGGCCGCCGAGGCCATCCGCCTCACCCGGCAGCTCGCGGCCCGCATCGACCACCCCGAGGTGGCCGGCCTGCTCGCTCTCATGCTCCTCCACCACGCCCGGCGCGCCGCCAGGACCGCACCCGACGGCAGCCTGGTGCCGCTCGCCGAACAGGACCGCGGCCGGTGGGACACAGCGCTGATCGCCGAGGGCGTCGTGATCCTCCAGGCGGCCCTGGCCCGCGACCGCCTGGGCGAGTTCCAGGCCCAGGCGGCCATCGCGGCCCTGCACGCCGACGCGCCCACCGCCGAGGAGACCGACTGGGTGCAGATCGTCGAGTGGTACGACGAGCTCGCGCTGCTGACCGACAACCCGGTGGTCCGGCTCAACCGGGCCGTCGCCGTCGGCGAAGCCGACGGACCGCGCCCCGGCCTTGCGGCGCTCGCCGCACTGGACACCTCCCTGCCCCGCCACGCCGCGGTGGCGGCCTACCTCCACGAGCGGGCCGGCGACCTGGCGACGGCGGCACGGCTCTACGCCGAGGCGGCCCACAAGGCCTCCAACCTCGCCGAGCGCGACCACCTCACACGCCAGGCGGCCAGGCTCAACGCCCGCCGGAGGTGACGACGGGAACCCCGCTGCCTGAAGAAACCTCAGGCCACGACGTAGGGCGCCCCGACGATCCAGCCGCCGCGCACCGGCTCCGGCCACTCCTCGTCGGTCAGGCGGACTTCGTCGCCCTGGGTGACGGTGCCGGGGGACGCCACCCAGCAGTCCAGCGCGAAGGTGCCGTCGTACAACCGGTGGATGTCGCGCAGGACGGTGTGGTCACGTTCGCCCGTGTCGGGATCGACCGTCGTCATGACACAGCGGGAGCGCAGCTTCAGCACACCGATGACGGCGTCGCCCATGCGCAGCGTACGGCCGGGCCAGTCGCGCTCGGCGAGGCCGGGTACGCCGCCGATGACCAGGTTGGACCGCAGCCGGCGCGGGTCGTGACCGAGGGCGTCGGCGGCCCCGTCGGTGATGACCGTCAGGTTGAGGACGTCGAAACGCTCCCTGCCGGTGTAGTACACCGCCTCCGCGTCGGGACCGGCCGCGCCGCGAACCAGCTCGCCCGCCTCGGGGCTGTCCCACGGGTGCCCGTCGACGAGCACACTGCCGTCCGCCGCCGTGGTCGCCGACAGGCCGAGCAGCCGGGAGCGCACCCGGGCGGTCAGCAGACCGCGGGAGTCCCGGACATGGATGTGGCGATCGCCGGTGAGACCGTTGTCCGTCAGCTCGACGCTCTTGAGCTGTTCCCCGCGCATGGACTTGACGGGGAACCGCCAGATTTCTCGAAGGTACACGTGAGTCTCTCTCAGGCCCCGGACCGGAGCCGTCGGACGGAGCGGGGGAGTGTATGGGGTGCGTGGTGCGACACGCGGTCATTGTCGTCGTGGCCGGAGGCCGGACCCAGTACGTCCCAGGTCATCGATGGACAACTTCTGGCCAAGCCCGGGTGAGGTGGGAGGTGGGAGGTGGGAGGTGACAGCGGAACCCTGATCTCGGGGCGGGGCGGGGCGGGGCGGGAGGGCCGGAGAGCAGGACATCCCGTAGGACCGTATGACACTCTGACGGTCATGATTGTGAGGGTGAGTGAGGCGCGTGTGCGTCCTGAACGCTTCGACGCGTTCCGGGACATGATCGTTTCGGCGGTGCGGGAGTTTCCCGACCGGTATCCGGGTCTGGTGGACCACGAGGTGCTGCTCGCGCCGCCCCACTCACTTCTGTACGTGAGCCGTTGGCGCGGTGAGGAGGACTTGGTCCACTACGCCGGCGAGAAGTGGCGTGAGCAGCCGGTGGTTCTGCCGGGTGAGGACGAGTATCTGCTCGAACCCCTTCGCGTACGGCACTTCGAGCAGGATTCACTGTCCTGACCCGCCCGTCCGCCCGTCCGGCTCGGTCTCTGTATGGACGGGGGACGGGCGGACCGTGCCCGGCTGTCAGATCATCAGCAGGAGCCGCGTCCGGGCCACGAGCTTCCGGTTGACGCTCGTGCTCTGCACGAAGATGGTGAAGTCGTCGTTGTGGTCCGGCTTGACGCGTACCTCGGTGTTCGGCAGGCCGAGCAGCGCCCGTGCCTGCGGCCCCGTGTAGACCCGGTCCGTCTTCTTCTCCAGCACGGCTATCTGCTTCCCCGCCTGGACCTTCTCCGGCTTGCTCAACTGATAGAACGCACCGCCCGTGCGATAGGTGTGCCCGCATTCGACGACCCACTCACGGATACCCGCGTCCCGTGCCACCGGGATCAGCTGGTACGCCGACGGCTTCACCGGCGTCAGGCCGGCCGCCTTGATGGTCTCCTTGTTGACGGCGTCCGCGCCCGTGGAGAACACCGCCCGAGATCCCCGGATGCCCTTGGCCCGGCCCACCATGAACTTCTCGGTGGCCTCCCGGATGACCTGCCCGGCCTCCTCGAGACCCTGAGTGCTCGTGGCGTCCCAGATCGCGATGTTCTCCTTGGGGAACCCGCACTGCATGGCCTCGCGCTTGCCCATCTGGTCGGGCACGAGGACGGCCAGCGTCCAGTTGTCCTCCTGCGTACCGATCATCTCGGACACGGCCCTGACCAGCTCGCGCGGATCCTTGGAGGGAACGCCCGGGCTGCGGTGGCTCGCGTTCTCCTGGCCGTCGGTCAGGACGAAGGTGAGGAAGCTGTGGTCGCCGTACAGCTGGGCGGTCTGTGCCAGCTCTCGCTGCGACTTCAGGGCCGCCGCCAGCAGAGCCGTCATCCCACCGGCTCGGTAGAGCTGCTTCAGGGACGGCATCCGCAGCACGTCCTTGTCGTAGATGACACAGTCGACCGTGTCCGCGAAGACGTAGACCGTGACGCGGGTCTCCTGCTCCAGCTCCCTGGACCGCCGGGCGAGGTAGGCGATCTGCTGGTCGGCGACCTCGACGACCTTACGGCTCAGGTGTGACATGGACGAACTGGCGTCCAGCACCAGAGCGACGTGATTGATGTAGTTCTGACTTCCCGACATGGCAGCTCCCCGTGCAGCGGCTTGATGTCCTCACGGTCTCACCCACCACTGACAATCGATCTCGGCTCCGGTACCCGAGCCCCGTCCCCGCGGGCCCACCGAAGCCACCGCGGCGGGGCGGGAGGCTGCGCCGTATGGACCATCGGGCGGGCACGCCGCGACGGCTCGTCCGATGCTGGGTCGGACCCCCCGACCGGGTGCATGACCACCCGGCATCGCCGTGAAGGAGCCCCCGTGCCGGCACATGCTCGAGACCGATCACGCTCGCACGTACGACGGCGCCTGTCGGCGGCCGCCCTGGCCGCGTCCGCAGTCGCCGCCCTGGTCCAGCCCGCGCACGCGCAGGCCACGGGCACGCCGCCGCCACACCCGGACAGCGCCCTGCAGAAGCAGCTGGACGACCTCGTCCGTACGGCCGGAGGCCCGCCCGGAGTGATTGCCGTGCTGCGCCGGGACGACCGGACGGCGGTCTACCGTGCGGGTGTCGGCGACACAGAGACCGGCCGACCGCCCCGTGCCACCGACCACATGCGGATCGCGAGCGTCGCCAAGGCCTTCAGCGGAGCGGTCGCCCTGCGCCTGGTGGACCGCGGCAAACTGCGCCTCGACGACACGATCGGCGAACTCCTGCCCTCGCAGCCCACTGCCTGGCACCAGGTGACGCTGCGCCAGCTGCTCAACCACACCAGCGGGCTGCCCGACTTCTCGACGGCCCCGGCGTTCGTCGAAATCCTGCAGGAGGACCCCCGGCACCACTTCGACTCCCGCCGGCTGCTCGACTTCGTCGCAGGTCAGGACCTCAATTTCCCGCCAGGATCGCGGTACGAGTACTCGAACTCCGACAACATCGCCGTCGCTCTGATGGCGGAGGCGGTCACGGGCGAGCGCTACGAGCGGCTGCTCGACAAGCTCGTGTACCGGCCCCTCGACCTGCGGCGCACCAGCCTGCCCCAGGGCTACCGCATGCCCAGGCCGTACCTGCACGGCTACGACGTGACGCCGCCCGCCCCGCCGGAAGACATCAGCGAGGTCCTCAGCGCGTCGGGCGTCTGGGCCTCCGGCGGCATCATCTCGACACCGAACGACCTCAACGCCTTCATCCGCGCCTGGTCCGGCGGCCCCGGCTTCCTGTCCAGGAAGACCCGCGGCGAGCAGCGGACCTTCCTCCCCGGCGCCGCCTCGGAGCCGGCCGGACCCGGCGTCAACGCCGGCGGACTGGCCATCTTCCGCTACCAGACACGGTGCGGCACGGTCTACGGCCACACCGGCAACTTCCCCGGCTACACCCAGTTCGCGGCCGGCACGGCGGACGGCAAGCGGTCGATCACCTTCTCGATCAACACCCAGACCAGCAAGACCATCAAGCCGGAACTCCTCGCCAAGGTCCGCGCGATCCAGGAGGACTTCGTCTGCGCCCTGCTCCGACGCCACTGATCGCAGCACAGCTCGCCTTCCCCCTCGTCCTGGCGGGCGAGGGGGAAGGCGACGCTCAGGGCTTCTTCGGGACGTCCTTCACCGAGGTCGGGCCGAGCTGTGTGGCGCTGGCGTACTCCGGCATCGTCATGGGCTGGTCGAAGAGGAAGAACGACTGGTTCGTACCGACCGTGAACTCCATGTACACGCCGGTGGTGGCATCGAATCCGTAGTACGCGTTGCAGGTGGAACCCGTCGAGTACGTACCGTCCATCCCGGGCTGCGGCAGCACCGCCTTGCCCTCATTGGTGTCCTCGAGCCGCTCGGTCGGTGTGAGCATCTTGCAGCGCGGAACGGGCAGGCCCTTCATGACGAAGTACCCGTACTCGCCCCTGGCGTTCTGGATGTAGACGTACGACAGCTTGCCCCGCTTGCCCCAGGTCTTGACCCACTGGTTGATCGCCTCACGCGTCGGCGAGTACTCCATGTGGCCCGCCGGCTGCTGCGCCACGAGGTGGTTGTAGCCGTCCTGCTTGGCCTTGGTCTCCCTGTCCTGACTGGAGTCGGAGCAGGCGGCGAGTCCGAGCCCGAGGGCGAGCGCCGAGAACGCGGCCGCGGCGGCGCGCGCGATCCTGTGCATGGTGGTGGTCTCCTTCCCGGTGTCGGTTTCCCGAGGTCAGTGGGTGGCCGTGCAGGTCGTCTTCTCGGCGCCGGCGTCGAGCCGAGGGGGCAGGTTCCTGTCGAGGAACGGGGCGCGATGCTCTTGGGCGGCCTTGGAGTTGTACTCGTTGACCGACTCGAGGCGGGAGGCCCGCAGGGCGGTGACCGACTGGTCGATCTGGCTCTTGCGCGCGGTCGACGCCGTGCCCCGCTCCTGCTGGAGGACCTGGATCGTCCCCTCGGCGTTCTGTACGGCCTCGCACAGCCCGAAGAACTCCTCGTAGGTCGTCAGACGGAACGCGCCGGACCCGACCGTGTCCTCCCGTTCCTCGAGCTCACCGCGGAACGGTGCGGTGATCCACCCGGCGCCCCCGAACACGAACACACCGATCACATAGACGACCGCAAGCCCGAGGACCCCACCGACGGCCCACACACCGAATCGGACGCCCTCTCGCGCATCTCCCATGACCTTGCCCCTCTTCTCCGGTGACCGCCGGGAACCTGGAACTGTCGCTCGGTAACTCGCGTGCTGTAGAGGATTGTTGAACGATCCCCCGAAGGGTGCAACCCTTCGCGCACGCCCAATGTCCGGCGGACGGCCCGTCAGGAGCGGTCGGCGCAGAGAGGCGCCCCGGACGAACAGAAGGAATGTCCGTCCGGGGCGCCGGGGTGTCAGCTACTTCGTGGGGCAGGGCTTCCACGCGAGGTGGTAGACGGTGCTGATGTCGCCGTCGGTGGAGTCCATGGTCATGTAGCTGGTGTGGGCCGGATTCGAGGTGCCGGGGTTCACCCGGATCTCGGTGTTGATGTTGAAGTTCCGCTGCACGCCGCAGGGGGCCCAGACGAGCTGCGCCCAGTCGGTGGTGTCGGTGGCCTGCCAGTTGTCCTCGTAGGGTCCTCGGAAGGTGTGGGTCCGCGACGCGGTGTTCGGTGATCCCTGGAAGTAGTACGAGGCCTTCTCGGTGCCGCTCGCGCCGGGCCGCAGGGAGGCGTAGCCGCGGTAGTCGGCGCTGGCGATGGCGTAGGTGAAGCCCTGGGGCACGTGGACCAGCAGGTTGAGCTGGCAGTTCTGGCGGGCGGCGGTGGGGGAGGAGTTGCCGCCGGCCTGCGCGATGTACTGGCTGTAGGTGACGGTGAAGGCGGTGTTGTCCTCGGAGACGGCGATGGCGGCGGTGCCCAGGGGACAGCCGGAGCCGTTGACCGTGGCGATGTCGATGACGATCTTGTCAGGGGGCGGGTCGGTGATCGACGCAGGACCTGCCTGCGCGGGCAGTGCCGAGGCGAACAGAGCGGCGACCGCTCCGCTCACGAGCAGGGGGACTCGCATGGTTTCTCCCATCCGGTGCTTCGGGTACCGGGCGCGGACGGACGCGTGAACGCGTCCCGCTCGCCCGGCCGGGGGGTGCGGCGCGCCACGGAGTCGGGCGGGCCGTCACGGACCTGCTGCGGTGGATCGAGGAGCTGGTGTCGGGGGAGGCGGGCGCGCGGCCTCCCGGGGCGCCCCACCGGTGTGGGCGGGGGTGGTCGAATGCTAGAAGCCCCGCCACCCGAGGACAGGACAGCGCCCGGCCAACAACCACCACTCGAACGCACCCCTCTTTGGCGCGGAACGGCGGGTGCCGCCTCCTGCACCCCGCACGTCGCATGAGCCCCACATGTCCACGAGGGGCGGGGTGTGCGGACCGTCCCTACGCGGCTCAGTGATCGGCCTGTGGGGCGTCGGGCTCGGCCCGGTTAGGCGCGCGGGGCACTGCTCACCAGAGCGCTACGTCCCCTTTGTGTGGATATTCTGACTCTTGTGAGCGAGTCTGGACGGTTGCGGCTCCGTCGGCGCTTGGGCCGGGGGTGGTTCGTGCGGCTGTCGCCGGTCTTCCTGACCGTCGTGATCGCCAGCCTGGCGTACGCCACCCCGCCGGAGATGGCCTTCAGCCGCCTCCTGCCGGCGGCACCGGCCCTGGCCGCCTCCATGTGGCCGGTCCTGCCGACCGTCCTGCTCGGCACCGTCTGCCTGCTGCTGATGATCGGTCTCAGCCTTGTCTTCCCCGACCTGGGGACATGGTGGACCGCGGCGGGAATCATCGCGGTCACGGTCGCCGCCGCGTACGGGAGCCACGTACGGCTCCAGCGCGAGCGGACGCTCTTCCAGGTACGGCTCGTCGCCGACGCGGCGCAACAGGTGGTGCTGAGCCCCATGCCGCGTCGCTTCGGCAGGGTCGAGATCGAGTCGCTGTACCTCGCAGCCGCCGCGGAGGCCCGCATCGGCGGTGACTTCTACGAGGTGGCCGAGACGCCGTACGGGGTCAGGCTCCTCATCGGTGACGTCCGAGGCAAGGGCCTGCCGGCCGTCGGGGCGGCCGCCGCGATCGTCAACGCCTTCCGGGAGGCGGCCTACGGTGAGGCCGACATGGTCGACGTGGCGCGCAGAATGGACGCCAGCAGCACCCGCTACAACGCCTCCTTCCCCCCTGAGGGGCCGATGGAGCGCTTCGCCACCGCCCTCCTGGTCGAGATCCCCCACGAGGGCGGACGGATCAGCATCCTCAACTGCGGACATCCTCCGCCCCTCCTCCTCAACCGGGGCGAACTCCGTTCCCTCGAGTCCACCGACCCCTCACCCCTGCTCAGCCTCGCGGGGCTGATCGGTGACCACTACACTGTCGACACCTTCGACGTCGCCCCCGACGACCTGCTGCTCCTCTACACCGACGGGATCGTCGAGACACGGGCCCGCGACGGCGAGTTCTTCCCCCTGACGGCCTGGATGCGTCGACAGCCCCCGACACCGCCCCGCGCCCTGCTCAGGGCCCTCCACCGCGACCTCCTCCGACACAGCAGGGGACGCCTCGACGACGACATCGCCGCCCTCGCCGTACGGCTGGGCGGGTCCGGGGGTACGGCGCCCCGCTGAGCGCATGTCAGCCGGCGTCGGGCGGCGGCAGTTCCTGTTCGGTCCAGATCGTCTTGCCGTGGTGGTCGTAGCGACTGCCCCAGCGGGTGGTGAGTTGGGCGACGAGGTAGAGGCCGCGCCCCCCTTCGTCGGTGAGGTGTGCTCGGCGCATCCGTGGGTGAGTGGCGCTGGGGTCGGACACTTCGCAGATCAGTCGGTCGGTGTGGATGAGTCGTATGTGGACAGGTCCGGTGGTGTAGCGGATGGCGTTGGTGACGAGTTCGCTGAGGATGAGTTCGGTGGTGAAGGCGAGCTCTTGGAGTCCACATGTGTGGAGGTGTGTTGTCGCGGCCTGTCGGACGGTGGCCACGGCTGCGGGGTCGGCTTCGATGGTGAGGTCGGCCGTGTGGTGGGCCGGTATGGCTCGGGTACGGGCGAGGAGGAGGGTGAGGTCGTCCCCGAGCCCGGGGGCGGGATGGTCGGTGACGATGTCGCGGCCGACGTCGCGCAGGGGGCGTGTGAGGGTGCCGGGTCGGCGCAGGTGGTTGGCGAGTTCGGCCATGCCCGTGTCGAGGTTGCCGTGGTCGTATTCGATGAGTCCGTCGGTGTAGAGGGCGATGACGCTGCCAGGGGCCAGCTCGACCTCGGTCGCCTCGAAGGGAAGGCCTCCGATTCCCAGCGGTGGTCCGGGGTCGATCGGCAGGTAGGACACGTTCCCTTCCGGATCCGTCACCGCGGGTGGGGGGTGGCCGGCGGACGCCACGACGCATCGGCGGGTGACGGGGTCGTAGACGGCGTAGGCGCAGGTCGCGCCAGTGGCGGAGGAGATGGGGTGGTCGTGCCACGCCCCGTCGGGGTCGTCGTCGGATGAAGGGTCGGCGGACTGGCCGGGTGTCTGCTCGGGTTCGGCGGACAGTTGGGCGACGAGGTCGTCGAGGTGGGTGAGGAGTTCGTCGGGTTCGAGGTCGAGGTCGGCGAGGGTGCGTACGGCGGTGCGGAGTCTGCCCATGGTGGCGGCCGCCGCGAGGCCGTGGCCGACGACGTCCCCGACGACGAGTGCGATGCGTGCGGAGGAGAGGGGGATGACGTCGAACCAGTCGCCGCCGACGCCCGTGGCCGTGTCGGCGGGGAGGTAGACGCCGGCTGTGGTGGCCGCTGGGGTGTCGGTCTGGGCGGGGGGCAGCATGCTGCGCTGGAGTCCGACGGCGGCTCGGTGTTCGCGTGTGAAGCGGCGGGCGTTGTCCAGAGCGAGAGCGGCGCGGTCGGTGATCTCGCGCAGGAGGTCCTGTTCGGCCGGTTGATAGGGGCCGCGCTCGGCTCGGCGGCCGACGGAGACCCGGCCGAGGACCGTGCCGCGGGCGCGGAGCGGGGCCGTCAAGGTGAACGGGTGCCCGCCGGACTGCGCGTCGGCGCCGCCGCTGTGGTCGCTTTCGGTGCCGGTGCCGGTGCCGGTGCCGGTGCCCGTGTCCGTGTCGGGGTGGGGTGAGGCGAGGTCGGTCGTGGGCACGGTGGTGAGGACGGCCGTGGGTGCGGGGAGGCTGCTGCCGGTGGCGGGGTGTCCGGCGACGGCGGTGCGGCGCAGCAGGAGTCGGCCGTCGCGGTCGGGCAGGGGCTCCTCGCCGAGTGATACGGCGTCGGCGATGTCGACGATCGCGATGTCGCCGAGGCCGGGTACGAGTGCGGCGGCGAGTTCTCTGCCGGTGTCGGCGACGGAGAGTGAGCGGCCGACCGAGGCCGTGGCGTGGTGGAGCAGCGCGAGGCGTTCGCTGGAGCGGCGGAGCTCGGTGACGTCGGTGAACAGCGCGGTGACTCCGAGGACCTGCCCGTCGGGCGCCTGCAGCCGGAAGGCGGAGATGGTGATGATCACTCCCGCGGAGGGGTCCTCGACGGTCCGCAGGATCTGCTCCGTGCCGATGAGTGGCCGGCCGGTCCGCAGGACCTGGCGCAGGTGTTCCTCGACGGCCGCCGCGTCCTGAGGCCACAGGAAGTCGGCGAGGCGTCGGCCCTGCAGGTCGGAGGGGACTCCGGTGTAGGGCAGTAGGTGGGTGTTGGTTCGCATGAGGTGGAGTTCGGGGTCGAGGACGGCGAAACCGACCCTGTCCTGGAGGAAGAGCTCCGCGACGAATGCCTGGTCCTGGTGCCAGCGGGTCGCCAGTGAGGCCGGGGCGGCCAGGAGGAGGCACTCGGCCATGGTGCCGGTCTCGCCGGTCTCGTCGGGGACGTGGGGAGCCTGGGCGTCCTCGGGGCCGTTGTGGAGGCGGAATGCCTGGAGGATGACAGGCAGGTCCTCGCCGTGGCCCGTGCGCAGTACCGCTTCGCCGCGCCGTCGACCGCGGGCGTACGCCTGGGCCAGTGCGGTCCAGGACGCCGGGTCGGCCAGCAGGGTGCGGGCCGGGCGGCCGATGACGTCCTCGGCGGAACGGCCGAGCAGCGCGTGGGCCTCGTGGGTCCAGCCGCTGATTCTTCCTTCGGTGTCGAGCACGGCGCCGGCGGTGTCGTGGGTGAAGGGCGGGAGGCTGTCGTCGGCCGGGCGGGTGTCGTTCACGGGGCCGCCTCCGTCCCACTGTCCCGGGTTGCTCGGTTCGCCGTGTGCGCTGTGGCTGTGCTCGCCGGTCTGTCGGTCCGGGCGCGGGCGATCAACAGGGCGACGTCGTCGTGGTCACCGGGGTGTCTGAGCGAGCCGAGGAGCAGGTCGCAGGTCTCCTCCAGGGGGAGGTGACCGGAAGCGGTGAGGAGGTCGGTCAGGGCGGTCAGGCGGACGTCGATGTCCTGGTCACGGGTCTCGACCAGCCCGTCGGTGTAGAGCAGGAGTTCGTCGCCCGGGGTGAAGGGGATCTCCTGGGTTTCGAAGGGAACGCCACCGACGCCGAGGGGCGCGCCGGTGGGCAGGGCGAGGAGGCGGGGCGGCTGGTCCGCGGGTATGTGGACGGGCGGAGGGTGGCCGGCGGCGGCGAGGCGGCAGTGGTGGCGGTGTGGGTCGTACACGGCGTACACGCAGGTGGCCATGGCGTCGTCGAGATCGGTGGCGGTGCGGTCCAGGTGGTGCAGGACGGTGGCGGGCGGGAGCCCGAGGCGGGCGAGGGTACGGGCCGCGGTGCGCAGTTGCCCCATGGTGGCGGCGGCGTTGATGCCGCTGCCCATGACGTCGCCGACGACGAGGGCGGTGGTGCGGTCGGGCAGGGGGATGGCGTCGAACCAGTCGCCGCCGACTTCGATGGCGGCGGAGGCCGGCTGGTAGCGGTAGGCCACGTCGAGACGGTGGAGGTGGGGCGGGCTGTGGGGGAGCAGGTGGCGTTGGAGGGCGAGGGCGGCCTGGCTCTGGTGGCGGTACCAGCGGGCGTTGTCGATGGCGACGGCCGCACGGGCCGCGAGTTCGCTGGCGAGCTGGACGTCGTCGTCGTCGAAGGGGGCGGGGTTGCGAGTGCGTTTGAGGTCGAGGACGCCGAGTACGGCGCCGCGGGCGCGGAGGGGGACCGCGAGGTAGGAGTGGATGCCGGCGTGGCGCAGAAGGGCTGTGGCGGGGGCGTCGCGGGCGATGCGGGGCAGGTCGCTTTCCGTGACGTGGGCGACGAGGACGGGCCGGCCGGTGCGTGCGCAGTGGGTGACGAGTCGTTCCGTCTCGTAGCGGGCGGGCGTGCCGACGGGGTCGGCCGCCTCCAGGGCGGGGGTGGCGTAGGCGGCCTTGACGGCGAGGGCGCGGAAGACCGCGGGCCCTGGGGTGGCGGTCTTCGCCCGGGGACGTGGGCCGGTGAGGATGTCTTCGAGGACGTCGACGGCGGCGATGTCGGCGAGGCCGGGGACGACCAGGTCGGCGAGTTCGCGGGCGGTGAGGTCGAGGTCCAGGGTGGTGCCGACGCGTTCGGAGGCGTTGGCGATGACGGTGAGGCGGCCCTTGGCGCGGGCCGCGGCCTGGGCGGCGTGGTACTGGTCGGTGATGTCGACGATCGAGGCCGCGACGCCGATGACGAGCTGGCCGGGGGTCTGCAGCCGGTAGAGGGACACCGACCACACCGGCGCTCGCCCGTCGGGACGGGCGGGCCCGCGCAGGGTGTGGGACAGGACGGACTCCCCGGTCGCCAGGACCTCGCGAAGGGCCCGCTCGAGCGTGTCGATGTCCGGTGAGGCCAGGGTCTGGCGCGGGGTGCGGCCCAGGTGGGCGCCGGCGGGTCGGCCGTCGATGTGCTCCAGGGCGGGATTAACGAGGACGAAGCGCAGATGGGGGTCGAGGACGGCGAGCCCGAGGGGGGAGTGGGTGACCAGGTGTGCGGAGAGGGACAGGTCGCGTTCGACGCGCCGTACGGTGTCGCGGTCGGAGGCGAGCATGAGGGCGTAGAGCCGGTTCTCGTCGTCCTGGAGGCGGGTGTTGCGGAATTCGACCAGGAGGGTGTGTCCGTCTCTGTGGCGTACGGGGAAGACCCCCGCCCAGGGTCCGCCGCCGGCCATGACGTGCTCGAAGAGGGTCTGTACATGGTGTCGGTGACGGTCGGAGACCAGGAGGTGGGCGGCCGGGCGGCCCAGTGCGTCGGCGGCGCGATATCCGAAGACGGTTTCGGCGTGGGGGCTCCACAGGACGATGCGACCGGTCGCGTCGAGTACGACGGCGGCTACGCCGAGTGTGTCGAGGAGGCCGCCGCTGTCCAGGGCCGTGCCAGATCCTCTGCCCGTGGGGTCCGGGCCCGTGGGGCCCGGGCCCGGGGAAAACGCCGACGCGCTCATCCGGACCGTGTCCCTCCTCCGCCCCGCGGCCGCCGCCCCGCTTCTCCATCATCCCGCCGTGGCAGCGGCCCGCCAGTCGTCGGCCGACGGGTCCACTTCCCGGGGGTCAGTCGACGGGCCAGGTGTGTGCGGGCGCGTTGAGGTGCATGTAGTCGATGTACTGCTGGGTCATGCGCCGGAGCGCCTCGTGCCGGCCGGCATGGTGGATGTCGTGCAGGTGGTGGAACATCTCGGCCTGCCACACCGCCCCGTTACGGCCGCTGACGCAGCGTTGTTCGATGATCCCGAGGAGTGGCTCGCGCCAGTCCGCGTCGAGACCGAGCCGCTCCAGTCCGCGGTCGGCCAGCGGGAGCAGCCGGCGCAGGACCAGCTCGGTGGCGGGTACCTCGCCCATGCCGGGCCAGTACAGGGGGGCGTCGATGCCGTGCCGGGCCGCTGAGTGCAGGTTGTCTTCGGCGGCGGCGAACGACATGCGTGTCCATACGGGCCGGTCCTCGTCGACGAGGGCGCGGACGAGCCCGTAGTAGAAGGCGCCGTTGGACAGGACGTCGGTGACGGTGGGCCCGGCGGGCAGGACGCGGTTCTCGACGCGCAGGTGGGGGACGCCGTCGACGACGGCGTAGACGGGCCGGTTCCAGCGGTAGACGGTCCCGTTGTGGAGGGTGAGCTCGGCCAGGTTGGGGATGTCACCGCGCTCGAGTGTGTCCTCGGGGTCTTCGTCGTCGCAGAGCGGGAGGAGGGCGGGGAAGTAGCGGGTGTTCTCCTCGAAGAGGTCGAAGACGGAGGTGATCCACCGTTCGCCGAACCACACCCGGGGCCGTACGCCCTGCACCTTGATCTCGTCCGGGCGGGTGTCGGTGGCCTGTTCGAACAGGGGGATACGGGTCTCGCGCCAGAGTTCTTTGGAGAACAGGAAGGGCGAGTTCGCGGCGAGGGCGACCTGCACGCCCGCGATGGCCTGTGCGGCGTTCCAGTGGTCGGCGAACTCGTCGGGGGAGACCTGCAGGTGGAACTGGGTGCTGGTGCAGGCGGCCTCGGGTGCGATGGTGTCGGCGTGGGTGCGCAGATGTTCCACGCCGTCGACGGAGATCAGCAGGTCCTCGCCGCGTGCCGAGAAGATCTGTTCGTTGAGCAGGCGGTATCGGGGGTCCTCCGACAGCGAGGTGAGCCCGGTGTCCTCGAGTTCCAGGGTGGGCAGGATCCCGATCATGACCAGGTGCGCGCCGATCGCCGCCGCTCTGTCCTCGGCGTGGTTGAGGGCGTCACGGATCTCCTGCTCCCAGGAGTCGGGACCGCCCTCGGTCAGCCGCCTCGGGTCGATGTTGATCTCCAGGTTGAACTGTCCCAGCTCCGTCGACCAGGAGGGATCGGCGATCGCGTCCAGCACGTCGGTGCTGCGCATGGTGGGTTCGGCGGAGGTGTCGACGAGGTTCAGTTCGATCTCAATGCCGACCTGCGGCCGCTCGAAGTCGAACCGCGACTCGCGCAGCATGCGTGCGAACACGTCGAGGCAGGTGTGCATCTTGTTCCGGAACTGACGGCGGTCGTCACGGGTGAATGTCAGCTCCGGCACGTCACGTCCCATAAGGCCCTCCCGAATCCCTCGGCACGACCCCTCACCCCTTCAGCGTCCCACTTCCCCCACGCCCCAACCAGTCGCGGACCGGTGCGCGACTCCCGCGCGTACGGCATGCGGCGGGGTGCTGGGGTGCCGGGGAATCGGCAGTGGACCGGAACGGTCCTCACGGACCGCGTTCCTTCCTCATTCTTTCCTCACAAGTGGAACGGGCGTGGTGGCGTCCGCATCCTCCAAGTCGCCGGTCCGGCCCGGAGGCGCACGCCCCGGGTCGGGCCGCTGAGTCTGATGTCGACCATTGGCGCGAGATGGGGAGACCGCGTGGAATTTCGGCTGCTCGGTGGGGTCGGAGTGGCGACCCGCATGGGGGAGATGGCGCTCGGGCCCGCCAAGAGGCGCAGTGTGCTGGCCACGCTCCTGCTGCGGTCCAACACGGCTGTGCCCATGGCACAGTTGATCGACGCGGTCTGGGAGGAGGCGCCCCCGGCCCACGCCCGCACCGTCGTCCAGGGCCACGTCTCGCGGCTGCGCGTGCTGTTCGCCGAGGCATGTGCGGAGGAGTACGACGTACGGCTGGCCACCCGCGGGTCGGCCTACGTGATGGAGATACCGGACGGCCTCCTCGACGTGCACCGCTTCGAGGAGCTGGTCCGGCGCGGCCAGCAGGGGGAGCGGCCCGAGGAGACGGCGGCCCTCTTGAGGGACGCCCTCGGTCTGTGGCGCGGGCCGGCCCTGACCGGGACCGTCCCGAGCGCGTCGCTGGCCGCCGCCGCCCAGGCCCTGGAGGAGACCCGGCTGTCCACCGTGGAGCAGCTCGCAGAGCTGTACGGCCTGCTCGGCGACCTTGCGAAGGCCGTCGCGCTGCTGAAGGCGGAGGTGGGGGCCTATCCGCTGCGCGAGTCCCTGACGACCGCGTTGATGGTCACGCTGTACCGAGCGGGTCGTCAGTCCGACGCCCTCGACCGGTACCACCGCACCCGGGGGCTGCTCGCCGAGGAGCTCGGCGTCAGCCCCGGTCCCGCCATGCGCGCGGCGTACGAGGGGATACTCCGCGGAGATCTGCTCGGCGACCGGCCGTCGGCCGCGATGCCCCGGGGCCTCGTCGTCGAGTCCTCGCGTGGGGAGACGAGCCGGAGCGGGCCGACACGCGTGAGGACGAGCGGTCACGACTTCCGGAGCACGGGCGGCAGCGGGGCCGAGCCCCGGGTCCCGCAGGCCGTGCGGACCGCTCGGGCGGTCCCGCCGCAGGGAGCACCCGCCCGCCCGGACGGTCCCGGTCGCCCCCGCCTGGCTGCGCCGCACGACCCACCGACCCGGCCGGGCGACGCGCCGACGGACGGGCCCACCGGGAGGGCGGCCACGCCGCACGACGAACCGGCCCCGCGGCCCGAGGCGCCGACGGACGGGCCGACCGGGCGGCCCGCGCCGCCCCGCCCCGCGTACGCGGCCGACCCAGCCGCCCGCCCGGTGCCGCGCCTGCTGACCCGTGGCGCGCGGGGCTTCCACGGCCGGGCCGAGGAACTGGCCGGAATCGACGCGGCCACGGGCGAGGGCACCATCGCGCTGGTCACCGGCGCCGCCGGCGTCGGCAAGACCGCACTGGCCCTGCACTGGGCCCACCAGCACCAGCACGGCTTCCCGGGCGGAACGCTCTTCGCCGACCTGCGCGGCTTCGGCGACGACCCCGTCCAACCGGACGAGGTGATACGGGAGTTCCTGATGGCCCTGGGCGTCAAGCCCCGAGCCCTGCCCGAGTCCGCCCCCGGCGCGGCCGCGCTGTACCGGGAACTGACGGCGGACCGGGAGCTGTTGGTCGTCCTCGACAACGTCCGCACCGCCGATCAGGTCCGCCGGCTGCTGCCCTCGGGGCCCCGGTCGGTCGTCCTGGTGACCTCGCGGCTGAGGCTGAGTGGGCTGATCGCCGAGGGCCTCGCCCGGCCCGTACCGGTCGACCTCCTCGACCTGGACGACGCCGTTGAACTGCTGGCCTCGGCGGTCGGCAGGGCGCGGGTCGCGGCGGAGCCCGAGGCGGCCGTCAGCCTCGGGAAGCTCTGCGACGGGCTGCCGCTCGCGCTGCGCATCACCGCCGCCCAGCTCGTCACCCGGCCGAACTGGAGGCTCGCCGACCTTGCCGCCGAACTCGCCGACGAGCAGCGAAGGCTGTCGCTGCTCTCCCTGGACGACAGCGGCGACGCGGGCGTGGCGGCGGCACTGGGGCTCACCGTGCAGGGCCTGCCGCCCGAGACGGCACGGCTCTTCGCCCTCCTCGGCAGGCTGCCGGGCACCGACCTGGACCGGTACACGGCGGCCGCGCTGTCCGACTGCGACCCGGTCGCGGCGGGCGAGGCACTCGACCGGCTGGCCGGCGCGCACCTGGTCACCGAGTACGTTCCGGGCCGGTACTCGCTGCACGAGCTGGTCCGCCTCTACGCACGCGGACTGTCCCGCGACCGCCACGCCCTGCTGCGCGTGCTCGACCACCAGATAGCGACGGCGCTCAGGGCCACGGCCGCTTCGGTGCCGGAGGACCAGCCGTGCTGCACGCTGCCCGACGGGGCGTACGTACCGCATTCAGGGCGCGAGTTCGCGGACCGTCAGGATTCCCTGCGGTGGTACGCGGCGGAGCGGGAGAACCTCGCCGCAGCCGTCGCCGCGGCCCGCGCCGCCGGTCACGACGACCGGGCATGGCGCCTCGTCGTTCTGCAGTGGCCCCACATCACCTGGAACGTACGCGACGGCTGGGTGCCCCTGCTCGAACAAGCCCTTGAGTCGGCCGTGCTCCTGGACGACCCGGACGCCGAGACGCGCGTACGGGCCCTCCTCGGCTGGGTTCTTCTGGAGGAGGGGCATCTGTCGGAGGCACTCCGCCGACTGGAGCCGGCTCCCGCACTGGCGGCACGGACCGGAGACCCGTCGAGCGAGGCCACGGCCCTCGTCAACCTGGGCCTCGCGCTGGAACGCGGCGGCGACGTGTGTACGGCACTCGCGCATGCCACGCGCGCCGTCGAACTGACGCGCAAGGCGGACGACCCCCTGACGGAACTGCTCGCACTCGAACTCAAGGCGCGCCTGTACCTGACCAACGGCGACCTGGAGGACGTGCTGGAGTGCACGGCGCAGGCGCTCACCGTGCTGGCCGACCGCCCGGGTCTGCCCGCGATGCGCCATGTGATGATCCGCCTGACCCGAGGCGAGGCGCTGCACGTCCAGGGGGACCGGGACGAGGCCGCGGTCTGCGTCCGGGTGGCCCTGGCGGACGCGGAACGCCTCGGCTACAAGGAGGGCGTCACCCGCGGGAGGGAGCAACGGGCCCGGTGGGCGGGGCGCGCGGTGGTGTGACCGTCGCCCGGCCACACCCCGACGGGCAGATCCTTCCCTGCCTGTCGGGGGCGCGCGTCCCGGACCCTACGCGGAACAGCTGATCCTGACCGGGGCCGCCGCGGCGTGCCGGTTGCCGGAGGTCGTGCCCCGGTTGTCGAGGATGACGGACAGACGGCCCTGGTCCACGCGGTAGCTGCCGGCAGCCACCCACTGCCCGAGTCGCGCCGCCTGGTTGATCTCGAAGGTGCCGACCTTCGTGCTCGACTGCGGCTGGAACGAGCGGTACACGGTGTAGTGGGCGGGGCTGCCGCCGACGTAGGCGAGGTCCTTGACATTCGGGATGTAGACCTCGACCGCGCAACTCCCCTTCGTGACCTTGCCGGTGGGGAAGCGCCAATGGGCGTAGGCGCCGGTCGACTTGGACGTGCTGTTGGACAGGGGGAGGCTGTAGAAGAGGCCGCTGCAGCCGTAGCCCTTCTGACTGCCCCAACTCCCGAGCCAGCCCTTCGTGCCGTCGGTGTACCGGTCCGAAGTGGCGAAGCCGGGGGTGTCGCAGCCGGGGCCTATGAAGTGCGTGTACGTGACGGGGGCAGGCTGCTGGACCGTGTCCTTCCCCTGCGGTACGGCGCCCCCCGATGTCCCGCCGCTGTCGGTCGGATTCTGCGTGGGGGTGGTCCCGCCGCCCGCGGGCTGACCGCCGTTGCCCTGGGCTCCTGTCCCGCCCGGGAGGGGCCGGGTGTTGCCGGAGCCGTCGTGCGAGGCCGTGCCGCCTTCGTGCAACCCGCCGGCCGGACCGCCCTTCGGAGCAGCGCTGCCCCCTGCGGCGCCCCCGTTCGGTTTGCCGGGAGCGGAGCTGCCGACGCGACCGCTGTCGGGTGCGTTCTGCTGCCCGGGCACCACGCCCGGCCCTGAACCGTCCGGTCCGATGAGGCTCCCCGAGGGCCCCTGGCCGGAGGCGGAGGGCGGCGTGCCGTCCGGTCCGGACGGGCCGGAGAAGAGGAAGGGGATGCCGATGAGGAGGAGTCCACCGACGACGGCAGCGGCCATCATCGGCTTGGTGGGGCGGCCGAGGGGCCGCGGAGCGGTGTGCCCGGCGCGCTCGCCCGTGCCCGTCGACGGCTTGCCCGTGGCCTCTGCCCCCGCCTTCGCCTCCGCCTTCGCCTCTGCCTTCGCCCCCGCCTCGGACTCGGCTTCCGCCTCGGACTCGGTCTCCGTCTCCGCCTGCGCCTTGGACTCCACCTCCGCTTCCGCCTTGGACGCGGCTTCCGTCTCCACCCGTGCCTCCGAGCCGGAGGTGACGCCGGCGGCCCCCGGCGCGAAAGCCTCGCCGGTGCTCGTGGCCGGGGACCCGGTGGGCACGGCGGCCGCACGCCTCGTTCGCGTTCCTTCGGCCTCCTCCGACTCGCCCCGCAGCCCTGTCGCCCGGGCCTCTCCCTCAGCCTGCGGGAGCAGCTCGGACGTGGCTTCCTCGGCGAGGGTCGCGACCGCGACCGTTTGCGCGCCCGCGGCCTCCGATGCCGGGCCCGAGGGGGTGCCGGATGCCGTGCCGTTCGCCTTGTTGGTTGCCATGGGTGACCTTCCGGGGGTGATGAGACAGAGGGGGGTGGAGGAGGGCGCGGGTCTACGCGCCCAGGTCCTTCTTCCAGTTGCTGATGGTCTTGGCGGGCACGTTCAGCCATTCGGCGAGATCCTTGAGCGGCCAGCCCTGAGCGATGGCAAGAAGGAAGACAGCCTTGATGTCGGGGGTCCAGAACCTGTCGCCGGCACTCGCCTTCGGCCCGGGAAGCCGGGCCGTCTGCTCGCCCTCCGTGGCGGGCGCTCCCGTCCTGCGCTTTTTCGGCGCGGGGTGCTCTTCGAGGCTGCGCAGGAACGCTGCTCGCGCTTCGACGAGTACGGTCTTGACATCGCGTTCATCGGTGGAAGGGACCGGGGCAGCGGCCTCCTCGTCGTCGTTGCCGCGCTTCCTGTACTTCCCGACGGCGACCTCGCTGATCACCAGGAAACGGGCGACCGCTGCCTGGCTGGCCTCGCCGGAGTTGATGAGCCGCAAGGCGTGGTTCACGACGAACTGGCTGTAACCGGCGTTCCCCTCCCTTCTCTCGGCGCGGTCCGCCCTGATTCCCCTGTCCCGCTCGGACATCGCCTCGAGGAAGGCGTGTTGCTGGTCGGCAGTGAGCTCCCGGGGCAGGGCCTCCCTGCCACCACCCGCGGGCTCGTCGGACAGCCCGCCCGCAGGGTCCGCTTCCGGCCGCCTCGGCTCCCTCAGCGTGATCTTCGCCATGGGCGAGGTGAGTTCGTCACCGCTGCCGGCGTCGCTGTCCGACCCGGTCTCCCAGCCGGACATGGTCATCGGGCGTCGGCTCGTGTCGTTCGACGTTTCGCCGGGCGGCAGCGCGGTGAAGGGCGCGGTCGCGTACATCTTGTCCGCGAGTTTGTCCGTGATGCTGTCAAGGAGCACAGGAGTACCGGTGTTGACGGGGTAGATGTCGTGGAAGAGGTGGGGCAGATGCCTGGCGATGGTTTCGGTCGGTTCCTTCCAGAACCGTCCGGGGTGGTCGTTGTACGACAGCGGGACGGCGCGGAAGGTGTGGAGGGCCGTCCAGCAGGAGAAGCAGGGGCGCTTCTTCCCGCGAATGACGACAGGCCCGTCGACGAGGTCGGAGGGACGCAGGTCCGCCCTGTGGAGCAGCTGGAGAATCTTCTGCTCGGCATGGATGGGCCGGTCCAGCGAAGGGTTGTCGCCCTCCGTGTTCTGCAGCAGGATCACCGACCCCCGCCCGTCGGGTGAAGCGAGCAGGGTCTTGAGGTCGTCGGACGACGTGGTTCTCAGATCCACCTTGATGACGGGCGTGTTCCGTTCGAGGTGGTCGGCCAGCGCAAGGAGCGTACGGTTGTCCGGATCCTGTTCGGCAAGCCTGTTCTTCGTCTTGATGCGGGCGTTCTCGTTTCGGTACAGACGTTCCTTGTCGGAACCGAGGCCGTCGGCGAGGTTCTCGTAAGGGATCTTGTCGATGGTCCGCAGGTTCACTATGTCGTCGAGGTTGCGCGGCTTTCCTTGTTCGTCGACGCCGTCGATGAACTGCATGAGCAGCTCGACGGACCGGTTGTGGTTCGTGGCGAGGACCAGCCGGTTGTTCAACACGGCCGCCTGCACCTCTTGCTCACGCTTCTGCGACTTCCGCTGCGATGACGAGCCGGCGACTTCGTCGTCCGCCTCGTTCCCCCTCTCGCTCTCTTCCACCGGGTCGGCCGGGAGCAGGGGCGTCTGCTCACTCTGCTCGGTGAGTTGTCCTTGCAGATGCTCGATGCAGTTCATGACGCGGATGGAGAGATGCCGGAGCGACTGCTGCGTGCGCTCGTCGGCGTGGGACCGGCTGAAGCTGACGTTCACCTCCTCGGTCACGCGCCCGGACTGTCGTACCTGGCCCGGGACGGTCCTCGCCTCGACGGTCCTCGTGAGGTCGTCCGCCAGCACACCGACATCGGAGCCGCCGAGGAGCTGGCGCACGACGTCGTCGGCGACGGAGGACGTGGGCGACGCGCTGCTCGGCCCCGCGAAGGAGCTGCTGCTGGAGAGGTGGCCCTCCTGCGCCCCTCCGGTGACATCGTCCGGTGGGGTCAGGAAATGCGCGACGGGCTGCGCGTACAGATTCCGGGCCCGCATGATCTGTTCGTGCGTGTATCCCTCGGTGGAGTTGAACAGCCTTCGGAATTCGGTTCGTGCTTCGGTGAGGGCCCTGGCGGGTGTCTTGGTGTCGCCCAGGGTGTGCAGGTGCGGGAACGTCTTCGCGTCGAGGCCGGTCATCTTCGCCACCAGCTCCCGGGGAAGAGAGACCCCCGGGTCGCCGGTGTTCAGGAAATCCGTGATGGAGGCGAGATCCTCCGGCCCGAACCCCTTTTCGCGCGGTGGGCTGTTCTTGACGTCCTTGGCGCCCCTGTGCCAGGCAGCGTGCTTCTGCTCGCCCCTCCTTTCGCCGGCCGGGAGGGACTTCTGATGCTGACCCGACCGGGTGGGCGGGCGACTGGAAATGATCCGTTCGTATCCGGGAGTGAGCCAGCTCTTCGGCCGTGAATCCCGTGTGTACGCGGTGTCGTGCCAGGTCGCCATCCGGTCGGCCGCTCCGCTGTCGGGCTCCTCGAGGTATCTGACGTCGAATCCCATCAGGGCCATCGCTTCCAGATTGCCGCTGCGAAATCCGATGTGGCGGGCGGTGGAAGCGCGGTGCAGGTACTCGAAGAGACGGAACTGCGCGAGGCGCCCGTCGCCCCCGAGCTGTACCACCGTTTCGTCGCGCCAGAACTCGGTGAGATTCAGGACCCGCGCGGAGAATCCATCGGGCCTCCGTTCCATGCCGTATCGCGAAAGGTCCCCCTCTCCCTTGTCGAAGAACCTGGCGATCGTCTCGAATTTCTCGTTCGGGAGATCCTGCCCCGCTCTGCGGTACCCGGAGTCGCCGACGATCACCACGGCCTTGAAGTCCCCGAGTCTTTCGATGATCTGGGATATGCCGAAGTAGCTGGTGTCGTGTTCGATGTGGACCTCGCCGTTCTTGCCGCTGAAACGCGTCCAGAGAACCGCGACCTTGTCGTCCTGGCGCAGCGTCAGGTCCCGGGAGGCAAGCCAATCCTCGATCTGGCGGAGCCCCCAGGTCGCGGTCTCCGGAGGTCCGTCGCTCGCTGACGTCTCCCCGGGTGAAGCGTCCTCGTTCACCCCCCAGTTGTCGCGGATGCTCTCGCGAAGCTGCGGGGTGAAACTCCGGGCCACGAAGAAGGTCGCGTCGTTCAGGCCCAGGAGATGCCTCTTGCCCACCCCCTTCTCCACGCAGAACGCGTCGTGCCGATCCTTGAACTCGGCCGAGGGGACGACCGGCACACGGTCCTCCGCAATTCCCGCGTCCCTGTAGAACCGCTGGATGTTCCTCGCGTGCGACAAGGTCCTGCCCTCGTCGTCGTGGGTGATGAAGACGGTCAGGTCCGGATCGCCGATCAGGAACGCGGCGACCGAGAACATGTCACCGGAAGCGTGGCTCGGGTGCTTGAGCAGCTTCGGTCCGTCCTGCGGGGGCTTCGCCCACTTGGGCTTGGACTCACCGGCGGCGCTGGTCCGGACCTGACGCTCCTCACCGTCGCTCGACGGAAGCCCGCCATCCCTGGAAGGAGTCGAAGGAGTGGAAAGAGTCGAAGGAGCGGAAGGACCGCGCGAGCCCGCGTGCGACGCCGCCGCGGAATCCGGGGCCCTGTGCAGGGGAACGACCGCGTTCTCACTCACCCTCTCGATGAGGGCCAGGTGGTCCTTCGGCAGGTGTGCCAGGTCGTTCAGCCGCGCGTCGACCATCAGGCCGTCGGTGCGGACCCCGCTCGCGGTGTCGTGGCGGCGGAACAGATGCCGGTCGTCCTCGTTCTTCCTCGCGTCGGAGTACTCGTCCGGAAGCCCCAGATAGTGCAGGACCTCGTGGACCAGAACGCCGTCGTCGTCCCCGGCGCCCCAGTGGTCCTGGTCCGTACCGTCCGTCGGCGCCGCACGCGTGAGCGTGACCTTCTCGCCGTGGTCGGGGCGCTCCAGGAACTCGACCGTGACGTGCAACTGGTCACCGGAGTCGGGAAGTCGGTAGCCGACGTTGACATGGGTGTCCAGGGCCTTCTGGACCCGCTCCTGGAGCCGGGCGAGGTCGGCCGCCGACAGACCGTCCATCAGCCTGAACGGCAGTGTGACGAAGAACTGGCGCACGGTGCGCCCATCGGCCAGGCGGCCTCGGCGCACATGGTGGCGGATCTGCGTCCACGAACCGTTCAGCTTCCCCCCGGCACCCGCCGGCCGCCCACCGCGCCACTCCTGAACCGTCTTCGGATCGAAGCGTTCGGTGTTCACCTCGGCCGTGCGCGTGCCGCGGAACGCGCGCAGCTCGTCGGGGCGCACGGGCTTCGGCACCCGCTCGCCCGGGGTACGCGGCGGGGCCACGGCGCTGCCGGGGTTCGGGCCGCCGGGAGCACGGGATCCGGGCCGGGGCGATGCCAGGGACGCGAGGGACTGGGTGACGGGAGCCGTCGCCCCGACGGCCACGCGGCGGGACTGCTCCTCGGCGTCGCGGAGCCGGTCCTGCGCACTCACGTGCCCGAAGAGCAACTGGGCGCCGTCGCCTCGCCTTTCGGCCACGACCAGCTCCAGGGCACGCTCGTCGCGGGCCTCCCGCAGAGTCGAGTGCGTCCCTTCCTCCTCGCCCAACACCTCCTGCTTTTCAGCCAGGCGCCCCTGAGCAGTGACGAACGTCTCCTCCGCCTTGCGCACGTCACGCAGACGGCCTTCATTGTTCAGGGCCTTCGCCTCGTGCGCGCGGGAGAGCCGGGCCTGCACGTCGAAGAGCGACAGCGCCTCGTTGTACCTCGCGATGTCCCGGGCCGCCTGGGTGCGTTCCTCCTCGGTCTCCGCGTTCGTGTGCGTGACCTCCGCCGCCGCTTTCTCCTCGGTGAGCTGCTCGCTCGTCCGCCCCAGCTCCGCCACACGGTCGTTCTGCCGGGCAAGGGCCTCCGCGGCTTCGCGGAGCAGGCTTTCGGACTCGGTTGCGCGTTGCCGCGCCGTCGTCAGGTCACGCTCGGTATCGGCCTTGTACTGCTCGGCATCCTCGACCCCTCGCTCGGCGGTTTCGACACGGATCCGGGCCGCCTCGACGCCCTCGTCCGCCTCGGCAAGACGCCGCTGCGCCTCGTCATGGTCGTTCCGCGCCGCGTCGGCCCTGGCCGCCGCCTCGGCGACGCCGAGGTCCGGTCCCGTGCCGGCTCTGACGTCCAGGTCGGGGTGGGCCGCCTCGAACGTCGCCAGCTCGTCCGCTGCCCGAGCAGCCCGCGTGCCGGCCGCGTCGCGTGCCGGTCCACGCAGGGAAGGCGGGGTCTCGCCCGGGCCCAGAACGATCAGGCGCACGCCGCGGACGTCGCTCAGCGCGAGTTCGACCGGGACACCGAGACGGTCGGCCACCTCGGCGACCTTGTCCATCACGTCCTGGTCGGTGACGACCGCGTCGGCGCCGGCCACCCGGGCGTTCACCGTGTCCAGGTCCACCCAGAGCCTCGGTACGACCGTCACGGGAGTCGTACGGATCGTGTCGGCGACGACCTGGCTGTCGCGCTCGTACAAGCCCCCTGCCGAGAGGTCCCACACCCCGCCGCCCCGATCGGGCTCGGTGAACACACCCAGCCCGAGCAGGTCACGTTCCGGCACCCGCATCAGCGCGGTGCCGCCCCGCACGGACACCCGTGCGGCGCCCTCGCGGCTCACCGTGACGACGGTGTCGACCTCGACCTCGTACGTCCGCAGCCCCTCCGTGGCCGTCGGGACGCCGGGCTTGCCGTCCTTGCCCCAGAGCCTGCCCACTTCGGAGATCCCGCCGCCCTGTCCGCCGGGGGTCGCCTGGTGGGCGAACACGGTCGGGGTTCCGCCGGTCGTGAACCGCCCGTCCTGGCCGTAGGAGCGCGAGACGCCGAAGGTGGCGGCCGAACTCCGGGACGCCGAGGAGCTGGAGGACGTGCCGGATCCCGTGATCCGGAGCCGGTCGACGGTCACGCCCCTGCTGGCACTGATCAGCCGTGGGTTGAACACCTCGGTGGACACCCGCACCGGAGGCCGGGCCGAAGGAGACCCCACCGTGCCGCCCATTCCGGCGCCCAGACGGGTGGAGTCCAGGACCATCGACCCGCCGAGGAACTGCTCCATGAACCGGACGGACGCCGCGTCGGCGGACCTGCCGGTGACCGGGCCCCGGCCGTTCAGTTCGGGGGCGACCCGGTGGACGGTATCCAGGATCTCCCGCTGGTTGGAGATCTGGTAGACGACCTCCTGCCCGGTGACGCGGATCCCGCGTCGCCCGGCCGGGGGCTCCGCCGCCGGACCCTGCGCCGGCGGCGCCTGGGGGGTGTCCCGCAGGTCACCGTCGCCGGCGAAGCGGAGGGTCACCCGCCCGGGCACCGGCTCTTCCAGCCGGTAGGTGCCCCTGCCCTCCACCTCGATCCGCGCATGGAACTCGTACGCGAGCGTGAACTCGTTCCCGCCCTCCGTGCGCTGCCAGGTCCTGTCCTCAGCCGTGCGCGACACGGTGACTGTCTCGGTACGGGTGGTGGCGCCCGTCGCCGTGGGGCCGAGCGTCCACTTGCCCGGCGTCCCGTCGTTCGCCGGGACGGTCACGTTGCCGGGCACAGTGAGGGCCGACCGCGTCGTACGGCTCAACGACTCCGAGACGTTGGCGGGAGCGTGCGCGGAGTAGTTCTCCACCCCGCCGCCCGCCGGAGTGGGGCGGCCCTCCACACGCCGCATCTCCTCGGTGGTCCAGGGGAAGCTGCCGTGCAGGCTCACGGTGACGGTCCTGGTCCGCAGCCCCTCCATGGCGGCGAAGGAGAAGGTCACGGGGTTGCCGGCCGCCTCGTCGTCCTCCGCGCTCCCGCCGCGCGCGGGGAGCGTGGCGAGCGCGGTGGGGGAGGTGAGGTCGGCGAGGCGCTGGCGCAGCCCCGGCACGTAGGACGCGTGGCCCGGAGTGAGGCTCCCGGGCAGGTGCCGCGTCACCAGGTCGACGAGCCTCTCGTGCAGGACGCGCGAGCCCTGCGCGTCCGGGACCACCTGCTCCTGGATGCCCTCTCCCGCCTGTTGGCCCGTGGGGGCCTCTCCCGGAGGCACGAGGGCCTCGGTGACCGGGGTCGCCTCGAGGACCGCTGCCAGGCCCAGGGCGCGGTGCTCCACGAACCGGTAGGGCAACGCGGGGGGCGGGGTCGAGGACGCCGGAGCGGGGACCGGCGCGAAGGCCTGCCCGTCGGCCAGAGCGGTGAGCGCCCCGCCCGCCCGCCGCAGCTGGTCCTGCGTGGCGAGGAAGACCATGCCGTCCGGGACGGTGAAGGTGGCGGTCCGGGACCCGCCGGGGCGGTTGAGCGCCGCGACACTGCGCAGGCCGTGATGGACCGTCACGTGGTACGTCACGTCCGCCCGGACCCGGAGCTGCTCGCCGCTCTCCGTCGCCACGCGGGTGAGGCTGGTCGTCGAGGTGGTCGCCGTCGTACGGACCTCCCCTCGGCCCCGTGTCCCCTTGATTCCGGCGCCACCCGTGACGGGACCGGCCGCCTTCCGCTCGGGGGACGCCTGCTGCAGCGTCTGCGCCGCTTCGGCCTCCGCCCGGCTCTGCCCGTACTTCGCGGCCGGTCCGCCCCCGCCCTCGTAGGTGTGGGAGGCCGCCTGCTGGTACGAGGCGCTGTCGGCCGAGGCGATGTCCGTCTCGCTGTACTGCGCCGTGGGCGTACCGAGAGCCCGGGGGTTGCCGAGCTCGACGCGCACTTCCACGACGAGATCCGTACCGCCGAACGCGCCCGGCACGAACAGGCCGTCGACCACGTACGTGCCCTTGGACATCTGGTGCGCCCGCGACTGCAGGGCACCCGGCGAGAACTGGGCGTGGATCACCTCGTGCAGCAGCGTTCCCCGGTCGGACTCGTCCTCGAAGCGGGTGGCCCGCTCCACCTTCGACCAGGCTCCCAGCACCGACGACGACCAGGTCCCCAGGGCCGCCGCGGACGACGACCAGGCTCCCTGGACCGACGACGCGAGCCCGCTCAGGCCCGAGCCGCGTGGCGGCGCCACGGGCCCCGCCGTGGCGGGACGGGGGAGGCCCCCCAGGTCGTCGAGGGCGATGTCCTCCGCGTCGTTCGGGACGCCGTGGTCCCGCTCACCGTGCCGCGTGCCCTCGTCCCCCAGCTCCTCGGAGATCTCCGACAGGAGGCGGTCGAGCGTGTCACTGAGCCGGCCACTGCCCTGCATGACGTCGACCAGCGAGCTGTCCGGCAGGAGGAACGTGCCCGGGCCGTCGTCGTCCCCGCCGGCGGCCGGCGGGACGGACGGCACGTCCGTACGGCTCTGGGGCACCGCGAGCTCCACGTGCACGACCGCGGAATTCTCCGGACGCGCGGGGTCCGCGGCCCCACGGCCGGGGGCGTCCGGCACCGCGTCCGTCAACAGCTGCGCACGGAGCCGGACGGGGATCCGGTAGACCTCCGTCGGCTGACGCCCGGCGGCGAGCAGCTGACTGTAGGACTGCCCCGCGCCCACCGTCCTGGTCTCGGTCGTCTGCCAGGTTCCCTTGACCTCACCGCCCAGACTCACGTGCGCGTGCCCGAGCACGAGTCCCCCCAGCTCTCCGCCGAGCGCACCGCTGCGCGTGGTCCCGGACGACTGCTGGGTGGTACCGGGAATGTGGAAGCCGCTCAGGTTGGGCATGTGGACGTTGGTCAGCGTCTCCACATGCTCGACCGGCTCGGCGTCCTCCCGGTCGAGGGTGAGACGGAGCTGGACGCGGTCCACGCCGCCCAGCGCGCCCGGCTTGGCGAAGAACAGCCTCAGACCGCCGTCCGCCAGCTCGTCCATGGTGGTGAGCAGTCCGTTGCGCGACCGGTACGTCTCGAACTTGCGCAGGTTCTCGAACTGCATCCGGACCGTGCGCCTGTCACTGGGCGTCGGGTCGCCGGGGCGCGGCAGGTATCCCTCGGTGACCAGCTGCTCGCGTGCCCGGGAGAGGACCGTGTCGACGCCCGCGCCCTGGACGCTCAGGGGCGTGGTGGACAGACCGACGCTCCGGAAGCCCGCGAGTTCCTCCGGGGCGCTCCGCCCGGGCGCGTCCGGCGCGGCGGGCGCGTTCGGCGCCGGAGGTTCCAGTGCCCGGATCCGGATGGGGGAGGGAAGCGTGGACACCGGCGCGGGTCGGGTCGTTCCGTCCGTTCCGACGAACTCCACGTGGTACGTGACCGTGGCGGGGACCAGGACGTGCGCGCCGGCGCGCAGGTTGTGCATGAGGTTGTGTGTCGCCCCGGCACTCAGCGTGCGGTCGGACTGCTTGCCGTAAGCCCCCTTGGGAGTCAGCGAGCCGTTGAGGTTGAAGGCACGGAAGGCCTTGTCGACGACCGCCGGCATCCGGTTGAACACCACCGCGCCGGACACGTCGGCGCCGGACGACCGCGAGACCTTCGAGGTCGCGTCGACCTTCAGGACCCGGTCCCGGAAGCGCTCGAGGAGGTAGTTCGCGCCGACCCTGGTCTCCTCCGCGGCCGCGTCGCCCGGCCGCGGGGCGACGTCCGCCGTCACCCGGAACATGCCGACGGGGTTCCCGTCGTCGTCGAGGAGCACGGGGGACCAGGTGCCGGCATCGGTGTCCCGGAGGCGGGCGCCGAGCCCGGTGCCCGGGTCCGGGCCCGGAATGCGCTGGAGCGGCAGGGCACCGAGCAGGTACTCACCGCTGAAGAACCGCCGCAGGGACTCCTGTGACTGCGCCGAGAGGGTGGCGAGCGGGCCGGAGAACCGCGGGAGCGCCTCGCGGAGCAGCACCCCGGGATCCGCCATCGAATCCATGCCCCAGACACGGGAGCGGTCGAGGTTGTCGTGGAAGGCCGAGGAGAAGGTCGCGGCCCCAGGTTCCCCGGTCGTGGCCGGCGGTCGCCCCAGGTGCTCGGGGAACCACGCGGTGACCGTGCCCAGGGGTTCGTCCGGTCGGGTCCACGCCGGCCTCGCCTCCCCGTCGGTGGCCGCCGCGCGGACGTCACCATGGGCGACGTAGTCGTACGGCGTGGCCGGCTCGGAACTGCGCAGCAGGGTCGTGGAGTTCCCGCCACCGGTCACCGTCGTCGCCAGCGTGCGCTGCTGGCGCGCGCCGGTCACGTTGAGCGAGAAGGACATGTTCGTCAGGTGACCCCGGACGAGGTCGAAGACACCGGAGAAGGGCTGGACGGAGACGGTCCGCACCGTCGACGTGGAGGCCTGGGACGTGTTGTCGAACGCGGCCGTCTGGCGCTGCTCGTTGTTGTGCGGTGCGGCGTGGCCGCCGGTCTCGAACGTGCTGGACGGCGTCGGCCGCTCCAGGCGGATCCGGACGTCGAGGGAGTGCGTGTCCTTCCCGTGCCCCACCGTGATGGTGTGGCCGTCGGGGCCGAACAGCATCAGGCGGTTGTCGAACAGGACCTGGGGATCGAGGAGGGCGGTGAGCTGATCCCGTACCTCGGGCCGCTGGAATCGGGCGGGCAGTTGTCCGTACGCGTGGTCCTGGAGCCTGGTGGCGACGTCGGGGGCGATGGGTGTCAGGTGGATGCCTCCGAAGCCCTCGTGGCCGTCGGTTCCGAAGCCCTGCACGTGCCGGGAGGCCGCCGGCGCGGGCGCGGAGTGGGAGCCGGAGGGCGCACCGGTCGTCGGGGTGAGGTGGGGCGCCCTGCTGGACGGGCCGGTGGCCGAGCCGCCGTCGTCGCGGGGCAGCCGCGTCTCGGCTCCGTCGTCGGCGGTGTTCTCGGGGGTGTTCTCGCCGGTGTTCTGGGGGGTGTTCTCCGCAGCGCTTTCGGCGGTGTTCCCGGGGGCGGTGGTGACGCCCCAGCGGGCGAAGACGGATTCGAGGTCGTCCCACACGCTGGGCTGCGGTTCCTGGACCGGGCCGTGCTCCTGGGTGGAGCCGAGTGCCCGGTGTTCGGCCGAGAGGAGGGCGACCTGGTCCGGCGTCCGTTCGTGGGCTTCGAGCCCCAGGGCCACCTCGTCCGGGAACCTCCCCTCGGGCATGACCTCCCGCAGCGTGTTCTCGGTGAGCGGCGCGAGCGAGCGGAACCTTCCCCAGTCGTCGGTGTACGACAGGACTTCGGTGTACGGGGTGGCGCCGGCGGGCCGGGGCTGCCGGGCCGGCACGTCCTTCTCGAACGCCTCGGACGCCGTCATGATCTCGTGGAAGGTGTGATGGCCGACCGGGAGCATGTCGGCCATCAGGGCGAGCCGCACGAGCTGGAAGTCGACGGGAACTCTCCACTTCCTGGCCATGGCGTGGACGACCGTCAGAGTGAAGTACGTCGTGTTGGACGTGCCCGCGCTCATCAGGCCGCCGGTCGACTCGGCCGTCAGCTGGCTCACGGTCTTCAGGGCGATCTGACGGTGCCGCTCGCCGGGTTCCCAGGTCAGCCGGTCGTCCTTCACCGCGTGGGCGTTCTCGCGCTCGCTGAGAGGCGGCACGGCGTCCTCGGGCCGCAACCGGGTACGCCTGTCGTGCTCTTGGGCGGCCACCAGCGCCTCCAGGTCGGGGTTGTCCGCCTGCTCCGTCCGCAACCGGTCCTGTGCCCGCCTGATGTTCTGGACGACGTCGGCGTCCTGCTGGATCCGCTTCTCCGCCGGCGTGTCCTCCGGGCTCCGCTCGCGCGTGAGGATGATCGGTGTGGGCTTCGCCCCCACCAGCTCCTTCATGAGGGGACCGTGGACCCCGGTGACGAGCAGGTGCATCTGCTCGCGGATGTTCCCCTTCTCGACGACCTCCCGCAGCGTCTCCAGGTCGTTGCCGACGGACCCGCTGCCGGTGTTCTGCGCGGTGCCGAGCTCGACGCGCTTTTCCGGCGGCAGCCTGTCCCAGGCCGCCTTGACCAGCGTCCGTACCTGCTGTTGGACG
This sequence comes from Streptomyces sp. NPDC014870, assembly GCF_043081505.1. Taxonomy (NCBI): domain Bacteria; kingdom Bacillati; phylum Actinomycetota; class Actinomycetes; order Kitasatosporales; family Streptomycetaceae; genus Streptomyces; species Streptomyces sp. NPDC014870. Next base: position 328,308 of record NZ_JBIBWQ010000011.1, read on the forward strand.
TCCTCGCGCCGGGTGAGGTACTCACCGAGGGCGCGCTCGGCGTCGCGCGACGCCTCCGCGTACGCCAGACGGACCGCTGCCCGGACGACGCGGTCGTGTTCGGACCGGCCCGGATTGGCGTACAGCGCCTGCCCGACGCGGCTCAGCACGGTGAGCGGGAGGGGCCGCCGCGGGCTGTCCGGGCCTTGTAGACCCGTTTCGAAACGCTGGAGGGCTTCGATCGTGCCGGCCGGGCCGGTGACCGTGACCGTCGCCAGCAGGTCCTTGCCGACCAGCAGGCGGCCGGGCTCGGTGGCGACGGCGTGCCCGGCGGGGACCCGTACCTCCAGCCAGTGTTCCGCACCGGGCGGGAGCTGCGTGACGAGGGTGGTGTACGGCTTCCCTTCGGTGCGCAGCAGCCGGTCGGCCCGGCCCACCAGTCCGAGGGGAGCCTCGGGGAGCACCAGATAGGCGGTCGTCTCCTCCTGCGTGCGCGGGCCGAGGGCGTCCAGCTCCCCCCGCCAGTCCCTCGGCTCGGGAGTCTCGTCCCCGTCCCTTCCGAGCGTGGCGCCGTCCTGCGGCGCGGAGGGCGGCACGGCGACGGGCACGGTGGAGGTCGTCGGGATGCCGGAGGTCGTGGGCGGGCCGTCGCCGGTGTCGGTCGCGCGGTCGCCTGACTGCGTGACGGGGGGTGTGTCGGCTGCCACGGAGGCTGGGGCAGGCGGGCCGGACCAGGAAGGATGGGCGTCCACGACGGCATGGGCGACGGAGGTCGCGAAGTTCAGGACGCGCGTGTTCCGCATCGCGGCGATCCTGGGCGCCTGCCAGGCCGCCTTTTCGTGGAGCTTGGGCGGCAGGGGTACCGGAGCGATGCCGAGGTCCAGGAGCATCCGGGGGACCAGGAACCGGGAGTGGAACGTCAGCGCGCTCTCCGGCGACCCGGTGAGTCCGCCGGTCGCATGGAGCTTCAGGACCGTGTCGGCGACGGCCTTGAGTTGGTCCACCCGGGTGGTGGCCGCCTCCAGGGCTCTCCCGTGCGCCCGGAAGATGTCGTCGAGGTTGCTCCGCACGTCCGGGGTGACCTCGCTGCCCTCACCGACCTGGCTGCCGTCGGCCCGAGCGCGCAGGTCGAGGTACGCCTCGCTGCCCAGGACGTGCCAGGGGCTCTCCGGGCGGTGCGCGCTGTCGAGGAGCTCGCGGAGCAGGGCCTTCTGGTTGTCGTCCGCGTCCGGGAGGAGTTCCGACAGGGTCGCGTCGGACGGTGTCGCCGCCGGTGCGACCATGAGCCTGCCCGTGAGGTGGGCGTTGTCCGCGTCCGTGAGGTCGGCCATGCCGAGGGCCAGTTCGGCCGCCAGGGCGCCCGGCTTGTTCTCCTTCCAGAACGACGTGGTGCGGGCCGCGTCGAGCAGCCGGGCCGGGGGGAAGCCCTGGTCCAGGAGCAGGCGCTGCAGCAGGACCTGGACGTCGGACGTCAGCGGCCCCTCCTGCGCCTCGGCGTGCAGGTCCTGAATGAGGGTCACGACGGATTCCAGGCGGCTACGGGAGTCGTCGGCGGATCGGGACGAGTAGTCCGAGAAGGCGTCCTCGACGGTTTCGTCCGGTACGCCGTTCCGCTCCTGCTCGGGCAACCGGTTCCGAAGTTCTCCGTAGGCCCTGGCGTCCATGGTGCGCCAGGTGTCACCGGGGGAATGCCGGTGATCGGTCACTTCGGCGAGCAGGTCGGCCGCGACGTCGGGCTCGGACAGCAGGGCCGTCCACCGGTCCCGTGGCAGGTGCCGGGAGAGAGGACCGGCTGCGGAGGACGTGTCGGACGACCCGGGCGTGACGGGAGGCGCCTTGCTCGACGGGCCGACGAGGGGGGCGTCGGCCGCCAGCCGCGTCTCGGCCCCCGGTTCGTCGCGCGGGGCCGTGTCCTGTCCCAGGGGCGATGCCGTCGGCTCATCGGCGGTCCACGGCTCCAGGTACTGAAGCTCTCCGTCCTCGTCGTCGTCGACGCCCTGCTCGACGACGACGTCCTGCCCGACCGTGGCGAGGGCCTCCCGGTCCGGTGCCGGGGAGGTGAGCCCGTCCCCCTCGGGGCCCGTGGGGGCCTCCGACACGGTGCTCTCCGACGTCTGGACCGACGTGGAGGAGCCGGTGGAAGGAGAAGGCACGCCCTCCGCACCGCTGGTGGTGGGGATGCTCTGGGCGGGCGAGCCGGCCGAGGCCGGGGCTTCGGAAGCGGTGGGTTCCTCACGCGAGCCGGACGGCTGGTCGGCGGTCGTCTGGCCCGAGTTCGCCGAGTTCGCCGAGTTCGCCGAGTTCGCCGAGTTCGCCGAGTTCGCCGAGTTCGCGGAGCTCGCGGAGTTCGCCGAGCTCGGGGCGTTCGCCTGGTTCTGCGGGGACGAATGCGCCGACGAGGAGGTCGAGGCCGAGGAGGAGGAACCCGACGGGGTGGTCGTTCCGGCGGGTTGCGGGGTGGGCGCCACCTGCGGCGGCCCGACGGTGACCGGGGTCTCCGTACGGCTGTCGGACGAGGGGTCGTCCGACTCCGTCCGTGGACGCGTGACGGTCGGTGCGTCCTCCGAGTCGCTGCCGGCCGGTTCGTCGCGCTCGTCGACGTCCCCGACATTCCCGACGCCCCCGGCGTCCGATCCGTCCTCGGAAGGGGAATCCGCCTCCGGTACCTGCGTACCACCGGACTCGCCGGCCGGTGCCGACCCGCCGGACCCGCCGGTCGCGGTGGACCCCGAGGGGGCGTCCGCGCCGCCGGACACCAGTCCGCCCGACGTGTCCATGCCGCCGTTCAGGAGCTGTTGGCGCATGTTGTTGCCCAGGCGCTCGCCCGCCAGCTCCATGCCGTTGCTGACGCGGCCCTCGACCATGCCGGAGGCGAAGGTGAGACCGGAGGTCTTGAAGGTGTGCTCGTCGGAGAAGATCAGGTTGTACATGCCCTCGGACACGGCCGCGTGCGCACCTTCGAACAGGCCCTTGCCCAGCTGGTTGGCGCCGAACTGCGACATGTGGCGCAGCAGGCTCTGGCCCATGGCGTCGGCGGTGCCGCGGGTGAGCACCTTGGTGACCTCGGGACTCAGTTCCTTGCCCAGCGGCTTGAGGCTGTTCTCCAGGTTGAGCGGCAGGTCCTTCTTGCCGGTGTCCCTGAGCAGGGTCCGCGCCCAGTTCTCGCCCGCCTCCCGTGCGGCGTCCCGCTTGAGGTGCTTGTCGAACGTGTCACCGACGGACTTGACGAAGTCCTTGGCCGCCTTGTCCGAGACCACCTTCGGTCCCGCGGTCTTCGGGATGTGGTCGCCGAAGTTCTTCGCGAGGTCGCCGCCGAAGGACCTGGGTGCGTCCGGACCGGGTACGTCCGGCTTCTTCGGACCGGGAAGGTCCGGCTTCTTGGGTCCGAACGCCTTGTCGAGCTGGTTGCCGATGTCCTTGCCGCTGTTCTTGCCGAACAGGTTGGCGAGCCCCCGGCCGAACTTGTTGCCGAGGAACTGGAACGGGCCGGCGAGCAGGCCCTGGATCATGCCGGAGAGCGCCGCCTGCTTGGTGAGTTCCGTGTCGAACTCGTCACGGGTGCCCTGGTTGAGCTGGGCCCATTGGACGAGGACGTCCATGGCGACGCCCATCCCGACGTTGATGATCTGATGGGAGATCAGCATCAGCACGAGCCGGCCGAGCCGGAACTTGATGAGCCACCGGACGAAGGCCACCCTGGCGAAGTACGCCTGGAGCGAGGCCCCGAAGAAGAAGAACGTGGCGGCCGCGATGATCGCCTCGACCAGCAGCTCCACCAGCTGGGCGATGATCATGTACTTGGTGTACTGGAGCTGCGTCCCGCCCTTGCGGCTGAACTCGGCGAGGAGCTTGGCCTGGTCGGCCACCGCGTCGAAGTAGTTCAGCCCCTCTTCGCCGATGAAGCTCTTCATCGCCGCCTGGTACATCTCGGCGGCGTTGCCCTTGAAGGCTTCATGGGTGTAGCCCAGCGCCTCCGAGATCTGCTGCTTGAGGTCGTTCGTCAGCTTGCCGTAGAGGTCCTTGTGCACCTCGGCCAGCGCGAACAGCTTGTCCTCGTCGCCGTTCGGGGGCACTTCTCCGGTGAGGGCCGCGAACAGCCAGGCGCACTCGGGCGGGAACTCCAGGGACACCGTGCGGTTCTACCTTCCGTGCCGAAGATGGGTGTCGATGTCGTCCGACAGCCCCCGGAACTTCTTGCCGGCGTCCTGCTGGCTCTGGCCGCTCCCCGACAGGCCGTCGGCCAGTCCGGTCACGCCCGTCTTGAGGTCCTTCTCGGCGGGCACGTACTTCTTCGCGAACGCCTCCCCGAACTCCCCGTCGCCCCAGCACCCGTGGTACGACGTGAGCTTGTCCAGGTACTCGTCACGGATCAGTTTGATCTTGTCGGCCACGTCACCCATGTTCTGGCCGCTCTTGTCCAGGCTGTCCGGGTCGACGTCGAGGCTGTCGTCACTCACCGTCGATCGTCCGCCTGTCGTACGGCGGCGGCCGACGCGTCCTCGTCCTCCAGGAGTTCGTCGAGGAGCGCGCCCGACGAGCCCCGGGGCGGTGCCTTGGCCGGTGGCGTGGGGATGCCTTCCTCACGGGCCGAGGCGAACATCGCCTCCCAGTCCATCTCCGTGACGCCGTCCGGAGCGTCCGGCGACAGGACCGGTATCGGGCCGAACGGCCGGTAGATCTCCGCGAGTTGCTCCGCGGCCTGCTTGCGGGCCAGGCCGATCGTGGCCATCAGGGCGGCGGCGAGCTGGGCCGGCGGCATGCTGCGGTAGGCGTTCGTGGGGAACCGGATCTGCGTCAGCTCGCCCTGCGGGCCCATGGTCACCGCCACCGAGCGGTCCTTCGCCGTCACCGTCGCGGAGACGCGCGAGGCCGCCGCCGCCGCGTCGGCCAGCTTGGCGCGTGTCTCCTCGAACTCGGCCAGCGCCTCGGCGAGTCGCTCTTCCATGCCCATGCCCATGCCCTGTGTCCTGCCGTCCTCGTACGTGATCGTGTGTGGCCGAATGTGGTGGTCGTGATCGTGGTGGTCGTGCGTGGTGCCGGGGGGGACGACTCAGCGGCCGATGGCGCCGGACACGCCCGCACCGTCCGTGCCCCAGGTCTCCTCGTCCTCGCTCACCCAGGTCGAACGTTCGCGCTCGTCGCTCTGGGTGCTGCCGCCCGTGCCGCCGCCCGCGCCGCCCATGCCGCTCCCCATGAACGGCATCATCGGCATTCCGCTGGACATGGTGTTGGGCTGCCGCGTCGTCACCGAGGCCTCGACGGGCGTGAGGGCCCTCGTACGAGCCGCCGACACCTCGGTCATGGCGAGGGAACGACGCTCGTTGCCCGGGGCGACGCCGGGGTTCCCCGTGGCGCCGGCGCCGAAGCCGGGCCCGCCCACCTGGTTCAGCGGAAGGGGCGGCATCCGGCCACCGGCACCCGCACCGCCCGCGCCCGTGTTGTTGCCGGTGAGGAACGAGTCGCCGCCCCGCTTGCGGTCCGGGAAGTCGTAGTAGCTGTAATCGGGGGTGAGGGAACCGGACTTGTTGGGCGGCAGCGCGCCACTGCCGCCGGTGGTGCGCCCGTACGCGTCGGTGGTCACCGTGCGCCCGTCCGGGTACGTGATCTGGTGGCCGCCGTCCTTGAGCCGCTTGTCGACCGTGCCGTCCGGATACTTCGTCGTCGTCGACCCGTCGGCGTGGTGCGTGGTCTGCGGTCCGCCCCCGCCGCCCGTCACGTTCAGGTGCTCGGTCGTCCTGTGCCCGCTCGCGTCCACCTTGGTGTAGGTGCCGTCCGGGCCCAGCTTGGTGGTGCTGCCGTCCTTGTACGTGGTCGAAACGGTGCCGTCGCGCTCCACCTGGGCCACGGATCCGTCCGCGTACTGGATCGTGGACGTGCCCTTGCCGAGGTGCGAGACGGTCTTGGTGCCGTCCGGGTCGAGGGTGGTCACGGTGCCGTTGGCGGTGACGGTGGTCTTCGTACCGTTGGGGTACGTCGTCGTGCTGGCGCCGTCCGTGCCGTAGACCGTGCTGGAGCCGTCGGGGTTGCGCACGGTCTGGCCGGGCTGCGGGTGACTGGTGGTGCTGCGGCCCTCGGCGTCGGTGGTGGTGAGCTTGCCGTCGGGCGCGTGCACGGTGACGGTGCCGTCGGTGTAGCGGGTGGTGGTCGTGCCGTCGGGCTTGACCGTGGTCTTCGTGCCGTCCTGGTAGGTGGTCGTCTGGCTGCCGTCCTTGTTGAGGACGGTCCTGGAACCGTCGGGGTTGCTCGTCTCCGTGGTCCCGTCGGGACGGACCGTGGTGGTCGTCCCGTCCTTGTGGGTGGTCGTGCGGGACCCGTCGCTGTTGTACGAGGTGGTGGACCCGTCGGGTCCCTTCGTGGTCTTGACGACGGTGGGTGAGCCGCCGGGGGTGAGGCCGCCGCCGATGCCGTTCGGAGGGAGCGGCGGGGGGATCACGCCGGGCGGGTACGTGGTCTGCCGGCCGTCCGGGTTCGTGACGGTGGTCGAGCCGTCGGGGTTGCGGACGACGCTGCCGGGGCCCGAGCCGGTGAGTCCACCGGAGCCGTTGCCGCCGGTGGGGTTGGGCCCGAGCGGCGGGATCGTGACGGGAGGAGGTCCTCCCTTCCCGTCGCCGAGGCCGGGACCGCCCTTGCCGTCGCCGAGGCCCGGTCCGCCCTTGCCGTCGCCGAGGCCGCCCCCGGTGGGGTTCGGACCCAGCGGGGGAACGTCGCCGCCCTGCTTGTACTTCTCCAGCTCCTTCTCGGCGTCCGCCTTCTCCTTCTCCGCGTCGGCCTTCGCCTTGTCGGCGTCCGCCTTCGCCTTGTCGGCGGCGTTGGCTTCCTTGAGGCTCGTGATGCCCGCCTTGAAAGCGAACGGGGTGCGCCGCTCGAAGCCGCGCATCTTGCTGTTGAAGTCGATGACCACGACTCTGGCGGGTTCGTCGAGATGGGTCCTGATCGTGGCGATCCACTCGGCGCACGCCTGCCTGGACACGCCCTTCCAGCCGGCTTCCTGGGCGAGGTCTCCGTACAGCGGATGCTTGGTACTGAAGCCCTCCCCGACCTGGGACACCTCGTACTTCGACTGCCGCATCTTCGCGATGTTGTTCTCGTTCAGCCAGGTCGCCGCGGCGTCGATGTGCTTGTCCAGGAGCGCTGTCCCCAGCCACAGGTTGGTGGCGATCCACCCCTCGTGGATCTCCTTCAACCGCTTCGCCGTGGACAGGAAGGTCTCCTCGGCCTCCATGACGCGGTCTGCCACCACGGAGTCGGCGCGAAAGCCCGGGTCGATCTGCGAAGACCTTCCCGACCGGGGTGCGGGAAGCGCGAAAAGGCTCAGGAAGTCCTTGTAACCGGTGCTCGTCCCGCCGATGAGGTCACGGAAGACGTCCGCCCCCGACCCGCGGTAGGCGGCGTCCTCCCCACCGAGGTCCTTCACCCACCGCTCCAGCTTGGGGCTGTGGTCCCGGAAGAACTGGCTGACGCGGTCGAAGGCCATGGCTATGGGCGGGAGCGTGCGGAGATCGGGCGCGTCCGCGAACGCCACCACCCTCGGAGGGTCGTATCCTCCGCCGAATCCGTCGGTCGTGTACGTCGTGAGCAGATGGTCCAGGGCCTCCCGGTATCCCCAGTCGAAGGCGCCCGCGACTCCGTGGTTGTGCCAGTGCGAACCGTCCGGCCCGGACCAGGGCACGCTCAGCGTCACCGTGTACACGGCGACGCTCGCGCCGATCGTCTCCCCACCCGCGTAGAGCTTGATCACCCGCCCGTCGACGTCACCGTCCTCGATCGTCGGTGTGGTGGCCCGGTAGTTCTGCCCGTCCTCGATCTTGATGCGCATCCACTCGCTGCCGTCCCCCTGCTTGGTGTCGGCCCCTCCGATGGCTGCCACCTGGGCCCGGGTTCCTCCGTCGAAGCCCGTGAACTGCTTGATGATGGCTTCCCAGTCCGGCTGGGTGGAGACGTTTCCGTTCTTGGGGGCTTCGGCCATGGAGCGAGCGACTCCTTCGTCGGTGGGGTGGGGCCGGGCGGGTGCGCGCCCCGGAGGCGGGCGTCAGGTCTTGCGGGACTGGGTGAGATCCGCTTCCACGTCCCGGAAGAGATCGAGGAACTTCTGACTGTCGATCTCGTCCAGGTTCTTGTGCTGGGCGCCGGTCATGGTGGTGAGCACGCTCTCGAGGTTCCTCTTCACGTCCTCGAAGAAGTCCTTCTGGTCGTCCACGACGACGGCGAGCTCGGACGCCGCGCCCTTCACGAAGGCGAGGAAGTCGTGGGCCGACATCGGCCCGTCGTCCTTGCCCGGAGCGGTGAGCTTCCCGAGGAGCAGCGTCACCTTGCTGTTGTACAGCGTGGGACTCTCGAGCTGGGCGGACAGACCGCTCATGGAGGGCACACCCGAGAAGTCCAGGTCGTAGCCCTCCCCGTTCTTGACGTAGCGTCCGCCCGCCTCCTGCAGAGCCCCCAGCCACAGGACAAAGGAGGCGACGTCGTGGTCGATGAATCGGCGCAGCGTCTGCACGTCGAGGCGCGTGAGCTTGGTGTCACCAGTGGGGGGCTTCGATCCGGGGTCGTCGGCCACGGTCTCTCGCAATCATCCGGGAGCGGTCGGGCGGGGGAGTGCTGGTACCGCTCACCGGCCGATCCGCACGCCCTCCCAGTTGTCCTTCGTCTGCGCCTCGTGCCGGCGGTACTGGTCCGTGATGTCGTTCAGGGTCGCGCTGTGGCTCTGCAGGATCGTGCCCAACGCGTTCGCCGCGCCGTTCCACTGGGTCTGGATCGAGGTGTACGCCGCCGCGTCCGCGCCCTGCCAGGCGCCGAACAGGCCCATCAGCTCCTCGTTGAGCGCGGTCACCAACTTCTTGATGCGCTCCGTCTGCAGGCGCATGTCGTCGGCGGCCTGGTCGACGGACTTGTACTCGACGTAGATCTGGCCGTCGGTCTTGTTGCTGTGGTCGTAGCCGGGGGGAGTGGACATCGGTCCTCCTTCGGTGGAATGGGCGAGGAAACGGGGACGGCGGGGACGCCGATCAGCCCATCAGCTGGTTGAACGCGTTGTTGTTGAGCCCCGCGTTCCTGATCTGGTCGCCGGTGTTCGTCTGCACGGTGGTCTGGTGCGCGCTCGTCTCCTGGAGCTTCTGGATCATCTGGTCGATGTTGCGGACGATGACGTCCACCTGGCCGCTCCAGTCGGAGAGCAACTGCCGGTAGGCCTGGCCGTCCGCACCGCCGTAGGTCCGCGTCAGCGAACCCATCGTGGTCTTCACGTGGTCCTGCGACTGCAGGATCTGCGACCTGGCCTGGGTGAGGGCGGTGTTGCCCTTCTGGTTCTCGGACTGGGACGAACTCTGGACGTTCCCGGGCGGGGTGGCCATGACCGAGGTCCTTCCTGCGGAGACGAAAGGGAGAGAGGACGCGCGCGGCGCTCACCGGCGCGCGCCCTCGACGTGAGGTCATCGAGTCTCGACGGTCGGCCTAACGCCCGGCTAACGAAGCGCTGTCGGCCCCGCCGGGCACGACCCCGCGCGACGGTGCCGTGACGAAGGCCACACCTCGCGCGGTCGTCCCGGGGGCGAGCCCTCAGCGACACGTCGACGGGTCGTGCCGCGCCGCCACCTCACCCCGCGCCACCCGCGCGTCCAGCGGGGGACCCGTCGGCAGCATGTCGAGCAGCCGCGACGGCACGGCCTGGGCGCGACCGCCCTTCAGCCCCAGCCGCTGCATCGAAGTGGCGTCCGGCAGGCGGTACTTCACACCCACGTCCGTCACCAGATACGTGGTGGTGCCGATCGACGACCCGCCGGCCCCGAGCACTTGGACGAGCGCGCCGCCGCCCGGCCGCACCGACAGCCCGTCCACCACCAGGCACGCCGGTGCGAAGTCCGGGCCCTCCGGCGGCGCCGGGAGGGCCGGTCCGGTCGGCATGAGGGCGATGCCCACCCTGGGCTGCGTGCCCTCGGGCTGGATCCGCGCGCACACCGACGTGCCCGGTCCCGGAGCGCGTACGGTCGGCACCCGGGGCGGCCAGTTCGCCGGATCCCTGTCGGCCCGCGCCGACTGGTGGCGCGTCAACTCCGACGCCGCCAGCGGAAGCACGGTCGGCGTGGCGCCGGGGTAGGCCAGCTTCGCCGTACGGTCGTCCCCCAGGACCAGAGCCGCGGCGAGTTCGCTCAGCGGGCGCAGACCGGTGCTTTCGAGCACGTAGTGCTGGGTTGCCGCGCCCGGCGACGTCAGGGCGTAGACCTGACCGGTGCGGCTCGGGCCGGGGCCGATCGCGGGCCCGGGGGCGCCGCGCCCGGACACCTCGGGGGGCGTCAGATCGGGACCCGCCGGGACGCTGTCCAGGAACGCGGCGGACACGGGCAGCGGCGTCGCGTCCGCGTACCCGAGCGACTGCGCCGCGCCGTGCTCACCCAGACGCAGCCGGCGGTCGCCCCACAGCAGGTACCGCCGGCCGTCCGGCGCCTGGACCAGCACGCCCCGGTCGACCGCGGGCGACCGGCCCTGCGACTCCAGACCCAGGCGCAGGGACGTCACAGGGCGACGCCCGGAGCCGTCGGCACCGGTGCGCACCGGCTCGCTCGCGCACACCTGCCAGGCACCCTGCTCCAGGCCGGAGGCGGACGGCAGAGCGTCGGGCGCGCCGGGAATGCCGACCGGGGGGCCGTGGCGTTCGCCCGCGAGCGAGGCGGCGGACACCTGGACCGGCTTGAGCCGGTCGGCGGCGATCAGCCTCGCCGAGGCGTAGTTGCGGATGGGGCGCAGGGTCCCGTCCAGGTACAGATAGCGGGTTCCAGTGTCCTTCTGGACGATCAGAGCCGACTCCTGGCGCCACGTCTTCGTACCGGACGGGGAGATCATCCCGAACAGCAGGAACCCGACGACCAGCACGACACCCAGGGCGATCCCCCACACCAGACCGCGGTTGGTGCGCCCCACGGGCGACTCGGGCGCGTCCGGATCGCCACGCAGCATGCCACTGGTCAACCGCCCCATCAGGAACATGTGGGCCTGGACCTGGTCTCGCTTCGACTGCATGCCCCGCCCCTATCCGCCGACGCCGCGAAGCGTCGCGTACAGCCCGAGCACCCACAGGGACAGCGGGATCAGCGCGACGGCGCACAGCGTGTGCAGGATGTCGGCCGCCCTGCCCCAGTGCGGCAGCACGCGCCGGCCCGGCACCGTCCAGGAGGCGATCGCCGCCGACGCGGCGAGCGCGAGCAGCACGGCGACGAGCCCAGGACGCTGCTCCACGGCGAGCCCGATCCCCAGCCGCACGGACAGCAGCACCAGCCCGTAGAGGCCCGGCAGGAGCAGCGCCGGGCGCTGCCACGCGTGGCCGACGCCCCGTGCGTGCAGCAGCAACAGGAGGCTGAGCACGGCCGCGGCCATCAGCGAGGCCGTCGTCGGACGGTCGACGACCAGCCCGGTCACGACTGCCGCGCACACCAGGCCGGTCGCCGCGTACAGGGCCGTCATCCACTCCTCGGCGAGCGCCGTGCGGTCCACGACCTGCTGGTTCGGGTGGGGCTCGATGCCCTCCTGCAACTGCTCGGCGTTGGTGGGCAGGGCAGGGAGCTTGAGGCCGGACAGCCGGAACGCCATGCCGGGGACCAGACCGCCGAACGCCACCGCCACCACCGCGACGATGCTCGCCGCGTGCGCGGCCGGCACGTCCAGGAGCAGCATCAGGCAGCCCCAGACGACGCCCATGAGCGCGACGACGGCGCAGCCGACCAGCAGGGGTACGAAGGCGGCGACCGCGACCACCGCGAGGACCGCGCCCCCGGCGGCGGCCGCCGAACCGGCGAGCAGGCGCGCCCCGATCACCTGCGGGCTCGGCTCTCCCACCGGCAGCAGAGCACCCGCCAGGGCCAGATAGGGCGGTGCGAGGGCGCCGAGCGCCGCACCGGCGGCGGCGTCGCCGACAGCGCGGCTGGCCGAGGCGGCCGCGAACAGCACGAGCACCGCGGTGGCCGCGGCCACCGCCGCCCGGAGCGGCGCCGCGCCACCGGGCAGGGCCAGCACCACCAGACCGGCGGCCAGCAGGACGACGGCGACGGTGCGCAGCAACCGGCGGCTCGTGCGCTCGGCCCAGCCGTGCGGGCGTTCGCGCATCGTGGAGGCGACCGCGTCGACCAGGTCGTCGAAGTGCAGCGGCGGCAGCGTCTGCGAGCGGGGCCGCAGATGCAGCGTCTCGCCGTCCCGCAGCGCGAGCGCCTCCAGCGTGGACTCGTCGTCCAGCGGATGGCCGCCCAGTCGCTGCAGGACCCAGCCGTCGTGCTCGATGCCCTCCTCCGCGAGGCCTTCGCCGGCGTGGTCGAGGAGGATGGGGAGCAGGTCGGCGACCGGTACGTCCGCGGGCACGGCGAGCTCGACGAGCCGTCGGGGGGTGTGGACCGTGAGCCGGCACAGGCCGGAGGTCGATGTGTCAGTCATGGCAGGGGCCAGCACCTCTTTGCCGGGGTCGGGAGGCCGAAGTAGAGCAGGCGTGGCTAACGTCGGACTGCCGTCGGCGCTTTAGCGAGCTCTGGTACGTATGACCTGTGCGCCCTCCGGCGCAGCGGCCACCCCTGCGCCCACCGGCGCAGCGGCCAACCCGCCCCTGCTTCCCGTGCGCGCCGTTCCGCGCGCGCCCCGCGCGCGGATCCCACGCGCGAGCGACCGAGGAGATTCCGGTTGAGCACTGTCCTGTTCCGCCGCCCCGCCCGCCGGCGCGGCCCCGACATGCCGGACGGCGAGCTGAGTCTCCAGGAGCCGCCCACCCTGCCCGAGGCCGAACCGAACTCCTCGGCCGTGTGGATGTACCTGCCGATGGGCCTCACCTCCCTCGCGATGCTGATGATGTTCATCAGACCCGGACAGGTCACCGCCTTCAGCTACTTCGCCATCGGCATGATGCTGCTGTCGTCCGTGGTGATGATCGTCGGACAGTTCATGCGCAGCGCGGGGGAGCGCAAACGCAAGCTCAAGGGAGAGCGCCGCGACTACCTGCGCTACCTGGCGCAGACCCGGCGCAGGATCCGGCGCACCGTGGCCGAGCAGCAGAAGGCGCTCGCCTGGCGCCACCCCGGACCCTCCGCCCTGTGGGCGCTGGTGGGCACCAGCCGGCAATGGGAACGCCGTTGCTCCGACGAGGACTTCGCGGAGGTGCGCGTCGCGGTGGGCGACCAGAAGCTCGGCACCCGCCTCGCCCCGCTGTCCACCAAGCCCGTCGAGGACCTCGAACCGCTGTCCGCGCACGCTCTGCGCAGCTTCATCCGGGCGTACGGCACGCTGCCCGAGCAGCCGATCGCGCTGTACCTGCGCGCCTGGTCGAAGGTGCTCGTCCAGGGTGATGAGGAGCGCGGCCGCGCGATGGTGCGCGCGCTCGTGGCGCAGCTCGCCACGTTCCACGCCCCCGAGGAGCTGACCGTGGCGCTCTGCCTGTCCGACGAGCGGCGCGCCGACTGGGAGTGGGCCAAGTGGCTGCCGCACGTCCAGCACAGCTACCAGCGTGACGGCGCGGGAGCGGCCCGCACCGTCGCGGCCGGCCTCGCCGAGCTGGAGGAGCTGCTCGGCGCCGACTTCACCGAACGGCCGCCGTTCGACCCGGACACCGCACCGAGCCGTGACGAGCCGTTCACGGTCATCGTGGTGGACGGCGGCGCCGTCCCCGGCGGACACCGGCTCTCCGGGCCCGGCTACCGCAACACCGTCGTGCTCGACCTCTCCGGGAACTTCGCCTGGAAGCCCGCGCGCGGCACGCTGCGCCTGCGGCTCGGCGAAGAAGGACTCCACCTGGTACGCACCGACCGCGACCGTCAGGAGCAGTCCCAACTCCTCGGTCGCCCGGACACACTGGGCCCGCTCGCCGCACGCTCGCTGGCGACACGGCTCTCCCCGTACCGTCTGGGCGGCGGCGCGGTCGCCGCGGAGCCCTTCGCCGCCGACACCGAACTGACGTCTCTGCTGGGCATATCCGACCTGCGCCGACATGTCCCGGCCAAGCTCTTCGGCCGTCCGCTGGAGAGCCGGGAGCGACTTCGGGTGCCCATCGCCGTCGGCGAGGACGGTCTGCCCGTCGAACTGGACATCAAGGAGTCCGCGCAGGGCGGCATGGGCCCACACGGCATGCTCATCGGAGCCACCGGCTCGGGCAAGTCCGAACTCCTGCGCACCCTCGTCCTCGGTCTCGCCCTCACCCACTCCTCCGAGACCCTCAACTTCGTTCTCGTCGACTTCAAGGGCGGCGCCACCTTCCTCGGCATGGACGGGCTGCCGCACACCTCCGCCGTCATCACCAACCTCGCCGACGAGATCCCGCTCGTCGCGCGCATGCAGGACGCCCTGCACGGCGAGCTGATCAGACGTCAGGAGCTGCTGCGCCGCGCCGGGAACTACTCCTCGGTCCTCGAGTACGAGAAGGCCCGCGCGGCCGGGACCCCGCTGGACCCGCTGCCGTCGCTGTTCGTCGTCGTCGACGAGTTCTCCGAACTCCTGGCCGCGCACCGGGACTTCATGGACCTGTTCGTGATGATCGGCCGCCTCGGCCGCTCCCTCGGCGTCCATCTGCTGCTCGCCTCCCAGCGGCTGGAGGAGGGCCGCATGCACCAGCTGGAGTCCCACCTGTCGTACCGCATCGGGCTGCGCACCTTCTCCGCGATGGAGTCACGCGGCGTCCTCGGCGTGCCCGACGCCTACCACCTGCCTCCCACGCCCGGCAGCGGCTACCTCAAGAGCGGGGTCGAGGCGCTGACCCGGTTCCGTGCCGCGTACGTGTCCGGCACCTACAAGGTCAAGCGCCGAAGCGCCCAGCAGGCCCGGATCGCCCGCCAGGTGGTGCCCTGGGCCACCACCTGGGTCGTTCCCCGCACCCTGCCCGCCGCGCCCGACCCGGTCGCGCCCGAGCCCGACGGCGACGAGACCCTCCTCGCCCTCGCCCTCGACAGCCTCCAGGACAGCGGGCCGCCGGCGCACCAGGTGTGGCTGCCACCGCTGGAGTCGGCACCCACGCTGGACGCCCTCCTGCCACCGCTGGAGGCCGACCCCCGCCTCGGTCTGACCACGGCCGGCTCGCCCGACCGGGGCCGCCTGCGGGTGCCGGTGGGTATCGTCGACAAACCCTTCGAGCAGGTACGCGAGCCGCTCACGGTCGACTTCTCCGGCGCGGGCGGGCACTTCGCCGTCGCCGGCGGCCCGCAGAGCGGCAAGTCGACCGTCCTGCGCACCCTCATCACCGCGCTCGCCCTCACCCACACTCCGCGCGAGGTCCAGTTCTACTGTCTGGACTTCGGCGGTGGCGCCCTCCTCGGCCTGGCCGGCCTGCCGCACGTCGGCGGGGTCGCCGGCCGCCTGGACGCCGAGAAGATCTCCCGCACCCTGGCCGAGGTCACGACTCTGCTCGACCGTCGCGAGGTCTTCTTCCAGGAGGAGGGCATCGACTCCATGGCCACGTACCGCAAGCGGCGCGCGGCCGGACAGTACCCCGACGAGCCCTTCGGGGACGTGTTCCTGGTCGTGGACGGCTGGTCGACGGTGCGCAGCGACATGTTCGACGACATCGCCGTCGTCAACGGCCTGGCCACCCGTGGCCTCAACTACGGCGTCCACCTGATGGTCAGCACCGCCCGCTGGCTGGAGCTGTCCAACGCCCTGCGCGACCAGGTCGGCAACCGTCTCGAACTGCGCATGGGCGACCCCATGGACTCGGCGGTCGACACCCGGAAGGCCGCCACCGTGCCCGTGCGGCCCGGGCGCGGCCTGAGCCCCGACAAGCTGCACTTCCTCACGGCCCTGCCGCGGATCGACGGGTGCGAGGACGTCGAGGACCTCAGCGAAGCGCTGACCGCGCTCGTCGAGCGGATCGCCGAGCACTGGGACGCGCCGGCCGCGCCCCCGGTACGCATGCTGCCCACCTGCTTCGGAGTCCGGGAACTCAGCCCCGCCGAAACTCCGTTGCGCCTGCCCGTCGGTGTCGACGAAGCGGCGCTCGCGCCCGTCGTCCACGACTTCACGCAGAGCCCGCACCTGCTGATCGTCGGCGACACCGAGAGCGGCAAGACCAGCGCCCTGCGCCTGCTCGCCGAGCAGATCGTCGCGCACCACACCCCTGAAGAGGCGCGCATCCTGGTCGTCGACTACCGGCGCGAGCTGGTGGAGGCCGTGCCCGCGGAGTACCGCCTCGGACACGCCGTCGCCGTCAACCCCCTGCGCGAGCTCGTCGAAGGTGTCACCCGCGCCATGGTCGCCCGCACACCGTCCGAGGAGATCTCGCCGGCCCGGATGCGCCGCGCGGACTGGTGGACGGGACCGCGGCTGTTCGTCCTGGTCGACGACTACGAGATGGTCGGCTCGCCGTTCGACGGGCCCTTCGACCCGCTGATCCCGCACCTGCCGCTCGGCTACGAGATCGGCCTCCACCTGGTACTGGCCCGGGCGGCGACCGGCGCATCCCGTCAGGACCCGCTCACCCGGAAGCTCCAGGAGGTCAACGCGGCCGGTCTGCTCATGTCCTGCCCGACCTCCGAAGGCTTCGTCTTCGACGGCGTCCGCCCGCGCATCCTGCCGCCCGGCCGTGCCCTGCGGATCGCCCGGCGCAAGGCCGCGCTGGTGCAACTCGCCCTGCCCACGCAGACGGAGACGGAGACGGACTAGACCCGGACGGGGAGACCGAGTCCGGCCGGCCCGAAGGCTCGGCGTCGGCCGGGCCCCGCCGGCGCCGCTTCGGCCGAGGGCTGGGACGGTACCGCCTCGGCGCCGAGCGGTCTGGCCGAGCCCGCGCCGAGTCGGCCCGGACCGAAGCAGCCCTCGTCCTGCGCAAGGCCGGCGGGGTTCAGGTCCGCCCGTCCTGCGCCGGGCCGGTGGGATTCACGCCCGCCCGTCCTGCTCCGGGCCGGTGGGGCGGGGACTCGCACCCCGCCTTCCCCACTCCGCGCCGACGGGCTCAGGCCCCGCCCGGCCCGTGGTCCCCGATCCGCCCGGTGCGCCAGCCCCGCCGCCGCCCGC
The DNA here is from genome assembly GCF_043081505.1 of Streptomyces sp. NPDC014870. Classification (NCBI taxonomy): domain Bacteria; kingdom Bacillati; phylum Actinomycetota; class Actinomycetes; order Kitasatosporales; family Streptomycetaceae; genus Streptomyces; species Streptomyces sp. NPDC014870. The sequence continues at coordinate 345,246 of NZ_JBIBWQ010000011.1, forward strand.
GCGGCACGACCGCCGCCAGGAACGCCACCACGACCACCGTCCCCAGCGATCCGCCCGTGACGAGCAGCGCCATGGTCCGGGCGCCGCCGGTGTCGTCGGCCTCCCGCAGGCGTATCGCGCCGGCCCCCGTCGCCTGCGCCTCCGGCGCCTGCAAGGGCTCCGGAGCGGTGCCCGCGACCGCCCCGTACGGATCCAGGGCGGGCAGGTCACCGGGGTACGTCGTCCTCAGCAACCGCTCCCGTACCTGCTGCGCGTCGAGTTGAGGGTGGTACGCACGCACCAGCGCAGCCGTTCCCGCCGTGACCGCCGCCGCCAGCGAGGCACCCGAGCCGGTCCACTTGCCGTCGCCGTGCGGCCCAGGGCCGACCAGCGCGGTGCCGGGGGCGGTCAGGTCGGCCCGGGTGAACCGGGGCGCATGGTCGGCGAGGCCGCCGTCGGGACCGCTGGCCACGACAGCCAGGGCCTGCTGCGGCGGTGCGGGAGCGGGCGGAGCCGCCCCGCCGTCGGCCGTGGGCGTGCTGTCGGCAGCCGCCGGTACGACGACGAGCGCGTCCGCCCGTGTGGCGGCGGCCATTGCCGACCGTACCCGCGGATCGGCGCCGTCGAGGGGCGCGCCGACGGCGATGACGTCCGCGCCGCCCTGCGCCGCTTCCCGGATCCCGTCGGCCATGCGGACGGGATCCGCCTCACCCCGGGTGCCCGTGCCCCGCACGGCCAGGATCTCCGCGCGGGGCGCGACGCCCGAGAAGCCCTGCCCCGGCGCGGTGGCCCCGGCCGCGATGCCCGCGAGGAAGGACCCTCTGCCCACGCAGTCGCCGTGGGCGTCTCCCAGCGCCCGTACCCGCCCCTTGAGCACGGACGTCACCCCGCTGACTCCGGTCGAGACCACGGCGACCGTCACGCCCTGCCCTTGCGACAGCTGCCACACCTGGTCGAGCCCCAGCGCGCGCCGTGTCCACGGCGCGTCCGCGAGCGGACGGCCGGCGAACGACGTGCACTTCTGGTCGGGAGCCAGCCGCTCGGGCATGCCCGGCAGCGCCACCGGCGGGTCCGCGGCCCCGGCGGCGTGTGCGGGCAGGACGGTGGCCGCGGCCAATGCCAGCGTGCAGAGGATGAGGGGTGTACGGCGGCGCATGGACGGCGTACCTCGTTCCATGAGAGGGGCGGGGACACCGGCCGCAACCGGCCGGTCGCAGAGGACGGACCGCGATCCAGGACCCCGGAACCGGCGCGCGCCGGTTCCGGGGCCTCGGATCAGACGGACAGGTCCTGCGGCAGCAGCCGCCGCAGGTCGTCGAGGCCCGGCGCGGCCATCGTGCTCAGCCGGCCGGCCTGCCGGGTCATCATCCGCTCCAGGGTCTGGCGGGCCAGGCGGGCGTTGCCGAACGCGCGGCCGCGCGGCAGCGAGTCGAAGTACGCCGCGAGCGCCTCCTCGGTGCCTGCGGCACAGTCGTACCCGTTGTCGGCGGCATGCCGACGGACGATGGTGACCAGCTCGCCGGAGGAGTAGTCGGGGAACTCGACGTGCCGGGTGAAGCGGGACTCCAGGCCTGGGTTGGACCCGAGGAACCGGGCCATCTCGTCGGTGTAGCCGGCGGCGATCACCACCACCTCGTCGCGGTGGTCCTCCATCAGCTTCAGCAGCGTGTCCACCGCTTCCTGCCCGAAGTCGGACGACGCACCGCCACCCGGAGGCGTGAGGGTGTAGGCCTCGTCGATGAACAGCACGCCACCCAGAGCACGCTCGAAGACCTCCTTCGTCAGCCGCGCCGTGTGACCGATGTAGCGGCCCACCAGATCGGCGCGTGAGACCTCCACCAGCTGACCGCGCGGCAGCACTCCGAGCGAGACCAGCAGCTCCCCGTACAAGCGGGCCACGGTCGTCTTGCCCGTGCCGGGCGGGCCGGCGAAGACGAGGTGGTTGCTCAGCCGCGGGGCGGGCAGTCCCGCCGCGGCCCTGCGGCGGGCGGCCGCCAGCAGGTTGACGAGATCACCCACCTCGCGTTTGACGTTCGCCAGGCCCACCAGCGACTCCAGGCGCTGGAGCGGGTCTCCGGCCGGGTCATCGCCGGAGGCCGCGGTCGGGGCGCCGACATCCTCGGGGACGAAGAGGGCCAGGTCCTGCTCGCTCACGTCCGTGAGCGTGGACAGGCGGGAGGCCTGCCGGTCGACCATCTCCTCGAAGACCTTGCGTGCGGTACGGCCGTTGCCGAACACCGCGTCGCGGGGAATGGCCTCGAAGCGTGCGCGCAGCGCGGTGCGGGCGGCCGGGTCCAGCTCGTAGTGGTGACCGGCGCACATCCGCTCGACGATGGTGACCAGTTCCTCGGACGTGTAGTCGGTGAACTCGACGGTCCGGGTGAATCGGGAGGCGAGTCCCGGGTTGGAGGCGAGGAAGCCGTCCATCTCGGCGGGATAGCCGGCCGCGATGACCACGACGTCCTCGCGGTGGTCCTCCATCAGCTTCACCAGGGTGTCGATGGCCTCACGGCCGAAGTCGGCGCCCGAACCGCCACCGTCCGATAGGAGCGTGTACGCCTCGTCGACGAACAGCACGCCGCCGAGCGCCTTGGTGAACGTCTCCGTGGTCTTGATGGCGGTTCCGCCGACGATCTGAGCCACCAGATCGGCACGCGAGACCTCCACCAGGTGGCCCGAACGCAGCACCCCGAGCTGGGCCAGGATCGAGCCGTACAGGCGGGCCACGGTCGTCTTGCCGGTGCCCGGAGGGCCCGCGAAGACCAGATGGCGGCTGGTGGGCGGGGCGGGCATGCCGAGTCTGGCGCGCCGCTGGGCGAGCCGGTTGAGGTTGATCAGGGTCAGCACCTGCTGCTTCACGTCTTCCAGGCCGATCAAGGACCGCAGTTCGTCGACCGGGCCGCTGTTCTCGGCGGGCTGCGGCACCGCGCCCGCCGGCAGTCGTCCGCCGCCCGCTTCCTCGGCGGCTGCGGCGCTTCCCCACGCGTCCGCGGCGCCGTTGCCCGTACTCGTCAGAGCCTCGACGGCCAGCCGCTCACCGGGCACCGTCTGGCGCAGCCCACTGCCCTGGTTGTCCTGGAGGACGCAGCCGGCCAGCGAGACGGGGTCGGTGCCCTCGACACGGACACCGTCACCACCCGAGCCGGTGACCTCGCAGGCGCTCAGCGCGGCCTTGGCCCCCGGCGCGAGGAGTACGCCGTGCTCGGCGGCACCGGTGACCCTGGCGCGAGTGGCGGACAGCTCACCGTCCGCCTCGACGTGAATGCCCGCGCCGCCCGACCCCTCCACCACGGTGTCACGCAGCGTGAGCGTGCCCAGGGACCCGATCCGGGCGGCCGCGCCACCGGTGGAGCGCAGCCGCCCACCGCCCACGTACAGGGTGCCGTGGCCGGACACATGCACCGCGGACCCGCCGGTCTCCTCGACGACACAGTCCTCCAGGCGCCCCCGCGCGTCCTTGGCGACCTCGACCCCGTGCCCACCGGTACGGGTCACGGTCGCGCGTCGCAGCAGCGGATTGGCTCCCGCGCGCACCACGATGCCGGTGCCCGTGGTGTCGAGGACCCGCAGCCGGTCGAACTCCGCCGTGGAATCCTCCTCCACGAGCACGCCGACGCTCTGCGCGTCCCGGACCAGGCTCCCGGCGAGGGAAGGCGACGCGTAGCCGGTGACGCGGATCGCGGCGTCCTTCGCCCCGGTGAACTCACAGTCGCTGAACGTACCCCGGCCCCGATCCGTCACCAACAGGCCGTGTCCGGCGGTCCGTTCGGTGCGGCACCGGGTCAGCGTGGGCGCGCTGCCCGCGCCCACGACGAATCCGTGACCGCTGGTCTCCACGACGGTCACCTCCTCCAGAACGGCGGCCCTGGTGCTGTGCACGAGCACGCCCACCACCGCTTCGCGCACGGTGCCACGCGTGAAGGTGACCGCACTGTCCTCCTCGACGGCCACACCGGGTTTGTCGGTCCCGGTGATGTCGCAGTCCTCCAGATGCACGGAGGCCTGTCCGTTCGTCAGCACGCCGTTGCCGCGCGCGTCACGCAACCGGCAGCCGCGCAGGGTGACGCGGCCCTGCTCACCGGCCACCACCGCCGAGGTGCCCACGTGCTCGACCGTGCAGTCCTCCAGGAAGCTCTCCGCGGCGGAGGTGGACACCACACCTGCCCCCGCCGGATTGCCGACGTGGCACTGGCGCAGTGCCAGCGAACCACTGCCACGCGCGAACAGAGCCGTCCAGGCCGAGCCGCGCACGTCGCACCGGTCCATGGCGACCTGCCCGCGCGGAGCGTCCACCACGGGCAGGTCGTCGTCGTGGCCGCGGAGCACGAGATCGCTCACCATCAGCGCGTCCCCGGTGAAGGTCAGCGCCACGCCGCGCCGCGGGGCGACCTCGACCGTCCCGCGCCCCTCCGCGGCGACGAGGGTGATGGCGGCCGACACGACCAGGGCTTCCTCGTACCGGCCGGGCTGGATGCTGACGACGGCTCCGGTACGGGCGCGGGCGACGGCCTCCGCGATGGTGCGGCAGTCGCCTGCGCCGTCGGCGCGGACGGTGAGCATCTGACGTGACACGCGGCTGACCTCCCGGCCCCGCCCGTGGAAGCGGGACCGGGCACGTGACAAGTGGGTTGCTGGTTGAGGCCAGCGACCGTAGCAATCCCCGCTAAGGGCAACGGCGTTAGCGAAACGTGAGCGACACGTAAGCGCCGCGCGCCCCGGCCGCCGCGCCGGTGGGTCCCTTGTGCGCCGGGAGCGTCCCGCCCGATCTTCGGCGGCACACGCCGTGTCCGTGAGCGCGCGCTCGAAACACGGCGGGGAGCGGGCGGATAATGGGCTCCCCTCGAACGACCGGAGACGAAGGATCCATGACGCTCACAGAAGGCCGGCGGGTCACGCTGGCGGAGGACCTGCGACTGACCGGGCACGTCACCCGGGCCGACGGAGCCCGGCAGGACGCGGACTCGGCGGCAGGGTTCCTCGCCCTGGGCGCGGGACTCGAGGGCATCGTCGAGCGGGTGACCGAGCACGGGCGCGTCAAGAACCACGAGGTCCGCGAGTACGAACGGCTCACGTCGCTCTTCGACGACTTCGGCCACCAGATGCCCCCGGGCAGCAGGCAACAGCTGCAGGAGCAGATCGCCTCGCTGGTCCCCGCGTGGAACGCCTATCGGGACCAGGCGCAGCGAGTGACGGTCCGGGTCCGTCTCGACAACGGCTTCGTCCTGGACGAAGCACCCGTGGATGCCTTCACCCTCCTCTGTTCACCCTGACACCCTTCATCGGGGGGGTGCCCGGGCCCACCGGTCCACCGGGACCAGGGCGTCGAGCGCGCGCAGGGCCTCCTTGGCCGAGTCGGGGCGGTCCGCCACTGATCAACTCCCGGTATCCGGTGAGTACGCGTACTCAGGTGGCTTCGGCCGGTCTCCTCGATGCTGATGCGCGAACGCCGGACCGCCTCAAGGGGACAATGCATGGACCACGCCCAAGCCCTTCAGCTGCGCACTGCCACGACTGGCGATCGCGACTGGATCCACGAGCTGCGACATCGTGTGTACGCGGAGGAGCTGGGACAGCATCCGGTGGATCCGACCGGACGGCTGAGCGACGGACTCGACGACGACAACGTGTACCTCGTGGCCGCGCGCGGTGAGACCCGGATCGGCTTCGTCAGTCTCACCCCACCGTGGGTCGGGCGCTACTCCCTCGACAAGTACCTGACGCGTGAAGAGCTCCCCGTCCTGGCCGAGGAAGCGCCGTTCGAGATCAGGGTCCTGACCGTCGAGGAGCGCTGGCGGTCCACGACCGCGGCCCCGCTCCTCATGTACGCGGCGCTGCGCTGGGTCGCGGCGCGCGGCGGCCGCCAGGTCGTGGCGATGGGGCGCACGGATCTGCTCGCCATGTACCTCGCCACAGGGCTGCGGCCGACGGGACACACGGTCCGCTCGGGTGCGGTCTCCTTCGAGGTGCTGAGCGGCTCCGTGGCCGAGCTGACGAAGACGGTGGGGGAGCGCCACGGCCGGACCCTGGAGCGTCTGCGGGCGGGGCTCGACTGGCAGTTGGACGTGCCGTTCGCGCCGCGCGCGGACGGCTGCGAGCACGGCGGAGCCTTCTTCTCGGCGATCGGTACGGACTTCCGTACGCTGACCCGCCGTCACGAGGTCGTCCCCGCCGATGTGCTGGACGCCTGGTTCCCGCCGTCCCCGGAGGTCCGCGCGGTCATGGCGGAGGATCCGGAGTGGGCGGCGCGTACCTCGCCGCCCACGGGCGCGGAGGGACTGCTCGCGGAGATCGCCAGGGCCCGAGGGCTGCCGGTGCGGTCACTTGTCGTCGGGGCGGGCTCGTCCGACCTGATCTTCCGGGCCTTCGGCCGGTGGCTCACCCCGGAGAGCCGAGTCCTCCTCCTGGACCCGGGCTACGGCGAGTACGCCCACGTCACCGAGCGCGTGATCGGCTGCCACGTCGACCGGCTCCCCCTGCGCCGTGAGGACGGCTGGCGGCTCGACCCGGCCCGGCTCGCCGCCGCGACCCGCGGCGGACGGTACGACCTCGTCGTGGTGGTCAACCCGAACAACCCGACCGGCCGCCACGCTCCCGCCGACGCGCTGCGCGCGGTCATCGAGACCTCGCCCGCGCGGACCCGGTGGTGGATCGACGAGGCGTACCTGGGCTATGTCGACCTGACGGACTCGCTGGTCGGACTCGCCACGGCCGACCCGAGGGTCGTGGTCTGCACCTCGCTGTCCAAGATGTACGCGCTGTCGGGAATGCGCGCCGCGTACCTGGTGGCCGACGAGGACACCGCCGCGGAGCTGCGCCGCTGGACTCCGCCGTGGCCCGTGAGCCTCCCTGCCCAGCTGGCAGCCGTGACGGCTCTGCGCAGCCCCGCGCACTACGCGGAACAGTGGTCGCGCACGCACGTCCTGCGCCGAGAACTGGCCCACGCCCTCAGCGAGTTGGACGGGTTCTCCGAGGTCGACGAGGGAGTGGCGAACTTCCTCACGGTGACCCTGCCGGCGGACGGACCGAGCGCGGCTCAACTGGTGCGCGAGTGCCGGCGGCACGACGTGTACCTGCGGGACCTGTCACCGATGTCCCTGGCGTACGAGGGGCGGACCGTCCGGATCGCCGTCCGCGACACGGAGGAGAACGCGCGGATCGTGGCGGCGTGCCGGAGTTCCCTGCACGCCCTGAGCACGCGGGTACGGGTCTCCCGGTGACCATGGTCGCGGGTCTCGTGCCCTACGTCGGCGGAGCGCTGGCCGCCGGAGGGGTCGCGGTGGCGGCGAAGCGGCAGCGTGAGCTGATGCTCCGGTGGTGCGTGTGGGCGATCGGAGTACCGCTGCTCACCGCAGCGTTCTGGCTCGGGGCACCCGGCATTGCGGTCCTCGCGTCCGTGGTCGGGGCGGTCGCGGTGGCGGAGTACGGCGCGCTGCTGAAACTGGGGCCCGTGGACCGCGTCGTGCTCGGCGCGGCGGTCCTCGGGCTCGTCCTGACCGCCTGGCTCGCCCCCGGGGAGGTGCTCCGCGCAGCGGCGGTCGGGGCGCTCGCGATCGCCGGCGTGCCCCTGCTCTCGGGCGACGCGGAGCACGGACTCCGGCGCCTGGGGACAGGCTTGCTGGGGCTCGTGTGGCTGGGCGTTCTGGCCGGTCTCGTACCACTGGGCACCCTCGGCCTCGTCCTGTTCGTGGCCGTGTCGATCGCCGACATCGTCGCCTACGCGGCGGGCCGCCGCGTAGGCGGCCCCCATCTGTCCCCCCTGTCACCGGCCAAGCGCTGGAGCGGAACGGTGGCGGGCGCGGCCGCCGGCCTCGGCGCGCTGGCCGTGCTGTCGTGCCTGACGTGGCAGACGGCAGTGGCCGTGGCCGTCGGCGGCCCCTTGGGTGACCTCTTGGAGTCGATGATCAAGCGCGGCTCCCACGCGAAGGACTCCGGCAGCTGGCTCGCCGGCTCGGGCGGCCTGCTGGACAGGATCGACTCCCTTCTGGTCGCTCTGGCGGTGCTGTGGGTGCTGACGTGAACGAACACCGCCGTTGACTCTCGTCCTCGCCCGTCATCGGAGGCGTGAAGGCTTGCGTGCCTCGATCAGGAAGCGTGCCGTGTGGGCGACGAACGGACCTCCTCCGTGATGAGCCCATGCAGCTCGCCCAGGCGGTCGCGGTAGGCGTCGACGGTGAAGCCGGGAACCATCCAGATCACCTTGCGCAGGAAGTAGACCACCGCGCCGACATCGTGGAACTGCCAGGACTTCACTGCCGCCCGTCTGGATGTCGAGCGCGGCCGTGGCCGCCTGGCTGGCCGCTGGCCTGGGACGGAGCACGGCCGTGGCCGCCTGGCTGGCCGCTGGCTTGGGACGGAGCACGGCCCTCGATCGGACACCGTCCCGGGCGCCGCTCGTGCCCCGCGTTGGCGGTACGCGAGCGGTACGCCGCTGGGGCCTCAGTGTGCTTCGGCGTGCAGCTTCTCGATCAGCTGGGCGCATGCCTGCGGTTCCCGCAGCGTCGGGTAGTGGTCGGAAGCGGTGAGGCGGGCCAGGCGGCAGTGGGGGATCCGCTCGGCCATCTCTTCGTTGCAGCGGATCACTTCGGGCCGGTCGAGTTCGCCGAGCGCTAGCACGGTGGGCGTGGTGATCTCGCTCAGGCGGTCGAAGGCCGGGGGGTCCGTCATCTGGTGGTTGATGTTGCCGAACCATGCGGGCAGTACGGCCCTGAGGTGGGCGGCCGCCACAGGGTCGGTTTCGGGGCTGCCGCCGGCGGCCCGGCCCCACCGGCTGAGGCCGAATCGGACGATGCCTTCGATGTCTCCGGCGGTCGCGAGCTTCCCGATCTCCTGGTAGAGCTCCGTGTCGGCCGGGCTGTCGTAGCCGGTGACGCTCGGGACGAGGAGTGCGAGGCCCGCGACCCGCTCGGGCTCGTTGAGGGTCAGTGTGATGGAGGCGGCTCCGCCCATGCTGGAGGCCACGAGGACCGCCCGCGCGAGCCCGAAGTGATCGAGCACCGCGCCGAGGTCGGCAGCCGGCGAGTACGCCACGCCAGGGGCGGGTGAACGCCCGTAGCCGCGGGCGTCATAGCGGATGACCCGTTGCCGCGCGTCGAGCCCGGGCAGGACCGGGTCCCAGATCGTCGAGTCGCCGACGCCGGGGTGGACCAGGACCATCGGTAGCCCTTCCCCTCCTGTGTCTTCCGCCCAGAGTTCGCCACCGTCCACTCGCACCATGGTCTCCATGGGATCAGTCTGAGCAGGCGACTGGCGCCGTGCCAGCAGGAGCCCGGCCATGTCGGCGACGCGCCAAGCACCAAGGAGAGCGCCCAGGCTGCTGAGTGACTGATCAGGGGGCACCGAAGCAGTGGGGCTGGAAGCCGGGATCGCCCGCGAATCGAGGGGCAGTCGTTGCTGAGCACATGCTGCGCGGCAACTCACCGAAGTGCGCACACCGGCACGCCGGAACAGTCACCCGTCCGGCGTGATGGCGACGCTGGTGGTGCCGTGAGAGCGCTTCGGGCACCGTGTAGTCGGTCACCGCTAGGGTGCGGCTGTGATGGTGGGCAGCGCAGAGTCCCGGCTGGTGGTGCTGCGCGGTAACAGCGCGTCGGGGAAGTCGTCGGTCGCGGCCGGTCTCCGGGAGAGATTCGGCCGAGGTCTGGCGCTGGTCGAGCAGGACAATCTGCGCCGCGTCGTGCTCCGCGAGCGGGACCGGCCAGGCGCGGCGAACATTGGCCTGATCGATCTGACGGCCCGCTACGCCTTGGATGCCGGGTTTCATGTAGTGGTCGAAGGCATTCTCTACGCCGACCATTACGGTGAGATGCTCGCCGGGCTCCGTGCCGACCACAGGGGCGCGACCCACGGGTACTACCTGGACGTGCCCTTCGAGGAAACTCTGGTCCGGCACGCGACCAAGCCGATCGCCGACGACGTGGACGAGACGCAGCTGCGTGACTGGTACCGCCCCCGCGACCTCCTGAACTGCGAACCCGAGACGGTCATCGGCGCCGACAGCTCACTGGAGGAGACGATCGACCGCATCATGGCCGAAACCGGCCTCGCCCACCTGCCCGCACTGGACCGCTGACCAGGAATCCACATCAACGCGTGGCGGAGTGCGTTGCCCTGAGGCTCTCGCAGGGGGAACGCCCTGACCTGGATCCACCGCGGGGGACACGCCGAGCTGGGAGGGCCCGTCCCGTTTCCCTCGCGCTCGACGGTGGGGTCCTGACCGTGGAGGCGCGGAAGGGGACGCGGCGCGTGCGCCGCTGGATCCGCCTGTCGGCGCCTGGCCGTTCTCGGCCAGCGCAGGATGTCTGGACCAAACTCAACTTCGAGCATTCGCCCGACGGCCGGCCGGCGCTGTACTAGGTCGTCGCGCGGGGGTTCTCGGGCGACGCGGTGGGGTGGCCCATCGCCCTCGGTGGGACATGGCTGTGTGTCAGTTGTGTCGGTGCCGTCCACCACACGCCACACGCTACAGACCCCCGGTCTTTTGTTAACGGACCGGGGGTCTGCTATCTTGAATGCAAGAGACCGGTAGTCTCTTAAATGTGATCGAGGAGTCCCCATGGGCGACCGCGGCGACGAATGCGACGTTCCCGACCAGGCCGGCAAGCACGTCGTCACCGGCGCCGACAGTGGCAAGGATGCGACGCACCGCCTGGCCACTGCTGGCTCCCGCGCCGCTCAGCGTTCGAGGCCGTCTGCCTCCTGCCCTCCCAGGGCGTCGAATACAGCGAGCCGAGCCACTGCCGCCGCGACCAGCCCCCACGCCGAAGCCGTCGGCTACGACGGCCCGAGCGAGTGCTTCGGTCTCGTCGGGCCGACCGCCGTGGACAGGACCCCTGATCGGACCCACGACGCTGAGACCACATCACGACTCTGGCCCCGCGCCGAACACCTCACTGGCGTAAGCCTCCCCGTCCAAGCCGCGTAACGCCCCCGATCCCCCTCCGCCCCACCTTGGAGAGACCCCTGATGAACGTGCTTCTCTTCGGCGCGACCGGCATGGTCGGCCAGGGAGTCCTGCGCGCGTGCCTGCTCGACGACCGGGTCACGAGCGTGACCGCCGTGGTCCGGGGACCGCTCGCGACCGAACACCCCAAGCTGCGCACGCTCATCCGCGAGGACTTCACCGATTTCACCGACGTGGCCGACGAGTTCGCCGACATCGACGCGTGCTTCTTCTGCCTGGGCGTCACCTCCGCGGGCAAAGGCGAGGACGAGTACCGCAGGATCACCCACGACTACACCCTCGCCGCCGCCCGGGCACTACCCGCCGATCCGCGACTGACCTTCGTCTACGTCTCCGGTGAGGGCACCGACAGCACCGAGCGCGGCCGCCGGATGTGGGCCCGCGTCAAGGGCCGTACCGAGAACGAACTCCTGGCGATGCCGTTCCACGCCTACATGTTCCGGCCCGGCTTCATCCTCGCCTCCCACGGCGAACAGTCCCGAACCCCCGCCTACCGCCGCCTGTACCCGCTGCTGTCCCACCTCTACCCGCTCCTGCGCCGCGTCGCCCCGCGATACATCACTACCACCGAGAACATCGGCCTCGCCATGCTCACCGTCACCACCCGAGCCGGAGCGGGCCCCCGCATCCTGCACAGCCCCGACATCAACCAAACGGCACGGCAGGGACCTCATGGAGCACCGCGCTGACCACGGGCAGGAGTTCCTCGCTCGGGCAGCCGGCCCGCCCCCGCCGTGAGCCACGCGCGGACCCAGGGCACCTGCCGGACATCGCGCAGGCCTACGCCGACCTCGCCGCCCGGGTGAACACACCGGAGACACGGACTGAACTGCCGGCGGTCTCGGCGACGATGTGCAGCCTGGCCGGCTGCCAGGCCAACGCCACCGCCATCGCCCGCACCTTCCAGGGAAAAGTCGGCCAGTTGTTCTCCTACGGGGACACCCCCGACACCAACACTCTGCCGCAGCCGCAGCCGCAGCCGCAGCCGCCGCATACCGAATCGCCGAAGCCGCCGGCGCGCTTCTGCGCTGCGACATCGACACCGTCTCCCCGCTTGGCGCCGCCGCAGCAAGCGAAACGCCACGCCTGGACCGCGAGGTCACCGCCCAACTCGCCGCATGCAATGCCGAGCAGGCGCACCTCGTCGTGCCGGCCGCGTACGTCCTGGTCGGCCGCTCGGTACGCTCCCTGGTCACCGGCTGACCTGAAGGACCCCACCACCGGATATTCACTCGCGACGCGAGGTCTTGGCCTCCTACAGTGAAGGTCGCCGGGTGGAGCAGGTCGGTAGCTCGCTGGGCTCATAACCCAGAGGTCGCGGGTTCGAATCCCGCCTCGGCCACTGAGTGTTGGGACCGTCGCACAAGGTGCGGCGGTCCCAACTGTCTGATGAAGTCGGGAGCAGACACCGACGTTCACGTGGCGCGACGTGGCTGGACAGTTCCCGTTTCCGAGGGGCGCCGGGAGCTGTTTTCGCTGCGCGTCCTCGGCGAGTGGCGGGTGTGGCGCCCCGAGAGGCCTCGCAGGGTTCGGTCGGCCTGCGAGCTTCCATTCCGCGCTGCCGGCCGGCTCGCCTGGGCGCGGGTCAACGCTGGCGTGGGCGTCAAAGCAATCGCTATGTGACGATATGTCAAGAATGCCGAGAGGGATAAGAGTTGGCCGAATCGGGCTGGTCACTTCCCAGCGGCTCGACCGCGGCTCTACGCTCGTCCGGTGTCCGGATACTCGCAGCCAAGCCATAGAGCCGTCGCCCGGGGGAGACCGTGGACATCCCGACGTTGACTCTGTTGGGGGCGGCGGGTGGTTTGCTGCGTGGTGTTCTGGACCTTTACTCCCGGTTCGTATCCTGGCAGGCCGATCGCCGCATCCATCGGCAGTTGACTGCCGAAGGGATGGCACAAGGGGTGCCCCCGCAGTTCCGAACGTATTTCGACCCTGCCGTCGACATCGCCGCGGCGGTCCTGCACAGCGTGATGGGTTCTGGGGCCGCGGCGTTGTTCGGCACGACGGGACAGATCAGCGGTGAGTACGCCGCGCTCGTTGTCGGAATGTCGGCACCCATACTGCTCACCCAACTCAGCCGTATCCAGAACGTCAACGAGGCACTGACAGGAGGCCAGCAGTCGGCTGGGCAGGCGGAGGGGGTCCCTGATGCCGGGGCAGCTTCGACTGCCGGTGCTGCGGATGGCCGCGGCGCAGCGGAAGGCAACAGCACTGCAGCGACTTCCGCCGTTCCTCTCCGAGCGGATCCCACGACCTCCATGCCCCCCGCCGTCCCGGCTCAGCAACCCCATTCCACGGAAGGCCGTCTCCGTGGGCGACCGACACCTTCGCCCGGGCCTGCTGCCGCGACCGCGGCCGCGGCCGAGGCGGATCGGTCGTCGAATCCTGCAGCCGGCGAGAATCCCGCGGGCCGGACAGAGATTCCAGGTCTTACGCGCTCCGGGGATATGCGGCACGTGTCCACGGACCCTGCCGACGGGCCGGGAGCCGGCTTGGACGGTCGGGGCGCGCCACGATGGCGGCCGGGGCCGGCGATGGGTGAGGAGGGGCTGTGAACGGCGCTCCGCACCTGCTTGGAGAGGACTTCTCGGAGTACGAGCGCATCCTTGACGATGCCTTGCGTACTCTCCCCGACCGCCCGGGACTGGCTGGCGTAGCCGGACGCCTCAACGCGGAGCAACTGCGCACCATGGCGCTCAGCGCCAGGGCAGTCATCACGGCGGGCGCAGCGGTCGAGTACGAACACTATGTGCGGGTGCGCGAAGAGGTGCGTGGTTCGGCGAGGTCCCCGCGCAAGTCCTGGGACAAGGTGTACTCGTCGTCGCGTTCGGAGGTCCCCGCGCCGTCTGCCCGTCCCCACCCGGGCACCCGGTCGGCTGCCACTGACGACGATGCACGGACAGGTTTGGGTCGGCGGTTGGGCGCGGCCGTCCTGGGTGCCGGGCAGCCGGGCGGCCGTCGGATCAGCGACGGAGTCGCTCCGTCACAGTGGGCCGGGATGTCTTACCGCCGTCGTCTTCTTGCGGCGCTGCTGGGCTTGCGCGTGCGCCCAGCGGCTCCGTCGGCGTCGGGGGCGAGCTCACCTGCTCCGCCCGAGCGGCCGGTGCCCGCCCGGGCGCGAGCAGCCGACGGTGAAGCACCGTTCCTGGAATCGCCGACAGAGCCCCAGGCCGGTCTGCTCACTGTTCTCTCAGTTCTCGCCGTCCTCTTCTCGGGAGCGGCCACCGCGTTGTCCTTCCTGGTCGGCCTCGTCCTCAAGCTGTTCAGCGCCACGTCGGGGGTCGGCCGGACCATGATCGGTGCTGGATGGATCTTCGGAATCGTGACCGTCGTCGCACTCGCCGTCTGTACGGTCGGCCTGCTCGTCACTGCACTACGAATCCGCCACCCCACGTCGGAGGCCGCGGACTACCACGAAGGCGGTGATGATGACGAGGTGGCCCGGGCCAGAGAAGCCTGGCGGCACGCACTGCTGGAACGGGGCATCCTGCCCTTTCTCAACGATGCCCTCGCACATGAAGGCGCGGCCTTGCCGCGCCCGGACGCCTCTTCCCCCGCCCGCCGCGTACCGATAATCGGCTATACCGGGCCGGACTTCACCTCCCCCGGAGAAGGCCGCGCCCCCCGCCCGACCTTCACCAGTCCCGACCTCACCAGTCCCGACTTCGGAGGCCCAGAGCACCAGCCGGAGTGAGGCGCCCAAGTCATGTCATGCTGACGGGATTTTGGGCGTGCGGTGAGGTCGACCAGAAAGGCGTCTTCGCGTGACGTCCCTGGAGAGCGGGTTGGGCTCCTTGGCCATCCCGGACAAGCCTGACCACCGTGAGTTGCGATCGGCTCGGCAGAATCGGGCCGCTTGCGAACCGCTCTGACTCGTGGCCACTGAGCCCACCGTTCCCCGGCACACACTCGCTTCGGCAGGAGATGTGGGCCCTTGAAAGGTCGGTGGTAGCGGGGAGGGTCAGGACGGGCAGCGGGTTGTTTCCCTACGGAGCGCTCAGCCCTGTCGCCGCTTCTTGAGCACCCGGTCGTCCTGGGTCTGCTGCCACAGCTCGTAGGTTCGCAGGTACGACGTATCGGGCTCGGGGATGGGGTCTTCGCGCTGCCAGGCGCCGAGCCATTCCAGGGCGTGGTTGATCATCTCGCGCATCGAGCGCTTGGTCATGGCGCCGGGGTTGACGGTGTTGAGGGCCCACCAGTTGTCGAGCATGGTGAGCACGTGGAGGAGCCGTTCGCGCAGTATCGGGTTCCGAAGGGTGCGAGCGGCTGCTTCTGCCGGTGCGAAGATCTCCTCGAAGCCCCGGTGCCACTCGCTTTCCCTGGCGCTCGTCATGAGTCCCACCCATGCGATCCGGTCTCTGGCCTGTCCGCGGTCGTACTCGGCGGGCATCGCAGCCAGGTGCTGCCGCATCCGAATGAGCTCACCGACCAGAGCCGCGGCCGCGGTACCCTCCGCCTCCTGTCGCCGCTCACCGGCGAGCTTCTTCTGTTGGTAGACGGTGCCCTGGAAGGACAGGGCCGCACCGACAAGGGCTCCACCGAGCCCCACGACAGCTGTGATCCACTCACACTTTCTCAGCCTCTCCGAGACACCCCGCGACGGGTACCGCCGAACGGTGCGCGATCGTGCTCGGTGGCAGATGCCGCCGAGCAGGACCGATTGCCGAGTCTGCCTGGCCCGCGGGGTGCCCAGGGATCGTGTCCGTGAGCCGCAAGGACCACATCCCGTCGGCCTGCCACAGCCCGCTACACATTCGCTCCTGCCGCTTACTGCTCCCTGATCGACCTCTGATGCGGCTGCAAAAGGGAGAACCTTCGAAGCGCGAACACTATCGGCCAAGCCACCGTGCTTGGCCAGCGCGACGTGGACCACGACGGTGACCACTGACCTGACCACCTCGGGCCAGTGGTCCGGCGCCGCGCGAAAGGCCGGGGGCGAGGCGAAGAGCTCGCGGCCGGTGCCGGCGAGCGCGGGGGTGTGGGTCGTGGTTTCGGCCAGGGTGCGGGTGCGGCTGGTTGTGGTGGCGGTCGGGTGTAGGTGACGTTGAGTGAGCTCGCGACGGAATATCAGAGGTCATGGCGCCGACGGCGCAGGAGGACGAGGTTCTCGGCGGCATCGCGATCGCCTGCTGCGGCGGCCTGGCCGTACCAGTGTTCTGCGCCGTCGAAGTCTCCGCGCTCGCGCAGAAGGTTGGCGAGGTTGAACGCGGCGTTGGCGTGGTGTGCTTCTGCTGCCTTCCGGTACCAGGTCTCTGCCTCCTCCAGATCACCGTTCTCGTAGGCGAGGAGGCCCAGGGAGAACGCCCCGTGAGGGTGTCCGGCTTCGGCGCTGGCCCTGGCCCATCGTTCCTTCTCGGCCAGGTCACCGCGTTCAGCCGCCATGGAGGCGAGGTTGTACATGGCCAACGCATCACCTTCGGCGGCGGCACGCAGCAGCAATCCATGACCGGCGTCGTCGCCTTGATTGATCAGGAACAGTGCGTAGTCGTTGGCGGCTCCAGGCACTCCGGCCTCGATGGCGTGGCGGAAATGGAGCGAGGCTGTCTCTGAGTCACCGAGTGTCTGGTGGAGATCGGCAAGTCGGTAGGCAGCCAGATCGTCACCTGCCTCCAGGGCCTTCGTCCACCATGCCAGCGCCTCGGGCGCGTCTCGCTTGAGGGCGCTCAGGTCGCCGAGTTCGAGCATGGCCCGTGCCTCCCCCTGCGCCGCTGCTGCGCGCAGTAAGGGCTCGGGGCGGTCAGGTGCGGGAAAGGGCGGATCAGCGGTCACCTCTCCCGTGAGCTTGCGTACCTGTTGCCGTATCAACCACTGCCGGCCTGCCCACAGGGCGATCACCAGAAGCAGACCCAGGTACACCGGCCATCCCTGCATGTCACGGCCTTCCTCTCATCAGCGGCTTCCCTGACGCCACTCATCGCTTGCCCTCATGCTTCCCTCGGCCTACGGACGACACGACATGTAGTAGCGCCATGTTTCGCGCCGGAGCGCCCGGTCTCCGTTCGCGGTCGCCAGCGGGAGGCAAGTTCCGAGTCGGTGGCGGACCAGGTCGGTGAAGGCTCAGGTGAGATCACAGGCCCGGGCGATGTCCGCGCAGGCGAATCGGACTCGCCATCAGACGTCGGTTGATGTCGTGGCCCTGAGGTCGCAACGCGGTTCTGACGGTTGGATCTTCAGCGCCTTACACTTTCTATGCGATGAAGGGTCTGATCATGCGCAGTCCCGGGTGTACCTGGGCTCCTTGAAAGGAACCCACGTTGGTCGATGCTCGCCCGGCCCGTCGGCGCTCGCCATCGCCGTCGTATCCGTCCTTGCCGTCACCGCTGGTGCGGGCGCGCTGACAGGCGCTGCAAGCGCAGCCCCAGCTCTGGGGCCCCCCGCTACGCAGCGGCCCGGCGCCGCATGGGACTACCGCGCATCGGAAGTCCCATGAGCCCGTCCCCGCCCCGTCACCTGGCGCCTTCCGCCGCGTCGGGTACGTCCTGCTTGCTTTGCGGGTTCACCCCGACCTAATATCGTCACTGTGACGATAATCGTTCCGTGGTCCCCGCTCCCCGCGCGAACTGCCTCGAGCGGCCTCGAGTCTCTCCATGGCTTCAACGTGCACAAGTGCGCGGCCGGCAGTCCCGCCAGTCACCTCAAAGCGCTGCCCGCGGCTGTTCCGGGCGGTTGGCGCCACGGCCACGATGGCATCGGCGATGATCTCGAGACGGAGAAGTGAGCATGTTCGTAAAGCCGGTAAATCCCTTCGAGCTCCCCGAAGCGCTGAACCGAATATCTGCCGATGACTCATGGACTCCGGTCGAGTCGGAGATCCCACACGTCGATGCCAGGGTGATTCGCCATTTTCTCACTCCGGCCGAAGTAGAGGTATTCGCGACCGAACTGTCTGCCCAGCGCTTTGTGCCGGTGGGCCGAGACGGCATCGCCGAAAACTATGCAGAGGGAGAACCGGTCGGCCATCTCCGTGCCACGGCCGAGTCCAAAGCCTTGGCGGAAGAGTTCTACCGCAGGCTGCGAACATTCCTGTCGATCGAAGTGGGATCGGACGATCCGACGGATTCAGGCGGAAGACCCTGGAAGCCGTCGGCCGTCAATCCGCGCATGCGCTTCATCACGTACGAACACGGCGGACTTCTTGTCCCACACTACGATTCACCCTACTTCGCCCCCGACGGAAGGCGAACTCTCCTGACGGTCGTCGTCTACCTGTCGTACGAGGCAGTGGGCGGAGAAACACGGTTCATCGCCGACAAGCAGAACGAACTTCCCTTTGCGCAACGCGACTTCTCCGACTGGCCCCGGCTCGCAAAGCCTGAGGAAATATTGAGCACCCATCGCCCCGAACCGGGCGATGCGCTGCTCTTCTGGCATCGGACGCTTCACGACTCGGCCCCGATTGTCGAGGGCACGAAGACAATTCTCAGAACCGATGTCCTCTACGAGCCCATAGATGTGCCGTGAGCAACAGCAAAGAAGGGCCCACGCGGTACTCGCATCATCCATGGCCGTGTCGGCGGAGATGCGGTCGATGGGCAGCAGGGTGCCGTCGAGGATGACGAACGCCTTTGTCTGGATGGTCTTCATCGCCTCGGTCAAGGTCGGGGCGAGGGTGGCCAGAACCTCGATGGCTTCACGTATGTAGCGGTAGACGGTGGCGATCCCGATGCCGAACCCCGCTGCGAGCTGGGCGTAGGTGTCACCGCACCGCAGGTGGGCCAGGGCGAGCAGGGTCTGACGTGCCACGGGAAGCCGCCGCCACCGCGTCCCGATGTCCCGGCGCCTGGCCGTCAGTTCTCCGGCCAAGAACCGCAAGGTGCGGGTGGACAAGTCGGTAGAGGACGGATGGACAAGCACGCGAAGCTCCTGGCGGACACGGGTGATCTTGGTCGAGAATCCGTCTACCGGGAGCTTCGTCGTTGCGCAGTACAGTCGCGTTCAGCGTAGCCAGCTCTGAAGAGGCTCACTGGCAGGGGAGTCTTGTGGCGGAAGCAGCTTGCTAGCCGGGCGCCCCGTCGCGCTTGCTTCGTCGGGCGAGGTTTCGGGCCTGCCCTTCGTGGATGTTCCTTGCCCACTCCCAGCCGGGTTTGGGCGATACGACCCGGGGGTCGCTGGACACCCGGGCGTCACGTAGGTCCTCCACGTACGCTCGATCCAGTTTGATCCTTGCGCTTACCTCCTCACCTCTGGCGAGGGACCCATGTCCGGGGATGAGGACATCGACGTCGTCCGCTACGCCCTCGAGCAGCCCCAGCCCGACCAGGTAGTCCTCAATCGGGTCAACGGTGTCGTCGAGCATGGGAACGAAGACGTCGGAGAGCATGTCGCCGGCGATGAGAACTCGGCGTTCTTCGATCAACAGGGCCGCATGGCCCGGGGCATGCGCCGGGTGCTCGATGATCCGCACCTTGGGGCCGTCCCAGGGAAGCTGCGCGGTTTCAGCAGGCAGACCAGTGATCAGGCCGTACAGGTCGAGGGGTGTGTCCTCGGTGATTTCCGGCGGCAGCCCTTCGGCGACGCCGGCCTTCCAGTCCGCGTTCGACAACACATCCTGCATGAAGTCCGCGCAGCGGGCTGTGCCGTAACGAGGCACTTCACCGAGTTCGGCGTGCCAGAGCACGTGATCCCAATCAGGATGCGTCGAGAACCCTGCCACCACAGGCCGGCCCAGCTGTCGAAGGTCGTTCGCCAGGCAGGTCATTTCGGCACCGGTAATCCCAGCGTCTACGAGTAGCACGCCGTCCCGGCCCTGCACGACAACGGTGTTGTTCTCGAGCAACTCACTCTGGTGGATCAGCACACCCTCGGCGGCTTGCTTCAGCATGGGTCCCTCCCGTTTGATGTCCGCACCCTGCCAGAGGGTCTGGCGCACATCAACACAACCGGACGGGGGGCGCGTGATGGCGACTCTGCGGCGAGACCGTCCACGGAGGCTTCTTCAGGGGCCAACCCGCGTCAGCTGAATACCCGGAGATGGCACTTCAGGTTGGAAGAGGCTCACGTTCTTGTGCACCGCGGGAGCGTCGCGTGAGTTCCCCCGGGTGTGACTGATCGGATACTGCTACGACGAGACCGTCGACGTGGGCTGAGGCTGATCATCTTGAGCGAATACGACATCTACGCCGGCTTCCGGGGGCCGCAGGCCCCTGGGGCCACCCTCGCGGAGGCACTACGGGCCGACCTCGAGGCGGCCTTCGGTATCGAGTTCTTCTGTGACACCGACGGGCGATCCCCCTCTTTCACCTGGGGAGACAACGAGCACTGGCTGAGCTGCTGGGTCGCCGTGCCGCCAGACCTGGACGAGCCGCACCATTCCCACCCGGCCTGAGTCACTGCCAATCAGCCGGACTCGGACGCCTGGGCCCACCGGGTCTTCGACGCCCTGGACGCAACGGGCCGGTACTCGCTGTTCATGATCGAGGACGACGAGGACCTGGTCCGGACGAACATGGAGCTCGCCCGCACCCAGTGGGAAGAGCGCTGATCCCCTGACCCGCAGCCAAGAATCTGTGGCTGGCTAGGAAGTGATCAGCGCGGCAGTACCGGCGGGAACCGTGTGAGGATCTCGCCGTGACTTGTGTGATCACGGCGTCGCAGCCGTCCTGGATAGCCCCGTTCACCGGGCTGAGCGCGCGGCAGTTCGGCAAGCTGATCACCGCGCTGCGGAGCCTGGGCGCTGATCCGGTCCTCCAGGGGCCGGCCTGGAGCCTGCCCCGGGAGGACCAGATCCTGCTGGTCGCCGCGTACTGGCGCACCAACCTCACCCTGAGCCACCTCGCCCGCTGTTCGGTGTGTCGAAGTCGGCGCCGACGCATCATCGACCATCTCGGGCCGTTGCTCGCGCTGCAACAGCGCCGGCGGTTCCGCAAGGGCACCGTCCTGATCGTGGACGGCATCCTGGTCCCCACCCGCGACCACAGCGTCGCCGAGCAGTCGAAGAACTACCGGTACTCCACCAACCACCAAATCGTGATCGACGCGGACACGCGGCTCGTCGTCGTGGTCGGCCGGCCGCTGCCGGGCAACCGCAGCGACTGCAAGGCGTGGGAGTTGTCCGGCGCGAAGGGCTCCGTGGGCAGGACGACCGTGATCGCGGACGGCGGCAACCGGGGCACCGGCCCGGTCATCCCACACTGCCGCGAACGCGGCCAGGCCGAGCTCCTGGCCTGGAAAGAGGAACACAACGCTTCCCACAGCAAGGTTCGAGCCCGCGTCGAGCACACCTTCGCCCGCGTGAAGACCTGGAAGACTCTCCGCGACTGCCGCCTCAAAGGCGACGGCGTCCACCACGCCATGCTCGGCATCGCCCGCCCGCACAACATCGCCCTCGCTGGGTGACGGACGAAGGCGCAGGCCATCCGGCACGCCGTAGATCATTTACGGGACAACGCTTAGGGCGGCGGTGGGGTCGTTCCCCGGCCACGGCACGCCGGACCGCCGTCATCCAGCCAGCCAGGCCTCCGCCCGGCGCCGGTCCGCGCCCGCGTCACGGCGGTGGGGTCGACATGACACGCACGTCCCGCCGCGCTTGGGCGGGACGATCACCACCGTCGAAGAGATCCGGTACGACATCATCACCGGCCACGACTACGCAGCCCTCCGCCTACGCCTGCTCCATCGACATCGGAGCCCGTAACCTCACTCTGCCGCACGCACCCGCCCGTTGCGGCCCCCGATGGCAGGCCTTGCCGAGCGGTTCGCCCCACCGGGCACCGATGCGCTGTCAGTGCTTCCTTCTACGGTGTGCTCCATGAGCATGATCGGACAGTACCTCCGCCTCACCCCGGCCGAATTCGAGCGCGCGTTGCACGACCCCGACTGGGCGGCCCAGTACGCGCACGAGCCCCACGACCGCCAAGACGCGACCGCCGACGCGCGCGTGCATGAGACCGACAAGGCATGGCACGCCCTCGACTTCCTGCTGAAGCGGCGCGGCTTTCCGGTGGACGTGGTCTTCGGAGAGGCGGACATGCCCTGGCCGGAAGGCGAGGACTGGGGTTACGGCCCGCCCCGGCTCCTCACCGCAGACCGGGTACGCGCCGCTGCGGATGCCCTTGACGCCCACACTCCCGACACCCTGACCGACGGTGTCACCCCGGCCGACCTGGCCGCCGCGAACATCTACCCACAGATCATCTGGGAGCGCGGCGAGGAACCGGACTGGGTCGCCGCCCACTGGTCCGACCTCGCGAAGTACCTGCGCGAAGCATCCCGGCAGGGCGACGCGATCCTCCTCTGGATCTCCTGAACCGGGCCGGCCGCCCCCTTCCCAGGGCGGCGTCGTTCAGGCGATGTGTCCCTCTTGCTGCCGATTCAGGCAGCTGACGTGACTGAGGGGTTCACGGACCGGGCTGGAACGGAGGCAGGCACGGCCTCCGAGTGATCATGAGGTGTCGAGTCCCTGATCACCATGTCGGTGGCCAGTGGGAATCCTCCACCCGCGGCCACCGATGGGGAGTCGGGTGGCCGCGTGTTTCGCTACCGTCGGTGACGGTCTCCGGTAGCTCAGGCGCGTGCACCCGTACTCGGCTGCGCTGAGGTCGTGCGGGCCCGGTTCTCACGGATCTCGTCGTGGTGGGCGGCGGCCCAGCCGACCAGGGACGTGGCGATCTCATGGAGGCCGCGGCCGAGCGGTGTCAGTGCGTACTCGACGCGCGGGGGAACTTCGGCGTAGGCGGTGCGGGAGATCAGGCCGTCCTGCTGGAGTTGGCGCAGGGTGAGGGTGAGCATGCGCTGGGAGATCCCGGGGACTTGGCGCTGCAGGTCGGTGTAGCGCAGCGGGCCCGGCTCCAGGACGGCGATCAGCAGCAGGCTCCATTTGTCGCCGACGCGGTCCAGGACCTCGCGGATGAAGGCCATGTGCTCGGCGGGGATCGCCGCGCACGGCCCGATCGCCGCCGCCCCGACCGCCTTCGCTTCACCGGTCGTCGCCACTTCGCTTGCCCGTTCCATCACGCACATTCCTCTCCGGCACGCACACGGATGTGCCTTTTGTACCTCCTTCCATACTGGTCCACCATGGCGTTACGAACAAGTCGTAAGAATTGGAGGTGCGCGGTGAAGGTGGACATCTGGTCCGAGGTGACGTGCCCCTGGTGCGGGCTGGGCCATCACCGCCTGGAGCAGGCCGTGGAGCGGTTCGAGCACGCCGGCGAGGTGGAGGTGGTCCACCACTCGTTCCCGCTCAGCAGCAGCTTCCCCGAGGACCGCACTTTCTCCGTCCGCGAGGCTCTGCTGCGACGGCACGGTGTCGGCGGCAGTCAGGCCGAGATGTCGACCCGGCGGATCGAGGCACTGGCCGCGGCCGAGGGACTGAGCCCCTACCGGGTGCTGGACAACCAGGTCGGCAACACCGACCTGGCCCACGAGTTCCTCGCCCACGCCTCCGCCCAGGGCAAGAACCGCGAAGCGTGGGACGCGATCTTCGACACCTACTTCGGCAAGGCCGAGCCCGTCTTCTCCCCGGACGACCTGCTGGCGCTGTCCGACACCCTAAGCCTGGACCGCGAGCAGACCCGACAGGCCCTCGCCCAGCGCCGCTACCGCGAACAGGTCCGCGACGACGCGACCCACGCTCAGCGCCTCGGCGCGACCGGCGCCCCGTTCATCGTCGTCGACGGCCGCTACGGCGTCACCGGCGCCCAGGACAGCGACACCCTGCTCGACCTGCTCCGCACCGCTTGGGGGGACACCCACCCTCTCACCCCCGTCGCCGGTGGGGGTGACGCCCCGGTCTGCGGCCCGGACGGCTGTGCCGTCCCCGTACAGGGCTGAATCCCCCCATAGCCCCCGTGATCCAGAACCGAGGAGTCCGATGAACGTCCTGCTGTGGGTCCTGCAGGGACTGCTGGCCGCGGTGTTCGCGATGGCCGGCGTCATGAAGACGACCCAGCCGATCGACAGGCTCGTCGGCACTCTTCCTTACGCCAAGGACCTCGCGCCGGGCACGGTCCGGCTGATCGGCGCGGTCGAACTGGCCGCCGTGCTCGGCCTCGTCCTGCCCGCCGCTACCGGCGTCGCGGTGGTCCTCACCCCGCTCGCCGCCGTCGGCCTCGCGGTGGTGATGGTGCTGGCCGACACCTTCCACGTCCGCCGCCGGGAGTACAGCGCGATCGGTATGAACGCCGTACTGCTGGCCCTGGCCGTCGTGGTGGCCTGGGGCCGCTTCGGCCCGTACTCCTTCTGATCCTTCCGAATCCGTCCCCGGCCGGCTCCCGCCGCCCGGCCCTCCGCCCATGAAAGGCGATGACTTCCCATGACCGACCTGCTCGTCCTTGGCGGCAGTGGCCGCACCGGCACCCACGTCC
Organism: Streptomyces sp. NPDC014870; assembly: GCF_043081505.1. Lineage (NCBI taxonomy): Bacteria > Bacillati > Actinomycetota > Actinomycetes > Kitasatosporales > Streptomycetaceae > Streptomyces > Streptomyces sp. NPDC014870. The sequence continues at coordinate 369,492 of NZ_JBIBWQ010000011.1, forward strand.
TGGCGCAGGCCGCCGAACGCGGCCACCGCGTCCGCGCCCTCGTCCGCGACCCCTCCGCCGTCCACGCCCCGACCGGTGTCGAGCTGATCCAGGGCACGCCCGCGAACATCGACGACATCCGCAAGGCCGCCCGCGGCACCCGGGCGGTGATCAGCGTGCTGAACAACGCCCGCGTCTCCGACAACCCTTGGGCCAAGCCGGTCAGCCCGCCGATGTTCATGACCGACGCCGCCCGCAACACCCTGACCGTGATGGCCGAACAGGGCATCCGCCGGATCGTCCTGACCTCCTCACAGGGCGCCGGCGACGACTGGGCCCGCCTCAACCCGCTGGTGAAGGCATTCATCAACCTGTCGAACATCAAGGTCGGCTTCACCGACCACACCGGCGTCGACCAGGTCGTGCGCGCCTCCGACACCGACTGGACCCTCGCCCGCGCCGTCGCCCTCAGCGACAGGCCCGCCACCGGCCCCCTGCGCGCCGGCGACGCCAACGTCACCACGCCCGGACGCTGGATCAACCGGGCCGACCTCGCCCGTTTCCTCCTCGACTCCGTCGACGAGGAGACCTGGATCCGCCGCGCCCCGCTGGTGTGGAACGCCCGCGGCTAACTGGCCGTCCGCGGGGAGAGGATCTTGGCCGCTGTCATCACAAGGCGGAAGACCGTGCCTGCCCGATCATCGTCGCCCATCCCCGTCGGCCTGGGCCGGCTCGCCACCGGCCGCCCTGCCGAGCCCGGGGAACACCCGCAGCTGCTGGACCGCCTCGCGACCGTGCCCGATCCACGTAGGGCCAAGGGGCGCCGCCACCCCCTCGCCTTCGTCCTCGCACTCGCCGCGTGCGCGGTACTGGCCGGCGCGAAATCCCTGACCGCGATCGCGGAATGGGCAGCCGACGCCCCGGCCGCCGTGCTCACCGCCCTCGGCGGCCCGAGCCGCGAACCCGCCGGGCCCACCGCCCCGACCGAAGCTACTGTGCGCCGAATCCTGCAGCGCGTGGACGGCGACGCCCTCGACGACGCGATCGGCGCCTGGCTCGCCGCCCGCGACCCCGACCGCCCGCCACCCAACCATGACCTGGGCAGACGCGCCCGCCGCTCGCTGGCCGTGGACGGCAAGACCGTTCGCGGCGCGCGCCGCGCCGACGGCACACAGGTCCACCTTCTGGCCGCGATGACCGGGACCGGCCTGGTCGCAGCCCAGCGTGAGGTCGGCGCCAAGACCAACGAGATCACCGTCTTCCGGCCGATGCTCGTCGACCTCGACCTGGCCGACACCGTGGTCACCTTCGACGCCCTGCACTCCCAGACAGCCCATGCCCGCTTCCTGGTGGAGGAGAAGAAGGCCCACTACATCGCCGTGATCAAGGGGAATCAGCCGCTGCTGCACCAGCACCTGAAGCAGCTGCCCTGGCGGGAGGTTCCGCTGCTGGACAAGACCCGCGTCACGGAGCACGGCCGTGACGAGATCCGCCGCGTCAAGACCTGCACCGTCACCTGCGGCCTCGACTTCCCCTACGCCGCCCAGGCCGTGCAGATCGTCCGCCGCCGCCGGACGGTCACCACCGGGAAGGTCACCCTGGAACGCGTCTACGCGGTCACCGACCTGACGGCGGAACAGGCCGATGCTCCCGAGATCGCGCACCGTGTACGCGAACACTGGGGCATCGAGAACAAGATCCACCACGTGTGCGACACCACCTTCACCGAAGACACCTCCCGTGTGCGGACCGGGACCGCGCCCCGGGCCATGGCGGCACTGCGCAACCTTGCCATCGGCGCTCTCCGCCTGACCGGCTGCGACAACATCGCCGCCGGCCTGCGCAAACACAGCCGAGATGCCACCCGACCGCTGGCCACCCTCGGCATCACGTGATCAAACCGGACAGAACCCCTGAACGACGCCGCCCTGGCCCCCTTCCCACGAGGGCGATTTCGAATACCCAGCCGCTTCGTCCGTCACCCGAGCCCGGGACATCCGTGTCAGTGCCGGCGGATCCTGAGGACGATGCCGAGCGCCGCGTCGGCGACGGCCGGAGCTGAGAAGTCGGCAAGTGGCGCCTCAGCCCCACAGGCACGGAGCATCCGTATACCTGATCGAATTTCGCCGCGGCATTGGGAACGCTGCAATGCCCGGCGTTCCGCCCCGGCCTGCTTGCCAGTGGGCGGCTCTACCCTGCCGCCATGACTCCGCCCGCATTTCCTGCGGCCCGTGGTGTCGGCATCACTGATGGCCGGCATATTTGCCGAGACCGGTAATTGCGCGTGGTGGCGTGGGTGTTCGGGTTGGGGGCCGGGACCAGGGTGCCGTCCGCGGTCCGTGGTGGCTCGAGTGTGTCTGTGGGCGGGGGAGGTCGGCTCGTTGGCGGGCTGGGAATGCGGTGGCGGGATGGTGCGGCAGGCTGTTGCGGGGTGGGGGTGCCGGGCAGTGGCGCGG
>NZ_JBIBWQ010000012.1:0-147664 GCF_043081505.1 Streptomyces sp. NPDC014870
CATCGGCAACGAACTCCGATAACTCACCCCGGAGCCGTTCCACCTCCCCAAGCCTCATAGTCGAAAGATGCCCACCACCAGGCGAGATCACCCGATGTAACGAAGCACAACTAGCCCCCGCAGCACTCCGGTTCCAGGCCGCTCGGCAGGCGCTCCCCGCCGAAGACCGCCACCGTCGCCTCGTCCCCGCCCAGCGCCGCGACGGCGAGGAGCAGGGAGCCGGCCGTCCAGGTCGTGAGCTCCTCGGGCCACACGGCCGCCTCGCCCTCGAAGACGTACCCCGTCCAGTACATGCCGCCCTCGGCGCGCAGGTGCTGGATGGACTGGAGGATCTCCAGGGCCCGGTCGGACTCGCCCATCGCCCACAGGGCGAGGGCGAGTTCGCAGCTCTCGCCGCCGGTCACCCACGGGTTGGGCAGCACGCACCGCACGCCGAGGCCCGGGACGACGAAGTCGTCCCACCGCGCGTCGATCCGGTCCGTGGCCGCCGCGCCCCGTACGGCGCCGCCAAGGACCGGGTAGTACCAGTCCATCGAGTAGCGGGACTTGTCGAGGAAGCGCTCGGGGTGGCTGCGGATCGCGTGGCCGAGCGCGCCCGTCGCCAGCTCCCAGTCGGGCTGGGGCTCCTCGCGCGCCTCGGCGATGGCGAGCGCGCAGCGCAGCGCCTGGTGGATGGAGGAGCTACCGGTGAGCAGCGCGTCCTCGACCGCCTGCCCGTCGGCCTCCCGCTTCCAGCCGATCTGCCCGCCGGGCCGCTGGAGGGCGAGGACGAACTCGACGGCCGCGTAGACGACCGGCCACATCCGGTCGAGGAAGGCGTCGTCGCCGGTGGCGAGGTAGTGGTGCCAGACGCCGACGGCGACGTACGCGACGAAGTTGGACTCGCGACCGCGGTCGGTGACGTCGTCCGGGTCGCCGTCGTGGTAGGCCGCGTACCAGGAGCCGTCGGCGTTCTGGTGCCGGGCCAGCCACTCGTACGCCCGGGCCGCCGCCGTGTGCTCGCCGGCGGTGTCCAGGGCCATGGCGGCCTCGGTGTGGTCCCAGGGATCGAGGTGGTGGCCGCGGAACCACGGGATCGCGCCGTCCTCGCGCTGGACGGCGAGGATCCCGGCGACGGTCTCGGCGGCCTGTTCGGCGGTGAGGACCCCGGGGAGGAGCAGGTGCTCCGCGATCTGCTCGGGGCTCGTCACGCCTCGGCCTTCGGCAGGTGGGGCTTGGTGGCGTAGGCCACGAAGCTCTTGCCGACCACCGGGTTGAGCAGCTGCTCGGCGACCCGGGTCAGGGCGGGCTTCTTCATGATGTCCCAGACCAGGAGCTTGTGGTACGCCCGGACCGGCAGCGCCTTGTCGTTGTCGACGCCGAAGGCGCACTTCAGCCACCAGTACGGGGCGTGCAGCGCGTGCGCGTGGTGGGTGCCGTACGGCTTGAGGCCGGCCTGGCGGATCTTGGCGAGCAGCTCGTCCGCCTTGTAGATGCGGATGTGGCCGCCCTCGACCTCGTGGTAGGCGTCGGAGAGCGCCCAGCAGATCTTCTCGGGGCCGTAGCGCGGGACGGTGACGGCGATCCGGCCGCCGGGCTTGAGCACCCGGACCATCTCCGCGAGGACGCCCTTGTCGTCCGGGATGTGCTCCATGACCTCGGAGATGATCACGACGTCGAAGGACTCGTCGGGGAAAGGGAGGTTGAGCGCGTCGCCCTCCATCGCGGTGGCGGTGGCGCCGGCCGGGGCCTCGCCGGCCTCCTTCATCGCCGCGAACCACTTGGCGACCTCGCGGATCTCCTCGCCGTTCTGGTCGAGGGCCACGACCTGGGCGCCGCGCCGGTAGCACTCGAAGGCGTGCCGGCCCGCACCGCAGCCCAGGTCGAGCACGCGGTCGCCGGGGGCGAGCGGGAAGCGGGTGAAGTCGACGGTCAGCACGAGGTCTGCCCTTCCGGAGGGGTGGTGGTGCGGGGGTGGGGGCGGTACGCGGGGGCGGTGGCGGTGGGCACGGTCACCGGCGGGCTCCTTGGCGTACGGGACGCCCCTGGGCGGCGATCGCCTCCCGGTACAGCTCGGCCGTGCCCTGGGCGGCCTTGGCCCAGGTGAAGCGGTCGAGGACGCGGGCTCGTCCCGCCGCGCCGAGGCGCGCGCGGAGTTCCGGGTCGCCGAGCAGCCGGCCGAGCGCGGCGGCGAGCGCGCCGGCGTCGCCGGGGCGCACGGCCAGGCAGCTCTCGCCGTCGGGGCCGGTGACCTCGGGAATCGCGCCGCCGGTGGTGGCGACGAGCGGGGTCCCGGTGGCCATGGCCTCGGCGGCCGGCAGCGAGAACCCCTCGTACAGGGACGGGACGCAGGAGACCTGGGCGGAGCGGACGAGGTCCACGAGCTCGCGGTCGGAGATCCCCTTGACGAACTCGACGGCGTCTTCGAGCCCGTACCGCTCGATGGCCTGGGCGACCGGCCCGTCCTCGGCACGCTTGCCGACGACGACCAGGTGCGCGGCCGGGTTCTCGGTGCGGAGCTTGGCGAGGGCCTCGACGAGGTGGACGAGCCCCTTGAGCGGGACGTCCGCGCTGGAGGTGGTGACGATGCGGCCGGGGACCTCGGGGACGGACGCGTCGGGGGACCACAGGTCGGTGTCGGCGCCGATGTGGACGACCCGGAGACGGTCCGGGCGGACGCCGAGGTGGGCGACGATCTCCTGCTCGGAGGAGCCGGAGACGGTGAGGACGGAGGGCAGGCGCCGGGCGACCCGCTTCTGCATCCGGGTGAAGCCGTACCAGCGGCGGACCGAGAGGCGGCGCTTCCAGTCGTCGCCCGCCGCGTCGAGGTCCAGCTGCCGGTCGACGGTGATGGGGTGGTGGATCGTGGTGACGAGCGGGGCGCCGAGCACCCGGGGGCCGCCGAGGAGTCCGTAGCCGAGCGTCTGGTTGTCGTGGACGACGTCGAAGTCGCCGCGGCGGGCGGCGAGCATGCGCCGGGCCCGCAGCGAGAAGGTGAGCGGCTCGGGGAATCCGCCGGTCCACATGGTGGCGACCTCGACGGCGTCGATCCAGTCGCGGTACTCGTCGCGCTTCGGCGTGCGGAACGGGTCCGGGGAGCGGTAGAGGTCGAGGCTGGCGATCTCGGTGAGCGGGACGCCCTCGTCGAGGGTGGGGTACGGCTGGGAGCCGATGACCTCGACGTGGTGGCCGAGGCGGGCGAGTTCACGGGAGAGGTGACGGACATACACGCCCTGACCGCCGCAGAACGGATTGCCCTTGTACGTGAGGAGAGCGATCCGCAACATGGGGGTCCCCCCTGGTCGAGCGTAGTCGAGAGCTTGGGGGATGTCACCGTGCTCCGGGACGCCCTGTCGGGGGTTTGCCTCTATGGCCTCAGCGGTCACTCGCGGCCCCCTTCGAGCTTGCGTTTCGCGGGAGCGTAACCGCTCGCGCTAATCTAGAACAAGTTACAGACTTGATCGTTCTTGATCGTTCAAGGAGCACAGAATCTACCGGCAGGTAGCTGTGGAGCGAGAGCCGGATCAGGTGATTCGCGCCACGGCGGAAGCCCCGCCATACTCCGGCGGTGCCGCCGTTGATCCGGCCGCCGCACCGCCGCTCGCCCACCGCACGGAACGGGACTTCATGACCGCGGAAGACAGACCCGCATCGCCGCCCCTGACGGAACGCCAGGAGGCCCGTCGCCGTCGCATCCTGCACGCGAGTGCGCAGCTCGCCGGGCGGGGCGGATTCGACGCCGTTCAGATGCGGGAGGTGGCGGAGGCCGCCGGGGTGGCCCTGGGCACGCTGTACCGCTATTTCCCTTCCAAGATCCATCTGCTGGTCGCGACGATGCAGGACCAGCTGCAGCACATGCACACCACGCTGCGGAAGCGGCCGCCCGCGGGCGAGACCTCGGCCGAGCGGGTCGCGGAGACGCTGATGCGGGCGTTCCGGGCGCTCCAGCGCGAGCCGCAGCTCGCGGACGCGATGGTGCGGGCGCTGACGTTCGCGGACCGGAGCGTGAGCCCGGAGGTGGACACCGTCTCGCGGCTCACGACGGCGATCATCCTGGACTCGATGGGGCTCGAACACCCCACGCCGCAGCAGCTGTCGGCGGTCCGGGTGATCGAGCACACCTGGCACTCGGCGCTGATCACCTGGCTGTCGGGCCGGGCCTCGATCGCCCAGGTCAAGATCGACATCGAGACGGTCTGCCGGCTGATCGACCTGACGATGCCCGAGGGGGCGGCGACCACCGGTCCCGTGACCCCCTAGGGAGGCCACGGGACCGGGGAGGCGGACCCCGGAGCGGGCGCGCGGACGGGCGCGGGCACCGAAGCACGCACCGGCGCGGGAGCGCGCCGCTACTACTGCGTCTTGCCCTTCTCCAGGTCGGCCTTGAACAGCGCCTCGCACTTCGCGGAGTTGTCCGAGCCGATGAACATCACCATGGCGAGGCCGGCCGCGCCGTGGTTGCTGGCCTTGAGCGACCAGTTGCCCTTGTTCAGGGTCTGGACGGTGGAACCGGCCTGCTCGACCTTCTGGCCCTGGGTCCAGCCGCCACCGGTCAGCGTCGCCACCGTCGCGTCGTACGACTTCTTCGGGTCCGCGGCCTTCTTCGCGTCGGGCGTCCACGACACCATGCACTCCTTGAGCGCGGCGGGGACGTCCTCGCCCGAGGCGTCCCGGACGAAGCCCGCCGCCGTGGCCGCGGCCTCGATCTCCTTCTCCACCGCGGCCGCGGTGGGGCTGTCGCCGCCGCCCGCCTCGGAACCGCCGGTCGTGGAGCCCGAGGAGGAGGCCGACGAGCCGCCGCCCTTGTTCTTGCCCGAGCTGTCCTCGCTGCCGCAACCCGCGACCAGCAGCACCACACCGGCGGCCACGGCCACCATCTTCGCCTTGCGCACAACTCTCCCAATCATGGGCGCACGCGGGCCTGTTGCCCCCGTCATCAGGGGAAGATTTTTGCACGTGGGAACAGTCCCGGGCGCCGCGCCCGGCCGCCGGACCGCCGGTCAGTCCTGATTCACGAGCAGATCCCAGTCCTGCTCGCTGAACTCGTTCATGCAGGCGTCCTCGGATGCCTGGAAGGACAGCATGTCGACCGATCCCAGGTCGTGATGACGTCCCATCAGGGTCCAGCCGCTCTTCTTGAGCGTGACGCCGACCGTGCTGCCCTTCGCGTCGAGCTTCTCCTCGCGCGGCTCCGCGGTCACCTTCCAACCGCGCTCCACCAGTTCGGCGGTGGTCGCGTGGAACTTCTGCCGCGGGTCGCCGCTTTCGCGCAGCTCGGGGTCCATGCTCATCCACTGCGCCGAACACGCCAGGGCCCGCGCCTTGAGCCGTTCCTTCTCCGTGGACGGTGTGGCCGAGGGCACGGAGGAGGCGGAGGACACGGAGGAGGCCGAGGGCACGGCTGAGGCGGAGGGCACGGCTGAGGCGGAGGACGTGGTGGGCGCCTCCGCCTCCGGCCGCCCGGAGGAGGGCAGCCCGACGGCGGCCGTGGCCGCGTCGATGTCGGCCTGCGCGGCGGTCCGCCCGAAGGGCGTGCCGCCATCGGCCCGCGCGCCGGACCCGGCCCCTTCCCCCGTCCCGGTCCCGCATCCGGTCATGAGCACCGTCGCGGCCAGCACCGCGCCCGCCGCCTTGCCCGCCGCCATGCCCGCCGCCCGAGCGGCCCGCCTCGTCCTCGCCATGATCCCCACCCCTGTCGTACGTACGCCGCAGGAGTGTCACACGCCGCTCGGGGCGGTGGCCCGTGAATATCACTCCTCGGGTGGGAAGACCGGTTCCCCGCTGTCGAGCAGGGTGATCAGGATGGCCTCGACCGGGCAGCCCTCGGCCGCCGCGAGGACGCGCTCGTTCGCGTCGGCCTCCGGCTCGCGCGGGTGGGACTGGCGCGCCGTGTCGAGCCGGAAGCCGTCCGGGGCGTGGTTGACGCACATCCCGGAGCCGATGCACACGCTCCGGTCGACCTCCACGAGCCAGCGATCGCCCATCACGCACCACCCGGCCCCTCGTACCCGGCCGGCAGGTGGACCATCTTGTACTCCAGGTACTCGCTGAAGCCCTCGGGGCCGAACTCGCGCCCCAGGCCGGAGTTCTTGTAGCCGCCGAACGGGCCGAGCATGTCCAGACTGAAGGTGTTGATGTTGAAGGTGCCCGTACGGACCTTCCGGGCGAAGTCGATGCCGTGCTCGACGTCCCCGGTCCAGACACTGCCGCTGAGCCCGAACTCGGAGTCGTTGGCGATCGCGAGCGCCTCGCTCTCGTCCCCGTACGGGAGGAGGCAGATGACGGGACCGAAGATCTCCTCGCGGGCGATGCGCATGGAGTTGTCGACGGCTCCGAAGAGGGTCGGCTCGACGTACCAGCCGCGGTCGAGGCCGGCGGGCCGGCCGCCGCCGCTGAGGACCTTGGCGCCCTCGTCCTGGCCGATCCTGATGTAGTCGAGGGAGCGCTGCCGCTGGCGCTGGGCGACGAGCGGGCCGACCTGGGTGGCCGGGTCGAGCGGGTCGCCGACCACCAGGGCGCCCGCGGCGGCGGCGAAGGCCTCGGCGATCTCGTCGTAGCGGCTGCGCGGGGCGAGGATGCGGGTCTGGGCCACGCAGGCCTGGCCGTTGTTCATCCAGGCGGCCGGGACGATCCCGGCGACGGTGGAGGCGAGGTCGGCGTCCGGGAGGATGACGGCCGCGGACTTGCCGCCGAGTTCGAGGGTGACACGGGTGAGGTTGCGGGAGGCGACCTCCATCACGCGCTTGCCCGCGGCGACCGAGCCGGTGAAGGAGACCTTGTCGACGCCCGGGTGCCCGACGAGGTACTCGCTGACCTCGCGGTCGGCGGGCAGGATGGACAGCACGCCCTCGGGGAGCCCGGCCTCGGTCGCGATCTCGGCCAGGATGTACGAGTCCAGAGGGGATTCGGGCGAGGGCTTGAGGACGACCGTGCAGCCGGCGAGCAGCGCGGGTCCGAGCTTGGCGGCGGCGGTGAACTGCGGGACGTTCCAGGGCACGACCGCCGCGACGACGCCGACGGGCTCGCGGCGCACCATGATCGGCCCGAGGACCCCGGCGCGCCTGCTCTCGTACGGGAACTCACGGGCGATGGTGATCGCGGCGTCCCAGACCATCATGGCGCCGAGGGCCTGGGCGAGGACGCTCCAGGAGTACGGGGAGCCGTTCTGGGAGCTGATCGACCGGGCGATCTCCTCGTGGCGTACGGCGATGGCGTCCTTGATCCGCCCGACGATCCCGATGCGCTCCTCAAGGGTCATCCGCGGCCAGGGCCCGTGGTCGAACGCCTCGCGGGCGACGGCGACGGCCCGGTCCACGTCGGCCCGGGAGGCGTGCGGCACGCGGCCGATGACCTCCTCGCTGTGCGGCGAGATCACCTCGATGACGTCCCCGCCCGCCGGCTCGGTCAACTCGCCGCCGATGTACAGCTTTCCGTGCTCCACAAGCTCGGTCATGACCGACTGCCTCCCGGAACCCGCGATGTTTCTGACTGTGTATCAGAACTGATACCAGTTCTAGTTATCGCGGGCAATGCCGAGGAGGCGGGCACTCTGGGGCGGTCCGGGCTGCCGGGTGCCGTCGCCGCGCCCCCGCGCGCGGACAGGGGTACGTTGCGAGGCATGGAAGGCGAGCGGACACCGGACGGCCGTCGCGGAGCCGACGCGTCGCGGGCCCCGGTCCTCGACATCGCCCCGCCGCGGTGGCCCGCCCCGGAGGCGCCGCGGCACGTCTGGTACGCGGCCTACGGCTCCAACATGAACCCGGACCGCCTGCGGTGCTACCTCGCCGGCGGCCGGCCGCCGGGCGCCGCGCGCTCGTTCCCCGGGTGCCGCGACGCGTCACCCCCGACGCGCTCGGTCGCCGTCCACCTCCCCGGACAGGTGTACTTCGCGACCGAGTCCCCGGTATGGACGGGCGGCCGCGGGTTCTACGACCCGGACGCGGACGGTGTCGCCTGGGCCGTCGCGCATCTCCTCACCCGCGAGCAGTTCTCCGACATCGTCGCCCAGGAGATGCGCCGGGAGCCGGGAGCCGACCTCGACCTCACCGGCGCGCTCGACGGCGGGCGGGTCGCGACGGGGCCGGGACGGTACGAGACCGTGGTGTGCCCAGGGGTCCTCGACGGCGTTCCCGTCCTCACCTTCACAGCACCCTGGCGGATGGCGGAGGTCGCCCTCCGCCCACCCTCCGCGGCCTACCTGCGGCATCTCGCGGCCGGCCTGCGCGCCTCGGGGGCGTGGAGCGCCGGCGAGATCGCGGACCATCTCGCCGCCCTTCCCGGCGCGGCCGGGCACTGGACGCGCGCCGCCGTCGCCGCACTCGTCGAGTGAGGGCCTTCCGACCGAGAGGCTTCCGACCGAGAGGCTTCTGACGCTTCGTCAGTTCGCGTTATGGTGGCCGAGTTCGAACAAGCGCCGTGCCGTCGCGGAGAGATGAGGGCCCATGAGCCAGGTGACCGAACACGGCGGAGGCGTCTGGTCGATCCGGGTCCCGATCCCGGACAACCCCCTCGGCCACACCCTCGTCCACGTCCTCGACACCGACCGGGGACCCGTGCTGATCGACACCGGCTGGGACGATCCGGCCTCCTGGGCCGAACTGACCGACGGGCTCACCGCGTTGGGAACCTCCGTACGCGACGTGCACGGGATCGTCATCACCCACCACCACCCCGACCACCACGGCCTGTCGGGGCAGGTCCGCGAGGCGTCCGGGGCGTGGATCGCGATGCACGCCGCCGACACCGCCGTCGTCCGCCGCACCCGCGAGTCCGAGCCGGGCACGTGGCTCGACTACCTCGCCCGCAAACTGACCGCCGTCGGCGCGCCCGAGGACCACACCGCGCCGCTCCTCGCCGCCCGCGCCGCCGGCCGCCGCGCGAGCACCCTGCCCGGACTGCGCTCCGCCCTGCCCGACCGCGAGATCGTCCCCGGCGAACTCCTCGACCTCGCGGGGCGCCGCCTGCGCGCGATCTGGACCCCCGGCCACACCCCGGGGCACGTCTGCCTGCACCTGGAGGAGCAGCACCCCGCCAACCTCCCCGGGCACGGCCGGCTCTTCTCCGGCGACCACCTGCTGCCCGGGATCTCCCCGCACATCGGCCTCTACGAGGACCCGGACGACTCCACCGTGACCGATCCCCTCGGCGACTACCTCGACTCGCTGGAGCGGATCGGGCGGCTCGGCGTCGCCGAGGTGCTCCCCGCCCACCAGTACGCCTTCGCCGACGCGTCCGGCCGGGTACGGGAGCTGCTCGACCACCACGAGGAACGGCTGACCGGGCTCCTGGACCTCCTCGCGACCCCGCTCACCCCCTGGCAGCTCGCCGAGCGCATGGAGTGGAACCGCCCCTGGGAGCAGATCCCGTACGGATCCCGGCACATCGCGGTCAGCGAGGCCGAGGCGCATGTGCGCCGGCTCGTGAAGCTGGGCCGCGCGGAGGCCGTGGCGGGTACCGATCCGGTGACGTACGTGGCGGTGTGACCGGGGGGAGGACCGTCATGCCTTCGCGATCCTGATCACCGACGCCCCCAGGATCAGCGGAGCCGTACCGCCGCCGAGAATCATCACCGGGAGGGCCACCCACAGCAGCCAGTGCTCGCCGCCGATGTCCGTGGCGTTCTCCACGAACATGACCCACAGGACGTGCAGGACGGTCATCGCGATCAGCGCGATCCAGAAGAGACCGACACCCGCCGTCCACAGCCGGACCCTGCCGGCCGGGACGCTCAGCAGGCGCCGCCTGTAGAGGTGGAGCCCCACCATGGCGGCGAACAGGAGCAGCGTCCCCGGGGCGCGCCACCAGTCGTTCGTCGCCCACTGGAAGGGGCCCTGCTGCTGGTCCGATACAGAGGGGTACCGCATCGCGCGGTCCATGAGATCGACGCCGCCGACGAGGAAGACGACCATCGGGACCAGGAAGAACAGCGCGTACAGCGGTCTGCCGAGCCCGACCCTCAGGGCGCCCACCGCCCTCGCGCGGGCGGACGGAGCCCTGGACTCGGCCCTGGCGCGCGGCACGGCCGCCCTCGGTCCGGGTCCGGGTCCGGGCGACACCCGGGCCGGCTTCGGCTCCGGGAGGACCGCGGTGGGCTGCGGGGCAGGCGTGGGCAGGGCGGTCGTGACGCGCTCCGACGGGGCCGTGGCGACGGGCTCCGCCACCGCCCAGGAGTCCTCCTCCGCCTCCGCGTTGAGCAGCTCCTCCGCCTTCTGGGCGATCGCCGCGACGACCGGCGCCGGCAGCCAGGGGCCGTGGGGCGCCGCGTGCTCGTCGGCGGCGGCGGCCAGTTCGGCGACCGCCGGGCGGTCCCCGGGCCGCTTGGCGAGGCAGGCCCGCGCCAGCTCGCCGAAGCGACCGCCGACCCCGGCGAGGTCCGGCTCGTGGTGCACGAGCCGGTAGAGCAGTTCGGCCACCGAGCCGCCGCCGAACGGCCCGCGCCCGGTGGCCGCGAAGGCCAGGACCGCGCCGAGCGAGAAGACGTCCGCGGCCGAGGTGATCTCCTTGCCCTCCGCCTGCTCGGGCGACATGTAGCCGGGCGAGCCGACCACGAGACCGGTCCCGGTCAGCGCCGTCTCGTCGGCCGAGCGCGCGATGCCGAAGTCGATGAGCAACGGCCCCGACTGCGCGAGCAGCACGTTGGACGGTTTGACGTCCCGGTGCACCAGACCCGCCGCGTGCACCCCGTCGAGCGCGTGCGCGAGCCCGGAGAACAGCCGCCACAGGGCCTCCTGGGGCAGCGGCCCGTGGGCGATCACGGCCTCGGAGAGCGCGGGCCCCGGAACGTACGCCGTGGCCAGCCAGGGCACGGCCGCCTCGGGGTCCGCGTCCAGTACGGGTACGGTCCCCGCGCCCCGTAAGGACTGGGCCGCCCTGACCTCGCGGGCGAACCGCCGCCGGAAGCCGGGGTCACCGGCCAGCGTGCCGTGCACCACCTTCAGCGCGACCGTCCGCCCACCCGGCGAGCGGCCGAGATAGACGCAGCCCATGCCGCCCTCCCCCAGGCGGTAGAGCAACCGGTACGCGCCCACCCGACGCGGATCGGTCTCGGTCAACGGCCGCATTCCGCACCCCCGTGAGACGCCGTCCTCGCGAACAGCGGCCAGCATGGCACAGCGGGCCCGCCCCCCGGCAGCCGATGGGTGAAGCCCGCCGGGGCCGCTCGCACCCACCCGGACGGGTCGGCTACGGGCCGGTAGAGTGGGCGCGTCGTCCTCACACCCGTACGGGGGGAAGCCGGTGCGAATCCGGCGCTGACCCGCAACCGTGACCGTCCCCCGGGAGCCCCCGGAAGGCCGGAAGTCGGAATGCCCCGTCCGGGACGTGACCGCCGGCGCCGTCGAGGAATACGGAGCCGAGCCTGGTGCCCCAAGCGTGCCGGTGCCCGGCCGCAGGAGAGGCCACCACACGCATGACCACCGTCCGCCGCGGCGCCGCCGCCTTCGCAGCCGCAGCAGTACTCTGCGCCGGCCTGGCCCCCGTCGCGACCGCCGCGCCCTCCCCCTCCGCGACCCCCGCGCCGCCCACGGTCCCGGCCGGTCTCTACGGCACGAAGGACCCGACGTACGACGGGGTGTGGCGGCAGTCCCTCGCGTTCATCGCCCAGACGACCAACGGCGTCCAGCCCGCCGACGAGGCCGTGGCCTGGCTGACGAAGCAGCAGTGCGCCAACGGCGCCTTCTCCTCCTTCCGCGCGGACCCGGCCAAGCCCTGTGACGCGACGACCATGCTGGACACCAACGCGACCGCCGTCGCCGTGCAGGCGTTCACCGGTCTCAAGGCGAAGAGCACCGACCCGAAGCCGCTGGCCGCGACCGCGGAGGCCGGGGCGAGCTGGCTGAAGAGCGTGCAGAACAAGGACGGCGGCTGGGGCTACAACCCGGGCGGCCCCAGCGACGCCAACTCCACCTCGATCGTCGTCAGCGCGCTCACCGCGCTCGGCCAGAAGCCCGGCGAGGTGAAGTCCGCGGACGGCAGGACCGCGTACGACGCCCTGCTCGCGCTCTCCCTCCCCTGCTCCACCAAGGACGGCGCGGGCGCCTTCGCGTACCAGCCCGACAAGGACGGCAAACTGCTCGCGAACGCCGACGCGACCGCCGCCGCCACCCTCGCGGGGCTCGGCAAGGGCATCACCGCGCGCGGCGTGGAGCCGCAGCAGACGCCGACCTGCACCGCCGAGGCCAAGCCCACGATCGACCGGGCCGCGCTCAACGGCGCCTCCTACCTGGCCGCCGCGCTCGCGAAGACCGGGCACCTGAACACCCCGCCGATGCCCGGCGCGACGGACCCGACCGAGCAGCCCGACTTCGGCAACACCGCCGACGCCGTCGTCGCGCTCGCCGCCGCCGGTGCCACGAAGGAGGCGACCGGCGCGCTGACCTGGCTCCAGGAGAACTCCGCCGCCTGGGCGAAGGAGAACGGCCCGGCCGCGTACGCGCAGCTGACCCTGGCCGCGACGGCCATGCACGTCGACCCGAAGGCGTTCGGCTCGACCGACCTCCTGAAGGAGCTGGCCGCCACCGGTCCGGCGCCGAAGGCCTCGCCGACCGCCGCGGCGGAGGCGAGCGACGAGGACGGCTCCGGCTCCTCGAACCTGTGGTGGATCATCGGCATCGGCGCGGTCGTCGGCATCGGGATCGGCTTCCTGCTGAGCGGGCGCAAGAAGTGACGACCCGGCTGCCACGGCTGCCACGGCTGCGCGGAGCGGCGGCCGCCGGTGTCGGCGCCGGCGTCCTCCTGACGCTGGCCGCCGCCGCCCCCGCCGAGGCCGCCGGCTACCGCTACTGGTCGTACTGGGAGAGCGACGGCGGCGCGAACTGGGCGTACGCCACGCAGGGCCCGGCGACCGCCCGGCCTTCCGACGGCGACGCGATCGGCTTCCGCTTCGCGGTCAGCGAGGACGCCGCCGACGCCGCCCGGCCCACGGCAGGTCCCGACTTCGCGGGGATCTGCGGCGGTACGGCCGAGAAGTCCGGGACGAAGCGGGTGGCCGTCGTGATCGACTTCGGCACCGCCGAGGACGCCCCGCAGGGCGAGACCCCGCCCGCGCCGCCGCTGAAGACCGGCTGCGCGCAGGTCCGTACCGACGCGACGAGCGCGGAGGCGCTGGCCGCGGTGGCGAAGCCGCTGCGGTACGACAGCGCGGCGCTGCTGTGCGGGATCGCCGGGTACCCGGCGAAGGGCTGTGGCGAGCAGGTGGCGACGGCAAAGCCCACCGCCGGAGCCACCGCATCGGCCTCTCCCCAGGCTGACGGCGACGGGGGCGGCGACGGGCCGTCCGTCGGGATCCTGGTGGGCGGGGCCGCCGTGGCCGTGCTCGGGGGCGCCGCGCTCTGGAAGGCGCGCCGCCGCGCATGAGCCGCGCATGATCCGTGCCCCCGAGGCGAGCCGGTCCAACGCGCTGCACGCGGGCGCCTGGTGGATCTGGGCGCTCGGCCTGGCCGTCGCCGCCTCCCGTACCACCAACCCGCTGCTCCTCGGTCTGATCGTCGCCGTCGCGGGCTATGTCGTGGCGGCCCGGCGTACCGACGCCCCGTGGGCGCGTTCGTACGGGGCGTTCGTGAAGCTGGGCCTGTTCGTGGTGGCCCTGCGGGTGGTGTTCTCGGTGCTGCTCGGCTCGGCGATCCCGGGGACCGTGGAGCTGTTCACGCTGCCCGAGGTGCCGATGCCGGAGTGGGCGCAGGGCGTGCGGATCGGCGGCCGGGTCACGGCGGAGCAGGTGGTCTTCGCCCTCTACGACGGGGCCAAGCTGGCGACCCTGCTGATCTGCGTGGGCGCGGCGAACGCGCTCGCGAACCCGGCGCGGCTGCTCAAGTCGCTGCCGGGCGCGCTGTACGAGGTGGGCGTCGCCGTCGTCGTGGCGATGACCTTCGCGCCGAACATGGTGGCCGACGTGGTCCGGCTGCGGACCGCCCGGCGGCTGCGCGGGCGGCCGACGGGCGGGGTGCGGGCGGTGCTCCAGATCGGGCTGCCGGTCCTGGAGGGCGCGCTGGAGCGCTCGATCGCGGTGGCGGCGTCGATGGACGCGCGGGGGTACGGGCGTACGGCGCAGGTACCGGCGTCCGTGCGCCGGACGACGAACCTGCTGACCCTTGGCGGACTGCTCGGCGTGTGCGCGGGTTCGTACGGGCTGCTGGCGGCGGAGGGCGCGGGCTACGGGCTGCCGCTGGTCGTCGCGGGCCTTGTCGCGGCCATGGCGGGGCTCCGGCTCGGCGGCCTGCGGGCGGCACGGACCCGGTACCGGCCGGACCGGTGGGGCGTGCGCGCCTGGCTGGTGGCCGGTTCGGGCGTGGCGGTGGCGGCGCTGATGATCTGGGCGAACGTGTACGCGTACGACGCGCTGCACCCGGGCGTCGTACCGCTGGAGGCGCCCGAGCTGCCGGTCTGGCCGGCGCTCTCGCTGCTTGTGGGCCTGGTGCCGGCGTGGGTGGCCCCGGTACCGGCGTCCGCATCCGTATCTGCGTCCGCATCCGCGTCCGTGTCCGCGTCCGTGTCCGTGTCCGTGTCGAAGGAGTCGTCGTCGTGATCCGGTTCGAGAACGTCTCGGTGCGGTACGGGGACGAGGCCGCGCCCACGCTCCAGGGCATCGACCTGACGATCCCCGAGGGTGAACTGGTCCTGCTCGTCGGCCCTTCGGGTGTCGGCAAGTCGACGCTGCTCGGCGCGGTGTCGGGCCTGGTCCCGCACTTCACCGGCGGCACGCTGACCGGCCGGGTCACGGTCGCCGGGCGGGACACCCGCACGCACAAGCCGCGGGAGCTCGCGGACGTGGTCGGCACGGTCGGTCAGGACCCGCTCGCGCACTTCGTGACGGACACCGTCGAGGACGAGCTGGCGTACGGGATGGAGTCCCTGGGCCTCGCGCCCGCCGTGATGCGGCGGCGGGTCGAGGAGACCCTGGACCTCCTCGGCCTCGCGGAGCTGCGCGACCGGCCGATCGCCACGCTCTCCGGCGGGCAGCAGCAGCGGGTGGCGATCGGCTCGGTGCTGACCCCCCACCCCCGGGTCCTCGTCCTGGACGAGCCGACGTCGGCGCTCGACCCGGCGGCGGCGGAGGACGTCCTCGCGGTGCTGCAGCGCCTGGTCCACGACCTCGGCACGACGGTCCTGATGGCGGAGCACCGCCTGGAGCGGGTGGTGCAGTACGCGGACCAGGTGCTGCTGCTGCCGGACGGGGTCATGGGGCCGCCCGCCGAGATCATGGCGATCTCGCCGATCCACCCGCCGGTGGTGTCGCTCGGCCGCCTGGCGGGCTGGAGCCCGCTCCCGTTGACGGTCCGTGACGCCCGCCGCATGGCCTCCGGCCTACGGTCCCGGCTGGAAGGGCGGGTGCCGGAGGCGGGCGCTGCGGGGACGGCCCCTGCGGGGCTTCTCCCCCACCCCGCCCCTTCCCGTGACCGGGGGCTCCGCCCCCGGACCCCCGGTCCTCAAACGCCGGACGGGCTGAACACACCGGCCGAACCGACCGAGACGGCAGCCCCCGCCCAGCGGGTCGAAGCCGCTGTCCAGCATGGCCCGGACACCTCCAGCCGGCAGCGCGATCAGGGCGCACAGCAGGGCCCGGAGACGGACACTCCCACCGCCCGGCGCGAAGCTGCCGCGCAGCAGGCCCCGGGGGCGGCA
The DNA here is from genome assembly GCF_043081505.1 of Streptomyces sp. NPDC014870. Taxonomy (NCBI): domain Bacteria; kingdom Bacillati; phylum Actinomycetota; class Actinomycetes; order Kitasatosporales; family Streptomycetaceae; genus Streptomyces; species Streptomyces sp. NPDC014870. The sequence continues at coordinate 15,598 of NZ_JBIBWQ010000012.1, forward strand.
GCCCCCGGTGATCAGCCCCCCACCAGCCCCCGGCGGGGTTTCGGGAAGGGGCGGGGTGGGGGAATCTCCCTGTTCCGGCGCCGCACCCGGGCCACCACCGACACCACCCCATCCCCCAACGCCCCCCTCATCGACGTCCGCGCTCTCGGCGTCCGTCGCGGGCGCGTCGAGGCGCTCCGGCGGGTGGACCTGCAGGTGGACGCGGGCGAGACCGTCGCGCTCATGGGGCGCAACGGCGCCGGCAAGTCCACCCTGCTCAGCGCGCTCGTCGGCATCGTCGAGCCCACCTCCGGCACCGCTCTCGTCGCCGGTCGCGTCCCGCACCGCGCCGACCCCCGCGAGCTGATCCGCCACGTCGGCCTCGTTCCGCAGGAGCCGCGTGACCTGCTGTACGCGGACACGGTCGGCGCCGAGTGCTCCGCGGCCGACGCGGACGCCGACGCCACCCCCGGGACCTGCCGGGCCCTGGTCTCGGAGCTGCTGCCGGGCGTCGCGGACGACACCCACCCCCGGGACCTCTCCGAGGGCCAGCGGCTCGCCCTCGCGCTCGCCGTCGTCCTCACCGGCCGCCCCCCGCTCCTCCTCCTCGACGAGCCGACCCGCGGCCTCGACTACGCCGCCAAGGCCCGTCTCGTCGCCCATCTCCGGGCGCTCGCCGCCGCCGGTCACGCGATCGTGCTGGCCACGCACGACGTGGAGCTGGCCGCCGAGCTGGCGCACCGCGTGGTGATCCTGGCGGGCGGCGAGGTCGTCGCGGACGGCCCGACGGCCGAGGTCGTCGTCTCCTCCCCCGCCTTCTCCCCGCAGGTCGCCAAGATCCTCGCCCCGCAGCCCTGGCTCACGGTCGAGCAGGTCAGGGAGGCCCTGTGACCGCCGGGCTCCCTGACCGCCGGCCGAGCCGGCCGAGCCGCCCGCGTCCCGTCCGGCTCGGCGCGCGTTCCGTCGCCGCGCTCGTCCTGGTCTCCGTCGTCGGGCTGATCGCCGTCGGCTGGCCCCTGTTCGCCGACAGTGACTCCGCGGTCACCACGCACGCCGCCGACGCGCCCTGGTTCTTCGCCGCCCTCCTGCCGCTCCTCATCGCGGTCGTGGTCGCGACGATCGCCGACTCCGGCATGGACGCGAAGGCCGTCGCGATGCTGGGCGTGCTCGCGGCCGTGGGCGCGGCGCTGCGGCCGCTGGGGGCGGGGACGGCCGGCCTGGAACCGATGTTCTTCCTGATGGTGCTGAGCGGCCGGGTCCTCGGGCCGGGCTTCGGCTTCGTGCTCGGGGCCGTCACGATGTTCGCGTCCGCCCTGCTCACGGGTGGGGTGGGGCCGTGGATGCCGGTCCAGATGCTGGCCATGGGCTGGTTCACCATGGGCGCGGGTCTGCTGCCGGGCGCGGCCGAGCGCGGGATCCGGGGCCGGGGCGAGCTGCTGATGCTGTCGGCGTACGGCTTCGTGGCGGCGTTCGCGTACGGCACCGTCACCAATCTCTATGGCTGGGTCACCGTCGGCGGGCTCGGTACGGGAGTCTCCTTCCAGCCCGGGGACCCGGTGAACGAGAACCTGGTGCGTTTCCTCGCGTACGTCCTCGCCACCTCCCTCGGCTGGGACCTCGGCCGGGCGACGCTCACCGTCGTGCTTACGCTGACCGTCGGCGGGACGCTCCTGAAGGCGCTGCGGCGGGCCACGCGGCGCGCCAACTTCGAGGCCCAGGTCACATTCGAGGGGCCGGATGGGGCCCTGCGGGGTGAGGCGCCCCACAGGACCTAGGTCACGTACGACGTGGAATAGGAGAGGGGCCAGACCCTCCCAAATCCCTCCATAGCAGCCGCTCACCTGCGAAAACGTCACATCCCCCGCCACCGGACCTTCACGGGGGGTCCGACTCCGCTTCGTACCGGGGGTCGTTGCGTCGCCCGTTCAGCCCTGCTTGTCTGGTGGACGTCGCCAGGCAGCAGCGCTCCAGCGCAGCTCCTCGGTCGGGCGGATTCCCCCCAGTCTCCGGGCTTCCCGGGCTCTGGTTCCGTCTTGCCGAAATCGCCCGGCGCGGCCCTTGTCCCCGACGTTAGGTCGCTTCGTGTTCCGCTCGCTCTCCACTCGTGTCTCGTCCCGCAAGAAGACCCTCGCCGTCTCCGCAGCCGTGCTGCTGGGCGCCTCGGGTGCGGTGCTCGGCACGACGGCGTCGGCCTCGGCCGCTCCCAGTGACGCCAAGGCGATCGCCAAGCAGATCGTGCCGGCTTCGCAGTTCGCGTCGTTCAGCAAGATCGTGACCCACGAGTCCGGCTGGAACCCCTCCGCCACCAACTCCTCCAGCGGCGCCTACGGCCTGGTCCAGGCCCTCCCGGCCTCCAAGATGTCCTCGGCCGGCTCCGACTGGAAGACCAACCCCGCCACCCAGATCAAGTGGGGCCTCAACTACATGAACGAGCGCTACGGCTCCCCCAACGCCGCCTGGGCCTTCTGGCAGGCCAACGGCTGGTACTAAGAGTCACCCGCCGACTCCCAGCCGGCCCACACGCCGCAGCGCCACCCGCAAGGCCCCGCACCTCCACACGGAGGAGCGGGGCCTGCCGCGTTTCCGAGGCATTCCGACTCCCGGACGGCCTCAGAGCCGCTGGATGATCGTCCCCGTCGCCAGCGCCCCACCCGCGCACATGGTGATCAGCGCGAACTCCTTGTCCGAACGCTCCAGCTCGTGCAGCGCGGTCGTGATCAGGCGGGCCCCGGTCGCCCCCACCGGGTGGCCGAGGGCGATGGCGCCGCCGTTGACGTTGACCTTGACGAGCCCGTCGAGGTCCCCCTCGAACTCCTGCGCCCAGCTGAGCACCACGGAGGCGAACGCCTCGTTGATCTCGACCAGGTCGATGTCCTTCAGCGACATCCCGGCCTTGCCGAGCACCGCGCGGGTCGCGTCGATCGGGCCGTCGAGATGGAAGTGCGGGTCGGAGCCGACAAGGGCCTGGGCGACGATCCGGGCACGCGGCTTGAGGCCGAGCGCGCGGGCCATCCGCTTGGACGACCACATCAGCGCGCACGCGCCGTCGGAGATCTGCGAGGAGTTCCCCGCGGTGTGGACGGCGGTCGGCATGACCGGCTTGAGACGGCCGAGCGCCTCCATGCTGGTGTCGCGGAGCCCCTCGTCACGGTCGACCAGCCGCCACATGCCCTGCCCGGCGGCCTGCTCCTCCTCGGTCGTCGGGACCTGGACGGCGAACGTCTCGCGCTTGAACCGCTCCTCGGACCAGGCGATGGCGGCCCGCTCCTGGGAGAGCAGCCCGAGGGAGTCGACCCGTTCGCGGGTCAGGCCGCGGCGCCGCGCGATGCGCTCGGCGGCCTCGAACTGGTTGGGCAGGTCGACGTTCCACTCGTCCGGCCAGGGCTTTCCGGGCCCGTGCTTGGAACCGGAGCCCAGCGGAACCCGCGACATGGCCTCCACTCCGCAGCTGATGCCGATGTCGATGACGCCCGAGGAGATCATGTTGGCGACCATGTGACTGGCCTGCTGCGACGAGCCGCACTGACAGTCGACGGTGGTGGCGGCGGTCTCGTAGGGCAGGCCCATGGTGAGCCAGGCGTTGCGCGCGGGGTTCATGGACTGCTCGCCGGCGTGGGTGACCGTACCGCCGACGATCTGCTCGACGCAGTCGGCCTTGATGCCGGTCCGGCCGAGGAGTTCACGGTAGGTCTCGCCGAGGAGGTAGGCGGGATGGAGGTTGGCGAGCGCGCCTCCGCGCTTGCCGATGGGGGTGCGTACTGCTTCGACGATGACGGGTTCCGCGGCCATGAGCTCGTCCTCTCTCGCCCGGGCGGGTGTCCCGGCACTCCGCGACGGGGGCGGTACGGGGAACTAGTACGCGTTCTAGTTCTGAGTGAAGTCTTATGACTGCTACCGCCGGTACGCAAGGGTTGTGCACGCGTTGGGCACACACCCGCACACACCCCGCGCACGCCCGGCCACGCGCCCCGAGCACGCGCTCCGGTCGCGCGCAACCGTTCCGGCGAGGGTTCCGGCAACAGTTCGGGCCACATCCCTTGCGACTTGTAGAACCCGTTACTACCTTGCGGGCACCATCTGATGGACCGTCAGGAGTGTGTTGCCGATGCGCTGCCCTCACCTCCCCGAAGGGTTCGACGCCACCGACCCCGATCTGCTCCAGAGCCGCATACCCTTCCCGGAGTTCGCCCAACTGCGGCAGACCGCCCCCGTCTGGTGGTGCCCCCAGCCGCGCGGCATCACCGGCTTCGACGACGAGGGGTACTGGGCCGTCACCCGGCACGCGGACGTCAAGTACGTCTCCACGCACCCCGAGTTGTTCTCCTCCACCGAGAACACGGCCGTCATCCGCTTCAACGAGCACATCACCAAGGACCAGATCGAGGTCCAGAAGCTGATCATGCTCAACATGGACCCGCCCGAGCACACCCGGGTCCGCCAGATCGTCCAGCGCGGTTTCACGCCCCGCGCGATCCGGAGCCTGGAGTCCGCCCTGCGCGCCCGCGCCCGCGCGATCGTCGAGGAGGCGAAGCGGAACGCCGCCGCCGACGGCTCGTTCGACTTCGTCACCCAGGTCGCCGTCGAGCTGCCGCTCCAGGCGATCGCCGAACTCATCGGCGTACCGCAGGAGGACCGCGCCCGGATCTTCGACTGGTCCAACAAGATGGTCGCGTACGACGATCCCGAGTACGCCATCACGGAGGAGATCGGCGCCGAGGCCGCCATGGAGCTCATCGGCTACTCGATGAACCTGGCCGCCGAGCGCAAGGAGTGCCCGGCCAAGGACATCGTGACCCAGCTCGTCGCCGCCGAGGGCCAGGGCAACCTCTCCTCCGACGAGTTCGGCTTCTTCGTACTGCTGCTCGCGGTGGCCGGGAACGAGACCACGCGCAACGCCATCAGCCACGGCATGCACGCTTTCCTCACCAACCCCGAGGAGTGGGAGCTCTACAAGCGGGAGCGGCCGGCGACCGCCGCCGAGGAGATCGTGCGCTGGGCGACACCGGTGGTCTCCTTCCAGCGGACGGCCACGCAGGACACCGAGATCGGCGGCCAGAAGATCCGGCGGGGCGACCGCGTCGGGCTCTTCTACTCCTCCGCCAACCACGACCCCGAGGTCTTCGAGAACCCCGAGGTCTTCGACATCACGCGCGACCCGAACCCGCACCTCGGCTTCGGCGGCGGAGGCCCGCACTTCTGCCTCGGCAAGTCGCTCGCGATCAACGAGATCGAGCTGATCTTCAACGCGCTCGCGGACGAGCTGCCCGACCTGTCGCTCGCGGGCGAACCGCGGCGGCTGCGCGCGGCCTGGCTGAACGGGATCAAGGAGTTGCAGGTCCGGGCAGGCTCCTGACAGACCGGGAGGCGGGGGCCTTCCCCCCTACGCCGTGGCCCCCGCCGCCCGCCCTGCTGTCCGCGCCGCCCGCCCGCCGCCTTGCTCTCCGCCGTCCGCCTCAGCCTGCCGCCCTCGCCCTCCGCCTCAGCCTGCCGCCCTCCGCCGGAACCGGAGCCTCCCCCACCACGTCTGACCCGGCATGCGGGGGACACGAAGGACACACAGAATTCTGGCCATGATCGTCGCGCTGCTCGGGCTCCAGCTCGGCTCGCTGATCGCGCCGGCGTACGCGTGCGGCTGCGGGGCGATGATCCCGGACCGGAACCAGCGGATCGGCGTCGACCGGGAGACCTCGGCGGTGCGCTGGGACGGCCGTACGGAGCAGATCGTCATGCGCTTCACCGTGCGCGGCGACGCCGAGCGCGCCGCCTGGATCATGCCCGTGCCCGCCCGCGCGGACGTGACGCTCGGCGACCCGGAGCTCTTCGACACGCTGGAGGACCTCACAGGGCCCGAGTACCGCACACGCCACTACTTCTGGCCGCGCAGCCGCGACTGGCCCTTCGACCTCAGCACCACGGACGGCGCGTCGGCCGGAGCGCCCCTGCCGGGCGCGGCGGACGTCGGTGTCGTCGGGCGTGAGCGGCTCGGCCCCTTCGACGTGGCACGGCTGACGGCCACGGACCCGAAGGCGCTGAGCGGCTGGCTGGAGAAGAACGGCTTCGAGCTCTCCGACCGGCTGGCCGCCGAACTCACCCCGTACGTCGAGCGGAAGTGGGAGTACGTCGCCGTACGCCTCGCCCCGGAAGGGTCGGCCACCGACTCGGGCACCAGTTCCGGCCCCGCGCTGCGCGGCGACCTGACCCCGCTCCGGATCACTTTCGCCAGCACCGAACTCGTCTACCCCATGCGGCTCTCCCGGCTCGCCCAGAACCCGCAGTCCCTCGGTCTGTACGTGCTCGCCGACCACCGCATGGAACCGCGGGACGACATCGGCGGCTCGCGCCCCGAGGTGACGTTCGCGGGCGGGATCGAGGGGACGGAGGACGCCTCGCTCGCCGCGCTCACCGGCGGCCGGCCTGTCTTTCTGACCGCCCTCGACCAGGAGTTCCCCGAGCCGTCCCGGATCGACGGCGACCACGAACTGCGGGCGGTCGCCGACACCCCGTACCGGGAGGTCGTGTACACCGACCGGCTGCTCACCGTCGGCGACGGGATCCCGGTCTGGATCCTGACGGTCTCGGGCACCCTGCTCGCGGCGGCCGGAGTGGTCGTCATGGTCCGCCGTACCCGGGAGCGGGCCCGGACTGAGGTACGTTCGGCCGTATGACTCAGGATCAATGGTCCACCGTGGACCGCTACTTCACGGATCTGCTCGCCCCCGCCGACGAGGCGCTCGCCGCCGCGCTCACCGACTCGACGGCCGCCGGCCTGCCGGAGATCGCCGTCGCCCCCAACCAGGGCAAGCTGCTCAACCTGCTCGTCGCCATGGCGGGCGCGCGCTCGGTCCTGGAGATCGGCACGCTCGGCGGCTACAGCACCATCTGGATGGCCCGTGCGCTGCCGGCGGACGGCCGGATGGTCTCCCTGGAGTACAACCCGGCCCACGCGGACGTGGCCCGCGCCAACATCGCCCGGGCCGGACTCGACAAGATCGTCGAGGTCCGGACGGGCGCGGCCCTGGACAGCCTGCCCCAGCTGGAGACCGAGGGCGCGGGCCCGTTCGACTTCGTCTTCATCGACGCCGACAAGGTGAACAACCCGCACTACGTGGAGTGGGCCCTGCGCCTCTCCCGTCCCGGCACGGTCATCGTCGTCGACAACGTCGGGCGCGGCGGCGCGGTCGTGGACGCGGAGTCGACGGAACCGGCGATCACGGGCACCCGCGCGATGTTCGAACTGGTCTCCCGCGAACCCCGCCTGGACGCGACCGCGTTCCAGACGGTCGGTGTGAAGGGCTACGACGGGCTCCTGTTGGCCCGGGTCGTGGCCTGACGGACCGCACCCGCTCCCGTACCCGTACCCCTACCTGCTTCCGTACCCGTACCTGCTCCCGCTCCCGTGACGCGGCTCGTCCGGGCCGGTCATATCCTGCTGTGCATGAGCATCGTGAAGATCAATGTGCTGACCGTCCCGGCCGAGCAGCGTGAGGTCCTCGAGCAGCGGTTCGCCTCGCGCGCGGGCGCGGTGGAGGGCTCCGACGGCTTCGAGTGGTTCGAGCTGCTGCGGCCCGTGGAGGGCACCGACCAGTACCTGGTGTACACCCGCTGGCGCAGCGAGGAGGACTTCCAGAACTGGATGAACGGTTCGATGAAGGCCGCGCACGGGGGCGGCGGCGCCGAGGGTTCGGCGGGCGGGGCGGCGGGCGGGGCGGGCGGGGAGCGGCCCAAGCCTGCGGCGACCGGGTCGACCCTCTGGTCGTTCGAGGTCGTCCAGCAGGCCTCCCCGAAGTGAGCGGCTGGTCGTTCTCTCCCGAGGACGTCCACACCGCCGAGGCGACGGCGCTGCGCCGCGCCTACTACGACGACGTGGCGAGCCGCTACTGGCAGCGGCCCGCCACCGAGGCGGAGGTCGACGAGGGCCTTGCGGGCGACGGCGTGGAGCTGCTGACGCCGCCGACGGGCCAGTTCCTCGTGGGCCGGTACGGGGGCGAGCCCGCCGCGTGCGGCGGCGTGCTGCTCCTCGACGCCGAACGCGCCGAGCTGACCCGGGTGTTCCTGCGCCACGCGTTCCGCGGTACGGGCGGCGCGGGGACCCTCCTCGGCCGTCTGGAGGATGCCGCGCGTGACCTGGGGGCGCGGCGGATGGTCCTCAACACCCGGCTCGACCTGGTCGAGGCGCGCGCTCTGTACAGCCGCCACGGGTACGGGGAGATCCCGGCGTACTGCGAGGGGCCTTACATGGACATCTGGTACGGCAAGGAGCTGTAGGCACGCGCGCCGGAGGGCTCACGCGTGGTGGTCGCGGGGCGGTTCCGGTGTGTGCGGCCGCTCCGCGTCCGAGCCGCTCAGCTCGGCCGTCAGCTCCTCCACCAACCGCACCAGGTCCGTGGGCCGCTCCGGGCCCCACCAGTCGCCGAGCAGCTCGGCGAGCGACTCCTCGCGCGCCTTCGCCAGCCGGGTCGCGGTCGCGACCCCCTCCTCCGTGAGGATCAGCTGCAGCCCCTCCCTGCGCGCCAGATGGCGCTCCTCGACCTGGCGGGCCGCCTCCGTGACAGCCCGCAGCGGTACGGGCGTGGTCTCGGCGAGCCGGGCCGGTTCCACGGTGCCGTGGCGACGGATCCGCAGCACGAGCCAGCTCGCGGCCGGCAGCAGATCGAGCCCCGCCCGGGCGGTGATCTTCTCGTAGATCGCCTTGCGGCCCTCGCGCGAGCCGAGCACGGACAGGGCCCGCGCGCACTCGTCGTACGAGGAGCGCTCCACGGGGTTGGAGGCCAGCGTCTGGCTGGTGTCGGGCGCGGTGACGGAGCCGCGCAGCTTGTCCTCCTTGAGGAACCAGGCGACGACGAAACCGATGAGCACGACCGGCGCGGCGTAGAGGAAGACGTCGGTGATGGAGGTCGCGTAGGCGTGCACGACCGGCTGCTGCAGATCGGGCGGGAGTGCGGAGATGCCGCGCGGGTCGGCGGCGATCTGCTCGGGTCCCGTCCCCGGCGGGAGTGACTGACCGGCGAGGACGTCGTCGAGTTTGACGCGGAGTCGGTTGGTGAAGATCGTGCCGAAGACGGCGACGCCGAAGGAGGCGCCGATGGACCGGAAGAAGGTCGCGCCGGAGGTGGCGACGCCCAGGTCCTCGTACGAGACGGCGTTCTGCACGACGAGGACGAGGACCTGCATGACGAGGCCGAGGCCCGCGCCGAAGACGAAGAAGTAGACGCTCATCTCCCAGGTGGAGCTGGTCTCCGTCATCTCGTTGAGCAACAGCAGACCGAGGGCCGTGATGCCGGTGCCGGCGATCGGGAACACCTTCCAGCGCCCGGTGCGCGAGACGATCTGGCCGGAGGCGGTGGAGGTGATGAGCATGCCGAGGACCATGGGCAGCATGTGCACACCGGACGCGGTCGGTGTGACGCCCTGGACGACCTGGAGGAAGGTCGGCAGATAGGTCATCGCGCCGAACATCGCGAAGCCCACGATGAAGCTGATGACCGAGACGAGGCTGAACGTCCGGATCCGGAAGAGCTTCAGCGGCAGCACGGGCTCGGCCGCGCGCCCCTCCACGTACACGAACCACACGAGGAGCACGGCTCCGAGGACGGCGAGCCCGATGATCTGCGGGGAGCCCCAGTCCCAGGTCGTGCCGCCGAGGGAGGCCACGAGGACCAGGCAGGTGGCGACCGAGGCGATGAGGAACGTACCGAGGTAGTCGATGCGGTGCCGGGTGCCGCGCACCGGGATGTGCAGGACGGCGGCGATCACGAAGAGGGCGACGACGCCGATGGGCAGGTTGATGTAGAAGACCCAGCGCCAGGAGAGGTGTTCGGTGAACAGCCCGCCGAGCAGCGGCCCGAGGACACTGGTGGCGCCGAAGACGGCGCCGAAGAGCCCCTGGTACTTTCCGCGTTCCCGGGGTGAGACGAGGTCGCCCACGATCGCCATGGACAGCACGATGAGCCCGCCGCCGCCGAGGCCCTGGAGGGCGCGGAAGCCGATGAGCTGCGGCATGTTCTGCGCGATGCCGCAGAGCGCGGAGCCGATGAGGAAGATGACGATGGCGGCCTGGAAGAGCTTCTTGCGACCGTACTGGTCGCCGAGCTTGCCCCAGAGCGGGGTCGCCGCGGTCGACGCGAGCATGTAGGCGGTGACCACCCAGGAGAGGTGCTCCATGCCGCCGAGGTCGCTGACGATCGTCGGGAGGGCGGTGGAGACGATGGTCTGGTCGAGCGCGGCGAGCAGCATGCCGAGCAGCAGGGCCCCGATCGCCACCATCACCGAGCGGTGACTCCCGCCCTCCCCCGGCACCGGGCCGCCGCCACCGCCGAGGTCCGCCGCGCGTTCGTCCTGGACCATCGCATCTCCTCGCTTCCGTCCCTCTCCGGCCCCCTCCGGCCCTCTGCGTTCCTCACCATCCTGAGCGGAATGTCACGTTATGGCCTGCGGAAGGGCACAGCTGTTCCCGTCGTTCGAGCGGGCGGGCTGCATAATCGCTGCCAGTTGAACTGGGGAGGGGACCCACCATGACCGGACACCCATGTCCTGAATGCGGTGGACAGAGACCGGGCTGCGCCTGCTACCGGGCGGAGGTGGCGGCGGCCGAGGACTTCGATCCACTGCGCATCCGCCCGTACGTGACCCTGGACGCCACCGGGGAGCCGGACACGGCACCGGACGCGCCGGGGAGCGAGGGTGGTACGCCCGGGGACGCGCCGGGGAGCGAGCCTGGCACGCCCGGGGACGCGCCGGCGCCCGGGCCGCCGACGGCGGTACCCGCACCAGTACCGGCGGCGGAGCAGGACCCGACCGCGACCATGCCCCTGCTCCTGCCGGGCATCACCGACGCCCACGCCCCGGCGCCGTACCGCCCGGAGCCGCACACCCCGGAACCATACGCTCCAGCGCCGTACGCCCCCGATCAGCACAAAACGGACCTGCTCGACACGGACCCGTACGACGACGAGGTCTACGAGCCCGAGCGCCCGGCCACCCGGCGGCGCGGCGCGCTCGTGGCGCTGGCGGCGGCGGTCGCGGTCGCCGTGGTCGCCACGGCCGCGGTAGCGACGGGGCTGCTCGGCGACGACGGCCCGGACGACCGGGCAGCCGTGCCGACCCCCACGACGAGCGCTTCGGAGAACGTCGTCGTGTCGGAGGCCCCGTCCTCCCCCTCGTCCTCGCCGCCGCCGTCCCCGACGGCCTCGGCCTCGCGTTCGGCGTCCCCCTCCGCCTCGCCGTCCGCCTCCACCCGGACGCCGGAGGCCACCGCCACGGCCACCACCACGCCGACCGGACCGGCGACGCCTTCGGCCAACCGGACGACGTCGGCGCCCACCCCGACCCGTACGCCCACCGAGGACGCACCGGGCCCGACCCTGCGCTACGGGGACACGGGCCCCGAGGTCGAGGAGCTGCAGCGGCGGCTCACGCAGGTGTACGCCTACGACGGCAACATCGACGGCAGGTACTCCCGGCAGGTGCGGCGCGCGGTGGAGTGGTTCCAGTCGTACCAGTACATCGAGGAGGACGAGGAGGGCGTGTACGGCCCGGAGACGCGGCGCGCGCTGGAGGCGCAGACGACGGGCTGAGGCGGCCGGGAGACGGACCTCGGTCCCGCGATGCGGGACGGATTGGCGGAGAGGGCCCCTCGTTTTGTATCGTCGAGGAACAAAGTGGCCCCGCCCGCACCCCCTGACCGGCGGGCGGGACCGCTCTGCTCTCCTCCCACCCCTCTGGAGAACCCCTGATGCCCGCGCTCACGACCAAGGCCCTCCTCCTCGACATGGACGGCACCCTCGTCAACTCGGACGCCGTCGTCGAGCGCTGCTGGCGGCGCTGGGCGGAGCGGCACGGCCTTGACCCGGACGAGGCGCTCAAGGTCGTCCACGGCCGCCAGGGGTACGCCACGATGGCCGCCCTCCTGCCGGACCGCCCCATGGAGCAGAACTACGCGGACAACCGGGTGATGCTCGCCGAGGAGACGGCGGACCTCGACGGCGTGGTGCCCGTCCCCGGCGCCCCGGCCTTCATGACCGCCATCGACGCCCTCCCGCACGCCCTCGTGACCTCGGCGGACGAGGCCCTCACCCAGGCCCGGATGGGCGCGGCGGGGCTGCGGATGCCGACGACCCGGGTGACCGCGGAGCGCGTCGGCGCGAGCAAGCCGGACCCGGAGGGCTTCCTCAAGGGCGCGGCGGAACTGGGCTTCGACCCGGCGGACTGCGTGGTCTTCGAGGACTCCGAGGCCGGCATCCAGGCGGGCCGCGCGGCGGGCATGCGCGTGGTGGGCGTGGGCGCGAGGGCGGCGGCCTTCGCCCCGGACGTCCACGTCATGGACCTCACGGAGATCATGGTCGAGGCCACCGACGAAGGCATCCGCCTGACGTTCGCGCAGTAGGCGGGGCAGGCGGGGCAGGCCCAGTAGGCAGGACAGCGGCGTCAGGCAGGACAAGCAGTAGGCGGGCCAGTCGCAGCAGGCGGGTCAGGCGCAACCCCCGCACCGTCACCGCCCCCCAGCCCCGGCCCTGGGACCCGCCCCCGTACCACCTTCCCCCTCCCCCTCCCGCTCGCGCACGAAGGCCCCCCGGGCCACCAGCTCCAGCACGACCGCCACGGCCACGGCCTGCACCACCATCAGCGCCACCAGCACGAACAGCTGCACCGCGCCCGCCTCCCACGGCGAGGCCCCGCCGAGCAGCATCCCCACGAACGCGCCCGGCAGCGTCACGAGACCCACCGTCCGGGTCTGGTCGAGCCCCGGCAGCAGCGCGTCCGACGCGGACTTGCGCGCCACTTCGAGGCGCGCCTCCCGTTCGGGCAGGCCCAGCGCGAGCCCCGCCTCCACCTCGCCCCACCGCGTCTCCAGCTCGTCCAGCGCCCGGCGCCCGCCCAGGACGGTCGCGGTCAGGGCGCCGCCGATGAGGATGCCGGTGACCGGGATGAGTGCCACGCCCCGCACCGGCACGAGCCCGGTGACCAGCAGCACCCCGACGACCGGCCAGACGCCCGCCGCGATCGGCACCGCGGCCCACCACCGGCCGCGCCCGGCGCCGGGGACGACGCGCCGTCCCGCGGTCCAGACGGCGACCCCGTACATCACCACCAGGAAGCACAGAAGCAGCGGCAGATACCGCATGACCCAGCCGATCACGAGCGACACGGCGATCAGCTGGACGGCCGCCCGACCGCCGGCGACCAGGGAGTCGCGGGCGCGGCCGAGTTGGGCGAACGCGACGACGCCCGCGGCCACGAGCAGCAGAACGGCGAGAACCACCGCAAAGGTGACGTTCACTTCCAGAAGCACAGGCCAACCCTAGGGCCAGAAAACGGAACTGTCGTTCCGTCACACCCCTTGATGTGACGTGCCCATGTCGCCACCCTGTTACCTGGCGCACCCCCCACCGAAACCTGGCGCCGCCACGATGACCGGGCGCCGGGCACCCGCCCGCACAGCCACCGGCCGACAACGCACCCCCACGTCCACGACCCACCCCACCTCCACCCCCACCTCCCAGGGAGTTCGCATGCCCGCCGCCACCGCTCCGAGCACCCCCAACGCCTCCGTCTACGCGCGTCGAATAGCCCGCCGCGCCACTGTTCTGGCCGCCACCGCCGCCCTCTCCGTCACCGGTCTCCTCGCCACCGCGCCGACCGCCCAGGCGGCCATGCCCACGCCCGTCAGCGCGGCCACCGCCCGTACGTACCTCGCCTCGCTCACGGTCAAGGCGGAAGGTTCCTCCTCCGGCTACAGCCGGGACCTCTTCCCGCACTGGATCACCCAGTCCGGCGCCTGCAACACGCGCGAGGTCGTTCTCAAGCGCGACGGCTCGGGCGTCGTCCAGGACTCCAGCTGCGCGGCCGTCAGCGGCAGTTGGTTCTCCGAGTACGACGGCGCGACCTGGACGGTAGCCTCCGACCTCGACATCGACCACATGGTGCCGCTCGCCGAGGCCTGGCGCTCGGGCGCGAGCTCCTGGACCACCGCCAAGCGCCAGCAGTTCGCGAACGACCTGACCCGCCCGCAGCTCATCGCGGTCACGGACAACGTCAACCAGTCCAAGGGCGACCAGGACCCGGCCGAGTGGCTGCCCTCGCGCACCTCGTACCGCTGCACGTACGTCCGCGCGTGGGTGCACACGAAGTACTACTGGGGCCTCAGCGTCGACTCCGCCGAGAAGAGCGCCCTCCAGTCCGTCCTGAACGGCTGCTGAACACCGGCCGAGACGGCTGCCGGGATCGCTTCCGCCACCCCTCTGTCGTTCCGTACGGTACGGGCTGGAACGACAGAGGGGGATGGGAAGAACGATGGCGGCCGGACTGAGACTCGGACCACTGCTGCGGTACGTCGACGGGGTCACGGGCGACTCCGCGACGATCTGGGTCGAGACCGACCGCCCGTGCACGGCGGAGGTCCGCGCCACTGCGCGCACCGGAGCCGACGACGGCGCCGGCGGAGGCACCGGACACGGCTCGGGCGGCCACGCCGGAGGCTCCACCCGCACCTTCCAGATAGCGGGTCACCACTACGCCCTGATACCGGTGACGGGTCTGACTCCCGGCACCACGACGGAGTACGAGGTACGGCTCGACGGCCGCACGGTCTGGCCGCCGGCGGACTCCCGCTTCCCCCCGAGCACCATCCGCACCCCGGACCCCTCGGAGGTCAAGGTGGCGTTCGGCTCGTGCCGCTGGGCGGCGAAACCGGCCAAGGGCAGGGACCCGGTCGGCCCGGACGCCCTCGACACGCTCGCGACCCAGCTCGCGGCCGACCCGACGGCGGCCGAACGCCCGGACCTGCTGGTGCTGTTGGGCGACCAGGTGTACGCGGACGAGACCTCGGCCGACACCCGTCGCTGGCTGGCCGCCCGCCGGGACCCGCGCGATCCGCCGGGTTCGGAGGTCGGGGAGTACGAGGAGTACACCCGGCTCTACGACGAGTCCTGGGGCGACCCCGAAGTCCGCTGGCTGCTCTCCACCGTGCCCAGCTGCATGATCTTCGACGACCACGACGTCATCGACGACTGGAACACCAGCGCCGCGTGGCTCACCCGGATGCGGGCCACCCACTGGTGGAGCGAGCGGGTGCTGAGCGGGCTGATGTCGTACTGGGTGTACCAGCACCTGGGCAACCTCTCCCCCGCCGAACTGGCCGCCGACCCGCTGTACGCGGAGATCCGCTCCGTACCGGACGGCACGGACCGGCTGCGGCGGTTCGCGGCGGAGGCGGACGCCGATCCGGCCTGTGTGCGCTGGAGTTACCGCAGGGACCTCGGCCGGACCAGGCTGCTGATGATCGACACCCGGGCGGCCCGCCTCCTGACGGAGGGCGCGCGGGCGATGCTGGACCCGGACGAGGCGACCTGGGTGCGCGAACAGGCGCTCGCGGACCGGGGCTCGTACGACCACCTGCTCGTCGGCACCTCGCTGCCCTGGCTGATGCCGCCCCTGATCCACGACGCGGAGGCCTGGAACGCGGCCCTGTGCCGGGGCGAGCGCGGCGGCCCCGGGGGCCGGTGGGCGCGGTTCGCGGAGGATCTGCGGCAGCGGGCGGACCTGGAGCACTGGGCGGCGTTCCCGTCGTCGTTCGAGGCCCTGACCCGGCTGCTCGCGGAGGCGGGGAGCGGCCCGGACGCGCCGGCGACGGTGTGCGTCCTGTCCGGGGACGTGCATCACGCGTACGTCGCCGAGCCGGAGTGGGTAGAGGGAGCGGAGGGTGCGGAGGGGGCCGTCGCGACGCGACCCGAGGCCCGGGTGGTGCAACTGACGTGCTCGCCGCTGCACAACGCGATCCCGCGCTCGGTGCGCCTGGGCTTCCGCTTCGGCTGGAGCCGGGCGGGCCGGGCACTCGGGCGCGCGCTGGCCCGCCATGGCAGGGCGGGACGCCCCCTGATCAGCTGGCGCCGGACCGGGGGTCCGTGGTTCGGCAACCAGCTCATGACGCTGACCCTGCGCTCCCGTTCGGCCCGACTGACCCTCGCCCAGGCACGCGGGAACGGACGCCTGACGACGGTCGACGAGCGGGTTCTCGACGGAAGTTGAGCGGCCGGTCGGCACGCGGCACAACCACGGCGTGACCACGGCGTGACCATGGCCACAGTTCACCGTACAAGCGAATGTTGAAGTTGCAAGTACAAGTGAGGGGTGCCTAACCTGTCGACCTCATCGGTTCCGTCCCCCCGCGTCCCGTCCCCAGGGACCGACGAGGCCGAAGGAGTCCCCCATGAGTTCCCGCAATCCCCTGAGCGACCAGCTGAATCAGGCGCAGCCGTACGCGCTCGGCCTGTTCCGCGCCGTCATAGGCCTGCTCTTCGCCTGCCACGGCGCCGCCACGCTCTTCGGCGTCCTCGGCGACGGGCCCACCGCCACGGCCGGCACCTGGCCGGGCTGGTACGCGGCGGTGATCCAGCTGGTCGCCGGCGTCCTGGTGTTCGTCGGCCTGGGCACCCGTTCCGCCGCCTTCGTCGCCTCCGGCTCCATGGCGTACGCGTACTTCGTGGTCCACCAGCCCGAGGGCCTCTTCCCGCTCGAGAACAGCGGCGAGGGGTCGGCCCTCTTCTGCTGGGCGTTCCTGCTGCTGGTCTTCACCGGCCCGGGCGGCCTCTCCCTCGACCGCGCCTTCGGCGGCGCCCGCGAGGAGCGGCGCGCGCCGGCGGTGGCGTAGCCGCACGGCGGCTGGCGTGCGCCCTCCGTACGCGGAGGACGCACGCCACCTCGGGCTCCGCCCACGGAGTACACGCGACACCCGTCCACGGAAGGCCGTACGCGATCCGTACATGGGCGGATTTCCGGCCCCTGCCGGTATCCGCCACCCTCCGCCGCGTACGCTCTAGCGCTGTGAACGTGCTCGACAGCATCGGGTCACTGCGGTCGCTGACCGCGGGCCCCTGGATCTACGCGGCGGTGGCCACGTCGGTACTGCTCGACGTCTTCCTGCCGGTGCTGCCGAGCGGGGTCCTGGTGATCACGGCCGCGACGGCGGCGGCGACCGCCACCGCGGCCTCCCCGGACGTGCCGTCCGTCGTCCCGCTCCTCCTCGTCGCGGCCACGGCCTCGGTGCTCGGCGACTTCGTCGCGTACCGGCTGGCGTGGCGCGGCGGGGCCCGTCTCGACCGGGCGATCTCCCGCTCACGCAGGCTGACGCGCGCGCAGGAACGTCTCGGCACCGCTCTGGCGCGCGGCGGCGGCCTGTTGGTGGTGATCGCGCGCTTCGCTCCGGCGGGCCGTTCCGTGGTGTCCCTGGGCGCGGGCGCGGCGAAACGCCGGATCGTGGACTTCCTGCCGTGGTCGGCCCTCGCGGGCGTGGCGTGGGCGAGCTACAGCGTGGCGCTCGGCTGGTTCGGCGGGCTGTGGCTGGGCGCGACCTGGGTGGGCGTCGGCGTGTCCGTCCTCGCCCTGTTCCTGGCGGGCGCGTTGGCGGCCTACGTCATACGGCGTCCGGCTGCGGCTCCCGCACCGGCTCCGGCTTCTTGAGCCCGCGCACCTCGAGTCCGTCGAGGAGCCGGGCGGTCGCGGCGGCGATCTCGTCGACGGCCTGATCGAACACCTCGCGGTTGTGCGCGGCGGGCCGATGGAAGCCGGAGACCTTGCGGACGTACTGCAGGGCGGCGGCGTGGATGTCGTCCTCGGTCGCCTCTTCGGGGAGGGCCGGAGGCCGGAGGGTCTTGATGCTGCGGCACATGCTTCCAGTGTCGCGCACCCCACTGACAGCGGCCGGTCACACGCTTCCGGGGCCTACGAATCCACCTCGATGCCTACGAACTCAGCCCGCGCCGACTCCTGGCGTTGATCTCGGCGGCACGCGCCCGAAGCTCGCGCATCGGGGTGGCGAGCTGGACGTCCCGGGGGTCGGCATCCCACTCGCGACCGCCGCTGACGGGCCGGATGAGATAGCGGCCGGCGACGCTGTCGACGTAGAAGCCGACAAGCCCGGTGGCCGTGTCACGTACGAGGTCGCCGACCTCGGGGATGGGTTGCACGAACCCCTCCGTCCCGGGACTAAGGAACTCCAGATTCCAGATCTCTCTTCCAGATCTCTAGAGATACACCCAGAGAAGCCGGATGGCTCCCCCCTGTCAACGTATCTCTAGAGATGTCCCCCGATGGATGGATCACTCGCACAGGTCGGCGCAGACGCGTGCGGCACCTCGCCTGAGTGCGCCGTAGGGTGTCCCGCAGACGAAGGGAGTGGTCCACCCATGACTGACCAGGACAGCGGTCGTCGGCCCAAGTACCAGCGGATCGCCGACGAGTTGAGAACCGCCATCCAGTCAGGCGCCTTCGCCCCCGGCGACCGGCTCCCCGGTGAGAACGATCTGATGACGACGTACGAGGTGGCACGGATGACGGCCCGCCAGGCGCTCTCGGTCCTGCGCAACGAGGGCCTTGCGGAGGCCCGCAAGGGCGCCGGGGTCTTCGTCCGCACGTTCCGCCCGCTGCGCCGGCGGGGCATCCCCCGGCTCGCGCAGGACCACTGGGGCACGGGCCGCTCGGTCTGGTCGGCGGACATCGAGGACCGTGCCCTGGTCGTGGACCAGATCGATGTCGGCGCGGCGACGGCGGACGCGCGCGTGGCGGGGGCGCTGGGCCTGCCGGCCGGCGCGCCGGTGTGCGTGCGCAGCCGCCGCTTCGTCCTGGACGACAAGCCGGTCCTGCTCTCGGTCTCGTACCTCCCGGCCGCACTCGCCCAGGACACCCCGATCGCGACCCCGGACACGGGCCCGGGCGGCACGTACGCCCGGCTGGCCGAACTCGGCCACCAGCCGGTCCACTTCCGCGAGGAGATCCGCTGCCGCATGCCGACGGCGGACGAGTCGGAGCGGCTCGCGCTGGAGTTCGGGACGCCGGTCATCCTGATCGCCCGTACGGCGTTCACGGACAGGGGGGCAGCGGTGGAACTGAACGAAATGACACTGGACTCGGCGTCCTACGTCCTGGAGTACGACTTCGACGCCTAGCTCTGACCGGCCGACCGAGCCCCAGGCACTGCACCGCTCTGCTGCACATCGGCGTTGACCTGCCCGCCGAGGGTCATCACGTTGAGGGTCGCGGAGTTCTCAGCGGCGATGGCCTTCTCGACGCGGGCGACAAGAAGGGTGAAGCACTCCCGCTCGTTCAGCCCCTGGTACGGCCCGACGCGGGCGGCGAAGTACACGCGCTCGTGCCCGAGGAGCTGCTCGGTGGACCGGTAGTTCTTCCACTGCTCGCGGTACCGGTACACGCTCTCCAACGACACGGAGGCGACGACGACGAGGCTCAGCACGGTGGCGGTGACCTTGGCGAACCCGAGATCGAGATTGACGAGCACGGGCACGAGCGCACCACCGACGACGGCCAGGGTGCGCATGCGCAGGTGCATGGCCTTCATCTTGGTGGCCTTGAGGTCGTACCACTCCTGATACTGCGTCAACCTGCTGTCGACATACCGCTGCGGCGTCATCTCGCCGGCGTCGACCTCGGCATCAGGCGCATCCCCCACGTCAACCATGCCCGGAGTACACCGTCAGGCACCCCACCCAGTCAACCGCCGCCGGCCGCATAGCATCCGGCCATGCGCAACTCCTTCTTCTCCAACGGACGCAACCTGTCGTATCTGGACTTCGGCGGCCCGGGCACACCGCTCCTGGCCCTGCACGGCCACTACAACGAGGCGTCCGCGTTCTCGCCCCTGGCCGAGGCGTTGGCGCCGCGCTGGCGGGTGATAGCACTCGACCAACGCGGGCACGGCGAGTCCGACCGCGCCGAGAGCTACGAGCGGAACGACTACGTCTCTGACATCGCAGCCTTCCACCACCATCTGGACATCGGCCCGGTGCCGCTCCTGGGCCACTCACTGGGCGGGGTCAACGCGTACCAGTACGCCGCCCGGCAGCCGGATCGGGTGAGCGCACTGATCGTCGAGGACATCGGCGCGGTGGTGGACTGCGACTGGTCCTTCACCCACCGCCTGCCCCACCACGCCGGCTCGCACCGAGACCTGGTGACGGCCCTGGGCGCGGCGGCCCCCTACCTGGCGTGCTCCTTCCGCCAGTCGGAGACCGGCTGGGGATTCTCGTTCGACAAGGAGGACACGGTGAGGTCCCAGAAGGCCCTGTGCGGCGACCACTGGCAGGACTGGACGTCGGTGACCTGCCCCACGCTCCTGATCCGCGGCACCCGCAGCGACGAACTGGATGCCGCCCACGCGAGAGAAATGATCACCCGCCACAAGGCCGGAGCCCACCTGGTGGAACTGAGCGCCGGCCACGTAGTCCACCACGACGCCCCAACCCAATTCGCCGCGGCTGTCGAGCACTTCCTCTCACCCACCCACTGACCGGCGGCCCGTCACCACCCGACCTGCGCCTCACCCAGGACCTGGCCCCCGATGCACGCGGCAAGCTTCTGGGCCCGGGCCAGGTCCCCGAACTTGTCCACGTGGACGAAGACGGTGTGATGCGCGGTCCAGTCGCCCCACTGAGCATCGCCTCCGTGAAAAACGACCTGAACCCCGTCGTACTTCGCCGACGGATACTGCTCCGACTCGCGCTCGTCGGGCCACACCCCATGCCAGGCGATGGCGGCCATACCCTCACCGAGCACCGCCACGAACCGCTCCTCCACGCTTCCCGCAGGAGCGTCCTCCAGCAGATACAGCGGCAGGTGCGGCTGCAGCGTCGCGTCGTCCGCAGCCTCGACATCGAGGTCGAACCAGAGGAACTCCCCAGCCGCAGGCCGTGGCCACTAGGTTGCCGTACACGAAGCCCGACCCACGGAACACCCGACGTCGCGCCGAATGAACTACTCAAGCGTGGCTATGTTGTTCTCGTCAATAATGACCGTGTACGAAAGATTGTCCTCCACCAGCACGGTCCCCTTCCCGTGATACTCCTCCTCCGTTCCGTCCGGTTGCGTAACGACAACCTTGACGACATAGTCGGCTTCAATCCCGGAAATCGCCGAGTTCAACTCGAAGAGACCCTCGGCATCCCGATTACTCTCGTCCATTTCGAGGACGAGGGGACCAACCCCGGCAATCGTGATCTCGTCGTACTCCGCGGTGGCCCCGTCCGGAAGAGAGCTGACAACATTCACTTCTATGACAGAATTCGGATTATCGACCGTGGTCACAACAGTAGTCGGGGACGATTCCGAACCTGAGCCTGACTTCGATTCCGCCACATAGACGAAACCGAAGATGGCCAGCATGTACGTCACGATGCTGACCACCAGGATGGCAACCCGAGGGAGCCGACCGATACTGCCTTCCAAGGTGATGTGGAACTGGGACGACCCCATGCTTGCGCCGCGCCCCACGATCCCTATCAAAAGAAGGAAGGTTGCGATGATAATCGCTGCTATCGGAAAGAATTCCATTTCCGAACCCGTCCCGGCAGGCCACGGCACCCGAAACGAGCGCGTGCAGCCGCACTAAAAGGGGGATCGCCTGTGCAGATCAGGCCGAACACGCCAAGACGTGGGCGTGTACATGCTCTACCTCTTCCATGCGACCACCAGGCAACTGCCGTTGCAACCCGGGCTTGTGGTGATGTCAGGCACGAACGAAGGCCCCCCGCCACGATAGGTTCGGCGCGGCCGTCACCCACCCGCCCGATTCCGCAAGGTCCAAGCGGTGTCATAGTCCACGTGATCGCGATAGGCCATCACCAACGCTCGAACCGCCTCGCGATGAGCGGCGCGCGCAGGGCCGACTGCGGCTTGCTCATACAGGTCAAGCACCATACGGCGAGCTTCGATGTTCGCCACGGCGGACATCGGCCCCCACGTAGCGATCTGCTCGGCAACATCCCGCAATGAACAGGCGACAACCAGCTCGCCGTGATCATCGACAACTCTCCGACTACGGGCCGGCCAGTGCCGCCAGTGCGTGACCCCCGCGGCTCCGGCGGTGTCCTCCTCCTCGTCGAGGCGCGCATGAAGGAAGGCGACCATCGGTTCGTGGTCGCTTACATCAGGATCTGCCGAGTACCTGCGCGGGCCGAGAGCCGGGTCATCGTCGGGGCAGTAGGTGAGCCAGCCGTTCTCGCCGCGAACCAGGATGCCGCCGCCGGGCGGCACGTAGGTCGCGCACAACTCGGCTGCGCACAGAGCACCGTACTTGTTGCTAGCCATGGCTCACCTTATGCAAAACCCCCCGCCGTGATCGGCGCGGGGCCTTCGTGCTGGCGGTCGCGGACGGTTTGGAACCGCCGACATCTGGTGCGCCGACGTTGCCCTCGGAGACTGCCGCCAGGACGCCAAGCGCACTGCGAGGTCCGTTGCTGCCCGCCCGCACCATCACTGGGGGTGGCGAACTGTCGCTGGCGGCTAGGATCTGACGTCGAGCCGAACATGCTTGACAGCAAGGGGAGTTGGGGGAGCCTTGGAGGCAGCACGAGTCTTCTTCGGGCTGGCAGCGCCGCTGGTCGTGTCCTGGGAGCGCAAGTGGTTCACAGCGCGGCCTGGAGCAGCCGTTGCGTTCACACTCGCCTACGGCGGCTACATCGTTGGTCCCTATCTCGACGGAGTGAAGTCCTGGGGTGCTCTGCTCTCCGCGGCGCTCCTGGCGCTGGGATTCACCCTGCTTCTCCGGTCGACATCCACGCCGTCTCTTGGCTTCTCCATCACAACTTCACTGATCTCGGGGACCACGAGTACCACCAAGCGGATTGGCGCCGCAGCCGTGACGGCCGGGGTGCTCTGGGGCGCATGGACCGCCTGGTCCACCGCCTCTCAGGTCGGCTCTGAGCTGCTGCGGAATGACACGGTCGCCGTGATGTTGTCGGCCATGCTCATCGCCGTCTTCGGTGGGGGTGCTCTGGTCAAGGCCGTGACCGACCCCGTGGTGGAGGAGGTCTACAGCCTGCCGGACGGCCCGAACAGAGAGTCGGCGTTGACGCTGATCCGAAGCGGCGGCAGAACCATCGGCCTCGTCGAACGCGGCCTGCTGTTCGCCTTTCTCGCCGCAGGTCAGCCTGAGGCCGCGGCCCTGGTACTGGCGGCCAAGGCGTTGGCGCGCGCTCCGGTGGACCACGTCAACCACGCGTCGAAGTACTTCCTCATCGGTACGCTGGCGAGCGTCATCGCAGCAATGGTCATGAGCGTGGCTGCACGCGCAGCAGTGGGGCTACCTGTCCTCTAGGAGGGTCTTTGGAGCTCAGGCAGCACCCTTTCGTTCGGGAACTGCTGGATCTGCACCTGCCACCGGCCGACTACGTAGTGGCCGGGAGCGGCCCGCTGCTCGCGCACGGCCTCAGACACGACGTGAGCGACCTTGACGTCGTGGCACGGGGAGACGCCTGGAAGATCGCGCTGCGGAACGCCGAAGCGAAGGTGCCACCCTCAGGTCACGGCTTGATGGTGGTGCTGTTCGGCGGCGACATCGAGATCTTCGACCGCTGGCTCCCCGGCGCACATGACACCGATGAGTTGATCGAATCCGCGCAGCTCGTGCAAGGGATTCCCTTCTGTCCCCTCTCTGAAGTCCTGGAGTGGAAGACAAGATCCAATCGAGAAAAAGACAAGAGGGACATCAAGCTCATTAACGATCACCTTGGCCGGCGATCCCCCGGCGTGCTGAATTGTTGATCACTGTCGCACAGCCCGTGAGTCCGTCCGAGCAGGCGATCCACCGCCACTCGATCGGTCGACCACACTCCCCCACGACCCGACCGGCCCCATCCCGGCCGTCGACCTCTACTGTCAAAGGCCCCCAGCCATGATCGGCTGGGGGCCTCTGCACTGGTGGGCGCGGACGGTTTCGAACCGCCGACATCTGCTTTGTAGGCCTGGCGTCGGGCGGCGAAGCATCCTCGCTGCTGTCTCTCTCCCCCCGGGCTGGAGCCACCGTGGCCGCATCGTCCATGTTGGTCGCTTCCGGCGTGGGTATAAGCCCTCAGATGTCTCAGAGCTGGGGGGCGTATGGGCGGGATGTTTGAGCAACTACCGGCACTACTGGGTGTAGTAGTGGGTGGCCTGATGTCTTATGCGGTTGGGGCACTTTCCGAACGCAGCCGTTGGCGCAGGCAGCAGGAAGTCCGCTGGGACTCTCAGCTCCTGCAGGCTTACAGCGACTACGGGTACGCGGTGAAGGAGTGCGCTTCGCGCTACCAACGGCTTGCCGCCCACCGTGGACTCACCAACCACCCGGCACCTCTTGAGCCGACCGAGGCGGAGTTGGAACATGCCGCGAATGCCGAAGGCCGGCGGGCGGCCACGGTCGAAAGCCTGAGCATCCTGACGAACGCGCAGACCGCTGAGGCGGTACAAAGGCTCAACAGGTGCGTCTGGCACCTTGAGTGGCTCGCACGTGGCCAGTTGGCCGGCAACCCTGCATCTTGGACTCTGGCCTTCAGTGAGTACCGGGCCGCACGGAACGAGTTCTACCAGCATGCTCGACGGAGCCTGCAGATAGCTGAGATGGGTCCCGTGCACGAGGCTCCTTGGCCTCCACCCTGGCGGCAGGTTCAGGAACCTTCTGAACCCTAGCCCGGGCCGGATCGGTCAACGATGGCCGCAGCAGCCGCTACCGAGCCCCGGAAGGCGCTATTGGACGCGGGCGCTTGCTGGGGTTGCGGTGCCTGGCTGCTGTACCAAAGGATCCAGACGAGGGGGGCCCACGGCATGTGCTGGAATCGCTGTTGCCCGGTGCCGACAAGGCGTCCGAGATAGCGCTGGCCCTCCTCCGCAGCGGCGTGCGCCACCTGCCGTGTGGGAGACAAGGCGCATCCGGCGGGCCGGCATGCCAGACTCCTCAAGCTCCGACTCAAGCGCACGCGGAAGCACGGAACGAGCAGTACAGCTCCTCAGCGAACATGACCGGCCGGTGCTCGCCGAGTGGGACAGACGTCAAAGGCCCCTCGCCATGATCGGCGAGGGGCCTTCGTGCTGGTGGGCGCGGACGGTTTCGAACCGCCGACATCTGCTTTGTAAGTTCGTCCAGCCACGATGCCGGCCTCCTGCCATTCGCAAAAGCAGGCACTGCATCAAGCACAACGAGCCACCCGTGGCGGTTCAGGTACATCGACGTTGCCGTCACATATTGCCGTCAGCGACCACCGCTCAGCGTTCAAGCCGACCGCCTTGAACGTCGCGTACGCGCGAGTCCCATGGTCCACCATGTCGCCGACGCCTTGGGCACCTACAAGGTGCCTTCAAAGCTAGAGCGGTGCTTCCAAGTGCTCTCTTGGCCGTCGGGAAGATCAGGCGCTGGGTGGGGTTCCGGATCCAACAGCTCACTCTCACGAGCACGCGCCCAGAACTGGCCGTCTAGCGAGAATTTCGGTCGCGGATCGTCAGACGAGACAGGGACGAGACGGGTGGAGATCCACTCGCCCTTGACTGGTGCCGGCAAACCAAGCGCGCGGGCAACGTGCGGGTGTGATCCTTGGTGGCCCAGCACGACGATGCCCTTCCCGCGCAAAGGCTTCCGTGTATCCCGGGCTCGCTTCGGCGAGTCGTCCTGCTGGCCGACGGTCAGCACGGTCTGTCGGCCGACGATCCTGTCCTGTACCTCGTAAAATAGCTGGTTGAGCCGCTGCTGACCCGATGAGGCCCGACCGGGCAGTGATGCGGTGAGGATCCGCTGGCGGGTCTCTGGATCCAGATGGCGCAGGAGGTTGGTCGGCAGATCCATCTGAAGCCCACCCCACAGCCAGTACACCTCGGACCTGGCGCTGTCGGAGAGCTTGCGCTTGTTATCCCGGTTGTACGCACGGACGAGGCCGCCGTTGGCATCCCGCTGCTTCTTCCAGCGCAGGCGCTCGTCCGTGATCCGCACTATGCCCGCGGCCCACTGGCTCGTGTCGTCGTTCATCCAGGTCACGAGTGCAGCATGGTTGGCACGACCGCTCCGTTCACCGTGATCGGCGCACAGATACATCTCCATCGGGATCTCCCAGCCGCCGAGGTCCTTGGAGAACTTGCAGTCGATGTCGAGACCGGCAATGGACCAGTCGAGGTCTGCACCGTTGTCGATGGCGAACTCCTTGGTGAGGTTCACCTCGACGGCCGTACCAAGATAGGTCTTCTCAGTCTTTGTCAGGTGCTGGTACGCCCAGCGTCCCGTCCTCTGGCCATCGAGCAGCTCGTCGAGGGAGTCGCGGAGGGCCCACCGGAAGCGTTCACGTGCCTGCGGCTGCTCGTCAAACCACTTCACGAACGGGGCAAGGTCAGCAGGAACGTGCTGCTTGAGGTCAGGCTGTAGCCGCCACTCGCGCGGCACTCTGCCCATGGGCTCGCGCGGGGTGTCCCAGGTGCGGAACGTGTTGCGGCGTGAGTGCATGGCTGCCAAGGCTCGCGACTCCTGCATGCCGGCCGCCTGTGCAACCTCCGGGGGGAAGGGCAGACCCTCTTGTATCGTCACACGCCGAAGTCTGGCATCAGCGCTTGATCGGCCGTCGATCAGCTACGGCTGAGGGAAGCTCTGCTTGAGCCACTCGCACACGGAGTCCGCGGTCGTTCGCCCGTGCTGCCGCAGTGCGTCGATGATGTCTCGTCCGCAGACCAGTGCGATCGGGTGGCCGTCTTCGTGGACTTCGTCTTGGACCTGCTTGTTGAAAAACGAGGTCGTGACCAAGACCCCGAAGTTCCGGTGCCGGATGCGAGAGATCAGCCTGGAGACCTCTCGTACTCCAACTGAGCTGTCGGCTGAGTAGCACTTGGCTTCAAGGGCGAAGTCGATCGCGATGGGATTCGCCACGGGGCCCAACACGTAGGTCCCTACTGCGTCCCGTCCGCCATCCCGGCTCGGACGGGTTAGGTCGACTGCTCCCGTACTCGGGGCGATGAGCCGCCAGATCGCCACTGCACATGCCTCAAAGTCGTGCTCATGGCCCCGGAAGTACTCGCGGATCTCTTCCAGCATGGCGCGGCCAGTGGGGTCGTCCGGAAGCTGGTTCGCTTTGGAGCGGATGACGGTGGTGGAAGGGGCCAACAAGGGCCGGTACACCCGGCTTTCGACCCAGGTCCGCCACACATCCGGACAGTCACCACCCAACGCCCCCCGTCCTTCGAGGAGCTGCTGAATCCAGCTACGAGAGATCAGGTTGTGGTCGAGGACCGTGAAGAAGGAACGGTAGTTCTGGAACCGCTTGTCCCCGGTCGCCCGCCAGATTGCAGCCAGCTCTTCGTCCGAGGTCACGGCCGGCCCTCCGGGGGCCAACAGGCCGCGGAACCTGACCGACCGTCCTGATGTACCCGCCTTCTCGAACAGGAAGAAGGGCGGCACCGTAGCCCGCTCGGCGGGGGCTCCGTGGGATGCCTTGAAGGCATCCCGCATTAGGGCGTTGCCCGACCGCGGAGTCTCGTGCAGCTCCTGCCCTGGCCGCTTGTTGTCTCCGTAGTAGGTGAAGGTACCCGTCTGCACATCAAGGTGATCGGGCCAGTCCACGTCGTCGCCGCTGGTGTACAGCACCACCAGGCGTACCGTGCCCTTGGCTGGCGAGCCGGCGTACCGGAAGCCGCCCTGGTTACCAACGCCCTTTATCAACTTGGAAACTGGGTCATCGCCACTGTTGCCCTTCGTCCCACCAGCATAGAGCCGGTCAACCACAAGATCGGCGGAAGCCAGGTCGGCGAACGCTACGTGGGACTCGGGAGCCATGGGAGCAGTCATGCCCCATGGTGTACCAGCACGACCTGACATCCCGCGTGTGTAGCCTCGACCCTGTGACCAAGTGCTTAGAAGGGACTTGGCCGAAGCGGCGCCCCCGGGCCGCTGACCTGCCACTTCAGCGCTTCCCGATGGGGGCTCTGGCAGTCTTCCCCGCGCATTCACCGGAGGGCCTGCTTCCGGGGTGCTGGTAGAGCATGTGCCAACTAGTTTCTGAAATATCGCGACTCAAGCGACTCAACGCGTCTCAGTGCAGGTCAGAGGGGGTGTCCACGAGACGACCATCGCGACTCACCGTGTCTCAGATCGGGACTCAGCACGCAACGCAGAAGAGACCACCGCGCGCGGCCGTGGTCTCTTCTCGACTGCACCGGCAGCCGCCGTCGTGGTGGCCGACCCCGGATGCCTATTCAGTCGGGCAGCGGACCACCCCAAGCACGCTCGGTCAGCTCGCCCAGGACTCCTGGCGCGACCGTCCGCGGGTCGACGGCCTCACTGGGCGCGGACGTCTTGTACGTGCCGTCGGGCTGCTCGGATCGGTCGTAGGCCTTCACCCAGAACACCCGGCGGACGAACCTGCCGGTGTCTCCGCTCGGCGCATCCGACTTGAGCACGGAGTAGCCCACCCTCCTGCCCGCCCCGTTCCACCCCACCGGCTTCTGCCGGGTCGTGGACAAGCGAGCCACGGTCTGGCGGACGTAGTCGAAGTCACCCACGTCCTCGGTCCAGACGATCTGTTCCTCGTGCTCCAAGGCGGCACGATCCTCCAGCACAGTTCCTCCTGGCCTCGACACAGTTGCCTCGCCGGCGAGCCTCCCCACGCCCCTCAAGCCGCATGCCTGAGACATCAGTCCGATGCCTTCATGAACTCGCGGAAGGCAACGTGCCACCTGGTGAGGCGGAGGTGGCGAGCGCCTTCCGCCGGCCTCGGTGTAGGGCCTCCGCATGGCCAGGAAGCAGGCGCTGAAGCAGCTTGGGCAAGGTGCGTTGGGGACCCACCGACGTCACACACCCCCTGCCGCACCTAGTGTCATCGCTTTGCCCGTCGGCAAGCCCCCTGCCGCAGTAGGGTGTTGATGTCTCGGGAAGATGGATGAGGGGTAAGGCCGTGGATCGCACCTCGACGCACGAAATCTGGGTTCAGCTTGAAGGCGCTGCCGACAGCGATCAGGAGGAGCTCGAAGCTCTCACGCTTGAGCTGCGGGAGCATCTACTGGAATTCGAGGTAGAGCGAGCCGAACTTGCTCGCCAAGCAGTTGCACCTGATGGCACCAAAGTAGCTGGAGCCCTGACGGTAGGGGCGGTGGTGCTTACGGTGGGACTCTCGCTTCTCCCTAAAGTCCTGGACGTGATCAAGGTGTGGATTGAGAACCGTCCCGTTCGGACTGCGATCGTTACGATCGGCGAGGACAGCATTGAGGTGGAGGCTCTGTCCTCCGCCGATCAACGACGCCTGATCGATTCCTTCATCGCCTCCCACGGGGTGTCACCCCAGAACGATGCATCAGCCTGATTTTCGAACGCTCAAGCAAGAGGTGAGGTCTGAATGCTGGGGGGACGTTTCGCCCTTCTCATAGCTGCGAGCACTTTCAGCAATGAAGGTCTTCAGCAGCTGCGCTCGCCGGCTCGTGATGTCGAAGGATTGGCCGCAGTTCTAACAGATCCAAAAATTGGCGACTTCGACGTGGCAACGTCGGTTGACCAGCAGCAACATCAGGTCACGCGTGCGATCGAGTCCTTCTTTCGCGGAAAAGGGAGAGAGGATCTACTCCTTCTGCATATTTCGTCCCACGGACTCAAGGCCGATCATGGGGAACTGTACTTCGCCACACAGGATACTGATCGCGATCTACTTGCCTCTACCGCAATTTCTGCAGCCTTTCTCCATTCTCAGATGAGTCGCTGCCGAGCTAAGTCGATAGTCGTGCTGCTCGACTGTTGCTATAGCGGAGCTTTCCTTCAGGGAGCGAAGGGGGACTCATCTATTCACGTCAATGATGAGTTGGCTGGACATGGTCGCGTTGTGCTGACGGCGACAAATCGGACTGAATATGCCTGGGAGGGTGACAGTCTTAGTGAGCTTGATCCGGAGCAATCGCATTTCACTGGCGCCATCATCGAGGGCCTAGCGTCAGGAGAAGCGGACCTTGACCGAGACGGAAAGATTTCGGTCGGGGAGCTCTATGACTACGTCTACAGCCATGTTAGGGCGAAGAATAAGATGCAGAGCCCGCAGATGTGGGCATCCGTTGAGTATCAGGTCGTGGTTGCCAGGTCGCCGTTTGCTGAAGACTCGCCTCCGGAAACCTCGACCAAGACTGAGAGCGCGGTCGATCTGTCGCTGGTTCCAGCTGTGACTGTGGAGTCGCCGCCAATCGAATCCCCGGATCTCATCCATCGCCAAAATTCCGTAGCGCAACTGAAGCGAGCCTTGCCTGACCCTGTGCGCAGAATCGAAGTCTTCGATTTGATCGATAATGCAGTGTCAGGTGTGATTGAAAGCTCGAGTTTGAAAGAGCGCCCGCTCGGCGGTCCAGTATTCGCCAGTAATCTAAAGGGTTATCGGGCTGACAGTGATCTGCTTCTTCACATGCTTGCCGCTGGTGTTTTTCACGACGATGGGGCTCACGATAACATCTGGGTTCGGGTCATCGAGCGGCTTAGCAGGATCCGCGACAATAATCTCCAGGCATTCAATGACGCGCTGGAGCACTTGCGTCTGTATCCGGCACTACTCGCAGCTTGGTCGATGGGGATCGCGGCCGTTCTCGGGCGTCGCGATCGGTTGCTTGGCCTCATCCTCACAAAGCCGTCATTCAAGCCTCCTTTCAATAGTCAGCGACGCCAGGTGCCCGCCTATTACCTGAATCCACTCCGAGTGGTCGCTGCGGAGCCTCTGAACAATATTTGTCACTCGGAGTCCGGTGCTCGATATATCTACCCGCAAAGTCACTACCTCCGTGAAGAGTTGCGGGAGCCGTTTCGAGCTATCGAGCCTGACGACACCGCCTACCTGGAAGCCTGTAATCGCTTCGAGTTCCTGGCCTCGCTAATCGCAATGGATTCTGAGCCCGCATCCCTCGCCTCCCCTTGGTCGGGGGAGTTCTTGCTGGATTCCAACTGGGGGCATGATGAATTTGGGCTGGCGGGAGAGATCGCGGGAGAGATTAACTCGTCCTGGCCTCTGCTTGAAGCGGGCGCATTCGGTTCTGATTACGACCGAGCCAAGAAGGCATTCGAAGCGCTAGCAGATTACCGATCTAAGCACCCTAGATGGTGATTGCGATTCACCCGCCGTGGGCCCCTGTTTATGAATGATGTACAGGTGTGGTGTGCACCCTCGCCCGAGGCGTGAGCGCAGCTGGAGCAGGCGAGGCAGCGAGGGCAGGGAAGTCGGGTGGGCCCGAAGGCGTTTGGCTACTTCTGGCTCATGTGTTTAGGCGGTCTCTAGTAGATGCCGGCCATCGTGGACACGGACATGCGGAGCCGCGGCCTCGTCCAAAGCGTCCAGGATCCTTACTGCGTAGACCTCGCTCATGCGTTCCCCGACTTCGTCTCGTGTGAGCCACTCGACGGCGGTCGACTCGGAGGATGTCGTCTCTTCACCGCCCGTCGGCCGGCATCGGAAGACGAGGGCGACGACACCTCTCATCATGTTCTTGTAGACCCCGGTCAGACGCTCGACCTCAACGCGCATGCCGGTCTCTTCGAACACTTCCCGGGCTGCGCCTTGCTCGGGCTGTTCGTCCAGTTCGAGCACCCCTCCAGGGGGCTCCCAGGTGCCGTTGTCCGCGCGCCGGATCGCGAGGATGCGGCCGTCTTCCCGCACCACCACTCCAGCTACCGACACCGAGTGCAGCGGCATAGTTGCGCCCTCCAGTAGCGTTGCTTATGTACAGGAGTTTAGGAGGAACTGAAGGACATGGCATCCACCCCCGCGCGGGACTCCGGAAAGCCGCGGTATCTCCAGATCGCCGATGATCTCGTCCAGCAGATCAAGGAGGCTGTGCTTGAGCCCGGTGAGCAGGTACCGAGCGAGTCGGACCTCATGAAGAAGTACGCGGCCTCGCAGGGCACCGTACGGAAGGCGATGGCCGAGCTTCGAGCCACGGGCCTCATTGACACCCTCCACGGCAAGGGCTCCTTCGTGAAGCGCCGGCCACCGGTCCGCCGGAAGTCGTCCGATCGGTTCAGGAGGGCCCACCGTACGGCCGGCAAGGCCGCCTACCTGGCCGAGGCCGAGCAGTCCGGCAGCAAGCCCAGCGTCAGCGTGCTGTATGTCGGCCCGGTCGACGCCCCGACGGATATCGCCGAACGGCTGTCGGTCCCCACCGGCTCCAAGGTCCTCGCTCGGCGTCGCCTGTACTTCAGTGACGGCGTCCCGACCGAGGAGGCGATCTCCTACCTGCCGTGGGATGTCGCCAAGGACATCCCGCAACTCTTCGAGGAGAACCCGGGTGGCGGAGGAATCTACGCACGCCTGGAGGAACACGGTCACTCGCTGGTCGAGTTCACTGAAACGGTCCGCGTGCGTCTCGCCACCAAGCAGGAAGTCGCAGCCCTGAGCCTCAGCCCCGGTTCACCCGTCATCCACCTGACCCGGAACGCTGAATCCTCGAATGGCCGAGTAGTAGAGGTCTGCGACACCTTCATGGCCGCTGACCAGTTCGTTCTCGAGTACCGCATCCCCGCCGGTGACTGAAAACAGGCAACTCTGAGCCCAACCCGCCGCGCCACGGACGCGCGGCGGGTTGACTCATGTGCAGGAGTTGGCCACTCTTATGCACATCACTCCTGCACATGAGTGCAGGAGTGTAGGAGTTACCTATGACGCCCGGAGGGCCCTCGAAAGGGGCTCGATGGAAGCGCCAGTCGCGGTTGAGAACTGAACAGCGGACACACAGAACGACAGGCAACTGCGACAAGCTGCAGGCCCTGCCGCACGAACAGCCAGCACCTTGCTCCGGGTCGCCCTCTAGGTCGGCCGAGGGGTCCTCTACGTGCGGTGAGACAAGGGCAGAGATCGCGACGTGCACGACTCACCATGTCCGCTCCCGAAGGGGTCGAAATGAAGCGACGAAGACCCGCGGCGGAGCTCTCGCCCGACCAGAGAGAGCGGCCACGCCACTGCGTCACCTGACACCGCGGCCGCTCGGCTGCGGCCGGTTGCCTCCCCTGCCCGTCCGGCCCTGTTCGCGGGTGCCGTACGGGCGGGGTTGAGGGGAGCCGGAGATTCCTGGTTCTGACGGCGAGAGGCCCCGGAGTTGCACCTCCGGGGCCTCGGTTCGGGCCGTCCCACCCGTGAGAGGAAGTACGACCCATGAACGTGATCGTTGCTGGTCAGAGGATCGTTACGCAGACCGAGCTGATCGAGGCCGCGCTCGGCTTCGACGCCGAGCCGGGCGGGGCGCTGGAGTTCGACTCGGCGGCCGGCCAGGACGCGCTGCGCGACATCGTGACCGTCCTGGAGGCGGAGGCCGCGGGCGAGGTCGACGCCGAGGACATCGTGCACTACCGGGGCCTGCTCGGCGCCCGGGTCCTGGCCTTCCCCCGCGGCTTCGGCCTCGGCTTCGAGCGGGGTGCCGCGTGAGCCGCCTCGTGTTCTGGGCCTTGATGGCCCTTTGCCTGGCCGTCGAAATCTGGGGTCTGGTCATCGACAACCGGGACGTCCACTACATCGGGGCCATCGCCGGATGCGGAGTGATCGGCGTCAGCCGCCTCCTCTACCGCGCCGCCCGGCACGAGGAGTTCGCCGAGGCAGGTGAAGAGCAGTGAAGACGCTCGCCCAGGTCCTGCTGTTCGTGCTGACCGTCCTGGAGCTCTCGCTCGGTCTGCTGGCCGGGACGGTCGCGCTCCTGAGTCTGATCACGGAGACGATCGCCCGCGCGGTCGCCGGGCTCGACGAGCGGTTCGCCCGCCGCTTCCGGCTGACCCGGGTCTCGCCCCGGTTCCGTACCGAACTCGCTGACGTCCTGTCGGGGATCGCGTCCCCGACCTGTGGGGGGACCCGATGAGCTCGTACCGCGAAGAGCGCCGCGCCGACCAGGCCGCCGCCCGCGAACAGGACCGTGAAGACCGTCGCCTGCAGTTCGAGGCGAGCCTGAAGGCCGAGCAGATCCGGGCGGAGGAGAAGCGCCGCGATGCCGACGCCCGCCGACGCCAGGAGCAGGCCGACAAGAAGGCCCGCACGGCGGAGACGCAGGCGAAGAAGGCCGCGGCCGCCGCCAAGCGCGCCAAGCTTCTCCGCTGGCTCAGGACCAACCCCGCGACCTTGTTCGTCGGGTTCGTGATGGTCGCCTCGATCGTCCCGGCCGTCCTCTCCCAGATCGGCGCGCTCACGGGTGCGACGGTGGCCGCGCCGATGGCCGGCCTGCTCGCCGCGATGCTGGAGGGCGGCGCGTGGGCGATCACGTTCATGGGCAAGCAGGCCGAGGATGCGGGCCGGGAGCCGAGGAAGTACCGGATCGGCACCTGGGCCGTCGCCGTGGTGGCGGCCGCGGTGAACTTCTGGCACGGCCTGGAGGCGTACGGCGACCATCCGTGGGTGGCGTTCGTCCTCGGCGCCAGCTCGCTGTTCGCGATCTACATCTGGGACCTGAAGACCCACGGCTCCCACGGCAAGACCCGCGCCCAGCGCCGCGAGGACAAGGCCCGCACCGCGCACGTCGCCGCGCGCCGCAAGCACCACAAGGCGATCGTCGAGCAGGCGGTAAAGCTCCAGTCCGCGCTCCCGTACGGGGCGTTGGATGACGAGCAGGCGTTCGCGGCCGCGTGGCGGATCCACACCGGCGCCGAGCCTGGCCTGTCGGCCGAGCTGTACGCGACCGCGACGAACGCGGTGCTTCAGCTCGGGGCCGCGTTCGAGCTCGGCGACAACGTCCGCGACGAGCTGCTGGAGACGGGCTTCAAGGCCGCCCGCTTGAACCCGCTGGCGGAGCTCGCTCAGGCGCCCGAATCCCAAGCGGGAATTGGGCCGAAACCTCCCGAGAAGTCCGCCGAGCCTTCGCGCCGGGACGCCCCGGTGGGGCGGTCCGAAGACGAGTTGAAGGAGCTCCTGCCGGACGCGCTCGCGGCCGCCGCTGAGCTTGTCGCCGAGGGCCGTCAGATCTCCGCCACGGGGATCGCGAAGAAGCTCCAGATCCGCCGCGAGGACGCGCTGAAGCTCCGCGACCTCGTCGTCGAACAGCGCCGCCTGCACGTCGCCTGACCCACCCCAACGCGCTCAAGGAGGGCCTGTCATGGGTCTGTTCAGCCGCTCCAACGCCGGCCAGCCCGAGACCGTCGCCGACGACCAGGGCACCGTCTGGCACCGCTCGGACGCGATGGCTCCCCGCAAGGGCGAGGCCGTCTACGTCCCGGAGACCGACGACTACTGGGCGCTGACGCCCACCGAGATCGACAACGAGTTCGGCCGCCGCGCCTGACCATCCCTGAACGCGGGGCCCGGCCCTCGCCTGGCAGCACCGGCCGGGCCCCGCTACCTCACCAGGAGGCACCGTCAGCATGACCGAGCACATCACCGAACCCAACCCCACCCCGCACAACCCCGAGGGCGCGACCGTCACCTACCTTCACCCCCAGGTCCAGTGGATCGAGTCGGGCGACGACGAGGACGAGGAGGGCCAGGCGCCGGCCGCTGGTCCGGCGGATCGGACCGTGGTCCTGGAGACCGCCCGCGTCATCCTCGACAAGCCCCTCACCCCGACCCCCGTCGAGCCGGTCGAGAAGACCGTGGACCTGGACGCGTTCGATGACGCTCCGCTGATCCCGGCGTGGATGCACTCGCCCGAGGGATGGGCCGCGTGGGCCGGGGTCTTCTACCGGGCCCGCCGGCGGGGCTTCCGCCGCTGGGTCCGCCGCCAGCCCACCCAGCACGGCCACGTCCGCCAGTTCGGCCGCGGCGCCCGCCGGATGCACGAGTGGGTCGTCGGGTTCGAAGGCGTCCGCGTCCAGTCCGCCTCCCACACTGCCCACATCCTCACCCGTGAGGCACGCCTTGCCGCCCGGCACGCCCGCTTCACCCCGCGCATCCTCGGCACGAAGAAGGAACTGGCGATGAAGGCGGCGGAGAAGGCCACCAAGGCCGCCGAAGAGGCGGTACTCCTGCACAAGAAGGCGAAGAAGGACCGCAACCGGGCCAGGAACCTGCGGGCCGGTGTCGTCTACGGCCCGCCGCTCGCCGCGATCGGCTCCGGGTACGCCTACGGCGGCGGTCTCGGTGCGACCGCCGCAGCGCTCGCCACCTTCGCCGGCGGCGCGTTCGCCGGGCGCAAGCACTACGAGGAGGACGCGGACTGGACGAGTGAGTGGCGCTCGCTCGGCGACGGCGACCGGATGACGGCCCCGATGCTTGACCAGGCTTTCCGGGCCGCGAAGGTCATCGGCTCCGACGAGACCCTGCGCGTGGTCCAGATGCCGATGATCGACACCCGCGGCGCCTGGACGGCCGTCCTCGACCTTCCGCCCGGTATCCCGGCCAAGCGCGCGATCCGCGCGACCGACGAACTGGCCGCCGCGTTCGGCGTGGAGGAGGCCCAGGTCTCCCTCGCGAAGAAGGGCCGGTCCGGTCGCGTCGAGCTCTACGTCTCGCGCGACCTGCCGTTCACCGACAAGGCCAAGCCCGGGCCGCTCCTCGCCCTGGAGGCGGCCGCCAACTTCTGGGGCCCGATCTCCATCGGCCCCGATGTCCGCGGACTCGCGATCTCCATCAGCGTGGTGGAGCGCTCCGGCCTGGTCGGCGGTGAGCCGGGCGCGGGCAAGTCGGCCTCGGGCAACACGATCCTGCTCGCGGCCGCGCTCGACCCGCGCGTGATCCTCTGGCTTGCCGACGGCAAGGGCGGCGGCGACCTGGAGCCGTTCGAGCCGCTGTGCGAGGCCTTCGAGGGAGACGCCGACCCCGAGGCGTTCTACAACATGCTCCTCGACCTCATCAAGGACATGAAGCTGCGGTACGCACTGCTGAAGAAGCTCGGGAAGCGCAAGGTCACCGAGGAGCTCGCGAACAAGCACCCGGAGCTGCGCCAGCTCCTGCTCTGGGTCGACGAGCTGATGTTCTACACGACGGATGAGGAGTACGGGAAGAAGATCACCAAGGCCCTCCGCAACCTCGTCTCGCGGGGCCGTGCAGCGGGCATCGTGACCTTCTGCGCCACCCAGAAGCCCGGCTCCGACGTCGTCGACACCTCGCTGCGTGACCTGCTCTCCATCCGGTGGGCGCTGCGCTGCACCACCCCCGAGGCGTCCGACACGATCCTCGGCAAGGGCGCCGCCGCCTCCGGCTACTCCGCCAAGACGATCCAGGCCGAGATGCGGGGCGCCGGCTACCTGTGGGCCGAGGGCACCAACCCGACCATGGTCCGCGCCGACTACTACACCGACGAGCAGGTCAACACCCTCCTGGAGCGCGCCACCGCGTGGCGCCGCCAGGCCGGGACCCTGCCGAGCGGACCGGTCGGACTCTCCGAGCAGCTCCTTAAGCTCGGCGACGAGGACGCGGCGATCCTCGCCCACGTCCTGGACGCCTTCCGTCACGACACCCCCGAGATGACCACCGACTGGCTGCCCGGCCAGGTGCTCCTGGACCACCTGAAGACGCGGGGCCTGACGGTCACGGCCGAGCGCCTGGGCGGTCTCGTCGTCCGCACGGACGACGAGAAGGCCAAGCGCCCGTGGGGCGAGAAGGGCTCCCGTCTCTCCGGCTACCCGCTCGGCCGCGTCGAGGCCACGATCACCGCCCGATTCGGGCTCACCGCCTGATTCCAACCCGGACACAACCCGGACGGATGCCCGGATTGACCCGGATTACCCCCGGGCGATCCGGGCTCCGTCCTGGACGCGGGCCCCGAGTCCCGGACGCCTCGCATCCGGGACGAGCCCGGATCCGTCCGGGATGCACGCCGCTCTGACCTGCAACGACGCGCGCCCGTCCGGGCTGTGTCCAGGTCTCCATCCAAGCCCAAACCGGCATATAAGGAGTCAGGCACTGTGACTGCCCAGCCCCTCATCGCCCCCGCCCTCCCGGCCCCCGAACTCGCTGACGAGGCCGCGCTTCTGGTCCGCGAGATCGAGCAGTACCTCACCGCTCGCGTCCGTACGACCGCCCATCCGCTCGTCACCAAGACCACCGCCGAACTCGTTGCCGAAGCCCTCGGCATCACCCAAGCTGCCGCCTCGTTACCGGTCCTCACGGCCCCGTCCCGCGTGCTGCGGCTCCTGCCCGACTGGGTGCTCAACTTCCCCGTGCTCCGTCAGCTCCACGGTGGCGGACGGCAGATCAGCGTGGCTGAGCACCTGGAGCTCACCGCCCTGGTCATCGAGCGCTACGGCTGGCACCGCGGCGCCCTCCGCTCCACCTCCGGGCGCCGCTGCATCCTCGGCGCCCAAGGCGTCCTCTTCCGACTCGGCTACGGCGACGAGCACACCGCCATCGCCGCCGGCCACCGCCTCCAGACCGCCCTCGCCCAGCGTGGGATCACCGAGCCCTACCACCGCTGGAACGACGCCACCGGCCGCACCCGCGCCGAAGTCCTCACCCTCGTCCGCACCGCCGCCGCCCACGCCCGCCAGGCGGACCGCTCGTGACCGGCGGCCTGCGGATCGGATCTCTGTGCACCGGCTACGGCGGCCTGGACATGGCCGTCCAGACCGTCCTCGGAGGCTCGCTCGCCTGGGTCTCCGACCTCGACCCCGGAGCCACCCGGATCCTGGCCCACCACCACCCCCGGGTGCCGAACCTGGGCGACCTCACCACCGCCGACTGGAGCCGGGTTGAGCCGGTCGACATCGTCTGCGGCGGCTACCCCTGCCAGCCCTTCTCCACCGCCGGGAAACGGAAAGGAACCGCCGATGAGCGGCACATCTGGCCGTCGATCGCCAACGCCCTTCGCGTACTACGACCCCGGTACGCGGTCTTTGAAAACGTCGCAGGGCACGTTCGACTTGGGTTTGCCGACGTCCTCGCCGACCTTGCCCGCCTCGGGTTCGATGCGCAGTGGTGCCTTGTACGCGCATCGGAGATCGACGCTCCCCACCAACGCCAGCGCCTCTTCCTCCTCGCCACTGCTCAAGACACCCACCGCGAACCTGGCCATCAACGGCGGCTCACAGCACCCCGACAAGCGGAAGACCGGGGGGCACGGACCGACGCTGGCGGACGAGGTGGAGCACCTGTTGCCCACGCCGACGGCCACGCCTTACGGGACCAACCAGTCACCGAGCCCGGGCGCGGCGGTACGCCCGTCGCTGAACTCGCTGGCCCCAAGGCTCCTGCCGACACCGACCGCAACCGACGCGAAGAGCAGCAGCGGCGCGAATCCGGCCTGGGGGCATGGAGAAA
Organism: Streptomyces sp. NPDC014870; assembly: GCF_043081505.1. NCBI lineage: Bacteria > Bacillati > Actinomycetota > Actinomycetes > Kitasatosporales > Streptomycetaceae > Streptomyces > Streptomyces sp. NPDC014870. Next base: position 54,483 of record NZ_JBIBWQ010000012.1, read on the forward strand.
CCCTGACGGACGCGGCGCGGAGTGTTGGCGCCGTTTCGCCCCTGCTATCGCCCGCTGGGAGGCCGTCCTCGGACGACGTGCCCCATGGGCAACTGACGATCGAGGTCGCCTGAACCCCGAATTCGTCGAATGGCTCATGGGCCTGCCCGCCGGCCACGTCACCGACGTGCCCGACCTGACCCGCGCCCAGCAGCTCAAAGCCCTCGGCAACGGCGTCGTGCCCCAGCAGGCCGAAGCCGCGCTCCGCGTCCTGCTCGACCGCGCCGAACCGGTCGACACGCCTATGGCGGCCTGACCAGGCCCGTCAGGCGCTGGCGCCCTCCCCGACCACCTCGACGATCCGCGAGATCCACTTCCGGGTCTGATGCCACCGGTTGCAGTACCGGCGCGAACGCCACCACGACCGGTACACGACCGGCTGCCTGCACCACTTGCACGGCTTCACACGCCCCTGAGCCCCCATGCCCGCGACTCTAGCCGCCGTCGCCAGCAGGGAAGAACCCACCCTTCCGGACCGGGACCAGCACGGATGCCGGGCAAGCACCTTCACCTCTCACAGCCACCGAAAGGAGATCCGCCGTGGCCATAACCGTCTCGCTCGTCGCCCTCTTCGGGCTCGTCCTGTACTTCCTCCTCCGCTCCGGAAGCCTCACCTACGGGGCCGCGTTCACCGCCGCCGGCTTCGGGTTCTTCCTCGCCTCCACCGGCGCCGCCACCCCCATCAACCAGCTCACCAACAGCGTCATCGACGCCCTCTCCAACCTCTGAGGAGCCCCCATGAACCCCAACCCCGCCACCGACCACAGCCCCGCACCGGAGCCCGAGTGGCCCACGCCGGAAACGGCATACGCCAAGGCACCGAGCATCATCCGGGAGATCGGCTGGGTGGCCCGGACCGCCGCCGATCGCCCGTTCGGCACCGAAGCCAGCCGGGAGTTCTGGCTCCGCAAGGCCGCGCTCCTCGACCGCATCGCCATCGACGACGAGAAGGCGGCCGCGGACGCGACCCGCGCCGCCCACCGGCTCATGGACGTCGACGGCGCCACGGTCATCTACGCCCCGCGCTACTACGTCCGCCAGCAGTACGCCCGCTGGTCCGCCCACTCCTAGCTACGCCGAGGGCGGCCCCCGTCTCGCCAAAGCCTGGGGCCGCCCTCGCCTACCAGCACCTTCAACAGAACTGGAGACACCCAGCATGACCCATCCGACGTCGATCCGGCGAGACAGCCATCGCCTCGCCACCGCCCTGTACCTCGCCGCGGGCATGATGCCGGTGCTGCCCCTGCGGGCAGGGAAGGGCCCCTTCGGTAACTGCCCCGACTGCGCCAACAACGCGTGCGGCGGCCGGCCGAACATGAAGACCCCCGGACCCTGCACCTGCCCGCGCCCCTGCCACGGCTGGGCCGCCGCCACCACCGACCCAGCCGTCATCACCTCGCCCGCCTGGACCCGCGCCTGGGAACAGGCCGAGACCGTCGCCTACCACCCGGGCGGAGCCGGGGTGACCGTGGTCGACCTCGACGACGCCGACGCCGTCACCTGGGCCCGCACCACCCTGCCACCGACCCGCACCATCCCCACCACGCGCGGCGAGCACTGGGTCTACCGAGGAGCGATGCGCTCCGCCAACCACGTCCGGCCCGGCGTCGACATCAAGTCCCTCATGTCTTACGCCCGTTGGCTCGGCCCCGGGATCGGCGACATGGCGGTGCGCCCGCCAGCCGTCCTCGCGCTCGTCGAGAGGGAAGAGACCACTCGGCCCGGCGAGGCGGTGGACTCTTCCTCGGTGACCCTCGCCCGGTGGGGCCGGAGCGTGGCCACCGGCTGCCGCCACACCGAGACCTACGTCCGCACCGGCCTGGACAACGGCATTGCCCACATCAAGGGCCAGCCCGACAAGGGCGCCGGCACCGCCGCCTACGGGGCCGCTCGGTTCCTCGCCTGCCGGCACGCCGCCTGTCCCGGCCCGTGCGGGCTGGACAGCCTCGCCGAGGAGCTGATCGCCGCCGCCGTCGCGGTAGGGGTGCCCGCCTCGTACGCGCGGCGCTGCGTCACCAACGGCATGAACTCCGCACTGGGAGCTGTCGCATGACAGCCGGGTCCACCAGTTCAGGTGAGCCTCGGATCGTCGCTCTGCTCCGGGTCTCCGCGCCCGGACGGGACACGACGCCCTCGGTGCGCTCGTGGTGCTCCTGCGGGCGGGACCTGGTGGCCTTTGGTCAGCGGAAGGCCGCCGCACTCATCGCTGACCACACCCGCCACCGCACCGCCTGCCCGCTGCTGACCGAGGGGAAGGAAGCCGCGTGACCAGCACGGAAGAGCTGCCCTCGCCGTCCAACCCGATGGCCGTCGCCCGAAAGCTCGTACCCGCCTGGCACACCGAGGAAGGAGATCTTCGTCTGAGGCGCTGGCGCGGGTCCTGGATGCGATGGACCGGGACGTGCTGGCGGGAGCAAGACGAACAGCAGATGCGTGCCAGGCTCTACCGGCGCCTGGAGCACACCACGTTCTCGGCCGGCGTCGACAAGAACGGGCTGCCGGAGGTCCGGGCATGGGCGCCGACAAAGACGAAGATCAGCAACCTTCTCGACGCCCTCAGCGCCATCACCTTCCTGCCCACCGACACCGACGCCCCCGCCTGGATCGACGGCGAGAGCGGCAAGCACGACACCAGCCCGATCGTCGCCTGCCGCAACGGGCTCCTGCGCATCCGGGACCGGAAGCTGCTCCCGCACAGCCCCAGCTTCTTCAACCTCGTCTCCGTCCCGTACGACTACGACCCCAACGCGACCGCCCCCGCCTGGGAGACGTTCCTCAACGGCATCTGGCCGGACGACCCAGAGTCCATCGCCGCCGTTCAGGAGTGGTTCGGCTACGTCCTCTCCGGGCGCACCGACCAGCAGAAGATCCTGCTCATGAAGGGCCCGACCCGCTCCGGCAAGGGCACCATCGCGCGCATCCTCAAGGAGCTCGTCGGCAAGGAGAACCTTGCAGGCCCCACGCTCGCCGGTCTGGGGACGAACTTCGGGCTCTCCACCCTCGTGGGCAAACCCCTCGCCGTCATCTCCGACGCTCGCCTATCCGCCGACGGCGGCCAGGTCGTCGAGCGGCTGCTGACCATTTCCGGCGAGGACACCATCGACATCGACCGGAAGTACCGCGAGCCCTGGACCGGCAAGCTCCCCACGCGGCTCATGGTCCTGACCAACGAGCTGCCGAACTTCGGCGACTCCTCCGGCGTCATCGCCCGCCGGTTCATCGTCCTCAACATGACCGTCTCCTGGCTCGGCAAGGAGGACACCGCGCTCACCAGCAAGCTCGCCGCCGAGATGCCCGGCATCATCAACTGGGCCCTCGACGGCCTCGCCCGCCTGGAGCGCACCGGCAGGATCACCGAGCCCGCCTCCTCACAGGACGCTGTCATGACGATGCAGGACACCGCCTCGCCCACCTCCGCGTTCGTCCGCGAGCGCTGCACCACCGGCCCTGCGCACGAAGTCCCCGTGGACGTCCTGTGGACCGCCTGGCGCGAGTGGGCCGAGGACAACGGCGTGAAGGCCATCGGGAGTAAGCAGCTTTTCGGCCGCAACCTGCTCTCCGTCGTCCCTCAGCTCCACCGCACCCGGCCCCGCGACGCCTACGGCCGCCAGGTGGCCAAATACTCCGGAATCACCCTCAACCCGACTTCCTGAGCCGCTTTGAGTCGCTTGAGTCGCGACTCCTCGCAATGTCACTCCAACTTTTTCGCCCCAGCAGGGGCCGAGGAGGCTTGCTTTGACGACCCCGATCCCGACCAGCCACACCGCGGTGACCGTCCCCGAGGCCATGGCCGCCCTGAAGTACAGCCGCAGCAAGGTCTACGACCTGATCCGCTCCCGTGCCCTGCCCAGCTACACCGAGGGTCGCTGCCGCCGCATCCCCCTCGACGCGCTTCGCACCTACATGAACAGCCGCTTGGAGGACGCCGCCTGATGGCACGCAAGAGGAATCCGAACGGCGCTGGCAGTATCTGGCAGCGCAAGGACGGGCGTTACGAGGCCCGTGTGTACGTCCCGCAGCCCGACGGCACGCGGAAGAGGAAGACGGTGTACGGGGCCACGTGGGAGGAGTGCGACGCCAAGCGGCAGGAGCTCGTCCGGCGGGACCGGCAGGGCATCCCGACCCCGACCCGCTCGGCCAAGCTCTCCGAGTGGCTGCCGTACTGGTTGGACCACTTCGTCAAGGACGACCGCAAGAAGACGACGTACGCGAAGTACGAGACCCACGTCCGCCTGTACCTGATCCCCAACCTCGGAACGAAGCGCCTGGAGACCCTGGGGGCGGCCGACGTACGCCGCATGCTCGCCGCCATCTCGGCCCAGGCGTCTCCGGCCACGGCCAAGGAGTCACACCGGGTCCTGCGCAGCGCGCTGAGCGCCGCCTGCCGGGAGGAGCTCATCAGCCGCAACGTGGTCAAGCTCGTGCCGGCCCCGCGGGTGGAGCAGCGGGAGCTGATGCCGTGGGACCTGGAAATGACGACGGCCTTCCTGGAGGCGGCGAGGGGAGACGCGCTGTACGCCGCGTTCGTCCTCGCCGTCGCCCTCGGGCTGCGCCGCGGGGAGGTACTCGGGCTGCGCTGGTCGGACATCGACCTGGAGCGCCGCACCCTCACCGTGCGGAACCAGATCCAGCGGGTGCAGAACGAGCTGTACGCGGACTCCACGAAGAACCGCCGGAGCCGCGTCATCCCTCTCCCCCTCATGTGCGTACCGGCGCTGCGCTGGCAGCGTCTCCGGCAGGGGGCACAGCGGCTCGCCGCCGCGCAGGACTGGCAGGACAGTGACTACGTATTCACGACCCGCACCGGTCGCACGGTCGAGCCGATGAACCTCAGCCGCTCTTTCCAGCGCATCACGGAGGCGGCGGGGCTCCCCCGGATCCGGCTGCACGACGCCCGGCACGGGTGCGCCACGCTCCTCTTCGCCGCCGGGGTGCCGGCGCGGGTCGTGATGGAGATCCTGGGGCACTCGCAGATCGCAGTCACGATGAACATCTACACGCACGTCTCCGACGAGCGTCGGAGGGAAGCGATGGGACACATGGACCGACTGCTACGGCGGCGCCAGCCGCGGAAATGAGCTAGCGAAGTGGCCCCTGCGGGGAAGACCTGCGGGGGCCATCCAATCGGGCTCAGCGCCCTTCCAGGACTCCATCTGCAGCATCCAACGACCTTCTTGCCAGCTCTTCGAAGCGGTCCAAAGACTCTCGGACAAGGTCGCCCAGCGCCACCACGTCCTGACCTTCCAAGTGATCCAGTTCGGGGTGGGCATGCTGTAGCTCGTGACCTGAATTGAGGAGGATCATCGCCCCTCCCCACTCCGCGCACAAACTCGTCAGAGCATGGGCGGCGGCGGCTACATCTGCCGGGCCTTCAAGGCTTACTGCGCTTGCCGCAGCCGACAGTGCCGATAGTGGGCTGTCAGGAAGGTCGCTGCTCGCGAACCTGTGGCCCGCCTGCATGGCGCGGGCCGCCGGCCCGTGAGTGGCGTAAATCCCATTCGCCACCGTCAGTAGGTTGCTGTAGGCGTCGCGCCGCACCTGACGGCGCCAGTGAGTGTGCTGCGCCCGCCCCTGGCTACGTCCAGTTATGAGTGCTGACGCGATAGCACCCGCAGCCCCGACGGCCGCTCCCAATACGCCTGCACAGGCGCCCACAAGCGCCACGCCCCCTGCGTCCATGGAGTAATGATGGAGCCCACGGACTCGCTGCCGGAGGCTAACGGGAGAACTTGGGGTCTTCCCGGCCGGTTGCCGTCAATCACTACCGTCAAAGGCCCCCGCAGCATGAGCTGCGGGGGCCTTTGTGCTGGTGGGCGCGGACGGTTTCGAACCGCCGACATCTGCTTTGTAAGAGCAGCGCTCTACCCCTGAGCTACGCACCCGTGGAGTGAGGCAACAGCGTACATGGCCCATGGGTGGGTCCCGCAAACCGGTTGTTCACGGGGGATAGCCCCACCATCGAGGGGGTGGGTCGCCGGATCGTGCGGGGTGGGGGGCGGTGCGTAGGTTGGGTGGGTCAGGTCGTCGGGCTGGGGGTTGTCGTGGGTGGTCGTCGGGGGTTTCGGGTGCGGGCGGCGGTCGGGGCCGGGGTGGTCGTGCTGGGGGTTGCCGGGTGCGGGGGTGCCGAGGTGGACGGGGCTCCCGTCGAGAAGAAGAGCTTCGCCTTCTCCGGGGACACGCTCGTCGTCGACTCCGACGACTCCGAGCTGGAGATCGAGCCCGCCGACATCAAGGACGTACGGGTCAGCCGGCAGGTCGACGGGTGGGTGTTCCTGGGCGACGGGCCCGAGGCGACGTGGGGGCTCAAGGACGGGCGGCTCACGCTGCGGGTCGAGTGTGATGCCGTTGCCTCTGACTGTGAGTCCGTTCATCGGATCCAGGTGCCGCGGGGCGTCGCCGTCACCGTGGAGGACGACAACGGGCAGGTGACGGCCTCGGGGTTCGACACGGACCTGAAGGTACGGTCCGACAACGGCGCCGTCCTCGTCCGGGGATCCTCCGGGGCCCTCGATCTGACCAGCAGCAACGGCGAGGTCGTCGTCGAGGGCGGCACCACCTCCGGGCAGGTCGTCGCCCGCTCCGACAACGGGGCCGTGCGCATCGTGCTCGACGCCGTGCCCTCGAAGGTCGAGGCCTTCAGTGACAACGGGGAGGTCGATATCGTGCTGCCGTCTTCCGCCGGCTACGACGTCGACGGGCGCAGCGACAACGGGAGCGTCCGGGTCGACGTGCCGACCCGGAAGGGCAGCCCCCATGTCGTGACCGCCCGCAGCGACAACGGGGAAGTCGTCGTCCGCAGCGCGAACTGACGGGCTCGTGTGTTCGTCCTTACCTGGTGGGAGAATGAACCCGGACCGGGGCAGGGCGGACGACAGCGCGGGAGAGGGACGTGGCGGCGACTCACCGTAGGGGTACATCCACGAGCGCCGTGACCTCGGGGGCCGGTGGGGGCAGGGGCCGGAGGGCCGCACCCCCGCTCGCGGGTGGGGGCCTGGGGGCCGCGTCGCTTGCCCTCGTGCTCCCCCTGCTCGTGCTGGGGCTGCTGCCCGCCGCCTTCGCCAGTGGGGGCAACCGGCGCTGGTTCGGCGGGCGCGGGGAGAGTCAGCGGGCCGAGGCGCAGGCCGCCAAGGACGACGCCGCCGCCGCGTTCTACGAGCTGGACACCGCCCAGCGCGATCTGCGGATCTCGATCGAGACGATCACCGCCGTCGACGACTCTCCCGGCGCCCGCCGGGCCGTCGACGGCTTCGCCGCCCTCGGCCGGCGCATCGACGACGTCAGCCACGCCTACATCACCGCGGTCGACGCCCACGACCTCGACCGTGACGAGCTCGACGCGGCCACCGCCAACCGCGCCCGCACGGAGCTGACCCGTGCCAAGGAGGAGCTCGTACGGGTCAAGGGCGAGCTCGACCGGTTCGAGCAAGGACTTCGGCCGCTCCTCGACACGGCCGAGACCCAGCTCGCCCGGCTCGCCCCCGCCGTCGAGCGGGCACGACAGGCGCTGCGGGCCGCGAGCACCGCGCTGGACACCGCCCGCGAGGCCGGGCTCCGCGCCGACGACCTCGCCACCCGGCTCGCCCGCCTCGGCCCCGAGCTGACCCGGCTCAACGAGGGCGCCGGCCGCCACGGCGTCGCCGACACCCTCCAGCGCGCCGACCGCGTCCTGCGCGACGCCGAGGCCGTCCGCACCGAGGCCGAGCGGCTCCCCGAGCGGGCCGCCGAGACCGGCAAGCGCCTCGTCTCCCTCCGTACCCGCGCCGAGGCGCTCACCACCCGGGCCGGTGGCGTCGAACCCGTCCTCTCCGAACTCCGCCGCCGCTTCTCCGCCGCCTGCTGGCAGGACCTGCAGCACGTGCCCGACCAGGCCGCCGAGACGGTCCGCAAGGCCGAGGAGAAGCTCACCGAGGCCGCCAAGGCCCGCGACGAGCAGCGGTGGCCGGACGCCACCAGTCTCCTCGCCACCGCCCGGGCCCTGCTGAACTCCACCGACGAGGCCGTCTCCGCCGCCGGCGACCGGCTGCGCCGTCTGAACGCCGTCGCCAAGGACCCGAAGGCCGAGATCGACCGCGCCCGCTTCGCCGTCCGCGACGCCCAGCGCCTCGCCATGGCGGGCCGGAACACCCCCGACCCCCGCCACGCGCGTCCCCTCGACGACGCCGTCGCACGGCTCGACCGGGCCGTTCACTCCCTGGAGGAAGGCCGCCACCCGGACTACTGGCACTTCCTCACCGAGCTGGAGGCCATCCGTGCCTCCGCCGCGCACGTCGTCGAGCAGATCCGCGAGGACCGGGGCGGTGGCCAGGGCGGCGGGCACCGCTAACCTCGTCCCCATGCCTCGTTACGAGTACCGCTGCCGCTCCTGCGGAGACACCTTCGAGCTCAACCGGCCCATGGCCGAGTCCTCCGCCCCCGCGTCCTGCCCGGCCGGGCACGAGGACACCGTCAAGCTGCTGTCCGCCGTCGCCGTCGGCGGGACCGCCCAGCCGACGGCCAATGGTGGTGGGAGTGGGGGTAGCGGTGGCGGTGGCGGTGGGTGCTGCGGGGGTGGGTGCTGCGGATAGGGGTACCTCCGGGGTGCCTCCGGCCGATAGGCGGGTGCTGCGGATGGGGGTGCCTCCCGTCGACAGGCGGGATGCTGCGGATCGGGGCGCCTCCCGCCGGCACGTCCTCAGCTGCCCAGGTAGCGCAGGACCGCGAGGACCCGCCTGCTGTACCCCTCGCCCCGGCCCGTCAGCTCCAGCTTGTCGAAGATCGCGTTGATGTGTTTCTCCACCGCGCTCCGCGACACGTGCAGCCGGCCGGCGATCGCCGCGTTCGTGTGCCCCTGCGCCATCGCCGCGAGCACCTCGCCCTCCCGGGGCGTCAGCCGGGCCAGCGGATCGGTGTGCGAGGTGCGGACGAGCAGTCTGCGGACGACCTCCGGGTCGAACGCCGTCCGCCCCTCGCCGACCCGTTCCAGGGCGTCCAGGAACTCGTCCACCTGCGCCACCCGGTCCTTGAGCAGATAGCCGACCGCGCCCGACTCGCCGGTCAGCAGCTCGGTGGCGTACCGCCGCTCCACGTACTGCGACAGCACGAGCACCCCGACCCGCGGCAGCTCCCGCCTGATCTCCAGAGCCGCCCGCAGCCCCTCGTCGGTGTGCGTGGGCGGCATCCGGACGTCGGCGACGACCACGTCCGGCGGGTCCGCCCGGACCGCCGCGAGCAGTTCGGTCCCGGTGCCGACGGCCGACGTCACCTCGTGGCCCTCCTCGGCCAGGAGCCGTACGAGCCCCTCCCGCAGCAGCGTGGAGTCCTCCGCCAGGATCACGCGCACGGCAGGACCGCCCGTACGACCGTCGGCCCGCCCGCCGGGCTGTCCACCGCGAACCGCCCGTCCAGCGCCGCCGCCCGGCTCGCGAGCCCGCTCAGACCGCTGCCGGACGGGTCCGCCCCGCCCGCCCCGTCGTCCGCCACGCGTACGCTCAACTCATCACCCTCCAGGTTTACTTGCACGTCGATCCTCGTCGCGCCCGCGTGCTTGACCACATTGGTGACCGCTTCCGAGACGAGGAAGTACGCGACCGTCCGCACCGCCCTGGGAAGCGGCCGCTCCACGGTGTAGCCGAGGGCCACGGGCAGCGGGCTCCGTTCGGAGACCGCCTCCAGGGCCGCCCGCAGGCCGCCCTCGTCGAGGACGGCCGGGTGGACCCGCCAGGCCACCTCGCGCAGTTCGGCCAGCGCCCTACGGCTCTCCTCGTGGGCCTGGAGCAGGAGCGCGTCGGCGGCCTCGGGGTCCCGGGCCCGGAGGCGGCGGGCCCGGCCGAGGAGCATGCCGAGCGCCACGAGCCGCTGCTGGACGCCGTCGTGGAGGTCGCGCTCGATCCGCCGCCGCTCGTCGTGGACGACGTCCATCACCTCGGCCCGGCTCGTCGCGAGCTGGGCGATCCTGGCCTCCAGCGCGTCGGCGGGGCTGGGGCCGAGGAAGTGCCGGGCCAGCCTGTCCTCCAGGGCGATCACGCCCAGGGCGCCCTGGGCGGAGAGGAAGAGCAGGAAGAAGCCGCCGACGCCGCTGAGGGCGACGAGCCAGGGATGGTCGATGTCGGTGACCAGCCAGCCGAGGAAGCCGAAGAAGCCGAGGAGGAGGCCGTAGGCGGCGCAGCCGAGGACGACACCGCCGAGGAGCCCGACGGGCCAGCGTGCCGCGAGGTGGCGCAGGGCGGCACCCTCCTGGTGGACCGGCGGGACGCGCACGTCGAGAAGGCGGCCGAGGCGGGCCCGTTCGACGCGGGTGAGGGCGTGCGCGCATGCGGTGGCCGCGCGCAGTACGGCGCGCCTGCCGCGCGGCCAGGCGGACGCGGGCAGCAGGACGAGGCCGAAGAGGAGGCTGCCGAGCAGTTCGACGACGGCCGTCCCGGCCCCCGACGCGAGGCCGATCCCCCACCGGGTCCACCGGCCGATACGCGGCACGAGCCACCGCCACCCTCGTCGCCCCGCGACGCCCACACCCATGCCCACGCCCATGCCGATGCCCATGCCGATGCCCATGCCCGAACCCGTGCGCCCCCACCGCCCCGCGACACCCGCACCCGAACCCGTGCCCCGGCCCGCACCCGCGCCCACACCCCCACCCGCACCCCTGCGCCGCCACCGTGACCGGTCGCCGCTCTCCGCAGGCGTCGGGCAGCCCGGTTCGTTCGTCATGGGCCGTCACGCTAGCCCGGCGACGGTGCCGTGCGCACTGCGGAAAACCGCACCTTGTTGTGCGGTCGGCTGCAGTCCGCCGGGCCTGCCCCGATTCATAGCGTGGAAGCCATGGACGACTGGATCAACAGCCTCATGGACACGCTCGGCGCGCCCGGCGCCGGGATCGCCGTCGCACTGGAGAACCTCTTCCCGCCCATCCCGAGCGAGGTCATCCTGCCCCTCGCCGGTTTCGCCGCCGCCGGCGGCCGGATGGATCTGCTCGCCGCGCTGCTGTGGACCACGGCCGGCTCCGTCGTCGGCGCGCTCGCCCTCTACGGGGTCGGCGCGCTCCTCGGCCGCGAGCGGACCGTCGCGATCGCCGCCCGCCTGCCGCTGGTGAAGGTCTCGGACATCGAACGGACCGAGGCGTGGTTCGTCCGGCACGGGTCGAAGGCCGTGTTCTTCGGCCGGATGGTGCCGATCTTCCGCAGCCTCATCTCGGTGCCGGCCGGCGTGGAACGCATGCCGCTGCCGGCCTTCCTCGTGCTGACCGCCCTCGGCAGCGCGATCTGGAACACCACCTTCGTGCTCGCCGGATACGCGCTCGGTGACAACTGGGAACGGGTCACCGTGTACGTGTCCGTGTACGCGAAGGTGGTGCTCCTCGTCGCGGGCGCCTCGGTCCTGGCCTTCGTCGCGGCCCGGCTGCTCAGGTCTGGTCGGGGAGCGCGGCGGGGGAACCGTTGACGGCCTGCCCCGGCAGCGTGGCCGACGACGCCGCCCGGTGCTCGGCGACCGCCGTACGGAAGCGGCGGAGGATCTCCTCACCGGCCGCCACGCCCCGCTCGGCGAGCACATCGAGGTGCGGCACCGTCCAGGACGTGTCGGCCAGCTCGCCGTGGCCCGGGCGCCAGGCCCGGTCGGCGGCGAGCAGCAGGTCCGCGTCGAGGAGCGAGTCGCCGGCGGCCAGGACGAGGTCGGCGCCGCAGCGCCGGGCGACCTCGCGCATCGCCGCGCTCTTGGTGAGCGGCTTCGGCACCGCGTACACCTTGCGGCCCTGGAGCGAGACCGTCCAGCCGCGTTCGTCCGCCCACTCCTCGAAGCGCTTCAGCCACTCCTGCGGCATCCGCTCGCGCTCGACCACGAGGTACGCGAAGAGGTCCTCGGCGACCCGGTGCTTGCGCACCCAGGACAGGTCGGTGGTCGCGGTGAAGTAGGCGCGGATCTCGGAGAGCGGCGCGCACTCCTCGGCGAGCCGGCGCAGCACGGAGGCGTGCCAGTCGAGGTCGGCGACGCCGTCGACGAGGATGTGCCCGCCGTTGGCGCAGATCGCGTAGGCCGGCCGGCGGCCGGGGAGCTGGATGCGCTGGTACTGCTTGCGGGTGCGGGTCGTCGTGGGGACGAAGACGGCCTCGCCGGCCAGCCGCTCCAGGAGGCCGGCCGCCTCCTCGGTCAGGTACGAGAGCGGCTTCGACTCGTGCACCTCGACGCTGAGCAGCCGGGGCGCCTGCGCGTCCGGCATGCCGAGCGCGAGCGCGGCCGAGGAGTAGATCAGCGTGCGGTCGAGGTCGCTCGCGACCATCACCGTGCTGTTCACCGACGTCACTGCGAGACCACCGTCTTTCCGTCGGCGCCCGTGGCGCCCCTTGTGAACTGTGGATGGATCAGACCCACGCAGGTGTACGGCAGGCCGTCGACCTCCTCGACGGGGACTCCGCGCTGCTCGGCGAGGAGGCGTACGTGGGCGAGGTCGGCGCCGGCGCCGCGCTTCGCGAGGATCTTCCAGGGGACGCGGCGCAGCAGGACCCGGGTGGTCTCGCCGACGCCGGGCTTGACCAGGTTGACGTCGTGGATGCCGTACTCCTCGCTGATCCGCTCGACGGCCGCCCAGCCCTCCCAGGTGGGCGTGCGGTCGGCGGCGAGGAGTTCCTTGACCGCGGTGTCGACGTCCTCGGCGACCTCGTCGTAGTGGGCGGCGACGGTGTCGAGGAAGGCGCCCGAGACATCGGCGCCGGCCAGCTCGCGGTAGAACTTGCCGCCGTGGAAGTCGTCCGGGCCGACGAGGTCGGCGCGCAGGACGGTCCGCGATATCAGGCCGGACACGGTCGAGTTGAGGCAGGCGGAGGGGATGAGGAAGTCCTCGCGGGTGCCGTAGGTGCGGACGCAGGAGCCCGGGTCGGCGAGCACCGCGATCTCGGGGTCGAATCCGGGGAACGGGCGGAGCGCGTCGGCCAGTTCGCGGGTGATGGCGCCCTTGCCGGTCCAGCCGTCGACGAACACGACGTCGGCCGGGTCGTGGTGGGCGGCGAGCCAGCGCAGCGCGTTGGTGTCGATACCGCGGCCGCGCACGATGGAGACGGCGTAGTGGGGCAGGTCGAGGCCGTGCCGGGCCTGGGCCCAGCGGCGCATGAGGACGCCGACGGGGGTGCCGGCCCGGGCGAGGGAGACGAGCACGGGCGTGCCCTTCTTCTCGGCGAGGACGGTCTCGGTGACGGTGCCGACGGCGCGGGCGATCCGGGCGGCGCTGGTCTCCAGGGCGGCGTGGAACAGCTCCTGGTACTGGGGGCTGGGCTGGTACTCGACCGGCAGCGACTCGGCGTAGTGGGCGCCGCCGCTCTGGATCGCCTCCTCGCGCTCCTCGGTCGGGGCCTCGAGCTCGACGTCCGAGAGGTCCTGGAGCAGCCAGCCGACCTCCTCGGGGGCGTACGAGGAGAAGGCGGGGCCGCGGAGGGGCTCGGGCAGCATGGAGCTCCTTTCGGGAGCTTCGGAGGCTTGGGGAGCGTGGGGAGCTTGGGGGACGGTGACGTCCCGGGTGTCCCTGACGGGGGCGGACGCCGGTACGGACGCCGGTACGGGCGCCGGTACGTACGACGGGACCACCGCGAGCAGCACCCGCGGGATGTGGCCCGCGAGCTGGGCAAGCAGGCCGTCCGGGGCGTGCAGTGCCGGGGTGTCGGCGACCGAGTCGACGACAGCCACGACCGCGTCGAAGCCGGCGCCTGCGACGTTGTACGCGTACCGCTCGCCGGGGCCGTCGGCGGGCGAGTCGTGGGCGGGGAAGACGAGCCGGGTCCGTATCGCGTAGCCCGGGTCGTCGACGGCGAGGACGGGCGAGCGGGTGGTCGTGGAGTACGCGACGTCCCGTCCGGCGTCCTCCAGGGCGACGGCGAGCCGCAGCGGCGCGTACATCAGCTCCTCGAAGCCGAGGACGAGCACCCGGCGGGCGCCGCCGAGGGCCGCGTCCAGCCGTGCGGCCATCGTCGGCAGGGCCTCGTCGAGGGCGGCGGCGTGGTCCGCGCGGAAGCCGTGGCGGCCGCCGTCCGGGACGTCGACGGGCCACCCGAGCTCGACCCGCGTGGAGGCCGTGGAGGCAGCCGTGAAGGCCGTGGCCGTCCTGACGGGCGCGGTCCCTTGCGCCGCCCCTTGCGCGGACTCGTGCCCGGCCTCGTACGCGGCGACGAGTGCCTGGCCCTTCTCCAGGACGCCGTCCGGGAGCCGTACGGTGCCGGCCGCGCCGGTCACGAGGTCGACGCGGGCGCCGATCTCCTGGGCGAAGGCGGCCAGGCGGCCGAGGTCGGCGGCGGAGCGCATGTCGACGAGGGCGACGATCACGTACCGCTCGCGGGGGTAGCGCGCGTGCAGGTCGCGGATGGTGTTGAGGACCGTGTTGCCGGTGGAGAACTCGTCGTCGACGAGGACCAGCGTCCCCTCGCCCGCGAGCAGCTTCGGGTCCTCGGGGAGCAGCAGGTGGGAGGTGGCGTGCGAATGGGACTCCTCGAAGCCGCCCGCGCTCGGCACACCGTCGACGGGCCGCCGGGTGGAGTGCAGGTACGGGGCGTGGCCCAGGCCGTCCGCGACGGAGTGGCCGAGGCCGGTGGCCGTCTCCGCGTACCCGAGCACCACGGCCCGGGCCGCCTCCTCGTCGCCGAGCAGCTCGCGCACGCGCACACCGAGCGAGTGGCCGGAGCCGTGGACGACGCTCGGCCGCTGCGGCACGTGCTTGCCGAGCACGTTGGAGACCAGCAGGTGCGCCCGCCTGGGGTTGCGGCGCAGCGCGAGGCCCAGCATGTCCGGGAGCCGCTCGTCGCCCTCCAGTTCGACGCCGAGCCGCTCGGCGACCCACGTTCCCGACCACACCACGTTCCGGACCACGTTCCGGTTCACCTTCCGTCAGCCGGCCAGGCCGGCGGTGAGCAGATCGACGAAGCCGACGTGCTCATGGGCGACGCCGAAGACCTCGGCGCGCATGAGGGTCCGTTCGGCCCACGCGCGATGCGGCTTCACCTCGTTCATCTTGTTCGTGTACGCGGAGCGCATCACTCCGCCCCCGCCGCGTTCGGGGCGCAGGATGTCCTGCGCGTCGCTCCACTCCTCGTGGCTGACCACGGAGAGTGCGTGCACCGGCACCACATGGGTGGGGTGGATGCAGGTCTTGCCGAGCAGGCCGTTGGCCCGGTCGAGTTCGATCTCGCGCAGCAGCCCGTCGAGGTCGTGCTCGATGAGCGCGGTGCGCAGGTCCTCGGCGCGGCCCTCGAGGAAGGGGCTGCGGCGCAGCTGGGGCTTGAACATCCGCTCGCCAAGTCGGAAGTACTCCCAGACGGGTCCGGTGATGGTGAAGCCGGTGCCGTCGGAGCGGCCGAGGACGTTGACGACGTCGGCGATGACATGGGCGACGAGCTGCACGTCGTAGGCCGTCATGTCGGGCGAGCGGCGGAGCCCGTACGCGGAGCAGAAGTCGGTGACGCCGAGGCGCAGCGCGAGGACCCGGTGACGGTACTTGTCGACGGTGGCGGCGATGCCGGCGAGGGTCTCGGCGCGGGTCTCCAGGTGGAGCAGCTCGGGCGACTCCAGGACGGGCATGGCGAAGAGTCTTCTGCCGCTGGACCGCTCGGCGGTGGTGAGGGCCTCCAGGAAGGCCCGGCCGCGGGTCTCGGTGAACTTGGGCAGTACGAATCCGGACAGGAGACGGACGGTGTCTCCGAGGCGCCTGACCAGATCGGTGATCTGGTGGGGCTCGCGGACCCGGATGAAGAGCAGGGGCGTGTCGGGTCCGGTGCCGTCCGCCTCGGCGCGGGCGAGCTCGGCGAACTGGTGGACCAGGTTGCTCTCGGCGGCCTCCACGTCGGCGTCGGCGATGGAGTCCTCCAGGCACAGCACCATGGAGACGACCCCGCGCGCGGCCTGTTTGCGCACGTCGTCGGCGAGGCGCGGGCGGGTCGCCGGGCTGTAGAGGGTGGCTCCCAGGGCCACGGCGAGCGTGCCGGCGGGAGAGTCCGCCGTGAACTCGGCGGGCTCCTGGTGGAAGAGTCCGGCCCGTGCGGAGGCCGGGATGTGCCCGAAATGACGCATATGAATCCCCCGACTGCTCCTGCGGGCCCTGACAACACGTGGCCGGTAATAGTACGTAGGTGCGGGTGTCCTTAGTTCCCCGCGTGTATGAAATCCAGGTAACTCGTCCGCATCCGTAATATGCCTCGCGCTGCCCGATATCGCGCGACGCGCGGTTCCGCACCGCCCCCGCGTTGTCCGGCGGGCAGGCGGGAAGGCAGGATGACGGTCATGACGCACGCGATGCTGAAGGGCTCCAACGTCCCTCTCGACACCGCGGCCGTACGGGCCGTGCTCCGCTGGACCCCGGGCCCCGGGGTCCCCGACGTGGACGCCTCGGCGCTGCTGCTCGGCGCCGACGGGCGCGTGCGCTCCGACGAGGACTTCGTCTTCTACAACCAGCCGCGCCATCCCTCGGGCCTGGTGCGGCGGCTGCCGAAGAAGCGGGTGGCCGAAGGGCTCACGGACACCGTGGAGGCCGAGCTGGGCGGGCTCGACCGGTCGGTCGACCAGGTGGTGATCGCGGCCTCCTCGGACGGCGACACCTTCCGGCGCGTCTCCGACCTGCGGATTCTGCTCTACGACGCGACCGCCGCGGACCGGGAGCCGCTGGCCCTGTTCGATGTGAAGGCGGAGACGGGCGAGGAGACCGCCATCATCTGCGGCGAGCTGTACCGGCGCGGGGACGGTTGGAAGTTCCGCGCGGTCGGCCAGGGCTATCCGACCGGGCTCGTCGGCCTCGCCACCGACTTCGGCATCTCCGTCGACGAGGGCACGGAGGAGGCGTCCGGGGCCGGTACGGCGCCGGACTCCGGCTCCGCCCCGGCGCGGGGTCAGGATCCGGCCACGCCCGTCGACCTCGACGCGACGGTCGTCCAGGCGCCCGGGGCCGGCGCCGGAGCCGTGCCTTCCGCGCCCCCCGTACCGGTGTCCGTGCCGCCGCAGCCGACCACTCCCCCGGTCTCCGCGCCGCCCGGCTACGGCTATCCGCAGCCGGTCACGGGCGACCGCCCGGGGTACGGCTATCCGCAGCCGGCCGCTGCCGCCGCGCACGCCCCGGACCCGAACTTCCGGCTGCCGCCGATGGGCCCCCAGTTCATCCGCCCCTGACACCGGCGGTCAGGCCTTGGTCTTGTAGCCGCGCCCCCACTGCAGACCCCAGCCGTACAGCCGGTCCAGCTCGGCCTGGAAGCCGTACACGAACTTCACCTCGCGGCGGACGATCAGCTCGTCCTTGACCTTCTCGACGCTGAAGACGGCGCAGGAGCGGGCCTGTGGGGCGCGCTCGTCGAGTTCGATCTCGATCCGCGGCCCGTTGCTCGGGTAGAGCGTCACCTTGGCGTGGGTGCGGTCGAAGGCCGGGGTCTGGTCGTAGATGTAGACGAAGAAGAGCAGCCGCTTGATCTCGTCGCGGTGGTCGAGGTTGACGAAGATCGTCTCGCCGGACGAGCCGCCGAACCGGTCGTCGCCGCTCAGGTTCACGTACGGCGCGGCGTTCAGCGATCCGAAGAAGCCGCCGAGCGGCTGGACGACGCCCTTGCTGCCGTCGGCCAGCTCGTACAGGCAGCCGAGGTCCAGGTCGACGTTGACCATGCTCTGGGTGTGCGCCTGGACGACCTCGGGCTTGAAGAGCTTCGAGGGGTGCCGCAGCAGCCGGCCGCTCTGCCGGGAGCGGCCCTCGATGTCGGAGGTGCGCATCCGCCAGGAGAGGTTGACGCGCAGATTGCCGGTGGCGGCCCCCTGCTGGGTGAGGGAGACCGTCGGGCGGCGCTTGGTCAGGTCGATGGAGTTGCTGGCGGCGCTGCCCGAATCGAACTGCGCCCACGCCCTCCCCGGAAACAGGCCGTCCCAGAAGCCCATGCGCCCCCACCCCCCACTCGAAACCCGGTCATACGCGGCGGGGCGGCCGGGTGCACCGGCCGCCCCGCAGTGAAGCGTTCCTCATTGCCCGGGGTGTCACACCCCGGAGGACACCTCGGTCTTGCCCGGGGAGTCAGCGTTTCCCTCGGCCGCCGCCAGGGCCCTGTTGCGGCGGACGGAGGACCAGAAGGACCAGCCGATGAGGGCGACACCGATGAGGCCGGTGACGAGCTCGGGGATCTGGTACCGGATGCTGACCATGAGGATCATGGCGAGGGCACCGATGGCGTAGTGGGCGCCGTGCTCCAGGTAGACGTAGTCGTCGAGGGTGCCCTGGCGGACCAGGTAGACCGTCAGCGAACGGACGTACATGGCACCGACGCCGAGGCCGAGGGCCATCAGGACGATGTCGTTGGTGATGGCGAAGGCGCCGATGACACCGTCGAAGGAGAACGACGCGTCGAGGACCTCGAGGTAGAGGAACATGAAGAAGGCGGCCTTGCCGGCCAGCTGTACGGCGGAGACCTTCTTGCCCTCGCGCTTGGCCTCTTCCTCGGCCTCGTGCTCGCGCTCCTCTTCCTCCTCCAGCTTGTTCTCGAAGAAGCCGGAGAGACCGCCGACGATCAGGTACGTGATGAGGCCGAGGACGCCCGAGAGCAGGACGGTCGACGTCTTGTCGGCGTGCCCGGCGTGCTGGTGGGCCTCGGGCGCGAAGGCCATGGCGCTGATCGCCAGGACGATCAGGGCGATGCAGACCGAGAGCATGTCGATCTTGCCGAGCTTGGCCAGCGGCCGCTCCAGCCAGCCGAGCCACTTGATGTCACGGTCCTCGAAGATGAAGTCGAGGAAGATCATCAGCAGGAACATTCCGCCGAAGGCCGCGATCGACGGGTGCGCGTCGGTCACGAGCTGCTCGTAGCGCTCGGCGTCGTTGAACGCGAGATCGACGGCCTCGATGGGGCCGATCTTGGCGCTGATCGCGACGATGACGACGGGGAAGACCAGCCGCATGCCGAAGACGGCGATCAGAATGCCGATCGTGAGGAAGATCTTCTGCCAGAAGGCATTCATCTTCTTCAGGATTCCGGCGTTGACCACCGCGTTGTCGAAGGACAGCGAGATCTCGAGGACGCACAGGATCGCGACGATCCCGAACGCTTCCCACCCCCCGTAGAGCACCGCTGCGACCAGACCGAGCGCCGTGATGGCGAACGACCAGCCGAAGGTTTTCAGTACCACTGTCTACCCCATCGTCTTAAGTACGCGGCTTTACGAAACGTTGACCCCGAAGTCTAGAGCGATGCCCCGGAGGCCGGACGCGTACCCCTGCCCCACCGCCCTGAACTTCCATTCGCCGCCGTACCGGTACAGCTCGCCGAAGATCATCGCGGTCTCGGTGGAGGCGTCCTCGGAGAGGTCGTAGCGGGCGAGTTCCTGGCCGTCCGCGCGGTTCACGACGCGAATGAAGGCATTGCTGACCTGGCCGAAGGTCTGGCCGCGGTTGTCGGCGTCGTGAATGGAGACCGGGAAGACGATCTTGTCGCAGTGGGCCGGGACCTTGACCAGGTCCACGATGAGCGACTCGTCGTCGCCGTCACCCTCGCCGGTGAGGTTGTCACCGGTGTGTTCGACGGAGCCCTCGGGGCTCTTGAGGTTGTTGTAGAAGACGAAGAACTCGTCTCCGATCACCCGGCCCGACTGGCACAGCAGGGCGCTGGCGTCGAGGTCGAAGGGTGCTCCCGTGGTGGAGCGCGCGTCCCAGCCGAGGCCCACCAGCACCTGGGTGAGGTTGGGTGCGGCCTTGGAGAGGGAGACATTGCCTCCCTTGGCGAGCGTGACGCCCATGTGTGTGTCCTCCCCGGTAAAGCTGCGGTGGTCCCGCCGATGGTCCTGCTCGTGGTCCTACTGGTGCCGCTCTTGGTCCTGCTGGTGCCGCTCTTGGTCCTGCTCGTGAGGCACGTCCGGCGCCGCACGGGGTGCGGCGCCGGACGTTTCAGTACTGCGCGACTCAGACGTTGACGCCGAAGTCGGCGGCGATGCCGCGCAGGCCCGAGGCGTAGCCCTGGCCGACCGCGCGGAACTTCCACTCGTCGCCGTTGCGGTACAGCTCGCCGAAGACCATGGCGGTCTCGGTCGAGGCGTCCTCGGAGAGGTCGTACCGGGCGATCTCGGCGCCGCCGGCCTGGTTCACGACGCGGATGAACGCGTTGCGGACCTGACCGAAGGACTGCTGGCGGTTCTCGGCATCGTAGATCGAGACCGGGAAGACGATCTTGGCGACATCGGCGGGCACCGTGGCCAGGCTGACCTTGACCTGCTCGTCGTCACCCTCGCCCTCGCCGGTGAGGTTGTCACCGGTGTGCTCGACCGAGCCGTCGGCGCTCTTCAGGTTGTTGAAGAACACGAAGTCCTGGTCGTTGCGGACCTTGCCCTCCGCGCTGACCAGAATGGCGCTGGCGTCGAGGTCGAAGTCCGTACCGGTGGTGGTGCGGACGTCCCAGCCCAGACCGACGGTGACGGCGGTCAGGCCAGGGGCCTCCTTGGTCAGCGAGACGTTGCCGCCCTTGCTGAGGCTGACTCCCACGAGTCCCTCCATGTGGTTTCCAGGGGCAGCGCCCCCGTCGTGCGTTGGCATTCGGATCAACGAGTGGATCCTAGTGACGGGTTCCCGGGCTGGACAGACGATTCGCCCCGGTTCCCAGAGAGTGTCGGGTTCCGCGAGAGTGTCGGGCTCTCAGAGAGCGTCGAGCGCCTTGACGTAGTCGTCGATGTCGCGGGCGTCCGGGAGGTCGTTGACGACGCTCCACCGGACGACACCCTCCTTGTCGATGATGAAGGTGCCTCGGACGGCGCAGCCCTTTTCCTCGTCGAAGACGCCGTAGGCGCGGGAGGCCTCGCCGTGCTGCCAGAAGTCGGAGAGCAGCGGGTACTCCAGGGCCTCCTGCTCGGCGAAGACGCGCAGGGTGTGGATCGAGTCGGTGGAGACGGCGAGGAGCTGGGTGTCGTCGTTGACGAACTGGGGCTGGTTGTCGCGCAGCTCGCCCAGCTCGCCGGCGCAGACGCCGGTGAAGGCGAACGGGTAGAAGAGCAGGACCACGTTCTTCTCGCCGCGGAAGTCGGACAGGCGCACGGTACGGCCGTGGTTGTCCTTGAGCTCGAACTCCGGGGCCTTGGTCCCGACCTCGATCGCCATGACGGACGATTCCCTTCCCTGGGCCGAATCAGTGATCCCACCCTACGGCCCCCGAGGTGAGCGGCCCGACGCACGGAGCCCCCGCCGAACGGGTCGGCGGGGGCTCCGGTGCAGCGTGGGGATCAGCGCTTCGGGGCGGCCAGGCGGGTGCCCGACCAGTCCTTCGCGACGCTGATGCTCTTGGTCTGGGAGAGACCAGCAGTCTGCGCGGCATCTTGAATGTCGCTCGGCTCGACGTAGCCGTCGCGGCCGGTCTTCGGCGTCAGCAGCCAGATGTTGCCGCCGTCGTCCAGGAAGCCGATGGCGTCCACCAGGGCGTCGGTGAGGTCTCCGTCCTCGTCGCGGAACCAGAGGAGGACGGCGTCGGCGACGTCGTCGTAGTCCTCGTCCACGAGATCCTGACCGATGGTGGACTCGATGCCTTCACGGAGATCCTGGTCGACGTCTTCGTCGTAACCGATCTCCTGGACCACCTGTCCGGGCTCGAACCCCAGCCTCGCTGCCGGGTTGGTCCGCTCCTCCGCGTGGTCCGCGGTCGCGCTCACGGCTTGCCTCCTGATCATGTATCGGAAAATGCTTCGGCCACGCGCGTACGCGCGGCACTGGCCGTAGTCCACACGGGCGGGGCGGATCGCGCAAGTACCCGGCCGCCGAGACCGCCGAAACGGTGACGTTTGGGGCCGTCTCGCCGCATCTTCCGGGCCGGTTCCACTCCGCTCCGTGACATATGGCACACGCTTCGTCCTGCTTTGTCGACTTCTGCGGCTTCAGTCTGCCGAACGTTCTGACGAAACGCATGCGCGGGTTGGGCGTAAGGTTGCGATTTGACCCGACCAGGCGCCCCACGGGGGTTACCCCTCGGTAGAGATGACGTTTGACTCCGACGGGGTACACGATGGACATCCCGGCCGGCGTCCCGGCCTCCGTGGGCTCCACCGAACAGCGAAGGAACAGCGTGGCTTCCGGATCCGATCGCAACCCGATCATCATTGGCGGCCTTCCCAGCCAGGTCCCGGACTTCGATCCCGAAGAGACCCAGGAATGGCTCGACTCCCTCGACGCCGCCGTCGACGAGCGGGGCCGCGAGCGGGCCCGCTATCTGATGCTCCGGCTCATCGAACGCGCCCGCGAGAAGCGTGTCGCCGTGCCGGAGATGCGCAGCACGGACTACGTCAACACCATCGCGACCAGGGACGAGCCGTTCTTCCCCGGCAACGAGGAGATCGAGCGCAAGGTCCTCAACGCGACCCGCTGGAACGCGGCGGTGATGGTCTCGCGCGCCCAGCGCCCGGGCATCGGGGTCGGCGGCCACATCGCCACCTTCGCCTCCTCCGCCTCGCTGTACGACGTCGGCTTCAACCACTTCTTCCGGGGCAAGGACGAGGGCGACGGCGGCGACCAGATCTTCTTCCAGGGCCACGCCTCGCCCGGCATCTACGCCCGCGCCTATCTCCTCGACCGGCTCGGCGAGACGCAGCTCGACGCGTTCCGCCAGGAGAAGTCGAAGTTCCCCGACGGCCTGTCCTCGTATCCGCACCCGCGGCTCATGCCGAACTTCTGGGAGTTCCCGACCGTCTCGATGGGCCTCGGCCCGCTCGGCGCCATCTACCAGGCCCGGATGAACCGCTACATGGAGGCGCGCGGCATCGCCGACACCTCCAAGTCGCACGTCTGGGCGTTCCTCGGCGACGGCGAGATGGACGAGCCCGAGTCGCTCGGCCAGCTGTCCATCGCCGCCCGCGAGGGCCTGGACAACCTGACCTTCGTCGTCAACTGCAACCTCCAGCGCCTCGACGGCCCGGTGCGCGGCAACGGCAAGATCATCCAGGAGCTCGAGTCGCAGTTCCGCGGCGCCGGCTGGAACGTGATCAAGCTGATCTGGGACCGCTCCTGGGACCCGCTGCTGGCCCAGGACCGCGACGGCATCCTGGTCAACAAGCTGAACACCACGCCCGACGGCCAGTTCCAGACGTACGCCACGGAGACCGGCGCGTACATCCGCGACCACTTCTTCGGCGACGACCAGCGGCTGCGCTCGATGGTCGAGTCCATGACGGACCAGCAGATCCTGCACCTGGGCCGCGGCGGTCACGACCACAAGAAGATCTACGCGGCCTTCGCGGCGGCCAAGGCGCACAAGGGTCAGCCGACCGTCGTCCTGGCGCAGACCGTCAAGGGCTGGACGCTCGGCCCGAACTTCGAGGGCCGCAACGCGACCCACCAGATGAAGAAGCTGACGGTCGACGACCTGAAGCGCTTCCGCGACCGGCTGCACATCCCCATCACGGACGCGCAGTTGGAGAGCGGCCTGCCGCCGTACTACCACCCGGGCCGGAACTCCGAGGAGATCCAGTACATGCACGACCGCCGCAAGGCGCTCGGCGGGTACGTCCCGACGCGTGTGGTGCGCGCCAAGCCGCTGGTCCTCCCCGAGGAGAAGACCTACGCCCCGGTGAAGAAGGGCTCCGGCCAGCAGTCGATCGCCACCACCATGGCCTTCGTCCGGCTGCTCAAGGACCTGATGCGGGACAAGGAGATCGGCAAGCGGTTCGTGCTGATCGCCCCCGACGAGTACCGCACGTTCGGCATGGACTCGTTCTTCCCGAGCGCCAAGATCTACAACCCGCTCGGCCAGCAGTACGAGGCCGTGGACCGCGAACTGCTCCTGGCGTACAAGGAGTCCCCGACCGGCCAGATGCTGCACGACGGCATCTCCGAGGCCGGCTGCACGGCCTCGCTGATCGCCGCCGGTTCGGCGTACGCCACGCACGGCGAGCCGCTGATCCCGGTCTATGTCTTCTACTCGATGTTCGGTTTCCAGCGGACCGGCGACCAGTTCTGGCAGATGGCCGACCAGCTCGCGCGCGGCTTCGTGCTCGGCGCCACCGCGGGACGTACGACGCTGACCGGTGAGGGCCTCCAGCACGCGGACGGCCACTCGCACCTGCTCGCCTCGACGAACCCGGGCTGTGTCGCCTACGACCCGGCGTTCGGCTTCGAGATCGCGCACATCGTCCAGGACGGCCTGAAGAGGATGTACGGCCCCGACGCCGAGGACGTCTTCTACTACCTGACCGTCTACAACGAGCCGATCCAGCACCCGGCCGAGCCCGAGAACGTGGACGCCGAGGGCATCCTCAAGGGCATCCACCGCTACAAGGCGGGCGAGGCCGGCGCGATCCCCGCGCAGATCATGGCCTCCGGTGTCGCCGTGCCGTGGGCGGTGGAGGCGCAGCGGATCCTCGCCGAGGAGTGGAACGTCCGCGCCGACGTCTGGTCGGCCACGTCCTGGAACGAGCTGCGCCGCGAGGCCGTGGAGGTCGACCGGCACAACCTGCTCCACCCGGAGGAGGAGCAGCAGGTCCCGTACGTGACGCGCAAGCTGTCCTCGGCGCAGGGCCCGTTCGTGGCGGTCTCCGACTGGATGCGCTCGGTCCCGGACCAGATCTCCCGCTGGGTGCCGGGCACGTACACCTCGCTCGGCGCGGACGGCTTCGGCTTCGCGGACACCCGGGGTGCGGCCCGCCGCTTCTTCCACATCGACGCCCAGTCGATCGTGCTCGCGGTCCTCACCGAGCTGGCCCGCGAGGGCAAGGTCGACCGGTCGGCCCTCAAGCAGGCCATCGACCGCTACCAGCTGCTCGACGTCGCGGCCGCCGACCCGGGCGCGGCGGGCGGCGACGCCTGACGGCGTACGCACGTGGTGCGGGTGCGGGGGCATGTGCGCCCCCGCACCCCCCATACGATTCCCGGCATGAAGGAAAGCTGGGAGAAGCGCACCCAGACGCCACTGCTGATCCTGGCAGTGGCGTTCGGCATTGCCTACGCCGTACCGATCGTGGCGCCGGACGCCACCCCCTGGATCCACGAGTTCTGTCTGGCCGTGGAGTGGGTGGTGTGGGGTGCGTTCGCGCTCGACTACGCCGTCCGGCTGGCACTGGCTCCCAGCAAGCGGCACTTCGTCCGCCACCACCCGCTGGACCTGCTGGCCGTCCTGCTGCCCCTGGTGCAGCCGCTGCGGCTGCTGCGCCTGGTCTCGACACTCCTCCTCGTGGGCCGGCGGGCCCGGATGGCCCCGCAGATCACGCTCACCACCTATGTGGCGGGCGCGGTGGTCGGGTTGATGATGTTCGGTTCGCTGGCCGTGCTCCATGTGGAGCGGTCCGCCCCGGACGGCAACATCAAGACGCTCGGCGACGCGGTCTGGTGGTCCTTCACCACGTTGACGACCGTGGGGTACGGAGACCACGCCCCGACCACGGGACTCGGCCGTGTCCTCGCGGTGGGGCTGATGCTCTCCGGGATCGCCCTGCTCGGTGTGGTGACCGCCAACATCGCCGCCTGGTTCATCTCCCGCTTCGAGCGGGACGACGCCGTCGAGCGCCGGCAGACCGAACTCCTGGAGGCGCTGACCGCGGAGGTGCGGGAGCTGCGCGCCGAGCTGTCCCGTCTCTCCTCCGCCGCCCCCGCGCCGAGCGCCGTGCCCGCCGGAGTGCCGAGCGCCGTGCCCCCGCAGGGGGAGCTTCCTAGCGCTCCCAGATCTTGAAGGCTCTGACCTCGTACGGACTTTGGGGCACCCAGGTCCCGCGCCCCGGATAGGTCTCGAACTCGCCCGTCTCCGCGCACTCCGCCGACTGGTACGTGGTGACCGGCCGCCCCGTCCGGTTGGCGAGGGCCCTGGCGCTCGCGCCGGCCGGAAGGGCGACGCAGCTCTCGATGTCGGTGTCGGCCAGCTCGTGCGTCCACGCCCGGCCCCGGAAGTCCTCCTTGGGCCACAGGCAGAGCTGCCCGGGCCCGCAGACGCCGAGCCCGGGTGCGGCAGCGGTTGCGGCCGGGGCTGCGACTGCCGTAGCCGGGACGGCGGCCAGCAGGGTGGCGGTCAGCGCGGCCAGGCATACGTAGGCCCTGCGTGCGTGCTTCGGTTCCATCTCACAAACCCCCCACGTCGTCACTCTCTGTAATCAGACTCTGACGGACGTCACCCCCTGTTGGGAAGAGGCCAAGGCTTGATTCACCCAGACAGGTGAGAGCCCCGCCGGACAGGTCCGGCGGGGCTCTCACCGCGTACGAGAAACACCAGGTCAGATGTGGGCCGCGCCCGCACCCGCCTCCGCGTTCTCGCCGCGCTTGGTGAGCGTGGCGACCAGGGCCGCGACAACGGCGACGACACCGGCGACGGTGAACGCGAGGCCCATGCCGTCGAGGAAGGTGTCGTGGATGACGCCACCGATGCGGTCGAGCATGTCCGGGGTCATCTGGGGCGCCTTGGCCAGCTCCTGCGGGACCATGCCGAACTCGGCGGCCTCCTCCAGACCCGGCGCGGGAGCGCCCGGGATCCCCGCGGCCGTCCAGTTCTCGGCGAACGCGCTGGACACCTTGGAGGACATGACCGCGCCGAGCACCGCCGTGCCGAGCGCGCCGCCGACCTGCATCGCGGCCTGCTGCAGACCGCCGGCCACACCGGAGAGCTCCAGCGGGGCGTTGCCGACGATGACCTCGGTCGCGCCGACCATGACCGGGGCGAGGCCGAGGCCGAGCAGCGCGAACCAGAGCGACATCGTGAGCGTGCCGGTCTCCGCGGAGAGCGTCATCATGCCGAACATTGCGACGGCAGTGCAGACCATGCCGCCCACCAGCGGGATGCGCGGGCCGAACCGGGTGATCAGCGCGCCGGCGAGCGGCGAGGAGACGATCATCATCGCCGTCAGCGGCAGCAGGTGCAGACCGCTGTCGATCGGGCTCAGGCCCTTGACGCCCTGGAGGTAGAAGGTCACGAAGAACAGGCCGCCCATGAAGGCGAAGGCCATCAGGACCATCAGCACCACACCGGCCGAGAGCGGCACGGAGCGGAACATCGCCAGCGGGATGAGCGGTTCCTTGACCTTCGTCTGCCAGACGGCGAAGACGACGAAGAGCAGGACCGAGGCGGCCAGGCAGCCCACGGTGTTGCCGCTCGCCCAGCCCCACTCGGCGCCGGCCTTGATGAGGCCCCAGACCAGGGACCCCATGGCGCCGGAGAGCAGCACGATGCCGAGGATGTCGAAGGAGCGCGGCGCGTTCTCGGCGCGGTGGTCCTTGAGGATCACCAGGCCGAGGACGAGCGCGAGGACGCCGACCGGCACGTTGATGAAGAAGACGGACTGCCAGCTGACGTGCTCGACGAGGAAGCCGCCGAGGATCGGGCCGCCGGCCGTCGAGGCGCCGATGACCATGCCCCAGATGCCGATGGCCATGTTCAGCTTCTCGGCGGGGAAGGTGGCGCGCAGCAGGCCGAGGGCGGCCGGCATGAGCAGGGCGCCGAAGAGGCCCTGGAGGACGCGGAAGGCGATCACGAGCCCGATCGAGTCCGAGAGGCCGATCGCCCCGGACGCGGCGGCGAAGCCGGCGATGCCGATGAGGAAGGTCTGCCGGTGGCCGAACCGGTCACCGAGCTTGCCGGCCGTGATCAGGGCGACGGCGAGCGCGAGCAGGTAGCCGTTGGTGATCCACTGGAGCTGGTCGAGCGAGGCTCCGAGGTCGGCCTGGATGGCGGGGTTGGCGATCGCGACGATGGTGCCGTCGAGCGCGACCATCATCACGCCGGCGGCGACGCCGAAGAGGGTCAGCCAGGGGTGGCCGCGCAGGCCTTTCGACGGAGCCGGGACGGGGCTCCGGTCACCCCCCTGACCCTGCGGGGCCTTTTCCACGGTGGTCTGACTAGTCATGCGAATCAGGCTAATGTCAGCCGCTGACAATTGACAAAGCAATTCATCCGACAGTAACTGTCACTTAGCTCACAGGTACGCTGAGCAGCGCGAAGCGACGGAAAGTGGCGGAAAGAGGACCAGCCTGTGACGATCTCCGGTCTACGGGAACGGAAGAAGCAGCGCACACGGAACGCGCTGCTCCGAGTGGCCCTGGAGCTGTTCACGACCCAGGGGTACGAGCAGACCACCGTGGACGAGATCGCCGACGCGGTCGAGGTCTCCCAGCGCACGTTCTTCCGCTACTTCACCTCCAAGGAGGAGGTCGCCTTCGCCGTCCAGCAGACGGTCGAGGAGCGCTTCGTCCAGGCGCTGGCGGAACGGCCCCCCGAGGAGGGCCCGCTCGACGCCCTGCGCAACGCGGTGCTCAGCGCCTGGGACAGCATCGGCGAGGCGATCATGGAGGTCGTGCCCGTCGAGCTGTACCTGCGGACCTTCCAGATGATCGAGTCGACCCCGGCCCTGCTCGCCACGCACCTGCGCCGCTCCATGGAGATGGAGGAGGCCGTCGCCCGCCTCGTCGCCGCGCGCGAGGGCGTCGACGTGGACGAGGACCCCCGGCCCCGGATCGTGGTCGCCGCGTTCAGCGGCGTCATGCGGGTGACCGGCCAGCTCTGGGGCCGCGGCACGGACCTGAGTCTGGAGGGCATCCGCGCCCTGACCGAGGACTACATGGACCACCTGGGCCCCGCGCTGGCCCGGGACTGGCGGAGCTGAGCCCCGGCCCCCGGAGGGGCTCCCCACCCGACCTCCGTTCGTATACGAAGCCAGGCCGTGCGCCGTCCCGCAGGGCGTACACGAAGCCAAGCCGTGCGCCGTCCCGTACGGCGTACACGCACCGGGCCGTGCGCCGTCCCGTACGGAACGTCACCGCGGCCCGCCTCGGGGCGTGATCCCCCTCACTCGGCCGCCCGGGCCGCCGCGCCCGTCTCCTAGGGTGTGGCGCAGTGACTTCCTTCGACTCCTCCCCCACGCTCTCCGTCTGGCGCCTGCTGCTCGCGCTCGCCGTGGTCCTCGTGATGCTGGCGACCACCGGCTGGACCACGATCAGCCATCAGCGCGGGCCAGGGGAGTCCCGCGAGGCCGCGCTCGTCTCCTGGGCGCACGGCAGGATCGGCCACCGCGAGCTGCCCGACCCGACGGGCCCCACCCGTACGATCGCCGCCTTCTTCGCCTCGATCGGGCCCTCGCAGGGCGCCTTCCTCGCCGATGCGCACCCCCTCGTCGTCGGCAACCTCGACGGCGCTCCGGTCACGCTCCGCTACCGCGCCAACCGGGTGTCCCTGGAGCGGGCCCTGGACTCCGAGCGGCAGCGGATCGACCACGCCGGGCTGACCCCCGACGGGCGGCGCGAGGCCGTGCGCCGGGCCCACCGGTTCGCCTCGCTCATGGAGCCCGGCCGGCAGATCCTGTCCTTCGACCCGACCGGCGGCGGCCGCATGGCCGAGGTGCTCGGCGATCTGGAGCGGGCGCGGCGGGTCTCGGTGATCGTGCCGGGCGTCGACACCAATCTCCTCACCTTCCAGAGGACCGCCCGCCGGTACTCGGCCCCCGTCGGCATGGCCCAGTCGCTGTACGCGGCCGAGCGCAGGGCCGCGCCCGGGAGCCGTACGGCCGTCATCGCCTGGGCCGACTACACCGCGCCCGTCGGAGTCGGCATCGACGCCGCGATGGGGCGGCTCGCCGAGGCGGGCGCGGTGCGGCTCGTACGCATGACGGACGCGCTGCCCGGTGACGCGCGCGTCAGCCTGTTCTGCCACAGCTACGGCTCCGTGCTGTGCGGGGTCTCCGCCGCGCGCCTGCCCTCCCGGGTGACGGACGTCGTCGTGGCCGGGAGCCCGGGGATGCGGGTGGAGCGCGCCGCCGAACTGTCCACCCGGGCCCGGGTGTGGGCGATGCGGGACGCGGACGACTGGATCGCGGACGTGCCGCACCTCGAGGTCGGCGGGGTCGGGCACGGAGCCGATCCGGTGGAGCCGGAGTTCGGGGCGCGGCTGCTCTCTGCGGCCGGGGCGAACGGCCACACCGGCTACTTCGAGCCGGGCACCGGGAGCCTGGACAACCTCGCGGCCATAGGAGTGGGGTCGTACGGGAGCCTGACCTGCGCGAGCACCGACAGCGCGTGCCGCCGGGGGATCTCCGGCGCGGACGAGGGCTGACCCGCACTGACGAGGCACGATACGGACTGATGTAGTCCACATCCTCTCCGCGCCCGCCGACCGCCGGCGCAGGGGCGACGCGCGGGCGCACGCGGCCTACGATGAGGCGCATGGGTGATGTGCTGGCCGGAATTCATGCCACCTGGGAGTTCGAGAGCGACGCCGTCGTCATCCGGTTCGAACGGGGGATGCGCACACCGAAACTCTTCCAGGCGCTCGGCGAACGGCGCGTCCCGCACGAGGCGTTGGCGTCGGTGACGCTCACTCCCGGCAAGCGGGGCACGGTCGTGCTGCACGCGGTGCCGCGGCGGGGCGCCGATCCGCTGATGGAGGCGGCCGCGGGGCAGTTGAGCGAGGCGAGCGACCCGTACCGACTCGTGCTGCCGGCGGAGCGGGAGACGCTGGCCGAGTACTACCGGGACGAGCTGCGGGAGCGGCTGGTCGGCGGACCCGGTGAGGAGCCCGTCGGCGGCTTCCTGGTCGCCGCCCAGCAGGGACCGCAGTCCTTCAAGGCGTACGACGGCACGGCGAGCTTCGACGGCGCGTCGGAGGTGTCGTTCCGCTGGTTCTGGACGGGCGCGTCCACCGAGAAGTGGAAGGCGGGCGACCAGACCTTCTCGGTACGGGACCTCAGCGGGATCGAGTGGCGCTCGCCGGACGTCTTCGACGGGCACCTGCGGCTGCTGCCGCGCTCCGGGGAGCCCCGGGCCGCCCAGGCGGACCGCGACCCGGCGGCGGTCGTCTTCGGCCTCGGCTACGGCCCGGTCCACAAGTCGCTGCCGTTCGCCGCGGCGGTCCTGGCGGCGATCCGGGGCGCGGGCCGGACGGCCCCTTCCCCCATGGACGCCCTGCCGGAGGCACGGGACCCGGCGGGGATCGCGGAGCGCATCCGGCAGTTGGGGGAACTCCACCGGGCCGGCCTGGTGACGGACGACGAGTTCGCGGCGAAGAAGGCGGAACTGCTCGCGGAGCTGTGAGGGCGGCCCCCGTCTCATACCCCGGTATCACCCGCCGGACCGCCCCTCGGTATGACGTACGGCCGGGTCGGGCCTGCCTAACCTGGACCGGCCATGAAGAAGACACCCCTCTCCCCCGGCCTCGTCGCGCGGATCGCGCCCGCGCGCAGGGCCGTGCGTTCGTTCGGCGCCGCCCTCGCGACGCCCACCGAGCCCGGCGCCCCGCTCTTCGCCGATGCCGGCAGACGGTGGCTGAGGCTGCTCCCGTACGTCGTCGCGCTCGGCTTCGTCTGCTCGCTCCTGCCCGTCACCGTCACCGTCCTCGTGCAGGACTACGGCGTGAACGGCGCCCTCGCCGGTGCGCTCGCCACCGCACAGACCGCGCCGCTGCTGCTCGCCGTCACCCGGCCCCTGCAGGCCTGGTGGATCATCGGCGTCGCCGATGTCCTCGGCGCGATCGTGCTGCTCGGCGGCGACGGTCCCGGGGGCCGGTCCTGGCCGTGGACGCCCATGGTCGTCGTCGGCTACCTGGCCCTGATGCTCGCCCTCGCGCTCCGCGAGTCCCGCAAGGCGCTGCTCGCGGTGTGGCTGCTCACCGGGGCGGCCGGGTTCCTGCTCGTGGCCCTCGCGCCCGAGGACGACGACGGGGTCCACATCCTCCTCTTCGTCCTGAGCGGGATCATCCTGCTCCTGACGGCGACGCTGCGCGAACGCGGGGACGCCGAGCGCCGCACGCTGGAGGAGCGGGCCAGGACCACGCTCCTGGAGGAACGGGCGCGGATCGCCCGCGAGTTGCACGACGTGGTGGCCCACCACATGTCCGTGATCACCGTCCAGGCGGACTCGGCGCCCTATCGGATCCCGGAGCTGCCGGAGGCCGCGCGCGAGGAGTTCGCCTCGATCGCCGCGAGCGCGCGGGAGTCGCTCACCGAGATGCGGCGGCTGCTCGTGGTGCTGCGCAGCGAGGGCACGGAGGGCGAACGGGCGCCGCAGCCGGGGCTCGACCGGGTGCAGCAGCTGATCGAGGCGTCGGTACGGGCGGGGGTGCCGGCCGAGCTGTCCATGGCGGCCCGACTGGGCGAGGTGCCGCAGGCGGTGGACCTGTCGGCGTACCGGATCGTGCAGGAGGCGCTCGCGAACGTCGTGCGGCACGCGGCGGGCGCGAAGACCCGGGTGTCGGTCCGTGCCGAGGACGGCGCGCTGCTCGTCGTGGTCGTCAACGGGCCCGCCCCCGGCCCCGCTTCGCCCGTGGAGGGCGGGGACGGCACGGGGCACGGCCTGGTCGGCATGCGCGAGCGCGTACGGTTGACCGGCGGCACGCTGGACACCGGGCCGCTGCCGGACGGCGGCTTCCGGGTCGCGGCCCGGCTCCCGCTGCGTACGGAGGAAGACGGCTCGTGACCATCCGGGTGATCATCGTCGACGACCAGGCCATGGTGCGGGCGGGGTTCGCCGCGCTGCTCGCGGCGCAGGCCGACATCGACGTGGTGGGCGAGGCGCCGGACGGCCGGCAGGGCGTGGCCGTGGCCCGGTCGACACACCCGGACGTGGTCCTCATGGACGTGCGGATGCCGGAGATGGACGGGCTCGCGGCGGCGCGCGAGATCCTGGACCCGCCGGTGGGGGTGACGCACCGCCCGAAGGTGCTGATGCTCACCACCTTCGACGTGGACGACTACGTGTACGAGGCGCTGCGCGCGGGCGCGTCGGGGTTCCTCCTGAAGGACGCGCCGCCGGCGGATCTGATCGCGGCGGTACGGGTGGTGGCGGACGGGGAGGCGCTGCTCGCGCCGTCGGTGACGCGGCGGCTGATCGCCGACTTCGCGGCGTCCCGGCCGGCCCCGCGCGCGGATCGCGCGGCGCTGCGGCTGAACGGACTGACGCCGCGTGAGACCGAGGTACTGGAGCTGATCGCCCGGGGCCTGTCGAACCAGGAGATCGCGGACCGGCTGGTGCTCGCCGAGCAGACGGTGAAGACCCACATCGGCCGCGTGCTCGCCAAGCTGGACCTGCGCGACCGCGCCCAGGCGGTGATCTTCGCCTACGAATCGGGCCTGGTCACCCCGGGAGACGCGGGGCGCTAGCGCTCGGGCGCGCGGCAGAACGGGCGGGACTGACAGGGCCGCGCGCCCCGCCCCCCGCGGACCCCGCCCCGGGGGATATCCCCACCCCCGTCCGGGGGTTCGCTCCTCGTCCGACCCCTACCCCGGTATCAGTCGGGACTTGGCTCCCCGGTGTGACGTGCCGTCATGCGTCGTCTTCCTACCTTCCTCTCGCCAACGACGAGAGACACGAAGAGGGAGGGACGCCCCATGCGTCGCTACACGAGGACCCTGGTCACCGCCGCGATCGTCACCACCGTGGTGGCCGGGACCGCGGGTTGGGCGTCCGGGAGCGCGCAGCAGGCCGTGACCGGGGCGCCCGTCGGGGCGGAGGCCTGGCGGGCGGACGGGCTGCCCGACCCCGAGCAGACGAGCCCCGCCGGGATCGCCGCGTTCTTCGGGAAGTTGAGCCCGGCCCGGCAGCAGGAGCTGGTGCGCGAGCACCCCTCGGTCGTCGGCAACCTCGACGGTGTTCCCCCGCGGCTGCGGTACGAGGCGAACGCCCGCACGCTCGGCGCCGCGTACGCCGGCCGGCAGGTCCTCGCCTCCGACCCGCGCGGCCGCGGCCAGATCGCGATCGTCCTCGGCGACCTCACCACCGCCGAGCACGTGGCCGTCGTCGTACCCGGGTCCGACATCGACGCCGGGAACGTCCGGCCCCTCACCGACATGGCCGAGTCCCTGCGCCGCGCCACCCACGGCCGTACCGCCGTCATCGCCTGGGCCGGGTACACCACCCCCCTCGGCGTCGGGGTCGACGCCGCGAGCGGCGGCCTCGCCGAGGCGGGGGCCGAGCGGCTGACCCGGCTGACCGACGGGCTCGCGGCGGTCGGTGCGCCCGAGCCGTCCCTGTTCTGCCACAGCTACGGCTCCGTCGTCTGCGGTCTCGCCGCGGACCGGCTCAAGGCCAAGGACCTCGTCGTCTTCGGCTCCCCCGGCATGCGCGCCGCGAACGTCGGCGAGCTGAACACCTCCGCCCGCGTCTGGGCCGCGAAGGACCCGTCCGACTGGATCGACCGGATCCCGAACGTCGAGCTGGCGGGGCTCGGGCACGGCACCGACCCCACCGACCCCGCCTTCGGCGCCCGCCGCGTCCCCGCCGACGACGCCCAGGGCCACAACGGCTACTTCGCGCCCGGCACGCAGTCGCTCCGTACCTTCGCCGCCATCGCCCAGGGGGACGTCCGATGAACAAGCTCGTCGCACGCATCGAGGCCCGCACGCCCGCCCATCGCGACCGTGCGGTCGACGGTCTGCGCGCCCTGGCCCTGCTCGCCGTGCCCACCGGACACTGGCTGCTCGGCGGGTTCACGCTCTCCGCCGACGGCGCCATCCACAACGCCAGCCCGCTCGCCACCTTCGGCGGCCTCGCGCCGGTCAGCTGGATCCTGCAGATGCTGGGGATCTTCTTCCTGGTCGGCGGGTACGCCTCCGTTCTCTCCTACCGCCGCCACGAGGGCTCCACCGGTGCCTGGCTCAAGGGGCGGCTCGCCCGCCTCGGCCGGCCGGTGCTCGGGGTCACCGCCGTGTGGGCCGCGCTCCTGCCCGTGCTGCACTACGGGTTCGGGGTGCCGGGCGACACCCTGCGGACGGCGTCCACGCTGGTGATCCAGCCGCTCTGGTTCGTCGGGGTGTACACGGTCGTCACCGCCCTGACCCCGCTGTGCGTGCGCGCGGCCCGCCGGGCGGGCGTGTGGGCCGCGGCGCCGCTGCTCGGCTCCGTCGCCGTCGTCGACTTCCTGCGCTACGGGCCGTACGCGGACGCCGTGCCGTCCTGGCTCAGCCTGCTGAACATCCTCCCCGGCTGGCTCTTCGCCTACCAGCTCGGTGTCTCCTGGGGCGAGGGCCGGCTCACCCGGCGCCACGCCTGGGGGCTGCTGCTCGGCGGCGCCGCGCTCTTCGCCGCGCTGCTGCTCGCCTTCGGCTACCCGGCGTCGATGGTCGGCGTGCCGGGCGAGGCCCGCACCAACTCCCACCCGCCGTCGCTGCTCGTCCTCGCCCTGGCCGCCGCGCAGAGCGGCGCGGCGATCCTGCTCCGCGACCGGCTCGGCCGGCTCCTGAAGCGGCCCGCGCTGTGGGCGCCGGTCGTGGTGATCAACCTGTCCGCGATGACGATCCTGTGCTGGCACCAGACGGCGATGCTCGCCGCCGCGATCCCCGCCTCGTTCGGGGGCGAGGTCCCGGGCCTGGTGGGCGCGCCGGACTCGGTCGGCTGGATCCTCGCCCGGCTGGCGTGGATGCCGCTCTTCGCCGCGCTGCTCGTCCTGATCGGCCGGTACGCGCGCCGCTTCGAGTCCCCGTGGACCCGGACAGGGCCCGCCCGCCGCACGGTGGCGGGACTCCTCGCGGCGGGCTTCGCGATGTTCGCGCTGGGTCTCGCGTGAGTCCGGAGGGACGGTGGCTATTCGCGGGCCGCCGAGGTGGAGCTCATGTCCGGGTAGCGGTCGCCGGAGACCTGCCCCGCGATCGGCTCCAGTTCGGCGAGTTCCGCCTCGGTGAGCGTGATCCGGGTCGCCGCCGCGTTCTCCAGGAGGCGGCCGCGCTTGCGGGTGCCGGGGATCGGGACGACCGTCAGGCCGTGGACGGCTGCGCGCTGCTGGACCCAGGCGAGGGCGACCTGCGCCGCCGTCGCGCCGTGGTCCGCCGCGATCTTGTGGACCGGGGCGAGCAGGGCCGCGTTGCGTGCCGCGTTCTCGCCCGTGAACCGGGGCTGGTGCGCGCGGTAGTCGCCGCCCGACAGGTCCTTCGAGGCGTCCGCGAAGGCGCCGGTCAGGAAGCCCCGGCCGAGCGGCGAGTACGGCACGAAGGTCACGCCGAGCTCGGCGGCGGCGCCGACCGCGCTGCGTTCGACGTCGCGCGAGAAGAGCGACCACTCCGACTGCAGGGCCGCGATCGGGTGCACGGCGTGGGCCTCGCGGAGCTCGGCGCCGGTCACCTCGCTCAGGCCGAGCTGCCTGACCTTGCCCTCCTGTACGAGCTCCGCCATCGCCCCGACCGACTCCGCGAAGGGGATCTCCGGGTCGCGCCGGTGCATGTAGTACAGGTCGATCGTCTCGATGCCGAGGCGGCGCAGGCTGTCTTCCACGGCCTGCCGGATGTACGTGCGGTCGTTGCGGACCGCCCGGTAGTGCGGGTCGTCGGCGCGACGCTCTATGGCGAACTTGGTGGCGAGGACGACTTCGTCGCGGTGGTCCGCGAGGAAGGGCGCCAGGAACTCCTCGTTGGCGCCGCTTCCGTAGATGTCGGCGGTGTCGATCAGGGTGACGCCCGCCTCCAGGGCGGCGTCGAGGGTGTCGCGGGCGGCGGCCTCGTCGGTGTCCCCGTAGAACTCGCTGATGCCCATGGCTCCGAAGCCCTGGACGCCGATCTCGGGTCCGTCCTGACCGCCGAGCCGTACGGTGTCGATCCTGGTCATGCGGTGGTGCCTCCTCCGGTGGTTCGGCTGGTGGCCACGTCTGTGGTGCCGTAGTGACCGATCTTGATGTCGAGCACGGCCAGCGCGTCCTGCAGCTCGCCGATCCGGGCGAGAACGTCCCGTCGGGTGCTCTCCAGGAGTTCGCGGCGTTCGTCGCGGGTGTGGTCGCCCTCCCGGATCAGCTCGGCGTACCGCACCATGCCGGCGACCGGCATCCCGGTCAGCCGGAGCTTGCCGACGAACGCCAGCCAGTCCAGATCGCGCTGGGAGAAACGGCGCTGCCCGGTGTGCGAACGGTCGACGTGCGGCATCAGACCGATCCGCTCGTACCAGCGCAGGGTGTGCGCCGTCAGCCCGGTCAGGGCCGCGACCTCGCTGATGGTGAAGCGGGCGGCGCCGTTCTCGATCACGCTCATGACCTCCACGCTAGAACCTTCGAGCGCACTCGAAGCAAGTAGGCTCGGCCCCATGTCGTTGCAGAGCCTGGCGCTGACCGAGAACTGGCCCGTCCCCACCGCGGCCGCCGCCGTCGTCCGTGCGGACGGCACCCTGGCCGGGTCGCACGGCCCCACCGGGCAGCGGTTCCCGCTGGCCTCGGTCACCAAGCCGCTGGCGGCGTACGCCGTCCTCGTCGCGTACGAGGAGGGGGCGATCGACCTCGACGAGCCCGCAGGGCCCGAGGGCGCGACGGTCCGGCACCTGCTGGCGCACACCTCGGGGCTCGCCTTCGACGAGCCGCGGGTGATGGCCGCGCCCGGCACCCGCCGGATCTACTCCAACACCGGCTTCGAGGCGCTCGGCGACCATGTCGCCAAGGCGACGGACATCCCGTTCGCCGACTACCTCCACCAGGCCGTCCTGGAGCCGCTGGGCATGACCGCGACGACGCTGGAGGGCTCGCCCGCCAAGGACGGCGTCTCGACCGTCGACGACCTGGTGCGGTTCGCCGCCGAGGTGCAGGCGCCGCGGCTCCTCGACGCGCGCACGGTGCTCGACGCGATGACGGTGACGTACCCCGGTCTGACCGGCATCCTGCCCGGCTACGGCCACCAGCGGCCGAACGACTGGGGGCTCGGCTTCGAGATCAGGGACGGCAAGTCGCCGCACTGGACGGGGGCCTCGTCCTCGCCGCGGACGTTCGGGCACTTCGGGCAGTCGGGCACCTTCCTGTGGATCGACCCGGACGCGCGGGCCGCCTGCGTCGCGCTGACCGACCGGCCCTTCGGGGCGTGGGCGGTCCAGGCATGGCCGCCGTTCACGGACGCGGTCCTCGCGGAGCTGCGCGCCGGGGCCTGACCGGCGTCCGACCGGCGGGCCCGGCGGACTACTGCGGGCAGGACTGGGCCTGCAGCGTGCCGTCCGGGCCCGTGAGGCTGACCCAGGCCACGCCCGCGGGGTCCTTCCCGAAGACCGTCGTACAGACGATCTGCTGGACGGCGACCGGCTCCAGGGTCTTCACGGGGCCCGTGGAGCGGACCAGGAACGTCGGCATGCCGTAGTCGCCCATCTTGGCCGCGTGCTCGCTCGCGTACAGCTCGTACCGCCCCGCCGGGATCCGGGTGCCGAGACCCGCGGCGCGCTCGCGCGCGTTGGGTCCTGCCACCAGCGCGGCGAGCACCTTCATGGGCCGGGTGACGCCGCTCGGGCCCAGCTCGGCCTCCCACAGGTCCTCCGCTCCCGTGCCGCCCGTGGCGACCGGCGTGGTCCGGACGGGGTCGGGGTACCGGCCCGGATCCGTACCCTGGCCGTCCCGCACGACCGGGGCGAGGCGCCCGTCGCCGTCGACCAGGAAGAGCGTCATCCGCAGCGCGGGCGGCGGGTAGACGACCACGGAGGCCGCCTCGCCGGACTCCACGACATCGGTGCCCTGGATGCCGCAGCCCCCGAGGGTCAGCAGCAGGGCGCCGGCGAGGACGGTGCGGCGGTGAGCGTTCACAGCGGGATCCTCACGGTGAAGACGGCTCCGCCGTCGGGGCGGTCGGCGGCCACGACGGTGCCGCCGTGGAGCCGCACGTTCTCCTGGGTGATCGCGAGGCCGAGCCCGCTGCCGGCGGAGCGGGTGCGTGCCGGGTCGGCCTTGAAGAAACGGTCGAAGACGTGCGGCAGCACCTCGGGCGCGATCCCCGGCCCCCGGTCGGCGACCTCGGTGACCACCCAGGGGCCGTCGGTGGACAGCCGCACGGTGACCGGCGGGCGGCCGTGCCGCAGCGCGTTGCCGACCAGGTTGGCGACGACCACGTCGAAGCGGCGCGGGTCGAGCCGGGCCCTGATGCCGTCGGGGAGGTCCACCACCACCTGGTCGGGGTCGGTCCAGTGGCGGCTGCCCAGGGTCCTGCGGATCGTCTCGGCGACGTCCACCTCGTCCGGGTGGAGCTCGGCTGCGCGCGCGTCGAAGCGGGAGATCTCCATCAGGTCCTCGACGAGGTCGGCGAGTCTGCCGGTCTCGGCGCTGATGAGCCGGACGGCGGCGGCGGTGTCCGAGTGGAGGTGGGCGGCGTCCTCGTCGAGCACCTCGGTGACGGCGAGCATCCCGGCGAGCGGGGTGCGCAGTTCGTGCGAGACGTCGGAGGCGAACCGGCGGGCGCGGGCCTCGGCGCGCTGCAGCTCGGCGACCGAGCTTTCGAGGGCGGCGGCGGACTCGTTGAACGTCCGTGCGAGGTCGGCGAGTTCGTCGCTGCCCTTGGCCTGGATACGGGTGTCCAGCTCGCCCCGCCCCATGCTGTGCGCGGCGCGCCTGAGGTCCCGGACCGGGCGGAGCACGCTCCGG
Organism: Streptomyces sp. NPDC014870; assembly: GCF_043081505.1. NCBI lineage: Bacteria > Bacillati > Actinomycetota > Actinomycetes > Kitasatosporales > Streptomycetaceae > Streptomyces > Streptomyces sp. NPDC014870. Next base: position 93,713 of record NZ_JBIBWQ010000012.1, read on the forward strand.
GCGGCGATCAGGGCGGGGACGAGCGCGACGGCGAGGGCCGGCAGGACGCCGCCGCGGGCCGCGGCCACCATGGCCTCGATGTTCTCCTGCTCGCCTGTCATGTCGACGACCGCGTAGAGGATCAGCCCGGTGGGCAGGCCCTCGGCGCCGACACCCGGCTTGAGGAGGGCGGGGACGGCGATCGTCAGATAGGCGCTGCCGTTCTTCACGACCCGCTGGAAGCTGCCGTGCGTGGTGCCCTGGGCGCGGGCGCGGAGTTCCGGGGTGAGGACGCTGGAGGTGGGGCGGTCCGTGGAGGAGATCCGGAGGGCGCCGTACTCGGCGTAGACCCGCCAGGGGCGCGGCTTGCCCTGCTTGGCGATGAAGAAGAGCGAGGAGCGCAGCGTTTCCGCGTCGACGGGCAGCTCGATGGAGAGCGCCGCGACCTGCTCGCGGAAGGCGGCGACGGCCGTGTCCTGGGCCTGTTCGAGGATCGCGGTGCGCGCGGCCTGGTAGGTGAGCGCGGCGGTGGTGCCGCAGCCGACGGCGGCGACCAGGAGGAAGGCGAGGACGAGCCGGGTGCGGAGCCCGAAGGGGCGCAGGCGGCGCTTCACAGCGGTCCGAAGCGGTAGCCGAAGCCGCGCAGGGTCTGGATGTAGCGGGGGGTGCCGGGGGTGTCCTCGATCTTGTTGCGCAGGCGCCGGACACAGGCGTCCACGAGCCGGGCGTCGCTGTGGTAGCTGTGCTCCCAGACGTGTTCGAGGAGTTGCTGGCGGCTGAAGACCTGTTCGGGGTGGGCGGTCAGGTGCAGCAGCAGTTTGAGCTCGGAGGGGGCGAGGGCGAGGCGTTCGCCGGACTTGGCGACGGTGAGCCCGGAGCGGTCGATGGCGAGTTCGCCGTGGAACTCGATGGCGGGGCGGCCCGCCCCGGGTATCTCGATGCGGCGCAGGACGGCGCGGATCCGGGCCTCGATGACCTCGGTGCGGGCGGGTTTGACAATGTAGTCGTCGGCGCCCGCCTCCAGGCCTACGACGATGTCGAAGTCGTCGCCGCGCGCGGTGAGCATGATGATCGGCAGCTGGCTGGTCTCGCGGACCCGGTGGCAGACCTGGACGCCGTTCATGCCGGGCAGCATCAGGTCGAGCAGGACGAGGTCGGGCCGGAACTCGGTGAGCAGGGCGAGCCCCGCCTCACCGGTCGCCGCGGCCCGCACCTCGTGGCCGCGCCGCCGCAGCCCGAGCTCGACCCCTTCGCGGACGGAGGGGTCGTCTTCTATCAGGAGGACGCGAGGCATTGGTGGAGTATCCCAAGGTGAGGAGGGGGTGCGGCGGACCGGCCCCGGGTCAGCCGCCGGTGCGCGGCCTCGGGACGACGCGCAGGCGCCGGCCGGTGGTCGTCAGCAGGGCGCTCACCTCGGTGAGCCCGAGCGGCCTGGCGAGCAGCCCGAAGACGGCGAGGACGGCGAGCCCGCCCGCCAGGGCGGCGGGCAGGGCGCCCGCGGGGGCGGTGGTGTCGGTGGCGAGCAGCCCCCAGCCGGTGGCGGGGAGGGCGACCAGGACGAGCCGGGCGAGCGAGCCGGCGGCCCCGGCCCCGCGGGCGGAGGCGGGCGCCGCGGCCCCGAGCCGGCGCCGCAGCGCGTACGCGGTGAGGGCCCAGCCCGCCCACAGCGCGAGCGAGTAGCCGGCCGCGATGCCCGCCACCGCCCAGGTCGGCGGCAGCAGCCGGTACGCGGTCAGGGACAGGCCCGCGTTCAGGGCGGCGATCACCAGGTTGAGGAGGAACGGGGTCCTGGTGTCGCGCAGCGCGTAGAAGGCGCGGGTGCAGACGTACTGGCCCGAGAAGGCGACCAGGCCCGGCGCGAAGGCCATCAGGATCCACGCCATCGCCTTCACGTCGGCCGCGTCGGTCCTGCCGTACTGGAAGACCAGGCTCATCAGCGGCACGGCGAGCGCGAACAGCGCGCAGGCGGCCGGGACGACGGCCGCCGCCGAGGCGCGCAGCCCGTAACTGACGTCCCGTCGCACCCCCGCAAGGTCGCCGTCGGCGGCGGCCCCGCTCATCCTGGGCAGCAGCGCGGTCACCAGCGAGACGGTGACGATGCCGTGCGGCACGGCCCACAGCAGATAGGCGTTGTTGTACGCGGCGAAGCCGAAGCCGCCCCCACCGCCCTCAAGACGTTCCGCCTGTGCCCCCGCCGCCGTGGCGAGCTTCGTGGTCACCCAGTACGCGGCCTGGTTGGTGAGGACCAGGAGCACGAGCCAGCCCGCCGAGCGCAGCGGCTCGGTCAGCCCGCTGCCGCGCCAGTCGAACCGCGGCCGCCAGCGGAAGCCGGCCGAGCGCAGCGACGGCACGAGGGCGAGGGCCTGGAGCGCGATGCCGGCGGTGGTGCCCCAGCCGAGGAGCGCGGTCTCCCCGGCCGTCAGTCCGCCGGAGCCCGTCACCGCCGTCGCCAGGTAGAGGCCGAAGACGGCGATGACGACGACGTTGTTGAGGACCGGCGTCCACATCATCGCGCCGAACCGGCCGCGGGCGTTCAGGACCTGTCCGAGCAGGGTGAAGAGGCCGAGGAAGAAGATCTGCGGCAGGCAGTACCGGGCGAAGGCGACCGTCATCGACTCGCGCGCGCCGCTGTAGTCGGTGTACGCGTCGATGATCGCGGGCGCCGCGAGGACGGCGCCCGCCGTCATCACGAGCAGGGCGCAGACGCAGAGGGTGAGGAGCCGGTCGGTGTAGGCGACGCCGCCGTCCTCGTGCTCCTTGGCGGCCCTGACCAGCTCGGGCACGAAGACCGCGTTGAGGGCGCCGCCGAGGAGCAGTATGTAGACGATCGTGGGGATGGAGTTGGCGACCGCGTAGCCGTCGGCGATCCCGCCGACGCCGAGCGCCGCCGCGACGATCGCCGAGCGGACGAAGCCGGTGGCGCGCGAGACCAGCGAGCCGGCGGCCATGAGCGCGCCGCTGCGCAGCACGGACGGCGCGGCGCGGTGCCTGGGCCCCGCTCCCGGTTCCGGCTTCGGCTCCGGCTTCGCGACGGCCGTCGTCATCGGCGGGCCAGGTACGCCTGGAACGCCCGGTACAGCGCGTGGTTGGTCGTGCCGGCCAACGGTGTCTCCCACTCCCCCAGCGTCTCGACGGCCTGCCCTCCCGTGCCGAGCTTCCAGCGCAGCAGACCGTGGGCGCGGTCGTCCGGATCAAGGGTGGAGGGTATCCCGCGCATGTCGTAGACGTCGGCGCCGAGCGCGTGGGCGTCGAGCATCATCCGCCACTGCAGGGCGTTGGACGGGCGGACCTCGCGGCGGTGGTCGGCGGAGGCTCCGGTCTGGTACCAGACCCGCTTCCCCACGGTGATCATCGTGTGGGCGGCGAGGATCTCGCCCTCGTGGCGGGCGAGGTAGAGCTTCATCCGTCCGGGTTGCTCGGCGTTGAGAACCGCGTACTGGCGTTCGTAGTAGGAGAGGGCGCGGCCGAGGCGGAAACCGTCACGCTCCTCGGTGATCCGCAGGAGCCGGAAGAACTCCGGCAGGTCGGCCGCCGAGCCGACGACGACCTCGACGCCGGACTTGCGGGCCTTGCGGACGTTGCGCCGCCACTCCTGGTTGAGGCCGTTCCACAGGTCCTCGGAGCTTCGCCCGGCGAGCGGGACCTGGTAGACGTGGCGGGGCTGGGCGTCGGCGCCGTCGGACCCGCTCGTGGAGTCGCCGCCGCAGCGGCGCCAGCCGCGGGAGCGGAGCCGTTCGGCGACGGCGGTGCCGAGCGGATCGACCTCGTCGGCGAGGACGTCGGAGAGCCGCCGCCCCGGACCGGTGTGCGCCTTGAGCGTGCCGGCGTTCCAGCGGCGGAAGGCGGGCGAGGGGCCGATGCGTACGGCGAAGGCCCCGGCGGCGCGCAGGTGGCCGAGGAGCGGGGAGAGCCAGCCGTCGATGTCCGGGTCGGACCAGTCGGCTACGGGCCCCTCGGGCAGGTAGGCGAAGAACTTCCGGGTGCCGGGGAAGGGCCGCAGCAACACCAGGGCGACGCCCGTCGGTCCGTCACCGGACTCCGGTCCCCAGCCGATGAGTTGGTGGCGCCAGCCGTCCTTGACGTCGGCCCAGGAGGGGCACTGGAGGAAGCTGGGGCGCGCCTCGCCGTGGGCGAGGAAGGCACGGTACGTCTCGACGGTGACGGGGGCGAGGCGCGTGGTGCGCGGCGGCGCGGCCGTCACGAGCAGAGCTGACACAACGTGAGCCTCCTTGTTCCGCCCCTCGGTCGGGGGGCGCACAGGATGCTCACAGCCGGTCTTGACCGCTCCGCGCGGCGTGTGTGACCGGACGATGACCGTTCCTCACCACCCCTTGTCACAGAGGATCGGAGGCCGATCTCACGGCATACAGTCCGGGCATCCCACACTTTTCATCCGGAGGACTCCGTGGTTTCCGTGCCTTCTGCGCCTTCTGTGGCGCCCGCTCGCACCCGAATACGCCGGTCGCTCGCGGCGGTCGCCCTCTGCGGCTCGCTCACCGCCTGTACGGCGGGGGCGGTGGGCGCGCCCCGTACGACGGAGAGCCCCGCGGCCGGGGCGAAGGCGGACGCCCCGGCGAAGGTGACCGTGGTGAGCCCGGCGGCGGGGCGGACGGTGACGGTCACGGCCACCGGCGGCACGCTGCGGACGGTGCGGGTCGTGGACGCGGAGGGCGCCGAACTGGCCGGGCGTACCGGGACCGGCGGTGCGTCGTGGGTCTCGGACCGCAAGGCGGTGCCGGGCACCTCGTACCGGGTGGAGGCGACGACCCGTACGGCCGGCGGGCAGGAGACGACGACCAGCTCGACGTTCAGGACGGCGCCCGCCGCGCGGGTCAACAAGCTGACGCTGGCGCCCGGGAAGAACACGACGGTCGGCGTCGCGCAGCCGCTGTCGATCGTGTTCGACCGGCCGGTGACGAACCGGGCCGAGGTGGAGAAGCAGCTCAAGGTGACGACCTCGAACGGGACAGTCGGCTCCTGGGGCTGGCTGAAGGACTGGTCGGGCAAGGACCGGGTGGACTGGCGGCCGAAGGAGTACTGGAAGCCGGGCACCCGGGTGGATCTGGACGCGACGCTCGACGGGACGGACTCGGGCGGCGGCTGGTTCGTCCGGGACTACCGGACCGGGTTCACGGTCGGCTCGGCGGCGCAGGTGGTGAAAGTGGACCTGGACGCGAAGCGGCTGGTCCTGGAGCGGGACGGGAAGACCGTGCGCACGATCCCCGTATCGGGTGGGACACCCGGGGGCGACAAGCGGTCGTGGCGGGGTACGGCGGTGCTGATGGCGAAGGAGGGCACGATCAACATGAACTCGGAGACGGTCGGCCTCGGCGACGCCTACGACAAGATGGTCGACTACTCGATGCGGCTGACCTGGTCGGGCATGTACGCGCACGCGGCGCCCTGGAACGCGGCGTACTTCGGCCGCGCCAACAAGAGCTCCGGCTGCATCGGCATGAGCGACGCGGACGCGGCGTGGTTCTACGGCCAGGTCCGCGCGGGCGACCCCTTCGAGATCAAGGGCGCCGACACCAAGGGCACGGTAGCCGAGGGCAACGGCTTCGGCGCGTGGAACCTGGGCTGGGAGCAGTGGAAGGCGAAGAGCGCGGCGGCCGGCTGACGCGAGCGGGGGGCCTCAGGCGGAGCGCATCTCCCAGAGGAGGAGTTCCGCGTCCGAGGTGGCCAGGAACGCGAGGTCGCGCGCTTCGGTGACGCGGGCCGCGTCGCCGGGGGCGAGCTCCTCGCCGTCGAGGCGGGCCGTGCCGCGCACCACGTGCGCGTAGATCAGCTCCGCGTCCGGGACGGCCGTCCGCTCGCCCTGCTCCAGGCGCCGGACGTGGAGCATCGCGGCCGCCTCCGGGAGGGCGTACGGAGTGGAGTCGGCGATGCCCCGGACGATCTCGTACGCGGGGTCGCCGCCCGGCTCCAGCGGGGCGAGCCACATCTGGACGAAGACCAGCGGCACGTCGCCGTCGTTGCGCTCCTCGTGCCGTACGCCGTCGGCGGAGCTGAGCCGCTGCAGGTCCCCGGGGCGGACGACCGTCGTCCGGCCGGCTGCCGTGTCGTGGTGGGTCAGCTCGCCCTCGACGACCCAGGTGACGATCTCGGTGTGCCGGTGCCGGTGCTCGGCGAAACCGGCCCCGGGCGCGAGCCGCTCCTCGTTGCAGGCGAGCACGGCGCCGAAGCGGAGGTTGTCGGGGTCGTAGTGCGGCCCGAAGGAGAACGCGTGCCGCGTCTCGATCCCGGCCCCCGCCTCGCCCCCGGGGTAGCGGTCACCGGCACGCTGGATACGAATCACGGGCCCACGGTAACCGCCGCCGGCTCCCCGGGCGGCGGGCGTACGGCACCCGGACTCCATGGAGGCCCCCACACACCCCGCACCCGTGGCGAGCGTCCCCCCCCGGGCCCCGGACCCGCACCGGCCGGAGCACGGGTACCCCGCCGCACCGGCACCCCACCGCGCGGGGGAAACGGCCCCGACCCCGCACCCGGGCGTCCCGATAAGGCAGTCTTGTCCCCGTGCCTGAACCCACGAACGCCGCTCATCCGCACTCCGCGACCCTGAAGCGCCTCGAACAGTCCTCCGGGCGGCTCGCCGCCAACGCCATTGCCCGCATGGACGAGACGCTGCCGTGGTACCGGGCGATGCCGCCCGAGAACCGGTCGTGGATCGGCCTGGTCGCCCAGGCGGGCATCGCCGCGTTCACCGAGTGGTTCCGGCACCCGGAGACCCCGCAGGCCATCTCCACCGACGTCTTCGGCACCGCGCCGCGCGAGCTGACCCGTGCGATCACGCTGCGCCAGACCGTCGAGATGGTCCGGACCACCATCGAGGTCATGGAGGCGGCGATCGAGGAGGTCGCCGCCCCCGGCGACGAGTCCATCCTCCGCGAGGCCCTCCTCGTCTACGCCCGCGAGATCGCCTTCGCGACCGCGCAGGTCTACGCCCAGGCCGCCGAGGCCCGCGGCGCCTGGGACGCCCGCCTGGAGTCCCTCGTGGTCAACGCGGTCCTCTCCGGCGAGGCCGACGAGGGCGCCGTCTCCCGGGCCGCCGCGCTCGGCTGGAACTCGCCCGACCACGTCTGCGTCGTCCTCGGCACCGCCCCCGACGGTGACAGCGAGCTGACCGTCGAGGCGATCCGCCGCGCCGCCCGGCACGCCAAGCTCCAGGTCCTCACCGGCGTCCTCGGTGACCGGCTCGTCGTCATCGCCGGCGGCAACGACAACCCGCTCGCCGTCGCGAAGGCCCTGATCGGGCCGTACGCCGCCGGTCCGGTCGTCGCGGGGCCCGTCGTCCCCGACCTGCTGGCCGCGACCCGGTCCGCGCAGGCCGCCGCCGCGGGACTGAAGGCCTGCTCGGCCTGGCAGGACGCCCCGCGGCCGGTCCTCGCGGACGATCTCCTGCCGGAGCGCGCCATCGCCTCCGACCCTTCTGCCCGCGAGCAGTTGGTGGAGGAGATCTACAGACCGCTGGAGGAAGCGGGATCGGCGCTGCTGGAAACTCTGAGTGTCTATCTGGAGCAGGCCAGCAGCCTGGAAGGCGCGGCGAGGATGCTCTTCGTGCACCCGAACACCGTGCGCTACCGGCTTCGACGTGTGACAGACGTCACCGGGTGGTCACCCTCCGATGTCCGGTCCGCTTTCACGCTGCGGATCGCCCTCATTCTGGGGCGCTTGGCCGACGGAGATCCGCAGTCCTAGACTTTTGTCGAACACCAACAATTCCCCCGACGGTTCTTCGTCCTAGTCCCCACGGGCGCTTGGAGCCGTCCCCAAGAGAGAGTGTGAGGGTGCTCGTACTCGTCGCTCCCGGCCAAGGCGCTCAGACGCCCGGCTTCCTGACTCCCTGGCTCGAACTCCCCGGTGCCGCCGACCGTGTGGCGGCCTGGTCCGATGCCATCGGGCTCGACCTCGTCCACTACGGCACGAACGCCGACGCGGACCAGATCCGTGACACCTCGGTGGCGCAGCCGCTGCTCGTCGCCGCGGGCCTGCTCTCCGCCGCCGCGCTCGGTGACGTCGCCCCCGGCGCCGTCGCGGGCCACAGCGTCGGCGAGATCACCGCCGCCGCGTTCGCGGGCGTCCTCGACGACACCGCCGCCCTGCGTCTCGTACGGACGCGTGGCCTGGCGATGGCCGAGGCGGCCGCCATCACCGAGACCGGCATGTCGGCGCTGCTCGGCGGCGACCCCGAAGTGACGGTTCCGCACCTCGAGAAGCTCGGTCTGACCCCGGCCAACGTCAACGGCGCCGGCCAGATCGTGGCCGCCGGCACCCTGGAGCAGCTGGCCGCCCTGGAGGCGGACAAGCCCGAGGGCGTCCGCCGTGTCGTGGCGCTGAAGGTCGCCGGCGCGTTCCACACGCACCACATGGCTCCGGCGGTGGCGACGCTGGAGGCGGCGGCGAAGGAGCTGACGGTCTCCGCTCCTCGGGTGCGCTACGTCTCCAACAAGGACGGCCAGGTCGTCACCGAGGGCGCGGACGTCATCGCCCGCCTCGTCGGGCAGGTCGCCAACCCGGTCCGCTGGGACCTGTGCATGGAGACCTTCAAGGAGCTGGGCGTGACGGCGCTGATCGAGGTGTGCCCCGGCGGCACCCTGACCGGTCTGGCCAAGCGCGCGCTTCCGGGCGTGGCGACCGTCGCCCTGAAGACCCCCGACGACCTCGACGCGGCCCGCACGCTCGTCGCCGAGCACACTGCAGCCTGAGTAAGGAGCCGTAGAGCATGTCGAAGATCAAGCCCAGCAAGGGCGCCCCGTACGCGCGGATCATGGGTGTCGGCGGCTACCGCCCCACCCGGGTCGTGCCGAACGAGGTGATCCTCGAGACGATCGACTCGTCCGACGAGTGGATCCGCTCGCGCTCCGGCATCGCCACGCGTCACTGGGCCTCCCCCGAGGAGACCGTGACCGCGATGTCCGTCGAGGCCTCCGGCAAGGCCATCGCCGACGCCGGGATCACCCCGGAGCAGATCGGCGCCGTCGTCGTCTCCACGGTCTCGCACTTCAAGCAGACCCCGGCCGTCGCCACCGAGATCGCCGACAAGATCGGCGCGGGCAAGCCGGCCGCGTTCGACATCTCCGCCGGCTGCGCGGGCTTCGGCTACGGCCTGACCCTCGCCAAGGGCATGATCGTCGAGGGCTCGGCCGAGTACGTACTCGTCATCGGCGTCGAGCGGCTGAGCGACCTGACCGACCTGGAGGACCGCGCGACGGCCTTCCTGTTCGGCGACGGCGCCGGCGCGGTCGTGGTCGGCCCCTCGGACGAGCCGCACATCGGCCCCACGGTGTGGGGTTCGGAGGGCGACAAGTCCGAGACGATCAAGCAGACCGTCCCCTGGAACGAGTTCCTCCCCCAAGCTCTCGACTCCGCTCGAGCAGGGGGGACCCCCCGTGGCGACGTCTCCAAGCTCCCCCTCAACCAGCAGGGCGAGATCAAGTTCCCCGCCATCACGCAGGAGGGTCAGGCGGTCTTCCGCTGGGCCGTCTTCGAGATGGCGAAGGTCGCCCAGCAGGCGCTGGACGCCGCCGGAATCTCGGCGGACGACCTGGACGTCTTCATTCCGCACCAGGCGAACATGCGGATCATCGACTCGATGGTGAAGACCCTCAAGCTGCCGGAGCACGTCACGGTCGCGCGTGACGTCGAGACCACCGGCAACACCTCGGCCGCCTCGATTCCGCTCGCGATGGAGCGGCTGCTGGCGACCGGCAAGGCGAAGAGCGGCGACACGGCTCTCATCATCGGCTTCGGGGCGGGTCTCGTCTTCGCCGCGTCGGTCGTTACTCTCCCCTAGGCAACTCCGGATCTTCCGGAAGCCCTTTTACCGAAGCAATCACAGAAGGAGCGCCAACATGGCCTTCACCCAGGAGCAGATCGTCGAAGGTCTCGCCGAGATCGTGAACGAGATCGCCGGCATCCCGACCGAGGACGTCCAGCTGGACAAGTCCTTCACCGACGACCTGGACGTCGACTCGCTGTCCATGGTCGAGGTCGTTGTGGCCGCCGAAGAGCGCTTCGAGGTCAAGATCCCGGACGAGGACGTCAAGAACCTCAAGACGGTCGGCGACGCGACCGACTACATCCTGAAGCACCAGGGCTGATTCGGCCCCTGCTGACTCGGTCAGCCACCCGGCGGTGGCGCCGTATTTCGACCATCACACACGTGGAGAAAGAATTCCTGTGAGCTCGACCAATCGCACCGTGGTCGTCACCGGTATCGGCGCAACCACACCGCTGGGTGGCGACTCCGCATCGACCTGGGAAGGTCTGATCGCGGGACGCTCCGGCGTCAAGCCTCTTGAGGGCGAACGATTCGCCGAACTGCCGGTCCAGATCGCGGCCCTCGCGGCCGTGGACCCGGGCGACGTTCTGCCCCGCCCGCTCGCCCGCAAGCTGGACCGCTCGGCGCAGTTCGCGCTGATCGCGGCCCGTGAGGCGTGGGCCGACGCGGGCTACACCGCCCCGGCCGGCGAGGACGAGAGCATCGCGCCCGAGCGGCTCGGCTCCGTCATCGCCTCCGGCATCGGCGGTGTCACGACTCTGCTCGACCAGTACGACGTGCTGAAGGACAAGGGCGTCCGCCGCGTGTCCCCGCACACCGTGCCGATGCTGATGCCGAACAGCCCCTCCGCCAACGTCGGCCTGGAGGTGAACGCCCGGGCGGGCGTCCACACCCCGGTCTCGGCGTGCGCGTCGGGTGCCGAGGCGATCGGCTACGCCGTCGAGATGATCCGTACCGGCCGGGCCGACGTGGTCGTGGCCGGCGGCACCGAGGCGGCGATCCACCCGCTGCCGATCGCGGCCTTCGCCAACATGATGGCGATGTCCAAGAACAACGACGAGCCGACGAAGGCCTCGCGTCCGTACGACACGGGCCGTGACGGCTTCGTGCTCGGCGAGGGCGCGGGCGTGGTGATCCTCGAGTCCGAGGAGCACGCGAAGGCCCGTGGCGCGCGGATCTACTGCGAGGTGCTCGGCCAGGGTCTGTCGGCCGACTCCCACCACATCGCGCAGCCCGAGCCGACCGGCCGGGGCATCGCGGCCGCGATGCAGAACCTGCTGGACTCGACCGACCTGAAGCCCTCCGAGGTCGTCCACCTCAACGCGCACGCGACGTCGACGCCGCAGGGTGACGTCGCCGAGATCAAGGCGCTGCGCAAGGTGCTCGGCGACGACCTGGACCACGTCGCGATCTCCGCGACGAAGTCGATGACGGGTCACCTGCTCGGCGGCGCGGGCGGCATCGAGACCGTCGCGACGGTCCTGGCGCTCCACAACCGGCTGGCCCCGCCGACCATCAACGTCGACGACCTGGACCCGGCCGTCGAGGCGGACATCGTCCGCGACGAGCCCCGCGAGCTGCCCCAGGGCACGATCGCGGCGATCAACAACTCCTTCGGCTTCGGCGGCCACAACGTGGTGCTGGCGTTCCGCACCGTCTGACCCGAAGCAACGTGCGAGGCCCACTCCGTGCACGGGGTGGGCCTCCGCCACGTCCGCCGGACGGAGTCCAGCACAGCGCTCCGAAGCCCGCGAAGCGGTGCGAGGGGCGCACGCGGGAGGGGCCAACTCCTTCGGCTTCGGCGGCCACAACGTGGTGCTGGCGTTCCGCACCGTGTGACCCGACGTTCCGACACGCCGAAGGCCCACCCCGGACGGGGTGGGCCTTCGGCGTGTCGGGAGTGGGGTCAGACGACCTGGTGGAGCCAGCGGACCGGGGCGCCCTCGCCTGCGTAGCGGAAGGGTTCCAGTTCGTCGTCCCAGGGCTTGCCGAGGAGCTTGGCGATCTCCGCCTCCAGCTCCGTCTCGCCGCGCACGGAGCGGGCGAGGGCGGCCCGCAGGCGGTCCTCCGGGATCAGGATGTCGCCGTGCATGCCGGTGACGGCGTGGAAGATGCCCAGTTCCGGGGTGGCGCTGTAGCGCTCGCCCTCGGCGGTCGGACAGGGTTCCGCGGTGACCTCGAAGCGGAGCATCTGCCAGCCGCGCAGCGCGGAGGCGAGTTTGGAGGCCGTACCGGTCTCGCCCTGCCAGGAGAACTCGGCTCTCCACGTGCCGGGAGACGCCGGCTGGCGGATCCAGTCGAGCTGGACCCTCGCACCGAGGACACCCGCGACCGCCCATTCGACGTGCGGGCACAGCGCGCGCGGTGCGGAGTGTACGTACAGGACTCCACGTGTCGTCACCGGGACCTCCAGTGTGGGACGAGGTTCGCCTTTTCCCAGCGGCCTCAGTAAACAGCATCGGGAGTCAAACTCCGTAAACCCCCGAAAAAGGGACAGCATGTGACGTGATGTAATTTACCGGAGCCGACTGGCAAAGGTGCCTCTGGTTCGACGGGGGAAAAGCTACCGTGCCGCACCGCCCTTGGGGTGACGTACGGTCGGTCCGGGGGCCTGTGGACACGAAGCTTTCACTCGCCAGGACGCGACCGGGCGGGAAACGGGGGCAGGGGATGCGCGGTACACGACGATTCCGGACCGGCCTCGCCGCGGCGGGGGCCGTCGCGCTGCTGTGCGCGGGCGCCCTGACGGGGTGTGAGACCGCCGGGCCCGAGCGCACCGCCCCGAAGCCGACGCCAAGACCCACCCCCGTCTGGGACCGCACCCCCGCCTCCGTCGCCGCCGTCGGCGACTCCATCACCCGCGCCTTCGACGCCTGCACGATCCTGTCGGACTGCCCGGAGGCGTCCTGGGCGACCGGCACGGACACCCGGGTCAACAGCCTGGCCCTGCGGCTGCTCGGCCCGGAGCGGGTCTCCGAGCGCAGCTGGAACCTGGCGAAGACGGGCGCGCGGATGGCGGAACTGCCCGAGCAGATGGCCCGCGCGGGCGCCCGGAAGCCCGAGTTGGTGACGGTGATGATGGGCGCCAACGACGCCTGCCGGGACCGGGCCGAACAGATGACGCCGGTCGCGGAGTTCCGCGCGGACTTCGAGGCCTCGCTCGCGATGCTGCGGAAGACCGCGCCGAAGGCGCAGGTGTACGTGTCGAGCGTGCCGGACCTGAAGCGGCTCTGGGCGTCCGGCAAGGACAGCGCCCTGCGCCGGGAGATCTGGAATCTGGGCATCTGCGGCTCGATGCTGGCCGACCCGGAGGACCTGAGCCCTTCGGCCGAGAAGCGCCGCACGACCGTGCGGGACCGGGTCGTCGCGTACAACCGGACGCTCCAGGAGGTCTGCGCGAAGGACCTGCGCTGCCGGTACGACGGCGGAGCGGTGTTCGGCTTCCCCTTCGACGGCGAGCAGCTGAGCAGGTGGGACTGGTTCCACCCCAGCAGGAACGGGCAGGCCCGGCTCGCCGAGCTGGCGCATCGCCAGGTGACGGCGCCGGAGCCGCCCGCGTAGGGTTCCGGATCATGAGGATCACGGGTGAGCCCTTCGGTGCGGTCGACGGTACGGACGTCACGCGCTGGACCCTGCAGCGGGACGCCGTGCGGGTGCGGCTGCTGACGTACGGCGGCATCGTGCAGTCGGTCGTGGCCCCGGACCGGGAGGGCGTGCCGGACGAGGTGGTGCTCGGGTTCCCTGAGCTGACGGGCTATCTGAAGCATCCGGAGCCGTACTTCGGCGCCCTGGTGGGGCGGTACGCCAATCGGATCGCGGGCGGGGCCTTCACCCTGGACGGCCGGGCCCACCGGCTCCCCCGCAACGGCGGGCCGCACTGTCTGCACGGCGGGGAGCGCGGCTTCGACAAGCGGGTGTGGGACGCGGAGGAGGTCGAGGGCGGGGTACGGCTCTCCCGGGTGAGCCCCGACGGCGAGGAGGGCTTCCCCGGCCGGCTCGCGGTCGCGGTGACGTACACCCTCGACGCCGACGGTGCGCTGCGGATCGGCTACCGGGCCGAGACCGACGCGCCCACGGTCGTGGCGCTGACCAACCACACGTACTGGAGGCTCGGCGGCGGGGCGCACGAGCTGCGGGTGGCCGCCGGGCGGTACACGCCGACGGACCCGACGGGCATCCCGACCGGGGAGTTCGCCGAGGTCACGGGCACGGAGCTGGACTTCCGCGCGCCCCGGCCGCCGGCGGTGCCGCTGGACCACAACTTCGTCCTGGACGGGGACGGTTCTCCGGCTGCCGAGCTGTACGCGCCCTCCACCGGGCGTTCGGTGACGGTGGAGACCACCGAGCCAGGTCTGCAGGTGTACGCGAACCCGGACCTCGGCGGGGTCGCCCTGGAGACGCAGGCCTTCCCGGACGCGCCGAACCGGCCGGAGTTCCCCTCCGCGGTGCTGCGGCCGGGCGAGGTGTACGCCTCGGAGACCGTCTTCCGCTTCGGTACACGCTAGAAGACAGCCCGTCAGCCCCGGGGCGGTTGTCAGGTTCCGCCCCGGGGCCGGTCTTGAGGGGACGCGGGGTCAGATGTCCAGCGTGGCCGTGAGGCGGGTGTCGGTGAGCGAGTGCGCGGCCCCGACCTCGTACGTGCCGGTGACGCGCGCCCAGCCCTCGGCCTCCTCGTCCCAGATCTCGAAGGCGCGGGCGGGCAGCGGGATCTCGGTCTCGACGCTCTCGCCGGGTCCCGCCTCGACGCTCGCGAAGGCGGCGAGCCAGCGGGCCGGGCGCTCCACGGTGTCGCCGTTCGGCGCCAGGTAGATCTGGACGACCTCGCGGCCGGTGCGGGTGCCGGTGTTGGTGATCCTGACCTTCGCGGCGGTCGGGGTGACTTCGAGGGAGTCGTAGGCCCAGCTGGTGTAGCCGAGGCCGTGGCCGAAGGCGTACGCGGGGGTGGCGCCGGCCTTGTCCCAGGCGCGGTAGCCGATGAAGACGCCCTCGGTGTAGGCCAGTTCGCCGTCGGTGGGGGTGACCTCGGTGACCGGGACGTCGGCGAGGGCGACCGGCCAGGTGGTGGGGAGCCGACCGCCGGGCTCCTCGGCGCCGGTGAGGACGTCGGCGAGCGCGGCGCCGCCCTCCTGGCCGGGGAACCAGCTGAGCAGGATCGCGGCGACGTCCTCGCGCCAGGGCATCTCGACCGGGGAGCCGGCGTTGACGACCACCACGGTGTTCGGGTTGGCGGCGGCGACGGCCCGGACCAGCTCGTCCTGGCGGCCCGGCAGGGCGAGGTCCTTGCGGTCGAAGCCCTCGGACTCGACGCGCTCGGTGGTGGCGACGACCACGACGGCGGTGTCGGCGGCGCGGGCGGCCTCGACGGCTTCGGCGATCAGTTCGTCGGGGTCGCGGCGCGGCCCGAGGTGGACGAAGGAGAACATGACGGCCGGCAGCGGGGCCGCGAACTCCTTGTCCAGCGGGTGGAGCAGGGAGACCTCGACGGTCTCGCCCGCGGTGAGGGCGACCTTGGCGCGCTCGACGGGCGAGCCGAAGAACGCCTCGAAGGGGTCGCTCTCGGGGCCCATGGCCTGGAGGCCGTCGAAGACGGTCTCCCCGGCGACGCGGAGGGTGAAGGCGCCGAGGCCGCGGGTGCCGAAGGAGTGCTCGCCGGACTCGCGCGGGGTGAAGGTGCCGGTGACCTCGATGGAGGCGAGGGCCTCGTGGGTGACGCCGGCGGGCAGGTCGTCGCCGATCCACTGGACCTGGCCGTTGGGCAGCGAGCCCTCGCCGAGGACGGTGCCGTCGGCGTCCCGGCAGACGGCACGGAGGCTGAACCCCGACGAGACCGAGCCGGCCGGGGTGAGTTCGTCGCTCGGGTCGGCGCCGAGGGTGAAGGTGAGGGCGCCTTCGGGCAGTGCGGCGGTGAGGCCGTCGAGCGGGGAGACGGTGTGGTCGGGGAAGACCTGGGCCGAGCCGCCGCCGAGGATCCGGGCGTCGCGGGCGGCGGCGCCGGAGAGGGCGACGGTGCCCCCGCTCGCGAGGGGCAGCGCGCCGTTCTCGTTCCGGACGAGGACGACGCCCCGGCGGGCGATCTCGCGGGCGAGCGCGTCGCCGTCGAGGGCGGCCGGGGGCTCGGTGACGACCGGCGGGGCGCCTTCGAGGGCGCCGACGCGGGCGGCGAGCCGCAGCACGTTCCGTACGGCCGCGTCGACGGCCGACTCCTCGACCTCGCCGGCCCGGACGGCGGCGGCGAGCGCCTCGCCGTAGACGGTCTGGGGGCCGGGCATGGCGACGTCGAGGCCGCCCTCGATGTCGCCCTTGGTGGAGCGGGCGGCCATCCAGTCGGAGACGTTGTAGCCGTCGAAGCCCCACTCGCCGCGCAGCACCTCGTTGACCAGGTACCTGTGCTCGGTCATGGTCACGCCGTTGACCTGGTTGTAGGCGGTCATGATGCCCCAGGGGTGGGCGTTCCTGACGATGGCCTCGAAGGGCGCGAGGTAGAGCTCGCGGAGCGGGCGGGGGGCGATGACGCTGTCGACGGTGAAGCGGTCGGTCTCGGCGTCGTTGCCGACGTAGTGCTTGACCGTGGTGCCGACGCCGCCGTCCTGGACGCCCTGGACGTAGCCGGTGCCGATGGCTCCGGTGAGGTACGGGTCCTCGCTGTAGGCCTCGAAGTGGCGGCCGCCGAGCGGGGTGCGGTGCAGGTTGACGGTGGGGGCGAGGAGGACGTGGACGCCCTTGCGGCGGGCCTCCTGGGCGAGCAGGTGGCCGGCGCGGCGGGCGAGCGCCGGGTCCCAGGAGGCGGCGAGAGCGGTCGGCGAGGGCAGGGCGACGGACGGGTCGTCGGCGGTCCAGCGGACGCCCCGGACGCCGATCGGGCCGTCCGACATCACGATCGACCGCAGGCCGATCTCGGGCACGGCCGGCAGGGACCACATGTCCTGGCCGCCGAGCAGCCGGGCCTTGGTGTCCAGGTCGAGCTTGCCGAGCGCCGTCTCGACGGCCTGCTCACGCGCGCTCTCCGCGCCGGCGGCGCCGTCCTCGCTGCCCGCCGCGCCGATCGCCGCACTGTTCTCCGCCATGGCCATGCCTCCTCGTTGACGTGGTGTGCGGCCCATGGTGGACCCGTTGCCTGTAGATTGGTAGGTTACGTTATCGTTTCGTAATCATGTCATGCCGTACGGTCCTGATGACGACAGGGAGAGGGGGCCACGGCGATGGTGCGGGCCAGGAGCGAGGAGCGGCGCGCCGACATCGTGCGCGCGGCCCTCGAAGTGATCGCCGAGCGCGGCTACCGGGGCGCGTCGCTCGGCGCGGTCGCGGAGCGGGTCGGCCTGACGCAGCAGGGGCTGCTGCACTACTTCCCCACGAAGGAGGCCCTGCTCGTCGCGGTGCTCGCCGAGCGCGACAAGTGGGACACGAGCGGCGCGGGCTCCCGCGAGGGCTGGCGGCTCGACCTGATCGACTCGCTGGTCGAGTACAACGCGATGCGGCCGGGGATCGTGCAGACCTTCTCGGCGCTGCTCGGCGAGAGCGTGACCGAGGAGCACCCGGCCCGCCGGTTCTTCACCGAGCGCTACACCCAGGTCCGCGCGGAGATGGCGACCGTGCTGCGGCTGGAGTTCGGCGAGCGCCTGCCGAGCGGTCTCACGCCCGAGCAGGCGGCGCCGATCCTGACGGCGGTGATGGACGGGCTCCAGTACCAGTGGCTGCTCGACCCGGCCGCGGTGGACATGCCCGGGGCGTTCCGGGACTTCCTGCGACTGCTGCACGGCGGCGACCGGAACGGCACGCGGAGCGTCGACGAGGAGAGCGACAAGTGAGGGCGCTGTAGCGGGAGTTGCGGGTGAGCCGGGATACTGCGCGGGCCGGTTTCCGACCCGATGGAGGTCCCGCCCGTGCTGTCCCGTTCACGTTCCGCAACGCTCGGTCTCGCGCTGATCACCGCCGCCCTGACGCTCGGCGCGCCGCCCGCCACGGCTGCGGACCCGGTGCCCGTGGAGGAGGCGCGGCTCGACCGGGCCGCGCCCCAGGAGATCCTGCGGCGCGGCGGATTCGCCTCCGTGGCACCGGAGTTCGCCCGCGCCCTGGCCGGGGCGGAGTCGTACGGAGAGGCCGAGCGGGCCGTCGTACGGCACGGGGAACGGCTCTGGCGGGACGCCGTCGACCGGGCGCAGGGGCGCAGGGTGCGCGGGGACCTCAGCAAGGACGACGACCGCCCGCTGTACTGGGCGCGGCTCGCCCTCACCCGTGAACTGCGGCTCTGGCAGCCGGAGTTCACGCTCGGCGAGGCGGGCAGGGCGCGGCTCCTCGACCGGCTCGAGCGCTCCTCGCGCGGTCAGGACGCGATCCGGTTCCCGGCCGGCAAGGGGGTGAAGCGGATCCTGCTGACCGGCTTCGACCCGTTCACGCTCGACCGGGACGTCCGGATCAGCAATCCGTCCGGGGCCACCGCGCTGGCCCTGGACGGCACCTTGATCAGGACGGCGGACGGCAGCCTGGCCCGGGTCGAGACGGCCGTCTTCCCCGTCCGCTGGCAGGACTTCGCCGACGGCACCGTCGAGCGGACCCTGCGCGCGCACCTGCCGGAGGTGGACCTCTTCACCACCGTCAGCCAGGGCCGGATCGGCCGCTTCGACATCGAGCGGTTCAACGGGGCCTGGCGGGGCGGCTTCCCCGACAACGCGAACCTCGCGCGCACGGAGACCGTCCCGGTCGCCGACCCGGCCACCCAGCCGCAGTGGACGGCGACGACCCTGCCGTACACCGCGATCGTCGCGGCCGGCACCGGGCGGTTCCCGGTACGGGACAACACGGGGGTGACCGAGATCCCGGCGGGCGGGACCGGGCCCGTGGACCGCCCGGACGGTCCGACGGCGGGCTCCACGGCCCGGGCGGGCGGCGGCGGGAACTACCTCTCCAACGAGATCGCCTACCGCGCGACCCTGCTGCGCGACCGGCTCGGCCTGCCCGGGCTGCCCGGCGGCCATGTCCACACCCCGGTCCTGCAGTTCGGCGCGGGCAACACGGATCCCGCGACGGGCACGGTCACGGACCCGGAGTTCGTCCGCAACCGGCTCGACATCGTCGCCCAGGTCCGGTCGATCCTCGCGGTGGCCGCCGGGTCCCGCTGAGGCGGCGGGTGGGATGATGGGGGTCATGATCGTCGCTGCCGCACAGTTCGCCCCGGCCGCCGGGGACGTCGAGGCCAACGTCCGTACGGCGGCCGGCCTGATCCGAGGGGCCGGCGCCGAGGGCGCCCGCGTGGTCGTCCTCCCCGAGCTGGCCCTCTCCGGCTACGAACCGACCCTCATCGGCGCCACCCCGGCCCTGCACCTCACCGAGGACGACCCGCGCCTCGCCCCGGTCAGGGAGGCATGCCGCGACACGGGCGCGGCGGCGGTCGTCAACGGTCCCGTGCGCACGGCGGAGGGCAGGCCCGGGATCACCTCGCTCGTCGTCGGCCCGGACGGCGGGCTGCTCGCCCGCTACGACAAGTCGCATCTGCACGGCGTCGAGAACGAGGTCTTCGCCGCGGGCACGACCGACGGCCGCTTCACCCTCGACGGGGTCCGGTTCGCGCTCGCCACCTGCTACGACAACCGCTTCCCGGACATCGCCGAGCGGGCCGCCGCCGACGGCTGCGCGGTCTATCTGGCCAGTTCCGCGCTCGACCCCAACAACGACTCGTTCGAGAAGGTGTATCCGGTACGGGCCAGGGACTTCGGACTTCACGTGGTCCTGGCCAACCTCGTCGGCGTGTGCGAGGCGGGCCCCTGCGTGGGACTGAGCGGCGGCTGGGGCCCCGACGGGACGCGCGTCGCCGACGCGGGCCCCGACCGGGAGGGCTTCGCCCTGGTGCCGGTACCGGATGCCGGCGAGCGGGCCTGACCGGCGCCGGAGCGGACCCAGGCGAGCGGCCCTGACCGGTGCCGGAAGCGGCCCGCGCCCGGGCGAGTGGCCCTGGTCAGCCCCGGGAGCCCGCCCTGACCAGCACCTTGCCGGGCAGGTCGAGCACTCCCGCGGCGGCGTCCATGACGAAGGCAGGCAGCTCGGCCAGGTCGAGCCGCCGCGACGCCAGCCGTTCCAGGGGGAAGCGCTCGGGATGGAGCGCGTGCAGCCGGAACCCCTCCTCGTAGTCCTCCCTGCCGCACCCGTAGGCGCCGGCGACGTCGAGCCGCTTCCCCTGGTGCCGCACGGACTCGATGCGCTCGGTCCTGCGGACGGTGTCCACGTCCACCTGGTCGCCGGGGAAGCGGTCGCCCTCGCGCGTACCGCCGTAGACGAGCAGGACCCCTCCGTCGGCGGCCAGGCCGGCCGCGACGCCGAGGAGTTCCGCGGTGGCGACCGTGGGGGCCACGACGACGACGTCGAACGCGTCCCGCCGGTCCCCCGCCTCCGCGAGCGCGGCGATCTCGTCCTCCGCGAGAAGGCCCTGCTCCCGCGCGAAGACACGGCGCTCCTCGCCCCGGTTGAACACCACGACCGACGCGCCCAGGTGCCGGGCGTACATGGCGAACATGAGCCCGGCGCAGCCGGCGCCGACGATGCCCACCCGCTTCCCCGCGAGGGAGGTCTGCCGCGTGAGTTCGAGGAGCTTGCGCAGGGCGTGCACGATGCAGGCGAACGGCTCCGGCATCCAGACGGCTTCGCCGATGCCCGCCTCGGACTCCGGCAGCCGTACGACGGCTTCGTCCAGTTCCTCCGTCGTGCCGCGCACGAAGACGTACTCGGCGAAGCCGGTGGTCCGGTTCGGGGTGATGTTCGGGTTGAGGGTGACCAGGTCGCCCTCCTCGAAGCCGGTGTCGGCGCCCGCGAGGAAGACGGTGCCGACGAGTTCGTGGCCGAACAGCGGGCCGCGGTCCTCCATCACGTCCCGTGAGCCGATGATCTCCTTGATGTCCGCCCGGCAGATCCCCATGTACGCGGGCTCGATCACGACGGTGTCCGCGCCGAGGGGTTCCGGGGGGAAGGGGTGCGTGCCCAGGCTCACCACACCGTCCATGAGCCGGGTCGTGTCGTAGGTGGACGGAACGCTGGACAAGTCAACTCCCGGTGTGGGCTGGGTCGGTGGCATGCGGGGCGGCGCCTGCGTGGGCGCGGGCGAGGTCGAGGGCCGGGCGCCGGGGGTCGCCGTCGCGGTAGTCGTTCTCGAGGACCAGTGCGTCGGGTGCGTTCCCCTGGGCCCGGAGGGCGGCGAGCGCCTCCCAGACCCGGCCGTCGCCGTCTCCGAGCAGTTCGGTGCCGACGACACCGGCCGTGCCGTCCTTCAGGTGGACCTGCGGCGCGATCCACCCGCCGGTCGCCTCGACGAGGGCGAGGACGTCGAGGCCGGCCACCCTCGGGTTGTAGGTGTCGAGGAGCAGCCGGAAGGAGGGGACGGCCACCTCCTCCGCGAGAGCCCGCGCGCGCTCCGGGTCGAGGGCGTTCTCGTTGGCCAGGAGCAGCCCGCGGGCCTCCGCCTCCCGCGCCGCCCTGGCGAGCACGACCGCGGTCCGCCGCAGGTCTGCCAGGTCGTGGACGGCGCTGCGACGGAAGCTCGGTACGAACGCCAGCGGCGCCCCGAGGGCGGCGGCCGCGTCGAGCACCCGGATCAGGACGCGCTCGGCGCGCGCGGCGTCCTCGCTGCCGGCCGGAGCGGTGAGGCCGATGTCGTTGAGCGTGTTGCCCGCGACCGCGAGCGGTGTCGGTCCGCGCGTCGCGCACGCCTCCCGGAGCCGGTCGAGGGTTCCCGGCGCGTCGAGCCACGCTCCCCGGCCCGGTCCGCCGAGGTCGAACTGGAGGCCGTCGGCGCCCAGCGCGTGGGCCTGCTCGACCGCGTCGAAGGGGTCCCCGGGGAGCCGCCAGTCGGCGAGCCCCACGAGCGGGGCGCGGGTCACGACGCGGCCCGGGACGGAACGGTACGGCTCTGGGAGCGCGGCAGCCCCTCGCCGACCGGGTGCCAGGCGCCCGTGCCGTCGACGACGAGGTGGGCGCCGTGCAGTCCGGCACCGGAGGTCGCGGCCAGCTCACGGGCGAGCGGACCGAAGCTCGCCGGGCTCATGTACGCGCTGTAGTCGAACCCCTCGGGGCGCCGCCGCCGGATCCCCGGCGTGTCGACCATCTCGGCCGGAAGGGCCTGCACGACGCGCAGCGCCTCCGCGCCGGGGGCCTCGGCGCTCTCCTCCTGCGCGACGGAGTCCAGCAGGACCGAGCCCGCGGCCTTCGACGCGGCGTACCCGGAGCGTCCGGGCCCCGCGTTGTAGACCACCTCGGAGGAGATCCCGAGGAACACGCCCGGGGCGTCGGCCCGGCGCAGCGCCGGGAGCGTCCGGGAGAGCGTCAGCCACAGTCCGTGCAGGTTGACGTCGATCTGGCGGCGCCACTCCGTCTCCTCGCAGTCCCGGAACAGCGCGCGGCCGGCGCCGTAGTGGACGGCCGAGTAGCAGACCGCGTGCAGGGGCGCTGTGGCCGCTTCCGCCAGGCCGCGGGCGACCTGGTCGGAGTCGGTGAGGTCGGTGGGTGTCCAGCGGAGCCGGTCGGCGCCGGGGCCGGTCGGGGCCGACCGGCTGAGCACCAGGACGTCGAGCCCCGCGTCGGCCCAGGCGTCGGCGACACCCCGGCCGAGGCCCGTCGACCCGCCCACGACCAGGGCGCGGCGGCGGTGCTTTCCCTCTACGGGCACGGAGTCTCCTTGGGTGAGGGCGGCGCGGGGGCGAACCGCACCGCGAGTTTGACGAGCCGTTCGCCGGCGACGGTCCGGCTGCCGCCGGCCGCGAGGGCGGTCATGATGCGGGCGGCCTCCGCGGGTTCCACGACATGGGTCACCAGGTCGCGGTAGGCGGCCGGGTGCCGGTGCAACTCGGCGGCGGCCTCGGTGAGGTGGTGGTTGCCCACGCCCCGGTGGCCGGTCAGGCGTACCCGCCGGCCGTCGGTGGTGACCGCCTCCGTGAAGGCGGCCGGCACGGGGTGGCCCGCGCAGTTGGCGGCCCGGACGGCGGTGAGGTCGACTCCGGGCAGCAGCGCGCTGGTGGCGCCCGGCGGGAGTCCGCCGAACATGTCGATCGTCGTGTCGCCGCCGTCGAGGCGCAGCGCGGACTCCAGCGCCCGGCGGGTGGCGTCGCGGGGGGTGGCGAGCAGGACGGCGAGGGGGCCGTCGCCCAGCGGCGGCAGCGCCTCGTGGTCTCCGCCGAGCACCGGTTCCGTGCCGGCCACCGGGTGCCGGGCGCTCCAGTCCCGGCCCTCGCGGGTGTGGTGCACGAGGACCGTGCGGACGTCCGCGCCGAGCAGCCGGCGCGCGGCGCGTACGGCGAGGTGTCCGATGGTCCCGTCGCCGTACACGACCAGGGTGCGGGGGCGGGCGCCGGCGAGCAGGGAGAGGGCGTACCGGACGCCCGCCAGGGGCTCGACGAGCGTGCCGAGGACGGGGTCGGGGGCCTGCTCCAGCGGCAGGACGAGTCCGTCCCCGACGGCGGTCGCCGGGATGAGGGTACGTTCCTGCAGCAGGCCCTCCACGTTGTGGCCGAGCAGGAACGAAGGGTCGGTCCTGTGCGTCGGGTTGACCACCACGGGGGTGCCGGGGCGCAGCGCGTCGGGCACGCCCGCGCCGGCGGCGACCACGTGGGCGATGCCCTCGTGGCCGATCACCGGTGACGGGTCGTCCCGTAGACCGCGCAGCATCTGGAGGTCCGTTCCGCACACCCCGGCCACCTGCGTGGCGACGAGGAGTTCGCCGGGCGCGGGGTGGGGCGTGTACCGGGAGCGGAGCGCGACCCGGCCGGCTTCCCGGACGAGTGCCCGGTGGTGCGGGACGTCGTGGGCCGCCCTCATGCCGGGGCTCCCGCGCAGGCCGCGATCCCCGCCCCGGCGAGACCGTCGGCCTCGCCGGGGCCGGTGACGGTGATGCGCCGCTCCAGCCAGTCGGGGGTCAGTTCGCTGGTCAGGTAGAGCCCTTGGCGGGTGAGGTGGCCCATGAGAGCGCGCCGGTAGTGGGCGCCGAGGCCGTGCACGACACCGCCGGTCAGGACCGCCTCGTCGATCTCGGGGTCGAGGCAGAGCGTCGTGCGCAGGACGGCGGCGACGGGGGCGGTGACCGCGTCGAGCAGTTCGGCGGCGAGTTCGTCGTCCGCGTCCAGGGCGCGGCGCAGCGCCGTCTCGAAGGCGACGCCCTCGGCGGTGAGGGTGCCGAGCCGGGACGCCGCCCAGCGCTTGGGTGCGCGCTGCCGGAGGGCTTCGGCCATCCTGGCGATGCCGGGCCCCGAGGCGTAGGCGGCGAGATGGCCGGTCCGCCCGCAGTCGCAGTCCAGCTCGACCGCGCGGCCGGCCAGTTCGGCGTGGGCGGGCAGATGACCGATCTCGCCCTGCAGCCCGGCGCCGTCCACCGGGATGGAGCCCTGCCGCCGGTCGAGGACCCGGCAGGCGATACCGGTGCTGATGGTCGCGAGCAGGACCTTGCGGTGGTCGCGGCGGGCGGGGGCCGCGGCGGCGTGCAGGAGTGCGGCGGTCACGTCGTTGACGAGGTGCCAGCGGACGTCCGGCCGCCGGGCCTCCAGCGCGGCCCGCAGGTCGTACGGCTCGCTGTGTCCGCCCCAGAGGGGCGCGGAGGCGTAGACGGTGCCCGAGCGGTGGTCGAGCGCGGCCCCGAAGGAGATCCCCACGACGGCGTCCTGCGTCTCAGGCACAGCGTCGCACAGCTCCCGGACCATCATCGCCCGGAGTTCGGCGACGGAGGCACCGGGGAAGCGCCGGAAGGTGGGAGAGGGGCGCGAGGTGCGACCGCGCAGTTCTCCCTCGCGCAGCCACCAGGCCTGCCGGATGTGCGTCCCGCCGACGTCGAAGACAGTGACGGCCGTGCTCATTTGGCCGCACCGACGAGCGCGCCTTCCGCGGCCGCCGTCCAGGAACCGACGAACTCGAGCGCCCGGGCGAGCTCGCCGGGGGTGAGGTCGTTGGCGAAGACGACGGAGCCGATGCCCCGGGTCAGCGGTACGCGCTGGTGCCCGTCGCGGTGCTTGACGGCGTCCGCGAGCGCCTCGACGAGGAGTTCCTCGGTGAACACGGGGTGCGAGACGGGGAGCCCGAAGCCGACGAGGAGCCGGAGCGCGCGGTCGGTGTCGGCCTGCGACAGGTGGCCGCGCAGGTGGGCGAGGGCGAGGCAGATCGCCATGTCGACGGCGACGGCCTCGCCGTGCAACAGCGGCGGGTCGGCGCGCAGTTCGAGGGAGGGGCTGAAGGTGTGGCCGTAGTCGACCGACCGCTCCAGGACCTGCTCCCAGAGGTTGGGCTCGAGTTCGTCGAGCATGCCGGAGATCGCCCGGGAGAGCACTTCGCTGACGGTCGAGCCGCAGCCGGCGAGGGTCTCGGGGGTGATGGTGCCGACGGTCGCCTCCAGGAGCTCGAAGAGGGCGGCGTCCTTCACCAGGGCCATCTTGATGATCTCCGCCATGCCGTTGGCGGTGTGCCGCGGGTCGATGGTGCGGAGGAACTCCGGGTCGATCAGGGCGAGTTCCGGCGCGAAGTAGGAGCCGAGGCGGTTCTTGTGGTGCCCGTAGTTGATGCCGGTCTTGACGCCGATGCCGGCGTCGATCTGGCCGATCAGGGTGGTGGGGACGCGGACGTAGGGCACGCCGCGGCGGTACATGCTGGCGGCGAAGCCGACGATGTCGAGGACGACGCCGCCGCCGACGGCGACGACCTTCTCGGCGCGGCGCAGGATGCCCATCCGCGACATGGCTTCGGTGACGCGGACGGCCTGTTCGAGGTACTTGGCCTCCTCGTCGCCCTGGACGACCTGCCAGGTGGCCTCGATCTGCCAGTGGTCGAAGTAGTCGGCGAAGCGGTCCCGGTAGAGCGTGTCGACGGTGGCGTCGATCACCAGGAGGCAGCGGAACGGGGTCCCCTGTCCGCCGCCGCAGGCGCGGGCGAGGGTGGGGTTGTCGAGGTCGAGGAGGCCGCGCACCATGCTGACGCCGTAGGCGACGGGCTGGTGGGCCCTGACGTTCCAGTGCAGCCCGGGCGGCTTGGGCAGGTCGGCGACCGAGTTGAGGCCGACGGGCCGGGACATCGTGGTTTCGGACATGGCAATTCCCCCAGGAGCGTCGGTGAGTCACGCGAGGTGCGCGCCTTTCGATGGACGTGGCGTCGCCGCGGTCGGAGCGCCCACCCGGCTGTCGCCTGGCGTTCAGGGGTGGCAATCCATCCGACGCGGCCTGAAGCCTGACCGTCACGGCTCGAACACTAGAGCCCCACATGCATACATCGCAACGTGATGAGGGTCATAGTAAATGCATTCCGATGCATCTACTTATCGCCGTGAGGCATGCCCCCGAGGTACGAGCACCGAAGGGCCGGACACGACGACGCGGCCCCGGTCGCGGGCGTCGAACCCACGGCCGGGGCCGCGCGAGAAGGCGAAGGGGGCGCTCAGACCGTCGGCGCGGCCGGCGTGTACCGCAGCCGGGCGACGAGCGAGGCCGTCGAGTCGTTGAGCGCGGCGGCGTCCAGGGCCTCCGCAAGGGCCTGGCTCAGGGTCCGCCGCGCCGCTCCGGCCAGCTCCGCACCCTCGGCGGTGACCTGCACGTCCACACCCCGCTTGTCACCCTGGGCGCTGCGCCGCACGACCCAGCCGGCCTCCTCGAGCCGGGCGACCATCCGGCTGACGGACGACTGATTGGCCCCCAGCGCCTTGACCAGGTCGGAGATGCGCAGCGTGCCGTCCCGCTGCTCCGTCAGGGAGAGCAGCAGCAGCAGTTCGCTCATCGCGACCCCGTGGCCGCGCGTCAACCGCCTGCCGACCGTCGAGTTGACCTGCTCCGTCAAGCGGGCGAGCTGGCGCCAGAGGGCCACCTCGTCGCGCCCGGCCCCGGGTCCCCAAGTCTCCATTGACGTGGCCCTTCACTCAGTCTCTCGAACCATTCCAGGTGCCCATCTCCCCCGTCGCCCAGCGTAACTCCTTGCTGTGGTTGACCACACTCTCATGTTCCTCCATGATTTACATGCAAACGAATGCATCTTCCTTCTGCTTGGTCGATGGTTCGACATCCTCACGAAAGGCACGGATCCCCATGCCACTGCCCCTCCTGGCCCTGATGCTCGGGGTCTTCTGTGTGGGCACTGCCGAGGTCGTCATCGCCGGGATCCTGCCCGAGATGTCGGCCGACCTGGACGTGTCCATCCCGACCGTCGGCCTCCTGGTCACCGGTTACGCGCTGGGCGTGACCATCGGCGGCCCGATCATCACCCTGCTCACCACCAAGTGGGCCCGAAAGGCCCTGCTGCTCGGCCTGATGGGCATCTTCATCGCCGGCAACCTCATCGCCGCCCTGGCCCCCAACTACGCGACGCTGATGGGAGCACGGGTCTTCACCTCCCTGAGCCACGGCACCTTCGCCGCCGTGGCCTGGCACGTCGCCGCCCTCATGTCCCCGCCGGACAAGCAGGCGACCGCCATGGCCAAGATCGCGCTGGGCTTCAACTTCGCCAACGTGCTCGGCTCCCCCATCGGCACGTTCATCGGCCAGCAGTTCGGCTGGCGGGCCACGTTCGTCTTCATCATCGCCTTCGCCCTCGTGTGCGTACTCCTCATCCAGCGGTTCGTACCGAGCGGTCTGTCGACCGAGGACGAGGAGTCGGCCGAGGCGAGCGGTTCCGTGCGCCAGCAGCTGAAGGTGTTCCGCAAGGGAAGTCTCCAGCTCTCCATGCTGATCACCGTGCTCGCCCAGGGAGCCGTCTTCACCACCTCGACCTACCTGGCGCCCCTGCTGCGCGACGTGGGCGGATTCTCGGCCCCCATGGTGGGCGTCCTGCTCATCGTCTTCGGCGTCGGCTCGGTGCTCGGCAACATCCTGGGCGGCAAGGCCGCGGACAAGAACGTCATGCGCGGCGTCCTGGGCGCCCAGGCCGCCCTCCTCGGCGCGCTGCTGCTCTTCTGGGGCGCCAGCCCCTACACGGTCCCCGCGATCATCGCGCTCTTCGTCTTCGGCGCGGCCGGCTTCTCCATCATTCCCGCGCTCCAGGCGCGCATCCTCGCGGTCGCGTCCGCCGCGCCGGCCCTCGCGCTCTCCGCCAACGTCTCCGCCTTCAACCTGGGCAACGGCCTCGGCGCGTGGCTCGGCGGCACGACCATCGACCTCGGCCTCGGCGTGCGCGCCGTCACCCTGACCGCCGCCCTCGCCACCACCGTCGCCCTGGCCCTCTCCCTGCTCATGTGGGCCCGCGCACGACGGGATGCGCCGGAGCTTCCCGCGCTCGACGCGAGCACGGCGGACGTCGCCCTGTCCCGGCAGGCGTCGTAACCCGGCGCCGAGACCCGGGACCCGCTCCCCATCACCCGTCCCCCCGCAACCCGTCCCCCCACCCCCTCCCCTAGGAACGTCATGCCAATTCGCCTCGTCAGTCTGATCCTGGCCATCTTCTGCGTGGGTACGGCCGAACTCGTCCCCAGCGGCATGCTCCACGAGCTCTCCGACGACCTCGCGGTGAGCATCTCCACCGCCGGTCTCCTCGTGGCCGTGTACGCCCTGACCATGGCCTTCGGCGGCCCGCTGGTCACGCTGCTGACCACCCGCATCGAGCGGCGCACCCTGATGACGGGCCTCCTGGCGGTCTCCGTCGTCGGCAACATCGTCTCCGCGAGCGCCGGTTCGTACGCCGTCCTGGTCGTCGGCCGGATCATCACCGCGATCATCCACGGCACGTTCGTCGCGCTCTGCGTGGTCGCGGCCGGTTCGATGGTGCCCAAGGAGAAGGCCGGGAGCGCGGTCGCCGCGACCCAGCTGGGCATCAACCTCGCGACCGTGCTCGGCGTCCCGCTGGGCACGTTCGTGGGCCAGCACTTCGGCTGGCGCACCACGTTCAGCACCATCGCCGTCCTCGGCGTGGCCGCGGCCCTGCTGGTCTGGGTGACCGTCCCCACGGCGAAGGGCGCCACCGACAACGCCGGTGTGGCCCGCGAGTTGAAGGTCTTCAAGAGGTGGGACGTGCTGGGCACCGTCCTGGCGACCGCCCTCTGCTCGGGCGGCATGTTCACCCTGATCACCTACATGGTGCCGCTGCTCACGGACGTCAGCGGCTTCGCCGACTCCTGGGTGCCGGGGCTCCTCATCGCGTACGGCGTCGGCTCGATCGTCGGCAACATGATCGGCGGCAGGCTGGCGGACCGCGCCCTGATGGCCAGCATCATCGGCCTTTCGACCCTGCTGACCGTGACCCTCGCCCTCTACTGGCTGGTCAGCCCGGTCATGGCGCTCAGCGGCCTCTTCGTCTTCCTCTTCTCCGTGGCCACCTTCGCGCTGATCCCGGGCCTCCAGACCCGGGTCCTGTCCACGGCGGCCGAGGCTCCGACGCTGTCGCTCACGGCGAACATGTCCGCCTTCGGTGTCGGCGCGGCCGTCGGCTCCTGGTACGGCGGCGAGGTCATCGACCTCGGCCTCGGTGTCCGCTCCGTGCCCCTGGCCGCCGCCGTGCTGACCGCGCTGGGCACGCTGGTCGTCGTTCAGCTCGCGCTGTCGGAGCGCCGGCGCCGCCGGGAGCCGGCCGGCCAGGTGTCCGACACCGTCACCGTGACCGCAGGGGGGATGTGACCCATGAGCAGTACAGCGACAGATACGCGGCCGCAGGCCGCCGAGCCGCGCGCGAGAACGTCCGAGGCGGCACGGCTGCCGTCCCTCACCGGCCTGCGCTTCCTCGCGGCGGCGCTCGTCTTCGCGTTCCACTCCTCGCTGACCAACTTCCCGTTGAGCCCGTTCGCGGACGAGGACGTGGCGGGCGGCTACGAGTGGCTCTTCAGCAAGGCCGGCTGGATGGGGGTCTCGTTCTTCTTCATCCTCAGCGGCTTCGTCCTCACCTGGTCGGCCAGGGAGGGCGACCGGGTCACCTCGTTCTGGCGCCGCCGCCTCATGAAGATCTACCCGAACCACGTCGTGGTCTGGGCGCTTGCGATGGTGCTGTTCGCCGCGGCGTTCACGGCCCCTTCGGCGTGGCTGCCCAACCTGTTCCTCGTCCACTCGTGGTTCCCGCAGCACGACACGTACATCAGCGTGAATCTGCCGAGCTGGTCGCTCTGCAGCGAGCTGCTCTTCTACCTGCTGTTCCCCTTCCTGCTGAAGCTCGTGCGGCGGATTCCGGCCCGTCACCTGTGGGCCTGGGCCGGTGCGACGGTGGCGGGCATGATCGGCGTCCAGCTCGTCGTGCGGTTCCTGCTGCCGAGCGCGCCGCAGACGCCCGAGGGGTATCCGCTGTCGGTGGTGCAGTGGTGGTTCGCGTACAACTTCCCCCCGGTCCGGCTCTTCGAGTTCGCGCTGGGCATGATCACGGCACGCGCGGTGCTCGCCGGCCGCTGGTTCCGGCTGCCCCTGGGCGCGGCCGCGGCCCTGCTTGCGCTGTCGTACGGAGCGGCCCTGGCCGCCCCTTGGCTGTACGGCCTCTACGCCGTGACGGCCGTACCGCTCGCGCTGCTCATCGTGTCGGTGGCGCGGATCGACGTCGCCGGCCGGCGTACGGTGCTGCGGAGCCGGGTGGCGATCTGGCTGGGTGAGATCTCCTTCGGGTTCTACGTGATCCACTACGTCGTGATGTACGCGGTGCGGACGATGATCATGGATGAGGGCCGGGTGGGGACGCTCGCCGGGATCGGGGTCCTCACCGCCATGTTCGCCGCCTCCGTGCTGGGTGGCTGGTTGCTGTATGTCGGAGTGGAGCGTCCGGTGATGCGACGCTGGGGCCGGACCCGACGAGATCCGGTGCGCGGCTGACGCACCCACACTCGGTGCGACCGGTCTCACCTGGGCCTTTCCCTCTCGACAAAAAATAATAATCATCGCTATGTTGTGAAGGATCTGGACACGACACCAGCGGAGGGGGCGCCACATGCGCAGCAGCACCAGTGTCCTGAACGAGCTCTCCGAGGCACTCTTCACCCGACTGCCCCGAAGCGACCAGCGGATCAGGGGGGAGCAGTATCTGCGCGGCCTGATCGCGACCGACGGCCGCAAGTCGGTACGGAACATCGCCGCGCATGTCGGCGGCCCCGAACTGGCGCAGAGCCTGCACCACTTCATCGCCTCGTCGACATGGGACTGGGAGCCGCTCAGCAGGGCGCTGCGCAGCTACGCCGACCATGAGCTGCGGTTCGCCGCCTGGGTGGTCCGAGGCGTCTCCGGCGCCCGGGCCCCCGGCGGACGGCGGGTCGTCGGGGTGTGGGGCGTCGCCCAGGAGGTCACGGTGCCGGTGCGGTGGGACCTGGTCGGCGCCGGCGAAGAGGCCGCGGAACGGGCCGCGGTGGCGACGCTCGGCCTGGACCGGTCCCCCCTCGGGCCCCGGCCCGTGGTCCTGGACGTCCCCGGCGCCGACGTACGTCCGGCCTTCGACCGGTACATGCCGGCGGGCGCGCCGCTGCTCGCCGCCGTGCCCGCCCACCTGTCGGTGCTGCCGGCGCAGGGGCCGGGGCGGGCCCGCCGCCCGCTGCGTGCCGACCGCCTGCTGCAGCTGCACCGGATGCGGCGGCGCCCGGTGGAGTGGACGGACCCGGCGACGGGCACCGTGCGCGCGAGCCTGATCGCCGGGGTCCGCGTCGAATGGGCCGGGCACCCGCTGCTGCTGCTGGGGCAGTGGGACGGCGGAGACGGGCAGCCGGCCCACTGCTGGCTCACCAACCTGACGGCGACGCCGCTCGGTGTGCTGCTGCGGCTGGCCCAGTTCACCCGGCGCGTGGAGCAGGATTTCGCCAGTTCGGCCTCGCACGTGGGGACCCTCGACTACGAGGGCAGGACCTGTGCCGGCTGGCACCGGCACATGACCCTGGCGGCGGCCGCGCACGTCGCCCAGGTGGTCGCGGCCACCCGGGCCCGTGTTCGCCCGTGGAGCCAGTGCATGGACTCCATGGAGCGCCTGCGCCATCCCGCGTAGCCACGGCCCGAACACGACAAAATGGACACCGCGTTGACTAAACATCCATCTTCGGCCTGTGTCATCTCGCCGCGGAGATCTGACACAGGCGCCCTGCCGACGTCGCTCCGGCGGCCGTCCGAGGCGCATGATCGCGCCATGCGAATTCTGGTTGCCGGCGGCGGCATCAGCGGTCTGGCCACCGCCGTGGCTCTGGGGAGACGGGGCCACGAGGTGCTCGTCCTCGAGCAGCGGCCGCTCTTCGCCGAGAGCGGGACGGGGATCAGCCTGGCGCCGCACGCCTTCCAGCTCCTGGACCGGCTGGGGGTCGGGGACGCCGTACGGGAACGGTCGCTGACGATCGACGCGTTCCACGTCAGGGACGGCTCGACCGGAGAGCTGGTCTCCTCGGTCGCGCTGCCCGCCTGCCGCCGGGGGGCCTGCCCGACCCACGCGACGGCGCACCGCCTCGATGTGCACGAGCCGCTGCTCGAAGCCTGCTGGGAACTGGACTCGGTGCACCTGCGCACGGACAGCCGCGTGGTCGACTACACCGAGCACGCCGGGTCCGTGACCGTCGGGCTCGCCGACGGACGGTCGCTCACCGGAGACGCGCTGGTCCTCGCGGACGGTTCCCACTCCCTCGCCCACCACCGTCCGGAGTGGGCGGCGGGCGCCCCGGAGGGACACCTCGCGGTCTACCGCACCGTCGTCCCGATGGAGCTGGTCCCCGACCGCTGGCAGGACCGGGCGACGACGTGCTGGGTGGGCAGGCAATGGCACATCTCCCATCACCCCCTGCCCGACGACGCGTATCTGAGCGTCTCCGCCACCCGGCACCACCACGCCGGTGGCGAGCTGCTCGGGGACCGGGTGGACCTGGAGCAGGTGCTCGCGGCGTTTCCGGAGATCGGGTACGCGGCCCGCAACCTGCTGACGACAGGCCGGCACTGGCGCGCGTGGACCGCGCCCAGGCGGCGGACGCCCCTGGGCTGGGCGCGCGGCAGGGTCGCTCTCGTCGGCGACTCGGCGCACCCGGCGCGGCTCCTTGCCGCCTCGGGCATCCACGACGTGCTGGAGGACGCCGTCGAACTCGGCGCCTCGTGGGACGCGGCGGGGGGCGGCGTGGTGGACCGGCTCGCCGACTACGCCGCCCAGCGCGAGGAGCAGGTGCGCCACGGCCACGCCGAGTTCGCGGCCGGCCACGGCAGGCCCCCGGGCGGCGCCGACCGGCCGCACGCCCACCCCGTGCGGCCCGCGGGCACCACCGCGTGCGCCCCGGTCACGTCCACTTCGGCGTCGCACTGCTGACGGGCGGCGCGGGGGTCTTCTCCGCGTCCGCCCCCGTCTCGCCGCCCAGCTCGCGGGCCATCAGCGTCGCGCCCGCGACGGCGCCCGGCATCAGGAACACGGCGACGAGCGGGACCAGGAACGAGAGGACCAGCGGGACACCGAAGCCCAGCGTGAGCATCCGGCGGCCCCGGAGCATCCGGAGGCGCTCCTTCAACTCGACGCCCCGGCGCTGGAGGGCCACGGACGTCAGCTCGTGGGCGAGGAAGAAGCCGGAGACGCAGAATCCGATGACGGGGACGACGGTCTGCCCGACGACGGGGATGAAGCCGCAGGCGAAGAGCAGGATGCCGTAGAGGGCGACCCGGGCGAGCACGCGCAGGCTGTCACGGGCGGAGATCCACAGTTCGCGCCAGAGCGGCAGGCCCGACTCGGGGACGTCGCCGCCCTCGGTGCGGTCGACCTGCTCGGAGAGCGATTCGTAGAAGGGCTGGCCGACGAGCAGGGTCACGGCGGTGAAGGTGATGACCGCGAGGAAGAGCCCGAAGGCGAAGACGAGGCCGGTCAGGAACCCGCGGAAGAGGCCCTGCCAGGGCGAGGTCCAGTCGTCGGCGAACGGCGTCGCCCAGGCGGTCAGGTCGTCGGCTCCGTAGCCGAGGCCGATGAGCGCGCCCACGTACAGCACGAGGGTGACGAGCCCGGGCAGCAGCCCGAACCCGAGCCACCGGCCGTGTTGGCCGACCCACTTCTGCCCCCGTACCAGATATCCGAACCCGGCCCCGAAATCTCGCATGTCGATCACTCTATCGGGCGGCCTCGCGGGGGCCCGTACGCAGCGGGCCGCACCCCGGTCGGTCGGGGTGCGGCCCACTTCAGGTTACGCGTAACTCAGACGGCCAGCTCGACCGTGATGTTCCCGCGGGTCGCCTTGGAGTACGGGCAGACCTGGTGGGCCTTCTCGATCAGGCTCTTCGCGGTCTCGGCGTCCACGTTCGGGATGGTCGCCGAGATCTTGACGATGATGCCGAAGCCGTCGTCGTTCTTGCCGATGCCGACCTCGGCGGTGACCGTCGAGCCCGAGATGTCGGCGTTCTCGTTGCGCGCGACGACGCCGAGGGCGCCCTGGAAGCAGGCGCTGTAACCGGCGGCGAAGAGCTGCTCGGGGTTGGTGCCCGCGCCCGAGCCGCCCATGGCCTTCGGCGGGTTCACGACGACGTCGAGCTGGCCGTCGTCGGTCGCGACCCGGCCGTCCCGCCCGTTCTCGGCGGTGGCGACGGCGGTGTACAGGACGTCGGACTGCTGGATGGACATCTGATGCTTCCTTCTGCTGGTTCGCCGCGACTCGCGCCCACGATCGCGACGGCTGAGGGAAGACTAACGGGTCAGCGAAACGATCATCTTTCCGGTGTTCTCCCCGCGGAGCAGTCCGAGGAAGGCCTCCGCACCGTTCTCGATGCCCTCGACGACGGTCTCGTCGTACTTCAGCTCGCCGGAGCGCAGCCAGCCGCCGACCTCCTGGACGAACTGCGGCTGCAGGCCGTAGTGGTCGCCGACGAGGACACCCTGCAGGCGCAGCCGCTTGCCGATGATCATGGCCATGTTGCGCGGGCCGGGGACCGGCTCGGTGTCGTTGTACTGCGCGATCATGCCGCAGATGGTGGCGCGGCCGTGCACGTTGAGCGAGGAGATCGCGGCTTCGAGGTGGTCGCCGCCGACGTTGTCGAAGTAGACGTCGATGCCGTCCGGGGCGGCCTCGCGGAGCTGGTCCTTGACCGGGCCGTTCTTGTAGTTGAAGGCGGCGTCGAAGCCGTACTCCTCGACGAGCAGCTTGACCTTCTCGTCGGAGCCGGCCGAGCCGATGACCCGGGAGGCGCCCTTGAGCTTCGCCATCTGACCGACCTGGCTGCCGACGGCACCGGCCGCGCCGGAGACGAAGACCACGTCGCCCTCCTTGAAGGAGGCCGTCTCGAAGAGGCCGGCGTAGGCCGTCAGGCCCGTCATGCCGAGCACGCCGAGGTAGGTGGAGAGCGGGGCCAGGTCGGGGTCGACCTTGGTCGCGTGGTGCGCCGGCACGTCGGCGTACTCGCGCCAGCCGAGGCCGTGCAGGACGTGGTCGCCGACGGCGAAGCCCTCCGCGTTCGACGCGACGACCTCGCCCACCGCGCCGCCGTCCATGGGGTGGTCCAGCTTGAACGGCGGGACGTACGACTTCACGTCGTTCATCCGGCCCCGCATGTACGGGTCGACGGAGAAGTGCAGGTTCCTGACCAGGATCCGACCCTCGGCGGGCGCGGCGACGGGGGTCTCACGGAGCGCGAAGTCCGCGGGGGTGGGCCAGCCCTGCGGGCGGGCGACGAGGTGCCACTCACGGCTGGACGCGGGAAGTACGGACATCGGCTCTGCCTCCTGGAACGAAAATTACTTCACTACCTGAAACAACCATGCCCCTGGATATTTCATGTTGTCAAGTATCTGGGTACGATGGTGCCCATGGCCACCCCACGCACAGACCCCCTGACCGTCGAAGTCGTCGACCTGATCGGCACGGTCGTGGCGCGGTACCACGAGGAGTACGAGCAGGCGGCCTCGGAGCACGCCCTCACCGGCGCGCAGGCCCGGGTCCTCGGCCTGCTGTCGCTGGAGCCGGTCGCGATGCGGAAGATCGCCGAAAAGCTGAAGTGCGAGCCGTCGAACGTGACGGGGATCGTCGACCGCCTCGAAGCGCGCGGCCTGGTGGAGCGCCGCCCCGACCCGGCCGACCGCCGCGTCAAGCTGGCCGCGCCCACGCCCGAGGGCCTCGACACCGCCCGCCGCCTGCGGGACTCACTGGACTTCGCGCGCGAGCCGCTCGGGCAGCTCACGGACGTCGAGCGCACGCTGCTGCGGGACCTGCTGAAGCGGATGCTGGGCGAGGACGGGGCCTGACGGCCCGCGGCGCCGGGCGCTACCAGCAGATGAAGAGCCAGCAACTCCGCGTGGGGCTCGGCGTCGGCGTCGGCGTGGTGGGCGCCGGTGAACCGGGGGTCGCCGTCGGGCTGCCGCTGGCGCCGGGCGTCGGTGTGGCACCGGGCTGGGACGCGGACGGCGAACCCGTCGGCGCCTCGCTCGTCGGACCGCCCTGACCGCCGTCCGAACCCTGGCCGGTCCCGGCCACGCTCCCCGACCCGTCGCCGTCCCCGGAGCCGGTCCCGCCTCCGGAGCCCGAGCCGCCGGAGCTCCCGCCGGGTATCCCCGTGTGCCCCTGCGCAGGCGTGCTCGCGTCCACCGGGGAGGCCGAGGCCGTCACCCGGACCGGGCCCTTGGTCCCCGTCGGCCGGACGGTCTCCGACGGCACGGGCGGGAGCGAGGTCTCCACGACCTCCTCCTCCTGGACCGCGGTGGCGGCGCCCCCTTCGTCCGGAGGGTCGAGCGCCACCTTCGTCAGGCTCAGCCCACCGACCGCGAGCAGCAGCCCGAGCGAGCCCACCAGAACGTTTCGCCCCTTGCGGCTGCGGGCCCTGCGCCCCTTGCGCGAGGCCGCCCGGCCGGATGCGGCGGGCGCCACGGCTCCCCGTCTGGTCGCACGCCGGCCTCCCGAGGCGGGGCGCGGAGGCTCGACGACGTCCAGTTCGTAGACGTGCTCGGCCTCGGCCGCGTACTCGGTCGGGCGGGGGGTCTCGTACCGCAGCTCCTCCACGGGGGTACCGCACCCCGCACAGGCGAGGGCGCCGTTGAGATGCCGTCGGCACTGATGGCAGTAGTCCATGGCTGCCGCAGAGTATGTGTCGGCAGGTCCCCACAGGTAGGCGGGAACGTGAGGATCCTGTGAGGAAACCCCAGGTCGGCGGCGTGTCGTCGCGATTCTCCCGCTTCGGGCAGGATGGTCGCATGACGTCGTCCGAGCCGTTCGGTCCCACCGAGTTCCAGCTCGTCCTGCTCCGCCGGATGGCCGACCACCAGCCGGATCTCGTCGAGGACGCCGTCCGGGCGCTCGGCGCGACGCGGACGACGATGCGCGAGGCCAACCGGCGCTGGCAGGCCTGGGCGCACGCCCGTCGCGGGCCGGGCGAGCTGGCCCGCTACCGGGCCGCGCTCGGTGAGCCCGTGGCGCGCCGCCGGGTGGAGCAGTACGACTCCGAGCTGCTCCAGTGGGAGCTGCCGCTCTGGCCCGAGCTGCGCTGGGAGGTCCTCGCGGGCCCGCTCGGCCGCCGGACCGCGCCGGACGTCTGGGGCCGCGGCCTGGTCCGCGCACCCGGCGCCCCCACCCCCGAGCTGCGCACGGAGGCGGATCTACGGCCCTGGGGCTGCACCCTCGCCGAGGTCGGCAACGCCTTCCCGCCGGCCCGGGCGCGCGACGGCAGCGCGCCGACCCGGCTGCGCCTGGACTTCACCCTCCCCGACGGCGGGCCTGGCGCCGCCGAGTTCACCTGGGGTCTGTTCCAGCGCCTGCTCTGACCCCGTGTCAGGGTCCCCGGGGCGCGCGCCGCGAGCCCGGAGGGACCGGCGGGACACCCCCTATACCCCCGGGCGGCGCATCCCAGCGCGCGCCACGCCGGAGCCGGTCGCACGATGCGAACAGAACGCCGAAACACCTCGCACCTCGCCCCGTGCCAGCACCGCACTCCGGAGGATCCGCCGTGACCGTCAGCCTTGAGCAGCTGCGTCGTTGCCATGTCGCCGTCGACCTGGGCGCCGCCCGGACCCGGGTCTTCGTCAAGGGCGCCGGGCTCGTCGTCGACGAGCCCAGTGTCGCCGCCGTGAACACCCGTACCGGCGCGCTGATCGCCGTCGGCGCGCTGGCGGAGAAGATGACCGGCCGGACCCCCGACTACATCCGGGTCGCCCGGCCCGTGTCCGGCGGCACCGTCGTCGACATCGACATGGCCCAGCGGATGCTCCGGCACCTCCTCGGCGAGAAGCTCCGCCGCCAGCTGCGCCGCAAGCCCCGGCTGCGCGCCGCCGCCTGCACCCCGCACGACAGCGACCCGCTCGCTCAGCGCGCGGCCGTGGAGACCCTCGTCGGTCTCGGCGCCCGCCGGGTCGAGCTGGTCGACACCCTGATCGCCGCGGCCGTGGGCTGCGGACTCCCCGTCGAGCAGCCCACCGCCACCATGATCATGGTCTGCGGGGCGGCCACCACCCAGGTCGCCGTGCTCTCGCTGGGGTCGATCGTGACCGCCGAGCGGATCCCGGTGGGCGGTAACGCGATCGACCACGCGGTCATCCAGCACCTGCGCCACCAGCACGAGCTGATGCTGCCCAGCCAGTCGGTCCGGCCGCTGCAACTCGCCCTCAGCGGCAACGGCCTGACCCTCCAGGGGCCGAGCTACACCGAGATCCACGGCCGGGACGTCGCCACCGGCCTCGCCCGCTCGGTGACCGTCGACACCGCCGCCGTGCGCCAGGCGATCCACACGCCGCTGACCGCCGTCCTCGACGGCATCGGCAAGATCCTGCGCGACTGCCCGCCCGACCTGGTGGCCGACCTCGCCGAGCGCGGGATCATGATGGTCGGCGGCAGCGCGCTGCTCCCCGGCCTCGACCAGATGCTGCGCGAGGCGACCGGGATGCCGGTGCACATCGCCGAACGGCCGGACGTGTGCGCGATCCTGGGGCTCGGCTCGATGCTGGAGGGCAAGATCCAGCCGATGGTCCTCGACCCGCTGGCCGAAGCGGAATGATCGTCCCGATCACCCGTTTCGTATGACAATGCTCCCATGGCACTGATGGACGAGGCCGACCGGGACGATCACGACGGCGGGGAGGCGGCGCCCCGGCTGCCGATGCTGCTCCAGGCCGTCCTGAGCGTCGGCACCGAACTCGAACTACGGGCCACGCTCCAGCACATCGTGGAGTCCGCGACCGAGCTGATCGGCGCGCGCTACGGGGCGCTCGGGGTCGTGGACCCCGAGCGCGGACGGCTCACCGAGCTGTTCACCTCCGGCATGACGGACGCCGAGCGGGAGCGGATCCCCCGTCTCCCGGACGGGCGCAGTGGTCTCCTCGGGGTGCTCATCGAGGACCCGCAGCCGCTGCGCCTGGACGATCTGACCGCCGATCCGCGCTCCGGCGGGATGCCCGAGGGCCACCCCGCGATGCACTCCTTCCTCGGGGTCCCGATCCGCGTCCACACCGAGGTGTTCGGCAATCTCTACCTCACCGAGAAGCGCGAAGGTCCCTTCACCGAGCGGGACCAGTCGATGCTGCGGGTCCTCGCCTCGCAGGCCGGGATCGCGATCGGCAACGCCCGGCTGTACGAGACCGTCCGGCAGCGCGAGCGCTGGATCGAGGGCGCCGCGGCGGTGACGACGGCGCTGCTCGCCGGGGAGCCGGCGGCCAACGCGCTGATGACCGTCGCCGAGCGGGCGCGGCTTCTCGCCGGCGCCTCGGCCGGGGTCGTCCTCCAGCCCACCGCGGAGGGCGGGATGGAGATCGTGGCGGCGTCGACCCTGGACGATCCGGGCGACCTGGTGGGGACGACGATCGCGCCCGGCTCGCCGGTCCTGGAACAACTCCTCGGCGGGGAGCCGGTGTTCGTCGACAACTCGGCGACCGACCCCCGGATGACGACCCACGTACGGTCCCGGTTCGGGCCCTCGATGATGCTGCCGCTGCAGAGCGGCGGGCGGCTCATCGGCACGCTCGCGCTCCCCCGGCGCCTCGGCGGACGCCCGTACACGGCGGTGGAGCGGCTGCTCGCCTCGCAGTTCGCCTCCCAGGCGGCCCTCGCGCTCGTCCTCGCGGACGCGCAGCACAACCGGGAGCAGCTGGCGGTCTACGAGGACCGCGACCGGATCGCCCGTGATCTGCACGATCTCGTGGTCCAGCGGCTCTTCGCGACCGAGATGATGCTGGAGTCGACGCGCCGCCGCGCGGCGGGCGGCGCGGCGGACACCACGGCGGGCGGTGCCGCCGGCGGCGCGGCGGGCGGCGCGGCGGGCGGCGACCTCGACTCCGCGGAGGACTCCACGCTGCTCGGGCGGGCGGTGGACGAGCTGGACTCCACCATCCAGGAGGTGCGCACGGCCATCTTCGCCCTCCAGCAGCCGCCCGCCGACGCGCCGACGACCTTCCGGGGCCGGGTGCTGCGCGAGACGGGCGGCGCTGCGGTGCTCCTCGGGTTCCAGCCCTCCGTGCACTTCACCGGCGCGGTCGACACGCTCGTCGAGCCCGCCGACGCCGAGCCGCTGCTCGCCGCACTGCGCGGAGCCCTCGCGGCGGCCCACCGCAGGCCGGGCGTCTCCGCGATCCGGGTCGAGGTGGCGGCGAGCCCGGAAGGACCACGTCTGACGGTGACCGACGACGGCCGCCCGCCGACCACGGTGACCTGGCCGTAGCGGTGCGTCGACCCACCCCCGTACGGCCCAGTCCGGCGGGCCCCGGTCCGCCGCGCGCACTTGACTGAGCGGGTGGACACCCTTGCGAAGCCCTCCGGCACCGCCTACCGGAACCTGGTCATGGCCACGATCGGTTTCGCGCTCACCTTCTGGGCGTGGGACCTGGTCGCGCCGCTGGCCAGTTGGTACGGGGACCGGCTGAGCCTCAGCTCCTTCGAGCAGTCGCTGCTCGTCGCCGTCCCCGTCCTGGTCGGCTCGCTTGGCCGGATCCCGGTCGGGGCGCTGACCGACCGGTACGGCGCCAAGCTGATGTTCCCGCTGGTGTCGGCGCTGACGATCGTGCCCGTCCTGCTGCTGATCCCGGCGAAGAACTCGTACGGCGCGATGCTCGCCGTCGGCTTCCTGCTCGGCCTCGGCGGCACGACCTTCGCGATCGGCATCCCGCTGGTCAACTCCTGGTTCCCGCCCGCCAAGCGGGGCCTCGCGCTGGGGATCTTCGGCATGGGCATGGGCGGTGTGGCGCTCTCGGGCTACTTCACCCCGCGCATCGCCAAGCACGGCGAGAACCTGCCGTTCGTCGTGGTCGCCGTCGCCCTCGCCGCGTACGCCGTCCTCGCCCTGTTCCTGATCACCGACCGCCCCGACCGACCGGTCCCCACGGCCTCCCTGGCGACCCGGCTCGGCAGGGCCGGGAGGCTGCGGGTGACCTGGGAACTGTCGGCGCTGTACGCGATCGGCTTCGGCGGCATCGTCGCGTTCGGTGTGTACCTGCCGACGTATCTGAAGACCTGGTACGAACTCGACCCGACCGACGCCGGGACGAAGGCCGCCGGTTTCGCCCTCGTCACCGTCCTCTTCCGGCCCATCGGCGGCTGGCTCTCGGACCGGATCCACCCGGCGCTCGTCACGGCCGCCGCGCTCGGCTTCGTCGCCCTGTTCGCCATCGTGCAGGCCTTCGACCCGCCGCTGAACCCGGGCGGGACGATCGCCCTGCTCTGCATGGCCGCCGGGCTCGGCACCGCGAGCGGCTCGGTCTTCGCCCTCGTCTCCCAGGTCACTCCGCAGCCGCAGGTCGGCAGCGTCACCGGCATCGTCGGGGCGATGGGCGGGCTCGGCGGCTTCGTGCCGCCGCTGGTGATGGGCGCCATCTACAGCGCCAAGGACTCCTACTCGATCGGCTTCATGCTCCTCTCCGACCTCGCGCTCGCGGGCTGTGTGTACGCGTACGGCCGGATGCGGACGATCACGCCCTCGGCGGAGGACGGCGGCAGCGCACCGGAGGTGAGCAAGGTCGCAGCGCCGCGCCCCTGAGACGTGGGCAGAATGCCTCTCGGCATCCCGCTACGCGAGGAGGACGACCCGTGACCGCCCTGTTCCCCGCCCTGAAGGACCCGACCGACCGGCCGGCGCTGAGCTTCGGCGCCGAGACGCTCACCTACGAGGAACTGGGCCGGGCGGCAGGCGCCTTGGCGGTACGGATCGAGGGCGCGGGACGGGTCGCCGTCTGGGCCACCCCGACGTCCCGGACGGCGGTCGGGGTGGTGGCCG
Organism: Streptomyces sp. NPDC014870; assembly: GCF_043081505.1. Lineage (NCBI taxonomy): Bacteria > Bacillati > Actinomycetota > Actinomycetes > Kitasatosporales > Streptomycetaceae > Streptomyces > Streptomyces sp. NPDC014870. The sequence goes on from NZ_JBIBWQ010000012.1 coordinate 135,473, forward strand.
CGCTCCTGGCCGGCGTTCCGGCGATTCCGGTCAACCCGCGCACCGGCGAGCGGGAGTTGGCGCACATCCTCGGCGACTCCACCCCGGGTGCCGTCCTCGCGGGCGCGGACGACGTCCTCCCCGCGGCCCTCGCCGCACTGCCCCGGGTCGACGTGGACACGCACGGGCAGGGGCCGGCCGTGGAATCCGGCGCTCCGGACGATCCCGAGTCCCCCGCCCTGATCGTCTACACCTCCGGCACCACCGGCCCGCCCAAGGGCGTCGTCCTCTCCCGCCGGGCGGTCGCCGCCTCGCTGGACGCCCTTGAGGAGGCCTGGGCGTGGACGGCGGACGACGTGCTCGTGCACGCGCTGCCGCTGTTCCACGTGCACGGACTGATACTGGGGATCCTCGGGCCGCTGCGGCGCGGCGGGTCGGTGCGCCATCTGGGCTCGTTCTCGGTCGAGGGCGTGGCCAGGGAGCTGGGCGCGGGCGGCGGCACGATGCTGTTCGGCGTACCGACGATGTACCACCGGATCGCGGACGCCCTCGACGGTGATCCGGCGCTCGTCCGGGCGCTGTCGGAGGCGCGCCTGCTCGTGTCGGGCTCGGCGGCGCTGCCGGTCCACGACCACGAGCGGATCTCGGCGGCGACCGGCCGGACGGTGGTCGAGCGGTACGGCATGACCGAGACGCTCATGAACACCGCCGTGCCCGTGGGTTCCCCGCCGCGCCCGGGATCGGTGGGGCTGCCGCTGCGGGACGTGGAGCTGAGGCTCGTGGAGGAGGACGGCACGGAGCTGGCCGCGCCGTACGACGGGGAGAGCGTCGGGGAGATCCAGGTGAAGGGCCCGAACCTGTTCAGCGCGTATCTGAACCGGCCGGACGCGACCGCCGCCGCCTTCGACGGAGGATGGTTCCGCACCGGCGACATGGCGGTCCGTGAACCCGACGGGTACGTACGGATCGTGGGCCGCAAGGCCACGGACCTGATCAAGAGCGGCGGGTACAAGATCGGCGCGGGCGAGATAGAGAACGCCCTCCTGGACCACCCGGCCGTGGCGGAGGCGGCGGTGACCGGTGAGCCGGACCCGGATCTCGGGGAGCGGATCGTGGCCTGGGTGGTGGCGGCGGACCCGGAGAAGCCGCCGACGGCCGAGGAGCTGGCGGACCATGTCGCCGGGCTCCTCGCCCCGCACAAGCGCCCGCGCACGGTCCACTTCCTCGGCGCGCTGCCCCGCAACGACATGGGCAAGCTCCTGAAGAAGGCGCTGCCCGCGGCTCTCGGGGAGTCGGGCCGTGACTGAGCGGCCCGCGGCCCGCGAGGTCGTCGCACTGGTCGCCGAGGACTTCGTCGCCCTGCCCGCGCCGGCACCGGAGGGGCCGCCGCCCGGGCCGGACGGGCCGATCGGCTGGGCCGGTTACGACGCGGCACGCGCGCGTGCGGCCGAGAGGACCGGCGAGGAGGAGTCCGTCCTCCACGGCAGGGCGACGGTCGGCGGCCGTCCGGTGGTCCTGGTGGCCTTCGAGTTCGGCTTCCTGGGCGGCTCGCTCGGGCGGGCGGCCGGTGACCGGCTCGTCGCCGCGTACGACACCGCCGTCGCGGACCGGGTCCCGCTGGTGTCGCTCGTGGCCACGGGCGGGAGCCGGATGCAGGAGGGCATGATCGCCCTGACCCAGCTGCAGCGCGTGGCCGCGGCGACGGTACGGCTGCGGCGCGCGGGCCTCCCCCATGTCACCGTGCTGCGCGACCCGTCGACCGGCGGCGGCTGGGCGACCGTCGGCGCGGGCGCGGACGTGGTCCTCGCGCTCCGCTCCGCGCAGGTGGCTTTCGCGGGCTCCCGGGTCAGGCCGCCGGACGCCGACCCGGCCGCGTACACGGCGGAGGGGCAGTACGCCCACGGGCACGTGGACGCGCTCGTCGACCCGGAGGCGCTGCGGGCGACGCTCGGCCGGTGGCTGCGGCTCCTGACCGGCGGCGACCGGCCCGACGGCACTCCCGCTCCCCCGCCCCGCGCGCTCGCCGAGGCCGCCCCGCCCGGCACCGGCTGGGAGGCCGTCGTCCGCGCCAGGGACGCGGGCCGGCCGCGCGCCGGGGCCTATCTGGACGCCTACTTCAGCACCCGGGAGACCGTGCGCGGCGACCGGGCCGGTGGCGCGGACGCCGGGGTGGAGTGCGGGTTCGGGCTGCACGAGGGCCGGACGGTCGCGTACGCGGCGCAGGACGGTTCGGCGACCCGGCCCGCGGGGTTCAGGACCGCCGCCCGGCTGATCCGGCTCGCGGACCGGCTCGGGATCCCCGTGCTCACCCTGATCGACACCCCGGGCGCCGCCAACGACGCCGAGGCGGAGCGGGCCGGGGCGGGCCCGGCCATCGCGGAGGCGTTCACCGCGGTCGCCGAGGCCCGGGTGCCGGTGACCTCGCTCCTGGTCGGCGAGGGCGGTTCGGGCGGGGCACTGGCGCTGGCCGCGCGGGACCACACCTGGACCACGCCCGACGGCTACTTCTCCGTCATCGCGCCCGAACTCGCCTCGGCCATCCTCAAGCGCTCCCCCGACCGGGCCCCGGTCACCGCCGACCAGCTCCGGCTGCGCCCGCAGGACCTGGTGGACCTGGGCGTGGTGCGCGGGATCGTGGGCAGCACGGCATGAAAAGTGCCCGGCACGGCGGGAGGCCGTGCCGGGCACCGATGTCCGGCTACCGGACGGTGGGGGCTACTTCACGCCGAGCGCACGGATGATCTCCTGCTTCACCGCGCCGCCCCGGTCGTCCGACGCGCCCGCCCGGAGCGAGACGTACGCGGCGCCGCGCGGCACCCGCAGCTCACCGGTCCAGGACGTGCCGTGCCAGGACTTCCGAAGCGTGACCTTCTGCCACGTCCTGCCGTCGTCGTAGCTGACGTCCAGCGTGCCGCCGCCGATCCGGCCGGTGCCGGTCGTCGCGCCCTCGACGTACTCGGCCGAGATCCCGACCTCCACCCGGCCGCCGCCCCTGACATCGCCGTTGAGGTCGGTGTCGACGTCGAAGCCGAGGTTGATCAGCGGGAGGAAGGTCGAGCGGTCGGCGGGGGTCTCCTTGGAGCGGAAGGTCCACTCGGCGTGGCCCTTGGTGGAGAGCCGCCAGCGCGCCGGGTCCAGGGTGGTGTCGGTGACGACCTTGTAGGTCGCCTCCTCCGCCGGGGCGTCCCACGCGTAGGCGCCGGAGCTCATCCTGCGGTCGACCCGGGTCCCGTTGACGTACACCTCGGTGAACTGGGTCATCGAGTCGTCGCTCCACACGTTGCCGAAGCCGGTGTGGTCCGGGCCCGAGTCGCCCCAGCCGGGGGTGTTGAACTGCAGGTCGTTGCCGGACCGCTGCTGGCCCCAGCCGAGGCCGGTGCCGAGCCAGGGGTGCCAGACCGGCTTGAACCACTCGCGGTGCGTGGTGGATTCGCCCCGGTAGGAGATGATCCCGGCGCGCTGTTCGAGCGAGTCACCCAGGTCGACCGACTCGTGCCAGCCCTGGCCGCGCCCGGTGGAGACGTACTCGGTGCGCTCGGCCGGGAAGGCGATGTGCTCCTTGAAGCCGAAGCCGATGGGGAAGGTGTCGGTGATCGAGTAGCGGAACTCGCCGCCGGCCTCCTTGCGGCCCGTGGGCATGTGGAACGTCGAGCGGACGGTGGCGAGTTCGTCCTCGTCGGGCCGGAAGACCAGGTCGGACGGGATCGCGCCGGGGTGTCCCTCGGAGAGGTCGTAGACGTACGGGGTGAAGCGGGTTCCGGTCAGCTCGACCGACTTCTTCCGCGCGGCGGTCTCGGCGAGCCGGGCTCCGTCGGCCGCGTTGACGGTCGCGACGGCCAGCGGCCGTGTCTCGTACGCCTCCGTGCCGAACCAGGTGTTGAGCCGGCCGGGGGCGTCGTCGGTGACGAAGAGGAAGGCGGCGCCCGCGTCCTGGGCGAGCTGCGCGACGGCGGCCGGGGTGAGCGCCCCGGCGCGGACCAGGACGGCCCTGCCCTTCACGTCCTTGCCGGCGTACTCGGCGGCCGTGCCGGTGCCGACGTCGACGAGCCCGAGCCGCCTGGTGCCCTCCAGCATGGTCGTGCCCGGCTGGACGGTGGCGCCGGAGAGCCGACGGCCGTCGGCGCTCGCCTCAAGGAGCGGCTTGCCCAGGCGCCAGACCGTCCGGTACTCGAAGGTGCCGGTGGCGGGCTTGCGCGTGGGGGCGGCGAAGATCGAGTCGTACTTGATCGGCAGCTGGACGGCCCCGCCGTAGGAGGCGCCGTTCGCCTCCCGGTCGAACTCCATCAGGAGCTGACGGGTCTCGGTCCGCTGCTCGACCTCGGCACGGATCTCCTTGAGCTGCCGTCCGTCGAGGGTGATCGCGCGGTCCCGGTCGAGGACGATCTCCGGGTCGGTGAGGAAACCGAGGCCGAGGGAGTCCTTGCCGTGGGAGCCGCGGACGTCGAGGAAGGAGGAGACGGTGTACGTGCCGGGCCGCAGGCGCAGTTCGAGCGTGCCGGACTCGCCGACGGCGGCCGGGAACGGGTCCTCGGCCGCGGCGAGACGTTGCACGCCGAGGTAGGCCGGGGTCGGGGCGCCGTCACGGTCCTTGACGTGGACGGTGAGGGTGTAGCGCTCCTCCTCCTTCACCAGGCCGAGCGCGGTGTGCGCGACGGGCACGCCCGCCGCGGAGGCGACGATCCGGCCGGAGACGTTGCCGACCGGGGCCTTGGTGCCGTCGCCGGTGACCGTGGTCGACGCGGTGCCGTGGGCGGGGACGGTGAGGGTGCCGGCGGCGAGGGTCGCGACGCCGGTGGGCATCCCCTCGACGGCGAGGTTCAGCTCGACGGCCGCGTCGGAGTGGTTGGTGTACGTGACGGTCTTGGTGACCGGCTTGTTCGCCTCGTACGGCCAGGAGAAGAAGCCCAGGTCGGCGGAGCCGGTGGCGGTGACGTCCGCGGTGATCGCGGCGGCCACGTCGACCCGGCCCGCGCCGAGCGCGTACGCGGAGTCGGCGAGCGTCTTCGACGAGGACATCAGGGCGTCCTTGAGCTGCCCGCCGGTCCAGTCGGGGTGCTGCTCGGCGAGGAGCGCGGCGACACCGGCGACGTGCGGGGTCGCCATCGACGTACCGCTCATCGCGGTGTAGAGGCCCGAGCCGGAGACCAGTTGGGAGCGGGCGGCGAGGATGTCGACGCCGGGCGCGGAGAGGTCCGGCTTGAGGGCCTGGTCGCCGAAGCGCGGTCCCTGGCTGGTGAAGTACGCGGGCTGGTCGGCGGAGTCGACGGCCCCGATGGTCAGCGCGGAGTCGGCGGCGCCGGGCGAGCCGATGGAGCCGGGGGCGCCGCTGTTGCCCGCGGCGATGACGAAGAGCGCGCCGGTCTCGGCCGACAGGGCGTTGACGGCCAGGGCCATCGGGTCGGTGCCGTCGCTGGGCTCGCGCGAACCGAGGCTCATCGAGACGATCTTGGCGTCGATGTCCTTGGCGGCCCACTCCATGCCGGCGATGATCTCGGAGTCGCTGCCGAAGCCCTCGTCGCTGAGGACCTTGCCGACGGCGAGGGTCGCGCCGGGCGCGACGCCCTGCTCCTTGTTGCCCTCGGAACCGGCCCCGCTGCCGCCGACGGTGGAGGCGACATGCGTGCCGTGGCCGTTGCGGTCGGCGACCTCCTCGCCCGCGATGAACGACTTGGACTCGCCCACCCGGTCCTTGAGGTCGGGGTGGCCGAGGTCGGCGCCGGTGTCGAGGACGGCGACCTTCACGCCCTTGCCGGTGAGCCCGGCCTCCCAGGCCTTGGGGGTGCCGATCTGGGCGTTGGACTCGGCCATGGCGGCCTCGACCCGGCCGTCCAGCCAGACCTTGCTGCCGCCGCCCGCCGCCGAGCGGGGCGCGGTCGCGGTGAACGAGCGCCAGAACGCGGCCGGGTCGGTCGCCTCGACCGCCGCGCCGCCGATGCTCGGCAGGGCGCGGACGGTCTCGGTGCCGCGCGGCGCGGCGGCGCGGGCGCCCTTGCCGTGGGTGACGATCAGCGGGAGTTCGTCGGTGATGCCCTGCTCGATGAGGCCGCTGACGTCGAAGAGCCGCTCGTCCAGGACGCCCGACTCCAGGTAGGGGCGGGCCTCGTCGGGCACGACGGTGACACGGCCGTTCGCGATCTCGCTGCGTACGGCTCCGGTGGCACCCCGCGCCCGGTCGACGGTGACGGCCTTCTTCCCGCCGCCGAGTTCGGTGACGGTGACCCGGTCGCCGGTGACGAGCGTGACGGTGGCGCTCCGTGCGGCGGCGTTCGTGAACGTGTCGGGTACGGCGGGGGCGGTGGCCGGCCCGGCGGCGGCGGTCTGCCCCGCGGCGAGCAGCACCAGGGAGATGCCGGCGGCGAGCAGCCCGGCCCTTCCTCCTGCGGAAGGTCTGATCATCGACGTGACTCCTCGACACCCGGGGGAAGGGGTGGCTCCGGGTACCGCGAGGAGTCTGTTCCGGTGGACGGCCGTTGAACACGGCGTGGCCTGGCGGCTATGTGCCGTGGCGGCCAACCGCCAGGTCAGGCAGTCGGGTTGAGCGCGTCGTAACGGCGGAAACCCTGCCCGTACAGGGCAAGTGCCCCGATCGCGAGCACACAGGCGATACCGCCCCCGGTGATGGCGACGGCCGGGGAGGTCAGATCGGCGACGGAACCGGCGAGGAAGTCACCGAGCCGGGGACCGCCCGCGACGACCACGATGAAGACGCCCTGCAGCCGGCCGCGCATCTCGTCGGGGGCGGCGACCTGCATCATCGTGTTGCGGAAGATCATGGAGACGGTGTCGGAGTACCCGGCGAGCGCCAGCAGGACAAGACCGAGCCAGAGTTCGCGGGTGAGCCCGAAGACGGCGATGGCGGTGCCCCAGCAGGCGACGGCGAGGAGGATCGCCTGGCCGTGGTGGCGGATGCGGCCCTGCCAGCCGCTGAGGACCCCGCCGAGGAGCGCCCCCGCGGCGGGCGCGGCGGCGAGCAGGCCGGTGGTGGTGGCGTCGCCGTCGTACCAGAGGACGGCGACGACGGGGAACAGGGCGCGGGGGTGGGCGAGGATCATCGCGCAGAAGTCCGAGAAGAACGTCATGCGCAGATTGGGCCGGGTGGCGAGGAAGCGCAGCCCGTCGAGGACGGACGCCCTCTTCGTACCGGTCCGTTCGGGGAGCATGGACGGCAGCCGCCACATCGCGTAGAGCGCGGCGGAGAAGGCGACGGCGTCGATGAGGTACGCGGTCTGGAATCCGCCGACGCCGACGATGAGCCCGCCGAGGCTGGGGCCGACGAGGGTGCCGAAGGTCATCGTCATCGAGTTGAGCGCGTTGGCGGCGCGCAGCTGCTCGGTGGGGAGCAGGCGCGGGATCATCGAGGTCCTGGCGGGCGAGTTGAGCGCGGCGCAGACCGACTGCAGGGCCACGATCGCGTACAGGAACCAGACCTGGTGGAAGCCGGCGAACGCGGCCGTGGCGAGGGCGGCGGAGAGCACGGCGGAGCCGGTGGCGCTGGCGAGGCCGAGCTTGCGGCGGTCGACGGTGTCGGCGATCGCACCGCCGTAGAGCCCGAAGACGATCAGCGGGACGAGCGAGAAGAGACCGACGAGACCGACGGAGAACGGCGAGCGGGTGATCTCGTACACCTGGAGGGAGACCGCGAGCGCGGTCATGCCCTGGCCGACCCAGGAGACGGTGTTGCCGAACCAGAGGCGGCGGTAGTGCGCGGAGGTACGGAGCGGGGTGAGGTCGGCGAAGACGCGGCGGCGGTCGGCCTGGTCGGTGGCGCTCACGCGAGGTCGTACCGGAGCTCGGGGCGGGCCCAGTGGATCCGTCCCGCGGGCTCGACGGTGCCACTGCGGCGGGCGCCGGTACGGAGGTAGAACTCCTCGGCGGGCGGATGCGCGACGACCCGTACGGACCCGAGCCCGGCGGCCCTGGCCTGCTCCCGCATGTGGTCCATGAGCACCCGCCCGACGCCCCGCCCCTGCGCCTCGTCGGCGACGAAGGCGAGGTCGAGCTCGGCCTCGTCGAGGAGCAGGGCGTAGAACCCGAGGACCCGGTCGTCGGCGTCGACGGCGACGAAGACGGGGTGGTGCTCGATGTAGGCCCCTCCGACGGTGTAGCCGTCGACCATGGCGGCGTAGTCACCCCGGTAGGCACCGGACTTCCGAACGAGCCGGCTGAGCCGCCGCGAGTCGTCGGCGGTGGCCCGCCGAAGGGAGAGGGACATGGAGCGAGTATAGGGGTGGGGGTGGGAGCGGGTCCTTACCGGCCCGCGCCCCGCTCTCCGGTCGCGCCGCGTTCCCGCTCGACAACACGGGCGGACGCCCCTGACAGTCGCCAGGCGATCTTCCCGTCGCCAAGACCGACCGAAATGTGTGGTGCACATGCCACGCCTGCATGGTGCGATGCCCTACGTAGATCGACAGCGACCGCCACGAAAGGGATTCCGTGCGCCTTCTCCGCTTCGCCGCAGCAACCGCTGCCGCCTCCGCACTGGCCCTCCTGGCCCCCACGACGGTCACCGCGGCCCCGGTCGTCACTGAGTCTGCCGCCGCCTTCGTCGACGACGACAAGGACGAGCTGTCCGACGATCAGATCCGCGGCTTATGGACTTCGGCACGCCTGAAGGAAGCTCTCCGTAATCCTGCCGAGCCGCCTGCCGCGCGACCCGGCCGTACGCGCAGCGCCGGAAGCGTTGCTCCTCCGCAGGATCTGATCGCTTCGGCACCTGCCCAGGGCTTCAGCGAGAGCACCCTTCCGACTCGTGCGAGCACCACGGCCGAGCCGCCCGCGGCGGTCTCGGTCTCTCAGGAAACTCCCGCCTCGCCCACCGATCGGGTTGTGGGAAAATTCTTCTTGCCCGACGGGACGCCCAGCCATTGCAGCGCCGCATCCATCTCCTCGGCCAACGAGAACACCGTCTGGACGGCCGGCCACTGCGTCCACCTCGGTGACGGCTCAGGTGACGCCGGCTGGATGAAGCACTTCCTGTACGTTCCAGGGTCACGGAACGGCAGCGAGCCTCTCGGGTCGTGGACCGGCGCGCACCGTTTCGCCCCCACGGCATGGACTCAGGACGGGGACCGCGACGAAGCCGACATGGCCGCCATCGTCCTCAACTCGCACCCCAGTCACGGCACCCTGCTGGACGCCGTCGGGGTGACGTTCGGCTATCTGTTCGCAGAGAACGCGACGGACTACGCGCAGGCGGCCACGATCGGCTATCCGATGCAGGGCTACCAGCGCGCAGATCTCGACGGCACGCGCCAGATGTACTGCATGGGGGGCACCACGGACGCAAGCCCTCTGAACCCCTTCGACGACAGGATCAAGCTGGACTGCGACATGGGGCAGGGAGCGAGTGGCGGACCGTACGCGGTCCAGGCGGGTCCGAACGATCCCCGCATCGTGGGCACGGGTAGTCACTACGAAATGGACAGGGACACCATGCAGCGTGTCAGTGATGACCTGTTCTCGTCCGAACACGGAAGCCATGCGGCCGCATTGATCAACACGGCCAACGGGGTCTGATCCCAGGATCGCCCACGGTGACGGGGCCTCCTCGGGGCGGACCCGTCACCGGTTGCGGTCAATCGACGAGGCGGTTGGGCTGCTTCTCCGGTACGACGTACTTCCGCCACTCCGCCCACATGGCTTCATAGATCTCTCGGTCGGTCATCTCGTTCACGTCAGCCGGCAGAGACTTTCCCGACTTGGACAAGGCGACCTCCCATCGCCGGACGGATTCCTCACGCGTCGAAGGAACCTCCGCGCGTGAATCCACCGATGGAGTCGCGTTCTCGCCCAGAGCCAACGTCACGCCCGCTGTCGCCGTCGCACCACAGAGGGCACCCAGCAGCGCAGCGAACGCGACGACTCCCTTCCGCACAGCCATGCCACTGAGCCTAGCCGAGCCGAAACTCGGCCGCGGTACGACTCATCGCGCGAACAGAGCCTGAAAAAGGCTCAGTTGCCCAGACGAGAGGCAGCGGTCAGAGGGTTCGGGCCTGCGCCACGGCTGTCTCCGGTGGGGTGGTCGTGCCTTGGGTGTGGGTGGCTTCGAAGGGGGTGTCGCCGAGGGTGCGGCGGGCCGCGGCTTCCGCACGGTCCACGTCCGCCCGCTCCGCCGGCGGGAGCGGTGCGCCCGTGGAGGAGCGCAGGGCGGCCGCCGTGCCCAGGAGGAGGGCCGCGGCCTCGGCGCGGCCGGTCAGGGCCGCCGCTCCCGCCAGGCCTTCCAGGGCAAGCGCCACGGCCCGTGGGTCCCCGGTCGTCAGGGCCGTCGCGTACCCCTGCTCGTGGAGGGCGAGCGCCCGCGCGCCGTCGCCCCGCAGCTCCGCCACGAAGCCCAGTTCCGCGAGGATCAGCGCGTTGGCGCCGTCGAGCCCGACGAGGCGGTGCCAGTCGAGGACCTCCCGCAGGTGCGACTCGGCCTCGTCGAGCAGGCCCTCGCGGCGCGCGCCGAGGCCCAGGCCGAGCACCGCGTTGATCTCGCCCGCCCGGAAGCCGACCTCGATCGCCTTCTCCCGGCCCGCCCGGTGGTAGGCGCGGGCCTGCTCCAGGTCGCCCATGAGGAGCGCGGTCCGGCCGAGGCCCGACAGCAGATCGGGCACCTCGGTCGTGATCCCCAAGGCCTCGGCGGTCTCCAGGCCGGCCTGCTTGAGCCGCGCGGCCCGCTCGTACGCGCCGTGCACCTCCGCCACCGTGGCCAGCGGATAGACGGACCAGAGCCCGCCCCACGCGTCGCCGAGCCGCTCGAACAGCGCGGCCGACGCGGACGCGTCCGTCTCCGCCCCGGCCAGGTCGCCCCTGAGGAGCCGCTGCACCGACCGGTCCGCCTGCGCGGCGGCTCCTGATGGCGGGCTCGGCGGGCTTCCTGCTCGCCTCGCTGCTCGCCGCGTACGCGCCGAACGCCGGGACGCTGGTCGCGGCCCGTGCCCTGCTCGGCGTGGCGGGGGCGGCCGTCCTGCCCTCGACGCTCGCGCTCATCAGCCACATGTTCGCGGACGCCCGGCAGCGGGCCACGGCGATCGCGATGTGGGTCACCGCGCTCTCCGTCGGCCTCGCGATCGGCCCGGTCGTCGGCGGTGTGCTCCTCGCGTCCTGGTGGTGGGGGTCGGTGTTCCTGATCGGGCTCCCGGTCATGCTGGTCGCGCTGGTCACGGCGCCCGTCCTGCTCCCCGAGTACCGCGATCCGCGCCCTGGCCGGCTGGACCTGGCGAGCGTGGCGCTCTTCCTGCTCGCGGTGCTGCCGCTGGTGTACGGGGTGAAGTCGCTGGCCGCGCACGGCCCGACGGCCGGGACGGGCGCCGTCTTCGCCGCCGGTGCCGTCTTCACGGCCCTCTTCGTCCGCCGGCAGAACCGGCTCGCCACCCCGCTGCTCGACCTCCGGCTCTTCCGCAGCAGGGCGTTCACCGGAGCGCTGCTCACCCTGCTGCTCGGGATGACCGCGCTCAACGGGGTGGAGTACCTGGTTCCGCAGTACCTCCAGGCGGTCGCGGGGCTCTCTCCGCTCGCGGCCGGTCTGTGGCTGCTGCCGGGGGCGGCGGGGCTGATCGCCGGCTCGCAGCTGACCCCGCCGCTGGCCCGCCGCTTCCGTCCCGCGTACGTGCTGGCCGGCGGGGTGCTGGTGTCGCTGACCGGGTACGCGGCCGTCGCCCTGGGCACCGGGGTGGCCGTGGCCTCCCTGGGTCTTGCGGTGATCATGTTCGGGGCCGCCCCGATCAGCGTCCTGGGCACGACGCTCGCGGTGGGCGCGGCTCCGCCGGAGAAGGCGGGCGCGGCGGCGGCGACCGGCCAGACGGCGTACGACCTGGGCCTGGCCCTCGGCATCGCGGTGACCGGCAGCGTGGCGGTCGCGGTCTACCGCTCGGGCATCCCGTCGGACGCCCCGGCGGCGGCGCGGGAGTCGCTGGGCGCGGCGGGGGCGCTCGGCGACGCGGGGCTCCTGGCGACGGCCAGGGAGTCGTTCACCACGGCGCTCCAGTCGGCGTCGGCGCTGAGCGCGGGCTTCGCCCTGCTGACTGCGGTCCTCGTCCTGGCCCTGCTGCGGGGTGTCCCGCGGATCTCCTCGGACGCGTCCTAGCGCCCCGATGTCGCCCGGCCGTCTTCGCCCGGCCGTGGGGGGGGGGGGGGGGGGGGCGGCGCCCCCCCCCCCCCCGGCGGGCGGCCCCCCGCCCCCGGGGGGGGGGGGCCTGTAGCCTGGCGGGGTGGGGTGGCGTGCTGGGGAGG
>NZ_JBIBWQ010000012.1:147674-371755 GCF_043081505.1 Streptomyces sp. NPDC014870
GGGGGGCCCGGCGCACCCCGCGGGCCGGGCCCCCCCCCCCGTGGGCCGCCCGCCGGCCGCCCCCCGGCGGGGGGGCCCCCCCGCGCCACCCCCCCCCGGCCCGGGGCGGGGGGGGCCCACGGCGGCCGGGTCGCGGTGGTCGAAGAAGAGGGAGCGGTCGGTGTCGAGGCCGGAGATGGCCGCCATCTCGTCGTCGGCGAGTTCGAAGCCGAAGACGGCGAAGTTCTCCGCCATGCGCTCGGCGCGGACCGACTTGGGGATCGTGACGACCCCGCGCTGGATCAGCCAGCGGAGCACCACCTGGGCCACGGACTTGCCGTGCTCGGCGCCGATCCGGCTGAGCAGGGGGTGGCTGAACAGGTCGTTCCGGCCCTCGGCGAAGCCGCCCCAGGACTGGATCTGCACCCCGTGCTCGCGCATGAGGGCCTGGTCGGCGGCGCGCTGGAAGAAGGGGTGGGTCTCGATCTGGTTCACGGCCGGCGTGATCTCGTTGTGGAGGAGGAGGTCGAGGAGCCGGTCGGGGTAGAAGTTGGCGACGCCGATCGCCCGGGCCCGGTCCTCGCGGTTCGCCTTCTCCATGGCCCGCCACTGTCCGTACACGTCGCCGTAGGGCTGGTGCATCAGGTAGAGGTCGACCTGGTCCAGGCCGAGCCGGGACAGGGAGGCCTCGAAGGCGCGCTCGGCGTTCTCCTGCGCGGGCGCGTCCTGCACCCAGAGCTTGGTGGTGACGAACAGCTCCTCGCGCGGGATGCCGCTGGCGCGGATGGCGCGCCCGACGGCCTCCTCGTTGCCGTAGGCGGCGGCGGTGTCGAGCAGCCGGTAGCCGACGGCGAGGGCGTCGGTGACGGCCCGCTCGGTCTGCTCGGGCGGGATCTGGTAGACGCCGAAGCCGAGGATCGGCATCCGGACGCCGTTGTTCAGGGTGACGTACTCCATCGGGCTTCCGTTCGGTGGTCCGGGCGGTGGCCGGTACGGGCGGTGGCACGGGCGGTCGGGCTCCCCAGCCACGTTCCCGTACCCCCACCGCCCCCGCACCCCGGCGGGCGCCGCCCTCCGCTCTACGCCGGACCGCCCAGGGCCTCCGGGTCGGCGGCGTCGAGGCGGGCGGCGAGGGCGTTGAGCTGAGCCCGCAGGGCGCCGATCTCCCCCAGGTCGAGGCCGGTGGCGGCGGCGATCCGCCTGGGCACGCCGAGGGCCTGCTCCCGGAGCGCGGCCCCGGCCTCGGTGGGGCGCGCGGTGACCGAGCGCTCGTCCTCGGGGCTGCGCCGGCGTTCGACGTATCCGGCCGCCTCCAGCCGCTTGAGCAGCGGCGACAGCGTTCCGGAGTCGAGTCGCAGGTGTTCGCCGATCCGCTTGACCGGCAGCTCGCCGTGCTCCCAGAGCACCAGCATGACCAGGTACTGGGGGTAGGTGAGCCCGAGCTCCTTGAGCGCGGCGCGGTAGACGCCGTTGAAGGCGCGGGTCGCGGCGTGCAGCGAGAAGCAGATCTGGTGGTCGAGCCGGAGGAACTCCGCGTCCAGGTCCGTGCCGGGGGTGGTGTCGAGCGTCGCCATGGCTCCAGGGTACGGGACAGCATCTCGCGAGCCATTGAGTTGCGCACAACTGAATTGCACGCTACGGTTTACCGCAGACACCGACCGCACCGCACCCGGAACGGAACGAGGACCCCATGAACGCGATCTACACCGCCGTCGCCACCGCCAACGGCCGCGAGGGCCGCGCCGTCAGCTCCGACGGCCACATCGACCTCCCCCTCGCCCACCCCCAGGCGCTCGGCGGCAACGGTCAGGGCACCAACCCCGAGCAGCTCTTCGCCGCCGGGTACGCGGCCTGCTTCGCCAGCGCGATGGCCCTCGTGGCCCGCCAGGAGAAGATCGACATCGCGGACGCCTCGATCACCGCCGAGGTCTCCATCGGCAAGGACGAGACGGACGGCGGCTTCGGCCTCGCGGTCGTCATGCGCGCCGAGTTCCCCGACCACCTGCAGGGCGAGCCGGGCCACGCGCTCCTGGAGAAGACCCACGCCTTCTGCCCGTACTCCAAGGCCACCCGCGGCAACATCCAGGTCGAGCTCGTCGTCGAGTAACCCTGGTCCCGGACACGCCCGAGGGCCCGTACGCGTCCCCCGACACGTACGGGCCCTCGGGCGTGTCCCGTGTGCTCAGCCGAAGCGGCCCTCCACGTAGTCCGCCGTGCGCGGGTCCCGGGGGCTGCCGAACATGGCCTCCGTCGGCCCGTGCTCGACGATCATGCCGGGGGTGGACTGCTCGGCCAGGAAGAAGGCGCACTGGTCGGAGACGCGGGCCGCCTGCTGCATGTTGTGCGTGACGATGACGATCGTGACCTCGTCCGCGAGGTCGCGGATGGTCTCCTCGACGCGCCGGGTCGAGGTCGGGTCGAGCGCCGAGCACGGCTCGTCCATCAGCAGGATCCGCGGCCGGACCGCCAGCGAGCGGGCGATGCAGAGCCGCTGCTGCTGGCCGCCGGAGAGCGCGCCACCGGGCTGCCGCAGTCGGTCGCGGACCTCCTTCCACAGACCGGCCCTCGTCAGGCACTCCTCGACCAGGTCGTCCCGGTCGGCCGCCGCGATCCGGGTGCCGGTCAGCTTCAGACCGGCGGTGACGTTGTCGTAGACCGACATCGCGGGGAACGGGTTCGGCTTCTGGAAGACCATGCCGATCCGGTGCCTGGCCTCGGTGAGCCGACGCCCGCGCGCGTAGATGTCGTCGCCGTCCAGGAGCACCTCGCCGGCGAGCTCGGCGCCGGGGATCAGCTCGTGCATCCGGTTCAGGATGCGCAGGAACGTCGACTTGCCGCAGCCCGAGGGGCCGATGAGCGCGGTGACCCGGCCCGCGGGCATGGTCAGCGAGACGCGGTTGAGGACCTTGTGGGTACCGAACCAGGCGGAGATGGAACGTGCGTCCAGGTGGGAGGCCACGACTGTCCTTACAGGAGGTTGGGGAGGAGGAGCGCTGCCTGGTCGCCGGCCGCGAGGGCGAGGGCGACCAGGACGGGGAAGCCGACCAGCCAGACGTGCGCGCGGGGCACCCGGGAGCGCGCCCAGACCAGCGCGGCGGCGGCGAGCAGCAGGGCCTGCGACCAGAGGACGAACGGGAGCCACGACGAGGGCTGCCCGGCGAGCGGGAGTTCGTCGGCGGGGACCTTGCCGAAGCGGAACGCGGGGGCCACGCCCGGCTGCGGCGCCGAGATCAGGTCCGCGTCGACCTGGACGACCCCGGCGGGACGGTACGCGTCGCCGGTGGCGGTCATCAGGGTGAGCCGGCCCGTCCCGGCCTGCAGCGCGGGCGGCTGCGGGTCGCCCTCGCGCCGGACGCCGCTCACCCGGTAGGTGTGGTCGCCCTGCCCGGTGGTGACCTTGAAGGTCTCCCCGCCCTGGAGGTCCGCGAGGTGCGCGAACGGACCCCCGTACCCCGCCTTGCGGCCCATCAGGATGCTGGCGCCGGCCTGGCCGGGCAGCACGGTGTCGCGCCGGTGGCCGGGTCCCGAGGCGAGCACCTCCGAGGAGGTGCCCTCGCGGACGACCTCCTTGATGCCGAGCTGGGGGATCGTCAGCAGCGCCATCGGCGTGCCCGGTTCGGTGCCCGCGCCGATGGGCGTGGTGGCGTTGGCCAGCGAGCCGCGGACCTCGGCGTAGCCGACGCGGCGGTCCCGCTCGTGCTTGAGGTGCCCGAGCGGGCCGACCTGGGCGACGAAGCCGAGGAGCAGCGCGCCGAGGATGGCCAGCGCGCCGCCGACGGCCCACAGCGGGCTGGTGCGGGGTGCGTGCCCGGGGCGGGCCGGGGAAGCGCTCGGCTCCTCCGGCCCGGCGGGGACGGGACGCACGTCCACCAGGGTGGTGGTGGCTGTCATGGCGTGTGCTCCGTACGTCGGTTGTCGCGTCAGTTGCTGCCGAAGGTGATCAGTCCGCGCCTGCGGGCCCAGCGGACGGCGAGGGCGCCGACGGCCACCAGCAGGGCGCTGAGCAGACCGAGCACGACGGGGTCGGTGCCGGTGTCGGCGAGGCCACCGCCGTCGCCGCCGCCCGAGCCGGAGGTGCCGCCCGATCCGGAGGCGCCGGAGGACGCGGGATCGGTGGTCGTGGGCGCCGCCGTGCTGGGCGGGATGCTGGTGGAGACGCCGACCGTGTCGCCCTCGGTCGCGGTCGCCGAGGGCGAACCCGTGTCGGTCGGGGTCGGCGTGTCCGTGCTCGACGGAGTGCCGGAGGGCGTGCCGGAGGGCGTGCCGGACGGGGTCCCGGAGGGGGTGCCCGAGGGGGTGCCCGTGGGCGTGCCGCCCGGGTCGGTGTCCTGGTAGACCGTGTTGGAGGTGAACCACACGGAGCCGGTGAACTCGCCGAAGGTCTCCGAGCCGAAGGCCTTGCGGCACACGACCGTCAGGTCGTACCGGCCCTCCAGGGTGGTGAACCCGGCCTCGTTGGCGTAGTCCCGCATGGTCATGGTCAGCGGCACGATGAAGCCGGCGCCGTTCGGGTCCTTCGGGTAGGTGGTGAGCGGCGAGTTGCCGACCACGTTCTTGCCCTCGGCGGGGAAGCCCTTGCCGGCCACCTTCACCAGGACGTTGGTGGCGGGCGCCGGGCAGGTGGCCGAGGTGGTCAGGTCGATGCTGGTCTCGTCGGTGCCGGTGGCCGGGTCGACCTTCGCCGTGCCCAGCGGTGCGGCCGAGGCCGTCGGCACCGTGAGGACACCGACACCGGCGAGGACCACCGCCGCGGCGGCGGCCGCACCGGCCGCGGTCCGCCGGGTGAGGAGGCGGGTGAACTGCACGATGAGCTCCTTGTCGGGGGTCTCGGGGGTCTCGGGATGCGCGCGGGTGTTCTGCCGGGCCCGGTCCGTCTCCGCGGCCGCCACCCGCCGGTCCGTACGCCACCGGCGGCGCCGCCACAGGAAGCCCGCGACGAGGAGGAGCAGCAGCGCGAGGAACGTCCAGGGCACCGCCCAGATCGAGACGGTCCTGGTCAGCGAGGGCAGCCGGGGGTCGACGCCCTCCCGGGTCGCGACGGGCTGCACGGAGACGACGGCGGAGGCGTGCACGAGCGGGGCCACCCCGTCGGCCTCGGCGGTGACCGTCAGGGCGTTGCCGGGGAGCAGCTCGCCGAGGTCGCGGACGCCCTTGGCGGTGACCGAGGAGCCGAAGACTCCGTTGACGCGGACGGCCTGGCGGGCGCCGAGCCGTACGTTGCCGCTGTTGCGGACGGTGTACGTGACGGTGGCCGAGCCGGTGCCGAAGGGGTTGAGGGTGCCGTGGTACTCGGCGCGGACGTTCTCCACGGTGAGCTCGGGCTTGATCGCCCCCGCGACCCGGAGGTAGACGCGGGCGCCGACCCGCTGGTCGAGCCGGACCTGGTTGCCCTTGGCGTCCTTGCCCGTGCCCGAGAGCGAGGCGACGATGCCGCCGGTGTGGTCGCCCGGGGTGACCTTGGCGGGGACGGTCAGGGTGAAGGGGACGATGACGTGGCTCTTGGGCTTCACCCTCACCTGGTTCTTCGCCAGCTTGATCCAACTGCCGGTGTCCGTCGGCTTCTTGTCGGCGGCGAGCAGGTCGAAACCGCCGTCGACGGTGTTGACGGCGTCGCTCGCGTAGACGGCGAGGGTCAGCGGCTCGGAGCCGTAGTTCCAGAGCGCGATCTGGTCGCGGACCGCCGCGCCGCCGGTGACCCCGTACGAGAAGTGGGGCCGCTGGTCGGGCCTCTTGGGGCCCGCGGGCTGGACGCCGAAGACGGCCTTCTTGTCCTTGGGGCCCTCGGCGGCGGCCGGACCGGCCGGCAGCAGCGTGAGGAAGAGCAGGAGCAACAGGCCGAGGGTTCCGGCCGGTCGGAGCGGACGGTGAGCGGTCATGACGGTTCTCCAGAGGTCAGGGGCGGGGCGGAACCCCGGGCGCGCGGCAGGTGGTTCGGGTCTCGCGGCCGTGCGCGGCGCGGCTCCGCCCCGGAACTCACGCCTGGATCAGATGGCGGTGAGGGTGAGCGTGGCGGTGTACGTGCCGGCCGTCGTGGAGGTCGGGACGTTCAGGACCAGGTCGGCGCCGATGTGCGCGGTGCCGAGGCCGGTGCCGTTGGCGAGGGTGCGGGCGGCCTTCAGACCGGCCGTGCCCGCGTCGCCGGGGGCGGCGCCGTTCGCCGCCGGGACGGCGGAACCCGGGGTGACGGTCTGCGCGGGCGCCTTGTCGACGACCTTCGGGGACCAGCCGAGGTTCTGGCCGTTGATGGTGTGCGTGGCGCCGTCGGAGAAGTCGGCGACCTGACCGCTGACGGTCCAGCCGGGGTTGCCGGCGCGGGTGTCGGTGAGCGTGACCGGGCTGAGGGCACCGGCGGTGGTGAGCAGGTCGCCGTCGTTGTTCAGGACCGGCGACGGCAGGGTGACCTGCGGGTTGTCGACGCTGATGACGAGCGCGCCGGCGTTGACGGTGGTGGTGATGGTCTCCGAGGCGGTCACGCCGGCGAACGCGCCGATCGTGTACGGGATCGCGGCGGAGTCGGAGCCGGTGTACCGGGCCGGGTCGGCCGGGACGAAGACGGCGGTGAAGGAGTGCGGACCGGCCGGCAGGCTGGAGGTGGTGAGCGTGGCGGTGCCGCCCACGACCGGGACCGTGCCGAGCGGGGTGGTGGTGCCGCCGACGGTGTCGGTGAACTTGATCGAGCCCGCCGCGCCGGCCGGGGAGACCGTGCCGGTGAGGGTGACCGGGCTGTACTGCGGGGTGCTCGCCGCCGGGGAGACCGCGAGGGCCGTCGTGGTCTGCGTGGCCGCGGCCGGGTTGACCTGGTACGAGACGGCCGACGAGGTCGAGCCGTTGTACGAGGCGTTGGACGGCGTGAACACGGCGGTCAGCGCGTGCGTGCCGGCCGTGAGGTTGCTCGTGGTCAGCGCCGCGACGCCGCCGGTCACCGTGACCGGGGTGCCGAGGTCGGCGGAGCCGTCCTTGAACTGCACGGTGCCGGGGGCGCCGGACGGAGTGACCGTGGCGGTCAGCGTGACGGCGGTGCCGACCTGCGCCGGTCCGGCCGGGGTGACCGCGAGCGAGGTGCTGGTGTCCGTCTTCACGGCCGGGTCGTTGGCCTGGTACGTCGTGTTGGACGTGAACCAGATGGCGCCGGTGAAGTCACCGAGGCTGGTGCCGTTGAACGCGGTCCGGCAGATGACGGTGAAGTCGTACTTGCCCTGGAGGGTGGTGAAGCCCGCCTGGGAGGCGTAGTCGCGCATGGTGGACGTCAGCGGGATGACCATGCCGCCGTTGCCCGCCGTGGGGTAGGTGGTGATCGGCGAGTTGCCGACCACGTTCAGGCCACCCGCCGGGAAGCCGGAACCCTCCACCTTCACCAGGACGTTGGTGGCGTTCGCCGGGCAGGCGCCCGAGGTGGTGAAGGAGATGCCGCTGGTGTCCGCGCCGGTGGCGGGGGTGATGTCGAGGGTGCCGATCGGCGCCGCGTACGCCGCGCCCGCGGTCGCCAGACCGGCCGCGAAGGCGGTGGTGACGGCGGCGACACCGAGGGCGAGGGCCCGGGAGATTCTGTTCTTCAGCACGTCAGGCTCCTGATCAGGGGGTCTGCTTGGTGGTGTCGCCGCAGTTCGGGTTGGTCGCGAAGCCGTAGGTGTTGATCACGGCGGTCTGCTTGCAGATGCCGGAGTTGGGGCCGACGAAGACGTCGCTCCACGGCGAGGTGGCGACCTTGCTGGTCGGGATGACGTTGTAGACGTCGCGCTTCACGCCGAAGCCGCTGTTGAGGACCGTCGGCGACAGGCCGTCGACGGTGCCGAGGATGGCCCGGCCGCGCAGGTCGGCGATGGTCTGCGAGGACTGCGACTGGTACTGCGCGATGGAGAACGGCACGATCGACTTGTCGTCGAGGACGCGGCCGTCGTGCTCCTGGACCGGGGCGGTGCCCTTCTTGTCCTTGATGCAGGGATAGACGCCAGCGACCACGTCGGCCTCGGTGATGCCCATCTGCGACTGCCAGAAGGAGCGCGTGCCGGAACCGGCCTGCGGCAGGTAGACCGTCATGTCGTAGTTCGGCCCGGCGCCCACGTAGTCGGGGTCGCAGTGGTAGATGGCCTTGAGGTCCGCCAGCGTCAGCTTGCGCGGGATCGACGAGCCGGGCGTGATGGCGTAGGTGACGCCGTCGACCGCGAACGGCACGTACGTCAGACCCGGGTTGGCCGCGCCCAGGCTCAGCGAGGAGGAACGGGAGAAGTCGAGGCAGCCGTTGCCGGCCTGGAGCGAGTTCAGGAGCGCGGCACGGCCGGCGCCCGAGCCGTTGGGGCGCGCGATGGTGCAGTTCGGGTTCGTCGCCGGGTTCTTGGTGGTGATGTTGGCGGAGCCCGTGGCGTCGTAGGAGCCGATGACCTTCTGGCCGTTCACCGTGACGGCGTCGGCGAGGCCGTTCATGACGTCCTGGGTGGTGTCGGAGCCGACACCGGAGAGCACGCGGTGCTGCGGGGGGCCGGCCGGGTCGGCGGAGGCGAGGCCACTGCCGACGGTGACCGCCGCGAGCGCCGCGGCGGCGAGCGCGAGGCCGGTCTTCTTCTTGTTCACTGGGGGTTCTCCTCAGCTAGGCTGCGCACCGGGTGGTGCCCGGGGCGCGTGTGCAGGACTTCCGTTGGCGCGGACGAATCAGACGTTTTCGGGCATCACCTCCTCGGTCGGGTGCGTGCGGCCGCCAGCAGACGCGGCAGGTAGCGCGGCAGCAGCGGGCCCGTGAAGGCCGCCACCGCGCCGACGATCAGACAGATGAGCAGGGCGTTCCGGACGAAGCCGACGGCCCAGCCGGGGGTCGGGTCGCCCAGGGCGGAAGCGGCGGGCGCTCCCGGCGAGGGGTTCTTGGTGACCGGCGGCGCGACGACCTGGCCGGGGCTCGCGCTCGGGCCTGCCGTGGCCCGCGTACCGCCCGCGGCCACACCGCCGGACCCCGTGCCGGACCCGCCGGCCGTCCCGCCCGTACCGCCGCTCGCGCCGTCGGAACCACCGGCTCCGCCGTCGCCGTTCGTGCCGCCGTCGCCCGTGCCCGGCGCGGGCGTGGTCGTCGACGGGTTCTTGCCGGCCTGCGTGGTGACCTGGTGGGCGATCGTGCGGGTCTGCGCGCGCAGGGCCTCGGGCAGCGGCGCGTAGCCGTGCGGCAGGGTGCCGGAGGCGACTCCGGGGGTCTGGCCCGCGCCGGCCGCGTAGGTCAGCAGGGTGCCGTAGTCACGGCCCTCGGCCGGGGTCAGGTCGGCGGGCACGGTGGCGGCGAAGGTGACGACGGTGAGCGGGTAGGCGGCCGGGTTCCTGGTGGCCGGGTCCGGCACGGTCACCCCGTCGGTGCCCGGCTTCCGGGCGTTCGCCGCGGCGGTCAGGGAGGCCGTGTCGGGCGCCACGAACTTCCCCGCCGAGTTGCGGAGTTCGGCGCGCAGCAGCCCGTACCGCTCGGCGGTCGCGGTGTCGGTGACGGCGAGCACGGCCCGCTGACCGGCCGGCTGCGGCGGGTCCTTCTTGTACGCGGGCGGGGTGGCGGCCGGGTCCCAGGAGGTACGGGCCAGGGTGTCGCCGCGCCCGGCCGCGCGGGCGGCGGCGTGCATGTCGGTGGCGTACGGCTTCTTGTCCTGGATGCAGAGCGGGAAGTCGGGCCGGTCGTCGAAGGGCTGGCAGTACGGGTCGCTCTTGGGGAAGGAGTCGACGGGCAGCTTGATGTTCCTGTAGTGCGGGTTGACGGTCGTCCCCGCGTTCTTGGGGTCGCCGTGCGCGCCCTGGTTGTCGGGCGTGCCCTTGAGGAACTCGGCGGCGGCCGGGTCCTGCGCCACCCACGCCCACAGCTGCCGGGTCGTGTCGGCGAGCGGCTGCGGCACGAGGGCGTCGCCGAGCTTGCCGCCGAAGTCCAGGTCGGCGTACTCCGGGTTGAGGCGGATGAACTCCGGGTCGCGGCCGAGGTTCTCGGGGTTCTTGGCGACGCTCTCGGCGAAGCGGGAGACGCCGTCGCGGTAGGACTCGGTGAGCAGCTTGGCGACCAGGCGCGGGGTCAGCCGCAGGGTGCCCATCCGGGTGCCGTTGCGCTGCTTGACCGCGTCGGGGGCGCGGAAGGAGGCCTGGCTCTCGATGAAGTAGCCGATGGTGATGCCGGAGAGCGCGACCGGCGCGTACACGGGCTTGCGGTGGGCCTCGCGCGGGGTGGTGACCGGCGCGTGCTCACCGACGAAGACCAGGCCGGGCCTGCCAGAGAGCAGCTTGACGCGCGCGGTCTCGTCGGGGACCTGGGCGTAGCCGTAGATGGCCTTGGCGCCGGTGCGGCAGAGCGCGGGCTGCCAGCGGGTGACGGCCTCGGCGGCCATCTCGCTGCCCAGCGTGCCCCGTTCCTCGGCGCCGATCGGGCAGTGGCTGCCGATCGGCTCGAAGCCCAGCGGGACGGTGATGCGGTGCTTCCAGTTGGCCGGGGAGAGCGGCGAGGACTGCAGCTGGCCGCTGGACTGGGAGGTGTACCCGCTGCCGTCGACCTCGCTGGTGCCGCGCGGGACGATCACCAGCCAGCAGCCCCGGCCGGTGACCGTGCCGCCCTGCTGCTCGGTGGCG
This sequence comes from Streptomyces sp. NPDC014870, assembly GCF_043081505.1. Classification (NCBI taxonomy): domain Bacteria; kingdom Bacillati; phylum Actinomycetota; class Actinomycetes; order Kitasatosporales; family Streptomycetaceae; genus Streptomyces; species Streptomyces sp. NPDC014870. Next base: position 158,226 of record NZ_JBIBWQ010000012.1, read on the forward strand.
TCGCCGCAGCCGAGGCCGGGGGCCTCGACACCGGACTGCGCCTCGAAGTAGACCTCGCCCTCGCCGCGCGCGTTGGTGCGGGCGTACGGGATCTCGTTGGTGCTGTTGACGTCGAAGAACTCGTTCCAGTTGCCCGGGCTGACCTCGTCGCCGGTGACCGAGCGGAACGGCGCGTAGGAGATGCCGCTGGGGCTGGGCGGCGGCAGCGGCTGGTTCTCGGAGTCCTTCAGGTGCGCGCCGTAGTTCAGCTGCCGGCTGTTGGTGTACGCGCCGGCCGCCTGGTTGCCGGCGCCCGCGCCGAGCGCGGAGGAGCCGCCGAACTGGCACTGGTCGGTGCCGGGTCCGCGCTCGTCGCCCCAGCACTGCATGATCTGCAGGTAGTTGGCGGCGTACGCGGTGTCGGAGACGGTGGGCGCGCCGCCGGTCCAGGTGATCCTGACGACCTGGTTGACGAGGTTCCGGGTCTGGCTGACGGTGATCTTCAGGTCGGCGAACTCGCCCTTGCCGGACACGGTCGTCCGCGAGTCGTCGCCGGTGGCGGCGTACGCGGGCGGCGCGGCCGGGTCGAGTCCTGTGCCGACGGTGGCGACGACGGGGACCAGGGCCAGGCAGAGGGTGCCGAGGAGGTGCCGCAGCCGGGACCGGCCGCCGAGGGTGCGCGCGCGGGTCATCGGGATCCCTCCCCCGTCCGGCGGGCGGCCAGGCGCCGGTGGAGCAGCGGCGGGCCCACGGTGATGCCGAGGAAGAGCAGGGCGCCGAGCACCATCAGGGCGGTCTGGAGCCCGCTGCCGAGTCCGGCGGCCGTGGTCACCGGCACGCCGTACAGGTCGCCGCCTCCACCGGAGCCGCCCGCGTCGCCGGCCGCGATCGGCTGGCCGGTGTCGGGGTCGAGCGCGCCTCCCGTGGCCGCGCCCGTCGCGCCGCCGGTGGCGGCTCCGCCCGCTGCCGCCGTACCGGCGGTCGTGCCGCCGGTCGCTCCCCCGGTGGCTCCCCCGGTCGCGCCGCCGGAGGCCGTACCGCCGCTGCCGCCGGTCGCACCGCCGCCGCTGCCGCCGCCGGAGCCGCCCGTGGCCGAGCCGCCGCCCGAGGAACCCCCGGTCTTGGTGGGGGTCTTGTTGCCGCCGGTGCCGGTGTCGCACTGGGTGGCGCCCTTGAGGTCACAGGCGGGCGGGTAGGGCGCGGACTTGGCCAGGGTGTTGGTGCCGTCGCTGGAGAACGTCGGGTTCTTGCACTTCTTGATGTCGATGCTCTCGGCTGCCACCCCGGGGATCCGGCGGACCTGCGTCAGGCCCGCCTGGACCAGGTTGATGGGCAGCGGCGAGTAGCCGAGCCGGTCCACCGACTGCTGTCCCTGGCAGAGGAAGTAGTACGCGAACGCGCCGAGCGACTTGCCCTTCTGCGGGTTGAAGTTCGACTCCAGGGCGGTCGGGACGATCATGTAGCTGTAGCTGGAGAGCGGGTAGGTGCGCGGGTCGGTGGAGTTGTAGACGCCGTCGAGGCGCTGGGTGAGGTCGGGGTTGATGGCCGCCTTGGTGAGCGAGACCGCCACGTTCTGGGCTGTGGGCTCGGTGTAGTAGCCCTTCTCGTTGAGGATCTTGGCCACCGGGAAGCCGGTGGTGGAGACCGCGTACGAGTACTCGACGTAGGTGATCGTGCCCTGGTTGCCGTCCTGGGCGACGTAGCCGGAGACGCCGTTGGAGCCGGACTGGCCGACGAAGCCCTTGCCGCCGATGACGGGGAAGTTGGAGGTCGGGCCGCACGGGGTGCGGCGGCCGGCCTTGGCGCAGTACGCGTCCCACAGGCCGGCGTGCTTCTTGCTCAGCCAGGTGGTCAGCTGGGCCGTCGTGCCCGAGCCGTCGGAGCGGACCACGGGGACGATCCGGCGGGCCGGGAGGGCGGCGGCGAGGCCCGGGTTGTCGGCCTTGATCGCCGGGTCGTTCCACATGGTGACGGTGCCGGTGAAGATCTTGGCGACGTTCTCGCCGGAGAGCCGGAGGTTGGTCACCCGCCGGTTGCCGATCCTCAGGTTGTACATGAACGCCGTGCCGCCCGCGACGATCGGCATGTAGCTGAACTTCCGCGAGGGCGGCGGGTCGGCGACACCGGAGTCGTTGATGCCGTAGGGGATCTCGGAGACGGCGAAGTCGACGGTGCCGTTGCGGAACTGGTTGCGGCCGTCGGAGGAGCCGGTGCCGTTGTAGTTGACCGTCATGCCGTACTGCTTGACGTTGGCCCGCCACTGGTCGAGGGCGTTCTGGCTCCAGGTGGAGCCCGCGCCGGAGACCGGTACGTAGCTGTCGGCGGCGGCGGGCAGGGCGCCGGTCACCAGCAGCGCGAGGGCGGTGACGAGCACCGCCAGGGTGCGCCGCAGCACGCGCGGGGGGAGCGCCGGGGGGCGTCCGGACATGGAGGTCTCCTGATCGGGGGTGGCGGGTCGTACGGTGCGGCGGCGAGTGGTCAGCCGGCCGTGGGCGGTGGGGGGGACGGCGGGGTGGCTCCGACGGCGGCGGGCGAGGCCGGGCGGGAGCCCATCCGCTCCGCGTCCTTGAGCGAGGCGGCGGCCCTGCGGCGCTGCTGGCGGCGGCTGAGCTGGCCGGGGCCGCGCCCGCCGATGACCCGGGCGAGCAGGAAGAGCAGCAGGACCAGCGCCATCAGCAGCGCCGCGCAGCCGAAGCCGCGGATGATCATGGTCTTCTCGGGCGAGGCGACCAGGGTGAACGTGGCCAGCGGCAGCGAGGTCTGCGGCCCGTCGAAGGGGTTGAGGTTGAGGCCGGTCGCGGCGCCCGAGGTGAGCAGCACCGGGGAGGTCTCGCCGATGCCGCGCGCGGTGCCGAGGATGACGGCGGTCGTCAGGCCCGATCGGGCGGTGGGCAGGACTACCGTCCACACGGTGCGCCACTGTCCGGCGCCCAGCGCGTACGAGGCCTCCCGCAGCGAACCGGGCACCAGCCGGATGACCACGTCGGCGGCCCGGATGATGATCGGCAGCATCATCACCGAGAGCGCGAGCGAGGCGGCGAAGCCGGACTTGTCCAGGCCGAGGGCGAGGATCGCGGTGGCGTAGATGAACAGACCGGCCACGATCGACGGCAGCGCCGTCATCGCCTCGACGATGGTGCGGACGAACCGCGCGTAGCGGCCCGGCACTTCGTTGAGGAAGACCGCGCAGGCGAGTCCCAGCGGCACGGTGATCAGCAGCGAGATGCCGATCTGCTGGAGCGTGCCGACGATGGCGTGCACCATGCCGCCGTCGGTGATCGGCTGGAGGGGTCCGGTGCCGGACATGTCCTCGGTGAAGAAGTTCAGGTGGCCGAGCGCCTCGTACCCGCGCCAGAGCGCGTAGCCGACGATGAAGAGCAGCGCGGCGAGCAGCAGTCCGGCGAGGGCGTGCACCAGGGTCTGGGCGAGCCGGGCGCGGACCGTGGCGCCGTTCTCGTCGAGGGAGACGAGGACGGCGTACAGCGCCATGAACGCGAGGTACGTGACGACGGTGAAGCCGAGCGGGGCGTTCCAGGGCAGCACCCGGTCGAAGACCACGGCGGTCAGGGCGACCGCCGCGGCGCCCGAGCCGACCAGCGCGAAGACGTCCCTCGTGTGCAGCGAGGAGGTGGCGCGGCGGGTCTCGGCGGGCGCGCCGGGGCCGTGCGGGACGACGTCGGGGGTGACCGTGGTGGGCGCCTCGTCGGTCGCCGCGGGTTCGGCGGTGGTCAGGGTCATGCGTCGGCTCCCGTTCCGGACCGGCTGCGTGCGACCACGGAGGACGCGATGAAGTTGACGACGAGGGTCATCAGGAAGAGCGAGAGGCCGGCCGCCATGAGCGCGGACATCCCGAGCGGGCTGGCCGCTCCGTAGCGCAGGGCGATCAGCGCGGAGACGGAGTTGGCGCCGTTCTCCAGGATGTGCGGCTGGAAGAAGAAGACCGGCGAGATGATCATGACGACGGCGATGGTCTCGCCGAGCGCGCGGCCGAGCCCGAGCATGGTCCCGCCGATGATGCCGCCCTTGCCGAAGGGCAGGACGACGGTGCGGATGACCCCCCACTGGCTGGCGCCGAGCGCGAAGGCGCCCTCGCGCTCGCCGGGCGGGGCCTGCGCGAAGGCCTCCCGCATCACCGAGCAGGCGATGGGGGTGACCATCAGGGCCACGACGAGCCCGGCGATGAAGGTGGAGGAGGTGTAGACGGTGGCGGGTGCGAGCGGGTCGCGCGGGTCGGCGCCGTCCACGGCGAAGACCGGGATCCAGCCGAAGTACGTGGAGATCCACCGGGCGAGCCCGGTGATGTGGGGCTGCAGGAAGAAGAAGCCCCACAGGCCGTAGACCACGCTGGGCACGGCCGCCATCAGGTCGACGAGGCTGACCAGGGTCCGGCGCAGCCGGCGGGGCGCGTACTCGGTGATGTAGAGCGCGGTGCCGAGGGCGAGCGGCAGGGCGAACGTGATCGCGGTGACGCCGATGAGCACGGTGCCGGGCAGGACGGCGGCGATGCCGAAGCGGTGGGAGTCGGGCTCCCAGGCCGAGGTGGTGACGAAGGACCAGCCGGCGTCGCCGAGGGCCTGGGCCGCGCGGACGGTCAGGAAGACGCCGACCAGGGTCATGGTGACCAGGACGACGGCACCGGCACCGCGCGCGCCGCCCCGGAAGAACCGGTCGGCGGGGTCGCCGGCCTTGGACCGGGGGCGCGGGACGTCCGCGTCCGGGGCGACGGCGGGAGTGACGGTGGGGCTCGCGGTGCTCACGAGGCGGTCCCCCGGACGGCGTCGGGCAGCCGCAGCCCACGCAGCCGTCGGGTGTGGGTGACGCCCGCGGCGAGCTGGCCTTCGGCGGCGGCGGCGAGGAAGAGCTGCAGGCTGTGGCGGCACTCGCGCTGGCGGCGGAAGGTCCGCGCGGCGACGGCGACGCACCGCTCGTCCAGGGCGAGTTGCCAGCTCCAGAGGCCGGTGGTGGCGGCCATGGTGACGAGCGGGGCGGCGCGGTCGAGCCCCTCGCGCAGCCGCCGTACGGCTGCGCAGCAGGCGGTGTGACCGCCGTGGAGGTCGGGTCCGCGCCCGAGTTCGTGGTTGTTGGCCCCGACGAGCCGCCAGCTCACGGCCTCCGCACCGACATCGCCAGGCGTCCACTCGTGCGGCGCCTGACGTCTTTCGACGTCCACCCAGGAAACAAACAGAAACCGTGGCCGAGACACGACACCCGCCCCCTTCGCCCGGACTTCACGCGTGGCCGACAATCGACCACGCGTTCACAGCTGCGCGCATGACAATCACGGCGCTGGGCGCTGGTGGCTACACGGGCCGGTGAAGCAGAGACGGAGAAAACATGAACGAGGGGTAGAGGTCCTCGGGAGGAGTCGGCAGGGACCGGAGCCACTCGGTCCGCTGTTGTACGGCGCTGGGGGAGTTGCGGCATTCGGCGGCGCACGAGGCCCCTGATCCGCCGGAGGACGACTTCAGGCCATAGGGCCGATTCACCGCGGTGCGGGGGCGGTTCACGCGAGCGAGGACCGGGCGGAGTCGAAGCGTCGGCACAGGGGGAGGCCGCGCGTCAAGAGTTCGTACAGTCCGGACCCAGACGGGAAGATCACTCGGGGCGTCCGCATCGGGCGGTTTTGTCGGCACCGCGGGGCCGCGCCGAACAGCCACGTTAAAGTCTGATTTCCGGCCGAAAAAATACGGCAGCACGGCGCCATGCAGCGGGATCGGATCGCCGGCGGCCGGAACACCCCACCCCGCGTGGCCGATCTCCACCGCCCGACCGGCACACCCGCCCGGAAGGACGGCCCATCAGCCGCGCCACGGGCGAATGTGACGCGTCTCACGGAATCCCTCTCTCCGGGCGACATTCCGTCCGCGCGCCGTGGTCGGTCCAGGCACGATGGACTCCCTTGTATTCAGCGGCCAATCGGAGCCTCGACCTCCGCTGTGGACGTTGGTTGCCGTGCTGGGGCGACCGGGTTTTACTGGGCAGAGCTTGCCAGCGGAAGATCCCCTCGACACGTCTGGCGCACCCCGTTCTCCGATATAGCTGAATACGAAGCGGAGTCGAAAGAATGCCTGCAAGAACAGCGTCGGTCGTTCTGGACAAGCTCCCCACCCCGCCCCATCCCCACCTCATGTGCGAGCGCGAGGAGCAGTTATCGGCCCTGCGGCGCCTCCTCGGCGAAGCACTGGCGGGAAACAGCAGGATCGCCGTCGTCAGCGGCGCCGCCGGACACGGGAAGACCGAACTCCTCGCCGCCCTGGCCGAAGAGGCCGAGGGCGCGGGCGCCATGCACCTCTCCGCGACCGCCTCCCGCATGGAGCGGTACGTGCCCTTCGGAGTCCTCGCCCAGCTGTTCCGCAACGTGGACCTGCCGCCCGCGGCGGCCGGACATGTGGCCCGCCTGCTCGACCGGGCACTGAGCGCCGACGCCGCGAACGTGCAGGACGCCGCCACCGTCCCGCCGCGCCTCTTCCACGAGATGGGCACGGCCATGCACGACCTCGTCAAATACGTCGAGCGGCCGCTGCTCATCAGCGTCGACGACGTCGAGTACGCGGACACCCCGTCCCTGCTGTGCCTGTCCTCCCTCACCCGCCGGCTGCGGGTCACTCCGCTCCTCCTCGTCCTCAACGAACTCCCCTCCCCCCGCAGGTCGAGCACCCTGCTCCGCGCGGAGCTCCCCCCGGAGCCGGTCTGCCACCGCGTACGGCTGCCACCCCTGTCCCTCGTCGGGGTGCGCGAGCTGCTCGCCTCGCGCCTCGGCCCGAGCGCCGCCGAGACCCTCGGCACGGAGTGCCTGGCCGCCACCGGCGGAAACCCCTTCCTCGTCCGGGGCCTGGTCGAGGACAGCATCGCGGCGGCACCGGAGTGGCCCGCCCCGGTGCTCTCCTCCGGCACCCTCTTCGAGCAGGCCGTCCTCGGCTGCCTCTACCGCTGCGCCACATCGGTGCGGACCATCGCCCGGATCATGGCCGTCCTGCACGACCCCCGCTACATCCCGCTGCTCGTCCAGTTCCCCGGCACGCACCCGCAATCCCTCGACCTGGCGCTCCACACGCTGGAGGAGACGGGCCTGCTGGCGAACGGCTCCTGGCGCCACCCCGACGCGCGCACCGCCGTGCTGCACGACATGACCCCCGAGGCGCGCGCCGAGCTGCACACCAGGATCGGGACCCTGCTCTTCAAGAACGGCGCTCCGGTGACGGCGGTCGCCCATCACCTCGTCGCCGCGAGCCAGATCGACAACGACTGCGCCGCGGGCGTGCTGCTCGAAGCCGCGCAGGAGGGCCTCGCGACCGGCGACACCACCCTCGCGACCGACTGCCTCTCCGTCGCGTACCGGTACGACCGGAGCAAGGAGCACTTCACCGCCACCACGGCGATGCTCTTCCGCACCGAGTGGCGGTCCGATCCGCGCACCGCGGCCCGCCGGCTGCCGGCCCTCCTGGACGCGGCCCGCTGCGGACTGCTGACGGGCCGCCATGTCGCCGCGCCCGTCGACGCGCTGCTCTGGTTCGGCCGCCCGAGCACGGCCCTGGAGATCCTGGAGCAGATGGAGGGGCACGCCCGGCTCCGCCAGGACGCGGAGGCGTCGGCCACCCTGCGCAGGTGCCGGACCACCCTCGCCCTGCTGTACCCGGCGGCGGCGGAGGGCGGCGACGCCACGGCGACGGCCGGCGGTCCGTACGTACCGCCCGCCGCCACCCGGGGACAGACCCTGGCCGAGCTGCCGCGGGTGCTGCGGGACGGTCCCGGGCCGCTCACCGCCCTCTGCGCGGAACAGGCCCTGGTCAGCCACCAGTTGGACGACGACACCCTGATCCCGCTGGTGGTCGCGGTCAGCACGCTGATCCTCAACGGGATGTACACCTCGGCCGAGCAGTGGATCGACTCGCTCACCGCCGCCGCCCGGAGTCAGTCGGCGCCCGTCTGGCAGGCGCTCTTCGAGAGCCTGCGGGCGAAGCTGGCCCTGCACCGGGGCGACCCGGCCGAGGCCGCGCGACTGGCCGAGCGGGCCCTCGGCGAGACCCCGGCCGCCGGCTGGGGCGTCCTCATCGGGCTGCCGCTGACCGTCGCCCTGGAGGCGTACACCGCGCTCGGCTCGCACGAACGGGCGCTGGCCCAGCTCCAGGTGGAGCCGCCCGAGGGCATGTTCCAGACCCCGATCGGGGTCGGCTACCTGCGGGCCCGGGGCAACGCGCTGCTCGCGAGCGGCCAGTCGCAGGCGGCCCTGGACGACTTCGCCGCCGTGGGCGAGCTGGCCACCCGCTGGCAGATGGACGTCCCGGCCCTGCTGCCCTGGCGCACCGACGCGGCACGGGCCCATCTGGCGCGCGGCGAGCTCGCGCGCGCCCGCGAACTGGCCACCGAGCAGTCCGTCCTCGTCGGGCCCGGGCACCACGAGGCGCGTTCCGTGACGATGCGGACGCTGGCCGCGACCGCGCCCCCGCAGGAGCGGATCAAGCTCCTGGGGCACGCCATGGAGGCCGCGCAGAAGTGCGGCAACCCGCTGGAACTCGCGTACACGCTCAACGCGCTGAGCCGGTGCCACCTCGACACCGGGCAGTACAGCAAGGGCCGGATGGCGCTGCGCCGGGCCCGTCAGCTCGCCGAGCAGTCCGGCGTGCCGCTGCCCGCGCGGACACCGCCGGAAGCGGCGCGAAGACCTCAGGAGCTCGCCGCGGCGACCGGCGGCGAGAAACTGGTAGCCCTGCTGAGCGACGCGGAGATGCGGGTCGTGGCCCTCGCCGTGCGCGGCCACAGCAACCGCCAGATAGCGGGCAAGCTCTTCGTGACCGTCAGCACCGTCGAGCAGCACCTCACCCGGGTGTACCGGAAGCTCGGGATCAAGCGGCGCAGCGACCTCGTCCTCGCCGTGAACGGCGAGGGCGCGCCGGGAGCCACCGCCCGGCGCGCCTCCTGAGCCCGGAGCGCCACGGGCCCGCCCGGCGGCCTCCGCCGGCCGGGCCTCACGCGGTGCGCGGCACCCGGACCGCGGTGAGCCTCCCCGTGGCGGTGGTCACGACTGTGGTCACGGCGGTCGGCACGGCTGTGGCCAGGGCGGTCGTCACCGCAGTCGTCACGGCGGTCGTCAGCGCGTACGGTCCGGCGCCGTGGCCGCGGGGCGGACGGCGAGGGCCTCGCGGATCACTCCGGCCACCGCGTCGCGCCGCGCGTCCAGGTAGAAGTGACCGCCGGGGAAGACCCGTACGTCGACCGGGGCCGTGGAGTGGGTGCGCCAGGCCGCCGCGTCCTCGACGGACGTGACCGGGTCGGCGTCGCCGACGAGCACGGTGACCGGGCAGCCGACGCGGGCCTCGGGCGGCGCGTAGTGCCCGGCGACGGCCCGGTAGTCGGCGCGCAGCGTGGGCAGCAGCAGCGCCATCATGTCCTCGTCGGCGAGCAGCGCTTCGTCGGTGCCGCTCAACTGCCTTACCCGCGCGAGGATCTCGGCGTCGTCCGGCGGACGGGTGCCGCCCTCCCCGCGTACGGAGGGCGCGCGGCGCCCGGACACGAAGAGCCGCACCGGCCCGGATCCACCGGCCGGCCGCTCGTAGCGGCGCGCCACCTCGAAGGCGAGCGCCGCTCCCATGCTGTGGCCGAAGAACGCGCAGTCGGCGGGGAGTTCGGGGCCGAGCGCCGCGACGACCGCGTCCGCGAGCGCGTCGATGCTCTCGGCCGGGGGTTCGAGGCGTCGGTCCTGGCGGCCGGGGTACTGCAGGGCGAGGACCTCGACGTCCGGGGCGAGGGTCCGCGAGAGCGCGGTGTAGGCGCTCGCGGCGCCGCCCGCGTGCGGGAAGCACACGAGGGTCGGCGCGGCGTCCGGCACCGGGGTGAATCGACGTAACCAGAGACGCGTGTGCGCGTGTTGGATGTCCACGTCAGGAGCGTAGGCAGCCGTCCGGGCCTGCCGGAACCCCTACTCCGGCGCCCTGCGGACCGCTCCCCCGCGCACCCCGGCGACCCCTATTGCGACTCCTGTCCGCCGCGGGGTGGTCCCGCACGAAGACCCGTGGACCCTCGCCGAGTCGGCGAGGGTCCACGGGTCCTGCCTCTGGTCGGGACCGCGGCCGGTACGGGGGAATTCCCGGCCGCGGGTCCCCGTCGGGGACGTGGTGGGCGTCAGGAGACGCGCACCTCGGGCTTCTCCTCGGCCGGGGCGGGGGCCTCGGCGGGGGGCTTGCGGAGGTTGAGCGCGGCCACGGCGCCGAGGAGGGCGGCCGCGGCGGTGACCCAGCCGGCCAGCCGCAGACCGGCGATGACGTCGGCGTCGGCCGGGGCGGGGGCGCCGGCGGTCAGGTCGAGGCCGGAGTTGGCGATGACCAGGATGACGGCGAGTCCGACGGCCGCGCCGATCTGCTGCGAGGTGGAGGCGAGGGCGGAGGCGACACCCTGCTCGGCCGGGTCCACGCCCGCCCCTGCGGTCGCGAAGATCGAGGTGAACGCCAGGCCGCCGCCGAAGCCGTAGAGGGCGACACCGGGCAGGACCGCCCAGTACGTGCCGCCGGCGACCATGCCCGCGGCCATCGCGGCCATGCCGATCGCGTAGATGAGCATGCCGAGGGAGAGAGCTCCGCGCAGACCGGTCTTGTTGAGCATGGTGGCGGCGATCTTTCCGCCGGCGAGCATCGCGAGCAGGCCCAGCGGGAGGAAGGCGAGGCCGGCCTGGAGCGCGTTGTAGTCGAGGATGTTCTGGATGTACGTGGTGAAGAGGTAGTAGCCGCCGCTCAGGGCGCTCATGTGCAGGAACGCCACCATCATCGAGGTGACGAGGCTGCGGTTGCGGAACATCCGCAGCGGGGCGAGCGGGGCGCTGGTCTTGGCCTCGATGAGGAAGAACGAGGCGACGAGCAGCAGGCCGACGATCAGCGAGCCGAGCACCCGCGGCGTGGTCCAGCCGGACTCGGGGCCGCTGACCAGGCCGAACACGACGAGCGTGGCGCCGATGGTGACGACCAGGGCACCCGGGACGTCGAAGCCCTGACGGGCGCCGGTGCGCGGGGCGTCCGGCGCGAGCAGGCTGGGCACGCCGAGGAGCGCGACGAGGGCCAGCGGGGCCATGAAGAAGAAGACCCACTCCCAGCCGAGCCACTGGGTGAGCACACCGCCGAGCAGCGCGCCCGCGGCGAGGCCGCCGCTGCCGGTGGCGCCCCAGACGGCGAGCGCCTTGTTGCGCGAGGGGCCTTCCTCGAAGCTGGTGACGACCAGGGTGAGCGTCGCGGGGAAGAGCAGCGCGCCGCCGAGGCCCTGCACGGCCCGCGCGGCGACCAGGAGCTCCGCCGAGCCGGCGAGGCCGCCGACCAGGGCCGAGACGCCGAAGAGGACGAGCGCCGCGACGAAGACCCGGCGGGCGCCGAGCCGGTCGGCGGCACGTCCACCGAAGAGCAGGAAGCCGCCGAAGGCCACGGCGTAGGAGCTGACGACCCACTGGAGGGTCTGCGGGGAGAAGTCGAGTGCCTTGCCGATGTCCGGCAGCGCCACGAACACGATGTTGTAGTCCACGGCGATGATGAACTGGGCCAACGCCAGCAGCGCAAGCCTCAGGCCGGACCGCTGATGCGAGCTAACGGAACCTTCCACTGGATTGGAGCCCTTCTGCAAAAGGAGAACGGCGAGCCGCTCTCTACATGTCGTTCGATTGCTGAGCGGTGTTCAGAGTTCGCATGGGAGATGGTACCGCCACACCGTTCACTGTCAAGCGGAATCGGCGTGCGCGCGAACCGGCCCTGAGGCGTGCGCGCGAACCGGCCCCGGACCGTGTGCGCGGTCCGGGGCCGGCGATCGAGCGGAGGCGGGCGCCGCACCGGCGGCGCAGGGCAGGTCAGGCGGGGTCGGCGTCGCCGACGGGCCCGAGCACGACCGGCAGTTCGCCGATCACCCGCAGCGAGATGCCGGGCCAGCGCTCCACCCGCCGGCTGTCGTCCAGGCGGACCTCACGCCGGATGAGGGCGGCGAGCGCCTCCTGCCCGATCATGCGCGCGATCGGCGCCGCGACACAGAAGTGGATGCCGTGCCCGAAGCCGAGGTTGCGGGTCTGCTCCCGGGTGATGTCGAGCCGCTCCGGGTCGTCGAAGGCCGCCGGGTCGCGGTTGGCGGCGGCCATCATCACCGCCACGTACTCCCCTGCGCGCACCGGGATGCCCGCCACGTCCGCGTCCTCCAGGGCGGTCCTGGTCACCATCGCCAGGGTGCTGTCGTAGCGCAGCAGCTCCTCGACGGCGGCCGGCACCCGGTCCGGGTTCGCCCGCAGCCACGCGAACTGCGCGGGGTGGGAGAGCAGGTTGTGGACCTGGTTGCCGATGAGCGCGGCCGTGGCGCCGAACCCGGCGGCCAGCAGGTTCATCAGGAGCATGGCCAGCTCCCACTCGGACAGCCGGTCGCCCTCCTGCTCCGCGCGGGCCAGTTCGCTGATGAGGTCGTCGCCGGGCGCCTCCCGACGCGCGGCCACCATCTCGATGCCCGCGTTGATGAAGACGTCACGGGCGCCGTTGCGGCCGGTCTTCTGCTCGTCGGTGAGCGTGAAGCCGGGGTCGAGACCGCGTCCGCTCTCCATGGTGTTGGCGAAGAAGAGCGGGTGGTAGTGCTCGGGTATGTCCATCATGTCGCTGAGGACCCGGGCCGGCAGCGGCCGGGACAGCACCTGCTGGAGATCGACGCGGCCGTCGGGGCGCTCCGCCAGGGCCTGGTCGAGCAACTCCTCCGCGTACCGCGCCGCCTTGGGGCGCAGGTCGGCGATCATCTTCGGCGTGAACGCCTTGGACACCAGGCCGCGGATCCGGGTGTGGTCCGGCGGGTCCATGAACATGAGGATGCGGCCGGACTCCCCGCTCGCGGGGTTCTCCACGAACTGGTCGGCGACCATCGGGTTGACCCCCCAGCCGAACCGGGGGTCCTTCATGAGCGCCGCGGCCTCCTCGTAGCCGTAGACGGCCACGATGCCGCCCGGTGTACGGAAGGCCCTGCCGTGCTCCTCCCTGGTCTTCCGGTGGTACGGAAACGGGTCGGCATGGAAATCGGGGTCGAACGGGTCGAAGGGAAGCGCCCGCCGAGCGGCTTCGGGGTCGTACGTGATGACATCCGGGATTTTCGCGGTCGACGCCTCGGTCATTTTCCACATCCCACTCGATTGAGGACCGTCTGCTGGGATCCGGAAATTACTTGCGACCTCCCCCTAGGGCCAACCCCTCTCACCGCGCGAGGCGGACTGGGGTACCCCAGAAAATCTGGGGTTGGCACTAGGGGGAGGGGCCCACTACTTTCACCGGGGAAATCGCAGAGTATCGCACCGAAAACTCCCTGACACGAGGTTCGGATGAACAATGGCAGCGACCGGAACAATTCCATGGAATTCCCTGAGATCCTCGACGGATTCGACCTCACGGACCATGCGGGATTCGCCGACGGGATTCCGTACGAGCTGTTCGCGAGACTCCGCCGCGAGGCGCCCGTCCTGCTGCACCCCGCCGGCACCCTCCCGGACGGCGAGAGCTTCTGGGTGCTGACCCGGCACGCGGACATCGCGGCGGCGTCGGTGGACCCGGTCTACTCCTCGCAGGGCGGCGGCGGTCGCGCCGGCGGCGGCTCCCACCTGGAGGACCTGCCGTTCGGCGGCGGCCTCACCGGCAGCGTGCTGGCCATGATGGACAACCCCCGGCACGACGTGTTCAAGCACCTGCTCGGCCCGGCCCTGGGCACCGCCGTGACCGCCCTGGAGCCCGAACTCCGCTCGACCGCGGCGGACTTGGCGGACGCACTGGTCACGCGCGGCCGGGTGAACCTCGTCGACGACTACACCGAGCCCTTCGCACTGCGCTCGGTGGCCCTGCTCCTCGGCATTCCGCGCGAGGACTGGCCCCGGCTCACGGAATGGGTGCACGCCGTCCTCGGATTCACCCACCGCAGGACGGGACGCGTGGACGACGCCTCGCGGGCCGTCTACCAGAATCTGCGCTCCTACTTCACCTCGCTCCTCGAAGAGAAGCGACGGCGCCCCGCGGACGATCTGGGTTCGGTCCTCGCCAACGGCGAACTGCCCACCGGCAGCGGCCAGCCGCCCCTCACCGAGATGGAGCGGGAGACCAACGCGAGCGTGCTGCTCGTCAGCGGCTTCGAGCAGCCGCGCAACACGATCGCCGGCGGTCTGCTGGCCTTCGCCCACCACCCCGACCAGTGGCGGGAGTTGCGCAAGGACCGCGCACTGCTGCCGACCGCGGTCGAGGAGGTGCTCCGCTGGCTGCCCGCGAACCCGTACAACCGACGCACCCTCACCCAGGACGTGGAACTGCACGGCACGCGCATGCGCGCGGGCGACAAGGTGACCCTGTGGTGGCCGTCCGCCAACCGTGACGAGACGGTGTTCCCGGACGCGGAACGGTTCGACATCCGGCGCGAGCCCAATCCGCACCTGTCCTTCGGCCACGGCGTCCACTACTGCCTCGGCGACGCCTTCGGCCGCCTGGAGATCCGGCTCGCGCTCGACGCGCTGCTCGACCGGGTCGAGGAGATCCGGCCCGCCGGACCCGAGACCTGGGCGCCCAACAACAAGCACACGGTGCTGCTCGACGTCCCGGTCGAACTCGTCCCCGCGCAGGGGGTGTGATGACCACCGCCCCCGGCACCACCGCCGCTGGCACCACCGCCCCTGGGACCACCGCGCCGCCCACCGCCCCCGACGTCGAGGCTCCCCCCACCCGTGGCTTCGCCGCCGCGCTGGAGAGCGGGCTGCTCGGCCCGGAGCCACCCGCCTTCCCCGAACAGGACGCGGCGGACCGGTCCGAGGGCGACGCGACCACCGCCCGGCTCGACGCGTTCCTGCGCGCCCGGCTCGACCCGGACCTGGTCGACCTGACCGGAGAACTCCCGGAGGGGTTCCTCGACGACCTGCGGACGAGCGGCTTCCTCAAGCTGCGTCTCGGACCGGAGGCCGAGGGCCTCGGGCTCTCGCCGTACAACACCTTCCGCGCCGTCGAGCACGCCGCCGGGCTCTGCATGCCCGCCGGGCAGATGCTCGCCGTCCAGGCCGGCGTCGGCGCGCCCGCGCTGCTGCCCGCGCTGCCCGAGGGGCCGCTGCGCGACCACCTCACCGGGCGGCTCGCCGACGGCGCGGTCTCGGGGTTCGCGCTGACCGAACCCGCCGGGCAGAACAACGCCTGGCCGGGCACCACGGCCACGCCGGCCGCCGACGGCGCCTCCTACGTCCTGCGCGGAGAGAAGGTGTTCACCGGGCACGGCCCCGTGGCCGACCTACTGGCGGTAGCGGCCACCGAGCACACGGCGGAGGGGCGCCGGTTGTGCGTCTGCTTCGTGGACACGTCCGCCGACGGTTTCGAGGTGACGTCGTCGATCGAGTTCGCCGGCAGCCGGGGGCTGCCCAACGGGGCGCTGCGCCTGGACGGGGTACGTGTGCCGGCGGAGCACGTCGTGCGCGGCGCGCCCGACGAGCCGCGCTTCTCCGACCGGATGGCCGACGTCCTCCTCGACGGCCAGCTGTACTTCACCGGCGCCCCGGCGCTCGCCATCGCCAGGCTCTGCCGCCGCTGGTCCGCGGAGTTCCTCGCCCGGCGGAGCGTCAACGGCCGCGCCCTGATCGAGTACGACGCCGTCCAGCGTCTTGTCGCGCGGACGCTCGCCGAGGTGCACGCGATGGACAGCGTGATCCGCTGGGCACTGATCGGCCCCGGCGCCGAGGACCGCTGGTTCGAGCGGCTCACGGCCAAGAACCTGGCCGTGCGCACCGCCTGGCGGATCGTCGACCGGACCGTGTCGCTGTACGGGGCGGAGGGCGTCGAGACGGTGCCGAGCAAGCTCCGCCGGGGAGCGCCCCCCGTCCCGCTGGAGCGCCGGATGCGCGACGCCCGCGGGCTGCGCATCGCCGGGAACGTGGACTTCCAGCTGGACGCCCAGGCCGGGCGGCGGCTGCTGACCCGGTACTACGCGACGACAGGTGACGCGCCGGCCGCCGGCCTCCCCGGGCACACCGCGGACGGGGCAGGCGCGGCGGGCCTGACGGGGGCGAACCGGGTCCATCTGACGGCCGTACGGGAGCAGGTGGCCCGGTTCCACGAGACCTGCGCGGCCCTGGTGAAGGCCCACCCGGAGCAGGAGGAGCTCTTCGAGAAGGAGCACACGCTGATCCTGCTCGGCCGGATCGGGGCGGAGTTGTTCGCGATGTACGCGGTGCTCGCGAGGGCGGCGCAGGCGCGCCCCCGTGACGAGGGCGGCGGCGAGGGCGTGTACGCGGACGCGGCGTCGGGGACGCTCGCGGAGGTGTACTGCGTCGAGGCCGGGCACCGGCTCGCCGATCTGTGGCGGCGGCTCGGCACCGGCCGGGAACCCGACTACGCGGGGCTCGGCAGACGCTGGCTGGCGGGCTGTGCGGACCGTCCCTGAGACGTGCGACGGCCGGGTCGGGGGGCGACTCCCCGGCCCGGCCGTCGGCGTTTCACGTCAGGCGGCGGCCACCGGCTCGCCCGTCGGCACGTGCCCCAGGGACTTGGAGAGGTCGATGAGTTCGGCGCGGTAGAGCTTCGCGGGGTCGCGGACCTGGGGGGCCAGGTGGCCGTACACCTCCAGCGAGACCAGGCCGTGCATCCGGCCCCAGACGCGCAGCGAGAGGGCGACGGCGGCCGGCGGCAGGTCGGGGAAGGAGCGGCGGATCAGGTCGCCGAAGTCCGGGTCGAAGTCGGACCAGGCGTGGTCGCTGCCGATGTAGAGGTGCTGCGCCTTGGGCCAGGCGGCGGCGACGATGCTGGTGAGGACGGCGCAGGAGCGGTGCTCCGCCTCGGCGGCCGCGCCGCCCTCCGGGGGCTGGTAGTCGGGCACGGCGTCGCCGTACACCAGGCGGAACTCCTCGGGGTTGCCGACCGCCCAGTCGCGGTAGGCCTGCCCGAACGCGAGCACCTGCGCGGCCGCGTCCCCCTTGGGCGTCTTCTCGACGGCGGCTTCCAGGGTGTCGGCCAGCCGGCCGTAGACGTCCGCGATCAGGACGCTGACCAGGTTGTCCCGGGTGTCGAAATAGCTGTAGATGGCACCGGCGGTCATTCCCATGTCACGGGCGATGGCGCGCAGCGAGATCGCGGCCGTCCCGCTGGTGGCCATGTGCTCCAGGGCGGTCGCCTTGATCTCCGCGGTTGTCGCTTCGCGCAGCCGCATCCTCCGGCTTTGATTCACCTGTCCCATGCTCGGCATCTTAGCAGTGTTGAAACATAAATACCGCTCCCTGGTTCCTTCACGGCATGTAATTGACGGGCGGAGTGCAAATGATGAACACTGTGTACATGACTCAGCCCATCACGCGGCCCCAGGCGGGCGGCACCCTCCGCATCGGGGGCGATCTCACCGTCAACCGGCTCGGCTACGGCGCCATGCGGCTCACCGGACCGGGCATCTGGGGTGACCCGGCGGACCCCGCCGAGGCGGTCCGGGTGCTCCGGCGGGCCGTGGAGCTCGGGGTGAACTTCATCGACACCGCCGATGCCTACGGCCCGTTCACCAGCGACCTCCTCATCAAGAAGGCCCTGCACCCGTACGCGGACGACCTGGTCATCGCCACCAAGGTCGGCCTCACGCGGCCCGGCCCCGACGACTGGCGTCCGGTCGGGCGCCCCGAGTACCTCCGCCAGCAGGTCGAACTCAACCTCCGCCACCTCGGCCTCGACGCGATACCCCTGCTCCAGCTGCACCGGATCGACCCGGCCGTCCCCCTGGAGGACCAGGTCGGCGCGCTGGCCGAGCTGCGCGCGGAGGGCAAGATCCGGCACATCGGCCTGTCCGAGGTCACGGTGGAGGAGCTGGAGAAGGCGCGGGCGGTCACCCCGATCGCCTCCGTGCAGAACCTCTACAACCTCGCCGAGCGCAAGTACGAGGACGTCCTGCTCCACGCCGAGCAGCAGGGCCTGGCGTTCATCGCCTGGTTCCCGCTCGCCATGGGACAGCTGGCCGCGCCGGACGGCGCGCAGGGCGGCGCCGAAGGCGGTGCGGAGGGCGACGCCACGCCCGCGCAGCTCGCGCTCGCCTGGCTGCTGCGCCACTCCCCCGCCCTGCTCCCGATCCCCGGCACGTCCTCGGTGGCGCACCTGGAGGAGAACATGGCGAGCGCGGCGATCCGGCTGTCCGACGAGGACTACCGGTCCATGACCGCCGTCGCCTGACGGCACGAGAGGAGCCCGGATGCCGCCCACCGAGCACGGTCACCGCGTCGTGGCCGTCCACGGGTCCCAGACCGTGCGGGTGTCGATCGGCGGCCGTACGGTCGCCGCGTCCGACCGGCCCGTCCTCGTCCACGAGACCGGTCTGCCCGTGCGCTACTACCTTCCGCCCGAGGACGTCGAACTGACGCTCTTCGCCACCTCCGAGACCCGGACCACCTGCCCCTACAAGGGCGAGGCCGCCTACTGGTCGTTCCGCGGCGACGGCCCGGACGCGCCGGCCCACCCGGACGTGGCGTGGTCGTACCTCGATCCGATCGACGCGGTCCCCGAGATCAAGGGGTACCTGTCGTTCTACGACGACATCGCCGCCGTCGACGTGACAGGACCGGCGCCCGAGGCGCCGGCGGTCTGACGCGACCGCGTTCCGACGCACGACGGGCCGGCGCGGACTCCGCGCCGGCCCCCGGTACCCGCCGTCCGCTCAGGCCGGCGGGTTGCCGTGCTTGCGGGCCGGCAGGTCGGCGTGCTTGGAACTCAGCATGTCCAGCGAGCCGATGAGCACCCGGCGGGTGTCGCGGGGGTCGATCACGTCGTCGACCAGGCCGCGTTCGGCCGCGTAGTACGGATGCATCAGCTCGGCCTTGTACTCCTTGATCTTCTGGGCGCGCACCTCGTCGGGGTCGTCCGCGTCCGCGATCTCGCGCCGGAAGATCACGTTGGCCGCGCCCTCGGCGCCCATCACCGCGATCTCGTTGCTCGGCCAGGCCAGCGAGAGGTCCGCGCCGATCGAGCGGGAGTCCATGACGATGTACGCGCCGCCGTACGCCTTGCGCAGGACCAGGCTGATCCGCGGCACGGTCGCGTTGCAGTACGCGTACAGCAGCTTGGCACCGTGCCGGATGATGCCGTTGTGCTCCTGGTCGACGCCCGGCAGGAAGCCTGGCACGTCCACGAGGGTGACGAGCGGGATGTTGAACGCGTCGCACAGGGAGACGAACCGGGCCGCCTTCTCCGAGGCGTGGATGTCAAGCACCCCGGCGGCGGAGGACGGCTGGTTGGCGACGATGCCGACGACCCGGCCGTCCAGCCGGGTCAGCGCGCAGACGATGTTCGTCGCCCACCGCTCGTGGACCTCGAAGAACTGCCCGTCGTCGACGATCTCCTCGATCACCGCCCGCATGTCGTACGACTGGTGGGGGTCGTCGGGGACCAGATCGAGCAGCGCGTCGTTCTGCCGGTCGACCGGGTCGTCGCACATCTCCGCGGGCGGCATCTCCCGGTTGTTCTGCGGGAGCAGCGAGAGCAGGAACCGCACCTCCTCCAGGCAGGACTCCTCGTCGTCGTAGACGAAACCGGCGACGCCCGACACACCCGCGTGGACGTCCGCGCCGCCGAGCCCGTCCATGGACACCTGAGCGCCCGTCACGGCCTGCACGACGTCCGGCCCGGTGATGAACATCTGCGAGGTCTCCCGGACCATGAAGACGAAGTCGGTGAGCGCGGGCGAGTACGCCGCCCCGCCCGCGCACGGCCCGAGCATGACGCTGATCTGCGGGATCACCCCGGAGTTGCGGGTGTTGCGGCGGAAGATCCCGCCGTAGCCCGCGAGCGCGGTGACCCCCTCCTGGATCCGCGCGCCCGCCCCGTCGTTGAGGGAGACCAGCGGCGCGCCGGACGACGCGGCGAGGTCCATCAGCTTGTGGATCTTGGCGGCGTGGGCCTCGCCGAGGGCGCCGCCGAAGATCCGGAAGTCGTGCGCGTACACGAAGACGGTCCGGCCGTGGACCGTGCCCCATCCGGTGACCACCCCGTCGGAGTGGGGGCGGCGCCGCTCCATGCCGAAGCCGGACGAGCGGTGCCGCCGCAGCGCCTCGATCTCCTGGAACGAGCCTTCGTCGAGGAGCAGTTCGATCCTCTCGTGCGCGGTGAGCTTGCCCCGGGCGTGCTGGCGGGCGGTGGCGGCCGGGTCCGTCCCCCGGCGTACCCGCGACTTCAGCTCGATCAGTTCCGCGAGGCGGTCTGTGGCCGGCATGGCTGGACTCCTTCGTCCTCGTCGGGTCAGCGCGCGATACGGGCCAGCAGGCGCCCGGCGTCGGCGAGTTCGGCGGGTGTGGCACCGGAGGCCGCGACATAGCCGTCGGGCCGTACGAGCAGGAAGCCGGAGGCCCGCCGGGTCACATGGACGTGCCCGACCGGCAGCGCGGCCCGTTCCGCCCACTCCCGGCCCCGCCGGGCGACCGCGCCGCCCGCGGGCCCGGAGGTCACCAGACGGAATCCGGCCGGTCCGCTCGCCGGGTCCTCCGGCACCCAGTGCGGCGCCCGCCGGCCGGGGACGGGCAGCCCGCGCGAACGCGACGACCGGGCGGAGCCGGCCCGGCCGTCCCCGTCGGACAGGGTGTCGGGGTAGTGGATGCGCCAGCCGGCGAGGAGCGGGACGAACCAGCGGCGCAGCACACCGGCCGCCTCCAGGGAGCTCCACACCGTGTTGCGCACCCGGGCCGCGAAGGGGCCGAGCATGAAGACCTTCAGGAACCGGTGCGTGATCCGGACGATCTGCTCGGCCGCTCCGCGCCGCTCCGCCTCGTACGTGTCGAGGACGCGTGCGTGCAGTGCGCCGGTGCACACGCCCGCCAGCTTCCAGGCGAGGTTGTGCGCGTCCTGGATACCGAGGTTGAGGCCCTGCCCGCCCAGCGGGGAGTGCGTGTGGGCGGCGTCCCCCGCGAGCAGGCAGCGCCCCTTGCGCAGGGCGACGGCGATCCGTTCCTGGCTGGTGAACCGGCCGACCATGTCGAGGTCCTCGATGGTGATGCCGCCGGGACCGCGCTCGTCGAGGAGCTGTTGGACGCCCTCGGGGGTCGTCGGGTGGTCGTCGGGGACCGCGCCGGAGACCCTGATCCGGTCGCCGGGCATGGCGGCGAAGACCACCGAGCCCTTGTGGCCCAGGAAGTAGTGGACCGCGTCCCGTTCGAAGGCGCCGTCGATGCGGCCCTCGGCGAGCAGGAAACCGGTGGCGACCGGGGAACCGGCGAAGTCGACGCCGAGGAGGTCGCGGACCGTGCTGCGGACGCCGTCGGCGGCGACGAGCCAGTCGGCCTCGATGACCTCGGTGCCCCGCGGCCCCTCGGCCTTGACGGTGACGCCGTCGTCCGCGAGGGCCACGGACGTGACCCGCACGGAGCGCTCCACCCGCCCGCCGGCCCGGAGGAGGGCCTCTTCGAGGAGGCGGCTGGTCTCCTGTTGCGGGAGCATCAGCGGTTCGTTCTCGGTGCCGAGCGCGACCCGCAGCGTGCGGCCCCCGGCCAGGTGGTAGCTGGTCGTACGGATCCGCAGGCCGAGCCGCTCGGCCTCGTCGAGGATGCCGAGCTCCCTGAAGACGCGGAGCGTCGGGGGGTGGAGCTGCACCGCGCGGGAGCCCTGGTGCGGCTCCGCCTGGGCCTCGACGACCCGGGCCGGCACACCGCGCTGCCACAGGGCGCAGGCGACGGCCAGACCCACCGGTCCGGCACCCACGACCAGGACCGGGGTGCGCGGGTTCCGCTGTTCGTCCGGTGCCGAGTCCTGCGGTGCGGTGTCCTTGTCTGCCGGGTCCTGCCCGGTCAGGTCCTTCTCGGTCATGCGGACGGCTCCTTCGCCGGGTCGGGGGCGGTCGTCGCGTCGCCGGGGACCGTGCGGTCCCACCAGCTGCGGACGGCGTGCGCGGTGGTGACGGCGTCCTCCTCGATGAGCGAGAAGTGGTCGCCCGGGACGGTGACGGCGTCGTGCCGCCCCGGCCAGACCGACCGCCAGGCGTCGTCGGCCGGGGGCTCGACCCCCGGTACGGGCCGGTCCGGCCGGACCAGCAGGACCGGGGTCTTGATGTCGGCGGGCCGCCAGTCGGCGAGGAGGTCCAGGTGGGCGGTCATGGCGGTGACGCGTTCGGCGCCGAGCGGCTCGAACTCGCCGAGGCGGCGGGCCATGCCCATCATCAGCGCCGTTCCCACGGTGGCGAGTTCGGCGCTGCCGGGGACGTACGCGTCGAGCAGGACCAGGGCCTCCGGGAGCACGCCGTCCGCTTCGAGGCGGGCGGTGACCGCGTGGGCGAGGACGCCGCCCGACGAGTAGCCGGCGAGCGCGAAGGGGGCCCCGTCGGCGCGGCGGCGCACCGCCTCGGCGAGGGCCGCGGTGAGCGCGTCGAGCGACGCGGGCAGTCGCTCCCCGGCGGCGAAGCCCGTCAGGTTCACCGCCGCGACCCGCTGCTCGCCGCCGAGGCCGGCCGCGAGGCGGGCGAACTGGTGCGGTCCCGACGTGGCGAGCACGGTGGGCAGGCAGATCAGCGCGGTCCTGCTGCCGCCGGGGGTGATCAGCACCGAGTCGGGGATGTCGTCCGGCCCCGGCTCCTCGAAGGAGGCGCGGGCGGCGACCGCCTCGGCGAGCGGTCCGGCGAGTTCGTCGGCCCGCCCGTCGGCGGCGACGGCCGCCAGGTACCGGGACGCGAGTCCGTCCGCCGGATCGTCCGACGGTTCGCCCGCGCCGCCGCTGCCGGTCCCCGGGCCGAACTCCCCGGCCAGGAAGGAGGCGAGGGCCTCGGGCGTGCGCCGGTCGAGGACGAGCCGGGCGGGCAGCTTGCGCCGCAGGACCCCTTCGAGTCGGCTGCGGAGTGCCACGGCGCCCACCGAGTCCATGCCGAGTTCGAGGAAGTCGCGGCGGGTCTCCACGGCCTCCGGGCCGTCGTGCCCGAGGAGTTCGGCGATCTCGGCGCGCACCAGGCCGAGCAGCAGCGCGTGGCGCTCGGCCGGGCTCGCCCCCTGGAGCTTCACCAGCTCCGCCGCCGCCCGGTCGCGTCCGCCCGAGCCCTGGCCGACGGCCGCCGCGACCTCGGGGACGAGCCCGAGGAACGGTTCGTGCCGCCCGGCCACCAGCACCTTCAGATAGGTGTCCCAGTCGATGTCGGCGAGGACCTGGGTGGGGGTGTCCGTGTCGAGGGCCCGGCGGAGCGCGGCGAGGGCCCGCCGCGGGGCGAGCGGCGGCAGGCCGCGCCGGGTCAGGCGCTCGCGCCGTGTGACGGCCTCGGCCGCCGCCGCGGGCCCGGCGGGTTCCTCGTCCCAGACGCCCCAGGCCAGCGAGGTCGCGGGCAGCCCGTCCACGCGGCGCTGCTCGGCCAGCGCGTCCAGGTAGGCGTTGGCGGCGGCGTGTCCGGCCAGGCCCAGGCCGGCGCCGAGGACGGCGGTGACGGAGGAGAACAGCACGAAGGCCGAGAGTTCCCGATCCCGGGTCAGTTCGTGCAGGTGGCGGGCGCCGAGGGTCCTGGTGCGCAGGACGGCCGCGAGACGGTCGGGGGTGAGGGTGCCGAGCGCCTCCTCCTCCAGCAGCCCGGCGGTGTGGAAGACGCCGGTGAGCGGCGCGTCGTCGGGGAGCCCCGCGAGCAGCCTGGCCAGCGCCTCGCGGTCGGCGAGATCGGTCCTGGCGACGGTCACCCGGGCGCCCGAGCTCTCCAGTTCGGCGACGAGCAGGGCGACCGGTTCGGCCGTCCTGCCGTCCGCGGTGCCCTCGGGGATCTCGGGGTTCTCGGGGATCTCGGGGTTCTCGGGGTTCTCGGGGTCCGTGGTGAGCAGCAGGTGGGCGGCTCCGTCCCGGGCGAGCAGGCGAGCCAGGTGGGCGCCGGGCCCGCTGGTGCCGGCGGTGACGAGGACGGTGCCGTGGGCCTGCCGTACGTCGGAGGAGGGACGGGCCGAGGCGCGCGGGGCGCGCACCAGCCGGCGGGCGAAGAGCCCGTAGGGCCGGACGGCAAGACCGCTCTCGTCGGCCGAACCGGCCAGGACGGCGGTCAGCCGGATCAGGTCGCGCTCGCCGGGCGCCTCGGGCAGGTCGACGATCCCCGCCCACAGGTGCGGCACCTCGAGCCGGGCGACCTCGCCGAGGCCCCACACCTGGGCCTGCTCGGGCGCGTCGACCCGGTCGGCCGCGCCGACCGCGACGGCGCCGCGGGTCACCGACCACACCCGGCGGTCGAGGCCCGCGTCGGACACGGCCTGGAGGAGGAGCAGGGTCCCGGCCAGGCCCTTCGGCAGTGCGGGGCGGTCGGTGTCCGCCGTGCCGTCCAGCGGGAGCAGGGACAGCACCCCGGCCGGTGCGGCACCGGCGGTCGCGGCGCGCAGCCGCCCGGTGAGCTCCGCGCGGTCGTCGTCCGCCGCCACGGTGACGAGGGAGGTCCGGGCGCCGCCCGCCTCCAGGGCCCGGACGACGTCCTTGACCAGGGGCTCGTCCGGGGCGCCGGCGGGCACGGCGACGAGCCACGGTCCGGTGGGCGCGGCCGGGAGGGGGTCGCCGGCGGCGTGCCATGTCACCCGGTAGCGCAGCGACTCCAGTTCGGCGTCCGCGCGGCTGTCGCGCCGCCAGGAGGCGAGGGCGGGCAGGACGGCGCCGAGCGGCCCGGCCTCGATGCCGAGGGTGGCCGCGAGGGCGTCGAGGTCCTCGCGTTCGACGGTCGCCCAGAACGCGGCGTCGACGGCGTCGGCCGGCGCGGGGTCCTGCCCGGGGGCCGCCCCCTCGACCCAGTAGCGGCGGTGCTGGAAGGCGTACGTCGGCAGGTCGGTACGGCGACCGGCGCGGCCGGCGAACGCCGGGGTCCAGTCGACCGGGACGCCGCCGACGTGGAGTTCGCCGAGGGTCGTCCAGAAGCGCGGCAGGCCGCCCTGGTTCCGGCGCAGCGTGCCGGACACCAGCGGTTCGACGCCGACGGCCTCGGCGGTCTCCTCCACGCCGAGGGTGAGCACCGGGTGGGCGCTGGACTCGACGAAGACGTCGAAACCGTCGGCGAACAGCCGGCGCAGCACCGGTTCGAAGGTGACCGGCCGCCGGCAGTTCTCGAACCAGTAGTCGGCGGTCAGTTCGGACCCGTCGAGCACCTCGCCTGTGACGGTGGAGTAGAGCGGGACCCGCCCCGCCCGGGGCCGTACGAACTCCAGCAGCTCGGCGATGCGCTCGCGCAGCCGGTCGACCTGGGGGCTGTGCGAGGCGACGGTGGCGGGGACGATCCTGGCCCGTACGCCCTCGGCGTCGAGCGCGGCGACCAGCTCCTCCAGCGCCTCCGTCTCACCGGCCACCGTCACCAGGCGGGGGCTGTTGAGGCCCGCGACGGTGAGCCGCTCCCCGTACGGCGCGAGCCTCGGCTCCAGTTCGTCCCGGGACAGCGCGACGGAGGCGACGGCTCCCCGGCCGACGAGTTCGTCGGCGAAGAGCTGCGAGCGCAGCACGATGAGCCGGGCGGCGTCCTCCAGGGTCAGCGCGCCGGTGACGGCCGCCGCGGCGATCTCGCCCTGGGAGTGGCCGACGACGGCGTCCGGTTCCACTCCGTGGGAGCGCCACAGCTCGGCCAGGGCCACCATGACCGAGAAGAGCACGGGCTGGACGATCTCGATGCGTTCGATCGACGGTGCGCCCTCCCGCTCGCGCAGGACGTCCTCGACATCCCAGTCGACGTGGGCACCGACGGCGCGGGCGCAGGCGCGCAGGCGCTCGGCGAAGACGGGTGCGGTGTCGAGGAGTTCGACGGCCATGCCCGCCCACTGGGACCCCTGCCCGGGGAAGACGAAGACCGTACGGCCCCGCTCCCGGGTCACGCCCGTGACGGACGCGCCTCGGCCCTCGCCCTCGGCGAGACCGGTGAGACCGGCCAGGACGGCGTCCGGGGTGCCGCCGAGGACGACGGCGCGGTGGTCGAGGCCGGTCCGGGTGGTGGCGAGCGCGTGCGCGATGTCGGCGAGGTCGTCCGCCGGGTGGGCCTGCAGATGGGCCGCGAGCCGGGCGGCCTGGGCGCGCAGCGCCTGCGGACCGCGCCCCGAGACGAGGAACGGCAGCACGGGCTGCTCGAAGGGGGGTCCGGCGGCTTCGACAGCTGTCGCCGCTGCCTCCGGCCCTTCGGGGGATTCCGCTTCGACGGGTGCCTGTTCGAGGACCACGTGCGCGTTGGTCCCGCTCATGCCGAACGAGGAGACGGCCGCGCGGCGGGGCCGCCCGGTCGCGGGCCACGCGCGGCGCTCGGTGAGCAGTTCGACGGCCCCGGACTCCCAGTCGACGAACGGCGTCGGCTCGTCCACGTGCAGGGTCGACGGCAGCACCCCGTGCCGCATCGCCATCACCATCTTGATCACGCCACCCACGCCGGCCGCGGCGAGCGTGTGCCCGATGTTCGACTTGAGCGACCCCAGCCACAACGGCTCGCCGGCCGCCCTGTCCTGACCGTAGGTGGCGAGCAGCGCCTGCGCCTCGATCGGGTCACCGAGCCGGGTGCCGGTCCCGTGCGCCTCGACGGCGTCCACCTCCCGCGCCGCGAGCCCCGCCTCCGCGAGCGCGCGCCGGATCACCCGCTGCTGCGAGGGCCCGTTCGGCGCCGTCAGCCCGTTCGACGCACCGTCCTGATTGACCGCCGTACCCCGGACGACCGCGAGGATCCGCCGCCCGTTGCGCAGGGCGTCGGACAGCCGCTCCACGACCAGCACACCCACGCCCTCGGCCCAGCCCGTGCCGTCCGCGGACGCTGCGAAGGCCTTGCACCTGCCGTCGGAGGAGAAGCCGCGCTGGCGGCTGAAGTTCACGAACTCGGTGGGCGTGGCCAGGATCGTCACACCGCCGGCGAGCGCGAGCCCGCACTCGTCGCGGCGCAGCGCCTGCACGGCGAGGTCGAGGGCGACCAGGGAGGAGGAGCAGGCGGTGTCCACGGTGACAGCCGGCCCTTCGAGGCCGAAGGTGTACGCGACCCGGCCGGAGACCACGCTGCGCGCGGCGCCCGTCATCCGGTAACCCTCGATCTCTCCCGGGGCCTGCTGGAGGGTGAGCTGGTAGTCGTCCGTGACACAGCCCGCGTAGACACCGGTTCGGCTGCCGCGCAGCGCGGCCGGGTCGATCCCGGCCCGTTCGAGCGCCTCCCAGGAGACCTCCAGGAACTGGCGCTGCTGCGGGTCCATCGCCAGTGCCTCGCGCGGCGCTATCCCGAAGAACTCGGCGTCGAACTCGGGCGCCTCGTAGAGGAATCCGCCCCGGGTGGTGACGGTCCGGCCGACCCGGTCGGGGTCGGGGTCGTAGAGGTCCTCGTCCCAGCCCCGGTCGGTCGGGAAGCCGCCGATCGCGTCGGCGCCGCCCTCCACCACCCGCCACAGGTCCTCCGGGGAGCGCACCCCGCCGGGAAACCTGCAGGCCATCCCCACCACGGCGATGGGCTCGTGGCGCCGGTCCTCGGTCTCCTTGAGACGGCGGCGCGACTCGGTGAGCTCGACGGTGACGCGCTTGAGATAGTCCCGGAGCTTGTTCTCGTCTGGTGTGGCGTTCATCGGTTCCTCGCTGATGTCGGGAAGGCTTCGCGCCGATGTCGGGCGGGGCGGGGCCCACGGGGGTCGGGAGGGCCTGAGGTCCGGCGGGTGGCGGCGCGGCTGCGCCGCCACGCTGCCGTTCGGCCGGGGTCAGCCGGTGCCGAGTTCGCTGTCGATGAAGGCGAAGATGTCGTCGTCCGACGCGGCGTCGAGGCGTTCGGCGACTCCCGCTCCGGGGGCCTCCGCGTCCCGGTCGGCGAGCCGGGCCAGCAGCGACTGCAGCCGGGTTCCGATCCGGTCGCGGGCACCCTGGTCGGGGGAGAGCCCGTCGAGGAGGGCCTCCAGCCGGTCGATCTCCTGCTCGACGTCCGAGCCGGGCTCCTCCGGGGCGAGTTCGGCGCGCAGGAGGGCGGCCACGGCCGCGGGGGTGGGGTGGTCGAAGACGAGCGTCGCCGGCAGCCGCAGACCGGTCGCCGCTCCCAGTCTGTTCCGCAGGGTCACGGCGGCCATCGAGTCGAGTCCGAGGTCCTTCAGGGCCTTGCCCGCGGGCACGGCCTCGGATCCCGAGTGGCCGAGGACGGCGGCGATCTCGGACCTGACCAGCTCGGTCAGCAGGTGGTCCTGCTCCGCCTCGGACCGGCCCGCGAGGGACGCCCGCAGGGTCTCGGCCTCGGCGGGGGTGCCTGAGCCGTCGGCGGCCGGTTCCTCCAGGGCCTGAACGGCCTCGGGCAGGGCGCGCAGCAGCGGGGTGCTCCGGACGGCGCCGAGGGCGGGGGCGAAGCGGGCCCAGTCGACATCGGCGACGACGTGCCCCGTGTGCGCCCGGCCGACCGCCTCCAGCATGGTGTCCAGGGCCCGCTCGGGGTCGAGTTCGGCCAGGCCGAGCCGGCGAAGCTGCTCGCGACGGAGCTGCTCGGCGGCCGGGTCGGCCGGGTCAGCCGCGCCGGCCTCGCCAGCCGGGTCAACGGGGTCAGCCGGGTCAGCGGGGTCAGCGGGGTCAACCGTGGCGTCGGCGGTCACGGCGGTGTCCGCCCAGACGCTCCAGGCCAGCGCGGTCGCGGTCAGGCCGCCGGCCCTGCGGTGGTCGGCGAGCGCGTCGAGGTGAGCGGTGGCGGCGCCGTACGCGCCCTGGCCGCCGCTGCCCCACACCCCGGCGACCGAGGTGAACAACACGAAGGCGTCCAGGTCGTCGGCGCCTTCGCCGCCGCCTTCGCCTGCGCCGCCGCCGTGGGAGAGCAGTTCGTGCAGGTGCGCCGCGCCCGCCACGGTGGCGCTCACCGTGCCGGCGAACTGCGCCTCGTCCGTCTCGGCCAGCGGCACGGCGCCCAGTTCGGCGGCGGTGTGCACGACGGCGGTGAGCGGCAGGTCCGAGGGGACGGCGGCGAGCAGGTCGGCCACCGCGGCCCGGTCGCCGAGGTCGCACGGCGCCACGGTCACCTCGGCGCCCAGGGCGGCGAGTTCGGCCACGGTCTCCCCGGTGCCGGGGGCGGTCGCCCCGGGGGCGTGGGTGAGCAGCAGGTGCTCGGCGCCGAGGGCGGCGAGCCTGCGGGCGACCCGCGCGCCCGTGCCCCAGGTGCCCTCGGTGACGAGGACGGTGCCCCGGGGCGTCCAGGCGGCGTCGCCCGGGCGGCCGGCGGCGGCGCGTACGAGACGTCGTACGAGCGTGCCGGCCGGCCTGATCGCCAGCTGGTCCTCGTCGGCGGGCGCGGCGAGCGCGGCCGTGAGGCGGCGCAGGGCGTCCGTGTCCGGTGCGGCCGGGAGGTCGACGGCGCCGCCCAGGAGCCGCGGATGCTCCAGCGCGGCGGTCCGGGCAAGACCCCACACCTGGGCCTGGGCCGGGTCGGCGGTCAGGTCCTGGCCGCCGGTGGCGACGGCGCCCTGGGTCAGCAGCCAGAGGCGGGGCGCGGCGGCGCCCTCGGGGGCGAACGCGCCCTCGGGGGCGGCTGCGTCGGCGCAGGCCTGGATCATCAGCAGGGTGGCCGTGGTGCCGCGCGACACGCCCGGGTGGGCGTCGAGCGGGGTGGTGTCGAGGGCGAGCAGCGACAGGACACCCGCGAGCGGAGCACCGTCCGCCGCTTCGGCGAGCTGCCGGGCGACGGACGCCCGGTCCGCCCGCGCCGGGTCGACGACGACCCGGACCGGGTGGGCGCCCCGGGCGGCCAGCGCCGTCGTGACCTCGGCGGCCAGGCCGGAAGCGGCGGAGGCGGCGGAGGTGGCGGCCGGGGGCTCGACGACCAGCCAGGTGCCGGTGAGGTCGGTGTCGTCGGGTACGTCGGCGGGCCACCAGGCGGCGCGGTAGCGCCAGTTCTCGACGGCGGTGCGCCGGGCGCCGTCCTCGCTCCACTCCGCCAGAGCCGGTACGACGTCGGCGAGCGCGTCGGCGGTCCGCGGCCCGAACATGGCGCGCAGACCGTCGAGGTCCCGCTCCCGCACGGCGGACCAGAACCGCTGCTCCGGGCCGCCGTCGGCGGTCCCGTCGGCCGACGGCACGACGGACTGCTCCAGCCAGTACCGCTTGTGCTGGAAGGAGTACGAGGGCAGTTCGACGCTCCGGGCGCCGGCGCCCTCGTACAGCACGCGCCAGGCCGTCTCGACCGCCCCGCTCGCGTGGGCCTGCGCCATCGCCTCGGTGAGGGTACGGACCTGGGGCCTGCCGCGCCGTTGGGCGGCGATCAGCAGGGGGGCGACGCCGTCGGCGGCCTCGGCGGCCCCGTCGGCGGCCAGGCCCTCCTGCGCCATGGCCGTGAGGACGGCGTCGGGCCCCAGTTCCACGCAGGTGCCGACTCCCTGGGACCACAGCGTGGCCAGGCCGTCGTGGAAGCGTACGGCTCCCCGGATGTGGTCGGCCCAGTACTCCGGGGAGCACGCCTCCTCCGCGGTGAGGAGACGGCCGGTGACGTTGGAGACGATCGGCACGGTCGGCGGGGAGAAGGTCAGTTTGCCCGCGACGGCGCGGAACTCGTCGAGGATCGGCTCCATGTGGGGCGAGTGGAAGGCGTGGCTGACCGTGAGACGCCGGGTCTTCACACCGCGAGCGCCCAGGTCGTCGGCGACGGCGAGGACCGCGTCCGTGTCGCCGGAGATCACCACGGACCCGGGCCCGTTGACGGCGGCGATCGCCACCTCGTGCTCACGACCCACCAACAGCGGTGCCACGTCCGCCTCGGCCGCCAGGACGGACACCATCGCACCGGTCTGCGGCAGCGCCTGCATCAGCCTGCCCCGCGCCGCCACCAACGCCGCCGCGTCCGCGAGCGACAGCACACCCGACACATGGGCGGCCGCCAGCTCACCGATCGAGTGCCCCATCAGCACGTCCGGGCGAAGACCCCAGGTCTCCAGGAGCCGGAACAGCGCCACCTCGTGCGCGAACAGGGCGGTCTGGGTGTACGCGGTGTGGTGCAGCAGCTCCGCGGTCTCGGTGCCCTCCTCGGCGAACACGACCTCACGCAGCGGACGTTCGAGCAGACCGTCCACCTCCTCGCACACCGCGTCGAAGGCGGCCGCGAACACCGGGTGGGTGTCGTACAGTTCGCGGCCCATGCCCGGCCGCTGGCTGCCCTGACCGGTGAAGAGCAGGGCCACCTTGCCGGCCCGGTCGGCCACGCCCGAGGTGAGGCCGGGGGCGGGACGCCCCTCGGCGAGCGCGAGGAGACCGTCGCGCAGCTCCGCCGTGTCGGCGCCCAGGACCACCGCGCGGTGCTCGAAAGCCGGGCGGGCGGCGAGGGAGAAGCCGATGTCGGCCACGGCGGCCAGGTCGGCACCGTGCTCGGCGAGATGCTCGCGCAACCGCCGGGCCCCCGTGGCCAGCGAGCCCGGACTCTTGGCGGAGAGAACGAGCGGGAGGGGCCGGGGCGGCCCGGTCTCGTCGGCCGGTTCCTCGGCCACGGCCTCGACCGGGGCCTGTTCGAGGACCACGTGCGCGTTGGTCCCGCTGATCCCGAACGAGGACACCGCCGAACGCCGAGGCCGACCCGTCTCGGGCCACTCCCGCCGCTCCCGGAGCAGCTCCACGCCTCCCGCCTCCCAGTCGACGAACGGAGTCGGCTCGTCCACATGCAGGGTCGACGGCAGCACACCGTGCCGCATCGCCATCACCATCTTGATCACACCACCGACACCGGCAGCGGCCTGCGTATGCCCGATGTTGGACTTCAACGACCCGAGCCACAACGGCTCACCGGCCGCCCGGTCCTGCCCATACGTCGCCAACAGCGCCTGCGCCTCGATCGGATCGCCAAGACGCGTCCCGGTCCCGTGCGCCTCCACCGCGTCCACGTCCCGCGCCGCGAGCCCCGCCTCGGCCAACGCCCGCCGGATCACCCGCTGCTGCGAAGGCCCGTTCGGCGCCGTCAGACCATTGCTCGCACCGTCCTGATTGACCGCGGAACCCCGCACCACCGCCAGAACCCGCCGCCCGTTCCGTACGGCATCCGACAACCGCTCCACGACCAGCACGCCCACGCCCTCGGCCCAGCCCGTGCCGTCCGCGGACGCCGCGAACGCCTTGCACCGACCGTCCGCCGACAACCCCTTCTGCCGGCTGAACTCCACGAACGTCCCCGGCGAGGACATCACCGTCACCCCGCCCACCAACGCCAAGGAGCAATCCCCCTGACGCAGGCCCTGCACCGCCATGTGCAGGGTCACCAGCGACGACGAGCACGCCGTGTCCACCGTCACCGCAGGGCCCTCAAGACCGAAGGTGTACGCGACCCGGCCCGACAGCACGCTGGCCAGGCCACCGGTCAGCCGATAGCCCTCGACGCCCTCGACCAGGTCGTGGAGGCGCGGACCGTAGTCGTAGTACATCTGGCCCGCGTAGACGCCGGTGACACTGCCCCTGAGCACGGCCGGGTCGATCCCGGCCCGCTCCAACGCCTCCCACGACACCTCCAGGAACAACCGCTGCTGCGGATCCATCGCCAACGCCTCACGCGGCGAGATACCGAAGAACTCCGCATCGAACTCGGCAGCCTCATGCAGGAAACCGCCCTCACGCGTGTACGAAGTACCCGGCCGCTCCGCCCCCGGGTCGTACAACTCCTCCAGATCCCACCCACGATCCACCGGAAAACCGGAAACCGCGTCCCGCCCCGACTCCACCAACCCCCACAGATCCTCGGGCGACGCCACCCCACCCGGATACCGGCACCCCATCCCCACGATGGCGATGGGTTCCTGGGCCGCGTCGGTGATCTGCCGGTTCTGCAGGCGGAGCCTTGCGTTCTCCTTGAGCGAGTCGCGGAGGGCTGCGACGAGTTCGTCGGGCGCCGTGTTCGTCATGATTCTCTCCCGTTCGGAACGTGTCAGACTTCGGAGCCCGCGCGGGCCATGCGGATGAGGGCGTCGACGTCCATGTCGTCGATGTCGGCGCTGTCTTGGGGGCCGGCCGCAGTGGCCTCGGTGCCGGTTCCGGCGGCGGTCTCGTGGGCGAGCCTGAGCAGGCCGTCGAGCAGGCCGGCCTGGCGCAGGCGGTCGACCGGGAGGGCCGCGAGCAGGCGGCGGACCTCGTTCTCGTCGGGCGCGTCGGCGGGCGCCGTGGCCGGTTCGGGTGCCAGCGCCGTCACGAGATGGTCGGCGACGGCCTCGGGCGTCGGGTAGTCGAAGACGAGCGTCGCGGACAGCCGAAGACCGGTCGTCCTGCCGAGCCGGTTGCGCAGTTCGACTGCGGTCAGCGAGTCGAGGCCCAGCTCCTTGAAGCCCCGCTTCACGTCGACGGAGTCGGCCCCGCCGTAGGCAAGGGTTCCGGCGACCTCGGTTCGGACGAGGTCCAGGAGCATCTGCCGTCGCTCGTCCTCGGTGCGGCCCGCCAGGCGCTCGGCGAGCGTGGGCCCCGCGGCAGGACCTGCGGCCTGGCCGCCGGACGCGGCCGCCCTGCGGGCCGCCGTGGGCCGGACGAGTCCGCTGAGCAGGGGCGGGATCCCGGCGCCGAGCGCGCGCAGCGCGGCCGGGTCGATCGGCAGCGGTACGGCCGCGGGCGCGTCGAGCCGCAGGGCCGCGTCGAGGAGCTCCATGCCCTGCTCGGCGCCGATCGCGGCCATGCCCGTGCGGGCGAACCGGTCGCGGTCGGCGGCCGAGAGGCCGGCCGCCATGCCGCCGTCGGCCCAGGGGCCCCAGGCGAGCGCGGTGGCGGGAAGCCCCTGGGAGCGGCGGTGCTGGGCCAGGGCGTCCAGGTAGGTGTTGGCCGCCGCGTAGTTCGCCTGTCCCGCGCCGCCGAGGAGGCCCTGGATGGAGGAGTAGAGGACGAAGGCGGTCAGCCGCGCGTCTCGCGTGGCCTCGTGCAGGTTCCACGCGGCCTCCGCCTTGGGCCGGAGCACACGCTCCATGCGCTCGGGCGTCAGCGACTCCAGGACGCCGTCGTCGAGGACACCGGCCGCGTGCACCACCGCCCGCAGGGGGCGCCCGGATGGGATCCCGGCGAGCAGCGCCGCCAGGGCCTCCCGGTCGGCGACGTCGCAGGCCGCGACGGTCACCTCCGCCCCCCGCGCCGTCAGGTCGTCGCGCAGTGCGGCGGCGCCGTCGGCCGCGAGCCCCCGACGGCCGACGAGGAGCAGGCTCCGTGCGCCGTGCCGTTCGACGAGGTGCCGGGCGAGGAGGGCCCCGAGCGCTCCGGTGCCGCCGGTGACGAGCACCGTGCCGTCCGGGTCCCACGGGCCTTGGTCGCCGTCGGGGACCACGGCGCGTTCGAGTCGCGGCACGCGGGGGACGCCCGAGCGGACCGCAACCTGCGGTTCGTCCGTGGACAGCGCCGTGCCGAGCGCCTCGGCGACGGACGCGCCGTCCTCGTCGAGATCCAGGTCGAGGTCGACGAGGACCAGCCGGTCGGGGTGCTCGGTCTGCGCCGCCCGCAGCAGGCCCCACACGGCCGCGTTCGGCAGGTCGCGCACGTCCTCGTCGGGCGCGGCGGCGACCGCGCGGCGGGTGACCACGGCCAGCCGGGACTCGGCGAGCCGCTCGTCGGCCAGCCAGCTCCGTACGGCGGACAGGGCACCATCCACGGCGTCGCGTACGGCGCCGGCGTCGGTGCCCGCCCCGGCCGGGCCGGTCAGCGGCAGCACGGCCACGGCGGGCGCGGTCCTGCCGGCGGCGACGGCGTCACGGAGGGCGGCCACGTCGGCGAACCGTTCGGCCGCGGGCAGCGCGAGCAGGGCCTCGTCGCCGAGCACCGTCCACGGCTCGCGCCACGTCCCGTCGCCGCTCGCGGCCGCCGTCCAGGCGGGCAGGAACAGCGCCTCGTGAGCGCGCCCGCCCGCCGCGGCGAGCTGGTCGGCGGAGACGGCCCGTACCGCGAGCGACGCGACCGCGGCGACCGGGGCGCCCGTCGCGTCGGCGAGTTCGATGGTCACCGAGCCCGCCCCGGCGGGGGCCAGTCGGACCCGGGCGGCGGCGGCGCCGGTGGCGTACAGCGAGACTCCGCTCCACACGAAGGGCAGCCGCGGCTCACCGGTGCCCGGCAGCACACCCAGCTCGATGGCGTGCAGCGCCGAGTCCAGCAGGGCGGGGTGCAGGCCGAAGCCGGCCGCCTGCTCCTTCTGCCCTTCGGGCAGGGCGAGTTCGGCGAAGACCTCGGTGCCCCGGCGCCAGACGGACCGCAGGCCCTGGAAGGCCGGGCCGTAGGCGAAGCCCTGTGCGGCGAGGTCCTCGTAGCGTCCGGTGAGCTCGACCGGCCGGGCGTCCCTCGGCGGCCAGACCGCCAGGTCGAAGCCGGGGGCCGTCGGCTCGGGCGCGAGGGTGCCGTCGGCGTGCCGGGTCCACGGCTCCTCGAAGTCGTCGCTGTCGGGGCGGGAGTGGAGGGTCACGGAGC
This sequence comes from Streptomyces sp. NPDC014870, assembly GCF_043081505.1. Taxonomy (NCBI): domain Bacteria; kingdom Bacillati; phylum Actinomycetota; class Actinomycetes; order Kitasatosporales; family Streptomycetaceae; genus Streptomyces; species Streptomyces sp. NPDC014870. Next base: position 193,442 of record NZ_JBIBWQ010000012.1, read on the forward strand.
GGTGTCCGGTCGCGTCGGGGGCGCCGACGGCCACCTGGAGGCGGACGGCTCCGCGCTCGGGCAGCACCAGGGGCGCCTCCAGGGCGAGTTCCTCCAGGTGTCCTGCGCCCGTCTCGCTGCCGGCCCGTACGGCCAGCTCCACGAAGGCCGTGCCCGGCAGCAGCACCCGGCCGAGCACCGCGTGGTCGGCGAGCCAGGGATGGGTCTTCAGCGAGAGCCGTCCGGTGAAGAGCGTCTCGTCGGCGTCGGCCCGGGTGAGCACCGCGCCGAGCAGGGGGTGTGCGGCCGGTGCGAGACCGGACTCGCCGAGGTCTCCGGCAGGACGGACGGGCATGGCCCAGTACCGCCTGCGCTGGAAGGCGTACGTGGGCAGGTCGCCCGGGTGGGTGCCGGAGCCGCCGCCGAGCCCGGCGTCCCAGGCCGGTGCGGCGTCGCGCACCCACAGCCGGGCGAGGCCGTGCGCGAGGGCGGGGCCGTCGTCGCGGTCCTTGCGGAGCAGCGGCACGAACTCGGTCTCCTCGTCCCCGTCCGGCAGGCAGTCCCGGCCGAGGGCCGACAGGACGCCGTCGGGACCGAGTTCGACGAAGGTCGTGACGCCCGCGTCGCGCAGGGTGCGCACGGTGTCGGCGAAGCGGACGGCCTCGCGTACGTGCCGGACCCAGTAGTCGGGCGTGCCCACCTGCTCGGCGGGGATCACCTCACCGGTCACGTCGGACACGAGGGGGATGACCGGGGCCGCGTAGGTCAGGCCCTCGGCCACGGCACGGAAGTCGTCGAGCATCGGGTCCATGTGGGGCGAGTGGAAGGCGTGGCTGACCGTCAGACGCCGGGTCTTCACGCCCCGGGTGCCCAGGTCCTTCGCGATGCCGAGCACGGCCTCCGTGTCACCGGAGATCACCACGGACCCGGGCCCGTTGACCGCGGCGACGGCCACCTCGTGCTCACGCCCCACCAACAGCGGTGCCACGTCCGCCTCGGCCGCCAGGACCGACACCATCGCACCGGTCTGCGGCAGCGCCTGCATCAGCCTGCCCCGCGCCGCCACCAACGCCGCCGCGTCCGCGAGCGACAGCACACCCGACACATGGGCGGCCGCCAGCTCACCGATCGAGTGGCCGGCCACGTAGTCGGGGGTGAGGCCCAGGCTCTCGACGAGCCGGAACAGGGCCACCTCCAGGGCGAACAGGCCCGTCTGTGTGAACAGCGTCTGGTCGAGCAGGCCCTCCTCCCAGTCCTCGGGGCCCGCGAAGACGACGTCGCGCACCGAGCGGCCGACGTGCCGGTCGAGCTGTTCGCACACCGCGTCGAAGGCGGCGGCGAACACCGGGTGGGTGTCGTACAGTCCCCGCCCCATGCCGGCCCGCTGGGCGCCCTGTCCGGTGAAGAGGAAGGCCGTCCGGCCGCTCACCGGCGCGCCGGTGACGAGCCGCGCGGACGGGCCGTCGGCCGCGAGCGCGTCCAGTCCTTCCCGGAGGTCCTCGGGGCTCTCGGCGAGGACGGCCGCACGCTGGGCGAAGGCGGTCCGCCCGAGGGCGAGGGAGCGTCCGAGGGCCGACAGGCCCACCTCGTCCAGGGTGTCGAGATGGGTACGGAGCCGCACGGCCTGCTCCGCGAGCGCCTGCGGCGAGGTGGCGGAGAGGACGAGCGGGAAGGGCCGGGGCGGCGTACTTTCTGCCACCGGCACCGCGTCCGTGGCTTCGACGGGCGCCTGTTCGAGGACCACGTGCGCGTTGGTCCCGCTGATCCCGAACGAGGAGACCGACGAGCGGCGGGGCCGCCCGGTCTCGGGCCAGTCGCGCTGCTCGGTAAGGAGTTCGACCGCACCCGCCTCCCAGTCGACGAACGGAGTCGGCTCATCCACGTGCAGCGTCCGCGGCAGCACACCGTGCCGCATCGCCATCACCATCTTGATCACACCACCGACTCCGGCAGCGGCCTGCGCATGCCCGATGTTGGACTTCAACGACCCGAGCCACAGCGGCTCACCGGCCGCCCGGTCCTGCCCATAGGTGGCGAGCAGCGCCTGCGCCTCGATCGGATCGCCGAGACGCGTCCCGGTCCCGTGCGCCTCCACCGCGTCCACGTCCCGCGCCGCGAGCCCCGCCTCGGCCAACGCCCGCCGGATCACCCGCTGCTGCGAAGGCCCGTTCGGCGCCGTCAACCCGTTCGAGGCGCCGTCCTGGTTCACGGCCGTACCCCGCACGACCGCCAGAACCCGCCGCCCGTTCCGTACGGCATCCGACAACCGCTCCACGACCAGCACGCCCACGCCCTCGGCCCAGCCCGTGCCGTCCGCGGACGCCGCGAACGCCTTGCACCGACCGTCCGCCGACAACCCCTTCTGCCGGCTGAACTCCACGAACGTCCCCGGTGACGACATCACCGTCACGCCACCGACCAACGCCATCGAGCAGTCGCCCTGACGCAGGCCCTGCACCGCCATGTGCAACGAGACGAGCGACGACGAACAGGCCGTGTCCACCGTCACCGCAGGACCCTCAAGGCCGAACGAGTAGGCCACTCGGCCGGAGAGGACGCTCGCCGCGCTGCCGGTCATCCGCTGTCCCTCGGCGCCGCCCTGTCCGCCGTCGCCCTGGTCGCGGAAGCCGAACGTCCCCGCGTAGACGCCGGTGGCGCTGCCCCTGAGCACGGCCGGGTCGATCCCGGCCCGCTCCAACGCCTCCCACGACACCTCCAGGAACAACCGCTGCTGCGGATCCATCGCCAACGCCTCACGCGGCGAGATACCGAAGAACTCCGCATCGAACTCGGCAGCCTCATGCAGGAAGCCACCCTCACGCGTGTACGAAGTACCCGGCCGCTCCGCCCCCGGGTCGTACAACTCCTCCAGATCCCACCCACGATCCACCGGAAAACCGGAAACCGCGTCCCGCCCCGACTCCACCAACCCCCACAGATCCTCGGGCGACGCCACCCCACCCGGATACCGGCACCCCATCCCCACGACGACGATCGGGTCGTCCTCCTGGGCGGACGGGCCGGAAGCGGCGCGGCCGACGGCGAACTCCTCATCCGCACCGAGGAGTTCGTCGCACACGTGGCGGACGACGGCGTCGGTCGTGGGGTGGTCGAAGATCAGGGTGGCGGGGAGGCGGACACCGGTGGTCGTGTTCAGCCGGTCGCGGAGTTCCACGGCGGTGAGGGAGTCGAACCCGAGCTCCTTGAAGGTGCGTACGGTGTCGACGGCGTCCGCCGATGAGTACCCCATCACGGCGGCGACGTCGGTACGGACGGCCTCGTCGACGAGCTGCTCGGCGGTCTCCCGGGGCATTCCCGCGACGCGTCCCGCGAGCCCTGCGGCGGACGTCGCGGCGGACGAGTCCTGCGGCTTCGCGGTCGGGGTCGTCACCGCGCGCCCGGTGCTCGGCACCAGCACGGTCCCGTCGCGCAGGGCGGTCTCCGGCTCGCCCGAGGCGATGGCGGCGGGCAGCGCCCGCAGCGACTCCCGCGCGCCGCCCAGGTCCAACAGGGCGACCCGGCCCGGGTGTTCGGCCCCCAGGGCGCGGAGCCGCTCCCACAGGGTGCCGTCATCGGCCGGTTCCGGCGCTTTGTCCGCGACGCCGGTGGAGACCGCGCCCCGGGTGACGCACACCAGGCGGGCTCCGGCGAGGCGGTCGTCCGCCAGGCAGCCGCGCACCTCGTCGAGGAGCGGCCCGGCGATGGCCGGTGCGGGGCACGACACGAGGATCACCTCGGGCGCTCCGCCGCAGGACGCGGACGCGAGGGTGGTCATGTCCGGGTGGACGGTCACGCCTCCGGTGCCGGTGGTGAGGGCGGTGGCCAGGCCGAAGTCGTCCTGGCCCGCGACGGCCCAAAGACCGGTCGGCTCCTCCACCGGAGCGAGGTCCAGGGGCGTCCAGGCACCGCCCGCGAGAAGCGTCCCCGTCCTCCCGCCCGCGGCCCTCGGCAGCCAGTAGGAACGGCGCTGGAAGGCGTACGTCGGCAGGGGCACCCGGCGGCGCTGCCCCCGGTCGGCGACGGTCCGCTCCCATGCCACGGTGGCCCCGTTGGTGTGGACGGCGGCGAGGGCGCCGAGCAGCGCGGGCACCTCGGGCCTGCCGCGCCGGGCGGTCGCGGCGAACACGGCCCCGTCCTGGTCCGGCAGGCAGTCGCGGCCCATCGCGGCGAGCACCGCGTCGGGACCGATCTCCAGGAAGAGACGGGTGCCGCGCTCCGCGAGCGCGCGCATGCCGTCGTGGAAGCGGACGGCCTCACGGGCGTGCCGCACCCAGTACTCGGGCGAGGCGACGGAGTCCGCGGCTGCGGCCTCGGCGGCGACGGTACGGCCGGTCAGGTTGGACACCACGTCGATGCGGGGCGCCCGGTAGTCGAGACCGGCCGCCACCTCCCGGAAGGCGTCGAGCATCGGGTCCATGCGGGGCGAGTGGAACGCGTGGCTGACCCGCAGGCGGGTGGCCTTGCGGCCGCGGGCGCGCCACAGTTCGGCGAGTTCGAGCACGGTGTCCTCGTCGCCGGCGAGCACGGTGGACAGGGGGCCGTTGAGGGCGGCGACGGAGACCAGGTCCTCCCGTCCGGCGAGGGTGGGCAGTACCTCCTCCTCGGAGGCCTGGACGGAGACCATGGCTCCGCCGGCCGGCAGATCCTGCATGAGCCGGCCGCGCGCGGCGACGAGGGCGGCGGCGTCCCGGAGGGAGAGGACACCGGCGCAGTGGGCGGCGGCGATCTCGCCGACGGAGTGGCCGACGACGACGTCGGGGGCGAGACCCCAGTCGGTCAGCAGGCGGAAGAGCGCGGTCTCGTACGCGAAGAGGGCGGGCTGGGTGTACGCGGTCCGGTGCAGCGGGCCGCTCTCGGCAGCACCGGCCTCGCTACCCGTGCCCGTCCTCGTGTCCTCGTCGGACCCGGTCCCGAACATCACCTCGCGCAGCGGGCGGTCGAGGTGTGCGAGGTGTGCGTCGAGCGCGGCGCAGGCCTCGTCCAGTGCGGTGGCGAACACCGGATACGTCTCGTACAGCTCCCGGCCCATGCCGGTGCGCTGGCTGCCCTGGCCGGTGAAGAGGAAGGCGAGTCCGCCGGGGCGGACGGTGCCCGTCGTGGCGGTGGCGGGGGTGGTCCCGGCGGCGAGCCCGGCGAGCGCGGTCCACGCCGCGTCGGGGCCTTCGGCGAGGATCAGGGCGCGGTGCTCGAAGGGGGTGCGGGTGACGGCGAGCGCGTGCGCGAGGTCGTCGAGCCGCTGCCCGGGGTGGCTCTCCATGTGGGCGCGCAGGGCGTCGGCCTGGGCCCGCAGTGCGTCGGGGGTGCGGCCGGAGACGGCGAGCGGGACGGGCGAGGAGCTGGTCTCGAACGGTTCCTGCCGCTTCTGCTGTGCGGCGACCGTCCCCGGGTCGGCGAGGACGAGGTGGCAGTTGGTGCCGCCCATCCCGAAGGAGGAGACACCGGCCAGGATCCGCCCGTCGCTCTCCGCGCCCTCCGCGCTCTCCAGCGGGCTGAGGCGGTCGTTGACCCGCAGCCGGAGGTCGTCGAGGGGGATGGCGGGGTTCGCGGAGCGGAAGCCGAGGCTCGCGGGGAGGGTGCGCTCGCGCAGGGAGAGGACGGCCTTGATGAGGCCCGCGATGCCCGCGGCGCCCTCCAGGTGACCGATGTTGGGCTTGACGGAGCCGACGAGCAGCGGGGTGCGCGCGGCCCGGCCGCTGCCGTGGCCGAGGACGGCGCCGACGGCGGCCGCCTCGATGGGGTCGCCGAGGGGGGTGCCGGTGCCGTGCAGCTCGACGAAGCGGACGGCCGCGGGGTCGGCGCCGGCCCGCTCGTAGGCGCGGCGCAGCACTTCCTCCTGGGCGGCTCCGTTCGGGGCGGTGAGGTTGCCGCCGCCACCGTCGTTGTTGACGGCGCCGCCGAGGACGAGGCCGTGCACGGTGTCGCCGTCCGCGCGGGCCCGGCTCAGGGTCTTGAGGACGACGACGCCGCCGCCCTCACCCCGTACGTATCCGTTGGCGCGCTCGTCGAAGGTGTACGTGCGGCCGTCGGGCGACAGCGCGCCGAACCGTTCGGCCACGGTGAAGCCCTCGGGCAGGAGGTTCAGGCTCACGCCGCCCGCGAGGGCCACCTCCGAGTCGCCCTTGCGCAGGCTCTCGCAGGCGAGCTGGACGGCGACGAGGGACGAGGACTGGGCCGTGTCGACGACGAGGCTGGGGCCGCGCAGGCCGAGGACGTAGGAGACGCGGTTGGCGATGATGCCCCGGCTGACGCCGGTGATGGTGTGGTGGCTGACGGCGTCGGCGCCCTGCTCGTGGGCGAGTTTCGCGTAGTCGTCCCAGATCGCGCCGACGAAGACCCCGGCCCGCGCGCCCCGCAGCGTGCCCGGGACGATTCCGGCGTTCTCCAGTGCCTCCCAGGCGAGTTCGAGCATGAGGCGCTGCTGCGGGTCGATGGCCGCCGCTTCCCGGGGGGTGATGCCGAAGAACTCGGGGTCGAACCCGTCGACGCCGTCGACGAATCCGGCCGGACGGCGCACCGCCCCGGCCGGGAGGCCGGGACGGGAGCCGGGCGACCGGTCGGACACCGCGCTCTCCCCGGCGGTGAGCAGCCGCCAGTACGCCTCCGGCCCCGCGGCTCCGGGGAAGCGGCAGGCCATCCCGACGACGGCGATGGGCTCCTCGGGCACTGCAGTGTCCATGGTGTGCTCGTCCTTTCCGTGGTCGCGCGGGCACGCTGAAGGGCGCGGCGAGGTGTGCTGAAGGGGTGCGGGGAGGGAGGGAGTTCGGAGACAAGCGAACGAGATGAGACGGCGACGGGGGCTGTCAGCCGTACGCGTAGAACCCGCGGCCGGACTTCTTGCCCAGCAGGCCGCCGTCGACCATGCGCAGGAGCAGCGGCGGAGGCGCGTAGAGCGGCTCCTTGAACTCCTCGTACATGGCCTGCGCGATGGAGACGGTGGTGTCCAGGCCGATGAGGTCGGCCAGCCGGAGCGGCCCCATGGGGTGCGAGCAGCCGTGGACCATGCCGTCGTCGATGACCTCGGCCGTCGCGAGGCCGGAGTCGAGCATCCGGACGGCCGACAGGAGGTACGGGAAGAGCAGGGCGTTCACGACGAAGCCGGCCCGGTCGGGGGACTTGATGGGCTTCTTGCCGAGGACGTCCCGCACGAACGCCAGGGCCCGGTCGCTGACCCGCGGCTCGGTGAGCACCGAGTCGACGACCTCGACCAGCGGCAGGACCTGCGCGGGGTTGAAGAAGTGCAGGCCGAGGACGTGTCCGGGCCGGTCGGTGGCGCCGGCGAGCCGCACGATCGACAGTGAGGAGGTGTTGGAGGCGAGGATCGCGTCCGGGTCCGTGACGATCTTGTCGAGGGTGGCGAAGAGTTCCAGTTTCAGCCGCTCGTCCTCCTTTACGGCCTCGATCACGAGCTGCCGGTCGGCGAGTTCGTCGAGGTCGCGGGTGAACGAGACCCGGCCCAGGGTCGCTTCGCGTTCCTGTTCCGTCAGCTTCCCCTTGGCGACGCCCCGGTCGAGGGACCGGGTCAGCCGCTGCGGTCCGGTGACGAGGGAGCCGGCGGAGGACACCTGGACGACGACGTCCAGGCCGGCCCGGGCGCAGAGCTCGGCGACACCGCTGCCCATGATGCCGCTGCCGACGACGCCGACACGCCGGATGGCGGAGGCGGCACCCGTGGTCGTGGTCGTCGTGGTCGCATCCGTCACGGTTTCGGTCATGCTCCGGTCCCCCAGGTGAGAAGCGCCGCTCCGATCGACATGCCGCCGCCGAATCCGGCGAGCAGCACCAGCTGCCCCGGGGACAGCGCGCCGCTGCGGTGGGCGTCGTCGAGAGCGACGGGAACCGACGCGCTGCCCACGTTTCCGTACGTCCGCAGCGTGCGGTGGGTCATGGCGCGGCGCAGGCCGGCGCGCTCCACGACGTCGTTCAGCAGGACGCCGTTGGCCTGGTGGGGCACGAAGTGGTCGACCTGTGCGAGGTCCACGCCGGTGCGCCGGGCGAGGCCGGCGAGCGCGGGCGGGACGTGCTCGGCGACGAAGTCCCGTACGCCTCGGCCGTCCATGCGGAAGTAGTGGCCGCCGTCGGCCACGGTGGTCTCCGAGGCCGGGTTGCGGCTGCCGCCCGCCTCGACCCGGATCAGTCCGTGGGCGTCGCCGCGGCTGGCGAGGTCGATGCCGAGGATCCCGTACGGGGCGGGTACGGCCCCGACGACGGCGGCGCCCGCGCCGTCGGCGAAGAGGACGGCGGTGCGGCGGTCGTCGAAGTCGAGGATGCGGGAGTAGAGGTCGGCGCCGATGACCAGGACCCGGCTGTCGGGTGCGGCCATGACGAGGCAGCGGGCCAGTTCGAGGGCGTAGACGAAGCCGCTGCAGACGACGTTGACGTCGAAGCAGGCGGCGTTGACCGCACCGAGGGCCGTCTGGACGAGGTAGGAGGTCGGGGGCTGGGGGAAGTCGCCGGTGGAGGTGGAGACGATGAGATGGTCGATGAGGTCCGCGGTCAGTCCGGCCTGTTCGAGGGCGTTCTCGGCGGCGCGTACGGCCAGGTCGGAGGTGGCCTCGTAGGGGGCGGCGTAGCGCCGCGAGCGGATCTGGGTCTTCTGCTCGATCCACTCGGGGGTGACCCCGACGCGGGCGGCGATCTCCTCGTTGTCGACCTCGCGCTTGGGCAGGTAGGAGCCCGTGGCGAGGATCCCGATATGCCGTTCCGTCATGTCAGACCGCCGCCCTCGACGTGCTGCGCAGCGGGTTGATCCGCTCGTCGCCGAGGCGGGCGCGGAGTGCGGGGTCGGTGACGCCGAGGCCCTCCTCGGGTGCCAGGCAGAGCACGCCGACCTTGCCGGTGTGGCGGTTCTCCTGGACGAGGCGGGCGGCCTCGCCGACCTCGGCGAGCGGGTAGACCTCCGAGAGGATCGGGGAGAGGTGCCCGAGCTGGAAGAGCCGGTTGCACTCGGCCTGCTCCTGGAGGTTCGCGGCGTGGCTGCCGACGATGCGCTTCAGGTTCATCCACAGGTAGCGGTTGTCGTAGTGGTGGTCGTAGCCGGTGCTGGAGCCGCAGGTGACGACGGTGCCGCCGCGGCGGACGACGAAGACGGAGATGCCGAAGGTCGCCCGGCCGATGTAGTCGAAGACGATGTGCGGGTCCTCGCCGACCTGGCGCCGGATCTCGCGGCCGAGCGCCTTGCCGAACTCGATGGTCCGTTCCGGGCCGGGGGCGGAGTCTCCGCCGAGGCCGATCTCCGAGCGGTCGATGACCACGTCGCAGCCGAGCCGGCGCAGGAGCTCGGCCTTGCGCGGGGAGCCGACGACGCCGACGGGGATGCCGCCCGCGTTCTTCACCATCTGGACGGCGAAGGCGCCGAGCCCGCCGGTCGCGCCCCAGATCAGCACGATGTCGCCCTGCTTGACGCGGGCGCCGTTGTCGCCGACGAGCATCCGGTAGGAGGTCGCCGCGGTCAGCATGACGCCGGCGGCCTCCTCCCAGGTCAGGTGGCCTGGCTTGGGCAGCAGCTGACTGGCGCGGACGACGCTGTAGTGGGCGAGGCCGCCGAAGTTCGTCTCGTAGCCCCAGATGCGCTGCTCGGCGCCGAGCATCGCGTCGGCGTGGGTGGCGGGCTCCTCGGAGTCGACCTGGACGCAGCTGACGACCACATGGTCTCCGGCCTTCCAGCGCCGGACCCCGGCGCCGACCCGGACGACGACCCCGGCGGCGTCCGAGCCGAGCACGTGGTGCGGCAGGTCGTGCCGGGCCGCGTCGCCGCGCTGGCGGCCGTACCGCCGGAGGAAGTCGAAGGTGGGCTTCGGCTCGAACGTGGCCGACCAGACGGTGTTGTAGTTCACCGAACTCGCCATGACCGCGACGACGACCTCGTCCGGGGCGAGTTCCGGCATGGGCACCGGCCCTACCTGCAGCGACTTCCGGACGTCCCGGTCCTCGATGCCGGCGAACATGTCCACGTCCGAGTCGCGCAGGTGCGCGGCCAGGTACTCCGCGGGTAACGCGTGCCGTTCCAGCTCGTCCGGTCCGGCCCCGGCGAGCAGGGCCTCGGCCAGAGCATCCATGGTTCCCCCTTGGATGAGCTCGGCACGCGCGGCGGCCACGGCGTACGCATGCGTCCGCCGGCGACTTCGGGTGCCGAGGTGGGTGGTGCGGGAACTCGGGGCCGGTCCTCACCGCGCTGTGAGCCGTTCGATCGCCCCGGTACGAACGACGGTACGCACGCCGACCCCGCCGCCCCACCCTTAACCGCCCTTACCCGCCCCCTACCCACGACCCCACCGCAGCCCCCGGCCCCGAGCCCCACCCCCTGGGGTCCCCCACCCCTGCGCACAGGGGTCCCGTGTCGCAGTGCGCGAGGCATCCGGGTGACGTCGGCGTGTCGTGGCGAAGGTGCCGTCGAGGGCGGCGCACCCTGGGAACCAAGAAGCCCGCGACCGCAGGTGAAACCTTCCTGCGGTCACGGGCTGCGGTGGGGCGGGTGGGACTCGAACCCAAATCAGTGACGCGCCTCACCTGCGACGATGCCAAAATGCCGGACATACCCATCCGACTCCATCCGGCTGTGTCCCCCTTCGATCCCGCTCGATCGAGGACCGTGCAGCGTTCGCTGCACCGCCCCCTTGGGGCTGCGCGCTCGCCCCACACCCGTGAAGTTGGAGACGGCTCTGTCTGCCGATGCCCCTGGAGCCACTGCCCGGACTGGCACAGGTTCGCCCGCTGCTCGTGGTTACGCCACGTAGTCGCGACGGTGAGGACTCTCCCGCGGCCGAGTCACTCGTCCGGCTCGCCCTCCGTGTCGCCTGTCTCCTCGGCGGGCGGGGCGAGGAAGAGCGTGCAAAGCCTGTTGAGGATCCAGGTTCCGCTATTCCGCGTCGTGCCGCCGATCGTCACGGGGGGGGACCACCATCGGGGTGGAGTCACCGGGGACCTCCGACGTCACCGTTCCCGGCCTTGCCCAGCATCCACATTCAAAGCCGGGGCGTCCGCCGGTGGTGGCCTGCCAACGGGCTGAACGCCCCAGGCACACCACCTGTCACCGAATGCGACCGGCAGCTGGGCAGCAGATGCTGCCAAACTTGAGCCACGAGCGCACACAAAACCACGAGTCGACTGATCACAGGCCAGCAGAACATCGGCAGGAAGGTCGGACCGGTTCACCTCGAAGCTCCGGTGGTTCAGGGCGACTTGGGAAGGTCACCCCGGACAACCGGAGCTTCGTTGCATTCGACACGGCCCACCCGGACCCCGTCGCACCGGCCCGACCTGCATACCCACATGATCATCAGGACCTTGAATCAGCCCTGCGCCAGAACCGAGGAGTTATTTTTCGATAGCCCCTGGGTCAGCCACCGAAACCCGCTGACGGGTCGAGGTTAGAGAGTTTCACCAGACGTCTGGCGATATGCCGAGTCCGTTGATTCGCCCACTTGGCTGTGGAAACTTCTTGAAGTAGCGCGAGTTGGTCCTGCGAGAGAGCCCTCGCAGACATCCAATGCACTGCTCGCTCGACCCAGTGAGCACTTCTGCTTTCAATTGCCATCGCCAGGACGCCTTCAATGGGAACCAGGTTCTGAAGATTCTCTGGCGAGAGCCGCCTCAGCTCGGCCGCAGACGTCAGTCTTGATCGAAATGACGACTCGTCTTCGTCCAGAATCGTCACCCATGATGAGGGAAGACGTTCCGCCGATGGCTCGACTGCACCATCGAGTCTGCCGAGCGTCCACACCCCCTGCCTGTCGAGACCCAACCAAATTCCAGTCCTGCTGATCGACACCAGCGGAAGCCACGTAACGGTTCCAGCCTGATCTGGATAGGAGGAGACAACCCAGTTCCTACCAGGCACGGATGAGAGCTCGGCAGCCAGCTCACCTTCTGTCACGACACTCGCCTCGCTAGGAACGTAGACTTGGCTGTCACCTTACTCCCCAATGCATGCTCGTAGTGTGACTCACGGGTATTCCGTACTGATCCATGAAGCTCTGGAATGCCTTGCGATTTGAGTCATTCCAGTTCATTCCATAGTGACCGGACCATTCATTGGTCTCCAGCTCCCCGTTAGATCCTCGGCGTATCCGTCCTCCCACCATGGTCGACTTGTCTGCACCAATAGCGTCCCCTAGGGTATCGTGACCACCAACCCCTTGATTGGCGCCAGTCGCGAAGCGTCCAGTGGTCGGATCGAAGACAAAATCTCTCGGCTCCTTCGCGGTAAAATTCTTCACCGCGCCGACCGATTTCACTCGGTCGCTTACTTCAAGCACGCCTCTAGTTGGACCGCTTCCCTCGAGAAGCCTCACCAGGGCGCTTTCCTCGGCGGCACCAGCTCCGCCGCGAACGGGGGCTCCTGCGACCGCTTTCCCGCCAGCGCCGGCGATGAGGCGTCCCCATCCCCACGTGACCAGAGTGATGACGTCCGATATCAGCGCTTCTGTACAGTCTCCCTTGCCGGTGATGCAATTGATGTTGTACTTCACGCCCCAAGGGTCAGGGCCGACTTCGAGGAGACCCGCAGAGTCGGCCGCATCGCAGAACGCTTCCGTGCTTCCCTGCCATCCACCCGTACCGAAACACTTACTCTTCGCCCACTTTTGAGCAAGCTCCTCGTACGTGTCCCCGGGCCACGCAAACGGCATGGCTCGCATTTCCTCCTCTGTCAGCAGGACGATGCCGTGAACAACAGGCTGTCCATTGCCAGAGGTCGACCCAGTGGTCGGATCAGTACCGTCCCCTTCGTCCGATGTGCCGCTGGCTGCCGGGTCGTCTTCCGGGTTGTAGTCGCCGTAGGTCCCATTGTCGCCCGCACAGTAATTCGGGAAGCAGCTTTCGAGGCCCGTCGGGTCGCTGGCGGTGGTGGGGTTCTGGTTGGCGTAGCTGTATCCGTTGAGGGAACCGGGCTGGTCGAGGCTGAGCAGCGGGTCGACGCTGATGAACTGGCCGACCGTCGGGTCGTACTCGCGGGCACCGATGTGGGTGAGACCGGTCGTCTTGTCGTCGGTCTTGCCTAGGAAGCCCTTGTCGTCGGGCCAGGCGGTTCCCGTTGGGATACCGCGTTCGGCGCCGAAGGGGCTCATGTAGCGCTTGCTGAACGTCTGGGTGGCGTCAGCGGAGATGGCCAGGCTCTGGGTGCCGTGGTGGTCGCCGGCAAGATACGTGAGTTTCTGGGTGCCGCTCTCGTTGGAGCGGACGGCGACGCTGAGGCTGCCGGAGCTGTAGTAGCGCTGCGCCCAGGCGGTGCTGTCGGCCCTGAGATGGACTTCGGTGGCTCCGGCGTACAGGATCCTCTCGCCGCCCTGGGTGGCGCGGATCAGCAGGTTGCCGTCGGCGTCGTACAGGTAGTCCGTGCTCTTGCCGGACTCGGTGAGCTTGGTGAGCTTGCCCTCCGGGGACCAGATGAGGTCCTGAGTACCGGTCTTGCCAGGGCGCTTGGTGGTGTTGCCAGTGGCGTCATAGGTGTAGCTGCGCGCCGGGGTGGTGCAGTTGGCCGCGGTGCTGGTGCCTGTGAGGGCGTGCGGCTGGTTTCCCTGGTAGCAGTAGGTGGTCTTGGTGTCGCCGCCGGCCTGGTGGATGGTCTCGGTGTCGCGCTGGCCGGACGGTTTGTAGGTGTAGCTGGTCCAGTAGGGCGCCGGGCCCGACAGGCTGGAGGCGCTCCGGGCGTCGCTGCACTTCTGGGAGCTGGGGGTCCAGGCTTCGGCGAGACGGCGGTGACCGTCGTAGGCGAAGCACTGGGTTTCGGCCGCCGAAGTGCCGCCGAGGGTGGTCGGGTCGGCGATCGAGATGATGTTGCCGGCCTGGTCGAAGGTGTAGTTGAGGTCCTGCAGCATGTACGGGTGGGTCTGGTCCGTGACGTTGCTGCGGGTGAGGCGGCCGGTGCCTTCCTCGAAGGTGTTGGTGACGTAGCTCTTCTTGTACTCCTCGGTGTTGGCGTTGCCGAGGATGAGCTGTTGGGCCTGGCTGAGCGCGGAGTAGTCGACGCCCAGGAGGTATCCGGTGGACCCGCCTATCGAGGTCAGGTTGCCCAGGTTGTCGTACCCGTACCCGATGATCTCGGACTGCAGGCCGCCCAGAGCCGGCTCTGCGGTGTTCTGCAGGCTTCCGTCGATGTTGTAGTAGGCGGAGTACTGCAGCGTGGCGGGGGTCCCTGCCTGGACGAACGGGTCGTTGGCGGGGAGCTGGAGCGTGGTTCCGACTGCCCGGTCGAGGGTGTCGTAGGCAGTGACGCTCTTGGTGTAGGCCTGGCCCGTCTTGCCTCCGACATAGCGGGTGGAGGAGGTGGGCAGGCCCTTGAGCAGGGTGTCGTAGGTGTAGGCGGTGAGCTGGTTGGCGTCGGTCTTCGTCCCCGACCACGTTCCGGTGGGCCGGCCGAGCTCGTCGTAGTCGGTCAGGATCGTGCCACCCAGGTCGGTGGACTTGATGACCGCGTCGAGCACGTTGTAGCCGGTGCTCGACTCACCCTTGTCCGGGTCCTTCGCGCTCGTCTTGCGGCCGAACAGGTCGTACCCGTAGGACCACTGGGAGCCGTCAGGTCCGGTGACCGATGTCTGACTGCCATCCAGTGCAAAGGCAAACTTCGTGGACCTGTACGAGGCACCAAGACCAGAGCCGAATCCCGCGTCCGCGGGGTCGGCCCCCGCGTACTCCCGGCTCTCGACCGTCTGCCCACGCACGTCCGTAATGACTCGGGCCGCCGATCCCCCCTGAAGTGCCGTGGTGGCGGTGGAGTCACCGGTGAAGCCGGTGGACGTGGACCACTTCTTGACGCCGAACACATACAGCGTGCTGGTCGTCGCCCGGCCCGCGCCGTCGAAGCGCACCTCGGTCTGGGTGGGAGCCTCTCCATACTCGGCCCGCGTGTAGGAGCCGTTCGGAGTGGTGGTGTTGTCGAAGATGTCGGCGTAGGTCTCGTACGCCAGACCGCGGGAGTCGTAGCGAGTATCGGTCAGCAGCCTTCCGCCATGCGGTGTCGGCAACTGGGACTGCAGCGGCCGCAGTAGAGAGTCGACGATCGCGTAGGTGGTGTTGTAGGTGGTGCCGTCCCTCTTCAGCGTCGCGGTCGACACCCAGGACTGCTTGGTCTTGCTCAAGTTGTAGGCGAAGGTGCTGTTCGGGCTGTAGCCGCCGGCCCTGTTCCGGTTGGGCAGCCACACGTCGGTGAGTCGACCGAGTGCGTCGTAGGCGAGCTCCGTCTTCTTCTGGTTCGCGTCGAAGGTACGCTCGGCCTGCCCCCGCCGCGGGTCCAGGAAAGTGGCCGACTTGTAGCCCTTGGGGTCGGTGACGATGGTCTTGGTCAGCGGGCCGGCCGTGGCCGGGGTGTAGGCCGTGCTGCTTGTCTTGCCATCGGCATTGGTCACGCTGAGCGCGCGCCCGAGAACGTCATATGTGGTCGTGGCCGTCTTCTGCCACGTCACCGCACCGGCGGCGCCGTAGCCCTGCGCGCGGCCGGTCCAGGTCGCCAGGCCCTTGGTCGGCTTCATCGTCGCCGACCAGGTGGTGGCGCCGTCGTAGGCGATGGCAGTGTCGGAGAGCACGTCGCCGCGCCGTGTGGAATCCGTCGGCAGGTCGAGACCGCTGTCGGCCACACTGCATGCCCGGCCGACCGTGCGGGTCCGCGAGGCGAAGGCAGTCAGTCCGGCGGCTGCATCACGGGCGTACCAGGTCACCTTGCAGACCTCGTCGCCAGTCTTGGCGTCGTCGCCGTGGTCCTCCGAAGCAGAAGGCATGCCGTAGTCGTCGAAGGTCGTGTTGACCGTTCGCGCCCGCCAGGTCTGGGGAACCGTCAGGTACGTGTGGGTCGTAGTCGCCTTGGTACGGACGAAACGCGCGACGTGATCGCCCGCGTCAGGCACGTCGCTCTGACGAGCAGTCTCCCTCGACCACGGCTCATTGGATACCGCGCTGATGGCGGTGGCACCGTCGTAGGTGATCTGTTCTCGGAGGTGACCGGCATACTGGTTGGTGTCGTTGATCGTCGTGAGGCCGAGGGCCGGGGTTGCGAGCGGCGCAACGCTGACGCTGCGGGTAGTGCCGTCCTTCTTCTTGTCGCCGTCCATGCCCTGCATGTAGAGGGACACTGTCTTGGAGCGGGTCGTCTGGAGTGCGCCGGTGTAGACGGTGACCTGGCGATATCCGCGCCAGCCGGACCAGGTTCGCTCGTCCTTCGGCGTGAACGGTTCATCGCTGTGGTGCCAGGCCGCGCCGGCGTATTCGTAGGCGTGCTCGACGGCCTCGTTCTGCCCCGCGGGGTCGGAGACGGTGACGGCCAGGACACGGTACTTGTGGAACCAGTCCACCGATGCGTCCTCGGCACCGTTGATGTTCCAGTACTGCGGGTAGCAGCTACGGGTGTTGGTGTCCTCTGCCGCGCCCATCACCTCGCTGCGCACGCACTCAGGCGAGGACAGTGTGACGGTGGTGATCGCCCCGGTCTCGGAGGTGATGGTCGAGACGCGCGGCCGGGTCAGGGGCAGGATGTCCTCGGTCGCGTCTACTCGGTTCGGGCGCATCTGATATGTGAACGAGATCGGGTCAAGCTCGATGGCGGTGGTGCCTGCCTTGCCGGTCCGCTTGATCGACTGCAGGGTCAGGACGTGGTCACTGGTGTCCCCGATGTCACCGCCGTCCAGGTACTTCTGGGTCAGTTCCCAGGTGTCGACCGGCTGGAAGGCGCTGGTCGCGGAGGACCAGGAAAGACTGTTCACCGCGGTGAGGCGCTTGCGCGAGAAGAAGGACGGCGAGGATGCCAGGCATTCGTCGTCGCCGTCGGTGCATATTGCGTCGAACGGGACGTCGGGCCAGTTGTCAGAGGTCGCTTCCGTCAGTGAACCGCAGTCGGAGGCGGTGCAGCGCTCGTCGTACCCGAAGGTCACCTTGGCGTCGGCGTCGTCCGTGAAGAGCGCGTCCTTCCGGAGACCGTACGTGATCTCCTTCAGGTAGCCGCCGCGGATGTAGGAGGCGTCGGCGGTGGTCGCCTTGTTCTTCTTGTAGAAGTTGTCTTCCTTGGCGTACCAGTAGGTGGAGGCGTTGCCGTGGACGTCCTCGACGTAGTCGAGGTTCCAGCGCCACGCCTGCTGCAGCGACCGGGCCGCGAACGTGCTGCCTGCCGAATAGCCGGGTTCACCGGAGTCGTCGCCGAAGACGGGGACGGTCCAAGTGGAGTTTGTCCGCTGGGTGGTGGCGCCGTCGAGCTTGTCCCGACCGAAGACGTAGCGGGTGCCGTTGCCCGTGGTAACGGTCCAGTATTCGCCGTCGTTGTCCGTGTTCTCCGCGCCGGTCGACCGGGTCACCGTCGAGGCGTCGTCGTTCTCCAGACGCCACGTACCCGTGGCGGTGTCCTTCACCAAGCGCGAGGCGTTGCCGTTGAGGACCAGTCGGGCGTTGTCGTACTTCCAGCACAGGTCAAAGACGTCCGTCTGGCCGTCGTCGTCGCACGAGCCGTAGCTGCGCTCGATGTAGGACTCGGTGAGGGAGAAGCCCTCACCGACCGAGGTTCCCTGGTTGTTCGTCGTCGCCGTTCGGCCGTCGATGCTGCCCGAGTCGTACGAGAGGCCGAGCGAGGGCGCGGGACCGGCGGCGGCGGGCGGCAGCGTGAAGCCGTACGTCCAGCTGAATGACCCGGAGCTGCTGCCGGCCTGCCAGGAGGAGGACTCCGAGAGTTCGGTCGCCGAGTAGTTGCCGCCGCCCGACGGTGACTGGCCCGCACCCGCGGCGGCCGTGACCGCCAGAACCGTCGCGCCTGAAGTGCCGGAAGCGAGTTGCGTCGAGAAGCCGTCCGCGTTGTCGGACAGCGTCACCTGGGCCGAGACGGACTGCTCACGAACGTCGTTCGTCGACTTGAGCGGCGTCTGCTTGCGGCAGTCGGCCTTCTCGGGCGTCGTCAGCACACAGGCGGGCAACTGCACCAGCTGCAGGCGCTGGGCCCAGCCGCCGCCCACCTTCGAGGCGAAGCCGGAGTAGTCGACGCTGATGCCGGCCGGGCCGGCGCTGTCCGCCTCCGCTGTCAGCAGGACGCCGGTGATACCGGCCTTGCCGGCCGTCTCCTGATCCAGGACCGTGACCCGGGCCTCGGAGGCCGTCGTACCGGTGCTGTTCCCCGGCTTCGACTCCACGGTCACCGGGACACCACCCGGTTCCGCCCTGCCCGCCTTGTCACTGGCGAGCGTGACGGTCGCCTCACCCCGCCGGGGCCAGGTTCCCGTCTGCTCCGCAAGGGCCCGCCGGGCCTGCTCGGCGTTGCTCTTCTGGTCCTTGGCGACCTTCTCCCGGGCCTTCTGGGCTCCCAGCGAGTCGA
This sequence comes from Streptomyces sp. NPDC014870, assembly GCF_043081505.1. Classification (NCBI taxonomy): domain Bacteria; kingdom Bacillati; phylum Actinomycetota; class Actinomycetes; order Kitasatosporales; family Streptomycetaceae; genus Streptomyces; species Streptomyces sp. NPDC014870. The sequence continues at coordinate 211,698 of NZ_JBIBWQ010000012.1, forward strand.
CCGCCTTGACCTTGCTCACCCGCTGATCGGGCAGCTTCAGGCGCCCCAGCCCCCCACTGCCCTCCGCAGCCTGCGCCACCGGCACCATGGTCACGGGCGCTACGAGTGCCAGAGCAAGCGAGTGCACGAGAAGCCGTCTGAGGCTCCGGCGCCCCCCGCCACCTCGCTTACGTGTATTGCCTATGCCAAACACCATCTGTTCCGCCCCTACCCCTCCGGAAGTGATACGTCACAAAGTCATCGCGGCGGCCGCATGCGGCCGCCATGCGGGCGGCAGCAGCGCTGCTGCCGCCCGCACGCCCCTACGGGGTCAGTCCCCCACGCTGTTGTCGATCTGCTCGGAGCTCGCCATCGCGCCGGCCCAGACGCGGACCTCCGCGATGCGGGCGGGCAGGTAGTGGCTCCAGGTTCCCGAGGTGAAGCCCTTGCCGATGGCGAACTCCCCCGATCCCAGCTCTGCGGTGAAGGCCAGTTCCGCACCGTTCTGGTTGCGGCCCAGGTAGAGGCTGATCTCGCCCGACTGCGCGTCGTGGACGCCGGTCAGCCGGACCAGCCCGTCCAGCGCGGCCACCTCGTCGGAGACGACCGAGGAGAACGTGCCGTCAGCGCTCAGGCGCCCGAAGTGCCATTTGCCGACCGGAACGGTGCGGTCCTCGTACGTCTCCTCGTCCACCACGACGTCCTTGTCGGTGAGCTCGAACCAGAAGCCCCAGGACGATCCGTCCGCCGTCCGCTGGCCCAGCACCTGGCCCTTGTAGCCCACATCCTTGGCAGCGAGCTCGGCGCCGTCGAGGGCGACCAGGGTGGTCGTGGTGAAGGAACCGGTGTCGTCCACGAGAGGGCCCGCGGTCGTGGCGGAGTCGTCCACACCGTCGAGAACGATCTCGCCGTCCACGACGGCCGCGCCGCCGGCAAGGGCGAGCGACCTGCCGTAACCAGAGGTCGTGTCCGTGACTGTGGCCCCGGACGCCGCATCGGCGGCCCAGTTCGCCACCAGCTCGGCGCCGGCGTAGCTCTCGTTGATCAGGGACCGGGCCTCATCCGCGACCTCGCCGTCGGTCAGCGAGCGCTGCCACGCGGCCACCTCGTCGACCGATCCCTTGAACGGCGAGATGCGTGTACCTGCCCAGAGGTGACGGCCCACGTTGAACGACCCGGTGGCGGACCAGGAGCCGGCCACGACCTTCGTTCCCTGCAGCTTCCCGTTGACGTAGAAGCGGACTTCCTTCGTGTCGGGGTCGTAGCTGCCCGCGAGATGCGTCCACACCCCGAGCGTGGCCGTGTCCTTGCCTGCCAGTCCGATGTGCCCCGCTCCGGTGTCCTCGTCCTTCTCCTTGACGCCGAACATCCACCTGTCCTCCTCCTTGTCGTACCAGAGCAGGAACGGGCTGTAGCGCGTGCCGTCCTGAGACAGGACGGCGCCGTCCTGTGCTTTCCCGTCGAGCCGCGCCCACGCGGAGACGGTGTACGCCAGTTCGGTGTTCACAGCGGGTGCGGTGGTCGCCGCGTACGCTCCCGTGCCGTTCAGCGACAACCCCCGGTCGTCCTTGGGCGTCGCCAGCGGCTGCCCTTCGGCGTCGTGCGTGACCATCCCGAGCCGTCCGCGATCATCACGCACTGCTCCACCTGCCAGGGTCGCGTCCTGACGTGATCCGCCACCGCCGAGCGCTGTGTCGATTGCCACGCCACTGGGCTCGTCGAAGCGCCAGCGGCCCACCGGGGCCCCGCCTTGGTCCACCTTGAACTGGAGTGTGCTCTGCGCGCCCCAGCGTCCGAGGCTGTCCTTGGCACGGACGTAGATGTCGTAGGTGCCAGACTTCGGAGGCGTGTAGCCGGCCGTGAAGAGGCAGGGGGCGCCCGACTGACACACGTTGGTCCAGGAAGCCGACTGAGTGGTCCGGTACTGGAAGTCCGTGACGTTGTCGTCACCGGCAGCGGGCGAGAAAAGGAAGAAGGCCTTGACCCCCGGTCCACCAGCCGCCGCGCAGTTGTTGGGGAGGCACTGGGAGTACGGGCCGCGGACCAGGATCTGCGGTGCCTTGGGCGCAGAGGAGTCGATCTTGAAGTAGCACCAGCCCGATGTGGGGCCGACGAGGTAGCTCGCCCCGCCGTTGTAGTAGGAGTAGGTCCACGCCTGGTAGCGGTACAGCTTTCCGTCGGAGAGCGTGGACCACGGCAGCGTGGCGAGCTGCCCGTCCGCGTTATAGCCGGTCGAAGGCCGCACGGACCCGTTGCCTGCTGTGGTGTCGGTCCAGGTTCCGTCGGCGTTCTTGTGATCCAGGTCGAAGTAGACCCGCAGCTGTGCCTCCTGCTCACCGCCGGCCTTCGTCTGCGGGACCGCGTTGAGTGTCGGAGTGGGATCGGACACCACTGCCGGGTCGGCCTCCGACCTGTCGCAGACCGTGCCCGAACCCGTCACTACTCCCACACCGGTCGGCTTGTCAGGAAGCCCGACGAAGTCCACAGCGAGAACGGCGTCGTTGCGGAACCGCTTCCAGGCCGAGGTGTCCGTCTCGTCTTGTGCTCTCAGCTCCAGGGTGAGCCGGGAGATGCTACCGGCAGCGAAACTCCTCACGGTCGGGGTGAGGTTCTCGTTGGGCTCTTCAGGGTTGTCGTTGAACTCGATGGGAGCGTCGGGCGAGTCCGGATCGCAGAGGGATCCCCGGCCTGCCGACACGTACCTGTCGACCATCCAGTCGAGTTCCTTGGGCTTCGAGGACCATGTGGTGGCGGAGGAGATGTTGTCCGTCCGGACCAGGTCCACCCAGCGGGGGTCGCACTGGAAAGCCCACGGCTCCGTGACCCGGAATGTCGCGTCCAGCACGTGCTTGCCTTTGAGTTTTTCGGGTGAGAACTCGAAGTAGAGCCGCTGCACGTAGCCGGGGCCGCAGTAATAGACGCCCCACTGACCGCACTTGCCAACGCCCTTGCCCAGATTGTCGCTGTCGTTCCCCCAGGCGTAGGACTCGTAGCCGTCTGAACGCAGTAGTGTCCGCTCCGACTCGTCCCAGGTCACCGTGGGGTCGATGTACAGGGGGAAGTGGCCGGCATCCGTGGCGCGGAGCATGTCCGCGTCCGGTACGACAGTCAGCGAGTCAGACGTGACCTTCACGTCCATCGTCGCCACCGTGTCGCCGCTCGACGGCTCGCTGATGTCGCTGCCGGAGGCGGGCTCCGACGGCGACGGCGATTCGGGTCCGAGGACGGCCGCAGTACGGCTTGCCGGGGATTCGGTGGTCTCTGCGACGTCGGGGGCACCTGCCGAGTCCCACATCTGGGCCGGCGGTGCACGGAAGACACGGTTGCCGTCCGCGTCCACCGCGGCAAGGTTTCCGGCTTTCCCCTTGGTGAGCTTCAGGCCCTCGGCCTTCAGGGAGTAGCTGATCTGCTGGAGCTTCGGATTGGCCGCGGCCTCGGGAGTCTTCACGACGAGGAGGTGACGGAAACCTTCGGTCGAGGCGGTCACTTGAAGGTCGACACCCTCCATGACCTCCCTGTAGACCGCGTTCGAACCCTCCAACTCAGGCTCTGGGAGAGTCTCGGACCATCCGAGAGCGAGAAAATGACCGCTCTCCTCGATCCTCACCAGCGGATCGCTCCCCCCTCCGCCGGAGAATTCCATGTCCACAGCCGACGCCTTGGGCCCGATCGTCCCATCGGCCCTCCGCTCCAGCGTCGCGTCGGGAGCCTGCCACCCGCCCCCGGGCTTGGCCACGCGAACGGGTATGGCGGACTCCTCCAGCGTGAAGCTGTAGCCGTCGGGGTTCGCGTAGACCGTCGTACGCTCAGACCGGTCGCCGGTCACCTCGACTCGGACGCCCGTCTCCTTGGCGTCCACCAAAGCTCGCTGCGCCTCCGTAAGCTCCGACATATCCGTCGACGCAGAGGCTGACGCCGTCGAAGCAACGCTATCCAGTGCTGGCACAACCGACAGAATCATGGCGGCGGCAACACCTGTTATGACAAGGGGTCTTCCCCTCCCACGTACGCTGCCAATGCCCCGTCTCCATCTCGCACTCATCCCCACCCCAAAACTCTGATCACGGCATGCCACACATGGTGGACGTTCAACCCATTCGCATTCCCACGCGACGCGAGAACCGGAATGCCACCACACCGGTCACCAATCGGCGGTGCCGATCTGGTTTCTCGCCTCCAACCCCGTCGCTTTTCCTGCGTAGACGTACAACCTGCCGCTCGCCGCCTCAACGCCCACCAGATCGTCCTCCTCCGTCCCGAAGAAGTCCCCGCCGGCCAGGTCACGCATGCTGTTCCAACCACCACTACCGATCTCGACCCGACTCGCCAGGCCGGTTCCGGTGCCCTTGTACAACCAGAGCTTGCCGGTCGACGTCTCAGCCGCGACGACGTCGCTCTTGCCGTCGACACCGAGGTCCATGGCGACCACGTCGTGCATGCTGTTCCAACCACCGCTGCCGATCTCCACCCGGCTACTCAGCGCCGCGCCCGTACCCGGGTAGAGCCACAGCTTTCCGGTGACCTCCTCGACGACAACGACGTCCGCCTTGCCGTCGCCGTTGAACTCGCCGACCGTCAGGTCGTGCATGCCGTTCCAGCCACCGGTACCGATCTCGACCCGGGATGCCAGCCCCTTGCCCACGCTTGGGTACAGCCAGAGCTTTCCGGTGGCTTGCTCCACCCCGACAAGGTCCGCCTTGGTGTCGCCGTTGAAGTCACCGGCCGCCAGGTCGTGCATGCCGTTCCAGCCACCGGTACCGATCTCGACCCGGCCGGTGCCCGCATACATCCACAGCTTGCCGGTGGCCCGCTCGACAGCCACCACGTCATCGGTCCTGTCGCCGTCGATGTCGTCCACGACAACCTCGGCCATGCCCGTGGTCGCCACGCTGGCCGCGACCATCATGGTGTCGGGTTCCTCTGCACCGGGTCCCGTCACCGCCGTGTACACAGCAGCCGTCGTACCGGCAGCAACGACAGTCGCCAACAAGGTCCTCAAGCCCATACGACCAGATCGCCATCTTCGCGCCATACCACACCTCTTTTCCGTTTAAGTGAAGGAAAGGTCAATGTCCATGCAACGAAATGTAAGCAGCAAATCTCACCATCATCTTGCTTGATCGTCAACGAATCTGACACTCAATCAGAACGAATCGACCGTGGGACACAATTCCCCTCAAGAACGATCGCTTTCTGGCGTAGGCCACCATCGCGGCACGCAGTGCGCGATACACACGGAAAGGTGGCCCCTGTCGGACAGATGAGCACAAGCAGGGCTCACCCAGGCACTGTTCAGCGCGGTCGCGCAAATGCTGCATCCAGCCGCAGCCGGCGACATCCCGCATCCGCACTGACGGTCCAGCGAAGAGGGCAGATCCCACACCGCTCTCGACCGCCCGGCCACTTTCGCCATTCCGCAAAGGGCGACAAGCACGCAAGAAGTAAATCTCCACACTTCGACCGCCTACGGATAAAAAACTCCCAGGCAATATCTGTTTTACCGGAAGGCTTCTCGTACGGACTCCGTCGCCAGCTCCGCCAGCCACTCCACGGCTAACCTCGACCTTTCGTGACGGTCGGTTCCTCTGGCGGGCGTTTCGGCGTTGCGGGCCTTTCGCGGGTATGCCGGTGGCGTGGCTGTCGCAGCGGGTGGGCGCTGGGTTCCACGGCTCCGGTGGGGCAGTCAGGCTTGTTGGCGAGATTGAACTCGTGGTGTCGTAGGGGCCTACGGCTGGACGTCGCTGCGGTATCACCGGGGCATGCGCTATCCACAAGGGGCAGGCCGACGGCCGAACAGGTTTAGTTCCGCGAGGTGTTACGGCTCAAGGCGGCCGAGTGGTTCGCCCAGGGCGAGGCGAGCTCGGCGATCGCCAAGAACCTGCGGGTCATCGTCCGCCCGGTGCGGCGATTGCGGCGGACGTGGGACGAGGGCGGTCCGCGTGCCCTGCGGTCCCAAGGGACAACATCGCTGCCGAGGCTGAGCGAGGAGCAATTCGCCAAGCTGGAGCCGGAGCCGGCCCAGGGGCTGGCCCGCCCACGGCTGGGAAGACCAACGATGGACCCTGAGCCATATGAAGACGGTGATCGTCCAGCGCTTCCACCTGACCTACACCATCCAGGGTGTGCGCAAGCTGCTGGTGCGCAACGGCGGTCCCGCCAGGTCCCAGCCCGACGTGCGATCGAGCGGGACGACGAGGCGGTGGCCGGGTGGGGCAAGGGGTGTGGCCCTGCGCGGAAAACTCGCGGCGGCCCGTGGAGCCTGGCTCGCCTTCGAGGACGAAGCCAGGTTCTCCATGGCGCCACCGCAGGCGAAGACATGGTCGCAGCGCAGCCGGACCCGGTGGTACGGGTCCGCGGCCGTTCCCGTAGACGGGTGTCCATCGCGGCGCTGACCCGCCACAAGCCCGGCCACCGCTCTCGGCTGACCTAGCGGCCGCGCCGGGACGACGGGCGACGCGACGGCCGCAAGAGCTTCTCATGGCGCGACTACCTGGACCTGCTAGTCGCCGCCCACCAGCAGCTCGGCGGTCCGATCGTGCTCGTCCGCGACAACCTCAACGTCCACAAGGCTGCCGGGCTGCGGGAGTTCGCCGAAGCCCGGGACTGGCTGACCCTCTACTACCTGCCGCCCTACGCACCCGACCTCAACAGCGTCGAAGGAATCTGGTCCGTGCTGCGGCGCGGCTGGCTCTCCAAATCCCCTTCAGCACCCATGCAGGTGCTCGTACAGGCGCGACCTGCTCCTACAACTCCACCACTCTGTTCTCCGGCACGACGAACCTCCACTGCCGACTTGAGCCCGGCGATCACACCATCAGCTACCAGCTGAGCACCCCCCAGAACCAGTACGCACTGCGACTCCAGGCGTTCGCCCGCTACGACATCTACGACTTCGGCACCCAGTACACCGACGTCCAACAGACGAGTGCACCCTTCTCCACCCTCGGAAAGCCCGCACTCCCCCGCCGCAGCTTCCTGGGCCGCGACACGTACGGCACCTTGTGGTGGTAACCCGGTCCAGGCCAGGCCGCTGCCGCCTTCTCCAAACGAAGTCAGGCCGGTCCCGGCTGGCAGACCTACAACACCCTCTCCGCCCTTCCCCGATCAAGCTGAGCCGTACTACCGCAGCGACATCAGACCATCTCGCGTCACTCAGGACTTCGGTGACCTCGTGGGGCGCGATGCCTCCGGCACCCTCTGGTACTACGACAGCCAGTTCGTCTACAACGAGCTCGCCGGCGCAGGTGACGCGAACCGCGACGGATTCATGGACCTCCTCGCCCGCGACACCACCGGCATGCTCTGGCTGTATAAGGGCACCGGCAACACCACCACCCCCTTCACCACCCGCACAAAGATCGGCGGCGGCTGGAACACGTACAACCGCCTCTTCTGACAGGCGTCGAGGGCCCAGGGTTCCCACCCAGGGCCCTCGGCGAGTCGTCTACGCAGCCGTTCAGACGCGTACGGCTCGCGCCTGCACTTCCATTGATCCCCTCCACCGCAGCGAAGCCGACCCACGCGCGGCGTAGATATTCGCTGCGATGTGCGGCGTGTCACACTCAGGAGCCGTGGGATCGCCGTGGGATCATCATCGTGGCTCCGCACCCACGTCCCGCCGAAAGCCCCAGGTCACAACGGTTCGAGCCCTGCCAGACCGGCCAGGAGCGCCCGTTTCGCCGCACCGATGCAAGGCGAACGCTGCACGCGAAACCACCCCTCCAGGGGCGTTTTCGCAGGTCAGAACGTTTTTGTTGGTGGGGCGGGTGGGACTCGAACCCAATTCAGTGACGCGTCTCACCTGCGACGATGCCGAAGGACCGGACATAACCATCCGATTCCATCCGGCTGCGTCCCCCTTCGATCCGGCTCGATCGGGGGCCGTTAGGCGTTCGCCACACCGCTTCCTCCGGGCCGCGCACTCGTCCCGCCCCCGCGGAGCTGAAGACGACTCAGCCCGCCGGTGTCCCCGGAACCACTGCACAGACCAGCCTATGTCCACCCGCTGCCCGTGATTACGCCACGTAGTCGCAACGGTGAGGACTCCCCTGCGGTCGAGTCACTCGTCCTGCGCGTCGTCCTCCGTGCCGCCCGTCTCCTCGACGGGCGGGGTGAGGAAGAGGGTGCAGATCCTGTCGAGGATCCAGGTTCCGCTGTTCAACGTCATGCCATCGATCGTCACCGGGTGTACGAGCATCGGGGTGGCAGCGAGGACGGCGAGGACGGCTTCCCGCACTCCGATGACCGGGGCGAGACGTTCGTGGAGCCGGAGGAGCTGCCCCGCTCCCCGCGCGAGGATCTTGCCCTCGTAGTGCCACTCCGGGGAGTCCCGCCGCTCCTCCGCGAGGACGCCGAGGCCGGCGGCGACGAGGTACGGATCCCAGGCGTCGGGCCGAGAATTCAGCCAGGCGACCGTGGCCGCCAGCTCGTCACCCTCACCCGCCGGGGCGGCCTCCGCCGCTCTCGGAGCGACGACGGGTTCCGGCAGCGCTTCCCTGAGCTCCGGGAGACCCGTGTCGATCGGGTCTCTGTCGAGGACGTTGTAGAACAGGGCCCGCGTCATGGCTGACGGACCTTGCCCCGTGATCGCGGTAAAGGGCTTGAGCTCCCAACCCGGGTCGGCGGTCGCCCGCTGCGCGTCGGTCTCGAACCGGTTGACGGCGTGCGTGGTCATGTGGGCGCGCGGAGCCCGGGGGTTCTTCTGTGCCGCCTCCGCCGCCGCACGGGTGGCGCGCCAGACGAGGTTGTAGATCTCACCGATCGGCCTGATCTCGGCCACCTTGTACGCGGCTTCGGAGAGCCGGGCAGCGTGGTTCTCGGGTACGGCGGGCAGGTTGAGGTCGTCGAGTCGGTTGGTGAAATAGCGGAGCGCCTCCTCCGCGATGAGCTCCCGGGCGACGGCCAGCAGATCCTCCTGGCGGGCTTCGGTCATCCCAGCGGGCGCCACAGCGGCGGTGAGGTGAGCGTCGAGCTCCTCGACGGCCTTGCCCGCGCTCGTACCGTGGGGTGCGTAGTAGTGGGCGGCCAGCGGGTAGAAGCTGCCGGACAGTTGGGGCGCGCCGATGGCATCCAGATCCCCCTCGGCTTCGCGCAGGGCTTCTTCGAAGGTCGCCGGCTCCCAGACGAACGCGGTCACGGGGCTGGAGGCATGGATCCTGAGGAGGTCGGCCCGGATCAACGTTCCAAGGAGCGAGCCGATCTTTCCGCTGTCCGGATGGAGCGGGTCCGGCCAGGAGCCCACCGCGGTGATGGGAGAAGTCGACGGGGCGTACCGCAGTAGAGCCAGCGCGCCAACCATCTCCCGTACCCCCGAGGCAGGCACTCCCCCGTTCGAGGGGAAGACGGCGGCGTACTCCTCGGCGATGACGTCCCGCTGGAGCTGCTTCCAGCGTGCGTGGGCGGAGTCGACGGCGTTCCGCTCTTGGGCTTTGGCTCTGGCGGCTTCGCGCTTGGCCTTCCGCGCAGGATCGACGATGACGCGCACGGCGGCGGTCAGCGACTCGTTGCAGTCCACGCACACAGGGTCGTACCCCTCGCACACCTGCTGGAAGGCTGCTCGGGAAGTGAGGCTGAGCGGGCCCCCGCATTGCGGGCACAGCCTTCCGGCCACCATGGCCCGGACACCGGCCGCGGCAACGGCGTAGATCTGGTGCCCCCAGCCGGCGGTGTCGATGTCTTTGACCTTCTCGCACCAGACCGGAGTCCCAAGCTCGGGCGCGAAACCGGCGAGCGCCCAGTACCGCTCCCCGATCACCACCAGCTCCGCGTCGACTCCCTCAAGGGGGAAGACCGCCGGAATCAGCTGGACAAGATCATCGACAGTCGGTCGCGGCCTGGAATCGTCACTCACACTCCGCACTTTAATGACCACCGCTGACACACCGGCTTCTTCCCGGCCACCGGCAGCCGGCTCGTCAGCGCGCGCCGGTCTCCGGTTCAGGCCGGGGCAGCTCGTCCAGGTCGAGGGTGAAGGTCCGCCCGTCGGCCGGCACGATGGGGAGCTTGCCGGTGCCGTACTTGTGCGTGTAGACCGCGATGTAGCCCGTATCGGTGGGCTGGGCATGGACAACGACTTCCGCCGCGTACGAGTCCACCGCCATGTAGATGGGGATGCCGTAGCGGCCGTACTTGGCGGTGCAGTCGTCGTAATCCTTGCGCGCCGAGGAGACGGCCACCACCTCCGCGATCCGCAGGACGTCCTCGAAGCTGTAGCGCTTGCCCACCCTCTGGGAGTCCTCACGCAGGATCGCCAGATCGGGAGGGGAGTTCTCGACCGCGGGGAAGTCAAGATAGACGTCCGAGACAGTCTTCGCGTGGCGCCCGAACGACACGATCGTGTCGTACTGCAACGACTTGATCGTGCTGGAGTGTTCCAGGCTCTGCGGAGTCCTACGAACCTCATGCGGAGTTCGGGCGGCTCTGAGCGACGATGGAGGCTGCATCCCGTCCAGGAGGAAGCTTCCATTCAACGACGTGGAGGCCCGCCAACTCGATGACCTCTTCGAGAACCCCCAGACGATGGAGCGGAGTCGCTCCATACTTGTCGAGCCAGGCGCGGCGCCGTGCCTGCTCATCCGGGTCCAATGCCGTCCAGCAGTCGAGGGTCACTCCTGGCCTACCTCTCATCTCTTTCGAGTACTGGGCTGCCACGTGCCGGACGAAAGGGATGGTTCCGGGATCCTGAGCAAGAGCGACCAGGCACCATGCCGTCGTGGGGGCCATGGAGAGTCCGTGGGCGCCTCTGAGGCGCCACGCCTTCCACTGCCAACGCGGCGCCAGCAGCCATCGGCTCACTTGCGGATTCATTCGCTGTGTCCGAACGTAAACCCTGCACGGGGCTGCTGACTTCCCATGCGTCGACGTCGCACTACGCATGCGCCATAATACGTCGCTATCACCCCCCGCGCTCCTCGCTCGATGAACTGGACTGCTCAAGCTGGAGTTCGCGTTTCCTCTGCTCTTCCTTCAGGCGTTCAACGAATCCGGCATACTTCCGCAGCCGCTCACCTTCAGGTAAGGGAACATCCCCTTGCCCTGCGTATTCGTCGAGCATGAACTGAGATGCGTTGTAATGCTTCTCGATTTCGTCTGCCGTCGACTGAAGGTTGTATCCGCGCTCGCGGAACTTGAAGTACCCCGTCACACCCGCCGAAATGCCGACCAGCGCACTCAGGGCGGACGTAATGATCCGGAGAACCAGGCTACTCCCCTCGTTCATCGCCGTCAGCGTTGACGTGATGATCGACCCCGTAATGATAATCAGCTGGAAGAAGTTGTGGATACGCCGGTTGATGTTGGCCGACTTGCGATACTGGGCGATGAGGTCGAGCGAAGCCTCCCGGTAGATCCGAAGACCGGATGGCGAGTCGAGAGGCAGGCTGGCTGCGGCCGTTTGCCGGTCCTGGAGGGCGTTACGCAGCTCGCCAGTGCGGTCAACGATCTTCCTGCGGTTTTTCAGGAGCAGCCAGCCCATTGCCACCCAGAGGCACGTGACAGCAACCAGGCCCGCATAGCGAGCGAAGACCGGCTTGGTCTGCCAGAGGCCAACGATAACCGTATAACCCAGAAGCGCCGCGAGCATGATCGCGCCGACTAAGCACAGCCAGTAGACACGCTGGAAGGCACGAGACGCCTTGAGCTCAGCATCGATCTCATCGAAGGCCTTTACTCGCGCTCGGTATTCCTCCTGCAAGCCGCGCTCTTCATCTTCCGACAAGCGCGAACGCGACCCCTCAACCTCAGCCGTCAACGCCCCACCCCCAAGATCTCATCGACGCCAGCCGGCGAGAATAGGCAAGAACCCGGGGACTCAACAAGGGCTCCCTACCAGCCAAGGAGCTGAGGGAATTTGCGCCAAGATCCGATTGACTGAAACGCGACTAGCCGACCAGCGAAATCACACGCATGCAAGCAGTTCGAGCCATGATCAATCGACCCTGGAGGCGCCTGATCGAGCACACGTTCCACTGCCGCCCCATTCGACCTCCGTTAAATGCGATGGGTTCCCCCTGACAAATCGCGCGGCAATGTGGCAGCACGACGCCCACCCCTCTCGACAACGCGTCGACGGGGACGAACAGCCAGGGATCACGCGAGCAGAGAGAGCCGCCGGTGGCTGGGTATGAGCAGCTGAAGGTCTCCAGGACTGCCTCTCCCCCGCAGAGCCGCCAGGCGCGGTCCCCGCGCGGTCCGGCCAGTGTCGTCACCAGCCAGGGTCTCCCCCACGTCGGCCTATCGAGGGCCGCGTATGGCGGCGGCGTCCTCGGCCGCGACGGCAACGGCTTGGTCCAAGCGCTCCGGATGGCGTCCGCCAGCGCTGGCGATGGCGCCAGTACCGCCACCTCCGCCGCCGACCGCCTTCGCGGCCCGGGCGATGAGTCTCTCGGCAGGGGCCTGGTCAATTAGATCGGCCGTGATAGCCGCGACGAGCATGGCCTAGCTGGCGTGCTCGTCAGTTTTGTGGCTGATCGTTCCCTTGCATGCCCGCGGGGCCGACCCGCCATCACCGCCTGACTCGGCTCAACGCCGCGGTCGACGACTTACGAAAGGGCGTACGTGGCATCGACGACGACGCGCGCTCGTCTAACACGGTTCAGAAGGCCGTCGAGCCACACCATTCCAGCGGTACGGACGGCCAGTTCGTCATCCCAAGGGCCGCTGTCTTACGACCTTGAGCCACTGTTCCAAGCTGTACTGAACTGTCTGGGTGTCAGGATGATCGGGGCCAAGGATCCGTGCCTCATCCTTCAGTAACCTTGCGAGAGCGTCCACTGCGGCGGTTGGATTTCCTGCCAGTCCTTGCATAACCGCGAGATCGTGACGAGTGGTCAATGGGTCAGGATGGTCCGGTCCCAGGAGTCGCAGCCTGTCCTCCAGCAACACCTCAAGAGCAGCGACTGCACTGGCCGGCTCCCCTGCCAGTCCTTGCATGACGGCGAGATCGTGGCGAGTGATCAATAGGTCGGGGTGGTTCGGTCCCAGGATTCGCAGCCTGTCCTCCAGCAACAGCTCAAGAGCAGCTACTGCGCTGACTGGATCCCCGGCTTGCCCTCTCCATCTAGCGAGGTTGTTGCGACAAGTGAGTGTGGAAGGGTGGTCAGGGCCAATAGTACGAAGCTGATCTGCGAGTAGCTTTTCCAGGGCATCCACAGCAGCGTGCAGGTCTCCCGCCAGACTCCGCATGAAGGCAAGATTTCCTCGGCAAGTCAGCGTGTGAGGGTGGTCTTTGCCCAGTACCCGAAGCATGTGATCGAGCAGTTTCTCCAAGTCGTCTGCGGCGGCTGCTGGATCCTCGATCTGCCCCTTCCAATTGGCCAGCACTCCTCGGGCGATGAGCGTCGACGGGTGGTCGGGTCCCAGCACTCTCAGCGTCTGCCCTAGCGATTGCTCAATGGCTTCTGCAGCGCCGGCAGGGTCGCCCGCTTCACCTCTCCAGTGCGCCAAGTTGTAAGTGGCGGCCATGAATTCGGGGTGATCAGCTCCAAAGACTCGCAGCATGTGCTGCAGCAACTGCGCCATCTCATCTGCAGCTCTGGCCGGGTCCCCTGCTAGGCCCCGAGAGTGTGCGAGGGCGCCGCGTGTGGTCAGAGTGTCTGGGCCGTCTGGGCCTAAAAGGCGCAGTTGGTCCTTCAATAGGGACTCAAGAGCATCTGCCGCGCCAGAGGGATCTCCGGCTTCGCCCTTCCAGCGAGCGAGGGCACCGCGTGTCGTGAGGGTATGAGGGTGGTCCGGCCCTTGCACGCGCAGCCGGTCCTGGAGGAGAGCTTCTGCTACGGCAACGGCACCAGCCGCGTCCCCTGCCTCCCCTTGAAACGTGGCGAGGTGATCACGGGAGGTTAGGGTGTAGGAATGGTCGGCACCGATGGACTGCAACATCTGCTCCGTTAGTTCCCGGAAGGCGTCTGCAGCGCCCGCGGCATCACCGGCCTGTCCTTGCCACTGGGCCTGGTTGCCTCTAGCGGCAAGGGTGCTGGAGTGATCGGGGCCCAGACGATCGGTGGCGGTCTGAACGAGGTGCTCGAAGTAGTCGCGGGCAGCCCTTACCTGGCCGGTCTCTCCAAGACTTCTCCCGACCCGGAACAATACGTCGTGTGCATCGCCGCAAAACAGAGCCTCTTCGGCGCACTGGCTCAACGCCTTGCTGCTGGCTCGCAGGGATTCCTCAAGCCGAATATCACGGGGTACGCCGGGCCACGCCGATACCAGCGCATCAGCGGCTGCTCTTGCGGCCTGAGCGTGTTCTTCGCGAGTGAGATCGTCACGAACGGCGCGTTGGATCAACTGGTGGGCACGGACAGCTTGATGTGGTGTCTGAGGAACATGCTCGATCAGGCTGAGCCGGTGCAGAACCCTGAGGACGAGGATCGCATCCTGAGCCGACACACTTCCTGGAGAATCTGTGGTGCCTTCTTGCCCGATGCTGCGGTGTTGGGCGAGATACGCGACAGCCGGTGGACTACTCAGGACGCTGCCGGGAATGCCGTGCGGCCCGAGCATGGCCACCAAGCGAAGCATAGGTCGGGCAAGAGCTACGGGGCGGAGCGTATCGGCACGGTCGATGGACAGCGACCATGCGGCGCCGACAGGGACGGCTTGGTCATCGGGTAAAGCGTCGGGGGCGGCATCCGCGAGGTTGGTCGCCCGATCGGCCAGGAGCGCACGGTACGCGGCACAGTCGAGGCCAGTGTCGATGAGGTACGCGGCAGCCTGGGCCAGGGCCAGAGGAAGAAATCCGAGATCACGCGCCAAGGCCGTCAGCTGTTCAACGGGTTCTTGTCGGCCACAGACGGATAGAGACTGGACCAGATAGGCAACTGCCTGCGCTTCAGTGAACAGCCCAACAGAGATGAGGTGACGGCCGTCTCCAGCCAGGGCTGCGTCACGACGGCGGGTTGTAACCAGGATACGGCCGTGAGGGCTGGCCTGCGGCCACAAGTCGCGTAGGTCATTTGGGTCAGCTACGTCGTCCAAGACGATCATCCACCGGCATGGCGTCGCCCCTGCTTTCGGTGTCAGCCACGCCAGAAACGTCTGCGCGGCCCCTTCTGGGTCATCGGGGTCGGCCCGGCACAGTTCAACGCCGGCCTGCGCGTATCCGGCCACCACAGACGAACGGGCACTCGCGGTGACCCAGACCAGGACGTCCAGGCTGCCGTCCTGCCATGCGGTGCGAGCGAAATCGGCAGCGAGCTGGGTCTTGCCTACCCCTCCCATACCGGTGAGCACCTGCCCCAGCACGGCCGTGCCACCGTTGGCGACCACCGCCCGCAGCCGGTCGGACTCGGCACGGTATTGGAAGGAATGAGCGCGGGAAGGAAGCACTCCCACCTGGTGCGGCCAGGAGGCCGGCTCGCGGGGCAAGCGCTGCTGCACCATGGTCAAATGGCTGGCACTCACCTGGTAGATGTAGCCAGTATTAGCGAACCCGCCCTCAGCAGCCCTCGCATCCCCGGTGTCGGACACCCAGATCGGAACAGTTGGGATGCCGTCCGCCCCTGGCGCCGCTCCTCGGTAGCCGGTCACCGCCATGGCGCCGGCCGCAGCCGTGGCGTTCCCCGTATCGGTGACCACCACGTGCGCCTCTGCGGCTCCGATCGGGTCCTCTGCGCGCTTACCCCCAGTGGTCACGCGACCGTTCCCTCTTTCTGCGGCCCAGCTGGCCTATCAGCTGTAGTCGATACCACTGATGGCGCTGCTGTCATTGCCGGTGGCGGTGGCATTCCCCGTACTTTCCGCCTTCGCGGACCCACTGCCCCGTCCCTTCGGTCGCCTCACACCCGAAACAGCTGTACCCCCAGCACTTGCCCGGACTTGTCCGGTACCCACCGCGGTGTCATCCGTGTGGCTACCTCCGGATTGGAACAGCGCCCAGACCAAGGCTGCAATGCCTACGGCGGCCTGGATGGAGGCTCCCGTCAGCTGTCCCGCGTCGGGACTGTTCAGCAGCCAGATCAGCGGTGTGGAGACGACTCCGGCCGCCGCCAGCACGATGACCGTGATCTTCCATCCCTGCGACATGGGTAACTCCCCTCACCCCACGCGACCGCCGCGATAGGGCTGATGAATCCACCTGGCTTCCTCTTGGATAAGGATCACATCTTGCAGCGCCGCGGTTCTGGTGGTTACGTCGCTCGATGGCAGTGAGCTGCTCTGTGGTGAGGGGGGCAAAGTGGGCGAAGTCGAAGCGGAGCCGTCGGGCAGCTCTCACGTCCTGCCTGTCAGGCGGCAACGGTCTTCTTCTTGGTGCCCTTGTTCGGCGCCTTGGGCGCGAGCTGTGCAATCCGCTGGTGTGTGACACCGAGCATGCGACCGGCCTCGGCCTGTGTCAGCCCGAGGCCGACGAGTGTCTTTGCTGCTCGTGTCATTGCGGCGCGGCGGCGGGTCTCCGCCTCCCGTACGGCAGCGTCGGCCTCTTCAGCCTCCCGCACGACCTCGAACATCGCAGGGTCGGCCGGGGTCAGGTCGACGGTGTAGACGACCGGATCGTCCTCGATGTCCAGAACGAGGCTGACCAGATCTCTTGCGTTCTCGTGCGCCTCGGTCCAGGTCAGGCCCTGCGTGACGTTCTGCTCTCCATTTGGAAGGCCGTCGATGGTCACGACCCAGAAGCGTCCCTGACGCTCTGCTGTTGCCTTGTACGTGGTCATTCAGTGCGCCCCTTTTTCCGCTCAGCTCGATGATGTGGAGACGGTTGGCCCGGACGGCCGAGGGGACTCACGCCCCCTCCGCCGTCCGGATGATCGATGCGGCGGTGCCCTCCGCGATCTCGGAGTGCCGGGGGACATGGACTTTGACGGCGCCGATCCTGTATGTCTCGTGCCGACCGCGTCCGCTACCTTCCGGCCCCGTGAAGTCAACCTCCTTCTCAGCTGCGATCTGCTTCAGCCGTTTCATGAGGTCTCTTCGCTTCACGTAGCAACTCTAATGCAGCTTGAGTCGAGACTCAAGTCTGATTTGAACCGCAGGGATCCCCCTGGGGGTCACCGAACTGCAGCGATGCGCCCCAGCTCTCTTCACGGAACGGCATCGGGTTCGAGACCCCGGCGAAACACCGCGGGGATGCCACGAGAGACAAGCCGTCCGACCCGTCCCCCACCACGAGCGACCAGCCGCGGACTTCATCGACTGCACCGGGGCCTCCACCAAGGAAGCCCGCATGATCATCGGTGACGCCTAGGCCGACTGAGACATCGCCTCCGTCGCCGACATCGGCGGAACTCGCCTTCCCGGGCACGGGCACTGCGGAAATGATCTACCCGTCAACCTCAACACAGAAGGAAGGACAGCCCCCGACGCCTGCCGGCGGAACTTGGCCCAGCGGACAGACAGAAAGCGGATATTCGACCCGAGTGCGGCGTGTCACACGCGGGAGCCGTGGGATCCCCGTGGGATCATCGTCGCGGCTCCACACTCAAGTTCCATCCAAAACCCCAGGTCAAGATGGTTCAGGCCCGGCGACACAGACCAGAGACGCCCGTTTCGCCACACCGACGCGAGGCGATCACCACACGCGGAAACACCCCCTCAGGGGCGTTTCCGCAGGTCAGAACGTTTTTCTACGGTGGGGCGGGTGGGACTCGAACCCAAATCAGTGACGCGCCTCACCTGCGACGATGTAAAAGGGCCGGACATTTCCATCCGTTTCCATCCGGCTGCATCTCTCTCGATCCCGCACGATCGGGAACCGTTAGGCGTTCGCCACACCACTTCCCCTGTGTCCTGGCGCCCACGTCGCACCCGAGACGCTGAGGAGAACGCTACCCATCGGCATCCCCGAATCGCTGCCCAGGCAGCCACGGGCTCCCCACGCCCTGACCCACGTTCACCCACTCCACGCAGTCACGCTGCGTAGCGTTGAGTCTGTGGCCTCGGGCGTCCTCACGTCGGCGGTGAGGACGTCCTCGTACCCGCCGCCGGGCAGCTGACCGCAGGAGCCGTCGACGGCCCCGCCCAACAGACGATGCGATGGCCTGAAGGACCTCTCCTTACGATCATCGACCACGCTGGCTACCGGCCGTCGCGTTCCCAGCCGGCACATGGTCGCCGGCCAGCGGGGCGACGCACCGATCTTCGAACAGGCGATGAACCGGATCCGTCCCCCGGATCGGCTGTGGACGCCCCTGCACCCGACCGGAACTTGTACTTGCCGACCGGGCGTACTCCTCCCGCCGGGTCCGCTCCTACCTGCACAAAACGCGGGATCACGCACACCTTCTCGGAGAAGCGGGACCAGGCCCGGACACCGGGTCCGGCCTGGTTCCTTCGGCCGTCCAACCGGATTCGACCGCGAAGTGTACAAGCACAGACATAGAGTCGAGTGCCGGATCAGCCTTCTGGAGAAGGCGAGAGGCGTCGCGACCAGGTACGAGAAGCTCGCTGTCCGCTACGAGTCGACCGTCCAACTCTGGGGAACCAACCGGGGGTCCCCGCCGTTGCCCCGGCATGAGCTCCATACGGGAAACCCCCGACGTCCTGCGTTACACCGCCTTCTCCGACGATCCCGAGGGAGGCAATCCCGCCGGAGTCGTTCTCGACACCACCGGCCTCAGCGGCGAGGAGATGCTGGCGATCGCCGCCGAAGTCGGCTACAGCGAGAGCGCGTTCCTGACGGCGCCGTCCGGGGAAGCGGGCTCCGGCGCGTCAGACGGCGGGCGCGCGTACACCATCCGCTATTTCAGTCCCAAGGCCGAAGTGCCCTTCTGCGGTCACGCGACCGTCGCGACGGCCGTGGCCCTCGGCGAGCGCATCGGCCCCGGCGACCTGGTATTCCACACGCAGGCCGGGACCGTGCCGGTCACCGTGACACGCGAGGGCGGGGTGCTGCGGGCCACTCTCACGAGCGTCGAGCCGCACGTGGAGGAGATCGCGGCCGATGACCTGACAGAGGCACTCGCCGCGCTCGACTGGCCGGCCGGCGACCTCGATCCCGCCCTGCCTCCCCGCATCGCCTTCGCGGGCGCCCGCCATCTGGTCGTTGCCGCCGCGAGCCGAGAGCGCCTGGCCGACCTGGCTTACGACTTCGCCCGCCTGGAGGCCCTGATGCACCGGCTCGACCTGGTGACGCTGGAGTTGGTCTGGCGTGCATCTGCGGACGTCTTCCACGTCCGCGCCCCGTTCCCGGTGGGCGGTGTGGTCGAGGACCCGGCGACCGGGGCGGCGGCCGCCGCCTTCGGCGCGTACGCCCGTGAGCTCGGACTCGTGCCCGAGGCGACGGTCCTCACTCTCCACCAAGGGGAAGACATGGGACGCCCCGGCGTCCTGACTGTGGAACTGCGGGCGGGCGACCAGCGGATCAGGGTCAGCGGCGCAGGGACCCGCATCCCGGCCTGACTTACTGATCGTTTCAGAATGAGGTTCGCAGGCGGCGGAGGCAGATGAGACTGCAGGCCAGTTCGAGCAGGCCCTGGTGGAGACCGGCGCGTCGTTCGTATCGGGTACGGAGCCGTTTGAACTGGTGCAGCCAGGCGAAGGCACGCTCGACCACCCAGCGCACCTTGCCCAGTCCGGACCCGTGGGCGACGCCGCGTCGTGCGATCAACGGCTTGATGCCGCGTTTCCGCAGCAGGCGGCGGTACTTGTCGAAGTCGTAGCCCCGGTCCGCGTACAGACGGCGGGGCTTGCGGCGGGGACGTCCCCGCCGACCCCGAATCGGCGGAACGGCGTCCAGCAGCGGCAGGAGCTGGGTGACGTCATGCCGGTTCCCGCCGGTCAGCATCACGGCGAGCGGGGTTCCGTGGCGATCCACGATCAGGTGGTGCTTGGAGCCGGAACGGGCGCGGTCGACGGGCGAGGGACCGACGTGATCCCCCCTTTGAGAGCCCGGACGTGCGACCCGTCCACGGAGCAGTCGTCCAGGTCCAGCAGGTCGGCGCGCCGAAGCTCGGCCAGCAGGGCGGCGTGCAGGCGTGGCCAGACGCCGGCCCCGGTCCAGTCCCGCAGCCGACGCCAGGCCGTCACTCCGGAGCAGCCCACGGTCCCTGCGGGGACATCGCGCCACGCGACACCGGTCCGCAGCACGTACATGACGCCGGCGAGTGCTGCCCGGTCGGGAACAGGCAGCCGACCGGGGTAGCGGCGGCACCGTTCGGCAGCGGGCGGCAGCAGCGGGGCCACCCGCTCCCACAGGTCGTCAGGAACAAGATCAGCACGCACTCCGGACACCCTGCCGACCAAGATCGCCGAGCACAAGACCCGCGACTCAACTCACTGAAGCGATCAGTAAGGAGGCACGGCCCGTGGCACCCACCGCTGTTCGCGCCGCCGCCACGAATGCTGCGATCGCCGGGTGGGTGCCGCCGCCCGCGCGGAAGGCGACCTTCGAGCGGCGGAAGAGGGGCAGCCGGGTCAGGACCACGTCCTCGGGGGCGTGTGCGGTGGCCATCTCCGGTACGAATCCGGCGCCTTGGCCGATGGCGGCCAGTGCCAGGACCGTACGGAAGTCGTTGACCTGATGGCGGATGCGCGGCTGGAATCCGGCTGCCTGACAGGCGCGCACGGCCATCGCGTGACCGGTCGTGCCGTCCCGGGCCGTGATCCATGGGGACGTGGCCCACGGTCCGAGCAGCTCCGCCAGCGTTTCGCCGCAGGCGACGAGACCGGTGGCGGGTGCGCCGCCGGTGGCCAGGTACATCGGCTCCTCCAACAGGGGCACCTGGTCGACCGTGGTGTCCGGGGACGCGGGCACGAAGTCGTAGTCGTGGACGAGGGCCACGTCGAGTTCGCCGGCGCGTAGGCCGTCGGAGACCCGCGCCGAGTCGATCTCCTGCACCATCGGCTCCAGCGCGGGATGCCGCTGGGCCAATTCGGCCAGCGTGGCGGGCACGATCGCGGGGCCGCCAGAGGGAAACGTCCCGATCCGCAGCGGCCCGCCGATGCCCTCGCGTGCCCCGGCCAGCTCGGAGACGGCCAGTTCGAGGCGTTCGAGGACGGCATCGGCATGGGTGACGAGGGTGCGGCCCGCGGGGGTGAGTACCACCCGTCTGCCACTTCGTTCCAGCAGGGGTACGCCCGCCTCGCGCTCAAGCACGCTCAGCTGCTGGGAGACGGCCGAGGCGGTGAAGGTCAGCGCCTCGGCGACGGCCGCAATGGTGCCGCGTCGGTCCAGTTCGCGCAGCAGGTGGAGACGTCGGACATCGAGCATAAGATGAGCTTACGCATAAGCGAAGAAATATGAACTGGATCTACTGGGTTGGTGTCGGTCAGGCTGGGCCCATGAAGCCCGAAGAGAACCTCACCGGCCTGTTTGTCCCCTTGGTGACTCCGTTCACCGACGACCTGCGCCTCGCCCCGGACGCGCTCGCCTGCCTCGCCGACGAGGCGCTGGCGGTCGGCGGAGCTCGCGGACTCGTTGCCCTGGGCACCACCGCGGAGGCGGCCACGCTGACCACCGAGGAGAAGCGGGCGGTGGTCCGCATCTGCTCGGCCGCCTGCCGGGCACACGGAGCTCCGCTGATCGTCGGCGTCGGCACCAACGACACCGCCGCCGCCATCACGACACTGCGGGAGCTCGCTGAGAGCGGTGGCGTCGCCGCGGCGCTGGTTCCCACGCCGCCCTACACCCGGCCCGGCGAGGCGGGAACCCTGGCGCACTTCACGGCACTCGCCGAACACGGAGGCCTGCCGCTGGTCGTCTATGACATCCCGTACCGCACCGGTCAGCCCCTCAGCACCAGCACCCTGAACGCGCTCGGGCACCTACCGGAGGTCGTCGGGGTCAAGTACGCGACCGGAGCGATCGACGCGGCCGCGATGGAACTGCTCGGCTCGTCGGCACCGGGCTTCGCGGTGCTCGGCGGCGATGACGCCGTCATCTCGCCGCTGCTCGCGGCGGGCGCCCGCGGCGGCATCCTGGCGTCGGCCAATGTCCGCACCGCTGACTTCGCCGAGCTGATCTCGCTGTGGCAGCGCGACGCCACCGGACCGGCCCGCAGGCTGGGAACGGAGCTGGCCCGGCTCTCCGCCGCGCTCTTCGCCGAGCCGAACCCGACCGTGATCAAGGGGGTGTTGCACGCCCAGGGCCGTATTCCCAGCCCGGCCGTCCGGCTGCCGCTGCTGGCCGCCTCCGCTGATTCGGTCCGGCGAGCGGCGGACCTGTCCGCCACCAGGACCCACCAAGCCCACCAAGGGACCGCGGCCTGAGACAGACCCGTGGTCCCCGGGGGGAACCCCGTAGACCTTCGATGCAGGCCGATGGGGCCCGGCCCGCTCCCGTGCCACCACACTCCCCACATGGGCGAGCTGTCCAGGCGGCCAAGGCGGCGGGTCGATCCACAACGTGGACCTGTCAGCGGTTGTGATGATGAGATTGCGACGATGCCCGAATGACTGATGAGATCCGGAAGACCTACCTGCAGGCTGCCGAGAAGGCGGTGCACCTGCTGGCCACAGAGCAGGTAGCCCGACGCTGGGAGACCGAATCCGTGCTCCCCGGGATGTCAGTGGGTGGGCTGGCCGGCCACCTTGCGCGTAGCGTCCTCCAGGTCGAGTGGTTCCTCGACGGTCAGGCAGCCGGCGCAGAACCGGTGTCACCGGTTCGGTACTACGCGCGGCTCGCCGATACGTCGTTGCCGGACTCTGCGCTGAACGTCGGAGTGCGTGCCCGCAGCGAGGAAACTGCCGCAGCCGGCCCCGCAGTCGTGGCTGAGCAGGCCCGGGCAGCGTGGGTGCGGCTGACGCAGCGGCTGGGCATGGAGTCGGCCGATCGGCGGGTGGCTGTCCTTCACCGGCCGGGAGAGGAGATGTTGCTCGACGGATACCTGCAGACCCGTTGCGTCGAACTGGCGGTTCACCTCGATGACCTCGCGCTCAGTGTCGACGCGCCATGCCGAGTGCCCGATGCTGCGCTCGCCGTCGCGGTGGACGTGCTCGTTGCCGCCGCCCGGGACCGGCACGGCGACCAAGCCGTGCTGCATGCGCTCGCCAGGCGTGAGCGCGACGTCGACCAGGCCCTACGTGTGTTGTAGGTATACGAACGACGCGCCGATCTCCACCAGGGGCTGCTCGAACTGGCCTGCAGCCTCATATGCTTCCGCCGCCTGCGAACCTCATTCTGAAACGATCAGTTAAACGACAGGCCCTGGCTGCGCCAGTAGTTGATCGTTACTTGTTGCTGCTGGTGTGTCTGTTCCTCGTCGGGGCCCGGAGCTGGAGCCGTTGCTGTTGTCCGTTCATGAGCGGGCGGCGTTGGAGCGGTGGACGCGACGGGCGACGTCGGCCCAGGCTCTGGCCCTGCGCGCACGGATTGTGCCGGCGTGCGCGGGGCTGGAGGTACCGCCGATCGCTGTGGTCGCCCAGGATCTGCCCCCTGCCCATCCCAGTCGGCAGGCTCCCGCGACTCAAGGGCGTCCGGGCTGCCGCTGGCCCTCTGCCACCCGGAGGCCCGGCCGGACCACTGACCGTGCAGCGACTGGTCAACAAGACCGGTCGTGTGATGGTGGCCCGTCAATCACTACTCATTGACGATCCGCACCGTGGCAAGACCGTAGACGTCATCGTGGAGGACACCCAACACCCGCTTCCGCGGCGTCCACGATGCCGTGGAACTGGCGTCCTACCCCCGCACCAGCGACAAGCCCGTCACCCGGTTCTAGGCATGGCCGAGCGGTCAGCCACGCGAACCGCGTCAAGAGAGTCATGAGAACGGAGCGTCAAGCAAGTCCTGAGCCGTCACATATCAGGGCGGCGCCCAAGACCGGCCGGCTCAGCCGCCGGCGCGCGTCCGGCCCGCCACGTACCCGGTGAGCCCGCCAAGGGCCAGGCAGACC
Source organism: Streptomyces sp. NPDC014870 (assembly GCF_043081505.1). NCBI lineage: Bacteria > Bacillati > Actinomycetota > Actinomycetes > Kitasatosporales > Streptomycetaceae > Streptomyces > Streptomyces sp. NPDC014870. The sequence continues at coordinate 235,439 of NZ_JBIBWQ010000012.1, forward strand.
GGGGAGTACACCCGCAGGTCCCAGTGGCGGAACCGGGGGGTGGCCGCGCGCAGCTGGAGCCCGGAGGCGGCGAGGCCCCCCAGGCCCCGCGCGGCCATCACCCCGGTCACGGTCCACACCCCCGCCCGCACCACCCGGGAGCGGCCAGGCCGGCTCTCGGGCCGGGCCGCGGCGGTGACCAGCCAGCCGGCCGCGCCGAGCAGCCCGGCCACGGCCGCCGTGGCGGGCCGGCCCGGCATCTCCGTCGCCTCGACCCCGACCACCGCGTCGGCCAGGTCCTCGTAGGACCGCAGCGGCCACGGGCTCTTCAACCACACCAGGTGGAGGGCTCCGGCCACGGCCAGCCCCGTCGCGGCCACCGCCGCTGCCCCCCGTACCCCGCCGCCCTCGTGCGCGTTCGCCATCGGTCGTTCCCCTTTGCCGGATGCCGGGCTCGGGTCCATACGCCGTCGTACGGACCCGAAAACGGTACCAAGCACCCGAAGGACATCAACAAGCCGCCGCCAGCGTTCAGTTGGCGCCGGGCTCGCATCTGGTCAGGACACAGCCATCGACGGTGGCTTTCTCCACGCGGTAGCCCTGCGGGGCCTTGAAGCCGGGAACTCAACGGCCGCCGTGCCGAAACGAAGGGGGACGACAGTGATCACGGCCACGGCATCCGGCGGGCGGACGGACCTGGGGGCCGGGCGGTGTCCGACCCCGTCGGCCGGGGCGCGCCCGGTGGCTTCGTCGGGGGTATCTTCACGTACTACTACGCCTCGATCTCCCGTATCAACGACGATCCCATCCAGCCGGTCGGCAACGCGGCGGCCTCCTCCGCCGTCCTCGTCCAGTTCGCCGTCGTCGTGCTGGCCACGGTCGCGGTGACCTCCGAGTACTCGACGGGGAGCGTGCGGGCCTCCCTGCTGTGGGTGCCCAGGCGGGACCGGGTCCAGGCGGCCAAGGCCCTGGTGGCGGCCGTGGTGGCGTTCGTCGCCGGCACGGTGTTCGCCGTCATGGGCACGACGGTGGCCTGGGTGGCGTTCGACGGAAGGGCCTCCCACGCGATCGCGGTTGCCGTGCGGGATCGACCGACGGAGGTCGTCCCTCTGCATGGGCGGCGGGGCTCGCCGTCGGCGAGGCAGTCCAATCCGGCCAGAGCAGGGCACACAGGCATCGCATCGCGGTCAGTTGGCGCTCGGCTGCCTCAGGCTCGCCCGCCACCGACGCCTCGGACAGCGCCCTCGACCGCGGGCGGCACGCTCCTCGGGCGCCGGGTCATGCTGCCGGGGACCCGCGCTTGTCCAACGCGCCGCCCGGTGCCCGGCCGATCGCTGGCACCCTTGCCGCGCTCCGGAGGAGAATGATCCTGTGAACTCCCTCGCTTCCGGCCAGCGTTCCCTCCGCGACCCCGCCGTGCGACACCCCCTGTGGCCGCCGCTCACGGCCGGCGACCCCGCCACGTCCACCGACTCCGTTGCGTACCCGCTGGACATCGACTACGACTACGACCGCGTCCCCGACGACCTCTTCACCCGCCCCGCCGCCCATGGCCTGGAACGCTGGGCCCCGCTTCTCCCCCCGCTCGCCGCACCCGGGCTCGGCGAGGGAAACACACCACTCGTACGGCTCGCCGACGGAGTCTGGATCAAGGACGAGTCCCGCAACCCGACCTGGAGCCACAAGGACCGGCTGAACCGGCTGGCGGTGAGCGCCGCCGCGGCGTCCGGCGCACGCGGCATCGTCGTGTCGTCCTCGGGCAACCACGGCGCGTCGGCCGCCGCCTACGCGGCCCGCGCGGGACTCCCCTGCACCGTCTTCACCTCCCCCTACGCACCACCGGCCGTCGCGTCCCACCTGCGCGCCTACGGGGCGACCGTGCTGACCGTCCCCTACGACTCCGTACGGCCGCTGATGCGGCGGATCGTGGACGAGCTCGGATACCAGCCGGTCAGCAGCGTCACCGACACCGCGCACACCGGCCACCCCTTCGGACCCGAGGGGTACAAGACGATCGCGTACGAGATCGCCGTCGAGCTCGGCCGCGCCCCGGCAGCCGTCCACCTCCCCACCGGATACGGCGAGTTGCTGTACGGCGTCGCCAAAGGCTTCTTGGAACTGGCCAGGCTCGGCGTCACCGACTCCGTCCCACGCATGTACGCGACCGAGCCGGCCGCCGCGGGCGCCCTCACCCAGGCGATGCGCACGGGCGCCGACACGGCACGGGTCCCGGTCGGGCCGACCGCCGCATACGCCATCGACTGCGAGATCAGCGGCTACCGCGGCGTCGTCGCCCTGCGTGAGACGGGAGGCGAGGCCCGTACCGTGACCGACGACCAGATGGCCCAGGCACAGGCCGAGTTGGCGGCGCAGGGCCTGTGGTGCGAGGTGTCCGCGGCGGCCGGCCTCGCGGGCCTGCGCACCCACGGCCCGGCCGACGAGGACGGCCCCGTCGTCTGCGTGGCCACGTCCAGCGGCTACAAGGACACGGCCACGGCCCGCGACACGCACGCGCCGGTGAACCTGACGTGGGAGGAGCTGAAGACCCGGCTCGCCCAAGCCCGGACATAGCCCTCCACACTCCGTGAAGGGCAGGGGTAGGACGGCATACGGCTCGGTAGCCGGTACCCGCTCCTGCGAGGGGCTCACACACCTCCGCGCGGGTGAGGTGCCGGCCAGGTCGAGGTGCCCCCCGGTGAGGCCCCGGAGGCCGCACCTCTTCCATCGCCGGGCACGCCCAAGTCGACGACGGCCGGGTCCTGGGTGATCACGCGTAGCTCACGCAGCCGCAGCGCGGAGGGACGGGCGCTCACGTCGAAGGCGTACTCGGCCACGCCGGGGACGCCGTGGTCGATGCCGTGGCTGCTGAGCAAGTGGACAAGCGTTCGTAACCGAGCTCGACGCCACCGTGACCGTCCTCCAGCGCCACGGTCCGCCGCCCGGGGGTCGACGACGGTGACACGGGTGACGCGCAGGTCGATGCCCGTGCCCGCGAAGACCTCGGCAAGCGACGGCGCCGCGATCTCCTGCCCGGCCGCGAGCTGGTGGAGCCGCAGCCACTGGACGAAGTCCGGCTCGGCGTTGACCACGGTGACCCCACATCGCAGGGTGACAGCCGCCGGGCCGGCGCCCCGGCAGCAGGACGTGGAGACAGGACCCCAGACGACTACCGCTGACGGACGTCCTCCGCCGCCCCGCCCACCCAGACGCCGTCGGTCATCAGACGACGGTCCGGGAACTCGGGGTACTCGTGCCACGCCTCGACAGTCGCTGGCCGGATCCGGAACCAGCGGTAGGCGGGCCCGGCGGCGCGGGCGTCCCAGCCGGTCTTGTCACGGAAACCCTCGGCCACCGGGGCCGGGACGTCGTCCTGGGTGTAGGCGACCGCTTCGCCGTCGACGAGAACGACGTCCCGGGTGGTACCGAAGGCGAGCCGGGTCAGGCCGCCGGCAGCGAGGTTGCGGCCGGTGGGGTTGGAGAGCCGTGTGACGACCCAGACGGCGTCCCCGTTCCAGAGGAACGAGAGCGGCACGAGGTACGGCCGCCCGTCGGCGTCGGCGGACGCGACCCACAGATCCATGTCGGACACGAGCCTCGCCCGCACGTCTCGCGCACGCTGGGCGGGGTCACGGGGAAGCATGTCGGTGTCGGTGCTCATTCCCCGAGCGTATGGTGCGGCGGGTGGAGCGATCGAACAGGGAGCGGCCTATTCGGTGTTCCTGCTCCTTGAAGGCTGACTGACCCGGGCCTGGGACACGTGCAGCCGGGATGAGGCGCCCGAAGTGCAGTTGCTCGGTCAAGGTCATGAAGATCTCGACGTCGCGTATTTCCTCCGTGCCTCACGCCGCCGTTCGTCTCTCGTGGCCGGTGAGATAACCCGGAGGTGATCCGACCATAAGCGATCCGATCTTGATCGGGACGAGCGGTCTGCGTGAGCCTGGAAGCCGCCGGAAGACACCCTGGCGGGACGATCCAGGAGGGAACGATGCACGACACGGCTATCCTCGGCCTGACGACGATGTACGCGATGCACGACGCGCTCCGGCGGGAACCGCGGCGTCTCGCACGAGCCGCCGGCCGACCCGGCCGCGATCCTTGCAACGCCCGCACCCGGTCACAGGGCTGGGTCCTGCCGAAGTACGCGCTGTACGCCCACGACTCTACCGACGACGAAGCGTTGCGGCCGGTCCTGCGCAATGCCCTCGCGGACGCGGCCTGGTGGCCTCGCCCCTGCTTGAGGCGATGGAAGCCGAGCATGCCGCCCTCGACCCGCTTGTCCGCGCTGTCGACGATGCGACAGTCCGCTGACCGGACCTGACCGGCGACCTCGTCGACTCCCTGGTGACAGGCCTGGGTGGACACCTCCACCACGAAAGGCGGCCGCCCTCCTCCTGGCCCAGGAGGCCCTCGCACCCGACCAGTGGACTCGCTTCGACCAGGTGCACGCTCAGCGGATCGAAGCAGGCGCGGCCGAGATCCTGTCCTGGCTCCTCGACGGAGCCGACCCGTGGACTACCACGGCGCTGCTCGCACACCTGCCCACGCCCGAAGGACGCGCGTACGAGCAGTACCGGCAGCCCGCCTACACGGCGCTCGACCAGTGGAACACGCCGGTCTCGGCCCGACCCCTCGCACACCCCTCGCCCCCACCGAACACCTTTGGAGTACCCGCATGTCCGCCACCGTGATCGTCAGCGTCCTGACCGCCGCCTGGGTCGGCTTCTCCGGCCTCTCCCTGCTGCGCAGAGCCCAGTTCGTCGTGGAACCCCTCGCCCAGTACGGGGTGCCCCGGTCCTGGTGGACTCGGCTCGGGGTGGCCAAGCTCGCCGGCGCGGCCGGCCTGCTGATCGGGCTCGCGGTACCCGTGATCGGAGTGCTGGCCGCAGTCGGCCTGGTGCTCTACTTCCTCGGCGCGGTCGTGACCGTCCTGCGGGCCCGCTCGTACAAGACCGTCGCGTTCCCCCTGCTCTACCTGGCTCCGGTCACGGCCACCCTCGCTCTGGGACTCACGGCCTGATACCCGGGCGACACCGCTCGAACCGAGCCGATACGGAGCATCGGACACGGGAGAACCGCCTCGCCGAACGCGCGGCGTCTGAACGCCCCACGTCCCACCGGCCCGGCCACCGTTCCCTGCCCCGTCCCAACCGGTCATCCACATCCGAAAGAGTCCCACGATGCGCCTTCCCCGACTGCCCCTGACTGCCGCCGCCTTGGCGACCCTCCTGATCGCCGCCACAGCCCCCGCGCACACGGCCACTGCCCCCTCGGGAGCACACCGCTGGACCGCCGGCTGGGCCACGTCCGTGCAACGCCCCTCCCAGAGCTGGTACCCGACCTGGGCGGAGGCGGGCTTCGACGACCAGACCGTGCGACAGACCGTACGTGTCGGCGCGGACGGCTCCCACCTGCGCGTACGCCTGTCCCACGCCTTCGGTACGACCCCGCTCCAGTTGGCCGGCGCCACCGTCGGAGTATCTGCCGGGGGCGCCGCAGTCCGGCCCGAGACCATCCGCACGCTGACCTTCCGCGGATCCGTCTCCCCTTCGATCCGGCCCGGGGAGCGGCCGGCCAGCGACCCGGTCCGGCTGCCGGTGAAGGCGGGTGACCGGCTCGCCATCACCCTGTTCTTCAAGGGTCCGTCGGGTCCGGCGACCTTCCACAACGTGGCGATGGAGACCGCGTACCGGGCCGATGGCGACCACCGCGCGGATGCGAACGCGAACGCGTTCGCGCAGGAGAGCTCGTCCTGGTACTTCCTTGAAGGCGTGGACGTGGCCGGGAATCCGGCGGGAGTGCGGCGGGACGCGGTCGTCGCCTTCGGTGATTCCCTCACCGACGGGGCAGCCTCGACCCCCGGAGCCGACAAACGCTATCCCGACCAGCTCTCCCGGCGGCTGTCGGCCGAAGGACGGCAGCGTCCGGTCCTCAACGCGGGCATCGGCGGCAACCGAGTGCTGAGCGACTCCGCGTGCTTCGGAGAGAAGGCCACCACCCGCTTTCGGCACGATGTCCTCAACCAGGTCCGAGTGGGCACGGTCATAGTCCTGGAGGGCACCAACGACATCCTCATGGGCGAGACCGCTGCGAACCCCTGCACCACCACGAACCGGCGTGTGACGGCGGCCGAGTTGATCGAGGGCCACCGCGCGCTGATCCGCGCGGCCCGCGCCCGAGGGATCACCGTCGTCGGCGGGACGCTCCCGCCCGGCAAGGGCCTGGAGAGCGGGACTCCCGCCGAGACCCGCGCCGCGCTCAACCAGTGGATCCGCACCAGCGGCGCCTACGACGCCGTCGTGGACTTCGACCGCGTCCTCGCCGACCCGCTGAACCCCGGGCAGCTCCTCCCCGCGTACGCCAGCGGGGACGGCCTCCACCCCAACGACGCCGGGTACCAGGCGATGGCGGATGCCGTGGACCTGGACTCCCTGTAGAGCCGCGAAGCCGGTGTCGCGGATGGGGGAGGCCCACCGCGAGCTCCGAATCCCTCGCCGGCGCCGGCAGAGGCCAACCCCGAGCGGTCCTGACTCCTCGCTTCGCGCCGGCGCCCGCCAGGCCGCCCAGGGCCACCGAGTCCGTTCACGGTTCCGGTGCCCCGGCGGGGCGGCTGACGCCGCAGGTGCGTCCTCGAACCGCGCCCTCACGCAGCCCAGCAGCGGACGTCGCCAAGACTCGGGCTCTGGCTCAGTTTCTGTGCTGCAGTGCAGCTGCTCGGCACATCGCGGCCGACGAGCGAGGGAACCGGCAGGTGTCAGAACCGGTACACGCCGAGATCTCGTACCGTGTCAGCCAGAGCGCGGATGAGGTCGTTCTCGGCTTCGGTCCGCCAGACCAGAGCGAAGTTCATGGTCGTCATATCGGGGACGGGAAGCCATCGGATGTTCGACATGCCCCAATACCTGGTGACATGACCGGGGAAGGCGTGGATGATCTCGCCCATGCCGACGCGATTGATCAGCTCATCACCAGTATCCGCGGCAGCGGACGTGATGCGCTCGATCGTACGGCCTCGTGGGGTTTGGAAGGGCAGGTAACTGTCCTCCCAATAGTCGGGCAGGCCGAGGGCAGTGCCATGAGGGAAGTCGGCGAAAAGCTCCAGTGGCACGGAGTCCCGTCCCGCGAGCCGGTGGTCGGCTGCCACGGCGAGGATCCGGGAGTCGGTGCACAGGGTCGGCCCGACGGTGAAGTCCGGTTCTTCCACGGGGAGCCAGATGACAACGACGTCCATGGCACCGCTACGGAGCTGGCCGAACACATCGGTGAAAGTTACCTGCCGGATCTCGAGTCCCCATTGCGGGTACCGCGCGCGGAACGCCTTCCAGTAGGGGTACAGATCGACGACGTTGAAGGGCATCAGGCTGACACGGAGCTGTGCGGTGATGCCACGGGCCGCCAGCCGGGCGCGCTCTAGGGATTCGTGCAGGCCCGCGTATACGGGTTGCAGATCGTCGCGGAACTGTCGGCCGACCTCGGTCAGGCCCACCACGCGGCTGGTACGGGTGAAGAGGTCGGCACCGATGCGCCGTTCCTGCTTCTTTATGGCCTGGCTGACGCGCGCCTGGGAGACGTGCAGCCGCTGTGCGGCCCGACCGAAATGCAGCTCCTCCGCCAGTACCAGGAAGATCTCGATGTCCCGCAGCTCCACCGGCCCCCGGCCTTCCGTATAATCCAGCGGTTATCGAACCACTTGGAAGTCTTCCTTGATCATACGTGCGAGTTCCACGATCGTTTGAAGCATGCCGCCACGCACGATGAAGCCCATATTCATGCGGTCGCGAGGATGACGTACCCCGGCAACGCCTTCGTCCCGATATCGACGTGTCTCGTCTTCAAACACGTCAACGTTGTGGTCGGTAAGCCCGTCGGCACGCGCTGGAACCGCACATGAGCGACGCCATCGATCTGACTGGCTACGTAGGTCAGAACGGGGAACGCTTGTCGCTGAGTATGGAGAGCACCAACCAGTTGCGAGCTCCTCAGATGTCGGCGACTTCTCGGAACGCAGCGTCGGGCTGCGGCCTTCAGGGCGACGCGATCTGTGGGGTCACGCCCGGGCAGGGGGTGACCTCTGCAAGAGCCTCACCCTGGGTCCGGCGCAGGTAGTAGGCCCGTGTTACCACCGCCAACAACGGTCCCCAGGCAAGGATCGGGATGTAGCAGGCCCACAGGGCCCACGCCCCCGGGCCGCTGGTCGGAAAAGCCTCACCGGTGTCGTTCAGCGGGGGAACGAAACGGAACACGTAGTTCAGGGTGGCGTACGCGGCGAGGCTGGTAGCCAGGAAGGCACCGATGCCGGCTGGGACGACGACGGCGCGGACCGGCAGCACACGGCCGCCGGCGAACGGAATCCAGGTAGGCAGCCGTTCCCCCCAGGGCTGTACGAGTCCCAGGGTGAGCAGAGCCAAGCACTCCGCGACCAACGAGAGCGAGAGCACGTACAGCCGCTCCCCTGGCAACCAGTCGTGCCCGGCGTACCAGTCGGGCCAGCCGACGACGAGCGCGATGCGCCACAGCCCCGATGGCAGAGCGCACAAAGGGATGGCGTACGCCGCCCACTTGATGCCGCGGGGTACATCGACGACGGTCTGGGGGTGGTTCGGGCTCATCTCGGTCTTCCTTTCACCGGAGTTCCTTCACCGCCATGCTCACCCCACCGCTTACGGCACCGCATCCACCGCCGGTCCTCACCTTCTCCCCCGTTTGGGGGGCAGGCATGCAACTCAGGGCCGAGCCCCGGCACCGCCTCCGACCTCGTCACGCAGAGCGCATCCCTGTTCCGGAAGCAAGTACCCAGGCGTTCTCGAAACTCAGCGGCATCGAACTTCCACGGCACCAGCCGTTCTCGTAACTGAGCAGCAGACGTTCCCGGAACTCGCCTACAAGACCAATCTGACCGTGATGTACGCGATGCATGATGCCCTGCGCCGGGAACTGGCCCATCTGGACCGGATTGCCACCTCCGCGGACCGTGACCCCCGGCATGTCCTGGCCACCGCTGCCGGATGGACGCTGCTCAAGAAGGCCCTTCACGCCCACCACACGGCGGAAGACGACGCTCTGTGGCCATCGCTGCGGAAGAATCTGGCCGGCCGGCCGAAGGACCTGGCCCTCGTGGAAGTGACGCCGGCCGAACGCGCCGCCATCGCCCTGGTGATCCAGGCCATCGACGATGCGCTGGCCGACCCCGATTCGGACTCGCTGCGGTTTTGCCAACTTGCCGACGCGCTGACCCGCGGTCTGGCCGGGCACCTCAACCACGAGGAGCAAACGGCCCTCCCCCTGATCCAGCGGGTGCTCACAGTCGAGCAGTGGGGCCGCTTCGGCCGGGTCCATGCCCATCACATTGACCAGGACGCACCGCTTCTGTTGCCGTGGCTGCTGGACGGTGCCGAGGAACCGATGACGAGGAGGCTCCTCGCCCGACTGCCCGCTCCCGAGTACGCCGCGTGCACCGCCCGGTGGATGCCGGCGTACGCCGTTCTCGACCGCTGGGGTCCGGGCACTGCGGCCTGACGCAGCTTCACCAGTCTCTGCCCTTGCGGTGTATCGGCCAACGAGAACACCGGTTCGCGGCATCCCGAGGTACGACCAACTCGACCGTGGGAGTCCCCTGGCCGTTATCGATGGTCGTGCGGTCAGCGTGCATCATGCCGCGTCATCCGGCCCGGCGACCTCCGGAAGCCATTCATCAGTCGAAGTCACCTCTCGCTTCGGCCGGTTGGACGCGGGCGGTCGAGCCGCGCGCCCAGGCGGCGGGCCGCGTGGTCGAGTTCACCCAGGGTGCCGAAGGGGAGCACCGCCGCGCGGGTGGGGATGCGGACGCCGCCGGTCAGGGCGATGCGGGTGGCGGTGCCGTCCGGGGTCGGGGCGGCTGCCATGCCCGCGATCAGGAACCGGCTCTGCAGCCAGCACCAGCCGGGCCGCCGGTAACCTCGCAGGTGCGCGCGGAACCCGTACTTGCTGCGGGCCAGCGCCTCCAGCCGGTCGCCGTCGGCGTGGAGGATCCGGACCCGCTCCAGGTCGGGGAGGAAGTCCAGGGCGGACATGGCCTGCCACGCCTCCTCGAAGGGCGCGGGGAGGACGTGCTCAGCGACGCGGGCGCCGCGCACCCCGGCCGCCATCACGTGCAGCCGCTGGATCGTGTCGAGATCGTGTGTCATGCGGACCATGCCTTTCGGAAGCTCATCCGGGCCCGGTGCAGCCGGGACTTGGCGGTGCCGGGCGGGATGCGGAGGGCCGCCGCAGCAGCCTCCTCGTCCAGCCCCTCCACGTCCCGTAGTACGAGCACGGCCCGATGCTCGGGGGAGAGCCGGGCGAGGACGTCGTCGATGTCGGCGGCCAGCTGCGGATCCCCACGCTCCGGCACATCGGCCAACTCGGCCGGCCGGGCCCGCGCGGCACGCTGGGCGATCCGGACGGCCTCCCGGACCGCGATGGCCCGCACCCACCCGTAGAGCGCTTGCGGGTCCTTCAGCGACCGCAGTGACCGGAACACGGCCAGCAGGGTTTCCTGGGTGGCGTCCGGGCCGTCGGCAAGCGCGATAGGGATGCAGATGCGGGCGATGTACGGGCTGAGGTGGTCGAGGAGTTCGTGCAGCGCGAGGGTGTCGCCGGCCCGTGCCGCCCGTGCCAGCGCCACCCCCTTGTCCCGTCTGTCACTGGTCGCGTCAGTCACTTCAGGAACTCTTCCATGGCTGCGTTCACCCGATCCGGGCAGTCCAGGGTCAGCGCGTGCCCGCACCCGTCGAGCACCGACACCCGTGCGTCCGGGAGCAGCCGGCCGAAGCGGTCCGCCTGCCAGGAAGGGAGGACGGAGTCCTGGCGGCCCCAGAGGACGAGCACCGGCTGCCGGGTGGACGGTAGCGCCGCCTGCGTCTCCCGCCAGTCCAGGCCGCGCTCCAGCCGGTACGTGGCGCGCCGGTTGGTGTCGAGCGTGCCGGGCGCCCAGGCCGCGTCCACGATCTCCTCGGTGACCCGGTCCTGGTTCACGAACAGCCCGCGTACGGCCGATTCTGCGGCCCCGCGGCCCGCCCCGAGTCCGGTCAGCAGCTCGCCGGCGACGGGCAGTTTGAGGGCCTCCCAGAACGCGGGGTCCCGCTCGTGCAGCCCGGAGGAGGCGAGCAGGGCCAGCCGGGACACCCGCTCCGGGTGCCGCTGGGCGTAGGCCAGGGCCCAGCCGCCGCTCCACGAGTTCCCGGCGAGCGCGGCCCGCTGGATGCCGGTGGCGTCCAGGAAGCTGCCGATGGCCTTGGTCATGCCCTCCAGGTCCCAGGTCAGGGAGCGGTCGCGGAGCTCCGTGAAGCCCTGCCCGGGCAGGTCGACCACGTACACCGTGTGGGTACGGGACAGGGTGGCGACCTGCTCGCGCCACGCGAACGTCCACGAGGCCCCGGGGGAGAGCAGAACGACGGGCGAGCCGCCGGACCCCCGCTGCACGTAGTGGAAGCGGGCCACCGGCGTCTCCACCCACCGCGAGTCCGCCGGGGCGGCGTAACCGCGCTGCTCGGCCGGCTGATACGCGTACGCGGTGCCCGCGAGCAAGGCCACGACGGCTAGGGGCAGCGCGAGGAGCTTCCGGGGCAGCGGGCCGAGGAGGCGGGTCGCCGCCAGCCAGCCGAAGCCCAGGCAGAGTGGGGTGTAGAGCGTCAGGTTCAGCCAGTGGAAGGCGGGCCCGGCGCCGTCGCCGACGCCGAACGACCAGATCAGGCCGAGCAGTCCGCGTGCCAGCAGCCCGGCGGTGACCGTCCAGGCCGCTGCGGCGGCGAGCCGGCCGCCGCGCCCGTCGGCGCGGGCGAGCAGGAGGGCGGCGGTGGTCAGTCCGAGCAGGGCCAGCGGGAGCACCAGGCGCGGCGCGAAGGACACGACCCCGCCGAGGACGGCGAGGGACAGCGCCCGTTCGTCGGGCGCGGGCCAGGTGAGGCCGGTGGCCCAGTACAGGTGGGCGAGGCCGTCGACGGCGAACAGTGCGGCCAGCGCCCGCCCTGCCTGTTGTCTGCTGATGTCAACCACGAGTGAACCCCGGTGTGTTGGTGGAAAAACCGACACCCTGAGGAGGAGGCACGCAGGGAGAACGTTCCCTGTGGCCCTGGTCACAGCCTCGTCACACCCGGGTCGCATCGGGTCGGGCTGCCAGGGTTCGTACGTCGGGTCAGTGCGGGCGTGGCGGGACCAGGCCGGCCTCGTACGCGGAGATGGCCGCCTCCACCCGGTTGCGCGCGCCCAGCTTCGCGAGCACCGCGCTGACGTGTGCTTTCACCGTGCCCTCGACGAGGTGCAGCCGGTTCGCGATCTCCGCGTTGGACAGCCCGGCCCCGAGTCCGGCCAGCACCTCGCGCTCCCGTTCCGTGAGCCGGTCCAGCGAGCGGTGAGGATGCGCCGCCCGATGCGCGCGCAGCCCGGCGATGACCCGGCCGGCGACCCGCGGGGACAGGTAGGCCCCGCCGGCTCCCACGGCCCGTACCCCGTTGAGCAGTTCCCTCGGGTCGTCCGCCTTCAACAGGAAGCCGTCGGCACCGTCCTCCAGGGCGCGGGTGACGTACTCGTCCTGTCCGAAGGTCGTCAGCATGATCACGCCGACCTCCGGCTGCTCCCGGTGGAGCCGGGCCGCCGCCGTCAGCCCGTCCACTCCGGGCATCCGGATGTCCAGCAGGACCACGTCCGGCCGGTACCGGCGGGTGAGCGCGATGGCCTCGTGCCCGTCGCCCGCCTCGGCGACCACCTCGACGTGCGAGTCCCTGGCGAGGATGGCCCGCACACCCGCCCTGACCATCGCCTCGTCGTCGGCCACCAGGACCCGGACCGGTCGGCTGCTCGGTGTCGTCGCTTCCACTCGGCGAGCCTACGGTCGGCGCGGTGCCGTGTGAACGTCGATCCCCGCAGATCCGCCCCGGGTCGGGGCACACCCCCGACGAAGGGCATGAGTCCGCTGCCGTTCGACCCATGGGCGCCGGCCCCGCGGACTCCTAGCGTCGATTCCGTACGGGAAACGAGGCGGCAGCCCCGGGCCGGGCGCTGCCACGCCGGGCCCGGCCCTGCCGCGCCGGGTCGGACCCACCACGCGTCGTCGGTCGGTGGGCGCCGCCGTCCACTTCCACGTGCCATATTCCGCGGCCCGCTGTCCGTGACCGACATGAAGGAACTCCGTGATCACCCTCCAAGGTCTCACCAAACGCTACGGCGACACCCTCGCCGTGGACGAGCTGACATTCGACGTCCAGGCCGGCCGCGTGACCGGCTTCCTCGGCCCCAACGGGGCAGGGAAGTCCACCACGATGCGCATGATCCTGGGCCTGGACCACCCCACCCGAGGGCGGGCCCTGATCGCCGGCCGGCCCTACGCGGAGCTGCGACGGCCGCTGTGCGCGGTCGGCGCGATGCTGGACGCCCGGGCCGTCCACCCGGCCCGTTCCGGCCGCGCCCACCTCGTCGCCCAGGCCCGGGCCAACGGCATCCCGGTACGCCGCGTGGACGAGGTGCTGGAGACGGTGGGCCTGACGAAGGCGGCGCGCCGTGCGGCGGGCACGTACTCGCTCGGCATGAGCGGGCGGCTCGGGGTGGCGGGCGCCCTGCTCGGGGATCCGCCCGTGCTCGTCCTGGACGAGCCGGTCAACGGTCTCGACCCGGACGGCGTGCGGTGGATCCGACGACTCGTCCGTGACCGGGCGGCGGAAGGACGCACGGTGTTCCTCTCCAGCCACCTGATGAGCGAGATGCAGCTGACGGCCGACCATCTCGTCGTCATCGGACGGGGCCGGCTGCTGAGCGACACCTCCATGACGGAGTTCCTCGCCACCGCCTCTCCCGCGTCGGCACGGGCCGTCGTACCCGACCCCGGGGAGCGGGCGACACTGGTCCGCCGTCTGATGACGGCCGACGGGGTGAGCGTCGAGACGACCGCGTCCGGCGAACTCACCATCGAGGGCCGCACCGCCGCCGAGATCGGCGACCTGGCCCACCACTGCGGGATCCGGCTGCACGGGCTGAGCGACGTACGGGTCTCGCTGGAGCAGGCGTACATGGATCTGACGGCGCGCAGCGTCGAGTACACGACCGGCGCGACCGGCGCGACAGTCGGCGGGAGCGCCGCGGACACGACCGGCGCCGCCGCGGTGACGGACGAAGGGGGACGACGGTGACCACGACGACGACATCCGGCGGGCGGACGAACCCTGGGCACCAGGCCGTGTCCGGCCCCGCCGGCCGGGGCGCGCCCGGTGGCTTCGCCGGGGCGATCGCCTCCGAATGGACCAAACTGTGGTCCGTCCGAGCCCCGTACCTCTGCCTCCTTGCGGGCCTCGCGATCACCGGCGTCTTCACCTACTACTACGCCTCGATCTCCCGTATCAACGACGATCCCATCCAGCCGGTCGGCAACGCGGCGGCCTCCTCCGCCGTCCTCGTCCAGTTCGCCGTCGTCGTGCTGGCCACGGTCGCGGTGACCTCCGAGTACTCGACGGGGAGCGTGCGGGCCTCCCTGCTGTGGGTGCCCAGGCGGGACCGGGTCCAGGCGGCCAAGGCCCTGGTGGCGGCCGTGGTGGCGTTCGTCGCCGGCACGGTGTTCGCCGTCATGGGCACGACGGTGGCCTGGGTGGCGTTCGACGGACGGGCCTCCTTCGACGCGGGCCAGAGCCTCAGGCAGGTCCTCGCGGTCGGTCTCTACCAGGCGTTGGTCGCCGTGCTGACCGTCGGCGTGGCCTTCGCCACGCGCCACGCGGCCGGCGCGCTCTCGCTCCTCCTCACCCTTCTGTGGGCCCTGCCGAGCGTGCTCCTGGGACTCGGAGGTCCGGCGCTCGCGGACGTCAACGACCATCTGCCGTACGGATCCGGGGACCACTTCATGCGCGTCGGGTCCGAGGCCCCGCACGCGCCGCTGACGGCGGTCCTGGTCGTGGCGGCGTGGGCCGCGGCCGCGCATCTGACCGGCCTGTACGTGCTGCGTCGGCGGGACGCCTGACCAGGCGTCGGGTCCGTCCCGCAGAATTGATCCGGCCAGGTGAGGACATCCATCGGAGGGACGGTCGACGCGCCATGCTGCACACGCGCATACCCCTGGCCAGGTCTGTGCGCGGCGACGTGGCCCTGTGGGGCGTGCTCGCCGCCGCCACCGGCTACGGGTTCCGGGAGGCGGGCGCGGCCTCGCTGGTCCTGGACCTGCTCCTCCCGTTGGCGGTTCTGGCGGTGGCCGTGCCGCTGTCCCGCCGCCGGCCGGGGGCCGGGGTCGTCCTGGTCAACGGATTGTGCGCGCTGGGCCTGGCCGACTCCGCGACCCCCGCCAACGCCCACGTCCTGTCCCTGGCCGCCCTGAGTTGTCTGCTGGGTGCCCGGGTCGCCGCGGCCGGGCGCCCGCTCCTGGTGCTCGCCGCGTGCTTCGCGGTCGATCTCGTGACGTGCGCGGTGCTGCGGACGCAGGCCGTGTGGTGGTTCTACGCGCTGACCGTGCTGCCCGCCGCCCTTCTGCTGCCCTGGCTGGCCGGACGTCACTGGCGCGGCCGGCGCGAACTCGTGCGGGAGGGCTGGCGGCTGGCCCGGAGCCTGGAGGAGCGGCAGCATCTGGTCGCGGAGCGGGCGCGGCTGACCGAACGCGCGGACATCGCGGCCGACATGCACGACTCCCTCGGCCACGCCCTGAGCCTGGTCGCGCTGCGCGCCGGGGCCCTGGAACTCTCCCCGGACCTCACCGACCGCGACCGCACCGACCTCGCCGAGCTGCGCGGGACGATCGCGGACGCCGTGGAGCAACTGCGGGAGACCGTCGCCGTCCTGCACGACCCGCCCGCAACGGAAGCGGGTGCGGGCCTGCCCGTCGACGACACCGTCGAGGACCTTCTCGGACGGGCGGTCGCCTCCGGGGTGCCGGTGCGCTGGGAGCTGCGCGGGGTGGTGCCCGAACTGTCCCCCCTGGTCGAACGCGGGATGTACCGGGTGGCGCAGGAGGCCCTCACCAACGCCGTGAAGCACGCGCCGGGCTGTACGGTCCGGGTGCGGATCACACACGAGGCCGACCGTACCCGCGTGAGTGTCGTCAACGCCGCTCCGCCCGCCGGCGGACCGACGCGCACGTCCGACGGCTCGGCGGACTTCGTCGGCCGCCGGGGGCTGACAGGGCTTCGGGAGCGGGTGACCGTCCTCGGCGGCTCCTTGCAAACGGGGCCGTACGAAGGCGGGTTCCGCGTCATCGCCGTACTCCCGCACCAGACCACGGTCGGCCGCCCTGCGACACCGGTGCCGGGACCCGGGAAGGCGCCAAACCCCAGGGAGGCACCCGGCCCCGTGGAGGCGCCCGGAGCACCGGCCTGGGCCCGAGGGCGGCACACCGGGTCCGCGTCGGCGTCCGAGAGTGCTCTCCACCCGGACACGGACAACGCCACACCGGAGTCCGCCAAGCGGCTCGCCCACGTACGGAGCGCCGCGCGCCGCCGCTCCGTCGCCGCTTTCGTGGCGCCTGCCGCCGCAGCCGCGTTCTTCGTGCCCGCCGCGGTCTACCTGGCCTGGCAGCTGACGACGAGCGTGCTGCCGCCATCCCGGTTCGACGAGCTGGCCACCGGCCGGCCACGCGCCGAACTCGCTTCTCTGCTGCCTGCCCGCGCCTTCCCCTACCCGTCCGACCACGCCCGTACCCTGCCCGGGCCCCTCGGCGCGACGTGCGAGTTCTACCGCTCGGGCCGGGACCTGTTGGGCGAGGTCGACCTGTACCGGCTCTGCTGGTCCGGCGACACCCTGGTGGCGAAGGACACCGTGCCCGCGAGCCGGCCCTGACCAGCCCCTTTCACCCCTTCACCCCTTCACCCCGGGAGTCCGTTCGGCAACAGCGATACGCTCCCGCATCTCCCGGCCGCGTCCGACTTGGTGGCGCCGCTGGGCGATGCCCGGAACGCCCTCGCGCCCGGTGGCCACCCGGCCCTCGTTCTCCGCAACCACGGCCTCCTGACCGTCGGCGATACCGCGGCCCGGGCCTTCCTCCGCATGTACAGGCCACGCGCAGATTCTGCGGCTGGTAGTTCCAGGCCCCTCCCCGCGCTCCTCCGAGCACCAGCGCGGATGGGGTGTCGACAGGGGCGCGGTAATCCGGCGCGGTGTGCGGCGTGTCACACGCGGGGCCGTGGGATCCACGTGGGATCATCGCCGTGACTTCACACTCACGTTCCATCC
Source organism: Streptomyces sp. NPDC014870 (assembly GCF_043081505.1). Taxonomy (NCBI): domain Bacteria; kingdom Bacillati; phylum Actinomycetota; class Actinomycetes; order Kitasatosporales; family Streptomycetaceae; genus Streptomyces; species Streptomyces sp. NPDC014870. The sequence goes on from NZ_JBIBWQ010000012.1 coordinate 252,566, forward strand.
AAAACCCCAGGTCAAGGCGGTTAGAGCCCGACGCTGCAGACCGGGGCACCCGTTTCGCCACACCGACGAGCAGCGATCGCCACACGCAAAAACACCCCCTCAGGAGCGTTTCCGCAGGTCAGAACGGTTTTTCTTCGGTGGGGCGGGTGGGACTCGAACCCATTTCAGTGACGCGTCTCACCTGCGACGACGCCGAAAGATCGGACATATCAATCCGATTCCATCCCGCTGCGTCCGCCCTCGATCCCGCTCGATCGGGGGCCGTTAGGCGTTCGCCACACCGGCTTCTCCACATCAGCGCGCAGGGTTCCGACACGTCCCCCGGCCTCGACGAGGTCCTCCCCATCACCGCGGAAACCAGCGTTTGCCACCACGGGCAAGGCGGACTCAGCCCGCGTGGATCTGGAGCCAGACCCACGTGCCTCGGTCACCCACAGTGGCCACACCCCAAGCCCCGGCCACCGCGTCAAGAAGGTCCAGCCCACGTCCCGTCTCCATCTCCGTCTCAGCCCCGACCTCCTCGGCCCGGCTCGACCTGTCTCCCGATCCCATGCGGGGATTCGTGTCGAACACGGCACCGGTCACCACCCTCGCCTCCCGGTCGTAACCGACGGCGACCTCGATGGCCGGCCCGTCGGCGTGGCGGACCGCGTTCGACACCACCTCGCTCAGAAGCAGCGCCGCTTCGTCCGTTTCGTCGTGCCCGACGGACGGTATTCGGTTCAGGACGTGCCGTGCGTCGGCCGCGGCACGGGGGTGACGAGGCAGTACGGCGATCCCGCTGTGTGCGTGCATGAAGTGCTCCGTATCTCGGTGTGCCGGGGAGGGCGGATCGCCCCCGTTCGTTCGCTCCCGTCGGAGGATCCCCGCGGGGGGCGCTCTGTCAGCGTCGGAGCCGGTCGTGTTCCTGGACCACGTACAGCCGGGGGCGCGCCCGCGGAAGGTTCAGTCCGCGGAAGACGGCCGCCATGCGCAGGGCGAAGACCACACCTGCGGAGCTCGCCACACAGGGTGACGATCGGATGAAACCCGAGGCCGACCCGCGCATCGCCGCGTTGACCAGTCGCCAGGTCGATGTCCTGCGACTGCTGGGGCGGGGCCTGTCCAACGCCGACATCGGGGCCGAACTGGGCATGGCCGAAGCCACGGTCAAGTCGCAAGTCACCCAGCTCCTCGCCCCGGCTCGGAGCCTCGAACCGGGTCGAAGCCGCTCGGATCGCGTTCCGGTCGGGCCTGTCCGGAGAGGAGGCATAGCTGCCGGGCCGACCCGATGGTCGTCGTCACCGGCCCCGCCTTCGTGAGGGCGGTTACCTGGCCATCAGCGCACCGGCGGCCACCGCCGAGGCCACCGTGCCGGCAGCCACCACTCCGGCAGCGGCGAACACCGGCATCCTCAGGCTCCACGTACGCAGCCCGGGAGATCTGGACCACCGGTCGAGCAACGCGTCCCGGCCACGCAGTACGGCCACCCCGACACCGATGAGCGTCAGAGCCATACCACTACCGAAAGCGGCGACCATCGCGAGAGCCATGGCGACTTTGCCTGTCAGCAGCCCGGTGAGCAGGACGAGGAACGCCGACGGCGAGGGCAGCAGACCGCCCGATGTGCCGAGAAGAACCAGCCCCCGCCACGTGAGCAGCGAGGGGGCGTCCGGGATGTGATGGCCGTGGCTGTGGCCGTGGCCGTGGCCGTGGCCGTGGCCGTGAGCATGATGATGACGGTGGCGCAGATGTCGCCGCAGCAGGCCCACTCCCACACCCGCCACCACCAGTGCGGCGGCCAGCTGCAGCCACCCGGTCAGCGCCGCCATGTCCGGCGTGCTGCTCGCAGCCATCCACCATCCGACCGCCAGGGCCGCGACCGAGAACGTGTGCATCACGGCGACGATCGCGCCGAGCCACACCGCGTCCCGCGGCCTGCCCCGGGCGCCGACGAGATAGCCGGCTGCCAGCGACTTGCCGTGCCCCGGAGCGCACGCGTGCAGCGCGCCCACGGCCGCCGACACCAGGAGCGCCAGCGGGAGGGTCGCACCGTGGTCCAGCAGTGCCGGCAGGTCGGTCACCCACACGCCGCCGCCCGGCGGCGTACGCGTCACCGCCGCGGCCGACGTCGTCGCCAGCGTTCGTGTGGGCTCCTTCGCCGTGTGCAGCCCGCCTCCGCCCGTGTCCGTCACCGACAGCGTCCGGTACACCGGATCGACGTCCGTCAGCGCCGTGACCGTCAGCTGGATGCGCGTCACCTGCCGTGGACAGACGAAGCGGAGCCGCAGACCGGCCGCCGATGCCATCCGGCAGGGGTGGCCGTCCTGGCGTACGGTGATGTGCTGGCTCAGATAGCCCGCCGTATCGCCGTCGGATGCCTTCTCGAGTACGGCGACATCGTCCCGTTGCGCGGACCAGGTGGCATCGACGCTGGTGCCCGACACCACGATCTTCACGACGGGAGGGGTTCCGAGAGGGTGCGCCTGGGCCGTCCCGGCGCTGCTGAACAGCAACGCCGGGACGGCGGCCAGCAGGAGCAACACCCTGGTGCGCAGTGCTCGCACAGTGGTGCTTCCCCCTCTACTTCCGGCGTGCGGCCAGCGCGTGGACCGTGCCGTCGTCCGTCAGGGCGAAGATCCAGTCACCGCTCACCGAGAGCGCCGAGGCCACTCCCGCGCCGAGGTCGTAGGACGTGCTCTGCCTCCCGGTCGCCCTGTCCAGGACGAGCAGGCGCCCGTCCCAGGTGCCGACGTACACATGCTCCCGCGTCACCAGAGGATGCATCGTCGGCGAGCCGGCGCCCGCCGAGCAGCCCATGGCCACCCGCCACTTGTCGTCCGTCGGGCTTTCCCCGGGCAGATAGCCGGTACGGGTCTCCCACACCGGCGTGGACGGATCGGCGGCACTCGTGTCGTAGGCCCGTACGACACCGTCACGGCCCGCGACGTACGCGGTGGTGCCCCACACAGCGGGGCTGGTGAGCGGCGCGCGCCCCGGCTCGCAGGTGCTGCCGCCGCCGAGCCTGGACTCCCAGACGACGACACCGGTCTTCGGGTCGTGGCCGCGGGTGCCGTACGCCGTGAACGTCACCAGCTGTGCATCGCCTCCGGCCGGGTCGGTCAGTACAGGGGACGAGTGGCTGTCGATGTCGCCCGCGGTCCCCGTCACCCACAGCTGGGTACAGGTGGCCAGGTCCATCGCGATGACGGTGCTGCTCGACATGGAGTGCAGATAGGCGGTGTCGGAGCCGGGCTCGCGGATCACCGTGCTGTGCGCCTGCCCCCAGGAGAACGCGGCGCCGAAGCCGCCGGGCAGCATCCCGCCGGTCTCGGCGTCCCGGCAGCGGACCGTGGAGGCGTCCTGGTAGACGGCGACGGAGCGGTCCGCGCCCGCCAGCGCGAAGACGCTGACCGGTCCACCCGCGCGGCCGTAGCGGCGCACGGTGTCGCCGTGGTTCTCCTCACGGTCGATGGACTGCCAGACGATCCGGCCGTCGCGCGCGTCCAGCGCGTAGATCCGGCCGACGCCGGTGGTCAGATAGACCTTGCCGCCATGGAGTGTGGGCGCCGACTCGGCGTCGCCGTCGAGGTAGGTGCGCCACTGCTCACGCCCCGAGGCGATGTCGTAGGCGAGCATCATGCTGTACGGCGAGTCGAAGGCGCGGGAGGAGACGATGAGCCTGCCGTCGGCGACGACCGAGCCGTTGAGGTTGAACTGCTCGCCGGTGTGGCGGGCCCACCGGAGGTCGAGCTGTGCGCCCGGCGCATCGCCGCTTGCGGACCGTCCGGCCTCGTCGCCGCCCTGCCGCAGCCAGTCCTTCCCGGTCCGTGGCCGGCCGAGCACGGACTCGCGTACGACCTCGAACGTGTGGGTGATGACGGGGAACTTCGCGCCCCTGGTGTCGTAGGCGACCGACTCGGCCGTGTACGTGCCGGACCGCAGCCCGTGCAGGGTGCTGCTCGCCCGGGTCCAGGCGCCGCGCGCGTCGGGGCAGGGTTCGGGCCTGCCGCCGGGCGGGGTGTAGCAGTTCTCGACGCGGGGCCGGGATGCGCCCGTGCCGAATCGGAGGTCCACGCGCTTCACCAGGTGCCCGCTGCTGTCGCGGACGGTCACCACTGCGCGGGCGGGCGTGCGGCCGTCGTCCTCCGCGTACACCTCGACCGGCACTCCGGCGCGCTCGCCGTGCACGCCGGCGTCGGCGGGGCTGACGAGCGCGGCGTCGTCGTCGATGTCGAACTGGCGGTGGATACCGGTCACATGCCCGGTGTCCTCGTTCCGATGGGTGCGCGGGTCGTCGGTGATGCCGCTGAAGTCGAGGACCTTGTAGTCGGGCCGGGCACCGTCGATGCCGTACGTGCCCTGGTTGTTGATCTCGACCGAGTGCTTGAAGGCGCCACGGCGGAACTCGGCCTGCTGGTTGTGGCCGGCCGCGACCATCCGTACGTCGTACTTGGCGAGTTCGTCGATGGTGGGCTGCATGCCCGCGCCCGGACCCCACTGGGTGAAGAGCGAGCGGTGCGCGAAGACGAACACCTGCTTACCGACCGCATGCCGGGCGAGGTCCTCGCGCAACCAGTCCAACTGCGGCTTCAGCCCGCTGGAGTCGTAGTTGTCCTCGAGGACGACGATGTGGCGGCCGTTGCGGTCGAAGCTGTACCACTCGGGGCCGAGGTTGCGGCGGTAGTACTCCATGCTGCCGGCGTAGCCCTGGGAGGCCGCCGTGCCGCCGAAGTCGTGGTTGCCCATGACCGGGTAGAAGGGGTGGCCGAGCCGGCCCTCCTCGAGTCCCTTGCTGAACAGGTCGTAGCCGCCCTGGCGGCGCGGCTCGGCCGCGTAGTCGGTGACGGTGAGGTCGCCGGTGGCGATCTGCATCGTCGCGCCGTCGACCTCGGACATGGCCCGCACCTGTCCGGTCCACTGGGGCAGGATGCGGCGGGCCTCGTCGTCGGTGCGGTTGCCGACCTCCGGGTCGGAGTTCATGACCCACTTCTCGGTGGGGTCGGAGGCGTTGCGGTCGGGTACGAGGGCGAAGTCGACGCCGGTGCCGCCGGTCTCGGGAACCTTCTGGAAGAACCGCGGGATCCAGTCCTCGCGCAGGGCGGGCGTGTAGCCGTCGGGCGAGACGATGCTGACGAGGTCGGTCTCGCGCCGCGCCGGGTCCAGCTGCAGCCGGTACGAGCCGTCCGCCCCGGTCGTGGTCCACACGGCGCCGTCGGTGACATCGACCCCGGGCATGGGCCGCTCGCCCTTGTCCAGTAGGCCGTTGCCGTTGGTGTCCTTGAAGACGGTTCCCTCGACGGTGGAGGCGGTCGCGGCCGGTTCGGCGACGTCGTCGGCGTACGCAGTCTGGGGCGCGAGGCAGGAGAGGACGACGGCACCCGCGGTGGCGACCTGAAGCCTGCGCGGGGCGCGCCGCAGACCGCGTACGAGCGACGGCAGTCGCCGGGCGACGAGCAGGAGGACGGCACCGGCGGCGGTGACAAGCACAACGGTGAGCCAGGGGAACGCCGGCAGCGCCTGGACGCCGCCGGCGTCGACGAGCGGCGTGGCCGCGGTGGCGTCACCCGTCGTGCCGTCGAACTCGACGACGACCTGGGCCAGTCCGCCCTCCTCGATGAGCGCGCTCATGTCGAGCGCGTCGACATGGCAGCCCCACGCCAGCTCGACGACGACACCGCCGGGCACACCTCCGTCGTCCCCGGGCACACCGGAACCGGTTGCCGGGCATCCGGCGGAGAGCAGTCCGGCCGCCCAGTCGCCGGCCTGGCCGGGCGCCACCACGGCGCTGCTGACGATGAGCCGGCCGCTGGTGGCGTCGTCACCTGTGGCGACGACCAGTTCGGCGTGCTCGCGCGTCACGTGCGCGAACGCCGGCTGGGCTCCGATGCCCAGCACAAGGAACAGCAGCGTGAGCACGAGCCCGGCTGCCGTGCGTTTGGGTCTCATTGACTGTGCCTTCTGGAGTGTGGTGAGCGCCGTCCGGCCCCTGAGCCGTCTGCCGCACCGCTGGCACGCGGCGGCGGCGTTCAGAGGCCGGACGGCCGGAGTCAGGGCTGCGCTACCAGGCTGATGTCGTCGCACCAGCCGGTGGAGGTGCCGGTACGGATGAAGCAGTAGACCGTGGCGGTCGTGCTGGTGGATCCGGTGGTGACGGTGACGCTTGCGCCGCGCCAGTCGGAGGTGACGAAGGCCGGGGTTCGGGTCTCCGGGCCGCCGTGGTTCTTGATGCCGACCACGACCTGCATGTCGTTGGCATTGACCCGCCCCCATCCGGACAGGACGTAGGTCGTGTTGGGCGACACGGTCACGGTCTGCTCGAACGACCTGGGCGCGGGTGACGCCTTGGCGCTGTAACTGCCGCTGTGACGCGAGATGTTGTCGATCACGCCGCCGGATGTGACCCAGGGTGCGATGGCGCCGGTCTCGAAGCCGGGGTTGGCCACCAGGTTCGTTCCCGCGCAGCCGGTCTCGTTGAAGGCAGACGCCTGCTGGAAGCCGATGTCCGGGCGGCACACGGTGGGGGCGGCTGCACCGAAGTAGTCCTTCGCACCGGAGTCCGTGGTGACCTGGCCCGCGCCGCGGGCGGGAGAGCCGGACTGGAGGGTGTACCCGGAGGGGCTGGTGGAGCCCGGCGCGGTGAGCAGCGGGTTCGCCGTGATCTTTCCGGGGTCGGCCGGCTCGCTCGCCGGGTGGCTCCCGTAGAAGACGTTGTCGCGCCAGGAGAAGTTGCCGGCGACGTAGTTGCTGCCGCCCCAGCCTCCGCTGCCGAGGTTGTAGAAGATGTTGTTGCTCCACGCCGCCCGGGTGGTGCCGTGCTCGTCCTCGACGATCTTGGTGGTGGAGCCGGTCGGCAGGTAGAAGGTGTTGTTGTAGATCTGGGCGGCCTCCTCGCCCGCGCCGAGCAGGATACGGGCTCCGTCATTGACGGACAGGTTGTAGCGCACGATGGTGCCGGAGGTGCTGCTGCCCGTGTTGCAGGTGCCGCACAGCAGCAGGAATCCGCCCTCGTTGTCGTGGCTGTAGTTGTACTGGATGATCGTGCCGCGGTTGCCGAAGTCCGAGTCGAAGGCCATGCCGTCGGTCAACTTCGGCTTGCGTACCCGGTAGACCTCGTTGTACTGGATGAGAGTGCCGTCCGAGTCGATGGTCCAGATGCCGGCGTTGTTCTGCGCGGAACGCATCCAGATGTCGTAGGCGGTGTTGTACTGCACCACGGCGCCGATGGCGGCGCGAACGACGATGCCGTCACCACCGATGTCGTGGATGGTGTTGTTGGTGAAGACCACGCGCGTGCTGCCGACCCAGCTCGCCGTGCCGGCGGCGCAGGTGCCGTAGATGGGGCGGCAGCCCCACGTGGTCGAGGTGGCCAGACCTTCGCGGTCGACCTTGTAGATCTCGCTGTTCCGCACCGTGACGTCGTCGAAGCGGGTGGGGACAGTGGTACCACTGATCGTGAAGTTGATGCCATTGCTGGCCTTGCTGTCTCCGCCGTTGATGTCGTGGACGTAGACGTCGTCGACGACGTAGTGCGTGCCGGTGCCGAAGTCGTGGAGCTGGACCTGGATGCCGTTGTAGATGCCGACGGTCGGACCGGTGTTGGTCACCTCCAGGTCGTTGATCTCCCAGTGCTGCACGTTGTAGAGGTAGACGGCGGCGAGCACGCCGCCGCCCGCGATGACGGGCCGGGCGCTGCCCGCCCCGTAGGCGGCCACGATGACCGGCGAGCCTGCCGCTCCGGAGCCCTGCGGCTTGAACTGGCCCGAGCACGTGGACCCGCGCTTGAAGAGGACCTGGTCTCCCGGGCCGAGGGTGACGGCGTTGACGGCGGGGAGCGTGTTGAAGGGGGAGCCGACACTTCCGTTGCCGGCGGCAGCCGCCGAGCAGTCGACGTAGTACGAGGTGGAGGCCGCCTGAGCAGGGCCGGGCAGGGCGAGCAGACTTCCGGCCGCCAGAATCAGAGCCACACCGAAGGCTCTTATTGCTGAAAACGTTTTCATTCCAACTCCTCGTTGCTGAAGAGGGACACGCTGCGAAGTGTCCTTGCAGCTTGTGAAACCGGTCAAGAGAAAGTAGAAAACGTTTCTATGAACCGTTACGGAATCTCCGAGTTGACTGCTCTGCTCGCGGCGTCACCGCCGGTGTCGTCCGTCGCCCACCACAGACTGCGGGAGGCGGCAGGCGCGGCCCATGCGGGCCGGTTCATGGCGGAGGTGCGCGAGGAGGCCGCGCTCGGCATCGCAGCAGGCCCTCCACCACAACCCACCTGGTCGCTCTACCGACTGTTCGACGACACGGGTGACCGCATGACCTACGAGCCGCACTTCTTCGCCCGCCGCAGGCGTCTGAACGCGCTGGCACTCACCGCCCTCACCGACGACGATCCGGCGGTCGAGACGGCCCTGGCCGACATGCTCTGGTCGGTCTGCGACGACTACAGCTGGGCCGTGCCGGCCCACGCCTACCAGGCACACGAGCGGGCCGGGTCCATGGAAACCTGCGTCGACCTCTTCTCCTGCGAGATGGCCCACGCCCTCGCCGAGATCACGTTCCTGCTCGCGGACCGGCTCCCCGACCCTGTCGTCCGGCGGGTGCGCACCGAGATCCGGCGCCGGGTGCTGGACCCGCTGTACGCCGACCCGCGGCCCTGGCTGTGGGAGTCCTACACGCACAACTGGTCTGCCGTCTGTGGCGGGGCCGCCGGCATGGCCGCGCTCCTGCTGGAGGACGACCCGGCCGTACTGGCCTCGGCGCTGGTCCGTTCCCTGCGCGCGTTGGACCGCTTCCTGTCGGGCCTGGCCCCTGACGGGGGCTGCGCGGAAGGTGTCAACTACTGGGTCTACGGCTTCGGTTACTACGTCTACTTCGCCGAGGCGCTGCGCGCACGTACCGGCCTGGACCTGTTGGCCGACGAGCCGATGGCGATGGCCGCCGCACGGTTCCCGGCTGCGGCGCAACTGGGCACCGACCGCTATGTGAGCTTTGCCGACGGCAGCTCCGTGACCCCGATGGCGACCGGCCTGCTCGGCCGGCTCGCCGAACGGTTCGGCGTGCCCGTTCCGTCCGTGGCACACATGCCCCTGCTGGGCGAGGACCACTGCTACCGCTGGGCCCACCTCTCCAGAGATCTTGCCTGGACCACACCCGACGTGCTCGGCGGAGCACCACCCACCGGATCGGCGTGGCTGCCGGATCTGGGCTGGCTGACCGACCGGCGCACCGTCGACGGCCTGCCGATCGCGTTCGCCGCCAAGGGCGGACACAACGACGAGCCGCACAACCACAACGATCTCGGGCACTTCATCCTCAGCGCCGGCGGCGAGCAGCTGCTCGCCGACCTGGGCGCGGGCGAGTACCGCGACGGATACTTCGGCCCCGAGCGCTACACCGCCCACCTGCACCCTTCGGCCGAGGCTCATTCCCTGCCCGTCGTGGACGGAAGCCTCCAGCGTGCAGGGCGGGAGGCCGCAGCGGTCGTCCTGTGCTGCGAGCAGACCAAGGAAGGAGTCCGCCTGGAACTGGACCTGTCCGCCGCCTACGACGTTCCCGTACAGGTCCGTCGCAGCTTCGACTGGCGTGCGGAGGGACGCCTCGTCCTGACCGACCGCTTCCTCGGCGCAGCGCGCGTGGACGAGCTCTTCATCAGCCGCATCCGCCCCGAGACCGGTCACGGAACCGTGCGCTGGACAGGCAGCGCCGGCGTCGCCGAGCTGGGCTACGACGGTGACAGTTGGACGGCGACCGTGGAGATCCTGACCACCGCGGACCATCACGCCCGGCCGGACGAGGTGTATCGACTGCGTCTGACCAGGCTTGTTTCTGCTCCCGACGAGGCCGTTTTCGAGATCGTCGTACAGCCGCGCCGCTAGGATGGAAGAAACTGTTCCTATCGGTTTTCTCCCGGAGCGTGTTGGATGACGAAGCGACCGACCATCAGGGACGTCGCGTCCCTCGCGGGGGTGTCGCTCGCCACCGCTTCGCGCGCGCTCTCGGGCGACTACCCGGTCGCCGCGCAGACCCGCGCGAAGGTGCAGCGTGCCGCGCGAGAGCTGGACTACGTTGTCAACGCACACGCCCGCGCGCTGTCCGGGGCGCCGGCCAAGTTCGTCGCCCTGGTCGTCCACAGCGTGCAGGCCCCGTTCTTCGCGTACATCGCGGCCGGTGTCGAGGAGCAGGCCACCCTCGAGGACCGGCTGTGCCTGATCTGCACCACGCACGGAAGCCCCGAGCGGGAGCTGGAAGTCGTCGAGGCTATGCGCGAACAACGTGCCGAGGCGGTGATCCTCGTGGGCGGTGTGGTGGAGTCCGAGGAGTACACCCGCCGGATGCGCCGATACGCCCAGTCCTTGAGCGAGTCAGGTACGCGGCTGGTCCTGGTCGGCCGCCCGCCGCTCGGCCCGGACGTGCCGGCCCTTACCGTCGAGTACGACAACAGCGGCGGGGCCTTCGCGGCGGCGAGCCACCTGCTCTCGGCGGGCCACCGCAAGATCGCGATCCTGGCGGGCGAGCCCGGGTACACCACCAGCGACCAGCGTCTCGACGGATACCGGCGGGCGATGGCGGCCTACGGCATCGAGCCCGATCCGAACCTGCTGCTGCGCGGACATCTGACCCGCGGTGCCGGCATCCAGATGACACGCGAACTCCTTGTCTCTCAAAAGGACTTCACCGCGATCCTCGCGGCCAGCGACGCCGTGGCGTCGGGTGCCTACGGGGCCCTGTTCGAGGCAGGACGTTCCGTTCCCGACGATGTGTCGGTCGTCGGCTTCGACGACGTCCCGGTCGCCGAGGACCTGCGTCCCGCGCTGACCACGGTGCATCTGCCACATGAGGAGCTGGGGCGAACCGCGGTGCGGCACGCGCTGCAGCGGTCCGAACAGACCAAGCAGCATGTGGTGCTGGGCACGCATGTCGTGGTGCGCGGGTCGGTGGCGCCGCGCACCACGGCCTGAGCGACTCCGGGCGCAGCGCGGGAGACGGAAGGATCCCCGCACCCAGGCGGGTACGGGGATCCTTCCGTCTCCCGGGGCGGTCGGCTCAGCCCTTGACCGCCGCGTACTCCTTCGAGAACTCGTCGAGCGCCTTGGACCCGCCAGAGGACTGCCACTTCTTGACGACGTCGTCCCAGCTGCTGATCGGCTGCCGACCGGAGACGACCGCCAGGGCACCGTCGGTGATCGTCTGCTTGAGCGCCGTGCCGGAGACGCCATAGGTGTCGGACTTGAGTCCGACGGTCGCGTCCAGGATGAGGTTCGGGGCGACCTTGGACTGCCACTGGTGGATCTTGGTCACCACTTCTGCGGGGAAGCCGGCGTAGTACAGCACACCGGGCGCAGAGGCGATGTAGCCGAGGGCGAGGGAGCCGGGGCCGCCGGGGCCGGTGCCGTCATCGGTGGGTACGGGGGCGCCGCTGCCGTCCCGGGTGAAGTGCTTGCCTTCGATGCCGAAGCCGAAGAGTTCGCGCTCCTTGCTGCCGAACGGGGCCGCGAGGAAGTCCATCACCCGCAGCAGCATCTTGATACGGGCGGCGGGGGCCTTCTTCAGCACCGTGTAGCCGAACAGGCCCGAACCGCCCCAGGTGGTCGGTCGGCCGGCTCCGGCGTACGGCTGGGCGAGTCCGATGTCGAAGGCGCCCTTGACCTGGTTCAGGCCCTGGCCGACGGCTCCGAGGCCGTCCTGGTAGAGGGCCACGCTCTGGTCGTAGAACTTCGGCTTGAGGTCCAGCAGCTGGAGGCTCCCGGCATCCGGGTGGTACCAGCCGGCCTTGGTCAGATCGCGGGCGAAGGCCAGTGCTTCCTTGAACTCCTCGGTGCCGTAGGTCGAGAAGATCCGGCCGTCCTTGACACCGAAATTGTTGGCAGCACCGAAGGAGCCCGCGTGCAAGGGGAGCGCGTACGGGTTCTGCACGCTCGCGCCGAGTCCGTAACGCCGACCCTGCCGGAGGGCCTTGGCGGCGGCGGCGAAGGCGACCTTGTCCCAGCTGCCGTCGTCGGCGCCGACCGCCTTCAGCAGGTCCCGGTTGGCGATCCAGGCGTTGCCGAACTTCGGCCGCTCCACCGGCACGCCGTAGATCCGGCCGGCGATCCGGCCCATTCCCTGCCAGGCGTAGGTGGGGATGTTGGCCAGGTTCGGGTGGTCCTTGACGGCGTCGCCGGAGAGGTATTCGGTGAGGTCGGCGCAGCTGTGCTGGATGAACTGCGTCTCGCGCGGCAGGGTGTAGCCGCCGCCGATGTGGAGTATGTCGGGCATGTCGCCGCCGGCGAGCATGGTGGCGACCTTGGTCGGGTAGTCGGCGTCGGCGATCACCGTGAGCTCCAGATCGACGCCGAGCGCCTTGTTGACCGCCTGCCACAGCTCGTTCCGGTCCTTCTGGGTCGGCGGGGCGCCGTAGGTGATGACCGCGACGCGGACCTTGCTGCCGTCACCGGGCACGCCCCCCTGGTTGGCGGTGGCGAGATTGGACGGATAGGCGGTGTAGCCGGCCTGCACACCCTGGGCGGTGGGGGCGAGCTGCGGCGGGGCGCCGGTGAACGGGACATAGGTGGGCCAGGGGGCGAGCTGCTTGCCGGCATTGCCGACCGAACCCTTGCCACTTCCACCGCTGCCGGAACACGCACTCAGCACGGGGGCGGCGGAGAGGGCGGCGGCGGCCAGGACGGTACCGCGCAGGACGGAGCGTCTGGAGACACCGGTTGCGTGGGACATCGTGTTACCTCTTTGCGGGGTCGGGGTGGGAGAAGAGGTGGATCAGGGTGGATGACGGCGGTCAGCTCTTGATGGCGCCGGTGAGCACGCCCTTCACGAAGAAGCGCTGGAGGAAGGGATAGACGAGGAGGATCGGCACGGTTGCCATGACGACCACGGCCATCTGCACCGTCTGCGGCGCCTGGGTCAGGCCGGCCTCGCTCTGCGTGGGGTCCGCCATGGAGACGCCTTGGATCACGTAGTAGCGAAGGACCTGGGTGAGTGGCCACTTGCCGGAGTCGTCGAGGTAGACCATGGCGGTGAACCAGGAGTTCCAGTACGACACGGCGTAGAAGAGTCCGACGACCGCCAGGACGGCCTTCGACAGCGGCAGCACGACGTGCCTCAGTTGACCCCAGTAGCCGGCGCCGTCCAGGCGGGCGGCTTCGAAGAGCTCCTCGGGGATGCCTTGGAAGAAGCCGCGCATGACCACCAGGTTGAACACGTTCACCAGTACCGGCAGAGCCAGGGCGAGGTAGGAGTTGAACAGCCCTGTCTGCTTGACCATCAGGAAGGCGGGGATGATGCCGGGCGGGAACAGGAAGGTGAAGAGGATCAGCATCAGCAACGGTTTGCCGCCCACCAGCCGGGGCCTGCTCAACGCGAAGGCCAGGAACGTGGTGCAGGCGAGGCTGGCGAGCGAGCCGAAGACGGTCAGGGCGATGCTGACCACCATCGCCCGCGTGACCACTCCACCATGGAGGATCGTGCGGTAAGCCCCCGTCGTCGGGTGCTCAGGCCACAGGACCCACCCTCCGTTGGCCGCTACCTCGCCTGAGCCGGCAAGGCTCGTGGAGACCACGACCAGGAACGGGGTGAGCATCAGCACCAGGACGATGGTCAGGGCGACGCCCTTGGCGGCGGTGGTGAACGGCGAGGGCTTCTCCGCCCATGGCGGACGGCCGCTCGGTTTGACGGTCGTCATCGGTAGACCCCCTGTTCTCCCAGCCGGTGCGCGATCTTGTTGGCGCTGTACACGAGGAGGGCCGCGACCACGCCCTTGAAGAGTCCGGCGGCCGCCGCGTAGCCGTAGTTGCCCGCCACGAGACCCTGGTAGTAGACGAAGGTGTCGATGACTTCACCCGCCTCGGGCCCGACCGCGTCGCGCTGCAGAAGCAGCTGTTCGAAGCCGACATTGAGCACCTCGCCGAGCCGCAGAATCAGCAGCAGGATGACGACCGGCCGGATCGACGGCAGCGTGACGTGCCAGAACCGTCGCCACGGGCCGGCACCGTCGATCGCGGCCGCCTCGTACAGCTGCGCGTCGACCTGCGTGAGTGCCGCGAGGAAGATGATCGTGCCCCAGCCGCAGTCCTTCCAGATGACCTGGACTATGAGCAGGGGTTTGTAGACATCCGGGTTGCCGATGATGTCCACGGCGTGCAGCCCGTTGTCCGTCAGGACGCCGTTGAGCACCCCTGTGCCGCCCAGGAGCTGCTGGAACAGGGCGATCACGACGACCCATGAGATGAAGTGCGGCAGGTAGACCACGCTCTGCACGAAGCGCCGCAGGACGTCCTTGGTCAGGCTGTGCAGCAAGAGGGCCAGTGCGAGCGGGGCGGGGAAGAAGAAGACCAGCTGGAGCAGCGAGATCTCCACGGTGTTCCAGGCCGCACGCCAGAAGTCGGGATCGCCGAAGAGGACGCCGAAGTTGGCCCACCCCACCCAGTCGCTGTCCGCGATGCCCAGGAACGGCACGTAGTCCTTGAACGCGATGACGTTCATGGCCATGGCCCCGTACTGGAAGACGAGGAAGTAGCCCAGCCCCGGCACCAGCATGAGCCACAACGTGCGCTGGTGCCACAGCCGTTGGAGGCGGCGGGAAGTGGCGCGGGGCGGGGGTGGCGGTGGCGGCGGGGCCCCGGAGGGCTCGGCCCCCCTGGCGGCCGAGCTTTCGGCGGTGACCGTCACGGTTACCTCCTCCATAGAAGCTCGAGTGTGGATGTCGGCAGGCCGGAACCTAAAACGGTTTCTATACGTCCGTCAACCACTCTTGCTGTGTTTTTCTCATTGACTGGAGCCCAAGCGCTGCTTACTCTCCGGAAACAGATAGAAACTGTTTCTGAGACTTGTTCCATCACTTCTCTCACTCCTGAGACCCTGGAGGTAGCGTGCCTTCACGGCCCCGTGGCCTACTGGCCATGCGTCCCGGCCTGCTCCCGCTGCTCTTTCCCGAAGACCTGATGGTCCGGCTGAACCGATGCCTCGACCTCGGCTCTCCCGACGCCTTCCACGATCTGCGTGGCCGGCGCGGCCGCTCCGCGCTTGCCCGGGCAGAGGTGCTCGTCACTTCCTGGGGCTGCACCCCGCTGGACGACGAGCTGCTCGACGCCGCCCCCCGCCTCAAGGCCGTCATCCACGCCGCGGGCTCCGTCAAGCACCACCTGAGCGAGGAGGCGTGGCGGCGCGGGATCCTGGTCTCGTCCGCGGCCGACGCGAACATCGAGCCCGTCGTCGACTTCACCATCGCCATGATCACGCTGGCGGGGAAGCGCGCGCTTCCGCTGGCGGCTCGCTACGCACGCGGGCACCTGCCCGCGTTGCGGGACAGTCCCGGCAACGACGGCCGAGTCGTCGGGGTCGTCGGCGCGTCCCGCATCGGACGCGGCGTCATCGCCCGCCTCCGGACGTCCGGCTTCCGGGTGCTGGTCCACGATCCGTACCTGACGCCCGAGGAGGCCCGGCGGCTGGATGCCGAGCCGAGCGACCTGGACACCTTGTGCGCGTGCAGCGACATCGTGTCCCTGCACGCGCCGGACCTGCCCGAGACCAGACATCTCATCGACGCGCGGCGGCTCTCCCTCATGACGGACGGCGCGATCCTGATCAACACCGCACGCGGTTCTCTCGTCGACACCGAGGCTCTCGTCCAGCATTGCGGTTCCGGGCGGATCGACGCCGTCCTCGATGTCACCGACCCCGAACCACTGCCGTCAGGGCATCCCCTCTTCGCCCTGCCCAACGTCGTGATCACCCCGCACCTGGCCGGCGTCCAGGGCAACGAGATCCGCCGCTTCGGTTCGTACGCCACCGCTGAGGTCGAGCGATACACCCACGGGCAGCGGCTGCTTGGCTCCATCGAGGTCACGGCGCTTCCCACTCTGGCCTGAGCGCCTCGGCCCAGGCCCTTCCTCGATTGACCGCGTGCGGGTCGGTGACACCGACCCGAACGCCCCCACCGGAGGATCACGTGAGCTTCATCCCCAAACCGCGCACGGCACGTGCGGCCTCGGCCGAGTTCGTCCTGGACGCCACGACCTGCGTGAACGCCGATCCGGTCCTGGCGCGGCCGGCCCACTGGCTGCGGGAAGCCATCCGCCCGGCCACCGGGTACGAGCTCCCGCCCGGCAAGGACGGCATCCGGATAGCTCTGGCGGAAGAGCTGGGCGCCGAGTCGTACCGGATGTCCGTACGGCCGGACGCCGTGACCATCGAGGCAGGGGGCCCTGCGGGGGCCTTCTACGGCGCGCAGACACTGCGCCAACTGCTTCCGGCGGACATCTACCGCACGGGCCGGATACATGAGGGCCCGTGGCGCATTCCGGCGATGACCGTGGAGGACGCGCCACGATTCCGCTGGCGCGGCGCTCTGATCGACGTGGCGCGGCACTTCATGCCCAAGAACGACCTCCTGCGCTACATCGACCTCCTGGCGATGCACAAACTCAACGTGCTTCATCTGCACCTGACGGACGACCAGGGCTGGCGGATGGAGATCAAGCGCTATCCCAGACTGACCGAGGTCGGCGCCTGGCGTCAGCGCACCATGATCGGCAACCCCCTGGTCACGGCCTGGTACGACGAACGCCCACACGGCGGCTACTACACCCAGGACGACCTGCGGGAGATCGTCGCCTACGCGGCGGACCGCTTCGTCACCGTCGTACCCGAGATCGACCTGCCCGGCCATGTCCAGGCCGCGATCGCCGCGTACCCGGAACTGGGCGTGACCGGACAGCCGGTCGACGTGGGCACGCAGTGGGGCGTACAGGAGAACCTCCTCAACGCCGAGGAGACGACGGTGACGTTCTTCCGACACGTCTTCGACGAGGTGCTGCAGATCTTCCCGTCTCCGTACATCTGTGTCGGAGGAGACGAGGTGGTACCGGAGCAGTGGCGTGCGGACCCCCGCACCCGACAGCGGAGGCGCGAGCTGGGACTGCCGGACGAGAGCGCGCTGCACAGCTGGTACATCAAGCGGTTCGACGATTACCTGACGGCGCGCGGGCGCAGGCTCTACGGCTGGGACGAGATCCTCGAAGGCGGCCTGGCGAAGGGCGCCACGGTTGCCAGCTGGCGGGGGACAGAAGCCGCCGTCACCGCAGCCCGGATGGGCCACGAGGTGGTGACCTGCCCTCAGGACAGCGTCTACCTGGACCACCGGCAGGACGACACCGCCGAGGACCCGTCGGCGATCGGATCGCCGACCACCGTCGCCGACGTGTACGGCTTCGATCCCGTGCCCCGGGAACTGACCGGGGATGACACCTCGTACGTCATCGGCGCGCAGTGCGCGCTGTGGACCGAACACATCGACTCGGTGCGCAATCTCGACTACCAGGCCTTCCCGCGCCTCTCGGCGTTCGCCGAGACCGTATGGAGCGGCCCCGAACGGGACTTCGCGGACTTCTCCGCCCGTCTGGCGCACCACCTGCGCCGGCTGGACGCCCTCGGCGTCGAGTACCGCCCGGCCGACGGACCACGGCCTTGGCAGCGCCGCCCTGACCGCCGAGCGGGGAAGGGAGGCCCGCCCGCTCCCACCAAGACCCACTGAGCCGCTCTTCGCCAGGGCCGTCAAGGACGGATACCCGGACGGCCACTGGCACGGGCCGGCGACGGACGCGACACCGTCGATGCCACGAAACCGGGACGCGCGGGGCGTCAGTTGCGCTTTCGGGTGTTGCGGGCCATGCGGTGCCAGGTGTGACGCCGTCCGCGGATCGCCACGGAGTAGTCGTAGAGGAACTCCGGGTCCATGGCCCCGCCCACGTAGGCGTCGCCGATGTGGTGCGCGTCGACGCCGACCTCCATGGCGTTCAGGGCAAGTTGGGGCACGACGGTGCGATGGGAGCCCTCTTGGCTGGTCCCGATGGTGCCCATCGCGATCGCGCCGGCGCCGTGGATCTCCCGTACGGCAACCGCGGCGATCTCCCGCGTCACGCCGGGCACGGTCCCCGGCAACGGTACGAGGACGCCGTCGGCGCCCGCCTCGGCAACGCGCCGCATTCCGGCCGCGTCCAGTGGCTCCGTTCGGCCCGCCATGTGCTGACTGGCGCCGGTCACGCTCCCGTACGCGCCGACTACACCGCCCGCGCCGACCTGGCGGCCCCGGAAGAGGCCACGCTCCTCGACCTGGCTCCGCCCGCGCCCGTGCTACGTGCGACCCGTGTGTCGTACGACGCCGCCGACATCCCGTGCGCCAAGAGCCACGAGACATACCGCACCGACCGCTACGAACTCCGACTCTCCCTCACCTGAGACGGGATTCAGCCCGTACGTCAGTCCTCCACAGCCCGCCGGAAGGAGCGATCCCGAGAGCCGGGGAGGGCGCAGGAACTCGGCATGATGTGCGGCGTGTCACACACGGGAGCCGTGGGATCTCCGTGGGATCATCGAGGTGGCTCCGCACCTCCACGTCCCACCGAAACCGCAGGTCAAGAAGGTTCGAGCCCGGCGAGGCAGGCCAGGGACATCCGTTTCGCCACACCAATGCGAGGCGATCGCCACACGCGGAAACACCCCTTCAGGGGCGTTTCCGCAGGTCAGAACGTTTTTCTTGGTGGGGCGGGTGGGACTCGAACCCACGGCCGACGGATTATGAGTCCGCTGCTCTAACCGGCTGAGCTACCGCCCCTCACCGCGTGGCGCGTACATGTGTGCGCGCCGTCTGCCGCAGCATAGCCGCTCATACGATCTCCTGCTCCGGATGGTCGGCCTCCGCTGCGCGCTGCTCGACCATGAGGACCGCGCAGCGTGGCGCATGGTTCCCGGGCATACGAAAAAGGACCCCTGAGGGTCCTTTTTCTCTTGCTCCCCCGGCTGGACTCGAACCAGCAACCCTCCGGTTAACAGCCGAATGCTCTGCCAATTGAGCTACAGGGGATCGCGCTCCCCCGACTGGACTCGAACCAGTAACCTGCCGGTTAACAGCCGGCTGCTCTGCCAATTGAGCTACAGGGGATTGCTGCGGTTGCACCGAACGGATCCACCTCGGGTGTTCCCGGGCGGCGCGCGCTCGCTGCGACACATACATTAGCGCAAGCAGGGGGGTGCTCCGCCAATCGGTATGCCGTGGGCGCTCGTGGGCACCAGTGAGGCAACAGCGAAGCTCAAGGGAAGGTGGTGCCGCCGTGCGGTACAAGCTGACGTTCGTCGTGGGACTGGCCCTCGGTTACGTCATCGGGACGCGGGCCGGGCGCGAGCGCTACGAGCAGATGAAGAAGTCGGCCAGGGAGTTCTCGCAGAACCCGGCCGTGCGCAACGCCGCCGAGTCCGCGGCGCAGACCGGGCGGCAGTTCGCCGGCAAGGCCTACCACGCCGTGAGCGACAAGGTCGGCGACAAGCTGCCCGCCTCGGTGACCGACCGGATCCACTCGCTGCGGCACCACAACGGTCAGGTGACCGAGGACGAGTGGGGTGTGAGCAACACCTGAGCCGTCCCGCGCGGGCACCACGTGAGCCCCGCGCGTCCGAAAACGGCACCCCTACCCCGCGGGCGCTCCCCTTACTCCCCCGCGTGCGGCAGAATCTCCTCCCATGGGGATAGTCGCCGGCTTGGACAGCTCAGCCGAGTTCACACGCATCGTCGTCTGCGACGCGGACACGGGTGCCGTACTGCGTCAGGGGTACGCCCCGCACCCGGGTGAGCCCAAGGCCACCGATGTCGACCCGCAGGCCTGGCTGCTCTCGCTCGGCGAGGCGGCCGGCGGCGGGCTGCTCGAAGGCGTGCAGGCCATCGGGGTCTCCGCCCAGCAGCACGGGCTCGTCCCCCTCGACGCGCAGGGCGGGCTCGTCCGGCCCGCCCTGGTCGGCAACGACAAGCGCGCGCAGGTGGCCGCCGCGGATCTGGTCGAGGCGTTCGGGGGCCGGCAGGCCTGGGCCGAGGCCGTCGGCTCCGTGCCGCAGTCCGGGCAGCCGGTGGCCAAGCTCCGCTGGCTGGCCCGCTCCGAGCCCGAGCACGCCCAGCGGGTCGCGATGCTCCTCCAGCCGCACGACTGGCTGGTCTGGCAGCTCCTCGGCCGCCCCGTGCGCCGCACCACCGACCGCGGCGCCGCCTCCGCCACCGGCTACTGGTCCGCCGGGACCGGCGCGTACCGGCCCGACCTCGTCGAGCTGGCCCTCGGCCACCAGGCCGTCCTCCCCGAGGTGCTCGGCCCCGCCGAGGCCGCCGGGACCACGCCCGAGGGCCTGCTGATCTCCGCCGGTACCGGCGAGACCATGGCCGCCGCCCTCGGACTCGGGCTCGGCATCGGGGACGCCGTCGTCTCCCTCGGCGCCTCCGGTTCGGTGATGGCCGTGCACCACGAGGCGCTCGCCGACCCGCAGGGCCTGATCACCTCGTTCGCCGACGCGGCCGGGATGCACCTGCCCGTCGTCCACACCTCGAACGCGGTACGGGCGCTGCGCGGCACCGCCGAGATGCTCGGCGCGGAGAGCCTGGAGGAGCTGTCGGCGCTGGCGCTGAAGTCGACGCCCGGTGCCTCGGGGCTCGTGCTGCTCCCCTATCTGGAGGGCGAGCGCACCCCTCAGCTGCCGCACACCGCGGGCACGCTCAGCGGGCTGCGCCGCGAGTCGATGAAGCCCGAGCACCTGGCCCGGGCCGCGTTCGAGGGCATGCTGTGCGCGCTCACCGACGCCATGGACGTGCTGCGCGGGCGTGGGGTCGAGGTGCGCCGGGTGTTCCTGCTGGGTGCGGCGGCCGGGCTGCCGGCCGTCCAGGCCATCGCCCCGGCGATCTTCGGGGCGCAGGTCGTCGTCCCGCAGCCCGCCGACTACGCGGCGCTCGGCGCGGCCCGGCAGGCCGCCTGGGCGCTCGGGGTCGCGCAGGGCACGCTGTCGCCGGCCGCTCCGCCGGCCTGGCAGGGCGCCGCCGCGCAGATCTTCGAACCGGGTGAGGAGCTGGCCGTCGGGCAGGCGGTCCGGCAGCAGTACGTGGCGACGCGGGAGCAGATCCACCCGGGTGCGTTCGGCTCGTAGCGGAGTCTCTTCAAGACTCGACAAAACCGGCTCGTAACGTCGTGGGGGCGCGGGCGATAGTAGGACCCGTGCTCCTACGACTTCTCCGAACCCACCTTCGACCGTACAAGAAGCCCATCGGCCTGCTGGTCCTGCTGCAGTTCCTGCAGACCTGCGCGTCCCTCTACCTGCCGACCCTCAACGCGGACATCATCGACAACGGTGTCGTGGACGGGGACACCGGCTACATCCTGCGCTTCGGCGCGCTGATGATCGCCGTCTCGGTGATCCAGGTCGTCTGCAACGTCGGCGCCGTCTACTACGGGGCGCGGACCGCCTCCGCGCTCGGCCGGGACGTCCGCGCCGCGGTCTTCGACCGGGTGCAGTCGTTCTCCGCCCGGGAGGTCGGGCACTTCGGCGCGCCGTCGCTGATCACCCGTACCACCAATGACGTCCAGCAGGTCCAGATGCTGGTCCTGATGGCGTTCACGCTGATGGTCTCGGCGCCGATCATGTGTGTCGGCGGCATCGTCATGGCGCTCAGCCTCGACGTGCCGCTGTCGGCGGTGCTGATCGCGGTCGTGCCGGTGCTCGGCATCGCGGTCTCGTTGATCGTGCGGAGGATGCGCCCGCTGTTCCGGACGATGCAGGAGCGGCTCGACACGGTGAACCGGGTGCTGCGGGAGCAGATCACCGGCAACCGGGTGATCCGGGCCTTCGTGAAGGACGACTACGAGCGGGACCGGTTCAAGGTCTCCAACACCGAGCTGACCGACGTCTCGATGGCGACGGGCCGGCTGATGGCGCTGATGTTCCCCACCGTGATGACGGTCGTGAACGTGTCCAGCGTCGCGGTGGTCTGGTTCGGAGCGCACCGCATCGACAGCGGCGGGATGGAGATCGGCGCGCTGACCGCCTTCCTCGCCTATCTGATGCAGATCGTGATGTCCGTGATGATGGCCACCTTCATGTTCATGATGGTGCCACGCGCCGAGGTGTGCGCCGAGCGCATCGAGGAGGTCCTCGGTACGGAGAGCAGCGTCGTGCCGCCGGCCGAGCCGGTGCGCGAGCTGGGGCGGCGCGGCCACCTGGAGGTCAGGAGCGCGGACTTCCGCTATCCGGGCGCCGAGGAGTCGGTCCTGCGGGACGTGGAGCTGGTGGCGCGGCCGGGCGAGACGACGGCGATCATCGGTTCGACCGGCAGCGGCAAGTCGACGCTGCTCGGCCTGGTGCCCCGGCTGTTCGACGTGACCGGCGGCGAGGTGCTCGTCGACGGTGTGGACGTGCGGAAGCTGGCGCCCGAGCTGATGGCGCGGACGGTGGGGCTGGTGCCGCAGAAGCCGTACCTCTTCTCCGGGACGGTCGCGACGAACCTGCGGTACGGCAGGCCCGACGCGAGTGACGAGGAGCTGTGGCACGCGCTGGAGGTCGCGCAGGCGGCGGAGTTCGTGAAGAAGCTGGAGAACGGGCTGAACGCGCCGATCGCGCAGGGCGGCACCAATGTCTCCGGTGGTCAGCGGCAGCGGCTCGCGATCGCCCGGACGCTGGTGCAACGGCCGGAGATCTATCTCTTCGACGACTCCTTCTCGGCGCTCGACTACGAGACCGACGCGCTGCTGCGGGAGGCGCTGAAGACGGAGATGGCGGACTCGACCGTCGTGATCGTCGCCCAGCGGGTGTCGACCATCCGGGACGCCGACCGCATCGTGGTCCTCGACGAGGGCCGGGTCGTGGGCACCGGACGCCATCACGAGCTGATGGCCGGCAATGAGACGTACCGGGAGATCGTGCTCTCCCAGCTGACCGAGGCGGAGGCAGCCTGATGGCCGGTCCTGGCGGACGGATGATGGCCGGTGGCGGCCCCAACGAACGGTCGATGGACTTCAAGGGCTCGGGCAAGCGGCTGCTGAAGCAGCTGGCGCCCGAGCGGGGCCCGCTGTGGCTGATGCTGGTCGCCTGCGTCCTTGGCGTGGCGGGCTCGGTGTTCGGCCCGCTGATCCTCGGCAAGGCGACCGACCTGGTCTTCGCGGGCGTGGTCGGGCGGCAGATGCCCGACGGCACGACGAAGGCGCAGGCGATCGAGGCCCTGCGGGCCAAGGGCGACAACGGGATGGCGGACATGCTGTCCGGGGTGGACTTCACCCCGGGGCAGGGCATCGACTTCACGGCCGTCGGCAAGGTCCTGCTCCTGGTCCTGGCGATCTACGTGGCGGCCGGTCTGCTCATGCTGGTGGCGACCCGGATGTCGATCAGGGTGATCAACCGGACCGTCTACCGGATGCGCGAGGAGGTGCAGGCCAAGCTGGCGCGGCTGCCGCTGTCGTACTTCGACCGGGCCAAGCGCGGTGAGGTGCTGAGCCGGGCCACGAACGACCTCGACAACATCTCGCAGACGCTCCAGCAGTCGATGGGCCAGCTGATCAACTCGCTGCTGACCATCGTCGGCGTCCTGGGGATGATGTTCTGGATCTCCCCGCTCCTCGCGCTGGTCGCGCTGGTGACCGTGCCGGTGTCGGTGGTCGTGGCGACGAGGATCGGCAAGCGCTCGCAGCCGCACTTCGTGCAGCAGTGGAAGTCCACGGGCGCCCTCAACGCGCACGTGGAGGAGATGTACAGCGGGCACGGGCTCGTGAAGGTCTTCGGGCGGCAGGACGAGTCGGCCGCCGACTTCCGCGAGCAGAACGAGGCGCTGTACGAGGCCGGTTTCAAGGCCCAGTTCAACAGCGGCGTGATGCAGCCGGTGATGGTCTTCCTCTCGAACATCAACTACGTGCTCGTCGCCGTCGTGGGCGGTCTGCGGGTGGCGAGCGGCACGCTGTCGATCGGTGACGTGCAGGCGTTCATCCAGTACTCCCGCCAGTTCTCGATGCCGCTGACGCAGGTCGCGTCGATGGCGAACCTGGTGCAGTCGGGTGTGGCGTCCGCCGAGCGGATCTTCGAGCTCCTCGACGCCGAGGAGCAGGAGCCGGACGCGCCGCGCAGCGAGCGGCCGTCGGAGTCGCTGGGCAAGGTCGCCCTGGAGGAGGTGGCGTTCCGCTACGAGCCGGACAAGCCGCTCATCGAGGACCTGTCCCTGACGGTGGAGCCGGGGCAGACGGTCGCGATCGTCGGCCCGACGGGCGCGGGCAAGACGACGCTGGTGAACCTGCTGATGCGGTTCTACGACGTGACCTCGGGCCGGATCACCCTGGACGGGACCGACATCGCGGCGATGTCCCGGGACGAGCTGCGGGCCGGGATCGGCATGGTCCTGCAGGACACCTGGCTCTTCGGCGGGACGATCGCCGAGAACATCGCGTACGGGGCGGGCGGGGAGGTCTCGCGGGAGCGGATCGAGCAGGCGGCGCGGGCCGCCCACGCCGACCGTTTCATCCGCACCCTCCCCGACGGCTACGACACCGTCATCGACGACGAGGGCGGGAACGTCAGCGCCGGCGAGAAGCAGCTGATCACCATCGCGCGGGCGTTCCTGTCCGACCCGGTGATCCTGGTCCTGGACGAGGCGACCAGCTCGGTCGACACCCGTACCGAGGTGCTCATCCAGAAGGCGATGGCGCGCCTCGCGCACGGCCGCACCTCATTCGTGATCGCGCACCGGCTCTCCACCATCAGGGACGCGGACGTGATCCTGGTGATGGAGAACGGCTCGATCGTCGAACAGGGCACGCACGACGAGCTGTTGGCGTCGGGCGGCGCGTACGCGCGGCTGTACGCGGCCCAGTTCGCGCGGGCGGTCGCGGAGGTCGACTAGGGGCCCTAGTCGAGGTAGCCGCGTAGCTGGTCCGCGAAGGCGTGGTCCCGCAGCTTGTTGAGGGTCTTCGACTCGATCTGGCGGATGCGTTCGCGCGTCACGCCGAAGAGCCGGCCGATCTCCTCCAGGGTGCGGGGCCTGCCGTCGTCGAGACCGTAGCGGAGCTGGACCACCTTGCGTTCGCGCTCGCCGAGGGTGGAGAGGACGGCCTCCAGGTGCTCGCGCAGCAGCAGGAACGCGGCCGACTCCACGGGGCTGGCCGCGTCGCCGTCCTCGATGAGGTCGCCGAGGGCGACGTCGTCCTCCTCGCCGACGGGGGCGTGCAGGGAGACGGGTTCCTGGGCGAGGCGGAGCACTTCACCGACCCGCTCGGGGGCCAGGTCGAGTTGGGCGGCGACCTCTTCGGGGGTGGGTTCGTAGCCGCGTTCCTGGAGCATCCGGCGCTGGACGCGGATGACCCGGTTGATGAGTTCGACGACGTGGACGGGGACGCGGATGGTCCGGGCCTGGTCGGCGAGGGCCCGGGACATCGCCTGGCGGATCCACCAGGTCGCGTACGTGGAGAACTTGTAGCCGCGCGCGTAGTCGAACTTCTCGACGGCTCTGATCAGGCCGAGATTCCCCTCCTGGACCAGATCGAGCATGGTCAGGCCGCGTCCGACGTACCGCTTGGCGACGGAGACGACGAGCCGCAGGTTGGCCTCGATGAGCCGGCGCTTGGCCATCCGGCCGAGGACGACGAGCCGGTCCAGGTCGTGGGCGAGCTGCGAGTCCAGGTCGGGGGTGCCCGCGAGCTTCGCCTCGGCGAAGAGCCCGGCCTCGACCCGGCGGGCCAGCTCGACCTCGTCGGCGGCGGTGAGCAGCGGGATGCGGCCTATCTCGCGGAGGTACTGGCGGAACAGGTCCGACGAGGGCCCGTTCCCGCCGAGGTCGGAGACGCGGCGCGGGACCGGCTCCGGGTCCGGCGTGTCGTCCACGAACTCCGTGGGCTCGGGCGGATCGGCTCCCTCGGCCTGCTCCGCGGAGGCCGGCGCCTCCGGGTGGTGGGTGGCCGGGCGCTGCCCGGGCACGACGTCGGACAGGGTCTGGGTCTGCACGGGGGCGACCTCCAGGGTGATCGCTGCCGGTGCTCCGGGGGCTCAGGCACCGCTTCCCAGTGTGGGGTACGACACATCGCCGCCACGAGGGGCGTGCGGTGACTTTTTGAGTTCGGGAGGTGACCGAACGTCAGAAGTGCTCTGGGGGCGGTTTCTTGGGGTCGGTGCGTGGAGCGGCGCCGACCGTTTCACCTGTCCCTGACGGGCTCCTCGCGGGGCTGGTCGTCGGGCTCCAGGATGTACAGGTCCCAGGCGTCGGGGTCGCCGACGAGCACGTACAGCTTCGGGTGCTCGGGGGTCCCGAACACCTCCCAGGGGCCCAGGCTCCCCGCGCAGGCATCGACGGAGACCTCCACGGTCTGGGACCACGCCCCGTCGCCCGGGTCGTGGACCCAGGTGCCGGCACCGGCACAGGGCTGCCCCGTGTCGTCGCGGTCGTCGTCGAAGCCGAAGGTCCTGACCCCGTCGGCCGTGACCTTGCCGTCCGCCGTGAAGGTGATCCTGCCGCCGTTGCCGTCGGACCACGTCCCGGCGAGCCGTTCCGCGGTCAGCCGCGGAGGCTCGTACCCGATCCCGGCGTACAGGGCGACACCGGCGAGCGCGCCGGTGACGACCACGCCGAGCGTCCCGTACAGCGCCACCCAACCGAACATCGCGACGCCGGACACCCGCGGGCGGTCCGGCAGCACCAGCCTGCGGACGACCAGTGCCGGGACGCCGAGCGCCGCGGCGCCGACGAACCACCCGATGAGGCCCGACTCGACGTTCTCCGGGAACCCGGCGGGCACCATCGACGCGAAGACGAGCCCCGGCAGGGTGCCACCGACGGCCGCCAGGAGGAGGGCCCACCACCAGGCGTCACGCCCCGAGATCTTGCGGCCGAGCCATCCGGCGACGGCCACGAGCGGTATCACCACGCCGGCCGACAGCAGGGCGGCGCCGACCGCCCCGGCCGCCACTGCGATCAGTCCCATGAGGAACAGGAAGAGGATGTTGAACAGGTTGTAGCCGAGGGCCGGGACCTCCTGGGTCTCCATCCACACGTAGAAGACGATCGCCCCGATGACGGCCTCGACGAACAGCACCGAGAACGACGCCGTGAACGCCGCGCCGAACCGGTCGCTCACCCGGACCCGCGTCTGCGCCGGGGCCGCGACCTGTGCCTGCCACGGGGCACCCGCCCGCACCTGATCCAGCATTTCTGAACGCATTCGAATCCCCTCCGCCGCGCATCATCCTCCATGCGGTGCGGAGCCGCGCCCCTGGGGTCCGGACGAAAGGCCTAGGGAGTGTCCGGAAAGTATGGCCGTCCGCCCGGCAGGGCGGGGCTCGCGTCGTCCGGTGCGTGCGATCGCAAGGCGCCGGGATGCCCTCGTAGCGGAGCTACGTGGGCATGTCGGCAACGCCGCGAGCGTGCGTGCCGGGCGTCGCGAGCCAGGCCAGACTTTCCGGACACGCCCTAGAGGGCCGCGGCGCCGTTGGTGCGGAGTGACTGGCCGTACTGGGTGAGGACCCACAACTCGTTCTGTACGGCGGCCACTTGGGCCGGGTCGCCGTGCGGGCCGAGGCGGGCGAGGGTGCCCTGGACGTCGCGGAGGCGGCGGTCGACGGCACGCAGCCGGACCTGGACGAGCTGGGCGCCCGCGTAGATCTCGTCGACGACCTTGGCGAAGAGCGTCTCGACGGCGAGTTCGGTGACGAGCGCGCGCACGGTGTCGTCGGGGGCGGCCTCGCGGACCGCGGACAGGTAGTCGGCGGGCGCTCCGGTGGCGCCGCCCGCGTCCTGGACGCACTGGCGGACGGCCGCGTAGGGCGGGGCGGTGAACTCGTCGACGCCGTACGCGTCGAACGCAGGGGAGACCAGCTCGGGGCGCTGCAGGGCGAGCTTGAGCAGCTCGCGCTCGGTGCGGTGCGCGGGGCTGCGCAGGTTGAGCGCGGGGCCCGCGGGCGCGGCCGGGGGCGCCTGGGTGTTCTGGTAGCCGCGCTGCGGGGCCGCCGGTGCGGGCGCGCCCCGGCCGCCGCGGTCGCGCTGCCAGCGGGCGATCTGGGCGACGCGCTTGACCACGAACGGGGTGTCGAGGATGCCGAGCATGCCCGCGAGCTGGACGGCGACCTCGTGCTGGGAGGCGATGTTCTTGATCCGGGCGACGACCGGCGCGGCCTCGTCGAGCGCGGCGGCCCGGCCGGCCGGGGTCTCCAGGTCGTAGCGGGCGACGATCTGGCGGAGCGCGAACTCGAAGAGCGGGGTGCGCGGCTCGACCAGCTCGGCGACGGCCTGGTCGCCCTTGGCGAGCCGCAGCTCGCAGGGGTCCATGCCGTCGGGAGCGATGGCGATGTAGGTCTCGGCGGCGAACTTCTGGTCGTCCTCGAAGGCGCGCAGGGCGGCCTTCTGGCCGGCCGCGTCGCCGTCGAAGGTGAAGATCACCCGGGCCGAGCCGTTGTCCATCAGGAGCCGGCGGAGGATCTTGATGTGGTCGCCGCCGAAGGCGGTGCCGCAGGTGGCGATGGCGGTGGTGACGCCCGCGAGGTGGCAGGCCATGACGTCGGTGTAGCCCTCGACGACGACGGCCCGGCTGACCTTGGCGATGTCCTTCTTCGCCAGGTCGATGCCGTAGAGCACCTGGGACTTCTTGTAGATCGGCGTCTCGGGCGTGTTCAGGTACTTCGGCCCGTTGTCGTCGTCGCGGAGCTTGCGCGCGCCGAAGCCGACGACATCGCCGCCCACGTCCCTGATCGGCCACATGAGCCGGCCGCGGAAGCGGTCGATGGGGCCGCGGCGGCCGTCCTGGGAGAGCCCGGAGAGGATCAGCTCCTTGTCGGAGAAGCCCTTGCCGCGCAGGAAGCGGGTGAGGTGGTCCCAGCCGGCCGGGGAGTAGCCGACGCCGAAGTGCGCCGCGGCGGCCTGGTCGAAGCCGCGCTCGGCGAGGAACTTCCGGCCGATCTCGGCCTCGGGCGAGTCGAGTTGGTCGACGTAGAACTGGGCGGCGACCTTGTGCGCCTCGACCAGCCGGATGCGCTCGCCGCGCTGGTGGCCGGGGTTGTAGCCGCCCTCCTCGTAGCGCAGGGTGATGCCCGCCTTCGCGGCGAGGCGCTCGACCGTCTCCGAGAAGGAGAGGTGGTCGATCTTCATCACGAAGGCGATCGTGTCGCCGCCCTCCTGGCAGCCGAAGCAGTGGAACAGGCCCTTGCTCGGGCTGACCTGGAAGGAGGGGGACTTCTCGTCGTGGAAGGGGCACAGGCCCTTGAGGTTGCCGCCGCCGGCGTTGCGGAGCTGGAGGTACTCGGACACGACGGCGTCGATCGGGACCGCGTCCCGTACCGCCTTCACGTCGTCATCGTTGATCCTGCCTGCCACGCGGGAATTCTACGTGGGCGGGTCAGGGAACGAGGCTCTCCAGGGGGACGGACGGATCCGCGAGGGCGTCGGTGTCCACCGGGGACCCGGCCCGGATGAGCTTCTGGACGGGTTCTGTGACGTCCCACACATTCACGTTCATCCCGGCGAGCACCTTGCGGTCCTTCAGCCAGAAGGCGATGAACTGCCGCTTTCCCGCGTCGCCGCGGATCACGACCTGGTCGTAGGAGCCGGGCGGGGCCCAGCCGGAGTACTCCATGCCGAGGTCGTACTGGTCGGAGAAGAAGTACGGCACGCGGTCGTACGAGACGTGCTGCCCGAGCATGGCGCGGGCGGCGGCCGGGCCGCCGTTGAGGGCGTTGGCCCAGTGCTCGACGCGCAGCCGGGTGTCCAGGAGCGGGTGGTGCGCGGCGGCGACGTCGCCGGCCGCGAAGATCTCCGGGTCGGAGGTGCGCAGCGAGGCGTCGACGGCGATGCCGCCGCCGTGGGCGCGGTCGACCAGGGCGAGCCCCGCGGCCTCGGCGAGGGCGGTGCGCGGGGCGGCGCCGATCGCGGCGAGGACGGCGTGCGCCGGGTGCTCCTCGCCGTCGTCGGTGCGGACGGCGAGGACCATGCCGTCCTGTCCGACGATCTCGGCGAGCCGGGCGCCGAAGACGAAGCGGACGCCGTGCTCGGTGTGGAGGTCGGCGAAGAGCTGGCCGAGTTCGGGGCCGAGGACCTGGTGGAGCGGGGTGGGCTCGGACTCGACGACGGTGACCTCGGCGCCGTAGCCGCGGGCCGCTGCGGCGACCTCCAGGCCGATCCAGCCGCCGCCGGCGATCACCAGGTGGCCGTTGTCCCGGCCGAGGGCGGCCAGGACGTGGCGCAGCCGGTCGGCGTGGGCGAGCCGGCGCAGGTGGTGGACGCCGGCGAGGCCGGTGCCGGGGATGTCGAGGCGGCGCGGCTCGGAGCCGGTGGCGAGCAGCAGCCGGTCGTAACGGATGGTGGTGCCGTCACCGAGGCGTACGGTGCGGGCCTCGCGGTCGACGGTGGTGACGGGCTGCCCGAGGTGGAGCTCGACCTCGGCCCGGGCGTACCAGGCCGCCTCGTGGACGAAGACGCTGTCGCGCTCCTCCTTCCCGGTGAGGTAGCCCTTGGAGAGCGGTGGGCGTTCGTAGGGGTGGTCGCGCTCGTCGCCGATGAGGATGACCCGGCCGGTGAACCCCTCGGAGCGGAGCGTCTCCGCCGCCTTGGCCCCGGCCAGTCCCCCGCCGACGATGACGAAGGTCTGATCTGCGTCGACCACTTGATGCCTCCTCGTTGCGACCGCTTCTACGCTACGCCTCCGGGCGTTCGGCGAGCCGTTCCGCCTCGGGCCCTGCGCCGAGCGTCCCGCACGGAGCGTGATGACGAAAGAGGGCGGGGCTCATGCGCGGCGCGGGCGGAGGCGGGCGTGCAGGGTGCGGGCGGAGGCGTCGGTGAGGGAGGCGATCTGGTCGATGATCACCCGCTTGCGTGACCTGTCGTCGTCAGCGGCGTCGAAGAGGGCGCGGAACTGCGGGTCGAGCCCCTCGGGGGCGCGGGAGGTGAGCGCCTCGGCCAGCTCGGCGAGGACGATGCGCTGGTCGGCGCGGAGGGCCTCCTGCTCGGCGCGCTGCATCACGTACCGGTCGGCGACGGCCTTGAGGACGGCGCATTCGTTGCGGGTCTCGCGGGGGACGACGAGTTCGGCGGCGTACCGGGTGAGGCGGCCGGATCCGTACGCCTGCCGGGTGGCGCCCTCGGCGGCGAGGGCGAAGCGGCCGATCAGCTGGCTGGTGGCGTCCTTGAGCCGGGCCTGGGCGACGGCGGAGCCGTCGTAGCCGTGCGGCCACCAGTCCTGGTCGACGAGCCGGTCGAGCGCCTCGGCGAGCTCCTGCGGGTCGGTGTCGTGCGGGACGTACCGGCCGATGGCGACGCGCCAGATGTCGGCGCGCTCGGGCTCGGCGAACAGCATGTTCGGGTCGATGTGGCCGGCGTGCAGGCCGTCCTCGAAGTCGTGGACGGAGTACGCGACGTCGTCGGACCAGTCCATGACCTGGGCCTCGAAGCACTTGCGGTGGGCGGGAGCGCCCTGCCGGGCCCACTCGAAGACGGGCAGGTCGTCCTCGTACACGCCGAACTTGGCGGAGTCGGGGTCCTCGGGGTGCCCGCCGCGCGGCCAGGGGTACTTGGTGGCGGCGTCGAGGGCGGCGCGGGTGAGGTTGAGGCCGACGCTGACGGGCCGGCCGCCGGCGGGGTCGGCGATGAACCGCTTGGGCTCGATACGGGTGAGCAGCCGCAGCGACTGGGCGTTGCCCTCGAAACCGCCGCAGTCCTTGGCGAATTCGTTGAGCGCGACCTCGCCGTTGTGCCCGAAGGGCGGGTGGCCCATGTCGTGGGCGAGGCAGGCGGCTTCCACGAGGTCGGGGTCGCAGCCGAGCGCGGCACCGAGCTCGCGCCCGACCTGGGCGCACTCCAGCGAGTGGGTCAGGCGGGTGCGGGGGCTGGCGTCCCAGGCGTGGCTCCGGGAACCGGGGGTGACGACCTGGGTCTTGCCCGCGAGCCGGCGCAGGGCGCTGGAGTGGAGAACGCGCGCGCGGTCCCGTTGGAAGGCGGTCCGCCCTGGCCGCTTGTCCGGCTCGGCGGCCCAGCGCTCGGTGGCGCCGTCGTCGTAGCCGGGGGTGTCGGTGGTGCCGGGGGTGTGCGTGCTGCTGGGGGTGTCCGCGAAGCCTTCCATGCACCGAAGGTAACGGGCGGGACGGACACATGGGGTCCCTGGCGTGCGGGTGACACGTCCGGTGGCCGGTCCGGACGGTGCTGGGGCGGGTGAGGGGCAGGTGCTGGGGCGGGTCCCGGTGCAAGTGCTGGGGCGGGTCCCGGGACAGGTTCTGGGGCCCTCAGGCGGAGGCGAGTTCTCGCCAGGAGGCCGCGGGGGCGGTGAGCGCCTGGTCGTAGCGGTGCAGGACGAGGCGGGCGAGGGCGGGGTGGTCGCCGAGCGGGTGTGCGGCGATCCACGGGGCGTGGGCGGTGGCGTGGGCCGCGAAACGGCCGGGGGCGGTGAAGCAGGAGGCGACGGCGACGCGGTGGCGGCCCCGGGCGGCGAGCGCGCGCACCGCGTCGGGGACGGTGGGGGTGGCGGCGGAGGCGTAGGCGGGGAGGACGGGGGTGCCGCCGAGCCGCTCGGAGAGCGCGGCGGCGATCAGCCGGACGGCCGCGAGCCCCTCGGGGTCCCGGGAGCCGGCCGCCGCGAGGACGACG
Organism: Streptomyces sp. NPDC014870; assembly: GCF_043081505.1. Lineage (NCBI taxonomy): Bacteria > Bacillati > Actinomycetota > Actinomycetes > Kitasatosporales > Streptomycetaceae > Streptomyces > Streptomyces sp. NPDC014870. The sequence continues at coordinate 284,925 of NZ_JBIBWQ010000012.1, forward strand.
CCGGTGGCGCGCGAGGTGCTGTCGGCGGAGGTCCAGCCCGACTCGGTGAGCCGGTCGGCGAGCGCCTCGACGAGCAGCGGGTGCGCGCCGAGCGGTGCGGCGATCCTGACCCGGCCCTCGGGCAGCGCGGCGGCAGCGGCGGGCAGGTCGTGCTTGACGTGGTGCCCGGGCCCGAAGAGCAGGGGCACGAGGACGGCGCGGGGGCGGGCGGGGGCCGCGGCGCGCCCCGTCCGCGCGAGGTCCGTGCGCGCCGGGTCCGTCCGCGCGAGGTCCGCCGAACCCGGGCCCACGTCCGCGGGGGCGGCAGGTGCGAGGGCGGCCAGGGCGTCCGGGAGGAGCGGGGGGTTCAGTTCGATGTGGGCGAGGCGGACGTCGAGGCCCGGGCGGAGTTCGCGGACGCGTTCCGCCAGCCGGCCGAGGGTGGCGGCGGCGCGCGGATCGCGGCTGCCGTGGCCGACGGCCACGAGGGTCGGGCGGGTGTCGCGCGCGGCGCCGTACGGGCGGACCTGGCTGAGGCGCTCGCCGAGCCGGGTCGTGATCGTGCCGAGCAGCTCGGCCGTGGTGTCGAACGTACTGTCGTCCCGCTCCGTCATGCACCGATCCTGACGGCGCCGCGTTGCCGCCCCGTTGCGCGGGCGTCACGAGTGTTTTCCGTGCGCTCACCGCCGCCCGGGCGGAGGTGTCAGGCCGCCAGCCAGACCCGGAGCGGGCCGAGTTCCTCGAAGCCCACGGCGAGCGCGGGCGGCAGGTCGTCGCCGGACTCGTAGCCGACGACGGGGCTGCCGGCGTCGACCTGTGTCAGACAGGCGGCCCACACCTCGGCCGGGTCCACCCCCGGTGCGGCGAAGAGGTTGGAGATCCCGGTGAGGCGCCAGTTGTCGGTGAGCACCGCTCCCCCGGCGATCCGGCCCTCGGCGTCGTACCCGGCGACGATCTTCGTGTACGGGTCGGTGAGGAGTCCGGCGCGGAAGAGCGCCGCTTCGTCGGCGTCTCCGCCGCTCCACGCGAGGGCCCAGTCGAGGAGTCCCTCCGGGGTGCCGACGGCGCGCCAGGTGGTGCCCGCCGGTGCCTCGGTCTCCGTCGGGGGAAGCCACCCGGGCCGGTGGATCCAGCGCGCCTCGAAGAGCGGCCGGAAGCCCTCGGCGGCCAGGTCGAGCCGGGCGAAGGAGTCCTTGACCGTGGCGCCGGGCGCCTCGCGGTCGATGGAGTCGAGGACGTCCCGTACGGACGCGTCGTCGGTCAGCGTCACCGCGTCCGGGTAGTAGAGCGGGGTCCGGCGGGCGTTGGTCCAGGCGCGCGGCCCGAAGGTGCCGGGGCGGCCGTGCGCGGCGCACATCGCCTGGCACCACTCCGCGTTGTTGAGGGCGGCCTCGTCGATCATGCGCGGATCGTACGGGTTCACCCCTTCCCCTCTCATTCTTTTATCTAGCGGAATATCTTTTCCGTCATGCGAATGTCTCCCTCTCCTCCCCCCGGGCTGCCCCGGCGCGCCGCCGCCGAACTCGTGGGCACCGCGGCGCTGGTGGCCGTCGTCGTCGGATCGGGCATCCAGGCGGCCGCGCTCAGCCCGGACGTCGGGGTGCGCCTGCTGGCCAACTCGCTGGCCTCCGCCCTCGGGCTCGGTCTGCTCATCGCCCTGCTCGGCCCGCTCTCCGGCGGCCACCTCAACCCGGTCGTCACCCTCTCCGAGTGGTGGGCCCGCCGGGGCGAGGACGGCGCCCCCGGCGTCCGCGAGGTGGCGGTCTACGTGGCCGCCCAGTTCGTCGGCGCCGTCGCCGGGGCCCTGCTCGCCGAGGCCATGTTCGGTCGTGCCCCGGGCACCTGGTCGACCGCGGCCCGCTCCGATCCCCATCTGCTGCTCGGCGAGACCGTCGCGACGGCCGGGCTCGTCCTGCTCGTCCAGGGCCTGCGCCGGATCGGCCGCTCCTCGCTCGCCCCGATCGCCGTGGGCTGCTACCTGCTGGCCGCGATCTGGTTCACCTCATCGGGCTCCTTCGCCAACCCGGCCGGGACGGTCGGCCGCTCCTTCTCCGACTCCTTCACCGGGATAGCCCCCGGCTCGCTCCCCGGTTTCGTCGGGGCTCAGCTCCTCGGCGCGCTGCTGGGCGTCGCCCTCGCCACCGTGCTGTACGGCAGCGGGAACGAACCGAAAGGCCCGCGTTCGCGTCGAACAGGGTGACCGGGAAGTCGAGATCCACGGAGGTTCATCCATGCGCGGCCTGCGACGCGTGCGCGTACCCGCCCGGCTGAAGCGGGGCGTGCTCGGGCTGAGGCGGAGCGCGCTCGGGCTGACCCGGGTCCCGCTCGTGCCGCGCACCACCCGGGCGAGGCGCCGTACGGTCCAGGCCGTCATGCTGGGCGCCGTCCTCGCCCTCGCGCCCGCCACCTGGACGCACGCCGTCGCCGACAGCCGGCTGCGCACCACCGCCGACGTGCCGGCCCAGGAGGTCGCCGTCGTCTTCGGCGCGGGCCTGTGGAAGGGGCGGCCGACCCCGTACCTCGCGCACCGGCTCGACACGGCCGCCGAGCTGTACCGCGCGGGCAAGGTCAAGGTCGTCCTCGTCACCGGCGACAACAGCCGGGTCGAGTACGACGAGCCGGACGCGATGCGCACGTACCTCACCGAGCGCGGTGTGCCGGACGGCCGGATCGTCAGCGACTACGCGGGCTTCGACACCTGGGACTCCTGCGTCCGCGCCAAGAAGATCTTCGGCGTCGACCGGGCCGTCCTCGTCACCCAGGACTTCCACATCAAGCGGGCCGTGGCGCTCTGCCGGGCCGCCGGCATCGAGTCGTACGGGGTGAAGGTCGTCGAACCCCACGACTCCGTCTTCTACTACGGCGGCGTCCGCGAGCTCGTCGCGGCGGGCAAGGCGGCCCTGGACGCGAGCCTCCGCCCCGACCCGCACTTCCTCGGCGAGCGGGAGAAGGGCGTGACGGAGGCGCTCGCCTCCGCCCGCTGACCCTCACGGCATCCACCGGGGCCACGGGAGCAGAACGGGCGGCACCCGTAATGCGGAGCGCCCCCGCCCGTAACACGGCCGTCGCAGAGTTTCCGCATGTCCGAGGCTGTCACCACCCCCGCCGCCCCTGCCGCCGTCGCCACGCACTGCCCCTACTGCGCGCTCCAGTGCGGCATGTCGCTCCGCCCCACGGCGGGCTCCGCGGAGGTGTCCGTGGAGGTGGTGGAGCGCCCCGACTTCCCCGTCAACCGGGGCGCGCTGTGCGGCAAGGGCCGCACCGCCCCGGCCGTACTCTCCTCCCGGGTCAGGCTGACCGGGCCCCTGGTCCGATGCCCTGACACAGGTGCCCTGAAGTCCGCCTCCTGGGAGGAGGCACTCTCCGCCGTCGCCGAGGGGCTGAGCCGGACCCGCGCCGACCACGGACCCGATGCCGTGGGGGTCTTCGGCGGCGGCGGCCTCACCAACGAGAAGGCGTACACGCTCGGCAAGTTCGCCCGGGTCGTGCTCGGCACCTCGCAGATCGACTACAACGGCCGCTTCTGCATGTCGTCGGCGGCGGCCGCGCACCAGCGGGCGTTCGGCCTCGACCGGGGGCTCCCCTTCCCGCTGGAGGACGTCCCGCGCACCGGTTGCGTGATCCTCGTCGGTTCCAACCTGGCCGAGACGATGCCGCCCGCGCTGCGCTACCTGACCGAGCTGAAGGCGAACGGGGGGAAGCTGATCGTCGTCGACCCGCGCCGCACCCGCACCGCCGAGCAGGCCGACCTCCACCTCGCGCCCCGCCCCGGCACCGACCTCGCGCTCGCGCTCGGGCTGCTCCATCTCGTGGTCGCCGAGGGGCGGGTGGACGAGGAGTTCGTCCGGGAGCGGACGGAGGGGTGGGAGGCGGCCAGGGCCGGGGCGATGGCGCACTGGCCCGAGCTGGTCGAGCGGATCACGGGTGTGCCGGTGCCGCGGCTGCGGGACGCGATGCGGATGTTCTGCGACGCGGAGAGCGGGATGGTGCTCACCGCGCGCGGCCCGGAGCAGCAGTCGAAGGGCACGGACACGGTCGGCGCGTGGATCAACCTCTGCCTGGCGACCGGGCGGGCCGGACGCCCGCTGAGCGGGTACGGCTGCCTGACCGGCCAGGGCAACGGCCAGGGCGGCCGGGAGCACGGCCAGAAGGCGGACCAGCTGCCCGGCTACCGGAAGCTGGACGACCCGGCGGCGCGCGCGCACGTCGCGGGCGTGTGGGGGGTGGACCCGGACTCGCTGCCGGGGCCGGGCCGCAGCGCCTACGAACTCCTGGACGCGCTCGGCGGCGAGGTGAAGACGCTGCTCCTCATGGGCTCCAACCCCGTGGTGTCGGCGCCGCGTGCCGCGCACATCGAGGGGCGGCTGCGCTCGCTGGACTTCCTCGCGGTCGCGGACGTGGTCCTGTCGGAGACGGCGGAGCTGGCGGACGTGGTCCTGCCGGTGACCCAGTGGGCGGAGGAGACGGGCACGACCACGAACCTGGAGGGGCGCGTGCTGCTGCGGCAGCGGGCGATCACCCCGCCGGCGGGGGTCCGCACGGATCTGGAGGTCCTGCACGGGCTCGCGGCCCTCCTCGGCCGGGAGAAGGGCTTCCCGACGGACCCGGAGGAGGTCTTCGACGAGCTGCGCCGCGCGTCGGCGGGCGGCCCGGCGGACTACTCGGGCATCAGCTACCGCCGCCTGCGCGAGGAGAACGGCGTCTTCTGGCCCTGCCCGGAGGAAGGGGGCGGCTCGGAGGGCGCGCTCCCGGAGGGCACGGGCGGCTCGGAGGGCGCGCTCCCGGAGGGCACGGGCGGCGAGGGCACCGGGCAGCCGGAGCGCCCCGTGCGGGTTCCGCACCCCGGGAGCCCGCGGCTCTTTCTCGACCGGTTCGCGACGCCGAGCGGGCGCGCCCGGTTCGTGGCGGTCACGCACCGGGCGGCGGCCGAGGAGACCGACGCCGACTACCCCGTCGTCCTGACGACGGGGCGGGTCGTCGCGCAGTACCAGTCCGGGGCGCAGACCCGGCGGGTGGAGGAGCTGAACGCCGCCGCGCCCGGGGCGTTCGTGGAGCTGCATCCGCGGCTCGCCGAGCGGATCGGGGTCGCCGAGGGCGAGCGGGTCGCCGTCGTGTCCCGGCGTGGCCGGGCGGTCGCGCCCGCGCGGATCACCGCGGCCATCCGGCCCGACACGGTGTTCATGCCGTTCCACTGGCCCGGCGAGGGCCGCGCCAACACCCTCACCAATCCGGCGCTCGACCCGGTCTCCCGGATGCCCGAGTTCAAGACGTGCGCGGTCCGGGTCGAGCCCGCCAGTCCCCGCCCGTGATGAGCGGCCCGTACGGGGTGCCGGGCGCCGCGAACCAGACCCAGGCCCGCACGGCCGCGCCGTCCGCGATCCTGAGCGCCTCGCACTCGGTCCGCTCGTAGCCGGCCGGGAGTTCCACCCGGTCGAGCAGATCGAGGAGTTCGCTGTACCCGCCCGGCGCGGCGGTCACCAGGTCGCCCGCGACAAGGCCCTCGCCCGGCACGGCGTACGGGTAGCCGGGCCCGTCGTACAGGAGCGCGCCCGCCAGCCGCGCCGGTTCCTCCTGGGCCGTGCGGCCGAGGAGGAAGCGGTCGTGGTTGTACTCGCCGGGCCGCAGCGTGCCGTAGACGAAGAAGGGCAGTTCCCTCATGCCGGGGGAAGGGCCGACGTCTCGGCCTCCAGCCACGCCAGATACGCGGCCGAGGCCCGTACCACCGGGGTGGCGAGGACCTCGGGGGTCTCGTAGTCGTGCGCGGCCAGGATGTGGGCCTCCAGCTCGTCGTAGCGCGCCTCCGTCGTCTTGAAGAGGACCTGCCACTCCTCCTCGGTCTCGATCGCCTTCCGCCAGTGGTAGACGGAGGTGACAGGACCGGAGACCTGGGCGCAGGCGGCGAGGCGGGCCTCGACCGCGCCGCGCGCGAGTTCCTGGGCCTTGGCCGGGCTGTCGGTGGTGGTGAGTACGGTGAGTGCGAGGGTCACGCGGCCCACCGTACTCACCCCCGACCCGCCCCGCGCCCGCACCGCGGGGCCCCGGGCTCTCGGCACCCGGCCCCGCGCTCACCGCACCCGGCCCCGCGCTCACGCCGCCGCCGCGAACTGGGCCGCGTGCAGCCGGGCGTAGGCGCCGCCCGCGGCCAACAGCTCCTCGTGCGTGCCCTGTTCGACGATGGCTCCCCGGTCCATCACCAGGATCACGTCCGCGTCCCTGATGGTGGAGAGCCGGTGCGCGATCACGAAGGACGTACGGCCCGCCCGGAGCGAGGACATGGCCCGCTGGATGAGCACCTCGGTACGGGTGTCGACGGAGCTGGTCGCCTCGTCGAGGACCAGGATCACCGGCTCGGACAGGAACGCCCTCGCTATCGTGATCAGCTGCTTCTCGCCCGCGCTGAGTCCGGCGCCGTCCTCGTCGAGGACCGTGTCGTAGCCGTCGGGGAGGGTGCGGATGAACCGGTCCGCGTGGGTCGCCATCGCGGCCTCGACGATCCGCTCGCGCGACACCTCGCCCGGCACGCCGTACGCGATGTTCTCCGCGATCGTCCCGCCGAAGAGCCAGGTGTCCTGGAGGACCATGCCGATCCCGGAGCGGAGCTCCTCGCGGGACATCGCCGCGATGTCGGTCCCGTCGAGGGTGATCCGGCCGCCGGTGATCTCGTAGAACCGCATCAGCAGGTTCACGAGCGTGGTCTTGCCGGCGCCGGTAGGACCGACGATCGCGACCGTCTGCCCCGGCTCCACCGTCAGCGAAAGGTCCTCGACGAGCGGCTTGTCCGGCTCGTAGCGGAACGCCACCTTCTCGAAGGAGACCCGGCCCTCGGCCGCCCTGCGCGGGGACACGGGTGCGACGGGCGCGGGGGACTCCTCCTCGGCGTCGAGGAGGTCGAAGACCCGCTCGGCGGAGGCGACCCCGGACTGGAGCAGGTTGGCCATGGCCGCGATCTGGTTGATCGGGCCGTTGAACTCGTACGAGTACTGGATGAACGCCTGCACGTCGCCGACGCTCAGCGTGCCGCTCGCCACCCGCAGGCCGCCGACGACCGCGATCAGGACGTAGTTGAGGTTCCCGACGAAGGTGAGGGCCGGCTGGATGAAGCCGGAGATGAACTGGGCCCGGAAGGTGGCCCCGTACAGCTCCTCGCCCAGCTCGTCGAAGCGCGCCACGGCCGCGTCCCGCCGGCCGAAGAGGACGACCTCGGCGTGGCCGGTGATCATTTCCTCGACGTGGCTGTTGAGCCGGCCGGTGACCGCCCACTGCCTGACGAACTGCGGCTGGGCGCGCTTGCCGATCCGCGCCGCGACGAGGAGCGAGACGGGGACGGTCGCGAGGGCGACGAGGGCGAGCAGGGGCGAGATCCAGCACATCATCACCAGCACGCCGACCAGCGTGAGGAGCGCCCGGACCATCTGGCTGAAGGCCTGCTGGAGGGTCTGGACGATGTTGTCGATGTCGTTGGTGGTGCGGCTGAGGAGTTCGCCGCGGGGCTGCCCGTCGAGGTACGAGAGCGGCAGCCGGGCCAGCTTGGCCTGGGCCTCGGCGCGCAGCCGGTGTCCCGCGCGCTGGACGACGCTCGTGGCGAGGCGCTGCTGGACCCAGTTGAGCGCGGCGGAGCCCGCGACGGCCGCGAAGGAGAGGGCGAGCATCTCGCCGACGGCGCGGAAGTCGACGCCGGCCGGGCGCGCGGCGCCGGAGACGACGAGGTCGGTGGCGCGGCCGAGGAACAGCGGGCTGAGGACGGCGAGGGCGACGCTCGCGGCCGCGGCGGCGAGGGCTCCGACGAGGCGGGTGCGTTCGGGGGCCAGGGTGCGCAGCAGCCGGAGGCCGGAGGCGCGGAAGTCGAGGGAGCGTTCCAGCGACGGGGTGCTGATGCCGGGGCCGCGCTGCTGCACGGCGGGGCCTCGGCGCTCGGGAGCGGTCTTCGTCTTCGTCTTCGGCGTCTGCGGCGCGTTCGCCTTCTGCGGCACGTTCGGCTGCTTCGGCGCGTTCGCCTTCTGCGGCACGTTCGGCTGCTTCGGCGCGCGGGTGTCGCTCATGCCGCTTCCTCCTCGGTGAGCTGGGAGAGGACGATCTCCCGGTACGTGGCATTGGTCCGCATGAGCTCCTCGTGGGTGCCGCTGCCGACGGCCCGGCCCTGGTCGAGGACGACGATCCGGTCGGCGTCGCGGATGGTGGAGACGCGCTGGGCGACGATGACGACGGTCGCGTCGGCGGTCTCCTCCTTCAGTGCCGCTCTGAGCAGCGCGTCGGTGCGGTAGTCGAGCGCGGAGAACGAGTCGTCGAAGAGGTACACCCGGGGGCGGGCGACGAGGACGCGGGCGATGGCGAGCCGTTGGCGCTGGCCGCCGGAGAGGTTGGTGCCGCCCTGCGCGACCGGCGCGTCGAGCCCCTCGGGCAGGGCGCGGACGAAGTCGGCGGCCTGGGCGACCTCCAGGGCGTGCCACAGGTCGGCGTCGCTCGCCTCGGGCCGCCCGTACCGCAGGTTGCTCGCGACCGTGCCGGAGAAGAGGTACGGCTTCTGCGGGACGAGTCCGACGGTACGGGCGAGCAGCGCGGGGTCCATGGCACGGACGTCGACGCCGCCGACCGTGACCTGGCCGTCGGTGGCGTCGAAGAGCCGCGCGACGAGACCGAGGAGGGTGGACTTGCCGCTGCCGGTGGAGCCGATGACGGCGGTGGTGCGGCCGGGGCGGGCGGTGAGGCGCACGCCGCGCAGGACGGGCTCCTCGGCGCCGGGGTAGCTGAAGTCGGCGTCCCGGACGTCGAGGAGACCGGGGCCGTGGAGGGTGTGGACGGGGGCGGTGGGGGCGGAGACGGCGGGTTCGGTGTCGAGGATCTCCTGGATGCGTTCGGCGCTGACCTCGGCCCGCGGCATGTGCATCAGCAGGAAGAGCACCATCATCACCGACATCATGATCTGGAGCAGATAGCCGAGGAACGCGATCAGCGAACCGGCCTGCAGGGCCCCGGACTCGATGCGGTGGGCGCCCACCCAGATGATCGCGACGGTCGACAGTTCCCAGACGATCAGCACGATCGGGAACATCAGCGCCTGGAGCCGGCCGACCTGGGTGCCGACCGAGCGGAGTTCGTCGTTGGCCCCGCCGAAGCGGTGCTGCTCGTGGCGGTCGCGGACGAAGGCGCGGACGACCCGGACGCCGGTGATCTGCTCGCGCATCACCCGGTTGACCCGGTCGACCCGCTCCTGCATGCCCCGGAAGAGCGGCCGCATGCGCAGCACGACACTGCCGACCCCGCCGGCCATCAGCGGAACGAAGAGCAGGAACAGCAGGGCGAGCGGGACGTCCTGGTCGAGGGCCATGACGACGCCTCCGACGCACAGCAGGGGCGCCGCCACCAGCATCGTCAGGACGAGCACGGCGAACGTCTGGACCTGCTGGACGTCGTTGGTGGTGCGGGTGATGAGGGAGGCGGTGCCGAAGCGGCTGATCTCCTGGGCGGAGAAGTCCTGGACCCGGCGGAAGACGGCGGCGCGCACGTCACGGGCGACGCCCATGGCGATCCGCGCGCCGAAGTAGACGGCGGCGGCCGCGGCGGCGGCCTGGAACAGGGTGACCGCGGCCATCAGACCGCCCCCGGTCAGGACATGGGCGGTGTCGCCGCGCAGCACGCCGTTGTCGATGACGTCGGCGTTGAGCCGGGGCAGGGTGAGGGAGGCGAGGGACTGGGCGAGTTGGAGGAGGACGACGAGGGCCAGGGTCCACCGGTAGGGGCGGAGCCGTCCGGCGACGAGTCGCAGCAGCATGGAGTGATTCCCCTCAGGCGCCGTAGGGGCGGGTGGTCCTGGCGTCCCGGAGGGCGTGGGCCCACCAGGCGAGCTGGTCGAGCATCGCCTTGGCGGCGGCGTCGGGTCCGGCGGGGTCCCTGTGGCGGCCGTCCTCGTCGAAGTCCCGGTGCGCGTTGTGGAAGGAGACCGTGTCGCGGATGGTCACGGCGTGCATCTCGGCGAAGACCAGGCGCAGTTGCTCCACGGCCCGCAGGCCGCCGGACATCCCGCCGTAGGAGACGAAGCCGACTGGCTTGGCCTGCCACTCGCCGAAGTGCCAGTCGATGAGGGACTTCAGGGAGGCGGGGAAGGAGTGGTTGAACTCGGGGGTGAGGACGACGAAGGCGTCGGCGGCGTCGAGGACCGGGGACACCTTCGCCAGCTCGGCGCGGACGGCGGCGGCCGGGCGGTGGGAGAGGGCGGTGGGCAGCTCGACCTCGGCGAGGTCGACGAAGTCGACGGCGAAGCCGGTGTGCTCGGCGAGCCGGCCGCGGAACCACTCGGCGAGCACGGGGGCGAACCGGCCCTCGCGGTTGCTGGCGACGACGACGGCGAGCTTGAGCGGCGTGGAGTCCGTACGTGTGATGTCCATGCAGACGATCCTGATACCTCAAGTTTGGTTCAGGTCAAGCGGAGATTCTCCGCGCCTCCTCGGGGGGCCAGGACCGGTCAACACGCCTCGTACCAGCGGCCGTTCGGCTCCCTCCGGTAACATCGGGGGTTCGCAGGCGGGAGCTGGACGGGGGTCCGTGACATGGTCGTGAAGTACGTCGTCTCGCCCCACTCCAGGCGCGGCACCTACCCGAACATCACGTCCGCCCTGCGCGCCTTCTCCGCCCTGCAGGCCGTGTCACGCCGCCGGCGGTCGGCGGTCGTCGAGATCGCGGCCGGGCGGTACGAGGAGGGCCTCGTCGCCTGCGGCGACGTGCGGCTGGTCGCCACCGAGGGGCCGGGCTCCGTCGAGGTGCACCTGGCACGCGGGACCGTCCTGGAGACCTACGGATCGGTCCAGGTCGAGGGCCTGGTGCTGGCCGGCCGGGACGCCGAGCAGGATGCCGTCGCCTGCGCGCAGGGCAGCCTCGTGCTCGACCGCGTGGAGGTCCGCACGCCGGGCGGGGTCGGCACGCACGCGCGGCCGAACACCCAGGTCACCTTGCGGGACAGCACGTTCCTGCACGGCCGCACGCTGTTCACCGCGTCGACCGGGACCATCGAGCGGTGCCGGTTCACGGACGCCGCCGACAACGCGATCGCCGCGATCGAGGGCGCCCAGCTCTCCCTCCGGAGCAGCCGGGTCGAGGGCAGCCGGATCCACGGCGTCCGGGTCTGCGACGCGCGCGCCGAGGTCACCGACTGCGAGCTGACCGGCACCGGGCACGCGGCCCTCATGGCGGACACCCGCGCCCGGCTCGTGGTGGCTGACTGCGCGATCACCGCCGTGCACGGGGAGGGGATCATGTTCATCGAGCAGTCCCGCGGCTCCGTGGACCGTACGCGGGTCACCGACGCCCGGCACGGTCTCGGCGCGGGGAGCGGCGCCGATCCGGTGGTGCGCGACTGCGTGTTCACCGCGTGCCGCGACACCGGCATCATCGTGGAGACCGACGCCCGGGGCCGGTACGAGGACTGCCGGGTCGTCGACGCCCGCAACGTCGGGGTGCTCTCGGCCCGGGGCGGCGCGCCGGAGGTCGTGCGCTGCCAGGTCTCGGGCGGCAACGTCGGGATCGCGGTCACGGAGGGCTCCCGGGGGCGTTTCAGCCACGTCCGGATCGAGGACCTGCCGAACTCCGCGCTGCGGGTCATGGACGGCTCGAAGGGCACGTTCGAGCACGGCCGGGTGGACCGCTGCACGCTGGGCCTGGACACCAACGGGGACGGCGGCACCACGGCCGACCTCACCGACCTGGTGTTCAGCGAGGTCGAGACGGCGGTGACCGCGCTCGGCCGGTCCAGGGTCACGCTCAGGGGCGTGGCGGCGGAGCGCGTGGCCGTGGGCTTCTTCGCCGGCGAGGAGGCGCAGGCGCACCTGCACGACTGCACGGCCACGACGGTCAGGGTCGGCGGGGCCGTCGTGGCGGGCAAGGGCAAGGTCTTCGCGAAGAAGCTCACCGTGCGCGGGTCCGAGGGAAACGGCCTGTCGGTGGCCGAGTCCGGCTATCTGAACGTCGCGGACGGCGAGTTCACCGACTGCGCGACCGCGGGGGCCGTCTTCGCCGACGAGAGCTCCGGCCGCCTGGTGGACTGCGCGGTGAACGGGACCCAGGGGGTCGCCGTGATCCACAACGGCCGCGTCGAGCTCGTCGGCCTGCGCACCTCGTTGAAGGTCGTCGACAAGACGGTGCGCACGGTCGATCAGCCGACGGTCATCCACGTCGACGGCCCGTACATCGCCGGCTCCGTCTACAAGAGCCAGCTCGCCTGGAACAACGACAGCGTCACCCAGAACCAGTCGAACGAGGACGGTAGGACCACATGAGCGAGCGCGAGAACGACCACCACGCCCAGGGACCAGTCTTCCACGGCACGGTCTCCCACAACCAGTTCGCCTGGGGCAACGAGACGGTCACCCAGAACCAGCAGGTCAACGGCGCGGGCGTCGCCCCGGGCTACGAGGCGCTCGCCGAGCGCGTCGCCGAGCTGCTGCGCGCCCTCCCCGAGCAGGGCCTGGCGGACCGGGAGCGCGAGGACACGGTGGCGGCGGCCGACGAGGTGCTCGCCACGATCGCGGGACCCGACGCGCCCGAGCAGGGCCGGCTGCGCCGCTCGCTGGCCACCCTCAGGGGAGCCCTCGCCCCGGTCGCGACCGGCGTCGCGGCCGGCACGACGGCTGCGGCCCAGCAGTGGGCCCTGACGGCGATCGAGGGCCTGATCGTCTGACGGCGGCGCGGCCGGGCCGTGTCACCCGTTCGACACGGGCCGTCAGCTGACTCTCCGTAACCCGCTCTGACCTGCGTAAACACCCCCCAGGCAAGGCGACACACCGCACCGGACGGCGTAATTCTGACCCTCCATCAGCAGGCGCGGCGCGCGCGGCGGCTCTTATCTCGGTCCTAGGAGGCAGGTCCCGGGAAGTCCCTCCCGGCAGGACCGGGCCTCCCGGCATGACCGCTCGCGCGCCCCGGAGGACCCCATGCGCACCACTGCCCGCCTGCTCACCGGTACCGCGCTGACGGTCGCCGCGATCGGCGCACTCGGCTCCCCCGCCGCGTACGCCGGGGACTCCGAGTCCCTGGAGGTCTACCCCTCCTCCGCGAGCCCCGGCACCACCATCACCGTCAACACCCTCGCCTGCGGCAAGAACGGCCGCGGCGTCGGCGACGCGCAGTCCCTCGGCGCGGGGGACTTCCACCTGAACCCGAGCACGCACAAGGAGGTCGTGGTCGGCCAGTTCACGGTCCCGGAGCACGCCAAGCCCGGTACCTACTGGATCAGCGTGGCCTGCGACAACGGCAGGACCGCCCGGGGCGAGCTCGTCGTCAAGCACAAGGACCGCCCGAGCGGCCATGTGCGTACCGGTGTCGGCGGCAGCGTCGGCCCCGACACCACCCAGATCGCGGCGGGCGCGGCGGTGCTGGCCGCGGCTGCCGTCGGCGGTACGTGGCTCCTGCGCCGCCGGGCGAGCGGCGCGCAGGACGGCTAGACGTACCGCAGCGTCCTGCCCCCGCCGCGCGCCCGTACACGGCCCGGCGGGGGCAGGGCCACACCTTCACGCTCAGGCCGGAGGAACGCACCGTGAGCAGCAGGAGCAAGGGGTGGGGCATAGCCGCCGCCGCGTGCGTCGGCGTCTGGCTCGTCCAGAACGGCTCGGAGCACGTCACCCCGCCCGTACCGTCCGCCGCGCAGGCCTTCGCCGCGGGCCCGAACATGCACACCACGGCCGCGGCCGACCCGCTGGAGCCCTCCGCGCCCGTACGGCTGCGCATCCCCGAGATCGACGTCGACACGCCCATGACGGGGCTCGGTCTGGGCCGGGACGGCGCCCTCGACGTGCCGCCGGCGGACGACCGCAATCTCGCGGGCTGGTACGAGGGCGGCACCCCGCCCGGCGCCGACGGCACCGCGATCGTCGCGGGCCATGTCGACAACGCCCGCGGCCCGGCCGTCTTCTACGCCCTCGGCGCGCTGAAGAAGGGCAACCGGATCGAGGTGGACCGGCAGGACGGCCGGACGGCCGTGTTCACGATCGACGCCGTCGAGGTGTACGACAACAAGGCCTTCCCGGACGACAAGGTCTACGGGGAGACGGACGGCCGGGCCGAGATCCGGGTCATCACCTGCGGCGGGGGCTTCTCCAAGCAGTCCGGCTACCAGGGCAACGTGGTCGCCTTCGGCCACCTCATCGGGGTCCGCTAGCCGCTACGACCACTGGTCGAAGGCGAGCTTCGCGACGAGCGAGAAGACGACGACCAGCAGCACGCCCCGGACGAACTCGGCGCCCTTGCTGAGCGCCATGCGCGCCCCGAGCATCCCGCCGGCCAGGTTGAAGACCGCCATGACCGCCGCCAGCTGCCAGAGCACGCTGCCCTGGTACGCGAACGTCGCGAGCGCCCCCGCGTTGGTGCAGACGTTGACGATCTTGGCGGTGGCGGAGGCGGTCACCAGGTCGAGGTGGAGCACGGCGGTCAGCGCGAGGACCAGGAACGTGCCGGTCCCCGGTCCGAACAGGCCGTCGTAGAAGCCGATCCCGCCGCCGACGAGCACGATCGCGGTGACGATCCGGGCCCGGCCGACGGGCGGCTTCTCGCCCTCCCCCTGGGTGCCGAACTTCGGGCGCAGCATCACGAACGCGGCGACGCCGACGAGCACCACCATGATCACCGGACGTAGCACGTCATTGCTGATCCCGGCCGCGAAGAACGCGCCGCCCATGGACCCGGCGAGGGCCGCGAGCCCGATCCGTACCGCCGTCCTCACCTGCACGGGCGCCGTCGCCTTGCGTACGTACGTGATCGCGGCGCCGGTCGTGCCGACGATCGCGACGGCCTTGTTGGTGCCGAGGATCTGCGGGGCCGGGACGTGCGGAACCCCGAGCAGCAGCGCGGGCAGGAGCAGCAGCCCGCCTCCGCCGACCACGGCGTCGATCCAGCCCGCCACGAGAGCGGCGGCGCAGAGCAGGACGAGAGTGGTCAGGGATATGTCAGGCATGCGAGTGAGCCTAAGGAGCAGATGCGTGCGCCGTCCATCAATCCCTGGAGAGTTGAGCTACGTCTGAGGTTGTGCCGATCGGCGCCCGGTCGGGCGCGAGCGGCGCGGCCGGGTCGACGGCGACCGTGAGGAAGGTCGCGGCGAGCGCCCCGGCCGCGAGGAGCCCGGCGGCGACCTGCCGTCGGGCCCGGTCGGCGGGGTGGACGGCAGCGGCGCGGTGCCTGCTCACGGCCGGGGCCTCGGAACGGTCGCGGTGTCTTCTGGTGGCCGAAGCCGCGGAACGGGCACGGTGCTTACTCATGGCTGAAGTCCTCGGAGTGGATGCGGTGGGCCGGTATCCCGGCCCGGACGAGCGAGGCGGTGGCGGCTCTGGACATGGCGGGCGGGCCGCAGAGGTAGACGTCGTGGCCGGCGAGTCCTGGCACGAGGTTCCGCAGAGCCTGCGGGGCGAGCGGGTCGAAGGAGGCGTCGGACGGGCCGAGGAGGTAGTGCAGGGCCGCCTGCCGTTCGTGGGCGATGCGCTCCAGCTCCTCGCGCAGGACGAGCCCGTCCGCGTCGGAGGCCCGGTAGAGCAGCGTCACGTCGCCGGGGCCGCCGGGCAGCGTCTCGAAGAGCGCCCGCAGCGGGGTGATCCCCACGCCCCCGGCGAGCAGCAGGACCTTGCGACGGGTGCGCCGGTGCGCGGTGAGCGCGCCGAACGGGCCGGTCGCGAGGACCCGCGTGCCGGGGCGCAGGCGGCGGATCCGGCGGGTGTGGTCGCCGAGCGCCTTGACGGTGATCCGCAGGGTGTCGTCGCGGACGGGCGCGGAGAGGGAGAACGGCAGCGCCGTCCGCCAGAGCCTGCGGGTCAGGAACCGCCAGCGGAAGAACTGGCCGGGTTCGGCCCCGAGCAGATCGAGCCCGGTGCCCCTGATGGTCACGGAGACCACGCCCGGAGCCTCGTCGCGGACCTCGGTCACGCGCAGGGCGTGCCGCAGGGCCTGCCGGACGGGGACCACGATCCGGTACCAGACGAGCAGCACGGCGACCGTCGCGTGTGCCATGGACCAGGCCCAGAGCGCGACGACGCTGCCGGTGAGGTCGGGCCCGGCGAGCTGGTGCACGAAGCCGAGGGCGGCGGCGAGGTGGCTGAGCAGGTGGAGCGACCGCCAGGTCTCGTGCCGCAGCCGCCGCCGGGCGGCCCGCGCGGACGTGACCCCGACGGCGACGAAGAGCGCGGTCCCGACGGTGGCGGCGAGGAGCGCGGGATAGGAGAGCAGCTCCCCGGCGGCGGTGACGAGGTCGGTACGGGCGTGCACGGCGTACCCGCAGAGCGCGAGCACGGCGTGCGCGCCGACGAGCCCGAGCACGTACCGCCCGCCGACCGCGTGCCACCGGGCGAGCCGGTCGGCCCCGACCCCGTGCTCGACGGCGGGCACCCGCGCCATCAGGAACAGCATGACGAGCACGCCGTACCCGGCGAGCAGCCCGGTGAGGTGGGCTCCGGTGGCGAAGAAGGAGTCGAGCCGGGCGGAGGGCCGCGCCTGCACACCCCAGAGCAGCCCGACGGCCCCGGCGCCGCCGGCGATGGCGTTGCGCAGCCAGGTGGGCTTCACCCTGGGGGTCGTGGGCAGGCGTTCCGCGGAGTGGATCGGGTGGGCACGCCCCCCACCGGGCCGCACCCGGCCCTGCTCCCGCGCGCCGCCACCCCCGCGCTGCGCGAGATACGCGGCGAGCGCCGGGTGGCCGGTTTCCTGAACCTCGGTCGTCACGAGAGCCGACCCTAGGGGCCCGGAGGTATACAAGTGCGCAGCTCAGCGCCTCCCCCGCGATCCTTAAGGCGCCCTTGAGGAGCGCCTCAGCACGGATTAACCCTCACACCGATCGGCCCTCACACCGGAGGACCCCCGTCACGGAGATCAGCGTTCCGCGGGAGAAACAATCGGGATTCCGCCGGGTAACACCCGAGCCGCACGCTTCGACACATGAGTACACGGATCGTGGTGGTCGGCGGCGGGACGGCGGGCGTCCGGCTCGCCCAGCGGCTGCCGGTCACCCTCCTCGGCGAAGAGCCGCACGCACCGTACAACAGGGTGCTGCTCGCGGACGTCCTCGCCGGGCGGTACGCGCCCGAGGTGATCGCCCTGCCCGCTCCCCAGGAGCCGGCACGGCGCGGGGTGCGGGTGGTGCGGATCGACCGGGCCGCCCGGACCGTGGAGCTGGCGGACGGGACGGCCGTCGGCTACGACCGGCTGGTCCTCGCGACCGGCTCCAACCCGGTCCTGCCGCCCCTGCGCGGCCTCCGGGGCGTCCGGCCGCCCGCGGGCGTGCTCCCCTTCCGCACCCTCGACGACTGTCTGGAGCTGCGGGCCCTCGTCCGCCCCGGTGTCCGCGCGGTCGTCATCGGCGGCGGTCTGCTCGGGGTCTCCGCGGCCCGCGCGCTGGCCGCGCTCGGCGCCGAGGTGGTGCTGACCCAGCAGGGCGAGCGCCTGATGGAGCGCCAGCTCGACGCCCACGCCTCGGCGCTGCTCCGCGAGCACGTGGAGTCCCTCGGCGTCGAGGTGCACACCGAGTGCCGGGTCAGCGGTCTTCGGCAGGAGGACGGCGCGGTGACGGCGGTCGAACTGGCCGACGGATTCGTGCTCGACGCGCAGGTCGTGGTCCTCGCCTGCGGGGTCAGGCCGCGCACCGGTCTCGCCCGGGACGCCGGCCTGGAGGTCGCCCGTGGCATCGTCGTCGACGACGAGCTGCGGACCTCCGACCCGTACATCCACGCCGTCGGCGACTGCGCCGAACACGCCGGCCGGGTCTACGGCCTGGCGGGCCCGGCCCTGGAACAGGCGGACGCGCTCGCGGAGGTCCTCCTGCGGTCCGAGGAGCCGTCCGGCACCCGGCCCGCCGACCCCGGCACCCAGCCCGCCCACCCCGGCACCCGCCCCGCCTACACCGGCACCCGGGCGCTGACCCGGCTCACGCTCGGCGGCCCCGTGGGGCTCGACCTCGCCGCGTTCGGCGAGGCCACCCCGCTCCCCGGGGACGACGTCGTCCAGCTGACCGACGCCACCCGGCGCGCCTACCGCAAGGTCGTCGTCCGCGGCGACCGGCTCGTGGGCGGCGTGCTGCTGGGCGACCTGGCCGCCGTCGGCACGCTCGCCCGGGCCTGGGAGGGCGACGAAGCCCTGCCCGACGCCCCCCTGCTTCATCTGCTCACCCATGACGGAGGCTCCTGAGATGGCGACCACGCCCCTGCCCACCCCCACCTCGCCCACCATCGTCCTGGTCGGCCACGGCATGGTCGGCCAACGGTTCCTGGAGGCCCTCGCGGACCGGGGCGTCACGGATCGGGCGCGGGTCGTCGTGCTCTGCGAGGAGCCGCGCCCGGCCTACGACCGCGTCCAGTTGACCTCGTACTTCAGCGGGAAGACCCCCGACGACCTGTCCATGGTCGAGGACGGCTTCATGGCGCGGCACAGCATCGAGCTGTACGTCGGCGACCCGGCGGAGTCGATCGACCGCGCGGCCCGCACGGTCACCGCCCGCTCCGGACAGGTCTTCACGTACGACACGCTGGTCCTGGCCACCGGCTCGTACCCCTTCGTGCCGCCGGTGCCCGGCAAGGACGCGCGGGGCTGCTTCGTGTACCGGACGATCGAGGACCTGCTCGCGATCGAGGAGTACGCCAAGACCGCGACGACCGGGGCCGTGGTCGGCGGCGGGCTGCTCGGCCTGGAGGCGGCCGGCGCGCTCAAGGGACTCGGACTCGCCACGCACGTCGTGGAGTTCGCGCCCCGGCTGATGCCCGTGCAGGTGGACGAGGGCGGCGGCGCGGCGCTGCTGCGCACCATCGAGCGGATGGGTCTGACCGTCCACACCGGCACGGGCACGCAGGAGGTGCTCACCGAGGACGGCGCGGTCACCGGGATGCGGCTCTCGGACGGTTCCGAACTGGCCACGGACCTGGTGGTGTTCTCGGCGGGCGTGCGGCCCAGGGACCAGCTGGCGCGCGACTGCGGCCTGACGGTCGGCGAGCGCGGCGGGATCGCGGTGGACGCCTCGTGCCGGACCTCCGACCCGGCCGTGTACGCGATCGGCGAGTGCGCGCTGGCCTCGGACGGCCGGGTGTACGGCCTGGTGGCGCCCGGCTACGAGATGGCGCTGACGGCGGCGGCGACGATCGCGGAGGCGGCCGAGGAGCGGGCCTTCACGGGCGCGGACATGTCGACCAAGCTGAAGCTGCTCGGCGTGGACGTGGCCTCCTTCGGCGACGCGCACGGCACCGCCGAGGGCTGCCTCGACGTCGTCTACTCCGACTCCCGCTCGGGCGTCTACAAGAAGCTCGTGGTGGACGGCGAGGGCGTCCTCCTCGGCGGAGTGCTGGTCGGCGACGCCGAGGCGTACGGCATGCTGCGCCCGCTCACCGGCACCGTCCCGCCGGTCTCCCCCGAGCAGCTGGTCCTGCCGGCGGGCGCGGGCGCGCCGGTCGCGCTCGGCCCGTCCGCACTGCCGGACGACGCCGTGATCTGCTCCTGCCACAACGTCACCAAGCACGCGATCACCCAGTGCGCGACGCTGCCCGAGGTGAAGAAGTGCACCAAGGCGGGGACGGGCTGCGGCAGTTGCGTGAAGCTCATCGGGCAGCTGCTGCCGGAGCCGGCCGACAAGGGGCTCTGCGGCTGCTTCTCGTACACTCGCGGCGAGCTGTACGAGATCAGCCGTACGCTGCGGCTCACCTCCTTCGCCGCGCTGCTCGACTCGCACGGTCGGGAGGAGGCGCGGGGCGGCGAGGGCTGCGAGGTCTGCAAGCCGACGGTCGCCTCGATCCTGGCCAGCCTCGCCCCTACGATCGGCGTGGGCGGGTACATCCTCGACGGCGAGCAGGCGTCCCTCCAGGACACCAACGACCACTTCCTCGCCAACCTGCAGCGCAACGGCTCCTACTCGGTCGTGCCCCGCATCCCGGGCGGCGAGATCACCCCGGAGAAGCTGATCGTGATCGGCGAGGTGGCCCGCGACTTCGGGCTCTACACCAAGATCACGGGCGGTCAGCGGATCGACATGTTCGGCGCCCGCGTCGAGCAGCTGCCCGCGATCTGGACCCGGCTCGTCGACGCGGGCTTCGAGTCGGGGCACGCGTACGGCAAGTCGCTGCGCACGGTGAAGTCCTGCGTGGGGCAGACATGGTGCCGCTACGGCGTCCAGGACTCGGTGAAGATGGCGATCCAGCTGGAGCTGCGCTACCGGGGGCTGCGCTCCCCGCACAAGCTCAAGTCGGCGGTCTCCGGCTGCGCGCGGGAGTGCGCGGAGGCGCAGTCGAAGGACTTCGGCGTCATCGCAACGGCCAACGGCTGGAACCTGTACGTGGGCGGCAACGGCGGCGCGACCCCGCGCCACGCGGACCTGCTCGCGCAGGACCTGTCGGACGCCGAACTCGTCCGGCTGATCGACCGGTTCCTGATGTTCTACATCCGTACCGCCGACCGCCTGGAGCGCACCTCGGTGTGGCTGGAGCGCATCGAGGGCGGCCTCGACCACCTGCGGGACGTGCTCGTGCACGACTCGCTGGGGCTCTGCGACGAGCTGGAGGCGCTGATGGCGGCCCATGTCGCGGACTACCAGGACGAGTGGGCGGCGACGCTCGACGACCCGGAGCGGCTGCGCCGCTTCGTGTCCTTCGTGAACGCGCCGGAGGCGCCGGACCCGTCGGTGCGGTTCGTGCCGGAGCGGGACCAGATCAAGCCGGACCTGACGGTCCTCACCATCGGCACTCTGGAAGGGGTCTGAACCCGATGCACCTCGAACTCTCCCACGACGCTGAGGCCGACGCCTGGACGACGGTCTGCGAGACCTCCCGGCTGACGCCGGGCCGGGGCGTGGCGGCCCTGCTCCCCGACGGCCGGCAGGCGGCGCTCTTCCTGGACCGGGCGGGCCGGGCGTACGCGATCGACAACCGCGATCCGTTCACCGGGGCGCAGGTGCTGTCCCGGGGGCTGCTCGGCTCGGCCGGCGGCCGGACGTTCGTGGCCTCGCCGCTGCTCAAGCAGCGCTTCGACCTGGAGTCGGGGAGGTGCCTGGACGACGAGGCGGTGTCGGTGGCGGTCTTCCCGGTCCGCACGGTCGCACGCGACTGAGTCTGCGATCTTGACCGATCGTTCCAGATACTCGTAGAGTCACGGCGTGGCCAGGACCAAGGAATTCGATCCGGACGCCGCGCTCCAGTCGGCCCTCGAGCTGTTCTGGGCGCGCGGCTACGAGGCGACGACGATGGCAGATCTCGTCGAGCACCTCGGGATCGGCCGCGCCAGCATCTACGCCACCTTCGGCAACAAGCACGCGCTCTACATGAAGGCGCTGGACCGCTACCTGGAGTCGTGCGAGCCGACGATGCTGGAGGAGCTGTCGGCGCCGGGGCCGGCACTGCCGCCCGTACGGAGCCTGATCAGGCGGTTCGCCGCGGAGGCGGGGGCCGAAGCGACACGCCTGAACGGGTGTTTCGTCACCAACTCGGCGGCGGAACTGGGCCCGCACGACATGCCGGTGGCGCGCCGGGTGGAGCTCAGCTGGGAGCAGATCGAGACCCTGCTGCACTCCTCCCTGGTCCGCGCCCGCGCCCAGGGCGAACTGCCGCCCGACCGCGATCCGCGGGCGCTGGCCCGGATGCTCCTCGTCCTGGCCCAGGGCCTGCGGGTGGTCGGCAAGGCGTCGAGCGACCCGGCCAGGGTCCGCGACGCGGCGGAGCAGGCGCTGACCCTGCTCGACGGGTAGTCCCGGGCCACGGAGACGGAGACGGAGGCGCCTCACGGCGCCTCATTCTCGGGCCTCCATATTGGAACGTACGGTCAATAAACAATGCACCAGGGAGGGGCACCACCATGTCCGCACGCTTCACCGACAAGCGCGTCCTCGTCACCGGCGCCGGCACCGGTCTCGGCCGGGCCATCGCGCTCGCCTTCGCCGCCGAGGGCGCGAGGGTCGTCGTCTCCGGCCGCAGCGCGGCGACCCTCGCCGAGACCGTGTCCCTGATCGAGGCCGCGGGCGGCACCGCGGCCGCGGTCACCGCCGACGTGTCGCGGGCCGAGGACACCCGCCGCCTGGTCCGGGAGACCGTCGAGACCTTCGGCGGCCTGGACGTCGCCGTGAACAACGCCGGGGTCTTCCGGGGCGGCGCGGCCGCCGCCGACTTCCCGCTGGAGGACTGGCAGACGCTGCTCGACATCAACGTCACCGGCGTCCTGCACTCCCTGCAGGCGGAGATCGCGCACATGCGGGCCCACGGCGGCGGCGCCATCGTGAACATCTCCTCCAACCTCGGCCCGCACGTGCGGTTCCCCGGAGTCTTCGGCTACCAGGTCTCCAAGGCGGCGGTCTCCGCGATGACCCGCGCCGCGGCCCTCGACCACGTCGCCGAGGGCGTCAGGATCAACGCGGTCAGCCCGGGCGCCTCGGACTCGACGATGTCGCTGCGGCCCGGCGAGACGGAGGCGGAGCGGGCGGTACGGATGAAGGACGAGTCGCCGCTCGGCCGGATCTCCGCGGCCTCGGAGGTCGCGGCGGCGGTCCTGTACCTGGCCTCGGAGGACGCGGGTTCGGTCGTCGGCGCGGACCTGGTGATCGACGGCGGCGTTTCGGCCTGAGGCGCCCGGCCGGTCCTTCGTCCGGCGGTGCTCAGCCCTCGATGGCGGCCGGGTCCATCCACATGACCTCCCAGTGGTGGCCGTCGGGGTCCGAGAACGAGCGGCCGTACATCGAACCGAAGTCGAGGGGCTCCTTCGCCGCCGAACCACCGGCGGCGAGGGCGCCGTCCGCGAGCTCGTCGACCTTCGCGCGGCTCTCGGCGCTCAGGGTGAGGAGGACCTCGGTCGACTTCGTCGCGTCGACGAGCTCCTTGCCCGGCTTCGTGAACTCCTTGAACTTCGCCTCGGTCAGCAGCATCGCGAAGATCGTGTCGCTGATGACCAGGCAGGCGGTCGTGTCGTCGCTGAACTGCGGGTTGAAGGAGTAGCCGAGCTTGCTCCAGAAGCCCTTGGTGGTCTCCAGGTCCTTCACCGGCAGGTTGACGAAGATCATCTGCTGCATGACGTGTTCTCTCTCCTGTGCTCGTCCGTGGTGTCCGTGGTGTTTCGAGAGGTAAGACGGCGGGGCGCGACGGAACTCATCGGCGCGCGGGAAGTTTTTTCGGAACCGGGCTAGCGTCGGGGTATGAGCCCCAGCCCCGGCCCCACCGGCAGGAAGATCACCGAACGATTGTCGGACGAGGCCCTGACCGGCGCCACCGGACGGAACTGGGCGTCCTGGTTCGCGCTCCTCGACGCCTGGGACGCCACCGGCCGGAACCACACCGCGATCGCCCGTCACCTGGTGGAGGCGCACGGCGTCAACGGCTGGCACGCCCAGTCGATCGCCGTCGGCTACGAACAGGAGCGCGGGATGCGCCAGGTCGGCCAGGCCTCCGACGGCGGCTGGAAGGTGAGCGCGAGCAAGACGGTCGACGCGCCGGCCGAGCGCTGCACGGCCGCCTTCGCCGACGAGGAACTGCGCCGGCGCTGGCTGCCGGACGGCGAACTAGAGGTGCGCACCCACCGGCCGGGGAAGTCGCTGACGGCGGACTGGGACGGCGGGACGAGCCGGATCGAGGTCTATCTGACGCCGAAGGGCGAGACGAAGACCCAGATCGGCCTCGGCCACACCAGACTCCCCGACGCGGACGCGGTCGCCGCCTACAAACAGTTCTGGCGCGAACGCCTCGCAGACCTCAAGCCCCTCCTGGAGACGGAACCGTAGCCCCGAGCACCGACGCCCCCGGGGGCATACGTGCTCCTTCCCACCCGTCCCCACCCGTTCCCGCCCTGTCCTCCGCCCTTCCCGCGGTGACCTTCTGCCCGACGCTTCCCCTTCATCGCTTGTTGCTGCACCGTCAACTCCGTACCAACTCCGTACTCCTAGGTTCCGAAAGCGCGCGACCCCGCCGCCGACCGGTGCGGCGGGTTCACACACACCTCTCTGGAGTGAGACGTGGAGCGACGCAGTTTCCTGCGCGGAGCGGTCATCGGCACGTCGGCGGCCGCCTTCGGCGGCACCCTGATGCGCGGGGCGGCCTACGCGGCCCCCGCCCAGCCCGGCGCCGGCCCCTACGGGGCCCTCGGCGCGGCCGACGCCAACGGCATCCTGCTGCCGAGCGGATTCAGCAGCCGGGTCATCGCCCGGTCGGGACAGACCGTCCCCGGCACCTCGTACACCTGGCACAACGCCCCCGACGGCGGCGCCTGCTTCGTCGACGGATCCGGCTGGATCTATGTCTCCAACTCGGAGATCAACCCGGGCGGCGGCGCGAGCGCGGTCAGGTTCAGCTCGACCGGCGCCGTGACCGGCGCGTACCGCATCCTGTCCAACACCCGCACCAACTGCGCGGGCGGCAAGACCCCGTGGAACACCTGGCTCTCCTGCGAGGAGGTCAGCCTCGGCTACGTCTACGAGACCGACCCCTACGGGGTGAACGCGGCCGTCCGCCGCTCCGCGATGGGCCGCTTCAAGCACGAGGCCGCCGCCGCCGACCCGGTCCGCAAGGTCGTCTACCTGACCGAGGACGAGTCCAGCGGCTGCTTCTACCGGTTCATCCCGACCACCTGGGGCGACCTCAGCTCCGGCACCCTCCAGGTCCTGGTGGCCGGCACCGCCACCTCCGGCTCCTTCACCTGGCAGAACGTGCCGGACCCGGACGGCTCGCCGACCGCGACGCGCAGCCAGGTCTCCGGCTCGAAGAAGTTCAACGGCGGCGAGGGCTGCCACTACGCCAACGACACCGTCTGGTTCACCACCAAGGGCGACAACCGCCTCTGGCAGCTCAACCTCGCCAACAGCACCTACGAGCTCGCCTACGACGACTCCCTGGTGTCCGGCGGCGGCGCCCCGCTGACGGGTGTCGACAACGTCACCGGCTCCTCCTCCGGCGACCTGTTCATCGCCGAGGACGGCGGCAACATGGAGATCTGCATCATCACCCCGGACGACGTCGTCGCCCCGTTCCTTCGGATCAACGGCCAGTCCGGTTCCGAGATCACCGGACCGGCCTTCTCCCCCGACGGCAAGCGGCTGTACTTCTCCAGCCAGCGCGGCACCAGCGGCAGTTCCTCGGGCGGCATCACCTACGAGGTGACCGGCCCGTTCCGCGCGTAGAGACGCGCCGCGGGGGCCGTCACCGAGACGGTCCCCGCGCCCCCTCCCCTCCGCGCCGCGCCACCACCACCGCCACCGCCACCGCCGCCACCACCGCCGAGCAGGGCGGCGCCCAGCGGCGTGAGGGTGTGCAGGACCGCGTTGCCGTGCCGCAGGGTCGCGACGAGCCCCGCCTCGCGCAGGACGCCCGCGTGCTGGCTGGCAGAGGCGAGCGACACCCCGGCCCTGCGGGCGAGTTCGCTGGTGGTGCCGCCGTCGCCGATCGCGTGCAGGACCGCGGAGCGCGTGGTGCCGACCAGCTTGGCCAGCGAGGAGAGCCCCGGCGCGTGCACGGTCGGCGCCTCGCAGTGCGTCGTCGGGTAGACGAGCACCGGGGGCAGCGCGGGGTCGCGCAGGACGACCGGCGTGCCCCGGCAGAAGTACGAGGGCTGGAGCAGCAGGCCCCTGCCGTCGAGATACAGGTCGCGGGCGACCGGATAGTCGGCCTCCAGGACCGGTGCGCGCCAGCGGAACATCGGCGGCAGTGAGGCGAGCAGCTCGTCCGCGCCGCCGTCGAGCAGGGCCCGGCCGCGCACGGCCCGGTCGGCCTCGACCCGGGCGCGGATGTGCGGCCAGTGCGGCTCGATCGCCGCCCGGTGGTAGCTGCGCAGCGCCCCGAGGAGCCGGCCGAACGGTTCTGCGCCGCCCTCGGCGAGCGCGCGCAGCGAGTGCGGCACGGTCCGCCCGCCGACCCGGTCGGCGCCGAGCAGGGCGAGCTCCGTGTGGAGGCGGGCTCCTGCCGTCGCGCGGATCGCCTGGAGGCCCTCGTCGAGGCCCTGCAGGCCCTCGGGAGGGGTCAGGAAGTCGGGGAAGTAACCACGGCTCGGTACGAGCGCGGCGAGCAGCCGGGTCTCCCCGTTGAGCCGGGGCCGGGTCTGGGAACGCCATTCTCCGTAGACGACCGGTCCGCGCCGGTCTCTAAGCCGGTGAAAGCTGAGAATCGTTTCCCACAGAACGTCGGGACGGGCGGCCATCCGTACGCCCGCCACGTCGCTTTCGGTGAAATGAATCCGCAGCATTGAACCCCCACCTGTGCACTCGCAACCACCCCCGTCGATGAGTATGCACATCATCACAGCACGTTACCAGGGTGTTTCAGCCACACTTGAAAAGCATCGCGGGGACCCAGGGCAAACGGAAAAGCTGTGCGTGTCGGGCAGGAAACCTTCAGGACCGAGGTGGCGTGGCGAAGACCGTGGGGGGCTTCACACGTCCGGCGGCGGTCGGCGAGGGTTGCGGCTCACCTGCCCGGCATGGGTAACGGGCGCGGCCACCGGGTGGGGATCCGGGGGCCGCGCCCGCCCTGTTGTTTGCGGGACGACACGTGGAAAGTTCAATACGGAATGTTCAACGCCCAATAATTCAATCGGCCTCGATTGAACACAAACTCACATCCGGCGAACATCCCGGGGCCGCTCCGGGGGTCTCGCGGGGTGGACGAAATACGACGGGGCGGACACCTCCGCACAAGGTGTCCGCCCCGTCTCTCTTGCGACCCGGAGTCGCCGCCCATCGGTTGAGGGTCGGGGACGAACGGCGACTCCGGTGATCTTTGCTACTGAACGCCCGGTCAGCGAGCGTCAGCAGACGCCGGGCCCGGGGGCCCGGCGGTGCGTGAGCCGTCGGCTCAGCGGCTGTCGGAGCCCTTCGACTCCGCCGCGGCCCGGCCGGCCTCCAGGCGCGCCACCGGGATCCGGAAGGGCGAGCAGGAGACGTAGTCGAGGCCGACCTCGTGGAAGAAGTGCACCGACTCCGGGTCGCCGCCGTGCTCGCCGCAGACGCCGAGCTTGATGTCCGGGCGGGTGGCCCGGCCGGCCTCGACGGCGCTGCGGACCAGCGCGCCGACGCCGTCCTTGTCGATGGTCTCGAACGGCGAGACACCGAAGATGCCCTTCTCCAGGTACGCGGTGAAGAAGCTGGCCTCCACGTCGTCCCGGGAGAAGCCCCACACGGTCTGGGTGAGGTCGTTGGTGCCGAAGGAGAAGAACTCGGCGGCCTCGGCGATCTGACCGGCGGTCACGGCGGCGCGCGGCAGCTCGATCATGGTGCCGAGCGCGAGCTTCAGCTCCACGCCGGTCTGCGCCTGGACCTCGGCGATGACCTGCTCGGCCTCGTCGCGGACGAGCTCGAGCTCCTGGACGGTGCCGACGAGCGGGATCATGATCTCGGCGCGCGGGTCGCCCTTGGCGTCGATGCGCTGGGCGGCGGCCTCGGCGATCGCCCGGACCTGCATGGTGAACAGGCCGGGGATGACCAGGCCGAGGCGGACACCGCGCAGACCCAGCATCGGGTTCTGCTCGTGCAGCCGGTGGACGGCCTGGAGCAGGCGCAGCTCGTTCTCGTGCGGCTCCTTGCGGGCCTCGGCGAGGGCGACGCGCACCGACAGCTCGGTGATGTCGGGCAGGAACTCGTGCAGCGGCGGGTCGAGCAGCCGGACCGTGACGGGCAGCCCGTCCATGGCCTCGAAGAGCTCGACGAAGTCCTTCTTCTGCAGCGGGAGCAGGGCGTCCAGCGCCTCGGTCCGCTCCTCGTCGGTGTCGGCGAGGATCAGCTTCTCGACCATCTCGCGGCGCTCGCCGAGGAACATGTGCTCGGTACGGCACAGGCCGATGCCCTGAGCGCCGAAGCGGCGGGCGCGCAGCGCGTCCTCGGCGTTGTCGGCGTTGGCGCGGACGCGCAGCCGGCGGACGCGGTCGGCGTAGGCCATGATCCGGTGGACGGCCTGGACCAGCTCGTCGGCGTCGTCGGCGCCGGCGTGCATCCGGCCCTCGAAGTACTCGACGACCGGCGACGGTACGACGGGTACCTCACCGAGGTACACCTTGCCGGTGGAGCCGTCGATGGAGACGACGTCGCCCTCCTCGACGACCTGGCCCGAGGACGTGGTCATCCGGCGGCGCTTGGTGTCGACCTCGAGCTCCTCGGCGCCGCAGACACAGGTCTTGCCCATGCCGCGGGCGACGACGGCGGCGTGCGAGGTCTTGCCGCCGCGCGAGGTCAGGATGCCCTCGGAGGCGATCATGCCGTCCAGGTCGTCCGGGTTGGTCTCGCGGCGGATCAGGATGACCTTCTCGCCGGAGCGGGACCACTTGACGGCCGTGTACGAGTCGAAGACGGCCTTGCCGACCGCGGCGCCCGGGGAGGCGGCGATGCCGCGGCCGATCTGCTCGACCTTGGCGTTCTCGTCGAACTTGGGGAACATCAGCTGCGCGAGCTGGGCGCCGTTGACGCGCTGGAGCGCCTCGGCCTCGTCGATCAGGCCCTGGTCGACGAGCTGGGTCGCGATCCGGAAGGCGGCACCTGCGGTGCGCTTGCCGACGCGGGTCTGCAGCATCCACAGCTGGCCGCGCTCGATCGTGAACTCGATGTCGCAGAGATCCTTGTAGTGGGTCTCCAGCGTCTCCATGATCTGCATCAGCTGGTCGTACGACTTCTTGTCGATCGACTCCAGCTCGGCCAGCGGCACGGTGTTGCGGATACCGGCGACGACGTCCTCGCCCTGCGCGTTCTGCAGGTAGTCGCCGTAGACGCCCTGGTGGCCGGAGGCGGGGTCGCGGGTGAAGGCGACACCGGTGCCGGAGTCCGGGCCGAGGTTGCCGAAGACCATGGAGCAGACGTTGACCGCGGTGCCGAGGTCGTGCGGGATGCGCTCCTGGCGACGGTAGAGCTTGGCGCGGTCGGTGTTCCAGGAGTTGAAGACGGCCTCGATGGCGAGGTCCATCTGCTCGCGCGGGTCCTGCGGGAAGTCGCGGCCGGCCTCGGCCTTGACGATCTTCTTGAAGTGCTTGACCAGCTTCTTCAGGTCGGCGGCGTCGAGGTCGGTGTCGACGGTGACCTTCTTGGCGGCCTTGGCCTCGTCGAGGGCCTCCTCGAAGAGTTCGCCGTCGACGCCGAGGACGGTCTTGCCGAACATCTGGATGAGCCGGCGGTACGAGTCCCAGGCGAAGCGCTCGTTGCCGGCCTGGGCGGCGAGTCCCTCGACGGAGACGTCGGAGAGGCCGATGTTCAGGACGGTGTCCATCATGCCGGGCATGGAGAACTTGGCACCGGAGCGGACGGAGACGAGCAGCGGGTTGTCGGCCTGGCCGAGCTTCTTGCCCATCGCCTGCTCGAGGGCGTCCAGGTGGGCGCTGACCTCGTCCCGCAGCTCGACGGGCTCGGAGCCGCTGTCGAGGTAGACCTTGCACGCCTCGGTGGTGATCGTGAAGCCGGGGGGAACGGGGAGGCCGAGGTTGGTCATCTCGGCGAGGTTCGCTCCCTTGCCACCGAGCAGGTCCTTCAGGTCCCTGTTGCCCTCGGTGAAGTCGTACACGAACTTCTGATCTTTGTTTTCCGACACGTGTCTCGACTCCTCGAGGACTCGGTGGCTGCCCTGACGGCGAGGAACATACCCAGATCGAAGGCTCATGTGGAGGTATGCCTCCCGGTCACATGGTCTTAACCACCCGTCCGCCAGCACATCGAAAGTAACTGACGAGTAGCTTCCGCTTTCAGGCTCCGAAGCCCCCTTGACCCAAACCTGGGGATACCCGCTCACATGAGCGCCTCCCAAAGCATTTGCGTTCAACTCTTGAACGCAAGAGGGGTGGCACCCAGTGCCACCCCTCCAGAAGTGCAACACCCCGTAATCTGCTCATCTGAGCACACCCCCTATCAAGGGTGGCGAGGATCACGCCCGAAGATGGACTCGCCTTCCACGATCCGGACTACTCCTGGGCAGCCGACTCCACTTCGGCGCCGGGGCCCGGTCCCAGGCCGACCCGGTCGAGCGACCGCCGTGCCGCCACGGCCATACGGTCAGTCTCACCCCAGAGCCGCACGGCCACCTCTCGTACGGCCCCCCAGTGCGCGGCGGCGTCCGCGTTCCGGCCCAGCCCTTCCAGGGCGTCACCGAGCCACATGCGGGCCCAGAGCGTCTCGCGGCCCTCGGATCCGAGAGTCCGCTCACGTGAGCGCAAGACTCCCGACAGGATGTTTCGAGCCTCCTCGAACCGCTCGAGGTTGATCAGGCTCGATGCCAGGAGCACTGCGGCGTTGAGGGTCTTCGGTGCATCACCACCGAGCGCTGTGCTCCGTGCCCGCCACACGAGGGTGAACTGCTCGGAAGCCTCATCGTGGCGTTCCGAACCGCTCAGGATCTGCCCCAGGTCCACGCGGGTTTCCATGATCGAGAGCAGCGGCGGGCGTGGCAGGCCCAGTTCGCTTTCGAGGAGCCGCCTGAGCACGGCCTCGGCCTCCCCCAGGCGCTCCAGCCGCACCAGGGCCTCCGCGTGCAACCGCTGAACGGACCGGGTGTTGGCGTGGCGGTAGCCGATCACCCGGACGTGGTCTTCCGCGGCGGAGCGCAGGACGGCTTCGGCCTCCTCGAAGCGCTCCGCACGCAGGAGGGTGCTGCCCAGGTTGTGGCGGAAGTCGAGGGTGTTCGCGTGGTCCTCCCCCAGCACGCGTCGCCCCTGGTCGAGGATGGCGCGTTGTCGCCGCTCCGCCTCCTCGAACTGTTTGCGATCCGCCAGGACGAGAGCGACCATCTCCCGGGTCAGGAGTGACTCGATGTGGCTCTCACCGAGCAGGCGTCCAGCACGCTCTGCCGCGTCCTCCGCTGCCTTCAGCGCACCGTCGTAGTCCTTCACCCAGCGCAGCGCGGCTGCCCAGACGCGCCGAGCAGCGATCGCGGTGCGGCTCAGCGCGCCTTCCCCCAGCTCTCTCAGCTCCATCATCGTGTTGCGGACAGCCAGCAGTTCCTTGTAGTTCCCTGCCTGCCGGACGACTTCTTCCAGCACCCCCAGCGCCGTCATCTGGCCGCCCGGACGGGCCGGGGCCCCCTCGTCCCCATCGAGCCGCTCACAGACGGCGAGGACCGCGCGGGCCTCCTCCTCCGCCTCCCTCATGCGTCCCAGGCGCAGAAGGGCGGTCGCTACCCAGCCACGGGCGTACAGCGTGCTGTCGTGGTCCACACCGAGCTCGGAGGTGTAGTCCTCGCAGGCCGCTCTGAAGGCCTGTTCCCCCTCGACCAGCTTTCCCAGGCGATGGAGGATGCGGCCCTGAACCATCTGGACGTCGCCAAAATCCGGCATCTCGTCCGTGCGGGGCAGACGCTGGAGCGTCTCGATCAGCTCCCGGCCCTCCGCCGCCCCCTCGGCCAGCCAATCGGCGTCCTCGTACATCTCGTGGAGGAAGGCGCGGGCGGTGAGTGTGTAGCCGTGGTGCTCACCGTGCACCCGAGCCGAGACTGCGATGACGGCGTTCATCCGTTCGGCGGCTTCCGCGGTTTCCCCGAGCGCGCTCAGGGCGATCGCGGTGTGGCCTCGGACGTTGCGCGCTGCGAGGCTGTCGTCCCGGAGAAACGGCTCGGCGCAGTCCCGCAGCAAGCCGCGGAACTCGTCCACCGCGTCGCGTTGCCCGGACTCGACGAGGGCTCGCGCGAACGCCTCGAACACCGCGACGGGAACCGACCCGGGGTCGGGCCGATCGAGCCACGGTTCAAGAAGGCCGGCCACTTCCGGCACGATCTCCGGGGCCCCTTCGTCCGCCATCAGCCGCCGCGCGAACGCCGCGATCCGGGGCCAGACGTGTGCGAGCGACACGTCGTCCTCAACCGGCTCCTCCTCCGAGTCCTCCGGCTCCGGTTCCCGCTCCTCCACCGGCGGACGTTCGGCCGCCAGCCCGAGGCGGCGGAGCAGCTCCGGGGAGGCCGCGGCGAACGCGCCGCCGCCGGGGGCGATCACGGAACCGCCACCGCCGGAAAGCCTGGCCCGGAATTCGGGACCGTTGCCCCGGCGCCGCATCAGGAAGTCGCTCACCCGCGTCGCCGTGTCCACGGCGTGCGAGGTGCGGACCGTGTCCAGGAGCAGGTCGGCGACGCCGGGCAGGAACTCGTACTCGGCGCAGTCCGCTCTCTCCTCGCCGCGCCCCGCGGGCCCGCCCTCGCGCCGGCGCAGCAGCCCACCGAGGAACACCTCTGCAAGCTGCGCCGGGTGGAAGGTGCCGGGGCCGGGCTGCTCGGCCTGGTGGACGAGACGCATGACGGGCAGGGTCAGCGGCCTTACGGACGCCAGTGCGCCGGCCAGCTTGCGGCTCTCTGGCGAGGCCGACTGTCGGAATGCCCGCAGGTGGTCTTCGGCGGAGGACGCACGGACGCCGCTGGTGCCGGGGGCCGTCGCGGCGGCGTGCGAATCGGCCGGACCGGGCGGCGCCAGCAGGTGCAGCAGCTCTCCCGCCCTTCCGCCTCCGCCTGCGCCTCCGCCGAGCAGCAGCCGTGTCCACGCGGAGAGACGGGTCTCCTCCAGCTCGAAGACGGGGATCGCGGGGCCTTCGTGCGTGACGAGCCCGGGTGGCAGGACGGGGTGTCGGGCGTCCAGCGTCCGCCCCGGCGCGGCTGGGCGGTCGGCGGTGACCAGCCACTGCTCCGCGGGCATGACCGGCGCGGGCCAGAGCCGTTCCGGCAGCGGCTGGACCACCGCGACCGGTGAGTGCCCCGCCCAGCGCCCCAGCAGCGCGGGAAGGGCGCCGCCGGACCAGCCGGGGCCGACCCCGTCGGAGAGCACGAGGACGACCGTGGGCCGTACGGGGTCGGCGAGGCGCCGCGCCGGGACCCGTGCGGAGGTCGGGGCGAACGGGCGGGAGCGCAGGACCGGCCGGTCCGGATCGGCGCTGTCCAGGCCGTACGTCCGGACGCGGTGGAAGATTCCCTGGTTCTCCAGGAGTGCCCGGGCCTCGGTCGCGTACTGCCTCCAGAGCACCATCGACGGTCCGTCGTCGACGACCAGGACGGCGTCGAGCCAGCGCTCCTGCTCGGGCCGCATCACGACATCGGGAAGGACGGCGTCCGGCAACGCAGTGTCCGCGATGAGGTCGGCGGTCGCGCTCTCGTCGACCACGAACGAGGTTCGGGACTTGGTGGGCCTGCGCAGCGGCCGCAGCGCGCGTTGCAGGCCACGGGCCGCGGGGATGGCCCGCACGCCGCGCAGGCCGACGGACCGGGCGGGCAGTCGGCGCCCCCGGCCTCCCCCAGGGGCGTACAGCGCCTGGGGGGCCTTGTCGGTCGTGCGGTCGGCCGGGCCTCGTTCCGGCTCGGTCGTCGCGTGGTCGGCGCCCCTGGCGTCCCCCGCGGGATCCGGTTCGGCGACAGCGGGGGTGTGCGGACGCGCGGCGGCCCCGGACTCCGTTGCCGGAGCTTCCTCCCGAGTGGTGGCCGCGAGCCAGAGGACGTCGAGCAGCTCCTCCATGGAGAGGTCGACGCCGGCGTCCTCGAGCAGTCCGCACAGCCGCTGGATCGTCACGACCGGCTCACACCTCCGACTCGGCCAGGGACCGTAGGACGGTCTCACGCATGGTCTCGAAGTCCACTCCGGACACGCGTAGGTGGACCGCGTTGAGGAGCTGGTCGGTGGCGAGGTCGTGGGAGTGCGACTCGCGCCGCTCCAGGAAGTCCGCGATCAGGTCGCGCGCCACGTCGTCGACGCCGTCGCCGAGGTGCATCCGGACGATCTTCCTGAGCTGTTCCTCGTCCGGCTGCCTGAGTTCGAGGCGCACGCAGCGGCGCAGGAAGGCGGGCGGGAAGTCGCGTTCCCCGTTGCTGGTGATGACGACGACGGGGAAGACCTGGCAGGTGACCCGGCCGTGCTCGACGGCCACGGTCGTGACGAGCTCCTCCGTCCCCTCGTTCCCGGGGGTTCCGCTGTCGGCCGTGCGGACGTCGACCCGCTTCTCGGTGAGCCGGGCGAGTTCGGGGATCTCGTACGTGCCCTCCTCAAAGACGGTCAACAGGTCGTTGGGGAGGTCGATGTCGCCCTTGTCGAGCTCGTCGATCAGCAGCACCCGCGGCTTGGCGCCAGGGAGGAGCGCGGTGCCGAGCGGGCCGAGCCTGAGGTAGTCGCCGATGCCGGGCTCCGGTGTGTCGGAGTCCGGGTCCCGCCGGGCGAGGGAGGCGTCGCGCAGCCGGCCCACGGCGTCGTAGCGGTAGAGGCCCTCGGTCAGCGTCGACCGGCTGTTGACCGGCCAGTGGAGCACCTCGCCGAGCATGAGTTCGTCCGCGATGGCCCGAGCGAGCGTCGACTTGCCCGTGCCGGGG
Source organism: Streptomyces sp. NPDC014870 (assembly GCF_043081505.1). NCBI lineage: Bacteria > Bacillati > Actinomycetota > Actinomycetes > Kitasatosporales > Streptomycetaceae > Streptomyces > Streptomyces sp. NPDC014870. Next base: position 319,097 of record NZ_JBIBWQ010000012.1, read on the forward strand.
CCTCCGGTGACGAGGAGGGGCCGGTGCAGATGGAGTGCGGCGTTGACGGTGTCGCGGTTCTCGTCGGCGATCACGTGCCGTACCCGCTTGCGCTGCTCGTCGTCGTCCTTGGCCCGGCCGAAGGTGCGCCACGGCGGGGCGGCGGGCCAGTCGTCCACCTCGTGGGGTTCGGCGTCGCCGCCCTTGAAGAGCCGCCAGTTGTCGGTCATGTTCCGCTTCTCCTCGGAGGTACCTGCAGGGTGGTCGCGGGCGCCGCCAGGACCAGGGGCCGGGGCAGGGGCCGCTCGGGGTTGTCCCAGAGCAGGGCGAGATGACGACCGGGGTGCTCGTCCTCGGTGTCGCACGCCGCTCGCAGTCTGCGCAGCACCGCGGGCACGTCGGCCAGTCTTCGGTCGGCCAGCAGCTGCTCCAACTGCTCCCGTACGTCGTCCTGTTCCGCTCCACCGTGCCAGATGACGACAGGCACGCCGCCGAAGACGCACATCGTCAGGACCCCCGCCCGGTCGGCGGCCGGGGTGCCGCTGAACACCACCCCTGGGGCGTTCTCTTTCGTCTGGAGTTCGGCGTAGACCTTCGGCTTGTCCCATGACTGGCCGGAAAGTTCGTGCAGTTCCCTGGTGGCGGCCGTACCTACCTTGGACCAGCGCTGCCGCCAGCGGACCTCGTTCTTGTCCCGGTACTCCGCACAGCGCACGACGACGTCGAAGTCGACGCCGAGCGAACGGTCTACGGGGTCCCCTGCCCCGATCCGCCATCGGTGAACGGGCAGTTCGAGGTCACCGTCGGCGAGGAAGAACTCGACCCGGGTGAGACCGGGGCGGGCGTGCCGCGACAGGATCGTGTCCAGGTCGCTCTCCACCGCGGCGAGGCCCTTGGGCGTGTCGTCGAGGTCGAGCATCTCGGTGCCGAACGCTCCGCTCGTCCACACCTGGTAGGTCCGGCGTGCGTCCGCGTCGGGCCCTGACAGCCTGATCTGCACACAGTCGACGATCGCGGTTGCCGGACCGGCCGCCGATGCGAGGCGTCGGGCCGCGGCCTCGGCGGCGGCACGCCGCTCCTCCAGCGCCGATTCCACCCCGAGCCGCTTGGCGCAGTTCAGTGACCAGTCTCGCAAGGCGTCCGCGAGGGGCTGCGGCATGAGCAGGGCGGCGGAGTGCTCGACGGTGCGCAGCAGCACAGGGAGACCGCCAGGGGCGGGCGTCACGGCTTCGAGCTGGTCCACGACGTCGGCGGGCCGGTCGCTGTCCAGGACGAGACCGACGACGTCCCGCGCGGTGTCGGCGAAGAGCTTGTGGACCGACTCCTCCTCGCAGAGGAGGAGTTCGAGAAGCTCGTCGTACTCGCGGCCCAGGAGCCAGCGGTCGCACACCTCGGCCCTGACCGTCTTCCACAACTCGTCGTCCAGCGCCCCTCCGGGTTCGGTGGAGAGCACGTGGCGCAGGGTGGTGACGCCGTGCGGGCGCGTCAGCGCCCAGGAGACCAGATCGTTCGCCCGTACCTCGCCCTCGTCGTCCGGCTGCCGGATGCCGAGCAGCTCGCAGAGGCGGAGGGCGACCCGGTCGGCGGAGGCCCCGGGGGCGGCGAGGGCGGCCCTGGTGACCCTGATGAGGGACGACCCGAGGGCGGTTCCGATGTCGGCCGCGGGCACGGGGCGGGGGTCGAACTCGTCCTCCTGCGCGTCCCAGTTCAGCCGGTAGGCCGTCGGTACCTGCGGAGTGTCACCGGAGGCGCGCAGCTGCTCGAATCGTTCGCACACGGCCAGCCACGCCGCGTCCAGGTCGATCGCGGCGCCGACGGGGCTCAACCGCTCCAGCACGTCGAGGAGCGTGGTCGTGAACAAGCCCGAGCCGCCGCGGTTCTTGGCCTCGACACCGGCTTGGCTGGCCCGCATCAGGAAGACCTGGCGCTCGAAGTTGCTCTGGGTCTCGTTGGTGAGATCCTCGGCATCGGTCGCCTTCACATGCTTCCTGGGGGGCTGGGCGGAGCGGCACGCGTCGATGATGACGGTGGCGCGCCGGACCCGCTGGGGAGGCAGGTGCGAGGTGCGCAGCAGCGTGACGAGGTTGTCGACGCCGGCCCCGGAGAGGTCGTCGCCGACGGTCGACGGGTAGAGCAGCCCCCAGCGGTTTCCCCTCATCTGGACCCCGTGCCCGGCCCAGTACACCCAGAGCGCGTCCCCGGACAGCGCCTTCAGCTCCCGCCGGAAGACGGCGCGGATGGTCTCGCGATCCGCGGGACGGTACGAGATGTCCGCGAACTCGTCGAACTTGCCCTTGTTCTTCTCCAGGGGCGAGGCGAGCAGCGTGATCCTGTCCCGCGGCATCCCCTTCATCGTCAACCAGCGCATCATGCCGACCGCGTCCTCGACGGGCCCGTCGAGGTTCGAGTCGCCACCGTCCGTGTACGCCTCGATGGCGACGACGACGGCGTGCGCGTCGGTGAGGTCGGTGGGGTGTGCCGTCCTCCCCGGGGGACGGTCGTCGGGGGCGGCGGCCGGGCGGGGAAGCGTCACGGCAGCTCCGACGCCAGCTTGTCGTACAGGGGGGCGTGGGCGAAGTAGCCGGTGTGGGAGCGCGGGAAGGGCTGTCGGAGGTTGACGCGGATGTCCTTCACCTTGCCCGGGAAGACCCGCTCGCCGACGAAACCGAGGAGGTCGCGCTGGTCGTACAGGTTGACCCAGCGGGGGAAGTGTCCGGGCAGGTCCGCCCCGCGCCGCAGCCCGGCGAGCGCGTCGATCTCGTACAGGAACGGGGCCTGGGAACCCACGGTGACCAGCAGGTCGACCCCCGGAACGGCACGGCCGGCGAGCAGGTCGACGCAGGCGATGCCGCCGAGGCTGTGGGCGAGGAGGACAACGGGGCGCTCGGGGTCCCGCTCGCGGGTGAGTTCGACGACCTCGGCGATCCGGTCGCGCAGGCCTTCGCCGCGGGCCTGGTAGCGCAGGATGTCGCCGCCCGCGGGCACGATCTTGTCGGTCGTGCGGTCCCGGCGACGCGGTGTGGCGCCGAAGAGTCCGCCGGCCGCCCAAAGGACGCCACCGCCGATCGCGCCCCGGTCCTTGCCGCCCAGCCGGTCGGTGAGCACCTCGACTAGCAGGTCGCGGTCGGCTCCGTCGACAGCCAGGGGTTCGTCGGCGTCCTCGGACTCGTCGGCGAGGTGGATGGCGAGGGCGACGACGGCCCGGGCGGCGAGGGACTCGCCGTTGACGGGGGCGTCACCGCCGGAGAGCTCGTGCGCGAGTTCGTCGGCGACGGTACGGGCGGCGTCGGCCACGTACGTACCGAGTTCCTCGGTCAGCCAGAGCGTCGTGTCCCCGCCGCCGGCGGGCAGTTCGGAGGGGTCACGCGGCAGGTCGGCCGCGCTCAGTGCGCGAACCCGGTCGGCCAGTGCGTCCCAGGGGTCCCGGCGTCCGGGGACGTAGCCGCTCTCGTCCTCGCCGGTGGTCGCGGCGAGGGCGCGGATCTCGGCGAGCGGATCGACATCGAGCGCGGGCCAGGGGCCGAGTCCGTCGTCGTCGGTGCCGCCGGTCAGGCCACGGTCCTGGTCCCGGACGGGGTACGAGGCGCCGTCCAGGGCGAGCCGGGCGCCGTGCCTCTCTCCCCAGAAGCACGGGACGAGCTGGGCGTCCGGCCTGACCCGGGCGAGCCCCCGCTCGACCTTGCGCCAGGACTGCTCGTACGATTTTTGCCGTACGCCCGTGCCGTGGATGAAGACGACATTGACCACGCGGCCCCCCAACGTGAGTGCTGAGCGGCCATCCTAGGGCGCCGTGACCTCCGTCAACTCGCTTTCCACAGGGCGGAGTCGATATCCGGCCACGGGACATCCACAGCGCTGTCCGAACGTCGCACGGACGTCCGGGATCAGCCCCCGGACGTGTCCGACTCGGCCTCCTCGCTGACGCCCGAGCAGTCGTACGGGTCCTTCAGCCAGCCGTCCGGCAGGACGACGCGGTTGTTGCCCGAGGTGCGGCCGCGGGGGCCGTCCGCGCCGGTGGGCCACGGCTGGTCCAGGTCCAGCTCGCTCAGCTGAGCGCCCAGCTCGTCCAGGGAGGAGGTGATCGCCAGCTTCTTGCGCATCTCGGAACCGACCGAGAAGCCCTTCAGGTACCAGGCCACGTGCTTGCGGAAGTCGATGACACCGCGCGACTCGTCGCCGAGCCACTCGCCGAGCAGCCGTGCGTGCAGCAGCATCGCGTCCGCGACCTCACGCAGGCCCGGCTGGGCGTACGCGCCCGTGCCCTCGAAGCCCGCCACCAGGTCGCCGAAGAGCCACGGGCGGCCCAGGCAGCCGCGCCCGACGACCACGCCGTCGCAGCCGGTCTCACGCATCATCCGCAGCGCGTCGTCGGCCGACCAGATGTCGCCGTTGCCGAGCACCGGGATCTCCGGGACGTGCTCCTTGAGCCGCGCGATGGCGTCCCAGTCGGCGGTGCCGCCGTAGTGCTGCGCCGCCGTGCGCCCGTGCAGGGCGATCGCGGTGACGCCCTCCTCGACCGCGATCCGGCCCGCGTCCAGGTAGGTGATGTGGTCGTCGTCGATGCCCTTGCGCATCTTCATCGTCACGGGCAGGGCGCCCGCGTTCGACACCGCCTCGTTGAGGATCGCGCGCAGCAGGGGCCGCTTGTACGGCAGCGCCGAGCCGCCGCCCTTGCGGGTCACCTTGGGGACCGGGCAGCCGAAGTTCAGGTCGATGTGGTCGGCCAGGTCCTCGTCGGCGATCATCCGGACGGCCTTGCCGACGGTCACCGGGTCGACGCCGTAGAGCTGGATCGACCGCGGCTTCTCGCTGGCGTCGAAGCGGATGAGCTGCATCGTCTTCTCGTTGCGCTCGACCAGCGCCCTCGTCGTGATCATCTCGCTCACGAAGAGCCCCTTGCCACCGCTGTACTCGCGGCAGAGGGTGCGGAACGGGGCGTTGGTGATGCCGGCCATGGGCGCGAGCACCACCGGCGGCTGCACGATGTGCGGCCCGATGGCGAGAGGGGAGAACGCGGTCATTACGCCATTGTCCCGCACCGCCACGGTGTTCCGTCAGTCGTTTCGGCCACACAGTTCGCGCAGGCGTTCGAGCCCGTGGCGGGACTCCTCGTCCACCGGCACGTACGTCACCAGGCGCGGCCCGGAGGTCGGTCCGAGCCAGAGGTTGGTGTGCTCCAGGTGCAGCGTGCCGACGTGGGCGTTGCGGATGAACTTCGTACGGCCGCCCTGGGCCACCACCTCGTGCCGCGCCCAGATCTCCCGGAACTCGGGGGAGGCCGTCTCCAGTCGCTGCAGCAGCGCCTTCCAGGCGGGCTCGGCCAGGTGCTCGGCCATCGAGGCCCGGAACTTGCCCGCCATCGCGCGCGTGACGTCCGGCAGGTCGGCGACGGCGGCGCGCCAGTCGTCGTTGGTGAAGGCCAGCCAGATGCAGTTGCGGTCCTCGCGCGGCAGTTCGTCGAGGTCGCAGAGCAGACGGCCGTACGTGCGGTTGTAGGCCAGGATGTCGTAGCGGCTGTTCTGGACACAGGCGGGCACCGGTTCCAGCTGGTCGAGCATCGCGCGCAGGGCGGGCGTCACGGTCGGGCAGGGCGACTCGGGGTGCGGGTCGGTCCCGCCGCCGAGGGCGAAGAGGTGGGTGCGCTCGGTCGGGTCGAGCAGCAGGGCCCGGGCGAGGGCGTCGAGGACCTGGGGGGAGACGTGGATGTCGCGCGCCTGCTCCAGCCAGGTGTACCAGGTGACGCCGACGGCCGAGAGGTGCGCGACCTCCTCGCGGCGCAGGCCGGGCGTGCGGCGGCGCCGGCCCCGGGGAAGGCCGACCTGCTCGGGGGTGATCCGCTCGCGGCGGCTGCGCAGGAACGCGGCCAGCTCGTGACGCCGGACGTCGGCGGGTGCCGTCGACCGAGTGTCGAGGGTCTGCGCTTCGAGAGGGGCCGCCATCGTCGTCATGCTCCCAGGGTGCCGGGGTGCTCAGCCCGTTGCCGGGTAGTTCTAGTACCAGGATAAAGACACTCTGGTACCAGGCTGAGCGAAGGTGGATCTTCGATGGCGTGAGTACTACCGCCTCCCCCAGCTCCTCCCCCGCCGCCTCCCCCGCCACGCACGCCGGCGGGGCGAGCGCCGTCGTCGACCACCCGGCCCCCGCCCTCGGCCCCCTCGGCCTCTTCACCGTCCTCCTCGGTGCCGCGCTGCCGCTGGTCGACTTCTTCATCGTCAACGTCGCCCTGCCGACCATCGACCACGACCTGGCCGCGGGACCGGCCATGCTGGAGCTGGTCGTCGCCGGGTACGGACTGGCGTACGCCGTGCTGCTCGTCCTCGGCGGGCGGCTCGGGGACCTCTTCGGCCGCCGTCGGCTCTTCCTCGCGGGCATGGCCGCCTTCGGCGCGACCTCGCTCGCCTGCGGGCTCGCCCCGGACGCCTGGACGCTCGTCGGGGCGCGGGTGGCACAGGGTGCCGCGGCCGCGCTGATGCTCCCGCAGGTCCTCGCCACCATTCACTCCTCGACGGAGGGCACGCGGCGCGCCAAGGCGCTGAGCCTCTACGGCGCCACCGCCGGGCTCGCGATGGTCGCCGGCCAGATCCTGGGCGGGGTGCTCGTCGCCGCCGACGTCTGGGGCAGCGGCTGGCGGGCGATCTTCCTGGTCAACGTGCCCGTCGTGGTGGCGGGCCTGCTGCTCGCGGTACGGAACGTGCCGGAGACCCGCTCCGAGCGCCCGGCGCCGGTCGACGTCGCGGGCACCCTGCTCCTGGGCCTCGCGCTGCTCACGCTCCTCGCCCCTCTTACAGAGGGGAGGGCTGCGGGCTGGCCGCTGTGGACCTGGATCGCGCTCGGGATCTTCCCGTTCGCCGCGGGCGCCTTCTGGTGGGTGGAGCTGCGGGCCGACCGCCGGGGCCGTACGCCGCTGGTGCCGCCGAGCCTGCTCTCCCTGGTCCCCCTGCGCCGCGGGCTCGCCCTGGTCGTACCGTTCTCGATCGGCTTCGGCGGCTTCATGTTCGTGATCGCGGTCGCGCTCCAGCAGGGGCTGCGGATGAGCGCGGTGGTCTCGGGCCTGGCCCTGGTCCCGATGGCCGTCGCCTTCTTCGGGGCCTCGCTGGCAGGCCCCCGGCTGGTACGGCGCTGGGGCACGCGGGTCGTCACGGCGGGCGGCCTCGTGCAGGGGCTCGGCATCGCGCTGCTCGCTCTGGCGGCCTGGCGCTCGTGGCCGGACCTCTCCGCCTGGAGCCTGCTGCCGGGCATGGCCGTGGCGGGCCTCGGCCAGGGCCTCCAGCTCCCGGTCCTCTTCCGGGTCGTCCTCTCCGAGGTCCCGGCGGACCGGGCGGGCGTCGGCAGCGGGGTGATGGTGACGACCCAGCAGTCGGCCCTCGCCCTGGGGGTGGCCACGCTCGGCTCGCTCTTCCTGTCGCTCGCGGCGACCGGCTCGATGGGCACGGCGCTGACGGTGACCCTCCTGGTCCAGCTGGCGGCCGTCGCCCTGACGGTCGCGCTGAGCCTGCGCCTGCCGCGCGTGGTCAGCTGAGGCCACAGCCGAGCGGAGGGCGCGGGGCCGGCCGGACGCAGGTGGGCCCGGGTCACGGTGCGTGACCCGGGCCCACGTCGTCGTACGGGCTGGTGCTACTGCTCGCCGCCCGTGGAGGCGCTCTCGGATCCTGCGCCCTCCGAGCCTGCGCTCTCGGAGCCGGCGCCCTCGGCGGTCCCGGCCTTCTCGCGCATCTTCTTCAGCAGCTCGGCCTTCTGGTCGGCGGCCGCCTTGCGGTCGGCGTTGCGGCCCTGACCGGCGCCGTGCTGTTCGGCGCGGGACAGCTTCTTGCGCTGTCCGCCGACGCCGAGGAGGTTGTTGCGGCCCTTGGCCATGGGTGGTTCTCCCGTCGGTGAGAGGTGCGGTGGTCAATCGGCTGGCGCTGCGCGGGCTTTCCTCGCCCGCGGCGCTCTCACTCGTAGATCTGGAAGAACGAAGACGACATGCGCCAGACGCTACCCCGGCCGCGGGCACCCGGGCACGTCGTTTTCCGGCGTGGTGCGGGCACGTCGACCCGCCACACCATCGAGTGAATGACAAACATTGAAATCTGTCAGCCGTCATGCCATGCTTGTCATGCGTCACCCCTCAGCCCGACTCCCGAGGAGACCCCCATGACCTCCACCTCTGCCTCCACCCGCCCCGCCCCCTCCGCCCTCCCCACCCGCCGCCTCGGCGCCACCGGCCCCCAGGTCTCGGCACTCGGCCTCGGCTGCATGGGCATGTCCGCGCTGTACGGCGAGAGCGACCGCGCCGAGTCGATCGCGACGATCCACGCCGCCCTCGACGCCGGTGTGACGCTCCTGGACACCGGCGACTTCTACGGCATGGGGCACAACGAACTGCTGATCAACGAAGCCCTGCGCACGGCCCCCGCCGCCGCCCGGGAGCAGGCGCTGACCAGCGTGAAGTTCGGCGCCCTGCGCACGGTCGAGGGCGGCTTCACCGGCTATGACGGCCGTCCCGCCGCGGTGAAGAACTTCGCGGCGTACTCCCTCCAGCGCCTCGGCACGGACCACATCGACATCTACCGGATCGCCCGCGTCGACCCGGACGTGCCGATCGAGGAGACCGTCGGCGCCATCGCCGAGCTGGTCGAGGCCGGGCACGTCCGGCACATCGGCCTCTCCGAGGTCGGCGCGGACACCCTGCGCCGGGCGGCGGCCGTCGCCCCGATCGCCGACCTCCAGATCGAGTACTCCCTGATCTCGCGCGGTATCGAGGAGAAGATCCTGCCGACCGCCCGCGAGCTGGGCGTGGGGATCACGGCGTACGGCGTGCTGTCGCGCGGTCTCATCAGCGGCCACTTCACCCGCGACCGCGAGCTCGCACCGGGCGACTTCCGGGGCATGAGCCCGCGCTTCCAGGGCGACAACCTCCAGCGGAACCTGGACCTGGTGGACCGGCTGCGCGCGCTGGCCGAGTCCAAGGGCGTGACGGTCGCGCAGACCGCCATCGCCTGGGTCCTGGCGCAGGCGGAGCAGCAGGGCGCGGACATCGTCCCGCTGGTCGGCGCCCGCCGCAGGGACCGGCTCACCGAGGCCCTCGGCGCCCTGGACGTGACGCTGGACGCCACTGACCTGGCCGCGATCGAGCAGGCCGTCCCGGCGGGCGCGGCGGCCGGCGAGCGGTACCCGTCGGCCCAGATGGCCCACCTGGACAGCGAGCACTGATCAGGGCAGCGGGGGCGAACTGACAGGTACTGTCATCCCATGGCCACCGAGACCCTGACCGCAGAGCGCATCCTCGAAGCCACCGAGGAGGTGCTCCGCCGGTACGGCCCGGCGAAGGCGACCGTGGTCGACGTGGCCCGCGTCCTCGGCGTCAGCCACGGCAGCGTCTACCGCCACTTCCGTACGAAGGCGGCGCTGCGGGAGGCCGTGACCGAGCGCTGGCTGAGCCGCGCCGAGGTGATGCTCGCCGAGCTGATCGCCGGCTCGTCCGCACCGGCAGGCGAGAAGCTCCGGGCCTGGTTCGCCGCCCTCTTCGAGGCCAAGCGCCACAAGGCGGGCGACGACCCCGAGCTGTTCGCCACGTACGGCGTGCTGATCGACGAGGCCAGCGACGTGGTCGACGAGCACATCGAGGTCCTCGTCGGGCAGGTCCGCGAGATCGTCGAAGAGGGAGCGCGCGGCGGCGAGTTCGCCGCCCCCGACCCGGCGGCCACGGCCCGCGCCCTCTTCGACGCGACGGGCCGCTTCCACGACCCGATGTACGCCCCGGAGTGGCAGCGCCCCACGATCCAGGCCGAGTTCGACGCGGTCCTGGACCTGCTCCTGCGCGGGCTGCGCCCCTGAGAGCGGGGTCTGCGCCCCTGAGAGAACGGCGAAGCCCCCCGGTTCCTGCGGAACCGGGGGGCTTCGTCACGCCAGAGGCGTCAGCAGCCGAGGAGGCGGCTGCCCAGGTAGCCCTGGATCTGGTCGAGGGAGACGCGCTCCTGCTTCATGGTGTCGCGCTCGCGCACGGTCACCGCGTTGTCGTCCAGGGTGTCGAAGTCGACGGTGACGCAGAACGGGGTGCCGATCTCGTCCTGGCGACGGTAGCGGCGGCCGATGGCGCCGGCGTCGTCGAACTCGATGTTCCAGTTCTGCCGCAGGTCGGCGGCGAGGCCCTTGGCCTTCGGCGAGAGCTGCGCGTTGCGGGAGAGCGGCAGGACGGCGACCTTGACCGGCGCGATGCGCGGGTCGAGACGCATCACGGCGCGCTTCTCCATGACGCCCTTGGCGTTCGGGGCCTCGTCCTCGCTGTACGCGTCGAGCAGGAAGGCCAGCATGGTGCGGCCGACACCGGCGGCGGGCTCGATGACGTACGGCGTCCAGCGCTCCTGGGCGTCCTGGTCGAAGTAGAGGAGCTCGTTGCCGGAGGCCTTGGAGTGCGCCTTCAGGTCGTAGTCGGTGCGGTTGGCGACACCCTCCAGCTCGCCCCACTCGCTGCCGCCGAACTGGAAGCGGTACTCGATGTCGGCGGTGCGCTTGGAGTAGTGGGAGAGCTTCTCCTTCGGGTGCTCGAACCAGCGCATGTTCTCCTCACGGAGACCCAGGCCGGTGTACCAGTTCCAGCGCTGCTCCATCCAGTACTCGTGCCACTGCTCGTCCTCGCCCGGCTTGACGAAGAACTCCATCTCCATCTGCTCGAACTCGCGCGTGCGGAAGATGAAGTTGCCCGGAGTGATCTCGTTCCGGAAGGACTTGCCCATCTGCGCGATGCCGAACGGCGGCTTCTTGCGCGAGGTCTGCAGCACCTGGCCGAAGTTGGTGAAGATGCCCTGCGCGGTCTCGGGACGCAGGTAGGCGACGGAGCCGGAGTCCTGGGTCGGGCCGAGGTGGGTGGAGAGCAGACCGGAGAACTGCTTGGGCTCGGTGAACGTGCCCTTGTTGCCGCAGTTGGGGCAGTTCAGGTCGGTGAGGCCGTTCTCGGGGAGGCGGCCGTGCTTCTCCTCGTACGCCTCCTCCAGGTGGTCGGCGCGGTAGCGCTTGTGGCAGGAGGTGCACTCGGTCAGCGGGTCGGTGAAGGTGGCGACGTGACCGGAGGCCTCCCAGACCTCGGTGGCCAGGATCACCGACGAGTCGATGCCGACGACGTCCTCGCGCGCGGTGACCATGTAACGCCACCACTGACGCTTGATGTTCTCCTTGAGTTCGACACCCAGCGGCCCGTAGTCCCAGGCGGCGCGCTGGCCGCCGTAGATCTCACTGCACGGGTAGACGAAGCCACGGCGCTTGCTCAGGCTGACGATGGTGTCGATCTTGTCGGCGGCCACGGTGCTCTCTTCATTACGACGACGAAGTGCGAATGCTTCAGGTTACCGGCGCCCCTGCCCCCTGTATCAAATCGGTTCGGCCTCTCGCCGCATACGCGGACGGGCATGCCTGGGTGTGTCCTGGGGTGTCCGGGAACACAACCAGGACAATTGACAATCGTTTCCAACTTTGTTGAAAATGAGTGTCATGAACGTACGCCGTCTGATACCCACCGCCGCCGTCGCAGGAGCCGTCACCCTCGGTCTCGTCACCCTCTCCGCCTGCGGCGGGACCTCCGGCGCGGCCGGCAAGTCCGCAGACGGCAAGCTGAGCGTGGTGGCGTCGTTCTACCCGATGCAGTACCTGGCCGAGCAGATAGGCGGCGACCACGTCTCCGTCTCCACGCTCACCGCGCCGGGCGTCGAGCCGCACGACCTGGAGCTCAAGCCGCGACAGATCGGCGAGCTCGGCGACGCGGACTACATCCTCTACCTCAAGGGCATCCAGCCCGCCGTCGACGAGGCGATCAAGCAGGCCGGCGTGAAGAACACCGTCGACGCCGCGACGCTCACGACGCTGGAGGACCACGGCACCGCCGTCGGCCACGACCACGGCCACGGCGCCGAGGAGCCCGGCCACGAGGGCGAGAGCCCCGAGGAGCACGCCGAGCACGGCCACGAAGAGGGCCACGAAGAGGGCCACGAAGAGGGCCACGGCCACGAGTCCGAGGCCGGTCTCGACCCGCACATCTGGCTCGACCCGGTGAAGTACGCCGAGGTCGCCAAGGGCGTCGGCGCCTCCCTGGAGAAGGCCGACCCGGACAACGCCGCGGACTACAAGAAGAACACCGACGTCCTGGTCAAGAAGCTCGGCGACCTCGACACGGCGTTCAAGGACGGGCTGAAGAACACCTCCACCAAGACCTTCATCACCACCCACTCCGCCTTCGGCTACCTCGCCGAGCGGTACGGCCTGGACCAGGAGGGCATCAGCGGCCTCGACCCCGAGTCCGAGCCGAGCCCCGCCCGCATGAAGGAGCTGCAGGAGATCGCGGCGAAGGACAAGGTCTCCACCGTCTTCTTCGAGACCCTCGCCAGCGACAAGACCGCGAAGACCCTCGCGAAGGACACCGGCCTCAAGACCGACGTCCTGGACCCGCTGGAGGGAATCACGGACAAGTCCCAGGGCGATGACTACATCGAGGTCATGCAGTCCAACCTCGCCGCGCTGAAGAAGGCCCTCGGCGCCAAGTGACCCCAGCACAGCAGGAGGCCCCCGTGAGCGCGCCCGTCACTCCGGACACCCCGGCCACGCCCGTCATATCCGTCCGCGGAGCCACGGCGTCCCTCGGCGCGCGCCCGGTCCTGCGCGGCGTCGACCTCACCGTGCACCCCGGTGAGGTCGTCGCGCTGCTCGGCGCCAACGGCTCCGGCAAGTCGACCGCCGTCCGCGCGATCATCGGCCAGGTCCCCCTGACCGACGGAGCGATCTCGCTCTTCGGCACCGAGCGGAAGCGTTTCCGCGACTGGTCCCGTGTCGGCTACGTCCCCCAGCGCACCACCGCCGCGAGCGGCGTCCCCGCCACCATCCGCGAGGTCGTCACCTCCGGCCGGATCTCCCGCCGGAAGTTCGGCTGGCTGACCAAGGCCGACCGGGCCGCCGTCGACCGCGCCATCGAGCTCGTCGGCCTCACCGACCGGGCCAAGGACTCGGTGAGCGCCCTCTCCGGCGGCCAGCACCAGCGCGTCCTGATCGCCCGCGCGCTCGCCTCCCAGCCCGAGCTGCTGATCATGGACGAGCCGATGGCGGGCGTGGACCTCGCCAGCCAGGAGATCCTCGCCGGCACCCTGCGCGAGCAGGTCGCGGGCGGCACCACCGTCCTGCTCGTGCTGCACGAGCTGGGCCCGCTGGAGCCGCTCATCGACCGGGCCGTGGTCCTGCGCGACGGCTGCGTCGTCCACGACGGCCCGCCGCCCAAGGCGGTCGGCCAGCACGCCCTGCCGGGCCACGACCACGTCCATCCGCACGCGGCCGACGAGCCGCTCCGCACGGGTCTGCTGACCTGAGGAAGCTGACCTGATCATGGAATTCCTCGAACCCGCCTTCATGCAGCGGGCGCTGATCGCGGCCGTCCTGGTCGGCATCACCGCCCCCGCCGTCGGCATCTTCCTGGTCCAGCGCCGCCAGGCCCTGATGGGCGACGGCATCGGCCATGTCGCCATGACCGGTGTCGGCCTCGGCTTCCTGCTCAACAGCAGCCCGGTGTGGATGGCCACCCTGGTCGCCGTCGCCGGCGCCGTGCTGATGGAGCTGATCCGGACGTACGGACGCACCCGCGGCGACCTCGCGCTCGCGCTGCTCTTCTACGGCGGCATGGCGGGCGGCGTCATGCTGATCCAGGTCGGCGGCGGCTCCAACGCGAACCTGCTCTCGTACCTCTTCGGATCCCTGTCCACGGTCTCGGACGAGGACGTCACCGCGATCGGCATCCTCGCGGCCTTCGTCATCCTCGTCACCATCGGCCTGCGCCGTCAGCTCTTCGCGGTCAGCCAGGACGAGGCCTTCGCCCGCGTCACCGGCCTGCCGGTGCGCGCCCTGAACCTGCTCATCGCCGTGACCGCCGCGGTGACCGTCACGGTCGCCATGCGGGTCGTCGGCCTGCTCCTCGTCAGCGCGCTGATGGTGGTCCCGGTCGCGGCGGCGCAGCAGCTGTCCCGGTCCTTCCGCGCGACTTTCGTCCTCTCGGTCGTGATCGGTACGGCGGTCACGCTGACCGGCACGATCACCACCTACTACCAGGATCTGCCGCCCGGCTCCCTCATCGTGCTGCTCGCGATCGGCGTCTTCATCGTGCTGACCGCGCTCTCGGCCCCCCTCGCCAGGCGCCGCGCCCGGGCGGCCGCGGAGGCCTCGGGGGCGGGGACGGACGGCTGCGACGCCCAGGTGCCGCTCACGCGCCGTCCCACGGACGACGTCACGGTCTGAACGGCCTGGCAGAATGGCGGGGGCAACGGAACTCACAAGGAGGCCCCTGTGGCGACGGCAGGACCCCCCGTACGCGGCCGCTCGACCAAGCAGCGGGCCGCTGTCGCGGCGGCACTGAACGAAGTGGACGAGTTCCGCAGCGCCCAGGAGCTGCACGACATGCTCAAGCACCGCGGCGACTCGGTGGGCCTCACGACGGTCTACCGCACGCTCCAGTCCCTCGCGGACGCGGGCGAGGTCGACGCGCTGCGCACCAGCGACGGCGAGACGGTCTACCGCCGCTGCTCCACCGGCGACCACCACCACCATCTCGTCTGCCGCGTCTGCGGCAAGGCGGTCGAGGTGGAGGGCCCGGCGGTCGAGCAGTGGGCAGAGACGATCGCCTCCCAGCACGGCTATGTGAACGTGGCGCACACGGTCGAGATCTTCGGCACGTGCGCGGAGTGCGCGGCGAAGTAGCGGCCCGCACGGACAGTACGGAAGGGGCCCGCACCGGATCGCATCCGGTGCGGGCCCCTTCGCGTACGAGGCTCGTGTACGAGGCGGCTCAGACCGCAGGACCCTGCTGCGGGACCGAGCCCATCGCCGCGCGGTCCGCCGCCGGGATCGCGCCGAAGCGGCGGTCGCGGGAGGCGTACTCGACGCAGGCGCGCCACAGGTCGCGGCGGTCGAAGTCGGGCCACAGGACGTCCTGGAAGACCATCTCGGCGTAGCTGCTCTGCCAGATCAGGTAGTTCGAGGTGCGCTGCTCGCCGCTCGGGCGCAGGAACAGGTCGACGTCCGGCATGTCCGGGTAGTACAGGTACTTCTGGAAGGTCTTCTCGTTGACCTTCGACGGGTCCAGCTTGCCGGCGGCCACGTCACGGGCGATGGCCTGCGCCGCGTCGGCGACCTCGGCGCGACCGCCGTAGTTGACGCAGAAGTACAGCGTCATCGCGTCGTTGTCGACGGTCTGCTCCTGCGCGACCTGCAGCTCCTGGACGACCGACTTCCACATCTTCGGCATACGGCCGACCCAGCGGATCCGGATGCCCAGCTCGTCCATCTCGTCACGGCGGCGCCGGATCACGTCCCGGTTGAAGTTCATCAGGAAGCGGACCTCCTCGGGCGACCGCTTCCAGTTCTCCGTGGAGAAGGCATAGAGGGAGAGGTTCTTGACCCCCAGCTCCAGGCACCCCTTCAGGACGTCCAGGACGACGCCCTCGCCGACCTTGTGCCCCTCGGTACGCGGAAGGCCCCGCTCCTGGGCCCAGCGGCCGTTGCCGTCCATCACACAGGCGACGTGGTTCGGCACCAGCTCGCCGGGGAGCTTCGGCGGGCGCGCGCCGGACGGGTGCGGCTCCGGGGTCTTGTACTCCCGGATCTTCCGTCCGAGGATTCCGCGTCGTGCGATGGCCATGCGATGGGTCTCCTAGCTCTTCTCTACGTACCGCAGCGAGCGCAGCCCGCGCTCCAGGTGCCAGTGCAGATAGGCGGACACAAGGCCGCTGCCCTCCCTGACGTGACGCGGCTCGCACGCGTCCGCAGTCGCCCAGTCGCCGTTGAGCAGCGCGCTGAGCAGGCCGATGGCCTCCGGAGAGGGTACGACGCTGCCGGGCACCCGGCAGTCGCCGCATATGACGCCGCCCGCCGCGACCGAGAAGAACCTGTTCGGTCCGGGCAGGCCGCACTTCGCGCAGTCCACGAAACTCGGCGCGTAGCCGTTGACCGCGAGGGAGCGGAGCAGGAAGGCGTCGAGGATGAGATGGGGCGCGTGCTCGCCCCGCGCGAGCGTGCGCAGCCCGCCGACGAGCAGCAGGTACTGCTGCACCGCCGGCTCGCCCTCGTGGTCGGTGAACCGCTCCGCCGTCTCCAGCATCGCCGTCCCGGCGGTGTAGCGGGCGTAGTCGGTGACGATGCCGCCGCCGTACGGCGCGATCGTCTCGCTCTGCGTACAGAGCGGAAGACCGCGCCCGACCAGCTCACTCCCACGGGCGAAGAACTGCACGTCGACATGGGAGAACGGCTCCAGCCTGGCCCCGAACTTCGACTTGGTCCGCCGCACCCCGCGCGCCACGGCGCGTACGCGCCCGTGACCGCGCGTGAGCAGGGTGATGATGCGGTCCGCTTCACCCAGCTTCTGGGTGCGCAGCACGATGCCGTCGTCGCGGAACAGACTCATGGGACCCATTCTCGCGTACGGGACGGCAGACCCTGGCCCCCCTGCGCACCCTCGTCCACTCGTGGGCCGTGTTCGCCGCGATCGCACGCTTCCCCGAGCGCGCGGCCCGCCTTCACGGCACCTCACCCCGGCTCCGCGCGTTCGCGTGCGCGGTCGCGGCGCGCAGCCGCTCGGTCGTGGTGGCCTCCCTCACCCCCTCGGGCTCGGCGTCCCACTCCCGCCCGCCGCCGAGCGGCCGTAGCTGTACGTACGGCCCCTCGTGTCCCATGACCGTGCCCACACGTCCGGTGCGGATCTCCACGACGTACGACCCGATGGGCAGTTTCATGGCCGGCTCCCTTCTTCCCCTGACGGGAGTACGGCGCCGGCGAGGAGCCGTGCCGTTTCCACCGTGCAGCGTCCCAATTCGATGAGCGGCGGCCGGGACGGGGAGTCGGCGGCGAGGGTGACGGCGTCGAGCCCGAGGGAGGGAAGCACGATTCCCGCCCGCACGAGTGCCTCGCGCAATTCCGCCACCGTCTCGCTCGCTTCTTCGACGGCCCCCGTGAACGACCGCGTGCCTTGTTCCTTCACCAACGCATCCCTTTCCGAATCCATTTCTCACTTACCGCCCCCAGCGTGGTCCCGGATCCCTAAACTCGATAGATGCGCAGGTCCTACAACTGCGGGGCAGCGTTGAGGAGTTAATCCATGGCCAAAGCAAGGCGGCAGGACACGTGGGCGTTCTTCGGCCAGGAGCTGAAGGCGCAGCGCGAGACGAAGGGGCTCACGCAGACGGAGTTGGGCGATCTGGTGTTCGTTTCCGGCGGCTACATCGGCCAGTTCGAGCAGGGAATTCGGAAGCCGCAGCTGGATGTGGCGCGGCGAATCGACGTGGTCCTACAAACCGGTGGCTTTTTCGAACGCGCGTGTCTGAAGCTCATCGACGCCTCGCCGTACGCGTCCTATTTCGAGGCGGCGGCAGAGCTGGAGGCGTTGGCGAGGAAGATCTGCGAGTTCGCTCCGACGCTGATGCCGGGCCTGCTCCAGACCGCCGACTACGCCCGGGCCGTCACGCTGGCCATGAACCCGCTCGCATCAGATGCGTTCATCGAGGAGAAGGTCAGTGGGCGGCTGGATCGCGCCCAACTGCTCAAGAATCCCGCAACCCCGGTGTATTGGGTGATCCTGCATGAGCACGCGCTTCGGCTCGCGGTGGGGGGTCCGGCCGTCATGGCCGAGCAACTGGGCCACGTCGCTTCGCTCGCTCGTGCGCGCCGCGTACTGGTACAGGTGCTGCCGACCGCTGCCGGGGCATATGCCCTCATGACCGGCATGGTGACTCTCATGGAGTTCGACGACGCTCCCCCAACCGCCTATACAGAGGCGGTGTTTTCCGGGAATCTGCTGGACGATCCTGCCCTGGTGAAGCGGGTTCAGGAGACCTACGATCTGCTCAGGGCTGCCGCGCTGTCGCCGGAGGCGTCCCTCGCACTGATCGAATCGGCGGCGGAGGACCACAGACGATGCGCGAGTACGACCTGAGCACCGCTCAGTGGCGGAAGAGCTCCTACAGCGACGGCAACGGCGGAAGCTGCGTCGAAGTGGCCTACAACTTCGTCGGCGCCGCCTGGCGCAAGAGCAGCCACAGCGACGGTGACGGCGGCAACTGCCTCGAAGTCCTCGACAACGCTCCCGGCGGCGTCGTCCCCGTCCGGGACAGCAAGAACCCCGCCGGCCCCGCGCTCGTCATCGCCGCGCCCGCGTGGGCGGTCTTCGTCGCCGGGGTCAGGAAGGGCTGACGATCAGGCCGATCGTCGCGAGGACGCCCGCCGCGAAGGACAGGAGCGCGATCCGCTGCGCACCCCGCACGTAGCCCTTGCGGCGCCCGCGCTCCTGGCGGACCGTCGACATCGTGCCCATGTGCACGATCTTGATGTTCGTGGGGTGGTGGACCAGCGGGTACTCGTCGCCGACCACGTGCGCGGAGCCGAAGTTGACCCCGGTGTTGTGCCGGGCGGCGCCTCCGGTCGGGGTCGGGAACTCGTACGTGACGCTCGCGTAGCCACGCGGGCCGAACGGCTCCAGACGCACGAGGCGCGACCGCACCTCGATGCCGGTCTCGCTCAACTCCGTCATCTTCTTCAGCTCTGACCGCTCACCGGAGATGAGCATCAGGCCGAAGATGCAGACCGGCACGGACGCGATCATGAAACAGACGAGTACTGCGGTCACCAGGTTCACAGGCGGACCGTACGACACCACGCGCCCCACCCGAAACCCCCACAGGCTCTTCACCCGCGGGGATCCGGCGACTTACGATCACGCGCATGTCGATCACTTCGCCCATACCCGTCCTCCATGGCGACCGAGGTACCGAACTCCGCTCCGAGGGCGAGGGGTTGCTGCTGCGTCGGCGGGACGACGAGCTGCGCATCCCGCTCGTGGCGATCGCGCGCGTACGAGCCGAGAGGCGAGCCGTCACGATCGAGCTGACGGCCCCCGCGGGGACCGAGCCGACCGAGTACGGGGTCACGGACGTGAGCGCGGCCGCCGCCACGGCCTTCGCCGACGCGGTGAACGCCGCGCTGCCCGAGCGCACCGCGGACGAGCCGGCGGTCGACGGCTCGACGCTCGTCGTCACCCGGAGCCTGGTCTCCGGCGACGACGGGGAGGACGGGGAAGCCGACGACGCACGGCCTCGCGGACTTCCCAAGCCCGCGAAGTGGGCGACCTGGGCGGCCAACGGCGCGATCGCGCTGCTCGCCGTCGCCGTCGGGGTGGCCGACGGGAACTGGGGGCGGGGCATCGCGACGCTCCTGCTCGGGGAACTCGCCATCGGGGCCGTCTTCCTCGCCTGGGCGGGGCTGATGTCCGTGTGGGAGGGCTGGTACCTGCGCCGCTACGGCATCACCGTGGAGACGCGGCAGGTCTACCGGAACGGCACGGACACCAACGCCTACACCGCCACCGACGGCGTGACCCGCTACGTCGGCGGCACCGACAAGGGCAGGACCGTCCGGGTCGCCTACCACCCGCGCAAGCCGGGGACCGCCGTCGTCCTCACCGGCCTGGGCGATCGGATCGGGGGCCTGATCCTGTGCCTGGTGATCGCCGGCATCGCGGGCCTCATCGCCTGGGGTGTCGTCGCCCTCGCGCTGCCCGCCTTCGACGGGTGACCGCCCCCCGTCCTACTTGATGAGCGCGTTGGCGCCCGCGATCGCAAGGCCGATCGTCGCGTCCGCCAGGCCCACGAGCACGGCCGAGCCGCGCCGGTAGCCGGACCTGAGAGCGGCGAAGGTGCCCCAGGCACCCAGCAGCAGCGTGTTGAGGCCGAGGCCCACCGAGGTGACCACGTCCGGGCCCCAGTCCGCCGCGGCCGCGAGGAGGAGCAGGGCGACGGTGGGCAGGGTGGCGACCACCAGGGGCCATTCCTCGCCCAGCGCGGTGAGGAGGCGCCGCCAGCGGACCGAGGCGCTGCCGGTGTGGTGGGTGGCCATGTGGTGGGCGTACCCGTGCACGAGGCCCGCCGCGGCCGCCGTGACCAGGATCCACAGCGCGTCGTAGACGGGCGTGAACTGTTCGCCCTCGCTGTGCAGCGCGGCCAGGAGCGCGCCGGCAAGAACCGTGCCGTAAACCCCACCAAACATCCAATTACGCATGAAAATCACCCTAAAGGGTGCAGAATTTCACCCCTACCCCCTCCCCCTATGGCCACCCACCCCGGACCCCAGGCTTCCTTTGGGAAGTCATAAGTCCGCCTTATGTGGTCATAGACCGGGGGTGGGTACCGGCGCGCTTCGGGCGTTATTTAGGGTGACCTAAGTGACGACACCCATCGTCGTCACGTCGTTTTGCGAAGGGAACCCAGACATGACCCGCCCCCTCCGGGTAGCGATCGTCGGCGCCGGCCCCGCCGGGATCTACGCCGCTGACGCGCTGCTGAAGTCCGAGGCCGCCAACGAGCCGGGCGTGTCGATCGACATCTTCGAGCGGATGCCGGCTCCCTTCGGCCTGATCCGGTACGGCGTCGCGCCCGACCACCCGCGCATCAAGGGCATCATCACGGCCCTGCACCAGGTGCTCGACAAGCCGCAGGTCCGCCTCTTCGGCAACGTCGACTACGGCACCGACGTACACCTGGACGACCTGCGCTCGTTCTACGACGCCGTGGTCTTCTCGACCGGCGCCATGGCCGACCGCGAGCTGAAGATCCCCGGCGTGGAGCTGGACGGCTGCCTCGGCGCCGCCGACTTCGCGTCCTGGTACGACGGCCACCCGGACGTCCCGCGCACCTGGGACCTGTCGGCCGAGAAGGTCGCCGTGCTGGGCGTCGGCAACGTGGCGCTCGACATCGCGCGCATCCTCGCCAAGACGGCTGACGAGCTGCTGCCGACCGAGATCCCGCCGAACGTCTACGACGGGCTCAAGGCCAACAAGGCCCTCGAAGTCCACGTCTTCGGCCGCCGTGGCCCGGCGCAGGCGAAGTTCAGCCCCATGGAGCTGCGCGAGCTGGACCACTCCCCCAACATCGAGGTCATCGTCAACCCCGAGGACATCGACTACGACGACGGCTCGATCGCCGAGCGCCGCAAGAACAAGCAGACCGACATGGTCGCCAAGACCCTGGAGAACTGGGCGATCCGCGACGTCGGCGACCGCCCGCACAAGCTCTTCCTGCACTTCTTCGAGTCGCCGGTCGAGATCCTCGGTGAGGACGGCAAGGTCGTCGGCCTGCGCACCGAGCGCACAGAGCTGGACGGCACCGGCAACGTCAAGGGCACCGGCCAGACCACGGACTGGGAGGTGCAGGCCGTCTACCGCGCGGTCGGCTACCTCTCCGACGAGCTGCCCAAGCTCCCCTGGGACACCGTCAGCGGCACCGTCCCCGACGAGGGCGGCCGGGTCATCGAGGAGGGCGGCGCGCACCTTGCGTCGACCTACGTGACCGGCTGGATCCGGCGCGGCCCCGTCGGCCTCATCGGCCACACCAAGGGCGACGCCAACGAGACGGTCGCGAACCTTCTGGACGACTTCGCGAACGACCGGCTCCTCACGCCCGCGAACCCGGAGACGGACGCGGTCGTCGCCTTCCTCGAGGGCAAGGGCATCACGTACACCACGTGGGAGGGCTGGTACGCCCTCGACGCCGCCGAGAAGGCGCTCGGCGAGCCGCAGGGCCGCGACCGCGTGAAGATCGTCGAGCGCGAGGACATGCTCCGCGCGAGCGGGGTCGAGCTTGGCTGACCCGCCCACCGTGCCTGATCTCCCGGGCCCCCACCGGTCACGTACCGGTGGGGGCCCGGCCCGTGTCCGCGACGCGGCGCCGCGATGTCCGACGCGCGTCAGCGACTCGGCGCCACCAGGCCCGACTCGTACGCGGCGATGACCAGTTGCGCCCGATCCCGCGCACAGAGCTTGCCCATGATCCGGCTGACATGCGTCTTCGCCGTGAGCGGCGAGAGCCCCAGCGTCTCCGCGATCTCCGCGTTGTTCAGCCCCCTGGCCACCAGCGCGAGCACCTGGCGTTCGCGATCCGACAGCCCCTCCGGTCCTCCCGTCGCCGGCGCCTCCGGCGTCGCGAGGACCCTGGCTATCAGCAACGCCGTCGGGCCCGGGGAGAGCAGGGACTCCCCCGCCGCCACCGTGCGGATCGCCGCGAGGAGCTCGGCCGGGCGGATGTCCTTGACCACGAAGCCCGAGGCGCCCGCCCGCAACGCCTCCACGATGTGCTCGTCCGTGTCGTACGTGGTGAGGACCAGCACCTTCACTCCGGCCAGGTCCTCGTCGGCGGCGATCAAGCGGGTCGCCCCGATCCCGTCCAGCTCGGGCATCCGGACGTCCATGACCACCAGGTCCGCCCGCGCCGAACGGGCCAGCTCCACCGCCTCCCTGCCGTTGGCCGCCTGGCCCACGACCTCCATGTCGGGCGCCGAGTCGACGAGCATGGCGAACGACGCCCGGACCAGCGTCTGGTCGTCCGCGAGCAGCACCCGGATCACGCCGTCACCCTCTCCCTCGCCACGAGCGGCAGCGCCGCCGTGACCTCGAACCCCCCGCCGGTCCGCGGGCCCGCGCTCAGTGTCCCTCCCACGCTCCGCGCTCTCTCCCTCATTCCGAGAATCCCGTACCCCGAGCCACCGCCTGTCCCGCCCGAGCCACCCGGACCACCCGAACCGCTCGAGCCACCCGAACCGGCCGAAGCCGCAACGCC
This sequence comes from Streptomyces sp. NPDC014870, assembly GCF_043081505.1. Lineage (NCBI taxonomy): Bacteria > Bacillati > Actinomycetota > Actinomycetes > Kitasatosporales > Streptomycetaceae > Streptomyces > Streptomyces sp. NPDC014870. The sequence continues at coordinate 341,674 of NZ_JBIBWQ010000012.1, forward strand.
GTTGACCACCCGTACCGTCAACACCTCGTCCACCAGCGAGACATCGACCCGCACCCCACCGCCGCCCGCACCCCCGTGGCGGACGGCGTTGGTCAGGGACTCCTGCACGATCCGGTACGCGGCCGACCCCACCGCCGCCGGGACCTTCACCCCACCCGTCCTGAGCGTCAGTTCCGCGCCGGAGGACCGTACGAGATCGGGCAACGAGGCGAGATCCGGCAAGGGGCCCTCCGGGGCCGCCCGCAGCACGTCCAGCGTCGTGCGCACCTCCGATCGGGCCTCCCGGCACGTCTCGGCTATCCCGTCGAGCGCCCGGGCGAGCGCCTCCCGGTCCAGCCGGTCCGGGTCGGCGACCAGGACATGGGCGGCGACCGACGTCTGCACGCCGATCAGGGTGATCGAGTGCGCCAGGAGGTCGTGCAGGTCCCGGGCGATGCGCAGCCGCTCCTCGGCGACCTTCCGCTCGCCCTCGCGCTCCGCCCGCTCGACCACGCTCGCCACCAGCTGCCGGTAGAGCCGGATGCTCGCGCCGAAGACCAGCATCGCGATCACCCAGCCGGAGACCCTCAGCAACTCCACCATCTCGTGCGGGTTGACGAAGATCTGCATGGTCAGCGTGATGGACGTGACCGAAAGACCCACGAGCAGGGTCCGCTGCGGACGGCCGGTGGCCGCGACCGTGTACAGCGCGGTCATCGAGGCGGGTATCGGCGCCAAGTGCATGTAGTCCAGCGCGTGGTAGGGGGCGACGCAGGCCACCACGGCGAGCAGCACCGGCATCGGCGCCTTGCGACGCCACGCCAGCGGAACGTGCGCGGCGAGCAGCAGCGCCCAGCCGAGCAGGTCCGGCCGGCGGCCGTCGTCGACGGTGAGCGCGATGGCCGCCGAGAGGACGGCGAAGACAGCGGCGGCCGCCGCGTCGCACCTCACCGGGTACGGCGCCGCCTGCGGATCACGGGTCAAGGCCGCTGCGAAGTCCATGACGTTCATCCTCCCTGCGGGCGGGGCTCCTGACAGTCCGGGAAGCCCCCCACCCGCCCCCGATCACACCCGTACGGGAATCCGCTCGGACCCCGAATCGCCCGTTGACGGACCGTCCTCGGACGAGCCACCCGCCGACGAACCACCCGTCGACGAACCGTCCGCCGACGAACCACCCGTCGACGCACCCGCCTTGGCCAGCGGTCCCGGCCACCACACCTTCCGGCCGAGCAGCACGCTCGCGCTCGTGACCAGGTACGTACGGACCAGGAAGGTGTCGAGCAGGACGCCGACCGCGATCACGAAGCCCAGCTCCGCCAGTTGCACCATGGGCATGTTGACGAGGACGCCGAAGGTGGCGGCGAGGACGAGCCCCGCCGAGGCGATCACCCCGCCGGTCGTCCGCAGCGCCGTCAGGGCCGCGGCGCCCGGCTCCGCGCCGTTCAGGCACTCCTCGCGCATCCGGTGCATCAGGAAGATGCCGTAGTCCACGCCGAGGGCGACGAGGAAGACGAACGAGAGCAGCGCCAGGCCGGGGTCGGTCCCCTCGAAGCCGAAGAGCGACTCGAAGACGAGCCCGCCGATCCCGAGGGCCGCGCCCCAGACCGCGACGACGGCGGCGACCAGGATCAGCGGTGCGACGAGGCTGCGCAGCAGCACGATCAGGACGAGGAGGACGACGACGATGACGAGCGGGACGACGATGTTCCGGTCGCCGGCGTTGGTGTCGGTCATGTCGAGCTGTTCGGCGCTGGGCCCGCCGACGTACACGCCGTCGCCGAGCGCGGTCCGCAGCTCCCTGATGGTCGCGGTCTCGGCCGCCGACTGCGGCGGCACGGAGGCCACGACGGAGATCTCCGTCCAACCGCCGCCGCTGCGGCCCCGCTCGGCCTTCGCGACCCCGTCGGTCGCGAGGGCGGTCCGCAGCGCCCCGGGCACCGCGGCGGTCGGGGCGACGACGGTGATCGGCTGGGTGCCCATCTCCGGGTACGCGGCGGCGAGCGTCTTCATCGCGGCGACCGCCTCCGGAGTGGAGGTGAAGGAGTCCTCCTGCTTGAGGGAGCCCGGCAGGTTCAGCGCACCGAGCGCCAGCGCCGCGAGCGCCGCGGCGCCCGTGACGAGCACGGCGAGCGGACGGCGGCCCGCCGAGGAGCCCATCACGGCGAAGAGGGAGCGGCGCGCGGCCTTCGGCTCGCTTCCGTACGCCGGGATCAGCGGCCAGAACACCCGCCGGCCGAGCACGACGAGCAGCGCGGGGAGCAGCGTCATCATCGCGACGAGCGCGCACAGCACCCCGACGGCGGCCGTGGGCCCCATGCCCCGGCTGCTGTTCATGTCCGCGGCGAGCAGGCAGAGCATCCCGAGCGCGACGGTGCCGGACGAGGCGAGGACGGCGGGCCCGCAGCCGCGCAGGGCCGTGACCATGGCGTCGTACGGCCGCTCGGTGCGGCGCAGTTCCTCGCGGTAGCGGGAGACGAGGAGGAGGGCGTAGTCGGTGCCGGCGCCGAAGACGAGGATCGTCATGACGCCGGTGCTCTGGCCGGAGACGCTGATGTCGAAGCCCTGGTGGAGGGCGTACGTGACGGCCATCGAGAGGTAGTCGGCGACGCCCGCGACGACCAGCGGGACGAGCCAGAGGAAGGGGCTGCGGTAGATGACGATCAGGAGGATCGCGACGACGGCGACGGTCGTGTAGAGGAGCGGGCCGTCGAGGGAGTTGTAGACCTCGCCCGCGTCGGTGGCGAGCGCGCCGGGACCGCCGACCTCGCCGCTCACCGTCTCGCGGATGTCGAGGACGAAGGCGTCCCTGGCCTTTTCGTCCGTACCGGGCTCGGTACTGGACACGGCGTACAGCAGGGTGGTGCCGTCCTTGGAGGGGACGGGGACCGGGGGCGAGGTGAGCGGGTGCTCGGCCGCGACCCGCGCCACCTCCCGGGCGGCGGTGGCCTTGTCGGCGGCGGTCAGTCCGCCGTCGCGGTGGTAGACGAGCACGAGGTCGGTGGAGTCGCCCCCGGGCAGCTGCTCGGTGATCTTGGCGACCTGGGTCGAGTCGGCGCTCGCGGGCAGATAGTCGACGGCGCGGTCGCGTTGTACGTCGCCGAGCTTTCCGGCGAGGGGTGCGGCGAGGGCGAGCACGATCACCCACAGGGCCAGTACGCCCCAGCCCACGATTCTCTTACGGCCCTCCATGACGGGGGCTCCCTCCGGTCGGTCGGACGAGTCGGTCGGATATGTCGTCCGGTCGATCCCAGATTCCCGTCGCCCCGACCTGGATTCGTCGCGCTGACGGCCGAGTTGAGGGCTACTGCCGGGGGCGGTGCCGAGGCCCGCCTACTCCCCCGGGAGTAAGCCGGGAGTAAGCGGAGGCCGTACGCGCCGGGCGCTCATATTCTGGAAGGACCGGCACGGCCGGAAGGGAAGTGAGCGGCGATGGCCGTCCCCGTCGAAGAGGCTCCCGCCGTCGAGCGGGCGCGGGACGCGGCGGCCCGGGACGCGTGGGCCGAGGCGTACGTCCTGCTGCGCGAGTCCGACCGGCACCCCTCCGCGGCCCTTGCCCCCGAAGACCTGGACCTGCTCGCCGACGCCGCCTGGTGGACGGGCCACGTGGACGAGTCGGTCGCGGCGCGGCTGCGGGCGCACGCGGCGTACGGGGCGGCGGGCGACCACCGGGGCGCGGGGGCCGTGGCCTGGTGGCTGCACTTCGAGTACCAGAGCCTCGGCCGCCCGGCGGCCGCCGCAGGCTGGCTGCACCGGTCGCGGCACCACCTGGAGCACGAGCCGGACTGCCCCGAGCAGTGCTTCCTCGCCTGGACGGACGCGGCGGAGGCCCAGGAGCGCGGGGACCCGGCCGCGGCCCTGGCCGCCGCGCGCCGGATGACGCGGCTCGCCGCCGCGTCGGGCGACCCGGGGCTGCTGGCCCTGAGCCGGACGACCGAGGCCTCGGTGCTGCTGGCCGAGGGACGCAGGGAGGAGGGCATGGCCCTCCTCGACGACGCGATGGTCGCGGTCCTGGCGGGCGAGCTGACCGGCATGTACACCGGCATCCTCTTCTGCCTGGCGCTCAGCCAGTGCATGGAGGCGGCCGACCTCGCCCGCGCGGTGGAGTGGACGGACGCGGCGATGACCTGGTGCGAGGTGCCGTGGTCCCAGCACGTCCGGCCGCCGGAGCCGGGGAGCGCGGGAGCACCGGACCCCGCGCCCGGACGCACCCCTGAACCCACCCCCGCCCCCGGCGCCGGCTCCTTCACGGACAACCCCTTCCGGGGCCTGTGCCGGATCCACCACGTCGAGGTGCTGGACCTTCTCGGGGCGTGGACGCTCGCCGAGGACGAGGCCGGGCGGGTGTGCGGCGAGGTGATGGTGGACAGCCTGGACGTGGCCGCCGAGGCGTCCTACGAGGCCGGGGAGATCCGGCGCCGCCAGGGGCGACTGGACGCCGCCGCCCGCGCGTACGCGCACGCCCATGAGCTGGGCAGGGTCCCGCAGCCCGGCCTCGCGCTGCTGCGGCTCGCGCAGGGCAAGGCCGACGCGGCCGTGGCCGGTCTGCGGCTCGCCCTCGCCTGCGGCCCGCAGCACGGGCTCCTGGGCCGGGCCAGGCTGCTGGCCGCCATGACGGAGGTCGCCCTGGCCGTCGGGGACGTGGCGGGCGCAGAGGCGGCGGTCGTGGAGCTGGAGGGGCTCGCCGGGGCCGGGGGCTCGCCGCTCCTGACCGCCATGGCCGACACCGCGCGCGGCGCCGTCGCGCTCGCCGGCCACGGACCGGCCCTGATTCCGCTGCGCAGCGCCCTCGCGGGCTGGCTGGAGCTGCGGGTGCCGTACGAGGCGGCGCAGGTACGGATGCTGCTGGCCGCCGCGGACCGGGCCGCCGGGGACGAGGAGGCGGCCCGCCTGGAGCTGGAGGCGGCCCGGACGGCGTTCGAGCGGCTGGGTGCGGTGCCCGACGCCCGTCGCGCGTCGGCCCTGCTGACCCGGCGCCGGCGCCAGGCGCTGCCCGGCGGCCTGACGGCCCGCGAGGCGGAGGTGCTGCGGCTGGTCGCGGAGGGCGGCACGAACCGGGAGATAGCCCAGGCCCTGGTGATCAGCGAGCACACGGTCGCCCGCCACCTGAACAACATCTTCGCCAAGCTGGACGTGACCTCCCGCACCGCCGCGTCAACCTACGCCTTCGCCCACGACCTCCTCCCGCCCCCGGCCCCGACCCCCACTCCTGCCTAGGGCCGCCACCCCCGCGCGCTCCGGATCGCCGACGGGCTCGTTGTGCCGGATGTCGCGTTCGCCTAGAAAGCCGGTGTGCTTCTCCCTCTCCGCAGACTCGTGCGTGGCCCCGTGATCCGTACCGCCTACCGCTTCGCGCGGGCTCGGCAACCGCTGGATCCGCACCTCGCCCTGTACAACGCGTACTGGAGCCGGGGTCCGGCCTGCAATCCGGCGGCGATCCACGCCGCGGCCCGGGAACTCGCCCCGCACATCCGGGGCGTGTGGGTGGTCGGCAGCCGGTACACGAGCCCGGCGTTGCGGGCCCGGCCGAGGCCCACGTTGTGGGGCAGGTGGACGGCGGTGACGCGCGGATCGCGCGCCGCGTACAGGTCGATGATCTCGCCGCAGGCATCCGGTGACCGGTCGTCGACGGCGATCAGTTCGAAGTCGGTGAAGGACTGGCTCAGGACGGAGTCCAGGCTGTCCCGGAGGTACGCCTGGACGCGATACGCGGGCACGATGACGCTGAAGCGGGGCATGGAACTTCCCAGAGACCGAGGTCGTGTAAGGCCTGCGCTCCGAGAACCTCGGCCCGAGAGCCCGGTCACGGCGGATACGGCGTACGGGTGGTTCGGTGGCCGCCCCGGCGTGGGCCGTTTCGCCCATGCCCCGCCCGCCCCGTGATGTGGGTGGTTCGGGCGATGCCCGCCGCCGCTCCCCCGGCCTACAACGGGTGCATGGACACCACCGACCCCCTCACCACGAACTCGCTGGACACCCTGCGCGGTGCCGTCCGAGGCGAGGTCGTCGTCCCCGGCGACCCCGACTACGACGAGGCACGCGCGGTCTACAACGCCATGCACGACCGGCGGCCCGCCGTCGTCGTCCGGGCCGCCGACGCGGGCGACGTGATCGCCGGCGTCCTCTTCGCCCGGGACCACGGGCTGCCGCTCGCGGTCCGGGGCGGCGCGCACGCGGTCGCCGGGTACGGGACCGTCGACGACGGGCTCGTCGTCGACCTGTCCCCGATGCGCGCGGTGCGCGTCGACCCCGCGGCCCGTACCGCCCGCGCCGAGGGCGGCTGCACTTGGGGCGACTTCAACCACGCCACGCACGCCTTCGGCCTGGCCACCACCGGCGGGGTCGTCTCCACCACCGGCATCGCCGGGCTCACCCTCGGCGGCGGGATGGGCAATCTCGCCCGCCGCTACGGCCTGAGCTGCGACAACCTCGTCGAGGCCGATGTCGTGACCGCCGACGGCACCCTCGTCACCTGCGACGCCGAACGGCACCCCGACCTGTTCTGGGCGCTGCGCGGCGGCGGAGGCAACTTCGGCGTCGTCACCTCGTTCGTCTACCGGCTGCACCCGGTCGACGACGTCCTGGGCGGCGTGGTCTTCTATCCGCTCGACGCGGACGTGGCCCGGAACTGGCGTGATCTCGTCGCCGGCTCACCCGAGGAACTGAACACGATCTTCGTCATGGTGCTCGGCCCCGACATGCCGTTCCTGCCGGAGCGCTGGCACGGCCGCCCGGTCTGCGGCCTCGTGACCTGCTTCAGCGGCCCGCCCGGCGAGGACGCGAAGGTGCTCGCGCTCCTCGACGAGCTGGGTCCCGTCGTCGGCCGCTTCGTGGAGCGGATGCCGTACCCGATGGTCAACACCCTCTTCGACGAGGACCTGCCGCCCGGGCTCTACCACTACTGGAAGGGGAACTTCAGCCGCGATCTCTCCGACGGCGCCATCGACGTCCACGTCCGCTACGGCGCGACCCTGCCCTCGATGGAGAGCGACACCGCGATCTTCCCGATCGACGGCGCCTGCCACCGCGTCGGCCCCGAGGAGAGCGCCTTCGCCTACCGGGACGCGCACTTCTCCGCCGCGTTCGGCACGACCCACACCGACCCCGCCGACAACGAGGCGAACATCGCCTGGACCCGCGCCTACGACGAGGCCCTGCGGCCGCACACGCAGGAGGCCGGGTACGTCAACTTCATGGACACCGACGACCAGGACCGCGTACGGGCCAACTACCGGCAGAACTACGACCGGCTGCGGACGGTCAAGCGCCGCTACGACCCCGGCAACCTCTTCCGCCTCAACCACAACATCGAGCCGTGAGCGGGCCTCAGAGCAGCGTCCGGGCCGTCGCGAGGAGACGTGCCGTGTCGTCCGCGCAGAGCGCGAGCGCGTTGCCGACGGTGTTCAGGACGTCCCGCTCCGACGGGGTGTACGCCCCGTCCGCAAGGGCGATCCGCGCGCCCTGGAGCAGGATCGACTCGCGCCCGGAGACGGCCAGGTGCGGGGCGAGCGGCTCCAGGGCCTCGTGCAGCTCGATGGCGAGGGCCGCGCCGCCGCAGTCGGCGTCCGGCAGGAACCGGCCGGTGTCGGCGGCGAGCGCCTCGACCAGGTCGGTGAGCTGGACGCCGGTGCACTCGTCGTACCCGGCGGAGCGGACCGCCGCGACGGCGGTGTCGACGGCCGTACGGGAGTCGGTGCCGCCCGCCGCGAGGACGGCGAGGGCGACCGTGTGCACGGCGTCGCGCAGCATCGCGGCGAAGCGGCTCGTGGTGGGGTGGTCGAGCGCGTCGGTGCCGAAGTGCGTGTGACAGCCCGCGCATTCGATCACCGGCCCGGCGTGGCCCCGGGGCAGCAGCGGCACGCCGAGGACGGCGAACCGCCGGCGTCCGGTCCTGCGGCGGTAGTTGCGGTCGCCCCCGCACTCCTCGCAGAAGAACTCGCCGTCTCCGATGGTGTTCCAGGAGGTACGAATGCCGCAGAGAATTACTTTTCGTCCACGTGACTCTCGGGCAGACAGCACGCCGCACCTCCCTTGACGAACCGGCGACTTTGCCGACGTGGGGAGTGATGTTAGCCACATCCTTGATGTGGCGTCAGCACCCCGTCAGCAGATCGCCACCGACTTGGCCGAGACGCGACACCGTCAGGAGACCCGCCTGCGCCGCCCGCGCACCGAGTACGCGACGAATCCACCGCCCAGGGCCACGGCGGCGACCGCCACCCCCACGACACCCGGTCCGAACGCGGATCCGGTACTGGCGAGATCACCCTCAGGGGTGGTCGGTGCGGGCGCGGGGGCGGCGCTCTCGGCAGGTGTCGAAGGCGACGGGGACGGCTCCCCGGACTCCGTGCCGCCGGGCTCCTCGGACCTCGGCTCCTCTGGCTTGGGCTGCTCGGGGACGACGGTCGGCGTCGGCTGCGGCTTCTCGGGCGTGACGGGCTCGCCCGGCTCGGCGCCCTTGGGCAGGCAGCCGGTGAACGTCATCTGGTGCGTCTCGGCGCCGGGGACGGAGAGCAGCTCCTCGGCGACGACCGAGCCGTTGACGTGGCCGGGGCCGACGCCCTTGCCGCCCAGCTCCACCGTGGCGTTCGGCGCGAGGATCGTGCCGGGCCAGGAGGTGTAGTTCTTCTTCACGCTCTCGGCCTGCGGGAAGTTCCACAGCAGCTCGGAGCGGACCCGCTGGAAGGCCGCGCTGCCGGCCGCGTAGTCGTCCTGGACGAAGCGGCCCGCGGTCTCGTCCCAGAGGTTCACGCCGTACGTGGGGGTGGCGCCCATGTCGTACGAGCCGCCGATCACGTTGACGAGGGTCGTGGCGCCGGTCGGGACCCTGATCGAGATCTCGGCGGCCTTCTGGAGGTCGCCCGCGGCGACCGCGAAGACGTTGAGCTCCTTGTCCGCCCCGGTCAGGAGCAGCCCGTGGGAGCCCTGGGGCACGGCGACGGTGCCGTTCGGCGCGATGGCGGCCCAGCCGGCCGAGAGGCTCCGCAGGGCGGCGAACTCCTTGCCGAAGTCGACCGGGGAGGCGCCGGGCGCGTGCCGCCCGTCGACGGCGAAGTTGCCCGTCGAGCGGTCGGCGAGCCGCCCGTAGACGGCGCCGCCCCGGGACACGACGACCTGGTTGGCGTGGAGGGTGCCGCCCACGACGAGGCTGTGGCCGCCCGGGAGCTTCGCGAGGTCGGCGTCGGAGAGCCGGGACCCGACCGAGAAGCCCTGGCCCGAGGCGCTGTCACCGAAGCGCGCGTCCCCGCCGACCGCGACCGCGCCCTCGGAGTCGGAGAAGCGCGTGGAGTCCTTCTCGACGAACTCGGCGTAACCGCCGGCGACACCGAGGGGCGCGCACGACAGGGCGGCCGTCGGGGCGGCGGAGGCGGCCGGGGCGCAGAGGAGGGCGGTGCCGGTGACCGCGAGGACGGCGGCCGCGGCAGCGGGCGTACGCATGACGGAACTCCAGGTCAGGGAGTGCGGAAGGGGGGCGTCCGAGTGGACGAGCCGAACCTTCCGGCACTCCCTGATGTGGCGTCAACTGCCCGCACATACGGGTAATTCAGGCAGCGCCGACCGATCTTCCTTAAGTCAACCTGAAGGAGTGACGTGGATCACGGTCGAGCTTTCGGCGCGGCCGGAACGCTCGGTCAGCGCGCGGAGCGGTTGACCGCCGAGACGACGGCCTTCAGCGAGGCGCGCGTGGTGTTGGCGTCGATGCCGATTCCCCACAGGACCTGGCCGTCGATGGCGCACTCGATGTACGAGGCGGCCTGCGCGGAGGCGCCCTCGCTCATCGTGTGCTCCTGGTAGTCCAGGACCCGGGCGTCCACGCCGGCCGCCGCCAGGGCGTCGATGAACGCCGAGATCGGACCGTTGCCGGAGCCGCTCAGGACGGTGTCGACGCCGTCCACGACCGCCTCGACGGTCAGGGTGTCGGTGCCGTCGGTGTCCGAGGTGGACTGGCCGGAGCGCAGCTGGATGCGGCCCCAGGCGTTGTCCGGGTTCGGCAGGTACTCGTCCTGGAAGACCGACCAGATCGCGGCCGGGGTGACCTCGCCGCCCTCGGTGTCCGTCTTCTGCTGGATGATCTTCGAGAACTCGATCTGCATCCGGCGCGGCAGGTCCAGCTTGTGGTCGTTCTTCAGGACGTACGCGATACCGCCCTTGCCGGACTGCGAGTTGACCCGGATGACCGCCTCGTAGGAGCGGCCGACGTCCTTGGGGTCGATGGGCAGGTACGGGACCGCCCACTCGATCTCGTCCACGGTCTTGCCCTGGGCGGCCGCGTCGGCCTCCATGGCGTCGAAGCCCTTCTTGATGGCGTCCTGGTGGGAGCCGGAGAAGGCGGTGTAGACCAGGTCGCCCGCGTAGGGGTGGCGCGGGTGGACCTCCATCTGGTTGCAGTACTCGCTGGTGCGACGGATCTCGTCGATCTGCGAGAAGTCGATCTGCGGGTCCACGCCCTGCGAGAACAGGTTCATGCCCAGCGTCACCAGGTCGACGTTGCCGGTCCGCTCGCCCTGCCCGAACAGGCAGCCCTCGATGCGGTCGGCGCCGGCCATGATGGCCAGCTCGGCCGCCGCCACGGCCGTGCCGCGGTCGTTGTGCGGGTGGACGGACAGGCAGACGTACTCCCGGCGGGTCAGGTTGCGGGACATCCACTCGAACCGGTCCGCGTGCGTGGAGGGCGTCGAACGCTCCACGGTGGCGGGCAGGTTGAGGATGATCTCGCGGCCCTCCTCGGGCTGCCAGACGTCACAGACCGCCTCGCAGACCTCCAGGGCGAAGTCCAGCTCGGTGTCGGTGAAGATCTCGGGGCTGTACTGGTAGCCGAAGACGGTCTCGTCGCCCAGCAGCTTGTCCGCGTACTCCATGACCAGCCGCGTGCCGTCGACGGCGATCTGCTTGATGTCCTCCTTCGAGCCGCGGAAGACGACCCGGCGGAAGGTGGGCGCGGTGGCGTTGTACAGGTGGACGGTGGCGCGCTTGGCGCCGACCAGGGACTCCACGGTCCGCTCGATCAGGTCCTCGCGGGCCTGGGTCAGTACGGAGATGGTGACGTCGTCCGGGATCGCGCCCTCTTCGATGATGGAGCGCACGAAGTTGAAGTCGGTCTCACCGGAGGACGGGAAGCCGACCTCGATCTCCTTGTAGCCCATGCGCACCAGCAGGTCGAACATCTCGCGCTTGCGGGCGGGGCTCATCGGGTCGATCAGGGCCTGGTTGCCGTCGCGCAGGTCGGTCGACAGCCAGCGGGGGGCCTTGGTGACGCGCTGCTCGGGCCAGGTGCGATCGGGGATGTGGACGGCTTCGTAGCGGCCGTACTTGTGGATCGGCATCCCGGACGGCTTCTGCGTCTGGGTGGCGTTGGTGATGGGCGTGGGGCGGCCGACAGGCTGGGACATCGCGTAGGGCTCCTCGGGGTCCAGAAGAGGGACGGCCGACTGTCGAACGCAACACCAGGTCCCGCGGGGAGGGGGTCGGCCTACGACTACAGGCCCTCGCCGCGGCAGCTAAGGAGAAGCAGCCCGAAACGCATGATGTGCCGCAGCCTAGCCCAGGTCCGTGGAGCGCGGACCTCCTGTTTCAGTATGCGGGACGGCCGGACCGTCAATACGAAAAGGTGACGTATCACTCCATTTCGCGGATCATGGTCGCCGCTAGTGACACTGGCGTGACCCAGTGCCACATTGCTGGGATGACTTCTGTCTTCTGCACGATCGTGCCGCCCCACCTTCTGGAGCACCTGGCCGCGTCCTCGAACCCGGCCGTCGCGGCCGTCGCCCGGCGCACCCTCGTCGCCGACGCGGCGAACCGCACGAACCGCGCCCTGGCCCTCCCGGCGGCGCCGACGGCGGTCGCGCCGAGCGCCGGGCCCACCCGCCCCAAGCGGACGATCTTCGACGCCCAGGGCGCCACGGAGCTGCCCGGTGTCACGGTCCGCGAGGAGGGCCAGGAGGCGACGGGGGACGCCACCGTCAACCGCGCGTACGCGGGGCTCGGTGCCACCTTCGACCTCTTTCTGAAGGCCTTCGACCGGGACTCGATCGACGGCGCGGGGCTGCCGCTCCACGCGACCGTCCACTACGACCGGAACTACGGCAACGCGTTCTGGAACGGCGAGCAGATGGTGTTCGGCGACGGTGACGACGAGATCTTCCTCGACTTCACGCTCCCGGTGGACGTGATCGGCCACGAGCTGGCGCACGGCTTCACGCAGTACACGGCGAACCTGGAGTACTTCAGCCAGTCCGGCGCGCTCAACGAATCCGTCTCCGACGTCTTCGGCTCCCTGGTGAAGCAGTACGGCCTCGGCCAGAGCGCGGACGAGGCCGACTGGCTGATCGGCGAGGGCCTCTTCCACCCGAACGTCCAGGGCACGGCCCTGCGCTCCATGAAGGCCCCCGGCACGGCCTACGACGACGACGTCCTCGGCAAGGACCCCCAGCCGGGCCACATGGACGACTACGTCCGCACCAGCCGGGACAACGGCGGCGTCCACATCAACTCGGGCATCCCGAACCACGCCTTCTACCTGGCGGCGACGGAACTGGGCGGCCGCGCCTGGGAGCGCGCCGGCCAGATCTGGTACGACGTGATGACGGGCGGCGCGCTCACCCCCGAGACCCGCTTCACGGAGTTCGCGGCCGCCACGGTCGCGGCGGCGAAGGCCCGCTACGGCGACGGGGCGGAGATCCAGGCGGTCCTGAAGGCGTGGTCGGCGGTGGGCGTGGCGACGGACTGAGCGCGCACGGCACCCTACGAGTGGTAGAGCACCCGGACGAGGACCGTGTCGTCCGGGAGGCCGTCGAGGTAGGCGTTGAAGCGCACATGGTGCGCATGCGAGCTGCCCTCGACCCACCGGCCGTCGACGGTGAGAAGCGCGAACGTCGGCAGGACGTCCGCCGCTGCCCGCGCCGCGAAGTCGGGGCGGTCCTCACCGAACCAGGCCACCGGGTCGAACCCGAACCGCTCCTCGCGGCCGGGGTCGAGCCGGACGGCCCGGATCACGGGCTGGGCCTCGAAGGCCTCGACCGCCCGGGCCTCCGGCATCCGCGCGAAGTGCGCGTACGGCAGGCTCGGTGGGAAGGTGCTGGCGAAGGCCTGCCAAGCGTCCCATGCGTCGGCCGCCTCCCGCGCTGCGGCGAAGCGCCCGGTGTCGAGGTCCAACAGGGCCTTGGGCCCGCCGTCGCACAGCGAGCGAGGACGCGGTGGCCGGTCCTCGTCCAGACCGTCCCGAACGATCAGCGGATCGTCCTCACCGCCGGGCCGCACCGTGAACTCCTTGCCACCGGAGGCGACGTACCAGTAGTCCCACTCCCCCTGCCACTCGTCGTCCGGCTTGCCGATCTGCGCGTCGTACTCGAACGGGGCCATGGCCGCAGCGAGCGCGGGGCGCAGCCCGTCCGGGCCACACGGCGGCAGACATACGGTGACGATTTGCTTGCTCATGGTCCTCCTGGTCGAGCCGAAGCCGACCGGTGTGGAAACGGGGCTGGTAGACAGACCCTATGCGGATTCGAGTGCGGCGCACCGGTGGTTTCGCGGGGATCGAGCGGTCGGCCGAGGTGGAGACCTCCGGCCGGCCGGACGCCGGGGAGTGGGACGCGCTGGCCGCGACCGTGGTCCGGGAGGGGGACGGTGACGTCCGGGGCGGGCCGGACGGGTTCTCGTACGAGATCACCGTCGACGGGGAGACGGTCCGCTGCTGCGACCCGCGGCTGACGGAGGCGCAGCGGGCGCTGATCGAGAGGGTGCTGAAGGAGGGAGCGTAGGGCTCCCCGGAGCGCTGACCTCCAGTTCTCGTGGCTCCGCGCTGAATCAACTCCCCCTCGTCATCCCGACATTCGTGCAAACATACGAGCCGTGCATAATGATCATCTTCTGTCAAGGGGCGCCCGCCGCGGTGTGCTGAGCGCGTTCGCGCTCACCCTCCTCGCCGCCGGCGCACTCGCTCCCTCACCGGCCTCCGCGGCCGAGCCGGCCATCAACCCCAAGGTCTCCACGCCGTTCGACATCGGCGTCGACGCCGGCTACGCGTGCTTCCGCATACCCTCCGTGGTCAGGACCGCCTCCGGTGACCTCCTCGCGTTCGCCGAGGGCCGGGTCGACGACTGCACCGACGACACGCACATCGACCTCCTCGTGAAGCGGTCGACGAACAACGGCCAGAGCTGGGATCCGGCGGCCAAGGTCGTCGTCGGCGCCAACGACGACTTCGCCAACGGGAACCCGTCGCCCGTCGTCGACGCCGCCTCCGGACGCGTCTCCCTGGTGTACGCCTCGTCGAAGGTGCACGACCGCGGCAACCGCACCGTGCGCGTCGTCAACAGCGAGGACGGCGGCACCTCCTGGAGCGAGCCCCGGCAGCTGCCCACGTACATGAAGCCCGAGTGGGGCTGGGTCTCCGTCGGTCCCGGCCACGGCATCCAGCTGACCCGTGGCGCGCACAAGGGGCGGCTCGTCGTCACCGGCGACCACAAGAACAAGGACAATCAGCGCGCCGGCGCGCAGCTGTACGTCAGCGACGACGGCGGCCAGAACTGGACGCTGGGCGCGTACACCGACACGCCCGCCGTCGCCCCGGCGGGCAGCACGGCCGTCCCCCAGCAGCCGGGCGAGGTCGCCCTCGTCGAGCGGACCGACGGGTCGCTGCTCTTCAACGCGCGCGACCGGCTCGCCTGCGGCTACAACGAGCGGCGGCTCGACGCGGAGTCGACCGACGGCGGCAACTCCTTCACCCGCGGCTTCGAGCCGGTGGGGGATCTCGACTCACCGCCGGTCTTCGGCTCGCTGCTCCGCCTGAACGCCACGGACACCGGTGACGCGGGCAACCGCATCCTCTACTCCGGCTCCTCCAGCACGGGCAGCACCGTGGCGGACCGGAAGGACCTCACGATCCGCTCCACCACCGACGAGGGCCGGACCTGGTCCGGCACCGGCACGGTCGTCGCGCCCGGTTTCGCCGGCTACTCCGACCTGACCCTCCTGGCGCCCGGCACGGTCGGGATGGTCTACGAGTCGGCCCTGAGCTACCCGCACGGCCGCTTCATCCGGTTCTCCTCCTTCACGGACGGCCAGCTGAAGGCCCAGGAGACCGTGGTGCGCGAGCAGCGGACCACCGACGCCGCGGGCGACCACCGCGACTCCCCCGCCGTCCAGGGCGGGCCGGTGCAGACCGCGCGCGGCGCGGGCAAGGCACTTGCGCTCGACGGGGTGGACGACCAGCTGCAGACCACGTCCTGCTCGCCGGACCTCCAGATCGGCGCGGCCGACTTCACCCTCACCGCGTGGTTCCGCTACTCCGCGAAGACCGGCGCGCACCCGATCCTGTGGGCCTACGGTCAGGGGCCCGACGCGCCGCAGTTCTGGCTGCGGGCGGAGCCCGGCAACGGGCGGATCCACGGTCTGGTGGACACCGGCGCGGGTCGCGACGCCGTCGACGTGACGGTGCCCGGCGCGTACAACGACGGCTTCTGGCACCTCGCCGTCCTCACCCGCGAGGGCAAGCAGCTGCGGCTCTCCGTGGACGGCACGGCGACCGGCGTCTCCCCCGCGGGCGCGGACGCGAGCGGTGCGATCAGCCCGGCCGACCCGCCGGTCCTCCGTGTCGGGTCCCGGCCGGACGGCCTTGAGCACTTCGCGGGCGCGCTGGACGAGGTCCGGCTCTTCGCACGGGCGCTGACCCCGGCCGAGGCCGAGGCGGCGGGCAACAGTGCCACCGTCGACGCGACGACGGAACGGTTCCGCCTGGGCTTCTCCGCCCTGTGGAACTGACGGCTCCGGGGGCCTCGGCCCCCTCGGGCCCCTCAGTGCCCTAGAAGCCGAGCTTCCTGAGCTGCCTGGGATCCCGCTGCCAGTCCTTCGCGACCTTCACATGGAGGTCGAGGAAGACCGGGGTCCCGAGCAGCGCCTCGATGTGCTTGCGGGACTTCATCCCGACCTCCTTCAGGCGGCTGCCCTTCGGGCCGATGATGATCCCCTTCTGGCTGGGGCGCTCGATGTAGACGTTCGCGTGGATGTCGAGGAGCGGCTTGTCCGCCGGGCGGTCCTCGCGGGGGATCATCTCCTCGACGACCACCGCGATCGAGTGCGGCAGCTCGTCCCGTACGCCTTCCAGCGCGGCCTCGCGGATCAGCTCGGCGACCATCACCATCTCCGGCTCGTCCGTGAGGTCGCCCTCCGGGTAGAGCGGCGGGGACTCCGGGAGGAGCGGGATCAGCAGGTCGGCGACCAGCTGGACCTGCTTGCCCGCCCGTCGCCCACCACCACCCTTGTCCGATGAGCTTTGCTCAGCCCCTTCCTTGGCCGACACCGGCACGATCTCGCGCCACTCGAAGCCCAGCTCCTTGCCGAGCTGGTCCACGGCGATGAGCTGCTCGGCGAGCGTCTTGGAGTCGACCAGGTCGGTCTTGGTGATGATCGCGACCTTCGGGGTCTTCTTGATCCCGGCCAGCTCCTTGGCGATGAAGCGGTCGCCGGGGCCGAGCTTCTGGTCGGCGGGCAGGCAGAAGCCGATCACGTCGACCTCGGCCCACGTCGTGCGCACGACGTCGTTCAGCCGCTCGCCGAGGAGCGTGCGCGGCTTGTGGAGGCCGGGCGTGTCCACCAGGATCAGCTGCGCGTCCGGGCGGTGCACGATGCCGCGGACGGTGTGCCGGGTGGTCTGCGGCCGGTTGGAGGTGATCGCCACCTTCTGGCCGACCAGAGCGTTCGTGAGGGTGGACTTGCCCGCGTTGGGGCGGCCGACGAAGCAGGCGAAGCCGGCCCGGTGGACGGCTTCGGTTTCTTGGTTACGAGCGCTCATGGGGGCCATTCTCCCCGATCCCCGGCCCCCTCACGTACCTCGGCGCCTCCTCAGTCCGCCGCGGAGCCCACGCGGCCCGTCCGGACCCGCCGTGCCCGCAGCGCGATCAGCGCCACGCCGCCCCCGACGAGCACCACCCCGGCGGCCAGCCACGGCAGCGCGAGGAAGGAGGCCCGGCCGGACTCCCGTACGTCCTTGGCGGTGGCCGTGAGCGTCACCTCGCCCCAGTCGAACTGCGGCGCGCCCGTCCATCGCTCGCTCAGCCGGATCTTCTGTCGGGGCAGCAGCTCGGAGGGGATCTTCGCCAGGTCGCGGGCGAGCAGGGTGCGGCCGAAGACTCCCTCGGCGCGCAGGGCCACCCTGGGGTTGAGGGTCACGTTCCCGCGGTTGTGGAGGGTGTACGAGACGACGGCGGTGGACGCGCCCGTGCCGGGCACGAGCGGCCGGTCCTGGTCGAGGGTGACGTCCTCGACGGCGAGCGCCGGGACGGTCGGGCCGTTCACCCGGAGGTAGACCCGGGCCCCGACCGCCCGCTGGACACCGACGGCGACGGAGCCGGTGCCCGCCTCGATCCGCTCGTCGAGGGCGACGACCGCGCCGGGGTGGTCGCCGGGCTCGGCGTCCTCGGGAACGGTCAGGGTGTAGGGCACGGTGACCGCGGAGCGGGGCGGGACGGTGACACGGGTCTGCTCGGGCCTGATCCAGGCTCCGACGCCGGTCTGCTTCTCCTGGCTGGTGCGGACGGCGAAGCCGCCGTCCCGCTCGGTGTTGTAGGCGTCGGCTCCGTAGAGCCGGAAGGTCAGCGGGGCCCCGGTCTTGTTGGCGACGGTGACCTGGTCCTTCACGGTCGTGCCGGGGTCGGCGGAGAGGTAGAAGTACGGGCGGCTGCCGAGCTGGGACGCGGTCGGGTAGACCGCCCACTCGCCGTTCTCCGCGGCCCGGGCGGCGGGGGCGGCCACCGCGCCGATCAGCGTGAGCGCCGTCGTGAGGAGGAGGACGTACAGCTTGCTGTGCACGGTGCGGAGACCTCCCGTGGTTCGGAGCGGGCCGACCGGGTGCGCGCCCGGCCCGCCGTGTGCGTGCTGTGGAGCCGTAGAGCTGTAGAGCTGTGCTGTGGGTCAGCTGAGCGTCAGCGTCAGGACGCCCGCGTACGAACCGGGCGCGGTGAACGCCGGGACGTCGAGGGAGACCTTGGCGTCGACGGTGAACTCACCGCCGGTGAGCGTGCCGTTCGGGGTCGAGGCGAGGGTCGCCCCGCCACTGCCGACCGCGCCCGCCGAGCCGGGTACGCAGGTGCTCGGGCTGCCGGCCTTGGTGGTGCAGGCCGGGGTCCAGCTGAGCGCGCCGGCGCCGATGGAGCCGCCGGGGCCGGTGAAGTCGGTGACCTTGCCGGTCAGGGACCAGCCCGCGGGGCCGCCGCGGAAGTCCTTGACCGTCACCGTCTTCAGGTCGCCGGTCGCCGCGCCGCCCTGACCGAAGTCGACGGACGACAGCTGGACCGCGTCACCGGCCTGGGTCATCGACAGCTGGCCCGCCGTGACCGCCGCCGTCAGCCTCTGGCTGTTCGGCGGCTGCGGGGTGTCGTCGACGACGGTGTACGCGGCCGGTCCCGCGCCCTTCTCCGGGTCCCAGGCCGCCCCCTCGTACGCCACGATCCCGGTGGTCGCCTTGTCGTTGACCTTCAGGCGGGCGACGAATCCGCCCTCGCTGTCCGTCGTGACGGTCATCTTGTCGGCGGTCTCCGCCCCGCCTGCCCGGCCGACGACGGTGACCTCGGCGAGCGGGGTGAACTTGGCACCGGTCACGGTGACCCGGACGCCGGGTGCGCCGGAGGCCGCGCCGAGCGAGACGCTCCGCTCGTTGGCGCCCGGCTGCGCGCTGGCGACGACCGTCTCGGAGACGGGCGCGGGCGGGTTGAGGACCGTGCAGGGGGTGTCCAGCTCCATGATGTAGCTGGTGTGGATGTTGTAGTCACCGGGCGAGAGGGTGATCGATCCCGGCGCGGTGACCGTGAAGGTGCCGGTCATCGAGAACGACGGGAACGTGCCCTTGCCGGGGACCGGCGGGTTCTTCTTGGGCCCGGTGACGGTGACCGCGCCGGACTGGGCGCCGCCGAGGGCGACCTTGCCGGTCGGGGTCATGATGTCGGCGGGCAGCGCCAGGTCGACGGGGTTCGAGGCGGCCGGCTTGGTGATCGTGTACGTCACCGTGACGGTGTCGCCGACCTTGGGCGCGGCGTTGTCGACCGTGATCTGGGCCTTCGTGACGCCCTCGATGGGCGGGATGCCGGCGATCGGCGGCGGGACGCAGCGGGTGGGGAATTCCACCTCCTGCGAGGTGGGCCCGAGCGCGCCGGCCGGAGCCGCCAGTGCGCCGCCCGCGGCGAACACCAGGGCCGTGGCGCCGAGGGCGGCGGTCCAGCGCCGTCTTCGGGTCCGGGTCCGGATGGGCGAAAGTGCCATGTGTGTGCCCCCTCCTGAGGGATGAGAGGGCGCCATTGACGGCTGCGGGCCAGGAGAAGTCAATGGAATCGAAATGCACCGACTGATGACCCATCAGATACTGTCAAGATCGACGTTTCTCCTGGTCACAGCGGTTATGGCGGCGGCCCTGCGCGGGCAGCACAGGTACCGGCGCCGCCTGTGGCGACGCCGGTGAGGGAACGGTGGAGCGGTTGCGCGCTAGAACACGAACGGGCCGGGCGACTGCGAGGTGACCGCGTCGCAGTTCACGGTGACGCCGAAGATAGTCATCGTGAGCGCGGTGCCCGCGAAGTACGAGTTGAGGCTGTCGCCTGCGGCCACGGTCCCGTTGAGCGGGCCGATGGTGACGGACTGGTTCGCGGCCAGGGCCGGATTCTTCTGGCCGGTGAACACGCGGGTGCCACCGCCGCCCTTGGCCATCGTCAGCGAGGCGTTGATGGTGTCCGCCCCGACCGCGACCGGCGTCTTGACGGCCGAGGTGAGGGTGATCGTCGCGGCGGTGCCGCTCTGCGTGGCCGCCAGGGTGGCGAGCCCGCCGCCCCAGATCCCGCAGTCGTACGTGGCCGTGGCCGAGCCCGGCGTCACTGCGCCGGCGGCCGGGGCGAAGGCGAGCCCGGTGACCGCGAGCGCGCCCGCGAGGACCGCGCCGATGCCTAACCTGCCGCTGCTGCTGCCTCTCATGGTCGTACCCCTTCCCGATGAAGCACGCAGGGGTGCGGACGCTGCGTGAAGGCGTGAATCTGACGGTCCGTCGGACCGGTCGCTGCTATTGATGCGCAACGGACCGGGGAAGACAAGAGACGTTTCGTTGATTCTTCACAAACACACAAAGGGGGCCCGGCGCGCCGCCGGGCTCCCTCCGCTTCGCCTCGTGAACCTCAGCCCGCGGTGACCGCCGCGCGCAGCTGCCCGTCCGGCCCGGCGAGCAGCACCGGGGTCTCGGGCCCGCCGAGGTCGCGCACGGCCGCGCGGTCCTCGTCCGATGCCGCCTCCGCGTTCGAGACGACGGCCGCGGCCTCCAGCGACTGGGCTCCGCTGGCCACGGCCATCGCCACGGCGGTCTGGAGCGCGCTCAACTTGAGCGACTCCAGGGCCACGGTCCCGGCCACGTAGGTGCGGCCGGTCTCGTCCCGTACCGCCGCGCCCTCCGGCACACCGTTACGAGCGCGGGCGCTGCGCGCCAGCGTGATGATCTTGAGGTCCTCGGCGCCGAGGTCGCCGTGGTCGGGCTGAAGTGTCATGGACCGAGGATAGGTCGGGGCGCGGGGTCAGCTCTTGGCGCCCTTGACGAACTTGTCGGTCGCGGTCTTGGCGAGCGCGTCGAAGTCCTTGTGGCCGGAGGCGGCGGCCGGGTCGTGCGCCAGCCGGATCACGCCGGTGCCCTGGCGGGCGACCAGCAGGTTCACCTCCGTCTCGTAACCGAAGTCGGGGATGCTCAGCTTCAGCCGCAGGGCGTGGGCCTCCTCGGCACCCTGCGGAGCGGTGAGCTTCGCGACGGTGGCACGCACCTTCATGTCCTCCGCCGTGGCACCGAATCCGGTGCAGGCCCCCAGGGCGGCGCCGAGCTTCGTGACGAAGTCGGTGGCACCGGCGCCCTCGAAGGCCAGGACCTCCTGGTTGAGCGTCGTGGCTCCGCCATTCTCGAAGTCGCCCGAGGCACCGAGCGTCGCGCCGGAGATCTTCTCCGAGAGCAGACCCGCGATCGGCAGGCATTCGGGCTTGTCGACCTTGGTGAGCGTCGGGCCCTCCTCCGCCTTGGCGGTCTTCCAGCCCGACGGCAGGTCCTTCACCTCCAGGACGGCGGCCTTCATCTGCGCGGCCGTCAGCGGCGCGGCGGCCGGGGCGGACGACGGTGCGGCCGAGGTGCTCTGCTCGGCGGCCGGCTTGTCGGCGGGCTTGTCCTTGCCGGAGTCCTTGGCGCTGTCCGAACCACCGCATGCGGCTACGAGGGAGAGGGCGGAGACGGTGAGGGCCGCGGCCAGGCCGTGGCGGATGCGCGTGCGCATGGTGGTGGAACCTTTGATGGGTGCGGGCGGAACGGAGGGACCGGCGCCAGTGGGGGATCGGCCGGAACGCCAGGAGGATATACGGCGGCTGTGACGTTCCTGTGCGCCGGGCTCCCCCCGTGCTCAGCCCGCGATCGGGTACATCGAGCCGCGTCTGCCCTCCGGGGAGACCAGCCAGGACAGCTTCGCCTCGGTGTCGGCGAGCGGCAGCGGGGTGTGCATGACGATCGTCAGGTCCGGGCGGGCCGGTACCCGCAGCTGCGTGGCCTCCAGGTGGAGTTCGCCGACGACCGGGTGCTCGATCCGCTTGTGGAGCTGACCGCCCGGGGAGATGTCCCGCCGCTCCCACAGCGCCGCGAACTCCGCGCTCGCCGCCTTCGCCTCCTCCACCACCGCGCGGAAGCCCTCGTCGTCGGGGCAGTCCGAGCAGGCGGCCCGGAACTGGGCGACGACGTGCGGTGCGAGGCGCTCCCAGTCGGCCGCGCGGGAGCGGTAGAGCGAGTCGGTGAAGAAGGAGATCAGGCAGTTCTGCGAGGTCTCCGGCCGCATGCCGAGGACCACCGACGCCGATTCGTTGTACATGATCGCGTTCCAGTACACGTCCATGATGTGCGCCGGGAACGGCATCCACGCGTCGATCAGCCGCCGCAGCCCCGCGCACATGTCCCGCGCCGCCGGATCGACCTCGGGCGCGGGCGGGTTGAGGGCGGCGAGGACGTACAGATGGCGTCGCTCGGCCGGGCTGAGCCGCAGCACGCGGGCGACCGAATCGAGGACCTGGGCGGAGACCGTGATGTCCCGGCCCTGCTCGAGCCACTGGTACCAGGAGACGCCGACGCCCGCGAGGACGGCGACCTCCTCGCGGCGCAGGCCCGGCGTGCGGCGGCGGGCGCCGCCGTCCGGGAGGCCGGCCTCGGCGGGGCTGACCCGGGCCCGGCGGCTCATCAGGAACTCGCGCAGCTCGCCCAGTCGGTGTGCCTTGGCGGCGCCGCTCTCGACCGCTGTGACCACGGCTCGCTTCCTCCCCCTGGATGCCTGGTGGTACGACCAACAGGATAAGTTCCCGCTCCCCACGGTTGTTCCGCGGCGCCGAGGGTGTCGTCCATGGCAACGACCCTCGACTCCCCGACCGGTACCTCCGCTCCGCAGTCCCCGCCCGCCCTCACCGGCCGCGCCCGGCTGGTCCTCTTCGTGCTGTGCGCCGCCCAGTTCATGGTGGCGCTCGACTTCTCCGTCCTGAACGTGGCGCTGCCCGTCCTCGGCGCCGACCTCGGTATGAGCCCGTCCGCGCTCCAGTGGGCGGTGACCGCCTTCGCGCTGCCGTCCGGCGGGTTCCTGCTGCTCTTCGGGCGGATCGGCGACCTGTTCGGGCGGAAGAAGCTGTTCCTCGCGGGCCTGGCGCTCTTCGGCGCGGCCTCGCTGCTCGCGACCTTCGCCTGGGACCCGGCCTCCTTCCTCGCCGGGCGGGCCCTCCAGGGCCTGGGCGCGGCGGCGATCGTGCCCACCGGAATGTCCCTGCTGACCACGACCTTCCCCGAGGGCCCGCAGCGGGCCCGGGCGCTCGGAATCTCCGGCACGCTCCTGTCCCTCGGCTTCACCGTCGGCATGATCCTCGGCGGGGTCATGACCGACACCTTCGGCTGGCGCTCGACGATGGCCCTGCTGGCCCTGTTCAGCGTGATCGTGCTGCCGCTCGCCCCCGGTGTGCTGCGCGAGTCGCGGACCGCCGAGCGGCCGCGCCTCGACGTGCCGGGCGCGGTGACCGTGACCGGCGGGCTGCTCGCCGTGATCTACGCCCTCTCCACGGCCGCCGAGCGCGGCTTCGGCGGTACGGACGTACTGGTCACGCTGGTGGGCGGGGTGCTGCTGCTCGCTGCCTTCGTGGCGGTCGAGTCCCGGCACGAGACGCCGCTGGTCTCGCTGCCGATGCTGCGCCGCCGGACGGTCGCCTTCGGCAACCTGGGCGGGCTCGTGACCTTCTCGATGATGTCCACCGTGGTCTTCGTGCTGACCCTTTACCTGCAGGAGACCCTGGGCCTGTCGGCCTTCGGCACCGGCCTGGTCTTCGGGGTGCAGGGCGTCCTGTCGGTGCTGGCCGGATCGACGGCCGCGAGGATCATCGGCCGGTTCGGGGCCCGCCGCACGCTGGCGGTCTCGCTGCTCGGTCAGGGCGTCTTCGTGGCCGCCCTACTGGGCCTCGGCACGGAGTCCGGCGCGGTCTACGCGACCGTCGGCGTCTCGGTGGCGAGCATGTTCCACCTGGCCGCGATCATCTCGTACGGCGTGACCGTCACCTCCGGCGTGCCGGACGCGGAGCAGGGCCTGGCGACCGGCCTGGTCACGACGACCCAGCAGGTCGGCATCACCGTCGGCATCCCCCTGCTCGGCGTCCTCGCGACGACGGGACCGAGCCTGTACGACGGGGTGCGCACGGTCCTCGCGATCGACGCGGCGATCGTCCTCGCGGCGGCCGTGCTGGTCGCCGTGGGCCTGCGGCGGAAGGCCTGAACGGCGCTCCGTCCTACGGCCGGTCGAGGCGGAGCCGTACCGCCTTCGGCAGGCCCGCGACGACCAGGTCGTAACTGTCCTCGACCAGCTCCCGGACCATGCGGTCCGGGAGCTCGCCGACGGTCACCGTGTTCCAGTGGCGCTTGTTCATGTGGTAGCCGGGCGCGATCGCCGGGTACTCCTCGCGGAGCCTGACCGCCTCCTCCGGCTCGCACTTGAGGTTGATCCGCAGCGGCCGGCCGTCGAGCCAGGACAGCGCGAACATCTTCCCCGCGACCTTGAAGACGGAGGTGTCGGGCCCGAAGGGGAACTCCTCCGTCGCGTCGTTGAACTCCAGGCAGAAGGCGCGCAGCCGGTCAGGCGTCATCGGTCGTCGTCCCTTCCGGGTCGGCCGCCACGGGCTCCACGAGCACCGTCACGATCTTGTTCCGGCGGCCCGCAGGGGACTCGGCGGTCAGCCGCAGCGAGCGCCCGTCGGGGAGGTCCACGACCGCCTTGGCGCCGGCGATCGGGACCCGGCCGAGCGCCTTGGCGAGCAGTCCGCCGACGGTCTCCACGTCCTCGTCGTCGAACTCGTCCGGGCCGAAGCCGTACAGCTCGCCGAGGTCGCCGATGTCGAGGCGGGCGGTGACCCGGTAGCTGCCCTCGCCCAGGTCCTGGACGGGCGGCAGCTCGCGGTCGTACTCGTCGGTGATCTCGCCGACGATCTCCTCCAGGATGTCCTCGATGGTGACGATCCCGGCCGTGCCGCCGTACTCGTCGATCACGACGGCGACGTGGTTGCGCTCCTGCTGCATCTCGCGCAGCAGGTCGCCGGCGTTCTTGGTGTCCGGTACGAAGGTGGCGGAGCGCATCGCCGTCGACACCAGGTCGGACTCGGCGTCGCGGTTGATGTGCGTCTTGCGGACCAGGTCCTTCAGATAGACCATGCCGACGATGTCGTCCTCGTTCTCGCCCGTCACCGGGATCCGGGAGAAGCCGGAGCGCAGCGCGAGGGTGAGGGCCTGGCGGACGGTCCTGTACCGCTCGATGCAGACGAGGTCGGTGCGCGGCACCATGACCTCCCGTACGAGCGTGTCGCCGAGCTCGAAGACGGAGTGCACCATCCGGCGCTCGTCGTCCTCGATCAGCGACTCCTGCTCGGCCAGGTCGACCATGGCGCGCAGCTCGGCCTCGGAGGCGAAGGGTCCCTTGCGGAAACCCTTGCCGGGGGTGAGCGCGTTGCCGATCAGGATGAGCAGCTGCGGGATCGGGCCCATGATCCGGGCCAGCGGCAGCAGGACGTACGCGGAGGCCGTCGCCGTGTTCAGCGGGTGCTGGCGGCCGATGGTGCGCGGCGAGACGCCGACGGCGACGTACGAGACGAGCACCATCACCGCCATCGCGACGAGCAGCGCCTCCCAGGTCTCGGGGAACTCCTCCAGGCACGCGTACGTGACGAGCACTCCGGCCGCCATCTCGCAGGCGACCCGGACGAGCAGGGCCACGTTGAGGTAGCGGGTCGGGTCGGCGGCGACCTGCGCCAGCTTCTCCGCGCCGCGCCGCCCGGACCGTACGGCCTCGGCGGCGCGGAAGCTGGAGACGCGGGCGATACCGGCCTCGGCGCAGGCCGCGAGCCACGCGACGATCACCAGCGCGACCGCTCCGAGGATGAGCGATGCGTTCATCGGGGGCCCGATCCCCGGGTCAGGAGACGGTGGGCGCCGGGGAGGGGCCGGTGAGGCCCTTCTCCGCGCGCCAGCCGTCGACGATGGCCGCCTGGAGGCCGAACATCTCGGCCTTCTCGTCCGGCTCCTCGTGGTCGTAACCGAGCAGGTGCAGCACTCCGTGGACGGTCAGGAGCTGGAGCTCCTCGTCCATGGAGTGCTGCGTCGGAGCGTCCTTGCCCTGCTGGGTGGCGACCTCGGGGCAGAGCACGATGTCCCCGAGGAGCCCCTGCGGCGGCTCCGCGTTGTCGTCGTCCTTCGCCGGCGGACGCAGCTCGTCCATCGGGAAGGACATGACGTCCGTCGGGCCCGGCAGGTCCATCCACTGGATGTGGAGCTGCTCCATCGCGTCCGCGTCCACGACGATCACCGAGAGCTCGGAGAGGGGGTGGATGCGCATCCGCGCGAGCGCGTAGCGGGCGATGTCGAGGATCGCCTGCTCGTCGACCTCGGTTCCGGACTCGTTGTTGACGTCGATCGACATGGTGCTCTTCTACTGCTTCCCGTTGCGGCTGTCGTACTGCTCGTACGCGTCGACGATACGGCCGACGAGCTTGTGCCGGACGACATCCTGGGAGGTGAGCATGGAGAAGTGGACGTCGGGGACGCCGTCCAGGATGTCCCGGACCTGGCGGAGACCGCTCTTGGTACCGCCGGGCAGGTCGACCTGCGTGATGTCACCGGTGATGACGATCTTGGATTCGAAGCCGAGCCGGGTGAGGAACATCTTCATCTGCTCGGGGTTCGTGTTCTGCGCCTCGTCGAGGATGATGAACGCGTCGTTGAGCGTCCGGCCTCGCATGTACGCCAGCGGTGCGACCTCGATCGTGCCCGAGGCCATCAGCTTCGGGATCGAGTCGGGGTCGAGCATGTCGTGCAGGGCGTCGTAGAGCGGCCGCAGGTACGGGTCGATCTTCTCGTAGAGCGTGCCGGGCAGGAAGCCGAGCCGCTCACCCGCCTCGACGGCCGGCCGGGTCAGGATGATCCGGGTGACCTGCTTGGACTGCAGGGCCTGGACCGCCTTGGCCATGGCCAGATACGTCTTGCCGGTGCCCGCGGGGCCGATGCCGAAGACGATCGTGTGCTTGTCGATCGCGTCGACGTACCGCTTCTGGTTGAGGGTCTTGGGGCGGATCGTGCGGCCGCGGCTGGAGAGGATGTTCTGCGTGAGCACCTCGGCCGGGGTCTCCTGGCCCGCCTCCGCCTTGCCGTTCTCGCTCGCCCTGAGCATGGCGATCGAGCGTTCCACTGCGTCCTCCGTCATCGGCTGTCCGGTGCGGAGCACCAGCATCATCTCGTCGAACAGGCGCTGGATGAGGGCGACTTCCGCCGCTTCTCCCACTGCGCTGACCTGGTTGCCCCGGACATGGATGTCGGCCTTCGGGAACGCTTCCTCGATCACACGCAGGAGTGCGTCACCGGAACCGAGAACGGTCACCATCGGATGCTTGGCGGGGACGGTGAAGTGGGCGCGGGTCTCGCCCGGCGCGCCGTTGGGGGCTGTGGGTGTCTGAGTCATGGGCCGGCACTGTGGCCTGCACATACCTCCCGTTGCAGGGTTCTCGCTGCTCGACAACCTCTGGGATACCAAGCCTACGACTTGTCGCTGACACGGCCGAAGGCTTTTACGACGGGGCCGCTCTGAACCCGATCGTCGGGACCGCCCGGCGCAGCGGCCAGGGACGGGTGGCGGCCGGGAGCATGCGCTCCAGGAAGGCGTAGCGGGCGCGCAGGGCCTCCGGGTCCTGGCAGACGTGCTCCTGGACGTGCTCCCACCAGGCGGCGACCTCGCCCCAGCCCGGTGCGGACAGCGAGCCGCCGAACTCCTGGACGGAGAGCGCGGCGATCAGCCCCGCGAAGGCCAGCCGGTCGGCGAGCGGCCAGTCCGCGAGCGTCCCGGTGACGAACCCGGCCACGAAAACGTCACCTGCGCCGGTCGGGTCCAGGGCGGAGACCTCGATCGCGGGCACCTCCGCGGTCTCGCCGGTGGCGCCGTCGACCGCGTACGCGCCCTCGGCACCGAGGGTGACCACGGCGTAGCGGACCTTGTCGGCGAGCGCCCGGGCGGCGGCCCTGGGGCAGTCGGTGCGGGTGTAGCGCATGGCCTCCTGGGCGTTGGGCAGGAAGGCCTCGCAGTGCGCCAGGTCGGTCAGGCCTGCCAGGTTCCAGCGGCCCGTGTCGTCCCAGCCGACGTCGGCGAAGACCTTCGCGCCGCCCCGCGCGGCCCGGGCGACCCACTCCTCGGACCGGCCGGGCACGAGCGAGGCGACGGCGGCCCTGGCGGGCGGTGGGTAGGCGGGCAGGGCGCCGGCTGCGTTGTCGTCGGGTGGGGCCTCGTGGCCGTGGGAGACCATCGTGCGCTCGCCCTCGTAGGCCATGGAGACGGTGACCGGGGAGTGCCAGCCGGGGACGGTCCGGGAGAGCGAGAGGTCGATGCCCTCGCCCTGTTCCAAGGCGTCCCAGCAGTACTCGCCGTAGTGGTCGTCGCCGAAGGCGGCGGCGAGCGAGGTGCGCAGGCCGAGGCGGGCGAGGGCGGTGGCCATGTTGGCGACGCCGCCGGGGCTCGACCCCATGCCCCTGGCCCAGGACTCGGTGCCGCGCACGGGGGCGCTGTCGAGGCCGGTGAAGATGATGTCGAGGAAGACCGTGCCGGTGAGGAAGACGTCGCAGGCGGGGTCGCCGGCCTCGCGCAGGCGCACCAACGGGTCGACGCCCGCGTCGCGTTGCTGGTCTCCTCGTGCTGTGGTCACGGCCTGCTCCCGTCCGTGGTGCCGATCAGGCCAGTGTGCCTGATGGGGGTGGGGCGACAGGGGTGACGCGGGACGGAGAGCCGCGCGCGTCTACCCGGGCGCACACACCCCAAACCCCATAGTGACCCAGATCACAAATGGAATGGGGGCTTTCCGCCCTCTTCGGGCTTCTCGGGGCCCACGATCACTTGATACGAATGTCCCCGCGACCCCGTCGGCCCGCGATCCCGGACCCCGAGATCCCGTGCACACACCGGGCGCTCCACCCTCCTCGCCCTCCCGTTCCCTGGAACGCCCATGTCGTCGCGCCCGCGTGCCCTGGGGCCTCTCGTCGCCCTGTTCACGGCCGGTTATCTCGCTCCGTACCTGCTGCCCACCGTCGTCGGCAGACTCTCCGCCGGACTCGGCCTGACCCCGGCCCAGGCGGGCCTGGTCGGCTCGGTCCTGCTGCTCGCCTCCGCCTCGGCCGGCTTCACCCTGGCCTCCCGCGTGGAACGGATCGGACCGCGCCGCGCGGCCCGGTTCGGCCTCGGCGCGATGGTCCTCGGCTACGGCTCCGCGGCCCTGACCACGAGCGTCCCGCTGGTGATCGGCGGCGCGGTCGTGGGCGGCTTCGGCTCCGGTACGGCCCTGGCGGTGGCCGCCGCCGGCATCGCCGCCCAGCGGGACCCGCACCGGGCGTCCACGCTCGGCCTGCTCACCGTCTCGGCGACGGCCGGCGCGCTCTACCTCACGCTGCCCCACCTGGGCGGCGGCCACGGGCTGCCGTTCGCGTCGATCGCGGTGGCGGCGGCGGCGGTGTGGCCGCTGACGGGCGGGCTGGGGAGCGGGGCCGGGCACGGTCCCGTACCGACGCCGTCCCGGGGCGAGGCAACCCCGCTCCCCCCGCTCCCCCACCGCCGCTCGGGCCTCGTCCTCGCCGCCGCGATCCTGTGCTGGTCCATGGCCCAGAACGCCCTGTGGGGCGTGAGCGGCCGGATCGGGCTCACCCAGGCGGGGCTGAGCGAGGTCACCGTCGGCGCCGTGTTCGCGGTGGCCCTGGGGGCCGGGCTCGCGGGCGTGACGGCCGCGGGGGCGCTCGGCTCACGGCTCGGCCGGGCCGCGCCGATCGGCGCGGGCACGGCGATCATCGCCGTCTGCGTGCTGGTGAGCTCGCGCGCGGAGAGCCTCCCGGCCTTCGCGGCCGGCGAGATCCTGTGGAACGTCTTCTACCCGGTCGTCCTGTCCTACCTGCTCGGCCTCGCCGCCTCCCTCGACCCGCGCGGGCGGTGGGCGGTGCTCGTCGGCTCCGCGTCCTCGCTGGGCGTGGCCTGCGGCCCGGTCACCGGCAGCGTCCTGTCCGAACAGGCCGGCTACCCGGGCATGGGCCTGGTCCTGTGCGCCCTGCTCCTGCTGGCGGCGACCCCGATGACAGCGGTCGCCCTGCACACCTCCGGCCGCCCTCTGGTCCCCGGCTCGATCCGCCGCCGCGGCGGCGCCCCGGCGGCGGTCCTGGCGGGCACGACGGGCTCGACACCGGGCCTGGTGCCGCAGATGGGCGCGCCGGAACAGGAGATCGCGGAGATCCCGGTCCCCGTGCCCCACAAGGCCACCCGCCAGGCCTTCCACCTGGCCCGCCCGAGCGACCGCGGCTGAGGCTTTCCAGCCCCGCTGGGGTCCCCCCACGCCGCCAGGCGTAGGGGGAGTTTGAGGCGCGGGGTCCGGGGCGGAGCCCCGGTTCGGGGAGGGGCGGGGTGGGGAAGGAGCCCCGCGCAGCGGGCCCCCCCCCCCCCCCCCCCCCCCCCCCCCCCCCCCCCCCCCCCCCCGGGGCCCCCCCCCCCCCCGCCCCCCCCCCCCCCCCCCCCCCCCACCCCCCGCC